>NZ_JCALEE010000002.1:0-848390 GCF_059813225.1 Mycobacterium sp. NGS16
CCGCCACCCAACTAGCCGCACCCGCCGCCGGCACCTCCGAAGGTGCGATCTCGCCCGGTTTGGCATTCGACCTGGCGGGCGCGGTGCTGGAAGTGGGCAGCGTCGGCCCCTTCGGTGGAATCGGCCTCGGTGGCGCGTTCGGCGGGCTGGCGATCACGTTGGGCGAGCTGGCATTTCCTGAAGGCGCAGAAGGCCTTGGAGCGCTGGGCGGTCTGGGTCTGATCGGCCAGGCCACGCCTGCCGTCGGCGCCTTGGGATCCGCCGCCGGCCCGGCCGGTGCGACGTGGGCGAGCATGGGCAAGGCGGTGCCGCTGGGTTCGCTGTCGGTGCCGCAGGCTTGGGCGGCCGCCGCACCGTCGGCGCTACGCGAAGTCGCTTTGGTCTCAGCGCAATCGGGCACCGCCGCAGCGGCCGCCGCCGGAGCCGAAGCCCCCTACGCCGAGATGGCCCTGTCCAGCATGGCCGGTCGCGCCATGGCCGGCTCGGCGGCGCCGGGCCGCGGGCGACCGATGGCCACCCAGCCCAATCCCACGGCAACACCACCGAAGCCGGCCGAAGAAGCCGAAGATCCGGACAAGCCGGCCAAGTCGAAGGCGATCGGCGTCGTCGCCGAACTGCGCGCGCTCGTCGAACTGCGCGACTCCGGCGTGCTATCCCAGGAGAAGTTCACCCAACGCAAGCAACGCCTTCTCGGCGACTGACCCAAGCCGGGGTGGAAAATGATGACCGATGTCGGGTAACTCGGACCACCGCAGTCCGCGCAAAGCGATCCTCGGGCAACTGCCGCAGATCAGTCGGCCCGACGGATCACCGATCCGGGTGCTGCTGGTCGACGATGAGCCGGCACTGACCAATCTGGTGACGATGGCCCTGCACTACGAGGGGTGGGTTGTCGACGTCGCCCACAACGGGCGTGATGCCGTCAGCAAGTTCCACAGCGGCGAGCCCGATCTGCTGGTTCTCGACATCATGCTGCCCGACATCGACGGGCTACAGATTCTGCAACGGGTCCGCGAATCCGACGCCTACATTCCGACGCTGTTCCTCACCGCCCGCGACTCGGTCACCGACCGGGTCACCGGTCTGACGTCGGGCGCCGACGACTACATGACCAAGCCGTTCAGCCTGGAGGAGTTGGTCGCCCGGCTGCGCGGACTGCTGCGCCGTTCCGCCCAGCTGATGCCGCCGGTCGACGAGGCGCTCACCGTCGGCGAGCTGACACTCGATGGCGCCAGCCGACAGGTCAGCCGCGGCGACGTGCCGGTGTCGTTGTCCAGCACCGAGTTTGAGCTGCTGCGATTTTTGATGCGCAATCCGGGACGGGCGCTGGCCCGCGCGGAAATCCTGGACCGGGTCTGGAATTACGACTTCGCCGGCCGCACCAGCATCGTCGACCTCTATATCTCCTACCTGCGCAAGAAGATCGACGTCGATCGGGAGCCGATGATCCACACCGTGCGAGGAGTGGGTTACATGCTGAAGCCGCCGGGATGATGCGCTCGTCGCCGTGGTGGCGTCCGCGAGCACTGCGCCGGCAGTTGGTGCTCGGGGTATCAGCCGTGGTCACGGTGGCGTTCGCGGCCGTCGGTGTGGTGTCGGTGCTGAGCCTGCGCAGCTACGTCACCGCGACCAGCGACGCCGATGTGTCCGAGTCGCTCAATGCCTTCAGTCATTCCTTCGCCAAATACCGCAGCGTCGAGAACATCGTTGGCCCCGACGGCATGTCGACCATTGGGCGGGCCATGCTCGGTTTCAGTGATCAGACGCCAGGCAATGTGCTGGCGGTGCTGCGCAATGGCGCGGTGATCGGCTCGGCGGTGTTCACCGAGGAGGAACCCTATCCGGCGCCGGCCGACGTGGTGGCCGCCATCGGCGCGCACCATTGGCGCAACGGGCCCCCGCAGACCATGGAACTGGGCAGCCTGGGCACTTACCGGGTGGAAACCCGCGTCATCGACGATGACGATCTGCTGTTCATCGGCGGCTCACTGAACCTGGCGAACCGTACCGTCGCCCGTCGAATGGCCTCTGCAGCAGCGCTTTACACGGTGGCGTTGCTGATCACCGCCGGCTTGACGATCACCGTGGTCAGCTACGCGTTGCGCCCGCTGCGCCGGGTCGCGGCCACCGCGGCCTCGGTGGCCGCGATGCCGCTTACCGATGGCGATGAACGCATCACCATCCGGGTGGCCGACGACGACGTCGACCCCGACAACGAGGTGGGTATCGTCGCCGGCGCGTTGAATCGCTTGCTGGACAACGTCGATAGCGCCTTGGCGTATCGCAGTGAAGCCGACCGGCGGATGCGGCAGTTCATCACCGACGCCAGTCACGAACTGCGCACCCCGTTGGCGGCGATCCAGGGCTACGCCGAGCTGACCCGCCAAGACAGTTCCACGCTGCCGCCGACCACCGAATACGCGTTGGCCCGCATCGAATCCGAGGCGCAGCGGATGGCGTCGCTGGTCGAGGAGCTGCTGTTGCTGTCGCGGCTCGGCGAAGGCCAGGACCTGCACATCGAAGACGTCGACCTGGCCGATCTGGTGGCCGACGCGGTCAACGACGCGGCGGCGGCCGCTCCCAGTCACCACTGGGTCAAGGATCTGCCCGAGGCCCCGGTGTGGGTCCGCGGGGACCGCGCCCGGCTGCACCAGGTGGTGACGAATCTGTTGAACAACGCCTGGGTGCACACCCCGGCCGGGGTGACCGTCACGACCACCATCACCGAGGACCGCGCCGCGGTGGGCGGTCCGGTCGCGGAGTTGATGGTGGCCAACGACGGCCCGGCGATCGACGCCGAGATGGTGCCGCACCTGTTCGAGCGGTTCGTCCGGGCCGATAAGGCCCGCTCGGCGAAGCCCGGCAGCACCGGGCTGGGCTTGGCGATCGTCGCCTCGATCGTCAGCGCGCACCGTGGTTCGGTGGGCGCGGAATCCACCGAGGGCGCCACGGTGTTCCGGGTGCGGTTGCCGGTGGTGGAGCCGGCCGGAGAGTCCTCGGAAGAGCCGAAGAAACCATGGAGCCGCCTAGGAGAATCGAACTCCTGACCTATTCATTACGAGTGAATCGCTCTACCGACTGAGCTAAGGCGGCATGTCCCGCACGGGGACCAGCCGAGTTTACAGGTCGGCCCGCAGCGCCTGTCCGATGGTGGCGACCATGGCCCCCACGGCGAAGCGGGGCTTGACGTTGACCGCCAGCGCCTCGCGGCATTCCAGCACCGCCTCGATACAGCGCAACAGCGCCTCCGCCGGCGCATGGGTGGCCATCGCCGCCACCGCATCGGTCATGTCCGGATGGTTGGGCCGCGCCGTAGCCACCCCGGACGCGACCAGCAGCGAATCCCGGAAATAGGTGGCCAGATCGATCAGGGCCCGGTCCAGTGCGTCACGCGAGGCCCGGGTCTGACGAGACTTCTGCCGGCGCTCCAGATCCTTGATCACCCCGGCGGTGCCGCGCAGCGTCCCGGCGGTGCCCTTGCCGGTGCCGCCGGCGCCCAGCGCGGTGCGCAGCTCCTCGGTCTCGGCCTCGGCCCGCTCGGCGGTCAGATCCCGGGCCTCGGACTCGGCGGCCGCCACCAACTCGTCGACCGCGGCGAACGCCCGGGACGGGGTGGCCGCATCGCGGGCCAGCGCCAACGCCCGCTGACGGCGCTGACGGGCCTCCGGATCGGTGGCCAGCCGCCGGGCCCGGCCCACGTGGCCACCGCTGACCGCCGCCGCCCAGGCCGCCGTTTCGCCGTCGAGCCCGTCGGTGTCGATCAACACCTGGGCGATCGCCTCCGGCGCCGGTGTCACCAGCGCCACGTGCCGGCACCGCGACCGCAGGGTGATCGCGATGTCCTCCGGATCGACCGAGGGGGCGCACAGCAGGAACACCGTCGACGGCGGCGGCTCCTCGACGACCTTGAGCAGCGCGTTGGCCGCGCCCTCGGTGAGCCGGTCGGCGTCCTCGATCACCACGATCTGCCACCGGCCGGTTCCGGGCCGCCGGGAAGCGACCTGCACGATGGCCCGCATCTCGTCGACGCCGATGGACAACCCTTCCGGCACCACGCGGCGCACATCGGCGTGCGTGCCGGCCATCGTGGTGGTGCAGGCCCGGCACTGCCCGCAGCCCGGACCGCCCTCGGCGCCGTCAGCGGTGCACTGCAGGGCGGCCGCGAAGCACAGTGCCGCAACCGACCGGCCCGAACCGGGCGGCCCGGTGATCAGCCAGGCGTGCGACATCCCACCGGCGGTCGTGCCACTGTGAGATGAATCATGCCGCGACGCATGGGCGGCGGCCAACAGCGCGGCTTCTACCGCCTGTTGACCCACCAATCGCGCGAATACGCCGGACATCATCGGTCACAGTAACCGGTGACAAGGACATAACGACTCCGGCTTTGTCGGGGCGCCGGATACGGTGTTCTGGTGAGCACCAGGACCTTGGGCGGGCGGATCAGCCGATTCGTCCGCTGGGTGGTCAGGACGCCCTGGCCGGTGTTCACGCTGAGCATGCTGCAGGCCGACATCATCGGCGCGCTGTTCGTGTTCGGTTTCCTGCGGTTCGGCCTGCCGGACGAGGATCGAATCAACCTGCAGGACCTGCCGCGGACCAACCTGATCGTCTTCGCGCTCACCCTGCTGTGCCTGTTCTGCGTCGGATTCTCGCTGAGCACCTCGTTGCTGATGCCGGTGTTCCGCTGGCAACGCCGGGAGGCGCGGCTCACCGGCCCCGACCCCGACGCCGACTCCGACGCCACCGAACTGGCGCGCTCCCGCGCGTTGCGGATGCCGTTCTATCGCTCGCTGATCAGCATCGGCTATTGGATGGTGGGCGGCGTGGTGTTCGTCATCATCAGCTGGCCGGTGGTGAACGACGTCGTCCCGGTGGTCATCACCGCCACCGCGCTCGGTGCGGCGGCCACCGCCATCATCGGTTATCTGCAATCTGAGCGGGTGCTGCGCCCGGTGGCGGTCGCGGCACTGCGCGGCGGGGCGCCGGAGAATCTGCGGGCGCCCGGGGTGATCCTGCGCCAGCTGCTGACCTGGCTGTTGTCCACCGGGGTGCCGCTGGTGGCGATCGTGGTGTCGGTGCTGGCCGGCAAGGCCTCCCTGCTCGACGCCTCACCGGACAAGCTGTTCACCCCGATCCTGCTGATGGCGCTGGCCGCACTGGTCATCGGGCTGGCCGGCACCGCGCTGGTGTCGATGTCGATCGCCGACCCGCTGCGCCAGCTGCGCTGGGCGCTCGGGGAGGTGCAGCGCGGTAACTACAACGCGCACATGCAGATCTACGACGCCAGCGAACTCGGCCTGCTGCAGGCCGGTTTCAACGACATGGTGCGTGATCTGGCCGAGCGGCAGCGACTGCGCGACCTGTTCGGGCGCTACGTCGGCGAGGACGTGGCGCGGCGTGCACTCGAGCGCGGCACCGAACTGGGCGGCCAGGAACGCGACGTCGCGGTGCTCTTCATCGATCTGGTGGGCTCCACCCAGCTCGCGTCGACGCGGCCACCCAGCGAGGTGGTCAACCTGCTCAACGAGTTCTTCCGGGTGGTGGTGGAGGCCGTCGGGATCCACGGCGGTTTCGTCAACAAATTCCAGGGTGATGCCGCGCTGGCGATCTTCGGCGCGCCGATCGAGCACCCGGACGCCTGCAGCGCCGCGCTGGCGGCGGCCCGGGAACTGCACGACGGGCTGCTGCCGGTGCTCGGCTCGGAGGAGTTCGGCATCGGCGTCTCCGCCGGCCGAGCCATCGCCGGGCACATCGGGGCCCGGGCCCGCTTCGAATACACCGTGATCGGGGACCCGGTCAACGAGGCCGCCCGCCTGACCGAGCTGGCCAAGCTGGAGGAGGGCCACGTGCTGGCTTCGGCGGTGGCGGTCAGCGGGGCGGTCGACTCCGAGGCACTGTGCTGGGAGGTCGGCGAGATCGTCGAGCTGCGTGGTCGCGCCGTGCCCACTCAGCTGGCGCGGCCGTTGAATCTTGCTGTGGTCGAAGCGATCCCGGCCGAGAACGCCGAGACGTCGGCCGCGGCGGACTGACTCAGCGCTGGGCTGTCTTCTTAGCGGCCTTTTTCGCCGGCGCCTTGCGGGTGGTCTTCTTGGCGGCCTTCTTGGCCGGTCCCCGCGCTCGCCGGTCGGCGAGTAGCTCCGCGGCGCGCTCATCGGTGATCGAGGCCACCTCGTCGCCCTTGCGCAGGCTGGCGTTGGTCTCACCGTCGGTCACGTACGGCCCGAACCGGCCGTCCTTGATCACCATCGGCTTTCCGGTCGCCGGATCGGCACCCAACTCGCGCAGCGGTGGCGCCGCAGCGGCTTGCCGGCCACGGCGTTTCGGCTCGGCGTAGATCTTGAGCGCTTCCTCGAGGGTGATGTCGAAGATCTGCTCCTCCGTCGACAGCGACCGTGAGTCGGTGCCGCGCTTGAGATACGGACCGTAGCGGCCGTTCTGCGCGGTGATCTCGTCGCCGGTCGCCGGGTCGATACCGACCACCCGCGGCAACGACAGCAGCTTCAGCGCGTCGTCGAGGGTCACTGTCTGCAGATCCATGCTGCGCAGCAGCGAGCCGGTGCGCGGCTTGGGCCCGGTCGGCTTCTTGCCCTTCTTGGCAGTGCTTCCGGAATCGTCGTCGGGGGGCGGCGGCAGGATCTCGGTGACGTACGGGCCGTACCGGCCGTCTTTGGCGACGATCTCATGGCCGGTGTCCGGGTCGATGCCGAGCAGCCGGCCCTCCTGCGGGGTGGCGAAGCGTTCCTCGGCCATCGCCAGGGTCAGTTCGTCCGGCGGCAGCGAGTCATCCAGGTTGGCCCGCTGCGGGGTCGGCTCGCCGTCATCGCCGGCGACCATGCGCTCCAGGTACGGGCCGTTCTTGCCGACCCGGACATAGACCGGGCGGCCCTGCTCGTCGTCGAACAGCTTGATCGAGTTGATCTCCCGGGCGTCGATGCCCTCCAGGTTCACCCCGACCAGCTTCTTGAGGCCCCCGGCGCGGGCGATCGAGTCGTCCACGCCGTAGTCGCCGCCGAAGTAGAAATTGTGCAGCCAGTCGGTGCGGCGCTGCCGGCCGGCGGCGATCGCGTCGAGCTCGTCTTCCATCGCCGCGGTGAAATCGTAGTCGACCAGCCGGCGGAAATGCTGCTCAAGCAGCCCGATGACGGCGAACGCGACCCAGGACGGGACCAGCGCGCTGCCCTTTTTGTAGACGTAGCCGCGGTCCTGGATGGTCTTGATGATCGACGAGTAGGTCGAGGGCCGGCCGATCCCCAACTCTTCGAGCGCCTTGACCAGCGAGGCCTCGGTGTAGCGCGCCGGCGGGTTCGTGGCGTGCCCATCCGGGGTGGCCTCGGTGGCGTCCACCCGCTGCCCCTGGGTCAGCTGCGGCAGCCGGCGCTCGGCGTCGTCGGCCTCACCGCCGGCCAACTCGTCGACGGTCTCCACGTAGGCCTTGAGGAACCCGGCGAAGGTGATGGTGCGGCCGCTGGCGGCGAACGTCACCTGCTGACCGGCGGACTGCCCGCCGATCCGCAGGCTCAGCGTGGTGCCGCGGGCGTCGGCCATCTGGGAGGCCACGGTGCGCTGCCAGATCAGCTCGTAGAGCCGGAACTCGTCGCTGCCGAGCTCGTTGCGCACCGCATCGGGGGTGGCGAACGTCTCGCCGGCCGGCCGGATCGCCTCGTGGGCTTCCTGGGCGTTCTTGACCTTGCGGGTGTATTGCCGCGGCGACGGCGACACGTACTCCTCGCCGTAGAGCTGACGCGCCTGGGTGCGGGCGGCGTCGATCGCGCTGGCCGACAGCGTGGTGGAGTCGGTACGCATGTAGGTGATGTAGCCGTTTTCGTAGAGGCGCTGGGCGATGCTCATCGTCCGCTCGGCGGAGAACCGCAGCTTGCGGCCGGCTTCCTGCTGCAGCGTCGAGGTCATGAACGGCGCGTAGGGCCGCCGGGTGTAGGGCTTCTCCTCCACCGACGTGACCGTCAGCGAAGCACCCTGCAGCCCGGCTGCCAGCGCGGTGGCCGCGGCCTCGTCGAGCACCCGCACCTCGTCGGGTTTGCGCACCGCGCCCAGGGAGTCGAAGTCCCGGCCGCTGGCTACCCGCAGCTCGTCGACGGTGACCAACCGGGCGGAGAAGGTGGGCGGAGACGCCGCCGGGTCGGAGACGCTGGCGTCCAGTTGGGCGACCACGTCCCAATAGGAGGCGCTGCGGAACGCCATCCGCTCGCGTTCGCGCTGCACGATGATGCGGGTGGCCACCGACTGGACCCGTCCCGCCGACAGCTTCGGGGCTACCTTCTTCCACAGCACCGGTGAGACCTCGTAGCCGTACAGCCGGTCCAGGACGCGGCGGGTCTCCTGGGCGTCCACCAGGTCGATGTCGAGGTCACGGGGGTTCTCGGCGGCATTGCGGATCGCCGGCTCGGTGATCTCGTGAAACACCATCCGCTTGACCGGGATGCGCGGTTTGAGGGTCTCCAGCAGGTGCCAGGCGATCGCCTCGCCCTCCCGGTCACCATCGGTGGCCAGATAGAGCTCGTCGACGTCTTTGAGCAGGCCCTTGAGTTCGGTGACCGTGCTCTTCTTGTCCGGACTGACGATGTAGAGCGGCTCGAAGTCGGCGTCGACGTTGACGCCCAGCCGTGCCCACGGTTCGGTCTTGTATTTCGCCGGGACGTCGGCGGCATTGCGCGGCAGGTCCCGGATGTGTCCGCGGGAGGACTCGACGACGTAGTTACTGCCCAGGTAACCGGCAATTTTTCGTGCCTTCGTGGGCGACTCGACTATGACGAGTCGCCGCACGGGTGAATTTGTGCCGCCGTTGCGGCCGGGGTCAGCCAACTGCGCTTACGCTCCACTTCTGTCCGCACCGCCACGTCGCGCCGCCGGTGGACAACTGACAATCTCGCACTCACGGCCGTGCCCACGCAAACCGGCGTACAGCGCTGAATTCTCTCAAAGGTGGCCGAGGTGGCCGGGGATCGGCGCCTCGACACGCGGCCACTGGGTCAACGCCTCGGGGTCTGGAGGTGATTCCCCGACGTTTTCCACCAGCCGTGCCAGCCTGCGCCGACCGGTGATCCGCAACGCGGGCTTGCTGCCGCGGGTGCCGATCAAGGTGGGCGCTATCCCGACCCGCATCATGGCCGAGGCCAGCGGCGCGAAGGTCTCCGGCGCGTGCGGATCCAGGCCGAGCAGATAGCGGTCGGCGTCGGCGGCGCCCGCCGCCAGTGTCCAGGCCCGCAGTTCGCGCGGGCCCGGCAGCCATTGGGCCGGCACGGTCTTCACCGCCCCGCGGGTCCAGGCGTCGGCCAGGACGCGCAGCCGGGAATCCACCGCGGTCCGCACCAAGGGGGTGTCCTCGTCGGTGCGGGTGATCTCGGGCAGCAGCCCGGCCTCGCTGATCAGCTCGGCCAGGGCCATCGCCCGCCACTGGGCATCCACCACGACCGACAGTCGCGCGCCGCCCGCCATGACGACGATCTGTCCGGGACCTGCCAGCACCCCGGTGAGGTCGGCGACGCTGGGCGGCACCGACTCTGCCGAAAAGAAGGAAAGCTGGCTCACGTCACCGACAGTAAGCCGGTGCACCATCCGGCGGCGTCCGGGTCGGCCCTACCGGACCGACCCGCCCGAAACGAAACCCCCCGGTTCTGCTCCGTTGGGGGGAGCTGCCCGGGGGGTGTCGCCGAATCCAGTTGCTTAGACGGCGCGAACGCCCGTGGCCTGCGGGCCCTTGGGGCTCTGCCCGACCTCGAACTCCACGCGCTGGTTTTCCTCGAGGGTGCGAAAGCCGGACCCCTGGATCTCCGTGTAGTGGACAAACACGTCCGCTGACCCGTCTTCAGGCGCGATGAAGCCGAAGCCCTTCTCTGCGTTGAACCACTTCACAGTTCCCTGTGGCATTTGTCGATCTTTCCTTACTCTTCTTGCCCGGTGCATTGCACCGTTGTTCGGGGCACCGTTCGCTACCCCGGGCCTGTTCCGGCCGCCGTACCCTGGCGGTCGGCCGGTGCTGCCACCGACCACTACCCTGCGGGTACTGCGGCCGCAACCACAGATCCTGCGAAGGCTTGACACGAACACAGAAGCTACGACCGCCCATCAGTCAACCATGTTCAGCGCGCCGAGGACAGACTGCGGTGCCGAAATCACCGGGGGCTGGTTGAACAATACGGCGGCAGACTTTCTATGCAGGCGATTAAGGACGGGGTGAATGACGGTGAATTTCGGCGGTGAATTGCTAGCCACCGCCCTCGCCGGCATCGAACCCGGGGAGAATCCGCTGCGCCACGTCGCCGACCTGCCGGCGTCGGCGGGTCAGGTCGGTGCCTGGCCGGAGTGGGCCCAGCCCGACGTCATCGGCGCCTTCACCGGGCGCGGCATCGCCGCGCCGTGGTCGCACCAGCTGGCCGCCGCCGAACTCGCCCACGCCGGGCGGCACGTGGTGATCAGCACCGGCACGGCATCGGGAAAATCGCTGGCCTATCAACTGCCGGTGCTGGACGCGCTGGCGACCGATCCGCGCGCCCGGGCGCTGTACCTGTCGCCGACGAAGGCGTTGGGCCATGATCAGCTGCGCGCCGCCCACGCGCTGACCGCGGCGGTTCCGCGGCTATGCGGCGCGGCCGGCGCCGCGGCGCCGACCGCCTATGACGGCGACAGCCCGGCCGAGCTGCGCCGATTCGCCCGGGAGCGGTCGCGCTGGGTGTTCTCCAACCCGGACATGATCCATCTGTCCATGCTGCGCAACCATGCCCGTTGGGCGGTCTTCCTGCGCGGGCTGCGCTACGTGATCGTCGACGAATGCCACTACTACCGGGGCATCTTCGGGTCGCATGTGGCGATGGTGCTGCGGCGGCTGCTCCGGTTGTGCGCGCGCTACGGCTCGGGTCCGGGGCCGACGGTGATCTTCGCCAGTGCTACCACCGCGGCACCGGGGGCCAGCGCGTCGACGCTGATCGGGCAGCCGGTCGCCGAGGTCACCGCAGACGGCTCACCGCACGGCGCCCGGACGGTGGCACTGTGGGAGCCCGCCCTGCGCACCGACGTCACCGGCGAGAACGGTGCACCGGTGCGTCGCGCCGCCGGCACCGAGGCCGCCCGGGTGATGGCCGACCTGATCGCCGAGGGGGCGCGCACCCTGACCTTCGTGCGGTCCCGCCGCGGCGCCGAACTCACCGCGCTGGCGGCCCGCACCCGCCTGGAATCGGTGGCTCCGCAGCTGGCCGACAAGGTCGCCTCCTACCGGGCGGGTTATCTGGCCGAGGATCGCCGCGCCCTGGAACGCGCGCTGGCCGACGGCGAACTGTACGGGCTGGCCACCACCAACGCGCTGGAACTCGGGGTGGACATCGCCGGGCTGGACGCGGTGGTGATCGCCGGCTTCCCCGGCACCGTGACCTCGTTCTGGCAGCAGGCGGGCCGTTCGGGCCGGCGCGGTCAGACGGCGCTGATCGTGCTGATCGCCCGCGACGACCCGCTGGACAGTTACCTGGTGCATCATCCTGCGGCGCTGCTGGACAAGCCGATCGAGCAGGTGGTGATCGACCCGGCCAATCCGTATGTGCTGGGACCGCAGTTGCTGTGCGCGGCCATTGAACTACCCCTGACCACATCGGAGGTAACACAGTTGGGCGCCGCGCAGGTCGCCGAGCGCCTGGTCGACGACGGGTTGCTGCGCCGGCGGGCCGAGAAGTACTTTCCCGCGCCCGGGCTCGACCCGCATCCGGCAGTCGACATCCGGGGATCGGCCGGCGGGCAGGTGGTGATTCTGGAAGCCGATACCGGACGGCTGCTGGGCAGCGTCGACGCCGGCCGCGCGCCGGCCACCGTGCACACCGGGGCGGTGTACCTGCACCAGGGCGAGAGCTACCTGGTGGACTCGTTGGACACCGAGCGCCAGATCGCGTTCGTGCACGCCGAGGATCCCGGTTACGCGACGTTCGCGCGGGAGATCACCGACATCGACGTGACCGGCGACGGCGAGCGCGCCCGGTTCGGGCCGGTCAGCCTCGGCCTGCTGCCGGTCACGGTGACCCGCCAGATCGTCGGCTACCTGCGCCGGCTGCCGACGGGTGAGGTGCTGGACTTCATCGAGCTGGATCTGCCCCCGGCGACGCTGCCGACCACCGCGGTGGTCTACACCGTCACCGCCGAGGCGTTGGCCGAGTGCGGAATCGCCGAACCGCGGATTCCGGGGGCGTTGCACGCCGCCGAGCACGCGGCGATCGGCTTGCTGCCGCTGGTGGCCAGCTGCGATCGCGGTGACATCGGGGGCCTGTCCACCGCGGTGGGTCCCGGCGCCCTCGGCGGGCTGCCCAGCGTGTTCGTCTACGACGGCCACCCGGGCGGCGCCGGGTTCGCCGAACGCGGATTCCGGGCGGCGGCCACCTGGTTGGCGGCCACGGCCGCGACGATCGAGTCCTGCGAGTGCCCGCACGGCTGCCCGTCGTGTGTGCAATCACCCAAATGCGGAAACGGCAACGAGCCCTTGGACAAGGACGGCGCGGTGCGCGTGCTGCGATTGGTGCTCGGCAAGCTGAACGGCGCCTGACCCCCCGGCTGCGGGAGTCGGCCGACCCCCCGAACGGCCGACTCCCCCGAGCCGGTATCCCGCGGGCTCGCCGTGGCAACGTGCGCCACGCCGCAGCGCCGACGGAGCACCAAGACGAACGGTCGAAAAAGGCGAACCGTTCCCAACCCGGTACCGAGCCGGACGCGGCCGTAAGTTACCGGCTGTACGGGACCGGCGCAACTCGAAAACCGACCGGGCTACCTGCGGCCTGGCGGCAAAGCAGGGCAAACGGCCGCTGAAGGTGCTGGTAGTGAACCGTTGGCCGTAAAATCCTGAGGTTATGGCCCACGACTGGTTGCTGGTGGAGACACTCGGTGAGGAGCCGGCAGTCGTCGCGCAGGGCCGCCAGGTCAAGAATCTGGTGCCGATCGCCCAGTTCCTGCGTCGAAGCCCCCACCTGGCCGCGATCCAGACCGCGATCGCCGAATCGATGCGCAGCGCGCAGAGCCTGGCCAGCATCACCCCCAAGCGCGATCGGGTGATCCGCACCGAGCCGGTGGTGATGTCCGACGGCCGGGTGCACGGCGTGCACGTCTGGAGCGGGCCGGCCGACATCGAGCCGCCGGAGCGCCCGACCCCGGGCCCGCTGAAGTGGGACCTGACGCTGGGGGTCGCCACCGACACCAAGGAATCCCTGGCCAACAGCGGCAAGGATCCCGAAGTGGAGGCCACCCACGGCCGGGCCTTCGCCGAGGAACTGCCCACCCGCGACTTCAGCCCGAACGAGAACAAGGTGCTGGCGCTGGCGATACGGGCCGAGCCCGGCCAAACCATCTGCAGTAGTTGGGATATCAGCGATTTCCGCGGCGACACCGTCCGGGTGGGCTTCGTAGCGCGCACCGCCTGGGAGACCGACCCCGCCAGCGGGCGTGAACACCTGGTGTCGCGCGGGATGAACTGGCGCGGACAACTCGACGGCAGCGTGCAGCGCCCCGACTTCCTGGCACAGCAGATCCTGCACGGCCTGGCCCAGCCCGGCGTGCACCGCGCCATGGTGGACCTGGCCGACTGGCGGTTGCTGAAGTGGCTGGATGACCCGTGCCCGTTCTATGACTGGCGCGGCACCGTGGACGCGCCCCGGGTACACCCCGACGACGAGGCCCTGATCACCCGCATGACAACCGATTTCAGCCAGGGCCCGACGACCGGGGTGCTGCGGCTGCGGCAGGCCCACGGCGGTTGGGAGCCGGTGCATGTGACCGTCAACCGGGTGGAACTCGAAGAGGGCACCTACGCCGGCCTGATCGCGCTGCGCCTGCCCACCGCGCGGGATCTGGCCGATGCCGGGCTGGGTCCGGCTGCCGGCGCGTCCTAGGCGATCGCAAGAACGGTCGCAGCTTTAGGGCACCGGCCCGGCCCGGGCCGTCGCGCGGGCCGGACCGATCCGCCAGCCGGGTACCGCGACCGCGACCGTGATCACCAGGTCGAGTCCGTCTACCGTGCACTGACTTTCGCGGGCCCCCATTCGCGCGGCGAGTCGTTGCGCTTGCGCGCAGGCGGTAGCCGGCCCGGCGGGGATCCGGGTCGCCCCGGCGACGGCGGCCAGGTCGGCGGCCGCCTGCACGCGGTGCCGCGCGATGACCGCCGCGCCGAGCAGGACGCCGCCGCCGGTGAGACTCAGCAACACCGCGACCATCGCGGCGGCGGCCACGGTGGCCGCGCCGGCCTCACCGGGATGGCTCGGCGGCCGACACCGCTTCGCCGCGGACGGCCAGCCCCGGCAGCAGCGCCGGCCGCACGGTGACCGTCGCGACCACGAACTCGCCGTCGGAGCGCAGCTGGATCGCCGCGCCGGCCGGCGCGATCCGCCGCACCACGGCCGTGGCCGCTGGCGTGTCCCCACGGGCCGCCAACCGGGCCGCCTCCCGGGCGGCGTCGAGGCAGCGGACCTGGGCGGACACCGCGCTGATCCCGGCCAGAGACACCACCAGCACCGAGACCAGCGCCGCCAGCCCGAACGCCGCCTCCACCGTGCTGGCGCCGGACTCGCCGGCAAGTCGGCCATGACCGGTCAACGCCCGTCAGACCTTGGTGTTCAGCGCACGCCCGATCACCCGGTTCAACGCTGAGACGATGGAGTCGCCGGTGACAACGGTGTAGAGGATCGCGCCGAAGGCTGCGGCAGCGATCGTGCCGATCGCGTACTCGACCGTCGACATCCCGGACTCGTCGGACGCCAGCAGCAGCAATCTGAGCTGGATGGCTCGAAACATGTTGTGCGCCTGCCGTATCTGTGTTCTCACCGGACCTCCTTCATCCTCACCCGTTCTGGGTTCTCGCGGCTTTTCCGCGAAGTATCGGCGGGCTCACAGCAGGCCCGACCGCAGCACCTCGCCGGCCAGGCCGGCCACCACCGGCACGATGCCCAGGCAGACGAATGCGGGCAGGAAGCACACCCCGAGCGGCCCGGCGATCAGCACGCCGGCCCGCTCCGCGGCGGCGGTCGCCGCGTGCCCCGCCTCGTCGCGGCAGTGGGCCGCGAGCTCACCGAGTCCGGCCGCCAGCGCCGCTCCGGAGGACCCGGATCGTCGGGCCAGTCGCAGCACCGCGGCCGTCGACGGGTCACAGGCGTCACCTGACGGCACCGACCAGGCGGTCCCGGGATCGGCGCCCAGGGCCAACAGCTCCGCGCCGCGGCGCAGCATCCCCGCCAGCTGCGTCGGCGCAGAGCGGGCGGTCGCGGCGGCAGCTGCCGAGACCGGCATTCCGGCGGCCAGGCAGAGCGCGAACACCTCGAGGCCGGCCGCCAACGCCAGCGCGTCGGTGCCCGGCACCGCTCGACGGCGTACCGGACGGGCCGGCCGGGGCAGCCCCGCGCGTGCCCGCACCGTTGACGGGGCGACCAGCATCGCCGTGGCCAGTAACACCGCGGCGCTGCTCACCGGGCGGCGCCCACACGCAGGGTGATCCGGTCCGACCACAGCAGCCCGGTGCAGACCAGGCTCACTCCGACCACCGACAGCACCCCACCGGGTCCACCGAGTAGAAAGCCGATCGGACGGGCCCCGATCAGTTCGCCCAGCAGCACCCCGAGCACCGGCAGGCAGCCCAAGATGGTCGCCGAGGCCCGCGCACCGGCCATCCCGGCATCGGCACGCGCGGAAAACCGTTGCCGGGCAGCAATATCACTTTGAGCGGCCTGCATCAGTGTGGCCACCGCCAGCCCGTGTTCGCCGCCGAGCTCCCAGTACACCGCGAGCCGTTCCCAGTGCGAAGGCAGCGCCGAGGACGTGGCGGCATCCCGCAGCCCGGTAGCGACGTCGGCGCCCAGCCGGGCTCGCGCGACCACGCCACGCAGGGCGGCGGACACGAAGCCGTGGCTCGTCTCGGCGGCGGCAACGGCGAACGCCCGCACCGGATGTGCGCCGATACGCAACTCACCGACCAGCACATCGAGTGCACTCTCCAGGGCGCGTGATTCCGCCACCGCGCGCCGGCCCCGGCGGCCGCGGGCGTGGCGCAGCGCAGCCGTGGCGGCCAGCACCGCGCCGGCCAGGCAGGTGCTTCCCGGCAGGGCGACCACGGCCAGCACCGCGGTGCCGCAACCCAACGACCCCAGCACACCCCACCGGCCGATCCGGCGACCCGGGCGGTCGGCCGGCTGCAGCCGGCGGCGCGGCGAGACGCCGAGCAGCGCCGCCGCGGCCAGCGCGAGCGCGGCGACCGGGAGGCTGGTCATGCCGGCCTCCGATCCCGCAGTAGCGCCCGGAATTCGGCGATGTGGTCACCCGCTCCCCGCTCGGCGTGCCACACCGGCGCGGCCTGAACCATGCCGGAGGCGGTGCGGCACAACAACGAGATGTCGGTGAGCCGCCGCCGGCCGTTGCGATCGCGGCCGACGTGCAATAGCACCTGCCTGGGTTATCAGAGGTTCAACACGTTTTATTGAGTAATTAGCGTGTTTACCTGCAGATTAATCGTCGTATACATGTATCCTATTAGGTATGGTTGGCCAAAAATTTTCCGAGTTTGCACGGCGTGGCGCGCCGGCAGATGTGGGATACCGGGGTAAAAATTCACCCCATGGACCTACACGACAATCCACAACTGCTGGTGGAGAAGTTCGTCGAGCAGCATGCTCTCGTGTTGGGCGAAACGCATGGCGATCTGTGTGCGAGGTTGGCGGAGGTTCCGGACCGGTACGTCGATCAGGGCAACGATCCCCGAGGAATCACCGTGTCATGCACGCTGCTGGAGACGTTGCTGTTCTCGAGGTGGCGTCGCCAGACCGAGGACTCGACTTTGAGGGCGATCAAGGGCAACGGGTTTGGGATTGTTCTGGTCGACGGGAAGGGGTCTCGTATCGGGGTGCGCAAACATCCACGCAACTGGGACGGCAGCCTGCTCGAATCGGTGGAGTATGTGCCCGGCGAGCATCAGCTGAGTATCGAGGAGGAATTGGGGTACCCAATCGGCGGCGGGGATGGCATTCCGGAGCCTCCCGGGTATCGGCAATATGTACTGTGGTGGCCAGGCAATCTGGGCTTGGGTGGTGCGGTCTTGGCTGCGGGCATACTCACCGACAAGGTTCAGGTACTCTACGCCAGCACTCCGCTGCCGCCACCGATCATGGAGCAGCGTGCGAAAACGGCACCCACCATGGATCCGTTCGCGCAGGCTACCGAGGTTGCAATGCCCGGAAAGCGGCGCCGGGACGAGGATTTCGCGGATGCCGACGGCGTCACCGAGGAGACACTGAAGGAAGCGCCGCCGGAATCGTCGTAGCCCTCGTGCACACTGCTGGGTGCATGCGGGGCTCCCACTCGGGTGATGTTGAATCGAGCGCACGATGATCGAGGTTTTTGGTGCACGGGTCCGGCAGGCCCGGCTATTGCGGCGGATGACGGCAACTTCTGTGGTGGGCCTGGTTGGCTGGAGCAATGCCCGCCAGACGAAGATCGAGAAGTCTTCGACGATCATGTTGTCCGCTGATGAGGTTGCGCGGCTGTCGGAGTTGTTCCGCTTTCCTGCACGGTTTTTCAGCTCGGAACCGCAGTCTCGCGTTTCGGCAGGTGAGTTGCTTTTCCGGGCGCCAAAGTCGATGACTGTTGGCGAGCAGGACTTCTTGGCGACATTCGCTTCGCTCGCCGGCGATTTTCTCGGCGAGCTGGATGAGCGGTCGAAATTGCCTCATGTGAAGATCCCGTCGATCTGCGGCAAGGATCATCACAGGCCGAGCGCGGTCCAGGCCGCAGGGTGGCTGCGCGAGGCGATGGGGCTGGAACCTAATGAGCCACTGGATGATTTGATGTATGAAGCTGAGCGATTGGGTGCACCGGTGATCGTCCGTCGGCGTACTCCGGGTGAGTGGGAGAGCGAGTTCGCGGCCACACCGGGGAGAGCGCGTGACGAGAAGCACTTGGGTTATTCGAGTTGGGTGGGACGACACCGGGATCGCCCGCTCGTGGTGCTGCGCGAATCCGAGTCGTGGGAACGGACCCGATTCACCGTTGCCCATGAGTTGGGGCATTTGGTGTTGCACAGCCGTGGACACTGCTCGGTGAACTCGGGCGAGGAGTTGGAGGCCAATCGGTTCGCCACCGAGTTGTTGGCGCCCGTCGCCGCGCTGGCGCCGGAGTTGCCGCAGGTGATGTCACTGTTGAACCTCAAACCGCTCAAGGACAAGTGGGGCTTGTCGTTGGGTTCGCTGATCATGCACATGCGTGACTCGGGATTGATCGACGCTGATCGCGCGAAAATGCTTACCACACAACTCTATTCACGGATAAATCCTGAGACTGGGCATACCTGGGGTATGACGGAACCCGGATGGAACGAACGTGACCCCGAGCGGCCCCGGCTGCTGCGCAAGTGGGTGGAACGCTGCTACGGGGATGCCTCGGTGCCGATGCTGGCCGCACGCGAGTCAATGATATTTCCATCGGATCTGCTCGAATGGTTCCTGGCTACGCAACGGCCTTCACCTGCATCTGACAGGCGCCCGATGGCTGCCGTCGGGATGCGCGGCGCTAGCGGATCAGCCCCGGAAGAGCGGCATCAAGTGGTCCGCCTCGACGATTTCCGTCGCGGTAGAACTCCATGAACGGCGCGAGAGGCCGCTGACGGTGGCGCGGGTGCAGCGGCTGTGTTTCCCGGACCGGCCTGACACCTACACGGTGGTCGGCGCCGATCGGCTACCCGTTGCACCTGCCCGGGAGTACTTGCGGTTCCTCGCCGATCAGGGCGCGTCTCCAAATACTGTGCGTGCCTACGCATACGGGCTATCGGCGTGGTGGACGGTGCTCGAACACACCGGCGCGGCCTGGGATGATTTTCCCACTAGCCTGTTTGGCGAGTTCCTGTGTTATCTGCGGACCGGGGATCTGCCGGGCGTGGTCCGCATCGGTGAGCCCGGGCCTGGGATGGCCGAGTCGTCGTTGCAGCCGCGGGGGGCTGCGGTGTTGTCGATGTACCGGTACTTCGCCGACGCCCACGATCTGACCCGCCCGTACCGCCGCTTGTTCTCCTCCCACGCCCGATCCTCGCGGCGCCGCTATGCCCCCACCCTGGCTGGTGTCGGACCGCGACGTGATCAGGAGGTGCCTGTGCACCGCCGGCGTGCACCCAATCGCAGCGAGACGCCGGTGTTGTTGCCCGATCAAGTCAACACCATCCTGGATGGCTGCAGTGTGCAGTCGCCGTCGGGTGAGTGGACCGGCAGCGAGGCGGGTTTGCGTGACCGGTTGTTCTTCGCCGTCCTGGCCGAGACCGGAATTCGGATAGGTGAAGCCTTATCATTGCGCCACAATGATTTCCATATCACCGGGGGTGACACGCCGTCGATTCTGGTGGCCGGCCGCGACGATCACCCCCATGGGGTACGAGCCAAGTCCGGTGCCCGCCGGATCTACATCGGCGATGATCTGGTAGCCCTCTACAGCGAGTACGTGTGGCAGCTGATCGGGTGGGCCGCCGACGTCGCGGTTGCCGACCTGGCGTCGCACTTCGTGTTCGTCAATCTGGCGCGCGGCCAGCGCTATGCACCGTTACGCCCGGAAACCGTCTACGACAAGGTGGACGCCCTCACGGCCGCCCATGCTGATGCGTTGCCCCAGGATTGGACTCCTCACTGGCTGCGGCACACCCACGCCACCGCTCTGCTGTTGTCTGGGGTGCCTGAACACGTGGTCATGCGCCGTCTCGGCCATGCCGATGTGCAGACCACGCTGTCGATCTACGGGTGGGTGACCGCCGACGCCGAGATGCGCACGGTCGCGCAGTGGAAGAGCTTCGTCGCCGGCTGGAAGGTGAGCCATGACTCAACCCCATAACAGTCACGTCGATTCTGCAGGATCCGCGGCGGCCACCGCGTGGGATCGGCAATGGCAGCAGGTCCCTGAATCGTGGCGAACTTTGCACTACCGCATCGACGCTGCACCGTTCGACGCCGTATTCGTGCGCAACCAGCGCTACCTGAACAATCCCGACGGCCACGACTTCACCCCCGCCGGTGTCCCAGAACGCTTTCGCCAAGAAATGGCGTGGTGGGTGTGGTTGTGCGGTCACGAAGGAATCCGCAAGATCGAGCCGTTCCTGTTGAAGTGGACGGCCGTCGCCTTGACCGACGCCGCCGCCGAGCACCAGCAGCGATATCACCGGCCTCTAGTAAGCATCGCAGACCTCGCGGCCGAAGACGTCGTACGTCACGCGGTGGTGCGATTTGAGCGCCGCAACGCCCGCCTGCCCTCCGCGGGGGCTCGGCGCCAAGTCGTGGGCTTGATCGAGCACCTGCATCTTTACGTATCGGTGCGCTGCACCGATGCCCCGTGGTGGGCCCATGACATCTGGGATCTGCGGGCTGATCCCCGCATACCACAGCGCGAACATGAACCCAGCCATGACAAAGTCGTCAAACTTGCCCAGATCCACCCGCCGTGGCTGCGTGAGGGCGTGCGGTTCTGGCTGCGCACCTCCATAACCGCGGAATTGCTGCGCTGGTCATCGGTAGCCGATCGTGCTCGCAACATGGCCAGGCACCTCGGCCCGTTCTTGGCCGCCCGCAACATCAGCACCCCGCTGTTGGCCGATGACCGCGCCGCCCTGCGGTTGTTGTTCACCGAGTTTTCCAACTACCTGAAATCCCCATCCGCACAGTTCAAACCAGACCGGCCGTTGTCAGCATCCGCGGTGGACTCGACCCAGTCGCAGGCCCAGGTGTTCTACGCCTTCATGGTTGATCACGCCGAGGAAGCCGCTGCGGCGACCGGCGACCCCCGGTGGGCTCAGATCACCGACACCTACACGCGGCTGTGGGGCGCGGCGTTTCGAACCCGCCGCGCCAACCGGCAGCGGGAACTGACGTGGTTCTCCACTACGGAATTGCAGCAGATGTTGTGCTACCTCGACGTGCTGGCGGCCGATCGCGGTATGCCGGTGGCCATCACTCACCCCGATGCAACGATCTCGGTTGTCGCCGGCCTCGGAGACCCGCAAGCCGCGCGAGTCTGGCTGCTGCAGGCGCTGACCGGACGCCGAGCCTCGGAGATCCTGATGCTCGATTTCGACCCTCTGACCGCTATTCCCGGCCAGGAACGCCCCACAGATTCCGATGACCCCGACGCATTCGTCGCCAAGTTGCGCTACCAGCAGACCAAGGTCGACGGGGTACTGCCGTCGATCCTGGTTGAGAAGGCGGTGGTCAACGTGATCACCGAACAGCAACAGTGGGTTCGCCGCCGCCACCCTGGGCTGAGCCCGAAGTACCTGTTCCTCGGACTGCGCCACCAGCATCAGGGCCACCGGGCCCGCACCTACCAGTCCTACGGTGTGGCACTGAACAAACTCGACAAGGTTCACGGCCTGGCCGACTCGACCGGGCGTCCGCTGCGGTTCAGCCAGACCCATCGGCTCCGCCATACCCGGGCCACCGAGTTGCTAAACGACGGCGTTCCCATTCACGTGGTACAGCGATACCTTGGGCACGCATCCCCTGAGATGACCCTGCGCTACGCTGCGACGCTTGCTGCAACAGCTGAGTCAGAATTCCTGCGGCACAAGAAGGTCGGCGCACACGGCACCGATATCGCAATCAGTCCATCCGATATTTATGACATGACTCAACTGGCGGCCCGCACGGATCGGGTACTTCCCAACGGCGTGTGCCTGCTTCCTCCGCTGAAGAGCTGTGACAAAGGAAATGCTTGTCTGTCCTGCGGGCATTTCGCCACCGACGCCACTCATCTCGACGAATTGATCGCGCAGCGCGCCAAGACCGTCACCTTGATCGAGGTCCGCCGCGAACAGTACCGGCGACGCAGCGGGCGGGAACTAACCGACGACAACGTGTGGATCCACGAACGGCGCCGGGAGATCGCCTCTCTGGACGCCATCATCGAGCGTCTGCACACCGACACCGAGGGCCTCGCGAACGGAGCCAGTGTGGGCGGTGCTGGTGCCTCAAACCGGTTGCCGCTGTTGAAGGTCAAGACCCGCGGCAGCCACGAATCTGTTCTACGCAAAGCCGACCCCAACGCACCCGGATGAGGCAACGCCCCCCTCCCCCTTCGGATAACGCCCGCCGCGCCCTGGCCGACTACCGCAAGAACATCTCCCAGACCAAGCGCCGGGATATCGAACGGGCCATCAAACACCTACGCAAGACCAACGCCATCATCAACATATCCACCGTCGCTTCCCGCGCCGGCGTAGAACGCAAGACCGTCTACAAGCACCGCGACCTAGTCGCCATCATCGACGCCTACCGACGCCAGCCGCCTTCGCTCGACGCCGCCACGGGCCGCGAGACCACCGTCGTAGCCGCCCTACGTGCCCAACTGGTCGCCAAGGACGGTGAGATCCGCGCACTGAAAACCAAGCTTGCCGAACAAGAATCGACAATCGCACTGCTCTACGGACAACTCGACGCCGGAAACGGTGCAGGGGGCGGCGGCTAATGGGTGCCATCGCAACAACGGTGTGGGGCACCGCCTGCACTTTACTCGCGATTCCAGCCATTGTGGCGCCGAAACCACGCACCCGTATCCGGAATCCCCCAATCTGCGGCGGTTACAGAGTGCCTGTGTCGTAATACGGATCGCTCAGGCGGGCCTGACGGTGTCCAGGTGGGATAGAGCGCGGCGTGTTGGGCCACCAGCTGGCTTCGCGCAGGAGTGTGGCGATGGCGGGGACGGTGAGGGTGCGAACGAGGAATGTGTCGAGTAGGAGTCCGCAGCCGATGATGAGGCCGACTTGGATCATGATCGCGATGGAGCCGAACATCAGTCCGAACATGCTGGCAGCGAAGATGATTCCGGCTGAGGTGATGACCGAGCCGGTGCGGGCGACGGTGCGCAGTACCCCTACGCGAATGTTGTGTTTGGATTCCTCGCGCAATCGTGAGACGAGCAGCATGTTGTAGTCGGCGCCGACGGCTACCAGGATGATGAAAGCCAGCAACGGGACGGGCCAGGCGATTTCGTAGCCGAGTCCCCATTGGAAGACCAGGACGCCGATGCCCAGTGAGGCCAGGTAGTTCAGCACGACCGTCCCCAGCAGGTACAGCGGGGCGAGCAGGGAGCGCAAGAGCAGGACGAGGATGAGTCCGACGATGACCAGGGTGCTGATGGCCAGTTGGGTGAAGTCAGCCGACAGCAGCCGCTGGATGTCGGAGTTGACGGCGGGGAACCCGGCAACGGCGATGGTGGCGTTGGCCAAGGTGGTGTTGGGGCGTGCGGTGTCGGCGGTCTCGACGATCTGCTGGGCGAGGGTGATCGCCTGCGCGCTGTAGGGGTCGTAGCTGGATTCGACGACAAAGCGGGCGGTTTTGCCATCGGGTGAGAGGAATTGTTTGGCGACGTCGGTGAATTGACGGTTATCAAAGGCACTGGCGGGCAGGTAGAAACCGCTCGCTGCGTCAGAGCCGGCGCTGGCGCGGGCCGAGTTCTGCAGTTGGGCCGCGACCTGGCCCATCCGAGCCAACATTTCGATGTTGCTGTCGGCCAGGGCGTGCACACCGGCGGCCAGCGCTTGCGCCCCGGAAGCGAGTTGGCCGATGCCCTCTTGGAGCCGGCCGATGTTGCCGGCCGGGTCCGCGGGATCACCCTGGGTTCCGAAGGCCTTGTCGAGTGCTGCGGCAGCGACTTGTATGTCGGCAAGGGTGCCAGCAATGGTGGCGTCGGTGTCAGGGTTGTAGCGATCGCCGAGGGTGGCGACTTCGGTGAAGAATCCATTATCGCGCAAACTCACCAGGATCTGGACCTGGTCACGGATCTGGGCGCATTGCGGCGTGGCGGCACACCACCCGGAAGTGTTCAGGCCATCGACGAGGGGGGCCAGCACAGCGAGGGCGGTTTCGGCTTGATCCGCCCGAGACCGCAGCCCGGGTCCGGATTGGATGGCTTGGTCGACGGTGGGTGCGGTGGCCGAAAGTTCTTGCAGCAACGGTCGAGATGACCACAGCAAGGTGTCACCGGATTGGGCTCGGGCCAGTACGCCCGACAGGGGAATCAAGATGGCGTGCAGGGCGGCATCGAGCTGGGTCAGGCCGCCGGCGAGTTGATCGGCGCCGTCGGTGAGTTGGGTGAGGTCGCCTTTTCGTGCGTCGCCATCGGCGACGGCGTCGGCCATCTTGTCGCCGATCTGCCTGTTCTGCCAGGACAGTTGGGCTTGTTCGAGGCGGGTGCCGGTGGGGCGGGTTATCCCGACGACTTTGGTGACCCCGGGTACTTGGGCGACCCGGGAGGCCATCTCGTCGAGGTCGGCCAGCCCTTTGCTGGTGCGCATGTCGTCGGGGTTTTCCACGACGAGAAATTCGGTGATGACGACGTCTTTGGGGAAGTGGCGATCCAGCAGTTGGTAACCCTGGTTGCTAGCGGTGGTGGCAGGCTGGCCTTTGCGGTCGTCGTAGCTGATCTTCATCGTGGTCGCGACCGCAGAGAGGGCCAGCAGGATCACCAGGCTCACGGCCAACAGCGGCACCGGCCGGCGGACCACCGCGACAGCGACACTGTTCCAGTAGCGGCGGGTTCGATCGGATTTCGGCTCGCCGATTCCACGGCGGGCTGCCAGCGCCAGCACCGGCGGCAACAAGGTGACGGTGGCCAGGAATCCGACCAGCACGGCGACCGCGCAGGCCGGGCCGAGCCCAGCGAAGACACTGAGGCGAGCGAAAACCATGGCAAAAAAGGCCAGCGCAACGGTGGCCGCCGAAGCCAGGATCACGCGGCCGATGCTGGCGGTGGCATCAATGACGGCCTGATCGGCGGGGACGTGTGCGCGGCGCTGTTCGTGGTAGCGGCTGATCAAAAACACCGTGTAGTCGGTGCCCGCCCCGAGCAGGATCACGGTCATGAACGCCACGGTGAACTGCGAGACGGGCATGCCACTCTGGCCGAGGGCAGACAGCACCCCACGGCCGACGGCCAGGCTGACCCCGATCACCAGCAGGGGCAACAAGGCGGTAAACACCGACCGGTAGACGATCAGCAGGATCAGTGCGATCAACGCGGCGGTGGCGATCGAAATCAGCAGCAGGTCGTGTTCGGCGGCGGCGATCTGGTCGTTGAAGGTGGCCGCCGGGCCCGTCACGTACACCGTCGTCGGTGAACCGGCGAATACGCCGGCGGCGATGTCGCGCACGGCTTGGACGGATTCGGCGGCCTTGGGGTCACCCAGGGTGCCGGCCACACCCACAGGCAGATACCAGGCTTTGCCGTCATTGCTGGTCGCGTGCGCCGCGGTGACGGGGTCGGCGAGCAGATCTTGAACCAGCAAGACGTGGTCGGTATCGGCGCGCAGCTGCACCACCAACTGCTCATAGCGGTTGCGCACCGGCGCGGTTAAGCCGTCGGGGTCTTCCATAGCCACGACCAGCATCGTTTTGGAGCCCTGTTCACCGAAGGCCGCGCTCATGCGGTCCACGGTTTGAAACGACGCGGCGTCGCGGGGGATCAGGTTCACCGACTGCTGCCGCACCACCGTTTCCAGCTGCGGGAACACCAGTGCCAGCAGCACGGCGGCGGCGATCCAGCCGCCGATGACCAGTGCTTTATGACGCACCGTGAACCCGGCCAGCACTGCGAGCCGGCCGCTGTACTCACTGGATTCGCCCGGACCGGCCACAGCGTTGCGGGGCCGGCGAGACATGGTTGCCGTGCCCGCACCGTTGTCCGCACTCACCGCGCCTGCGCCCACACAAGACGCTGCCACCGGCCACAAGGTCCTGGCCGACGACGACGAAGATCCTTAGTTGGGGGTCGTTGCACCGGCATTGTCGTCCTCGTCGTCGGGGATGTCGTGGCGGACCACCTTGACCCTGCCGTGCGGCAGGCACGCCATGTAACCGTGGTGTTTGCCGTAGAGCTCCCAGGCGGTGGCGCGCTCGTTGGCGCTGACCTCGATGCGCAGGCCGTTGGAGAAGCTCAGGAATAGCCGACCGGAATCGTCGTGGCATGCCTTTGTACACACCGCACCCGCCAGATCCAGTAGCGGACGTTGGTGGGCGGCGACCTCGCGCGGGTCGATGAGCACTTCCTCGGCCGGAAACTCACCGTTAGCGGGCAGGGCAAGCCACAGCAGGCAACTGATGACCACCTCGTTAGCGTCATCGAAGCTCAACACCAGATCGCCCTGCAACGACATCCGCTGCACGGTGCAACCTTCGATCCACGTGGTGTACATCGCGCACCTCCGTCGACGCCCAACCGGTCTGCACTGAAATGGTACGGCACGTAGCGCTGCGCTACTAGCAATAGCGTTACGGGCTGCGGGTCAGGACTCCGGATCGCTCGACGCCCCGTTGCCCCCGAGCCGCCGAAGAAGATGCTCGAACGCTGCTACGTCGCCATAGGCGGCGAAGTGATCGGCGGTGACCACGACGAACACCGCTTTTGCGGTGAATCGGGTGGTCCCTTCGGGGTCGGTGCCGGTCGCGCCGATGTGCAGCACGCGGCCTTCCCGGGTGGCGACGTGCGCGGTGATGCGGTGGGATCGATGCAGCACGACCGGCTGGAGAT
Source organism: Mycobacterium sp. NGS16 (assembly GCF_059813225.1). Lineage (NCBI taxonomy): Bacteria > Bacillati > Actinomycetota > Actinomycetes > Mycobacteriales > Mycobacteriaceae > Mycobacterium > Mycobacterium sp. NGS16. The sequence goes on from NZ_JCALEE010000002.1 coordinate 26,512, forward strand.
ATTCGACGGTCAGGCTGCGTGTCACAGCGGGCGCGCCGGCAATCCACAACGCGAACCCCAATACGTCGTCGCAGGCGGCGGCGACCGCCCCGCCGTGCGCCAGACCGGGCGCCCCGATGTGGCGTTCGTCGAAGGTCACGTCCGCGTACACCGTGTCGCCGCTGCGGTAGACCACCAGGTGCAAACCGTGTGGATTCTGCGGCCCGCAACCCATACACGTCGGAGTGTGAGCGGGCAGCAGCTCAGGTCGTGCCGCACCCGAGCGGCCGGACGCGACGTCTTGATGTGATGAGTGATCGGCCACCAACGACACCTTCGGTACACATAGTTTCGCTGCGCTACCGTTGGTACGGTACCCGTTACGGGCGGCGACGCGCGTAATTGGTCGGGAATCTGGAATGAGGCGAGGTGAGCGGGTGTGAGCAGCGAGCAGGTACCGCCGGCCCCCGATGACGACGATATTGACCCCCGCCGGACTCGGTCACGCAACCGCTTGCTTGACGCCGCGACCGCGCTGCTCAGCAGCGGCGGCATCGAAGCCGTCACCATCGAGGCGGTCACCAAGGCTTCCAAGGTGGCCCGCACCACCCTCTACCGCCATTTCGGCAGCTCATCGCAGTTGCTCGCGGCCACCTTCGAGCGACTTCTACCTCAAGTGACCCCACCCGGGCCGGCCAGTGGGACACTGCGCGAACGGCTCATCGAACTGCTTACCCGACAGGCCGCGCTGTTCGCCGACGCCCCAGCCCACATCACCATGCTGGCCTGGCTCGCCCTGGGCCCGACCACAATCGATCACGCCAGCACCGAACATGCCCCGCAGGCGCTGCGAGCGCGGGTCATCAACCAATACCGGCAGCCCTTCGACGCCATCCTGCAAGACATCGAGGCCGCTGCTGAATTCGACGGCCTGGACCCGGATCTCGCACTGTGCCAACTCATCGGACCACTCGCGTTCGCACGAATGACCGGCCTGCGATCCATCACCGCACACGACTGCGCCCGCATCGTCGACGACTTCCTGGCCACTCACCGACCCCAGGAAGCCCAACCCGCAGTTCCACAGCCCGACGGCCAAAGGGTCACAGACGACAACCGCCCGGGGTGAGCCTCTCCCGGGGCGCAATCAGTGCAACCGGGCAGACGACAGGAGCAACGGGTCGGGATGGCAGCCGCTCAACCCCTAGGCGGGCACACCGTGCGATTCGATCGTTCCCGATTAGGCTGATCGGCACAGGACGCACCTAATCGGTAACAGTCATACACATATGCTCGCGACCCCAGATAACACGGCCGCGGCCAACTGGCTGTGCAGCCCGGCGCGGTCCAGTCCGCCGAGCGCGGCCAGGGCTTCCAGGCGGGCCGGAACCTCGGCCGGGCTGTTGGCGTGCACGGTGCCCGCGCCGCCGTCGTGCCCGGTGTTCAACGCGGCCAGCAGGTCGACCACCTCGGCGCCCCGGACCTCGCCGACCACCAGCCGGTCCGGCCGCATCCGCAGCGCCTGCCGGACGAGATCCCGCAGGCCCACCGCACCGGCGCCTTCGACGTTGGCCGCGCGGGCTACCAGCCTGACCAGGTGCGGGTGGCGGGGCTGCAATTCGGGGGCGTCCTCGACGCAGACCAGGCGCTCTCCGGCCGGTACCGCCCCCAGCATGGCGGCCAGCAGCGTGGTCTTACCGGCGCCGGTGCCACCGGAGACCAGAAACGCCAGCCGGGCGTTGATGATGTCGGCCAGCAGTGCCGCCGCCGGGGGCGCAATGGCGCCGGCGCCGATCAAAGCGGCGATGTCCTGGGTGGCCGGCCGCAATACCCGCAGCGACAAGCAGGTCCCGTCGGCGGCGACCGGCGGCAGTATCGCGTGCAGGCGCACGCTGAACTCGCCGGTGCCGATCCCGCTGAGGTGGCCGTCGACCCACGGCTGGGCGTCGTCGAGCCGGCGTCCCGCCGCCACCGCAAGCCGCTGGGCCAGCCGGCGCACCGCCGCCTCGTCGGGGAACCGGATCTCGGTGCGCCGCAAGCCGTCCCCGTCATCGACCCATACCGCGTCCGGGGCGGTGACCAGCACATCGGTGGTGCCCGGCGCGCTCAACAGCGGCTGCAGGATCCCGGCGCCGGTCAGTTCGGTCTGCAGCACCCGCAGGTTGGACAACATCTCGGTGTCGCCGAGCACCCCGCCGGATTCGGCCCGGATCGCGGCGGCCACCGCCTGGGGCCGCAAGGCGCCAGACTCCCACGACTCCGATGCCAGCCTCTCGCGGACCCGGTCGATCAAGGAATCGCTCATGCCGCGGCAACCTTTCGCGCGGGCAGCACGTCGAGGACCCGGTCGGCGGCGATCGCCAGCGTGGATCGGCGGTGTAGGCGCAGTCCCGCGTGTTCGAGCCGCTCGGCCAGCCGCGGCTCGGCCCGCGTCGCCGCCAGCAGCGGCAGACCGATGATCTCGGCGACCTCAATGGCGCGAAGTCCGCCCGGAGCCGGCCCGCGCACCACCAGACCGACGTTGGGATTGGCCGCACGCAGCCGTGGGGCGATCACGGCGCCGGCGGCACACGAACGCACGTCGCAGGGGCTGACCACGACCACGAGATCGGCGGCGGACAGCGCGGTTTCGACCGGGTCGGTCAGGGTGCGAGGCAGATCACAGACCACGGTGATCCCGCCGCGGCGGGCCGCATCCACCACGGCGTCAACGGTTCCGGCTGAGACCTCAACGACCTCATGGGCCGCGTCGGCGTCATGGCTGCGGCGGGCGGCGGAGAGCACACTGACCCCGCGCTGCCGGGGCAGCGCGTCGCGCAGTGCCGGCCAGGTCAGCCGCCCGCTTCGCGCGGTCAGGTCGCACCAGCGCAGCCCGGCGGCGTTCTCGGTGCCGGCGAGCAGGTCGATGCCGCCGCCCCAGGCGTCCAGGTCGACCAGCAGCGCGTCGCCGGCGCGCTGCGCCAGCGCGGTCGCCAGCAGCGACGCCCCGGCGCCGCCGCGTGCGCCGATCACCGAGATCGCCTCGCCTCGGCACCCACCGTCGGGCAGTGCGTCGGCCGCCTCGGCCAGCTCGGCCACCAGCTCGTTGCCGTCGGCGGGCAGCGTCAGCACTCGCTGGGCCCCGACCGCGACGGCGGCCTGCCAGCTGGCCGCGGTGGGCTCGGCCGCGGTGAGCACGATGACGTGGGTGCGGCGCGGCAGCCGGGCCGCGGCACAGGAGCTGGCGGCGGCCTCGTCGAGCACCACCGCTGCGGCCGCGGCCCAGGCCTTGCGGCTCGGTGTCGCGGCGCCGAGGTGGATGACGCGCACGCCCACCGCCGCACCCACGCGGTCCAACTCGTCACGCAGTAGGGGCTCAGTGACGAGGGCCAACAGGCCGGCGGCGGTGCTCACGCCCCCACCGTGGCGGCGCGCCCCCGCCCGGGCCAGTCGCTGGACCCCCGAATGTGGATGGAATCCGCGACTGTGCAAAACCGTCCGACAGCAGCCAACGCAATTTCAAGTCGAATCGGATCATAATTCCGGTTTTGGAGCACGTTCCGGAAGGACGGGAGCCCATTCCAGCGAAGAATGACCGATTAAAAAAGACGACCCCCGCCAGGGGGGGAGGAGGCGGAGGTCGTCGTGTATCAACCCCGGGGGGTCGGGCCGATACACCCTCAGCATAAGCCGAGTGATGCCACTATACACACGACAGGCCGGTCCGGCGCAAGTGTTAGTGCCAAATGCCGACACTTCGGCTCCGCACGGCCGCTGAAGTGCTCTTTCCGGCATTGCACCGGGCCGGCCGACCCCTCGCCCCTATGCTGTACCGGTGACCGCTTCCGACCCGGGCGCCGGGGGCCCGCAGGCGCTGCGATCGCCGAGGCCGGTGGGCAGTCGAACCCGCACCGCGGCCTTCCTAGACCTCGACCACACCGTCATCGCCAAGTCCAGCGCGCTGGCTTTCAGCAAACCATTTATGGACCAGGGACTGATCAACCGGCGCACCGTGCTCAAGTCGAGCTACGCCCAGTTCCTCATGCTGCTCTCCGGCGCCGACCACGATCAGATGGAGCGGATGCGCACCCACCTGACCAACATGTGCACCGGCTGGAACGTCGAACAGGTCAAGGCGATCGTCAACGAGACCATGCATGACATCGTCACTCCCCTGGTGTTCGCCGAGGCGGCTCAGCTGATCGCCGACCACAAGCTCTGCGGCCGCGACGTGGTGGTGGTCTCGGCCTCCGGCGAGGAGATCGTCGCGCCGATCGCCCGGGCACTGGGGGCCACGCACGCCATGGCGACCCGCATGGTCGTCGCCGACGGCAAGTACACCGGCGAGATCGCGTTCTACTGCTACGGGGAGGGCAAGGTGCAGGCCATCCGGGAGCTGGCCGCCCGGGAGGGCTACCCGCTGGAGCACTGCTACGCCTATTCGGATTCCATCACCGACCTGCCGATGCTGCAGGCGGTCGGCCACCCCTCGGCGGTGAACCCCGACCGGGCGCTGCGCAAGGAGGCGATCGCCCACGGATGGCCGGTGCTCACCTTCTCCCGGCCGGTGTCGCTGCGCGACCGCATTCCGGCGCCGTCCGGTGCGGCGATGGCCACCACCGCAGCGGTCGGCATCAGCGCCGTTGCCGCCGGGGCATTGACCTACTCGCTGCTGCGCCGGCTGGCGTTCTGAACGCTCCAGCAAACACCGGCGGTCACAATCCGGTGACGTCATAACCGCCCTTCGCAATTGGGCCTTGATGTGGCTTGCGTCACGTAGTACAAAGGAAGCACGGAAGCCCGGCAAGGCCAGGGTCGAGCCGGAAGAGAAGGATCGATCTCCCGAGCCGCACTTCCCAGTACGGAAAGCGGTACCCACGCGGAGCCACAGCCGCGAAGATGGCAGAAGTGTTGTGGGCCTGCGTAATTACGGAACGTGTTCGGTATCGACAGCCCTTTGGGTGGGGCAGCAGCCGAAGCACACCGGATGAGCGCCGAGGCCACCCACACAACCCACGTTGGACGCTTGGTAACCGTGCACCGTGCTAGCGGGCGGCGAGCCGAATCTTTCGGAGCGCCGCCCGCTTCGTTCGTCCGGACGGCCGCTGAATCAGCGCTTGGCGCCCGCTTCAGCTATCCCCAGCGCATCCAGGGCGCCGGCGTGCATCGCCGCGCAGCACCCCAGCAGCCACCCGGTCACACCCTCGGTGGAACCGCCGGCGAAACCCTGCGCCGCACGGCGGTACTCCCCGGCCTTGCGCATCCAGGTCACCTCCGGCACCCCCAGCCCGTGCCGGTCCAGCCCACTGGCGATCGTCACCAACCGGGCCGCCCCGCGAGCGACCACGCCGTCGGCGCTGCCGAACGGCGCGAGCGTGAGCAGCTCGCCGTGCACCACCGCGGCGAACACCGGCGCCGGCACCGTGGTGCCCCCGGTGGCCAGATCGGCCAGCATCTCCAGGCGGCGGCCGACCTCGGCGCCGCCCGCCGGGCGGCCGAGGTGGTCGTCGTCAACCAGGTCGGCGGCGGCCAGCACGTGCAGCCGGGCCAGGGCCTGCAGCGGGGCCCGCCGCCACACCTCGACCAGCGAACCCTCCCCGCCTTCGAGGGCCTGGGCCACCCGCAGCGCGCCGGCGAACACCGGATCGCCTGCCGCGCGCGCGTCGACGGTGGTGGGTCCGCCGTCGAGCACCGACGACGCCCGGGCCGCCCGCAGCGAGGCCTCGGCGGCACTGACCGGCCAGCCCCGCACGTTGGTCCTGTGGCGATGGGCCCGCGCCAGCTCATCGCGGACCTTCTCGCTGGCCTCGGCGACACCGGGCAGTTCGAGCAGCGGAGCCAATGGGTCGGTGATCACGGGCTGTGACACTACCGCCGGGTGGTTAGGCTGCTGGGCGTGAGCCAGAACCCCGATAGCGCCGCCGTCGATTCGCTACCGTCGTACCCGCCCTCCCCGGCGTTCGCCGCCCGCGCCAACACCGGCGCCGAGGCCTACCAGGCGGCCGAGCGCGACCGGCTCGGATTCTGGGCCGAGCAGGCCAACCGCCTGCACTGGGACACGCCGTTCACCGAGGTGCTGGACTACTCTCGGGCGCCGTTCGCCCGCTGGTTCGCCGACGGCAAGCTCAACGTCGCCTACAACTGCGTGGACCGTCACGTGCAGGCCGGCCACGGCGACCGGGTGGCGATCCACTGGGAGGGCGAGCCGGTCGGCGACGCCCGCACCATCACCTATGCGGAGCTGCTCGCCGAGGTGAGCCGGGCCGCCAATGCGCTGACCGGGCTGGGTCTGGTCGCCGGAGATCGGGTGGCGATCTATCTGCCGATGATCCCCGAGGCGATCGTCGCGATGCTCGCCTGCGCCCGGTTGGGGGTGCTGCACACCGTGGTGTTCGCCGGGTTCTCCGCACACGCGCTGCGATCCCGCATCGACGACGCGCAGGCGAAGGTGGTGATCACCTCCGACGGGCAGTACCGGCGCGGCCAGGCTGCGGCGCTCAAGCCGGCGGTCGACGAGGCGGTCACCGGTGCCGAGTCGGTACAGCATGTGCTGGTGGTTCGGCGCACCGGTGGTGAGGTGGCGTGGGCGCCGGGCCGCGACCTGTGGTGGCACGACGTGGTCGACGCGGCGTCACCGCAGCACACCCCCGAGGCGTTTGAGGCCGAGCAGCCGCTGTTTCTGCTGTACACCTCGGGCACCACGGGCAAGCCGAAAGGCATCGTGCACACCAGCGGCGGGTATCTGACCCAGGCCGCCTACACGCACTACTGCGTGTTCGATCTGCGGGCCGACACCGACGTGTTCTGGTGCACCGCGGACATCGGCTGGGTCACCGGCCACACCTACGCCGTCTACGGCCCGCTGGCCAACGCCGCCACCGAGGTGATCTACGAGGGCACCCCGGAGCACCCGGACCAGCACCGGCACTTCCAGATCATCGAAAAGTACGGTGTGACAATCTATTACACCGCACCGACGCTGATCCGCACCTTCAAGAAGTGGGGCCGCGAGATCCCGGACACCCACGACCTGTCCAGCCTGCGGTTGCTGGGTTCGGTCGGTGAGCCGATCAACCCGGAGGCCTGGCGCTGGTACCGGCGGGTGATCGGGGCCGACGCGGTGCCGGTGGTCGACACCTGGTGGCAGACCGAGACCGGCGCGACGATGATCTGCCCATTGCCCGGGGTGGCCGCGGCCAAGCCCGGTGCGGCGATGCGGCCGCTGCCCGGCATCTCCGCGCGCATCGTCGACGATCACGGCGATCTGGTCTCCCCCCAGGACGCCGGCGGCGAACCGGTGTCGGGCTACCTGGTGATCGATCAGCCGTGGCCGTCGATGGCCCGCGGAATCTGGGGTGACGAACAGCGCTTCATCGACACCTACTGGTCGCGGTTCGCCGAGCAGGGCTGGTACTTCGCCGGTGACGGTGCCCGCTACGACGCCGACGGCGACATCTGGGTGCTGGGCCGTATCGACGACGTGATGAACGTGTCCGGGCATCGCATCTCCACCGCCGAGGTGGAGTCCGCACTGGTCGGTCACGCCGCGGTGGCCGAGGCCGCGGTGGTCGGGGCTCTCGACGAGCAGACCGGCCAACGGATCTGCGCCTTCGTGGTGCTGGCGGCATCGCACCGCGACGTCGGCGGCGCGATCATCGACGAACTGCGCCAACGTGTCACGGTGGAGATCTCGCCGATCGCGCGGCCCCGCGACGTCCACCTGGTCCCGGAACTGCCCAAGACCCGCAGCGGCAAGATCATGCGACGGCTGCTGCGCGACGTCGCCGACGGACGCGCACTCGGTGACACCTCAACCCTGGTTGACCCCAGCGTGTTCGACGCGATCCGGGCGGCCGACTGAGCCGATGCGGCGCCAGCTCCGCCGCGCTCCGCGAGCGCCTGAGCCTCAGGGAATCGGGACGAACCCCGCGCCCGGCCGGTCGTTGGCGTCGATATCGCCCAGCACGGCGTTGATCGACACCACCACCGCGGGCGTGTGCAAGGGGATGTACTTGACCACGCAGGTCGGCAGCGCTTCGCTGAACGCCCCGTGAATCATGCCGACCAGCATGTTGTTCACCACGACGGGCCCGCCGGAGTCGCCCGGGCGACCGCACACCTGCATCACGATGGTTCCCGGGTCCTGGCCCGGCCCCCAGGTGACCCCGCAGGAATTGCCGGTGGTGCGGCCCTGCTTGCAGGCGATCTGGCCGAAGATCGGGTCCGGTCCGATACCGCCGACGACGAAGCCGCCGAAGTTGGACACCGGCGTCACCTTGTCCGGGTCGAATTGGATCACCGCGTAGTCCAGGCCGTCGTTGCCGGCCACCATGCGGCCGATCGTGCCGTTGGCCTCCGCCCCCTCGGCGGCGACCTCCGCGCCGGGGCCGCCGCAGTGCGCGGAGGTGAAGCCGATCAGTGCACCGGTCTTGTCGTGGCCGATGGCCGTCAGCGTGCACATCGTGTCGCCGTCGACGACGATGCCGGCGCCGCCGCCCATCACCACCTTGTTGTCGGCGGAGGCCCGCGGGGCCGGTGCGGCAAGCGCGGCCAGAGCGGCCCAGGCCGCGCAAGTCAGCAGCGTCGCCAGAGCGCGCAGCAGCCAGCGGTGTGCGATCTGCACAGCGGTACTCCCGTCCGATCAGCTCCACCCCCGGTGGGCATAAAACAGCGTAGCGGCGGTCGCACGTGCGGCGGAGCCAGACGCGCGGACCGCTGCCATCACCACGGCACCAGCCCTGCCCAGTCCGGCCGCAGCTTTACCGGGGTCGCTCCTCGGCGCCGCTGACGCATGGCAACATTAAGCCGCGACGACAGCGAACGGGAGGACAGCCAGTGAGCAAGGCCGATCGCAGAAACGCAAAACGCGCCGCGGCTAAGGCGGACCGCAACGGGGTGCCCAACACGCTGGCGACCATCCCGCTGACCGATCCGCACGCCCTGCCCGCCGACCCGTCGCTGGGGGATCTGGTCAAAGACGCCACCGCCCAGATGTCGACGCTGGTGCGCGCCGAGGTCGAACTGGCCCGTGCCGAGATCACCCGGGACGTCAAGAAGGGCCTGACCGGCAGCGTGTTCTTCATCGCGGCGCTGGTCGTGCTGTTCTACTCGACCTTCTTTTTCTTTTTCTTCCTCGCCGAGGTGCTCGACATCTGGCTGCAGGACTGGGCCGCCTATCTGATCGTCTTCGGGATCATGCTGACGGTGGCCGTGGCCTTGGCCCTCCTGGGTTTCCTGCGGGTTCGGCGCATCCGCGGACCGCGCCAAACCATCGAATCGGTCCGAGAGACGCGCGAGGCGCTGCGCCCCGACCCGGAGCGGCTGCATTCGTCGGGGCCGCACGCGCTGGACGTCCAGGACGGCAAACCGGCCACCGATCCCTCGGGCTGGTAGTGCCGCCACCGGATCCGTCGATCACCCGCATCGACGGGCCGTGGCGACACTGGGACATCCACGCCAACGGCATACGTTTTCATGTCGTCGAGGCGACCCCGCCCGGCAAAGACCCCGCCGACGGCCCGCCGACGGCGCGGCCGCTGGTGATGCTGCTGCACGGGTTCGGCTCGTTCTGGTGGACCTGGCGCCACCAGCTGCGCGGGCTGACCGGTGTCCGGGTGGTCGCGGTCGACCTGCGCGGATACGGGGGCAGCGACAAGCCTCCCCGCGGCTACGACGGCTGGACCCTGGCCGGCGACACCGCCGGGCTCATCCGCGCCCTGGGGCACTCCTCGGCGATCCTGGTCGGCCACGCCGACGGCGGCCTGGTGTGCTGGGCGACCGCGCTGCTACACCCGCGGCTGGTGCGCGCCATCGCGGTGGTCAGCTCGCCGCACCCGGCGGCGCTGCGCAAGTCGGCGCTGACCCGCGCCGATCAGGGTCGGGCGCTGCTGCCGTGGTTGCTGCGCTACCAGATACCGTTCTGGCCGGAGCGCACCCTGACCCGCCGGGACGGCGCCGAGATCGAACACCTGGTACGTAGCAGAGCCGGGGTGAGTTGGCAGGCGGGCCAGGACTTCTCCGAAACCATGGGCCATCTGCGCGCCGCGATCCAGATACCGTCGGCAGCGCATTCCGCGCTGGAGTACCAACGCTGGGCGGTCCGCAGCCAATTACGCTCGGAGGGCCGGCGATTCATGAAGGCACTGGACCTTCGGACGCTGAACATCCCGCTGTTGCACCTACGCGGCGAGGACGACCCCTACGTACTCGCCGATCCGGTCGAGCGGACCCGGCGGTACGCGCCGCACGGCCAGTACGTGTCCTTGCCCGGCGCAGGGCATTTCGCCCACGAGGAAGCCCCCGATGCGGTCAACACCCACCTGATGCGGTTCCTGGCTGCCGCCCGGGCCTAACTTATTCGCCGCCCACGCAGGTCTGGGTCGACACGGGTTGGGTATCGCCGATCCGGGCGAGCTGGTTCGCCACCTCCTCGGCGGTCATCACGAACCCGGTGTCGGCGTCGTCGACGGCCGCACCGAAGACCACACCGAGCACCCGGCCGTCCATGTCGATCATGGGACCGCCCGAGTTTCCTTGTTGCACAGTGCCTCTGATGGTGTAGACCCGGCGGGTGATGGTAGCGGTGCGGTAGATGTCGGGTCCTTCGAGGTTGATGATGTCGCGGACCCGGGCCGGGGTCGCCTCGAAGACGCCGCCGCCGGGGTAGCCCAGAACCAGGGCGTCGGTGTCGGGCGCGGCCGGCGAGGAGGCGAACGCCAACGGCGGCAACGGCAGATCCGGCACGGCCAGGATCGAGATGTCTTCTTTGGGGTCGAAGGAGATCACCGTGGCGTCGTAGGACTTGGTACCGCTTTCCACGGTGACGCTGTCCGATCCGGCGACCACGTGCGCGTTCGTCATCACCCGGTTCGGCGAGATCACGAAACCGGTGCCCTCCAACACTTTCTGGCAATTGGGCGCCACCCCACGGATCCGCAGCACGCTCGGCGAGGCGGTCTCGACCACCGGGCTGGCGGCCAGTCCCGGGTCGGGCGCATCCACGGCGGCGATCGGCGTGCGGCTGAACGGCTCCAGCACGGCCGGCAGCCCGGAGTCGTCGAGCACCGCCGACAGCCGGCGCGGCACGTTCTTGAGCCAGCCCGGCGCGATCTCGTCGACTTGGCGCAAGACCCGCGAGTCATTGACCGCGGCAGCCAGATTCGGCTGATCGGATGCGGTCAACGGGGTGGCCAGCAGCCAGGCCGCGATGAGCACCACCACCAACTGCAGCACCACGCCGACGATCGAGTCCATCCCCCGCACGCCGGGGCTGCGGATCGCCCCGCGCACCGCCCGGCCCAGCACCACACCGGCGACCTCACCGATGACGACCATGGCCAGGATCAGGAACAGCGCGGCGAACAGCTTGAGCCGGGCCCCGGCGACGTGCTCGATCAGGTGCGGCGCCAGCAGCACCCCGGCCATCGCGCCGAGCGCCACACCGACGAAGGACAGCAGGGAGCCGAGCGCCCCGGAGCGCCAGCCGGATACTGCGGCAACAAAGGCGATCGCCAGCACGGCGATGTCCAGCCACTGCGACGACGTCATATCCCAGTCATCCCCGTTCCACCAGGTTCTCCTCCAAGCAGAGCCATGGCCTCGTCCAGGCCGCGCACCTCGGTGTGGTCCCAGGGCTGCGCCCAGCCGGCCACGTCCAACATCGCCGAGATCACCTGGGCGGTGAATCCCCAGACCAGCATCTCGTTGAGCCGAAACGCCGGCATGGCCCAACGCCGACTGCGGGCATCACGGTAAACCATCAACCGGTTCTCGGGGTTGATGAATGCCCGGACCGGAACCCGGGCCACCACAGCGGTCTCGGCCGGGTCCACCACGCGCACCGGCCCGGGATCTTGCGCGTAGGCCAGCACCGGCACCACCTGGAATCCCGAGGGGGCGATGAAGACCTTCTCCAGCACCACCAGCGGATGCACCCGGTCCGGGTCGATCCCGGTCTCCTCGTTGGCCTCCCGCAGCGCGGTGGCCACCGGCCCGGAGTCCCCGGGGTCGACGGCCCCGCCCGGGAATGCGGCCTGGCCGGCGTGGTGGCGCAGCGTCGAGGCGCGGACGGTGACCAGCAGGTCGGCCGATTCGATGCCGCCGCCCGACGGCGGACCGGAGAACAGCACCAGCACCGCCGCGTCACGGCCGTGCCCGGTGACGCGGGCCTTGGCGCTGGCCGCGGTGGTCATCGCGCGAACGTCGGCGGGCAGCCGGTGCAGGTAGGCGTTCGGCATCTTCTCGACGTTGTCGACCAGCGGGCGCAGCCAGGGTGGGGCCAACAGCCGGGGATCGCCAGCGTTCACCGCGTCTCCCTCTGTCCCGGATCCTGATCGCCCCACGTCAGCGCCCACTGCCCTCCACGGCGGCGGCGATCTCCTCGACGGTGGCGAAGGACTGCGGCAGGATGCGGGCAACGCTACCGTCCACGGCCAGCACCACGGTCGCGGGCATCACGTTGGGAACCCGCAGCGCCGCCGCCACCGCACGACGGCCGTCCTGCAGGGTGGGCAGCTGCACCCCCAGCTCGGTCAGCAGCGCCAATCCGGCCGCGGCGTTGTCGTCCTGGTGCACCGTCACCACCGTGACGTCCGGCCCGGCCCGGCGCTGGTATTCGGCGAGGGCCGGCAGCTCCTCACGGCACGGCCGGCACCAGTACGCCCACAGGTTCAGCACCACCCGGCGGCCGGCGAGCATGGCCGCCACGTCGACGGGCGCACCGTCGGCCGCGCATTCGACGGTGACGTCGCGCAGCGCACTCGGGCCGGCGCCGCCCGGGCCGATCCGGCAGGGCGGCAGCGCGGCGCGTTCACGCAGGTGGTCCAGGTCTGGCCCGGCGCTGGTCACCCCCGTGCTGCGGCCGGGCGGCACCGGCTCACGGCGCAGTTCGACCACCAGGCCGACGACCAGCGCGGCCGCCACCACCAGCACCGCGACGGTCCACCGGGTTCGCATCAGCGGCGGCCGCTACAGCCCGGCCAGGGCCAGCAGGTGCTCGGTCTCGGGGCCTTTGACCAGCGCGGCGGCCTCCATCGTGTTAGTGGGGCCGAGCCCGAACGAGGGGCAGTCCTTGGCCAGCACGCACACCCCGCAGGCCGGTTTACGGGAGTGGCAGACCCGCCGGCCGTGGAAGATCACCCGGTGAGACAGCAGGGTCCATTCCTTGCGTTCGATCAGCTCACCGACCGCGTGCTCGACTTTGACCGGGTCCTCCTCGCGCGTCCAGCCCCAGCGCCGCACCAGCCGCCCGAAGTGGGTGTCGACGGTGATTCCCGGTACGCCGAACGCGTTGCCCAGGATCACGTTGGCCGTTTTGCGGCCCACCCCGGGCAGGCGCACCAATTCGTCCATGCTGGCGGGTAGTTCACCGTCGTAACGCTCGACGAGCGCCTGCCCCAGGTTGATCAACGACGTCGCCTTGTTGCGGTAGAAGCCGGTAGGCCGGATGAGCTCCTCCAGCTCGGTGCGGTCGGCTTGGGCGTAGTCCAGCGCGGTCGGGTACCGGGCGAACAGCGCCGGCGTCGTCAGGTTCACCCGCACGTCGGTGCATTGAGCCGACAGCACCGTCGCGACGGCCAGCTCCAGCGGCGTGGTGAAGTCCAGTTCGCAGTGGGCGTCCGGAAAGGCTTGCGCCAGAGTTCGATTCATCCGCCGAGCGCGTCGCACCAGCCCGATTCGGGTCTCGGTGCGGGGCGCTCGGGAATCTTTGTCCACTGTCACCTCCGACAGGGTACTAATTTGTGACCGCAATGAGACCTTGCCCAGGTTTACTGTCACCTTGTGTCCTGGCTGCTGATCACCGCCATACCCATGCTGCTGATGTTGGCAGCGGTGGGGCTGGAGCGCATTGAGACCGGGTTGAACGAGGTCGAGACGACAAATCCGCAGTTTCCCCGGACTCGCCGCGCCAATCGTGTGTAGCGTTGGCACGTCGCTTGGCGCTTAGCCGTAGACTCAGATGGCTAGCCGGGTAGAGGCTGGCGCTTGCGCGATTCACATTTTCATCAAGAGCATCTAAGGGGCAACGTGGACGAGATCCTGGCGAGGGCCGGAATCTTCCAGGGAGTTGAGCCCAGCGCCGTCGCCGCGCTGACCAAGCAGCTTCAGCCCGTGGACTTTCCGCGCGGACACACCGTGTTCGCCGAAGGGGAGCCCGGCGATCGGCTGTACATCATCGTCTCCGGGAAAGTGAAGATCGGCCGGCGGTCGCCGGACGGCCGGGAGAACCTGCTGACCATCATGGGCCCGTCGGACATGTTCGGTGAGTTGTCGATCTTCGACCCCGGCCCGCGGACCTCCAGCGCGACCACCATCACCGAGGTGCGGGCGGTCTCGATGGACCGCGACGCGCTGCGGTCGTGGATCTCCGATCGGCCCGAGATCGCCGAGCAGCTGCTGCGGGTGCTGGCCCGCCGGTTGCGCCGCACCAACAACAACCTGGCCGACCTGATCTTCACCGACGTGCCCGGCCGGGTCGCCAAGCAGCTGCTGCAGCTGGCGCAGCGGTTCGGCACCCAGGAGGGCGGCGCCCTGCGGGTTACCCACGATCTGACCCAGGAAGAGATCGCCCAGCTGGTCGGGGCGTCGCGGGAGACGGTGAACAAGGCGCTGGCCGACTTCGCCCACCGCGGCTGGATCCGGCTGGAGGGCAAGAGTGTGCTGATCAGCGACTCCGAGCGGCTGGCCCGGCGCGCGAGGTAGTTTCGCCGAGGCTGTCGTTAGCGTGGAAAAGTACGAGTAGCGGCCGCGCTAACTCTCCCCCGCAAGCGGGAGGTGCCCCCAGGCTCGCGGGGGGGTGTTCAGCTCCGCAGGTAGTCGAGCTGGGCCTGCACCGACCATTCCGCCGCGCCCCACAACTCCTCGTCGACGTCGGTGTAGACGTATTCGACGACCTGGCGCGCGGTGGCGTCGTCCCCGAGGGCGGTCAGGGCCGAGCGCACCTGGTCGAGTCGTTGCTCGCGGTGTGCCAGGTAGCCGGTGGCGGCGGCCTCGAGGTCCGGCAGCTCGGGACCGTGCCCGGGCAGCACCGTCCGTCCGCCCAGCCCGCGCAGCCGGCGCAGCGAGTCGAGGTACTGCGCCAGGTCGCCGTCTTCGGTGTCGATCACGGTGGTGCCGCGGCCCAGCACGGTGTCGGCGGTCAGCACGGCATCGTCGAGCACGAACGACAGCGAGTCCGCGGTGTGCCCGGGCGTGGCCAGCACCGTGATGCGCAGCCCGGCCGCATCGATCACCTGCCTGTCGGCCAGGCCGCCACCCATCCGGCGCTGAAACCCGCTGCCGGCCGAATACACCGGCGCCCCGACCGCGTCGGCCAGCTTGTCGATGGCGTCGGTGTGGTCGAAATGCCGGTGGCTGATCAACACCAGCGCGATCTTGCCGACCTCGGCGAGCCGGCTGATGTGCTCGTCGTCATCGGGCCCGGGGTCGACGATCACCACCTCGTCACTGCCCGGCCCGCGCAGCACCCAGGTGTTGGTGCCCTCCAGCGTCATCAGGCCGGGATTGTCGGCCAGCAGCACCGACGCGGTCGCGGTGACCGGTCGCAGCTGACCGTAGGCGGGGTGGCTCAGGGCGCGATCTCCACGATCAACTCGACTTCCACCGGCGCGTCCAGCGGCAGCTCGGAAACCCCGACGGCCGAGCGGGCGTGCGCACCGGCCTCGCCGAACACCTCGCCGAGCAGCTCGGAGGCGCCGTTGATGACGGCGGGCTGGCCGTTGAAGTTCGGGCCCGATGCGACGAACCCGACCACCTTGACCACCCGGGTCACCGAGTCGAGCCCGACCAGGGCGTCCACGGCGGCCAGCGCGTTGAGCGCACAGATGCGGGCCAGCGCATAGCCGTCCTCCGGGCTGACCTCCGCGCCCACCTTGCCGCGGCGGGCCAACTTGCCGCCGGCCATCGGCAACTGACCGGAGGTGTAGACCAACTCGCCGGTCCGCACCGCCGGTACGTAGGCCGCCAACGGCGCGACCACCTCGGGCAGCTCGATCCCGAGTTCGGTCAACCGGGCCCGCCAGCTCATTTCGGGCGCTTCAGGAAGGCGATGAGCTGCTCACCGGACGGCCCGGGCAGCACGGTGACCAGCTCCCAGCCGTCCTCGCCCCACTGGTCGAGGATCTGCTTGGTGGCGTGCGTGATCAACGGGACGTTGGCGTACTCCCACACCGTGCGTTCGCTCATGGGAGCGAGCTTATC
Source organism: Mycobacterium sp. NGS16 (assembly GCF_059813225.1). Lineage (NCBI taxonomy): Bacteria > Bacillati > Actinomycetota > Actinomycetes > Mycobacteriales > Mycobacteriaceae > Mycobacterium > Mycobacterium sp. NGS16. The sequence goes on from NZ_JCALEE010000002.1 coordinate 42,667, forward strand.
GCTAGCACGCTCAACCCCTTGGTTAGCATGCAGTGGTGACAGCCACACCCAGCGGCGAGCCCGCCATCGGCTGGCCTTCGCGTTTGTCCAAGGCCCGGCTGCATTTCGTGACCGGCAAGGGCGGTACCGGCAAGTCGACGGTGGCGGCCGCACTGGCGCTGTCCCTGGCGGCCGGCGGGCGCCGCGTGCTGCTGGTGGAAGTCGAAGGGCGCCAAGGCATTGCGCAGCTCTTCGATGTGCCGCCGTTGCCACCGGACCCGAGCAAGATCGCGACCGCCGAGGACGGTGGGCAGGTCGACGCGCTGGCGATGGACATCGAGGCCGCGTTCCTGGAATACCTCGACTTGTTCTACAACCTGGGCATTGCCGGGCGGGCGATGCGACGCGTCGGGGCGGTCGAGTTCGCCACCACCATTGCGCCGGGCCTGCGCGACGTCATCCTCACCGGCAAGATCAAGTACCACGTGATCCAGACCGACAAGAACAACAGGCCGGTCTATGACGCGATCGTGGTCGACGCGCCGCCCACCGGCCGGATCGCCCGATTCCTCGACGTCACCAAGGCGGTATCGCAGTTGGCCAAGGGCGGCCCGGTGCATTCGCAGGCCGAGGGTGTGGTGAAGCTGTTGCACTCCGATCAGACGGCGATCCACCTGGTGACGCTGCTGGAGGCGCTGCCGATGCAGGAGACCATCGAGGCCATCGAGGAGCTGCGGGAGCTGGAGTTGCCGATCGGCAGCGTGATCGTCAACCGCGACATCCCCGCGCATCTGGAGCCGGACGATCTGGCCAAGGCGGCCGAGGGCGTCGTCGACGCCGACGCGGTCCGGGCCGGCCTGGCCGCCGCCGGGATCACCCTGGACGACGACGATTTCGCCGGCCTGCTGACCGAGACCATCCAGCACGCGACCCGCATCAGCGCTCGCACCGAAACGGCCGAACAGCTCGAGAAGCTCGACGTGCCGCGTCTGCATCTGCCGACGATCACCGACGGCGTCGACCTCGGCAGCCTCTACGAGCTCTCCGAGATCCTCGCCCGACAGGGGGTTCGATGACACCCGACCCGGCCGGCAAGCCGCTGGCACTGGACATGGCCGCCATCCTGGCCGACACCGCCAACCGGGTGGTGGTGTGCTGTGGCGCCGGCGGCGTCGGCAAGACCACCACCGCCGCCGCGATGGCGCTGCGGGCCGCGGAATACGGCCGCACCGTGGTGGTGCTGACCATCGACCCGGCCCGGCGACTGGCCCAAGCCCTGGGCATCGACGACCTGGGCAACACCCCGCAGCGGGTGCCGCTGCCCGACGAGGTGCCCGGCGAGCTGCACGCGATGATGCTCGACATGCGCCGCACGTTCGACGAGATGGTGACGCAGTACTCCGGGCCCGAACGGGCGGAGGCCATCTTGAACAACCAGTTCTACCAAACGGTGGCCACCTCGCTGTCGGGCACGCAGGAGTACATGGCCATGGAGAAGCTCGGCCAGCTGCTCTCCGAGGACCGCTGGGATCTGGTGGTGGTCGACACCCCGCCGTCGCGCAACGCCCTGGACTTCCTGGACGCACCGAGGCGACTGGGCAGTTTCATGGACAGCCGGCTGTGGAAGCTGCTGCTGGGTCCCGGACGGGGCTTTGGCAAGCTGGTCGCCGGAGCGCTCGGCTTGGCGATGAAGGCGCTCTCGACCGTGCTGGGTTCTCAGATGCTTTCCGACGCAGCGGGTTTCGTCCAATCGCTGGACGCCACCTTCGGCGGCTTTCGGGAGAAGGCTGACCGCACCTACGAGCTGCTCAAGCGCCGAGGCACCCAGTTCGTGGTGGTCTCAGCGGCCGAGCCCGATGCGTTGCGGGAGGCGTCGTTCTTCGTCGACCGGCTTTCCTCCGAGCACATGCCGCTGGCCGGATTGATCCTCAACCGGACCCATCCGATGCTGTGCGAGCTGCCGATCGAGCGCGCCATCGACGCCATCGAGACGCTGCAGGACACCCCGAACGGCCAGACGGCGTCCGACGGGGCCAAGGCGCTCACCACCGCGGCGTTGCAGATTCACGCCGAACGCGGCGCCACCGCCAAGCGTGAGGTCCGGCTGCTGTCGCGCTTCACCCGGGCGAACCCGCGCGTGCCCATCGTCGGGGTGCCGTCACTGCCGTTCGACGTCTCCGACCTGGAGGCCCTCGGCGCGATCGCCGACCAGCTGACCGCGAAGTAGACGCGAAGAAAGCTCAGCGGCCGTTCAGCCGGCGTCGCGTTGTTTGCGCTGGGCGGCGAAGTACTCCCGCCAAGAGGTCACCTCGGGGTGCTGTTTGAGCAGCGCCCGGCGTTGCCGCTCGGTCATGCCGCCCCATACGCCGAACTCCACCCGGTTGTCCAGGGCGTCGGCCAGGCATTCGAGTACCACCGGGCAGTGCCGGCAGATCACCGCCGCCTTGCGCTGGGCGGCACCGCGTACAAAGAGTTCATCCGGGTCAGCGCCTCGGCAGAGCGCCTTGGAGACCCAGGCGATCCTGCCCTCGTCCTGCACGCCACGCAGGACGGTTCGGGACGGCTGGGAAGCTGATGCCACTGATGTGCTGGTCTTGTGAACCGCTGGCCGTGTAACAGACACTGACGATCCTCCGTCCCGGCCGCCCCGGGCAGCCACCTATTCAACATCAACGCCGACCGCTATTGCGATCTACGCCACATCGTGTCATCAGTGTTACCTGAATCGCACTCGATGTCCAAGTTAGGTGGTCAGGTGGCATCTGCGCAACCGGTAGAAGCGCCCTTTTTTGGGACAACCGTGCCGTCCGATCATGATCTGCGGGGCTATCGGCCCTCGCGGGCGTTCCCGACCCGGCTTTTTCTGACGCCGGCGACAACTGCCTGGATCCGGCGTTCGGGGTCTGCTGGGGACTTCGGTGAGCGTCACCGGCCACCGGCGTTACTGTGTTAGCCATGTCGGAGCGTCCCCCGACCGGCCCAACCGTGCTCAAACTGGCCGGGTGTTGTTTGCTCGCCGCCGTGCTCCTTGCGGCGTTGCTGTTCCCGGTCGCGGGCGGGATCGGCCTGATGTCCAATCGCGCCTCCGACGTGGTGGCCAACGGCTCGGCCCAGTTGGTCAACGGCGACGTGCCGGCGGTGACGACGATGGTCGACGCCAAGGGCAACACAATCGCGTGGCTGTACTCCCAGCGCCGATTCGAGGTTCCCAGCGAAAAGATCGCCGACACGATGAAGTTGGCGATCGTCTCCATCGAGGACAAGCGGTTCGCCGAGCACAGCGGTGTCGACTGGAAGGGCACGCTGACCGGGCTGGCCGGCTACGCCTCCGGGGATATCGACACCCGCGGCGGCTCGACACTGGAGCAGCAGTACATCAAGAACTACCAGTTGCTGGTGCTGGCCCAGACCGACGCCGAGAAGCGCGCCGCGATCGAGACCACCCCGGCGCGCAAGCTGCGCGAGATCCGGATGGCGCTCACCCTGGACCGCACCTTCAGCAAGCCGCAGATCCTGACCCGCTACCTCAACCTGGTGTCGTTCGGCAATAACTCCTTCGGTATCCAGGATGCGGCCCAGACCTACTTCGGGGTCGACGCCTCGGACCTGAACTGGCAGCAGGCGGCGCTGCTGGCCGGGATGGTGCAGTCGACCAGCGCGCTGAACCCCTACACCAATCCCGGGGGCGCGCTGGCACGGCGAAACCTGGTGCTGGACACCATGATCGAGAACCTGCCCGACCAGGCCGACGCGCTGCGGGCGGCCAAACAGGAGCCGCTGGGCATCCTGCCGCAACCCAACGAGTTGCCGCGAGGCTGCATCGCGGCCGGCGACCGGGCCTTCTTCTGCGACTACGTGCAGGAATACCTGGCGCGGGCCGGCATCAGCAAGGAGCAGGTGGCCCGCGGCGGGTATGTCATCCACACCACGCTGGACCCCGACGTGCAGGGCTCGGTCAAGCAGGCGATCGACAGTTTCGCCAACCCGAACGTGCAGGGCATCGCCAGCGTGATGAGCGTGATCAAACCCGGCAGCGACGCGCACCCGGTGCTGGCGATGGCCAGCAACCGCACCTACGGGCTCAACGGCGAGATCGGCGAAACCATGCGGCCCCAACCGTTCTCGCTGGTCGGAGACGGTGCCGGGTCGATCTTCAAGACGTTTACGGTGGCCGCGGCGCTGGAGATGGGCATGGGCATCAGCGCCGAACTCGATGTGCCCGGCCGGTTCCAGACCAAGGGCATGGGCTCAGGCGGTGCCAAGGGCTGCCCCAAGGAGACCTGGTGCGTGGTGAACGTCGCCCCCTACCGCTCGCCGATGAACGTCACCACGGCGCTGGCCACCTCGCCGAACACCGCATTCGCCAAACTCATCTCCCAGGTCGGGGTGGGCCGCACCGTCGACATGGCGATCAAGCTGGGGCTGCGCTCCTACGCCGATCCGGGCACCGCCCGCGACTACGACCCGGACAGCAACGAGAGCCTGGCCGACTTCGTCAAACGCCAGAACCTGGGCTCGTTCACCCTGGGCCCGATCGAAGTCAACGCACTGGAGCTGTCCAACGTCGCCGCCACCTTGGCCTCCGGCGGCATCTGGTGCCCGCCGAACCCGATCGACAAGGTCTTCGACCGCAACGGCAACGAGGTAGCCGTCACCACCGAGACCTGTGACCGGGTGGTTCCCGAGGGGCTGGCCAACACCTTGGCCAACGCGTTGAGCAAAGACATCGCCGGCGGTGGCACCGCGGCGCCCGCGGCCGGTTCGGTGGGCTGGGACCTGCCGATGGCCGGCAAGACCGGCACCACCGAGGCGCACCGGTCCTCGGGCTTCCTGGGATTCACCAACCGCTACGCGGCGGCGAACTACATCTTCGACGACTCCAGCTCGCCGTCAGACCTGTGCTCGTTCCCGCTGCGGCACTGCGGCGACGGCGATCTGTACGGCGGCAACGAGCCGGCCCGGACCTGGTTCGCCGCGATGAAGCCGATCGCCACCGACTTCGGCGACGTCGTCATGCCGCCGACCGACCCGCGCTACGTCGACGGCGGGCCCAACTCGCGGGTGCCCAGCGTGGTCGGCCTGGACATCGACGCCGCGCGGGCCCGTCTCAAGGAGGTCGGCTTCCAGGTCGCCGACCAACCGAACTGGGTCAACAGCAGCGCCCGCTCCGGAGCGGTGGTGGGCACCTCGCCTAACGGACAGACCATTCCCGGGTCGATCATCACCATCGAGGTCAGCAACGGCATCCCGCCGCCACCACCGCCGCCGCCGCCGGAGGGCATGCCCCCGCCGGTGGGCTCGACCGTGGTCGAAATTCCGGGGCTGCCGCCGATCACCATTCCGCTGCTGCCACCGCCGGCCCCCGGGCAGCCGCTGCCGCCGTAACCGCGGAGCGTCTGCTGCGGCGCAGTAGGCTGAAACCCATGGCTGCATCACCTGCCCTGACCCGGTCCCTCGTCGCCGCATCGGCCGCGCTCGGACCGGCGGCCCTCGTGGCGTACGGCGCGATCATCGAACGCAATGCCTTCGTGGTGCGTGAGGCGACGATGCCGGTGCTGACGCCGGGCTCGTCACCGTTGCGGGTGCTGCACATCAGCGACATCCACATGCGGCCCGGCCAGCGCCGCAAACAGGCGTGGCTGCGTGAGCTGGTCCGGCTGGAACCGGACCTGGTGGTCAACACCGGCGACAACCTGGCCCACCCCAAGGCGGTGCCGGCCGTGGTGCAGGCGCTGGGCGATCTGCTGTCGGTGCCGGGGGTGTTCGTCTTCGGCAGCAACGACTACTTCGGGCCGCGGCCCAAGAATCCGGCGAAGTATCTGACCAAGCCGACGCATCGCGTCTACGGCACCCCGCTGCCGTGGCAGGACCTGCGCGCGGCGTTCACCGAACGCGGCTGGCTGGACCTGACCCACAACCGTCGCGAATTCGACGTGGCCGGGCTGCGGATCGCCGCCGCGGGCGTCGACGACCCACACATCGAACGGGACCGCTACGACACCATCGCCGGCCCGGTCGACCCGACGGCCAATCTGCGGCTCGGGCTGACCCACTCGCCGGAGCCGCGGGTGCTGGACCGCTTCGCCGCCGACGGCTACCAGCTGGTGATGGCCGGCCACACCCACGGCGGGCAGCTGTGCCTGCCGTTCTACGGGGCACTGGTGACCAACTGCGGCCTGGACCGGTCCCGGGTCAAGGGGCCGTCGCAGTGGGGCGCCGACATGCGCCTGCACGTCTCGGCGGGGATCGGCACCTCGCCGTACGCGCCGGTGCGCTTCGCCTGCCGCCCGGAGGCCAGCCTGCTGACCCTGGTCCCCGCGCCGACCGGCGGCGACGACTCTCGCCTCAGCCGCGGCTCCACGCAGCCGTCCGTGTCGGCCCGTTGACCGCACGGGTTGCCGACCACGGGCACCCACGGCGCTGGGCCGACAACGCGATCCGGCTGATCGAGGCCGACGCGCGGCGCAGTGCCGACACCCACCTGCTGCGCTATCCGCTGCCGTCGGCGTGGGCTGCCGACGCGGATGTGACGCTGTATCTCAAGGACGAGACCACCCACATCACCGGCAGCCTCAAGCACCGGCTGGCCCGCTCACTGTTCCTCTACGGGCTGTGCAACGGCTGGATCGCCGAGGGCACCACGGTGGTGGAGGCCTCGTCGGGGTCGACGGCGGTGTCGGAGGCTTATTTCGCTGCCCTGCTGGGCCTGCCGTTCGTCGCGGTGATGCCGGCCTCGACCAGCGCCTCGAAGGTGGCGTTGATCGAGGCGCAGGGCGGGCGGTGTCATTTCGTGGAGCATTCGGCCGACGTCTACGCCGAAGCCGAGCAGATCGCCGCCGAGAGCGGCGGGCACTACCTGGATCAGTTCACCAATGCCGAGCGGGCCACCGACTGGCGCGGCAACAACAACATCGCCGAATCGATCTTCTCCCAGCTGCGCGACGAAGCCCACCCGATCCCGGACTGGGTCGTGGTCGGGGCCGGCACCGGTGGCACCAGCGCGACGATCGGGCGTTACATCCGGTATCGCCGCCACCCGACCCGGCTGTGTGTGGTCGACCCGGAGCGTTCGGCGTTCTATCCGGCCTACGAGCAGTGCCGGTCTGACGTGGTGATCGAGGAGTCCTCGCGCATCGAGGGCATCGGACGGCCGCGGGTGGAGCCGTCGTTCCTACCGGATGTGGTGGACCGGATGGTGGCGGTACCCGACGCGGCCTCGGTGGCCACCATGCGGCACGTCAGCGCGGTGCTGGGCCGGCGGGTGGGCGCCTCGACGGGCACCAATGTGTGGGGGGCGTTCGGGTTGCTGGCCGAGATGGTCGCCGACGGGCGCAGCGGGTCGGTGGTGACCGTGCTGGCCGACAGCGGCGACCGCTACGCCGACACCTACTTCTGCGACGACTGGGTGGCGCAGCAAGGGCTGGACACCGCCGGTCCGGCCGCGGTGCTGGCCGGGTTCGAGCGGTCCTGCCGCTTCGCGTTCGCCTGAGCCCCCTCTTCGGCGGTGTCAGGGTTGGTGGCCACCAGCCACAGCGCAGCCAGAGCGAAGAACCCGGCATACACCGCGCCGCCCAACAGCGTCATGATCTGGCTCCCTTGCTAAACGTTATTAGCCAGTCTGCCTAGTCTTGGCTGTGTTTGCAGCTCCCCACGCCGGAATGTGGGGCGTTTCATGCTGTTGGCAGCGGGGTGACCTGCGCCGCGAGGGAGCTTGCTGCCTCCCAGCTCCCCCGTGGCGCCGGCGGGGAACTAGGTGATAGTTGCCCGCCTTTGCGCGACAACTCGACGCTGACGGGGCGGGCAGATCTCCTCATGGGCAGTGCGTTTGGGTGGCTGCGGGGGCGGTGCGATACGCTGTCGTGGCTTCACGGGGTGTGGCGCAGCTTGGTAGCGTGCTTCGTTCGGGACGAAGAGGTCGTGGGTTCGAATCCCGCCACCCCGACTCAGGTTGTTGCAGGTAGAGGGCTCCGACTGGTCAATCCGGTCAGGGGCCCTTTTCCGTCGCGGTCCGCAGTAGCTTTCAGCGCCTTCCGGCGAGCCGAGTCGAGAGCGACCTACACCTGCTCCAGAGCGGAAACAGTCGACGACCGCGTCATCGCGTGTGGCGGGGGTGCTGTAGCCGTCTTGCGCACCGCGGTGCTGGGCACGCCTTGGGCTGTGCATCACGGCAGGGTCGCGTAGGTTTTTAGAGCATCAGTATCCGAGAACTCCACGCAGCATTCAACGAAAGTCATCATGTCCGAGGACCAGAGCACAGACGTTCCACCCAATCACCTCTCCGTCGATCCGAGCAGCGCCTTCTATAACGAAGAGACGCTCCGCCGCGGCGTGGGTATTCGCTTCAACGGCGCCGAGAAAACCAATGTGCACGAATACAACGTGGCGGAGGGTTGGGTGCGGGTGGAAGTCCCCACCGCCAAGGATCGCCGCGGAAATCCGATGGTCGTCAAGCTCAGCGGCACGGTTGAACCGTATTTCCGCCCCGCGGAGTAGCGGGTGCCCCTGATTTAGCGCCGCGGTTCTAGGTTCGACGGACCGTGCCGAGGCGAGCCGGTCACCCCAACGATCGAACAGCGGTTCGGCCCGCTGGCGGAGCGCCAGATGTGCGTCAAAGCTGTGTCGATAGCCGGAATCCCACGACCGCGGACGGGTACGGCGGTGGACCGGCACTGGGGCGAGACGCCAGGAATTCCGCTTGGATCATGATGTCGGCTGCGGCGGCACCGGCCTACCCTGGACACGTGATGGAAGTACTCCCGTGGGTGGTTCCGATCATCGCGATCCTGGTCATCGTCAGCGTCCTGATCGCGCTCTCGGCGCACTTCAACCACGACTGAGCAGCACGCGTCCCAGCGGTATCCGGGTGGGGACTCCCGGGACCGCTAGATGCCACGCGTCCGGGTCGACTCCCCGCTGAGCCCCCGGGCCGTATTGACCAGGCCCACCATCGAAAACGCCTGCGGGGTGTTGCCGACCAGCCGGCCGGCGGCGGTGTCGTACTCCTCGCTGAGCAGCCCGACATCGTTGCGCAGGCTCAACAGGCGCTCGAACAACGCCCGGGCCTCATCGCGGCGGCCGATGCCGTGCAGCGCGTCGGCCAGCCAGAAGGTGCACACCAAAAACGCGCCCTCGCTGCCGGGCAGACCGTCCACCGAGCCCTGGTCGGTGTCATAGCGCCTCAAGAAGCCGTCGCTGGACAGCTCCCGCTGCACCGCAGCGACGGTCCCCACCACCCGCGGGTCGTCCCACGGCAGGAAACCCACCCGGGGGATCAGCAACAGCGCCGAGTCCAGGCCGGCGGAACCGTAGGACTGGGTGAAGGTCTGCCGCTCGGCGTCGAAGCCATGCTCGCAGACGTCGGCGTGGATCGCCGCTGCCAGCGCCCGCCACCGATCGACCGGTCCGTCCCGGCCGTGGGTCTGCACCGCGTGCACCGCCCGGTCCACGCCCGCCCACGCCATCACCTTCGAGTGCACGAAATGCCGTTGCGGGCCGCGGACCTCCCACAGGCTGGCGTCGGGCTGGTGCCAGTTGCCCTCGAGGAAGTCCAGCAGGGCGCGCTGGATGTCCCAGGCGGTGTCCTCGCACTCCAGACCGGAATCCAGCGCGAGGTTCAGCCCGTCGAGCACCTCGCCCCACACGTCGAGTTGGAACTGACCGGCCGCGCCGTTGCCGACCCGCACCGGCGCCGAACCCTCGTACCCGGACAACCAATCCAGGGTCAGCTCCGGCAGCCGGCGGGTGCCGTCCAGGCCGTACATGATCTGCAGTTTGGCCGGGTCACCGGCCACCGCGCGGACCAGCCACTCCCGCCAGGCCTTGGCTTCGGCGACGTAGCCGGTGCCCAGCAGCGCCTGCAGCGTGAAGGTGGCATCCCGCAGCCAGCAGTAGCGGTAATCCCAATTACGCACCCCGCCAAGGCTTTCCGGAAGTGATGTGGTGGCGGCGGCGACGATGCCGCCGGTAGGGGCGTAGGTGAGCGCCTTGAGCGTGATCACCGCGCGGCGCACCGCATCCGACCACTGACCCCGGTATCGGCACTGGTCGATCCAGTTCTGCCAGAACGACAGCGTCTTGCCCAGCGCATGCATGGCCTCGGATCGCACGGCGTCGGGCAGCAGATGCGACGGCGTGTGGGTCAGCACGAACGGCACCTTGTCGCCGGCGGACACCTCGAATTCCGCGACGGTTGTCATGTTTTCGCCCCGCATGGTGACCGGGCTGCTCAGACAGACCGTGTCCGGGCCGGCCACCGCGATCAGCCCCTCCTCGCTGCGGCGCATCCAGGGCACCACATTGCCATAGTCGAACCGGATCGCCAGGTCCATGCGCACCGGCACCCGCCCGGAGATGCCCTCGACGATCCGGACCACGTCGGCGGCCTTCCCCCGCGGCGGCATGAAGTCGGTGACGCGCACCGTGCCGTCGCCGGTGTCCCATTCGCTGTCGACGACCAGGGTGTCGCCGCGGTAGCCGCGCCGGGTGGCCGGGCCGCCGGCAGCCGGGGCGATGCGCCAGTAGCCGGCGGACTCGTCGTGCAACAGCGCCGCAAAACAGGCCGGGGAGTCGAACCGCGGCAGGCACAGCCAGTCGATGCTGCCGTCACGGCCCAAAAGCGCCGCGGTGTGCAGGTCACCCAGTAGCGCGTAGTCCTCGATCGGTGCCGACGCCATCGGCGATCAGAGGCGTTCCTTGACCGCGGCCGACAACCGGGAACCATCGGCCTTGCCCGCGGCGATCGCGGTAGCGGCCTTCATCACCAGACCCATGTGCTTGGAGTGCGGGCGTTCACCGATCTGCTCGGCCACCTGCGCCAGTGCGGTGTCGACGACGTCGGCCAATTCGGCCTCGCTGAGCGGTTCGGGCAGGTACTCGGCGATGATCCGGGCCTCGGCGTGTTCTTCGGCGGCGAGCTCACCACGGCTGTTCTGGGTGTAGATCTCCGCGGACTCCGCGCGCTTGCGCGCCTCGCGCGCCAGCACCTTGAGCACCTCGTCGTCGGTCAGCTCGCGGGCCTGCTTGCCGGCGACCTCTTCGGACTGGATCGCGGCCAGCAGCATCCGTAAAGTCGCGGTGCGCAGCTTGTCTTGCGCCTTCATCGCTTCGGTCAGGTCCGCCCGCAACTGCGATTTGAGTTCCGCCATGCCGCATAACGCTACGCTCAGCCACATGGTGAATCCGCCGCCTGGCTACCCCGGCCCTGGTTTTCCTCCGCCCGGTTACGGGCCGCCACCGCCGGGTTACGGCCCGCCACCCGGTTACGGGCCGCCCCCGGGTTATGGCCCGCCACCGGGTTACGGGCCACCGCCTCCCGGATATGGGCCGCCGCCACCGGGCTACGGCCCGCCACCGGGGTACGGTCCCCCGCCGGGATACGGCCCGGGATATCCGCAGCCCGACCTCAAACCCGGGGTGATCCCGCTGCGCCCGCTCAGCTTGACCGACATCTACAACGGCGCCGTCGGCTACATTCGGGCCAACCCGGCCGTGGTGCTGGGGCTGACCGCGATCGTCGTGGTGGCCACCCAGATCATCAGTGGCATCGCGCTGTTCGGCCTGCTGACGGCCGTCGGGCCGCAACACCGCGGGCCGTCGGCCGCCGAGATCTCCGGGGGCGACGTGGCGGCGTGGATGACCGCCTTCGCCGGCGCCGCTATCGTGACCGCCCTGGGCACCATCGTGCTGACCGGCATGCTGACCGCCGTCGTCGGACGTTCGGTGTTCGGCTCCCCGATCACCGTCGGGGAAGCCTGGGCGATCGTCCGCACCCGCTTTGCGGCGCTGATCGGCCTGACCGCCCTGATCGGGCTCGCGGCGGCGGTGTTGTGCGGGTTCGTCGCGTTCGTCATCGCTGTCGCCGGCGGAGCCGGAGGCACCGGGGCCGCCGTGCTGGTCGGCCTGCCGCTGGTGCTGGCATTGGTCGCGGCGCTCGGCTACGGCTACGCGGTTCTGGTGTTCGCACCGACGGTGATCGTGCTGGAGCGGCAATCGGTGTTTGACGCGATGCGCCGGTCGTTCGCCCTGGTGCGCAACAGTTTCTGGCGGGTGCTGGGCATCATGGTTCTGACCGCGCTGATCGCCTCGCTGATCAGCAGCGCGGTGGCCTTCCCGTTCAACATCATCGGGATGGCGGTCACCCACGGCGCCGACGCCTTGACCGGCTCGGCACAGCTGGGCTTGTTCTCCCGGATCGGTGCGACGATCGGGCAGATCATCGTGCTGCCCTTCACCGCAGGCGTGACGGTGCTGCTCTACACCGATCGCCGTATCCGCGCCGAAGCGTTCGACCTGGTGCTGCGGACCGGTGTTGCGAGCGGGCCGTACGCGGGCGGGCCGACCGACCACCTGTGGCTGACCCGGCCACCGGGGTGAGGATCAGCGGGTGCCCACCGTCGACATCGACCGCGAAACCGCTCGCGAAGCCGCCGAACGGGAACTGAGTAAACCGATCTACCCGCGGCCGTCCCCGAAGCAGCAGTTCATCGACTTCCTCGAAACACTGATCCGGCGGCTGGTGCTCAAGGGCGCGGAGCTGCCCGGCGGATGGTTCACCATCAGCGTGTTGTTGATCGTGCTCGCGGCGGCGGTGCTGGCCGCCGTCCACGTGGGTCGCCGCATGCTGCGCGACGGCGACCGCCACCCGCCGTTGTTCGGCACTGCGCAGCTCAGCGCCGCAGAACACCGCGCGGCCGCGCAGCGGTACGCCGCTTCCGAAGAATGGGGCGAGGCGATCCGGCACCGACTGCGGGCGGTGGCCCGCGAACTCGAGGAAACCGGGGTGGTTCATCCCGCTGTGGGCCGCACCGCCACCGAACTGGCCCGCGACGCCGGCGCGGCGCTGCCGAGCCTGGCGGGCGAGCTGCTCCGCGCCGCCGAGACGTTCAACGACGTCAACTACGGCGAGCTGCCGGCCACCCCGGAGGGATATCGGATCGTCGCCGACCTGGATGAGCGGGTGCGCTCCACAACGCCGCGGCGGCAGTACCGGTGACGGCCACCCGGCGGACGTGGCTGTGGGGCACGCTGGCTCTTGTTGTGATCGCGGTGGTTTCAGCGGTCGGCGTCTATCTGACCAATCCCCGGCCGGGGGGCCGGATGGATCCGCACGCCACCGGCCCCGAGGGCGCACACGCCGTGGTGACGCTGCTGCGTGATCGCGGCGTCGAGGTGGCGATCGCCGATACCCTCGACGACGTCACCCGCGCGGCGCGCCCGGATGCGCTGGTGCTGGTGGCCGAGACCCGGCGCATCGTCGGTGACGAGCTGCTGGACCGGCTGGCCGGCCTTCCCGGCGACCGGCTGCTGGTGGCGCCCGACACCAGGGCGCGCAAAGCCCTGGCGCCCGGCGTGCGCTCCGGCCCGGCGCGTACGTTCACCCGCCAGCCCGGCTGCAGTCTGCGCGAGGCCGAACGCGCCGGAACGGTCGACCTCGGCACGACAGCGACTTACCTTGCATCGCAAGGGAGATCGATACGCAGCTGCTATGACGGCGCGCTGGTGCGTTACCACGATGGCAGCCGGACCGTCACCGTGGTCGGCAGCGCGTCCTTCATGACGAACAGCGATCTGGCCCGCGAAGGCAATGCGGCCCTGGCAATGAACCTCGCCGGCGCCCGCAACCTGCTCATCTGGTATGCGCCTCAACACAGCGAAGGCGGACCATCAGGCCGCGCAACACTTCTCGAGCTGGTCCCGGAGAATGTGACCTGGTTGGTCTGGCAGCTGTGCGTGGCGCTGGCGCTGGCCGCATTGTGGAAGGGGCGCCGCCTCGGCCCGCTGGTCGCCGAGCGCATGCCGGTTGTCGTGCGTGCCTCGGAGACCGTCGAGGGTCTCGGCCGGCTCTACCGCTCCCACCGGGCCCGCGACCGGGCGGCCGCCGCGCTACGCACCGCAACCGTGCGCCGACTCGCCCCGCGGCTGGGGTTGGGGCCAGCTCCGGATCCGCCGGAGCTGGTCGCGGCGGTGGCCCAGCGTATCGGCGCGCACCCGGACTGGTTGGGGCCGTTGCTGTTCGGCCCCGCTCCGGAATCCGACGACGCACTGGTCGGTCTTGCTCAGGCACTCGATGACATCGAAAGGCAGGTCACCGGATCGTGACACAGACTCCCCCGCACAATCCCGCGGCAGCGGCGGCCCGCGACGCGCTGCTGGCGTTGCGCACCGAGGTCGCCAAGGTGGTGGTCGGCCAGGATGCGGTGGTCGGCGGCCTGGTGATCGCCCTGCTATGCCGCGGCCACGTGCTGCTCGAAGGCGTTCCGGGCGTGGCGAAGACCCTGCTGGTGCGGACGCTGGCCGCGGCGTTGCGGCTGGATTTCAAACGGGTCCAGTTCACCCCCGACCTGATGCCCGGCGATATCACCGGCTCCCTGGTCTACGACACCAACACCGCACAGTTCATGTTCCGGCCCGGGCCGGTCTTCACCAACCTGCTGCTGGCCGACGAGATCAACCGCACCCCGCCGAAAACCCAAGCGGCGCTGCTGGAAGCGATGGAAGAGGGGCAGGTCAGTGTCGAGGGGGCGGCCAAGCCGCTGCCCGACCCGTTCATCGTCGCCGCCACGGCCAACCCGATCGAGTACGAGGGCACCTACCGGCTGCCGGAGGCCCAACTCGACCGGTTCCTGCTCAAGCTGACCGTCCCGCTACCGGGGCGCAACGCCGAGATCGACATCCTGTCCCGGCACGCGCGGGGTTTCGACCCGCACGACTTGTCCGCGGTCGCGCAGGTCGCCGGTCCCGACGATCTCGCGGCCGGCCGTGCCGCGGTGCGCCAGGTGCTGGTCGCCGACCAGGTGCTGGGCTACATCGTCGACGTGGTCACCGCGACCCGGCACTCGCCTGCGTTGCAACTGGGCGTCTCGCCGCGCGGCGCGACCGCCCTGCTGGCCACGTCGCGGTCGTGGGCATGGCTGTCCGGGCGCAACTACGTGACGCCCGATGACGTCAAGGCGATGGCCCCGGCCACGCTGCGGCACCGGGTGATGTTGCGTCCGGAGGCCGAACTCGAAGGCGCCAGCGCCGACGGTGTGCTCGACGGCATCCTGGCCTCGGTTCCGGTGCCGCGCTGGTGATCCTGACCGGCCGCACCGCACTGATCGCACTGGTCTGCGCTCTGCCCGTCGGGCTGGCTCCCTGGCCGGCGACGGCGTTCGCCGTGCTGCTGGCCGGGCTCGCCGTGGCGGTGATGCTCGACGTCGCGCTGGCTGCCGATCCGGCCGCGCTGCGCATCACCCGGACGATGGACAACGCCGTGCGGCTCGGCCAGTCAGTGCCGACCACCCTGACCCTGCACGGCGACCGCCGGTTGCGCGGGCAACTGCGCGACGCCTGGCCGCCCAGCGCCGGCGCCTGGCCGCGCGCGCACCCGTTGGACCTGCGCGCCGGCCAGGAGCTTCGGGTGCGCACCGAGCTGCGGCCGATTCGGCGCGGTGACCAGCACGCCGACCGGGTCACGGTGCGCTCGGTCGGGCCGCTGGGTCTGGCGGGCCGGCAACGCTCCCGGATGGTAGCCGGTCACGTGCGGGTGCTGCCGCCGTTCCTGTCCCGCCGGCATCTGCCGGCGCGGCTGGCCCGGCTGCGTGAGATCGACGGGAACCTGCCGGCACTGGTCCGTGGCCAGGGCAGCGAGTTCGACTCGCTGCGCGAATACGTCGCCGGTGACGACGTCCGCTCGATCGACTGGCGGGCCACCGCCCGACGCTCGGAGGTGGTGGTGCGGACCTGGCGACCCGAGCGGGACCGGCGCGTCGTCATCGTGCTCGACACCGGCCGGACCGCGGCGGGGCGGATCGGGGTCGACCCGACCGCGCGCGACCCGGCGGGCTGGCCGCGGCTGGATTGGTCGATGGATGCCGCACTGTTGTTGGCGGCGTTGGCGTTACGGGCCGGTGATCATGTCGATCTGTTGGCCCACGACTCTCTGATCCGGGCCGGGGTGTTCGGTGCGTCGCGCACCCGGCTGTTCGCCCAGCTGGTCGACGCGATGGCGCCGCTGCAACCGGCGTTGGTCGAAACCGACGCGGCGGCAATGCTTTCCACCTTGTCTCGGCGGGCCCGCCGCGGCAACCTGGTGGTGCTGCTCACCGATCTGAATGCCTCCGCACTGGAGGAAGGGTTACTGCCGGTGCTGCCGAAACTGACTGCCGAACACCTGGTGATTCTGGCCGCGGTCGCCGATCCCCGGGTGGAACGGCTGGCGCGCGGACGCGCCGACGCCGCCGCGGTGTACGACGCCGGCGCCGCGGAACGCTCGCGCAACCAGCGCCGCGCGGTGGCTGCGAAGTTGCGGCGCAGCGGCGTGCAGGTGATCGACGCCCCGCCCGACGAGCTGGCGCCGGAGCTGGCCGACGCCTATCTGGCGATGAAGGCCGCCGGACGGCTGTGACGGGGCTCGCGAGCGTGCGCCGAGTGCCGCGATCCGCGGCGTGTCGCTGAGCCAACACGCCCACTCGCGCTAGGGGGGTCGGCTCAGCCCGTGGGCACCACGTCGGGTGCGTCGGCGATGTCACCGGTCTCGTCGGCGGCCACCGCCTGGCGCCCGAAATACACCACGTAGGCCAGAAACGCCGCCTCGGCCACCACTCCGATACCGATCCGCAGCCACGTCGGCAAGGGTGACGGGGTCACCACCGCCTCGAGCAACCCGGAGACGGCCAACACCACCACCAAACCGACGGCGACCGCGACGACGGCGCGGCCCTGCTCGGCGAGCACCTGTGCGCGCGGGCGGTCCCCAGGGGCGATCACCATCCAGCCCAGCCGCATGCCCACCGCGCCGGCCAGGAACACCGCGGTCAGCTCCAGCAACCCGTGTGGGGCGAGCAGGCCGAGCATGAATCCGCCTCTACCGGCGTGGAACATCAACCCCAGTGCCACACCGAGATTGGCGGCGTTGGCCAACAGCAGTGCCGGGATCGGCAGCCCCAGCAGCACCGAGAATGCGATGGCGCGTGCGGCCACCCAGGAGTTGTTCACCCAGACCTGCAGGGCGAAGGAGCCGGCCGGATGGTCGCTGTAGTAGGCGGCGAAGTCGTGGTTGACCAACCGGTCGATCTCGGCGGGGGTGCCGATCACCGCCTGCACGTCCGGGTCGCCGGCCACCCAGCAGGCGATCAGCACCGTGACGGCCAGGAAGAGCACCGCGGTGCCCAGCCACCAGCGCCGCGCCCGGTAGGCGACCACTGGAAACGACACCGTCCAGAAGCGCACGAACTCCGAGGCCAGCGGGGCGTGCGCACCGGTGACGGCGGCCCGGGAGCGCGCCACCAGGCTGGAGAGCCGTCCGATGAGTGCTGCATCCGTCGACGACGAGCGCACCACCGACAGATGGGTGGACACCCGCTGGTAAAGCTCCACCAGCTCGTCGACCTCGGCGCCGCTCAGCCGGCGACGGTTTTTGACCAGCGACTCCAGCCGATCCCAGGTGGGGCGATGGGCCAGCACGAAGGCGTCGACATCCACGGCGTCGAGCCTAACCGCGTAGCGTCTGCTCTATGCCGTACCGCAGCCCCGAGCTGGTGACCGGCGACGCCGTCGTCCTCGACATCGCGATCGCGCAACTACCGGTGCGTGCGGTCAGCGCGCTGATCGACATCACCGTCGTCATGGTGGCTTACCTGTGTTCGATAGTGCTGTGGGCGATGACGCTGGGCCGGTTCGACGGCGCCTTGACCGCCGCGATCATGATCATCTTCGCGGTGCTGCTCCTGGTCGGCTATCCGGTCACCATCGAGACGATCACCCGGGGTCGCTCGCTGGGCAAGATGGCGATGGGGCTGCGGGTGGTCTCCGATGACGGGGGCCCGGAACGCTTCCGGCAGGCGCTCTTTCGGGCGCTGGCCGGGGTGGTGGAGATCTGGGCGCTGACGGGCAGCCCGGCGGTGATCTCCAGCCTGCTGTCGGCGCGCGGCAAACGCCTGGGCGACATCTTCGCCGGCACGGTGGTCATCAGCGAACGCGGACCGGCGTCGGCACCGCCCCCGATGATGCCGCCCGGGCTGGCCTGGTGGGCGTCGACACTGCAGCTTTCCGGGCTGCGACCTGAATCAGCGGAGTTGGCAAGGCAATTCCTCGGCCGCGCGACCCAGCTCGACCCGCACACCCGGCAGATGATGGCCTATCGGATCTCCGGTGAAGTGCTCGCGCACATCTCACCGCCGCCGCCCCCGGATGCGCCGCCGGAACTGGTGCTGGCGGCGGTGCTCGCCGAGCGCCATCACCGCGAGCTGGCGCGGCTGCAGGCCGGCCCGCCGCTTCCCTACTTCCCAGCGGACCCTGGCCCGTGGCCGCCGCCGGATACCGGCGGATTCGCCCCACCGCGGTAACCCCCGCACGCGAGCCCACCCAAACCTCCGTTGCATCTCGATAGGTTCCGATATATCGTCAACGTATCGGGAGCGGCGAGCGCTTCCGTTCGAGAGCACGAGGTGACGAATGAACATCCCCTTCGGTCCGCCCGGCGGACCTTTCACGGAAAATGCTGAGCAACCCGGTGGTTTCGGGTTCGGCCCCGCGGCGCCGCATCAGCGCCGGGCCGCGCACGCCGCGCGCCGGCAGGCGCGCGGCGAGTTCCGCAGGCAGCTGCGCGACCATGCCGCCGACCACTGCGGGCCCTTCGGCTTCAGCCCCGGCCATGACGTCGGTGGCGCTGGCTTCGGTCCGGGCTTCGGCCCCGACTTCCGGCACGGCTTCGGTCCGGGATTCGGCCCCGGTTTCGGCCCGGGATTCGGCCCCGGCGGTCCGGGGTTCGGCTTCGGCTTCGGTCCGGGCGGGCACCGTGGCCACCGGCGCGGCAGCCGTGGCCGGCGCGGTGACGTGCGGATCGCGATCCTGGCGCTGCTGGCCGAGCAGCCGATGCACGGCTACGAGATCATCCAGCAGATCGCCGAACGCAGCCAGGGGCTGTGGCGCCCCAGCCCCGGATCGGTCTACCCGACCCTGCAGATGCTGGTCGACGAGGGATTGATCACGGGCAGCGAAACCGACGGCAAGAAACGCCTTTTCGAGTTGACCGAGGGCGGTCGCGCGGTCGCCGAAGAGATCGAGACCCCACCGTGGGAGGAGATCGCCGACGGCGCCGACCCGGGGCAGGTCAGCCTGCGCACCGCGATCGGCCAGCTGTTCGGTGCGGTCGCGCAGGCCGGTCAGGCCGCCACCCCCGAACAGCAGCAGCGCATCGTCGACATCGTCAACGCTGCGCGCAAGGAGGTCTACGGCATTCTCGGGGAAACCGACTGAGGCCGTCCCGCCGGCCCTGCCTCGAGTCGGAATCTCACGACGTATCGCCTGCGTGTCGCGTCGTGAGATTCCGACTCGCGCGAGGGTTTCTCGCGCCGTTTCGCGCCGGCGATCTCAGCAGCGGCGAAGGACCCGATGCATGGCGGTCTTCTCGTTGGATGAAACCCACAGTCCGTAAGCGGTTTTGACCGTGACCTGACGGGCCACGAATTCACATTCGAACGCGACGTTCGCCGGCAGCCAGCCGGCGGCGTCGCGGAATGCCTTGTCGAAGTTGGCTTGTGCGCTGACCGCCAACAGGTTGCGCGGATCGTTGGCAAAGTCGCGGCGCCGGGCGTCGTCCCAGGACCGCGCGCCCTTGTACCAGGCGTCGGCCAGCGAGACCAGGTGGTCGACCTGCACCGCCTCGGACGTCGAGGGGCCCCGGACGAATTCGAGGGTGTTCCCGGTGTAGGGGTCGTGCAGCGTGCCGCGCTGCACCAGGCAGGTGCCCCGGCGCAGCACGATCTGGGTCAGGTCGCGGCGCAGGATGTCGTCGCGGGTGTTGCAGCCGTTGTGGCCGAATTCGACGTCGACGTCGTCGCTCCACCGTTCACCGAACCGGTGGCGCTTGAAGTCCTGCAGGCGATCCCAGCCCTTGACCGGGAGGGCTTCGAGCATGCGGCGGGCGTCGTCATAGCCCGGGTTGAGCGGCGCGGCGCTCGGTGTCGGCGGGGTCCACGTCGGCAAGGGACCCGACGGCCGCGAAAACCAGCCGTTGTGCTGCCACCACGCCCAGCCGACGGCGGCCACCACGACCAGCGCCACCACCGTGGCAGACACCACCCGCCTGCGTGCGGCCATACTCAGGGCAGCTCGACCCAGTCCAGTGTGCGCTGTACGGCCTTTCGCCACCCGGCGTAGCCTTCGGCACGCTGATCCTGCGACCACGTGGGGGTCCAGCGTTTGTGCTCCTGCCAGTTGGCCCGCAGGTCCTCCGGGCTTTTCCAGAACCCGACGCCCAGCCCGGCGGCGTACGCTGCGCCCAGCGCCGTGGTTTCGGCGACTACCGGCTTGACCACGTCGACGCCCAGCACATCGGCCTGGATCTGCATGCACAGGTCGTTGGCGGTGATGCCACCGTCGACCTTCAAAACCTCAAGGTGCACACCGGAATCGGCTTCCATCGCCTCGGCCACGTCTCGGCTCTGGTAGCAGATCGCCTCCAGCGTCGCCCGAGCCAGATGTGCGTTGGTGTTGAATCGGGACAACCCGACGATCGCGCCGCGCGCGTCCGAACGCCAGTACGGCGCGAACAGTCCGGAGAACGCCGGCACGAAGTACATCCCGCCGTTGTCGGCGACCTGACGGGCCAGCGATTCCACCTGGGTGGCACCGCTGATGATGCCCAGCTGGTCGCGCAACCACTGCACCGCCGACCCGGTGACCGCGATCGAACCCTCCAGGGCATAGACCGGTTTGGCATCACCGAACTGGTAGCAGACCGTGGTCAACAGCCCGTTGTCGGAGCGGACGATCTGCTCACCGGTGTTGAGCAGCAGGAAGTTTCCGGTGCCGTAGGTGTTCTTGGCCTCCCCGGCGGACAGGCACACCTGGCCGACCATGGCGCTTTGCTGATCGCCCAGGATGCCGGCGATCGGCACTTCGCCGCGCACCGGCCCGGTGGCCACGGTGACCGCGTGCCGCCGCCGCGACGACGACGAGGTGATGCGCGGCAGCATCGCCCGCGGGATCGAGAACAGCGCCAGCAGTTCGTCGTCCCAGTCCAGGGTCTCCAGGTTCATCAGCATGGTGCGGCTGGCGTTGGTGACGTCGGTCAGGTGCACTCCGCCGCGGGGGCCGCCGGTCAGATTCCACAGCACCCAGGTGTCGCAGGTGCCGAACAAGGCGTCCCCGCGCTCGGCATCGGCACGCACACCGTCGACATTGTCCAGAATCCATTGAAGCTTGCCGCCGGAGAAGTACGTGGCCGGCGGCAGGCCCGCCTTGCGCCGGATCACCTCACCGTGCCCATCGCGCTCCAGGGCGGCAGCGATGTAATCGGTCCGGGTGTCCTGCCAGACGATCGCGTTGTAGTAGGGCTGGCCGGTGTGCTTATTCCACACCACGGTTGTCTCGCGCTGATTGGCGATGCCCATCGCGGCCAGGTCGGCGGCGTCGAGCTTGGTGGTGTTCAGCGCCGATACCAGCACCGCTGCCGTGTGATTCCACAGTTCGAACGGGTCATGTTCCACCCAGCCGGCCCGCGGCAGGATCTGTTCGTGTTCGAGCTGGTGACGGCCCACTTCGGCGCCGTCATGGTCGAAGATGATGCAGCGGGTGCTGGTGGTGCCCTGGTCGATCGACGCGACGAAATCGCCCAAGTCTGAACTCCTGCCCATAGTGCGTGCCCTGCCGGTCGGTCCGCGTCCATCATGGCCCACACCGGTCGGGATCGGGGGGCACTACGCGCGCGCCAGGACGGCGGAGTGAGCGGCGCCGCCACCGACAAAATTAGTCAGTCTTCACGAACCCATCAGTCAGTATTTATTCGCGCGATCGCATATTTCGATGTGTCACCGGTAGATGTCGTAATGGTGAACAAACGGTGTCGGTCAGGTGGGCTGAAGCCGTTGGCAGATCCCTCGTCGCCTGGCCCGGCGCGTGCAGCTCACAACTCAATTCGGAGAAGCCATGGACGTCGTTCTCGGTGTGGCACTTGCGTCGATACCGCTCGCCACCATCCACACGGTGCTGGTGGGCGGTGAGAACGGGGACGGCGCGATTCTGGACGCACACAGCTTCGACGTGCCGACCGGTCCCGCCGGTGACTTCGCCGCGGTGGATGCGGTGATCGCCGCGATCCTGCAGGCGCGCGACGCCGCCGGCCACGCCGGATATCACCTGGTGTCAACCGGATTGACGGTGACCGATCCCTTTGATGCCGCCGCAGTGCGTTCGCGGCTGGCCGCCAATGGCCTCGAGGATGTCGCCCTGATCTCCCCCGCCCTGGCAGCGGCAAGCCTGGCCGAAAACCTGGGCCAGACGGTGGGCTGCGACCGGATGGGCCTGCTGTCGATCGAGTCGCGGGACGCGACCCTCGCGGTGATCGACTGCGTCGACGGCTCCATCACCAGGCTCTTCCGTCAGCCGCTGAGCGACGGTGATGCCAGCGCCGCGGTCGACACCGTCGCCGACCGGCTGAACA
Source organism: Mycobacterium sp. NGS16 (assembly GCF_059813225.1). Lineage (NCBI taxonomy): Bacteria > Bacillati > Actinomycetota > Actinomycetes > Mycobacteriales > Mycobacteriaceae > Mycobacterium > Mycobacterium sp. NGS16. Next base: position 65,069 of record NZ_JCALEE010000002.1, read on the forward strand.
CTCCGGAGACCCGCCCCGACGGCCTGCTCCTGGTCTGCCCCGAGGCCGATTCCAGCGCAATCAGACCCCGACTGGAGGCAACGTTCGCCCACGAGGTGTGTGAGCCGGCCGAACCGCAGGCCGCCCTGGCCCGCGGCGCTGCGCTGGCCTCCACCCGGGTGACGAGGACTGTGGACGCGTCGACTGCCGCACTGGCCTACACCCAGGAAGCCGACTCCGGTGTGATCGCTCCGGGCTACTACGACATTCCCGGCTACCGCCCGGGTTTGGCGGCCGATGATCTGGCCTACAGCGCGGTTCCCGACGAAGAGGCCGACACCGCAACCGAACTCATCGAACCGGTGGGGCAGCCGACCAGGCGTCCGCTGCTGGTTGCCGGCACGATACTGGCGTCTGCCACGTTTGCCGCGGCCTCGGCGCTGATGGTGTCGATGGCGCTGGACATCACCCCCAATCTGGTCGCGTTGCGACCGGAAATCGGTCGGGTGCTGAGCTTTCCACTCGAACCGCCAAAGCTGCCGGAACCCGCCTTGCAGCCGTACGTCGAACCACCGGTGGTGATGAACCACCCGGACGTGCTGCCGCTGCCGCCGCTGGACGTCCCGCCGGCGGCGCCTGTGTCGGTTCCGATCCCACCCGCGCCCGACGCACCTGCGCCGTCGGTCTTCGGTCCCCCGTTGCACATGCCGTCCCCGGCGGTGCCCGCCGCGAACCCGTTCATCTTCACCCCGGCTCCGCTGCCGGTAGTGCAGCACTCGACCCCGACGATCAGGCCGGTCGCATCGGCGCTGCCTGACCTGTCGTTCCTGCTCGGGCTGCCGGCGAAGCTGCCCGCGTTTCCGCCACCGCCCAGTGCGGTGCCTGCGCCGCCGTTAGAGATTCCGAACCCGCCGGTGGTCAAGCCGGACCCGCCGGTGGAGATTCCGACCCCGCCGGTGATCAAGCCCCAACCTCCGGTCGTCAAGCCGATTCCACCGGTAATCAAGCCCAATCCGCCGGTGGAGATCCCGACCCCGCCCGTGATCAAGCCGGATCCGCCCGTAGTCAAACCGCAGCCGCCGGTGATCAAGCCGATCCCTCCCGTGATCAAACCCAACCCACCGGTCCAGCTGCCCGACCCACCCGTGGTCAAACCCAACCCCCCGATCCAGCTGCCCGACCCACCGGTCAAGCTTCCCGAGGCGCCGATCAAGCTGCCGGACCCACCGGCCGCCAAGCCCAATCCACCGTTGCAGCTGCCTGGATTGCCCGATTCGGCGCCGCCGGTCGGTCTGCCGCAGGCGCCGGCATTCCCGTCGCTGCCGGCTCCCAAGGCGCCGTCCATCCCGGCGTTCAACCCGCCCGGGCTGCCGGGCTTGCCGGCGCCCAGTTCGCCTGGCCTACCGTCGCTTCCGGCCCCCAAGGCACCGGCCCTCCCGGCGCTTCCGGCACCTAGCGCACCTGCGATGCCCAACCTCGGGGGCGGCCCCGGTGGCGGGATCTTCGGCGGCAAGCCCGGTGGCGGAATCTTCGGCGGCAACCCCGGCGGCGGCATTTTCGGCGGCAAGCCCGGTGGCGGCATTTTCGGCGGCAACCCCGGTGGCGGCATCTTCGGCGGCAAGCCCGGTGGCGGCCTCTTCGGCGGCGGCGGTGGCGGCGGCCTGTTCGGCGGCGGCGGTGGCGGCCTGTTCGGCGGCAAGCCCGGCGGAGGCGGCCTCTTCGGCCACTAGGCCGAGGCCGCGGACCTGCGCGCCTCGGTCGGCAAGTACTGGGTGATCGAGGAGCTCCGGCCGGCCTTCATGCGACGACGCCGAAACTGCCCAGCAGGTACCGTCTTTCGACCTCGACGAGAAGGGCCGGGTCGAGTTGCCGGCGTTCTTGTTGAGCGCGCCCGCGGCGTAGCGGCGCCCGCCTCACCGGAACCGTCTTTGACCGTGATGCCCGCCAATTAGCGGAAGTCACGGTCACGGCTCCAGATCGTCGAGGTACCGTGCTGGCGCGTCAGCGCCACCAGATGCGTGTCGGGTACCAGATTTCCCCTTGGGCCGATGTCGTCAGCGATACGCCGGCAGCCGGCCGCTGGCCGAATCGCCCTACGGCTGCCACCAGGGCCGCAGCGGCAGGGCGCCGTCATCACCCCGTTCGTCGACGTTGACGGCCAGCACATGGTGAAGCTGAAACAGGTTGCGCTCGAAGCCCAGTACCGAGGCGGCCATGTACAGCCCCCACACTTTGGCCCGTCCCAAGCCGACCTCGGCGACGGCCTCGTCCCAGTGGTCGACCAGGTTCTGACTCCAGCCGCGCAGCGTCTTGGCGTAGTGGTGCCGGAAGTTCTCTTCGTGCAGCACCTCGAAACCGGTCTGCTGGATCTCGGTGATGATCCGGCCCGCGCCGGTGATCTCCCCGTCCGGGAAGACGTAGCGGTCGGTGAAGGCATCGCCCTTGTAGGTCGAATTGTCCGGCAACGTAATGCAGTGGTTGAGAAGCAGACCACCGGGCCGGAGCTTCGCCTTGAGCGATCCGAAGTACGCGGGATAGTTCTTCACCCCGATGTGTTCGGTCAGCCCGATCGACGAGATGGCGTCGAAACCGGTCTCCCGCACATCGCGGTAGTCGCAGTGCCTGACTTCGGCGAGGTCGGAGAGCCCCTCGTCGGCAATCGCCCGCTGCGCCCAGGCGACCTGTTCGGCCGACAAGGTGGCGCCGATCGCCCGCACCCCGCGGCGCGCCGCGTAACGCACCATGCCACCCCACCCGCATCCGACGTCGAGCAGCCGGTCGCCCGGCTTCAGCCGCAGCTTGTCGAAGACCAGCCGGTACTTGTTCTCCTGTGCCTCCTCCAGGGTCGCCTCCGTGCTGGGGAAGATCGCGCAGGTGTAGGTCATCGACGGACCCAGCACCCATTCGTAGAAGGTGTTGGACACGTCGTAGTGGTGATGGATGGCGTCGGCGTCGCGGGCCTTGGAATGCCGCAGACCGGCCGCGGCGCGACGGCGCCACTTGGCCGGCGCCTCCTCCGGCGGCGGCGCAATCGGTTTGAGATGCTTCACACCGATCGAGCGGACGATGTTGAACAGCACCTGCGGCGACGGCTGTTTGAATTCCAGGTCCGCCAGGGCGTTGAGCACCGGATACGGATTGCCCGGATGCACCCCGCGCAGCTCCAGGTCGCCGGCGATGTAGGACCGGGCTATCCCGAGTTGCCCCAAGGAAGTGGCCAGGTAGGTGGTCGCACGCGGGTTGAGCAGGTCCACCCCCAGCTCGGCGTCGTCGGGTCCGACGCTGCTGCCGTCGTAGGCGGTGATGTGGATCGGCGGCTGCCCCCCGCCGGCCAGAAGCACCAGGATCTCGGCCAAGCCCAGCCGGCCCTTGGTGTCGCGAACACGCTCCGGTGTTGTTGCGGTTTTCAATGCAGTCATCATCGCCCCGTCCATGCTGATATGGCCCTCCCCCGTTTGCGGGCGGCGAACTCGTGCGTACCCACCTCGGCGGCGGCTCAATCCGCACCGTTCGGCGGGACGGCCCCGGGTCAGGAGTTGGCGGTGGTCACAGCGACCAATGCCTCGGCGAAGGCCGCCAAGTCCGTCTCGGTGGTGTCGACGTGCGGGGAGATCCGCAGCACCGGGGCGGTCAGCTCCAGCGGTGCGCGTTCGACACCGCCGGCCGTGGTCACCATCCGGTGTTCGGCGATCAGGACCGAGCGCACTGCCACCGGGTCGACACCGTCGAGCGGCGCCAGGGTGGTGATCGCACTCGGCTCGTCGACCGGCTCAACCACCCGCCAACCCGCCAAGCCCGCCAGCGCCCGCCGGCTCAGCGAACCCACCTCGGCCAATCGGGCCCGCACCGCCGCGGGCCCGGCCGCCAGATACTCACCGAGAGCGGCGGCAAACCCGACCTGCGCCGCCACGTTCACGTCACCCGCTTCCGGCCCGGCCTGGATTCGGCCGGCCAGTTCCGGCCGTACCGCCAGCGCTCCCACGCCCCGCGGACCGGCCAGCCACTTGCGCGAAGACGAATAGACGGCATCGGCACCGACCGCACAGTCAATCTGGCCCAGCGCCTGGGCGGCGTCGACCACCAGCGGCACCCCGGCCTCCGCGCATACCCGCGCCATATCGGCCAGCGGCTGCACCAGTCCCCGGTGGCTGCCGACCGGCGTCAGGTGCACCAGGTCCGGCGGGTCGGCGGCGAGCGCGGCCGCCGCCTCCTCGAGCATCAAACGCCCGGTTCCGTCGACCGGCAGCATCCGCCGGCTGAAGCCGCGCGCCGCCATCACCGCCAGGTTCGGGCCGTACTCACCGGGCAGGCAGGCCAGCGTGCCGCCGGCGACGGGCCATCGCGACAACAGCAGATCCAGCGCATGCCGGGAGCCGGTGGTGAACACCACGTGGCCGGCGGCCAGGCCGGTCAGTGCCGCGAAAGCGGCCCGGCCGGCGTCGAGCACCGGTGCGGCGGCCTCGGCGGCGACGTCGCCGCCGACCTCGGCTTCGTGGCGAGCGTGCCGGGCGGCGGCGGCCATTGCGGCGTAGCTCTGCCGCGAGCAGGCCGCGCTATCCAGGTGCAGCCCGGCGACCGGCGGGCGCGCCGCACGCCAGGTGTCGGCGAGGCTCATTTGACGGCGAGGGACAGGCCGAAGTCGCCGGCCGCGTCGGTCCACCACCGCCGGCGCCGCAGCCCCGCGGCCGCCAACTCGGCGGCCACCTGCTCCGACCGGAACTTGCAGGAGACCTCGGTCAGCATCTCCTCGCCGGCCGCGAAGTCGACGGCCAGGTCCAGCGCCGCGATCACGACGTGCTGCTCGCGGCGGGCCCGCAGCCACATCTCGATGCGCTGATCCGTCGCATTCCAGCGCGCCACATGGGCGAACGCGTCGAGGTCGAAATCCGCCTCGAGTTCTCGGTTGACCACCGCGAGCACATTACGGTTGAACGCCGCGGTGACGCCTGCGGCGTCGTCGTAGGCACGCACCAGCCGTGCGGTGTCCTTGACCAGATCGGTGCCCAGCAGCAGGGTGTCGCCGTCGTGCATCACCGCGGCAAGAGCCGCCAGGAAGTCAGCGCGCGGCTCGGGGGTCAGGTTGCCGATCGTGGAACCGAGAAACACGAACAGTCGCCTGCCGCCGTCGGGGATCTGCGCCAGATGGTGTTCGAAGTCGCCGCAGACGGCGTCCACCTGCACATCCGGGTAGTCCCGGGCGATGGCCTCCCCCGCCGTCTCCAGCACGCCGGCGTCGACGTCGAACGGGACGAATCGGCACAGTGAGCCGGCGGCCCGCAGCGCATCGAGCAGCATCCGGGTCTTCGCCGAGGTTCCGCTGCCCAACTCGACCAGCGTGTCGGCGCCGGACAGCGACGCCACCGCCGGGGAGTGCTCCCGCAGGATCTGCGCCTCGGCGCGGGTCGGGTAGTACTCGGGCAGCCGGGTGATCTGATCGAACAGCTCGCTGCCGGTGTCGTCGTAGAACCATTTGGGCGGCAGCGTTTTCGGCGTCTGACGCAGGCCGTGCCGGACGTCGTCGCGTAGCGCGGTGTGGGCGGCGTCGGCGGCGAGGTGGTTGGTCAGTGTGACCGTGCCACCGGCCGCATCGAACGCTGTCATCGACTTCCCTCCAGGGGTGTGACGCTGACCTCGCCGTCATGGGCGTCGACCAGGTGCCGGTCCGGTATGTCCACCCAGCGCGGGTCGTCGTCGTAGGGTTCGCTGGCCAGCACCACCCCCTCGGCGCTGTGCAGCATCGACAAGGTGTCCCCCCAGGTGGTGGCCAGCATCCGGGAACCGTTGGCGGCCAAGATGTTCAGCCGGGCGCGCGGATCGGCCGCACCGATCTGCGTGATCACGTCACCGAGCGACGCCATGCCCCGTTCGAAGATCGTCGCGGCCAGTATTGCGCTATCGCACACGGATTCAGCTCCTGCACAGGTGGGCAGCACCGCGGTGTTCACCACCCCGTTGTGGGATAACAACCATCGGCCGTCGGTGAACGGCGCGGCGGCACTGGCTTCGATCGGCATGCCGACGGTGGCCGAGCGCACCGCGGCCACCACGCAACCGCTCGACAACGCCGGCGCCACCGAGGCGAACGAGGTGTCGCCCCACAGCGGTGCCGCGCTGCGCCACCGGCGGGGCACCGATCCGTCGAAAAAGCCCGCACCCCAACCATCGGCGTTGAGCAACCCGTGCCGCTGGCGACGCGGCGCATAGGACTGCACCAACAGGCCGTGCGGCGGTTCCAGTGTCAGCTCGGCCAGTGACCGCGGCCGGCCCAGCCAGCCCAGGTGCCGGCACATCAAGCGTCCCAGGCCAGTCGCACGCCGGCGAAGATCTGCCGCCGGTAGGGGTGATCCCAGTTGCGGAAGCTGGGCCGCAGGATCTCGGGCGCCACCGCCCAGGATCCACCGCGCAGCACCCGGTAGTCGCCGCCGAAGAACGGCTCCGAATAGCGCTGGTAGATCATCGGCGCGAAGCCCGGCCAGGGCTGCAGCGGTGAACTCGTCCACTCCCAGACGTCGCCGAGCATCTGCTCGGCCCCGTAGGCCGAAGCGCCGTCCGGGTAGGCCCCCACCGGAGCCGGGCGCAGCGCCGCACCGCCGAGGTTGGCCAGTTCGGCCGTCGCTTCGCGCTCTCCCCACGGCCGCCGGCGTCGGGCACCGGCGCCCGGGTCCCACGCGCAGGCTTTCTCCCACTCGATCTCGGTCGGCAGCCGAGCCCCGGCCCACGCCGCGTACGCCTGTGCCTCGAAGTAGCTGACGTGCTGCACCGGCTCGTCGTCGGGAAGGTCTTCGACACGGCCGAATCGGGTCCGGCAGGTGTGGTCGGGGCTCCAGAACTGCGGGGCACTCAGGCCGGCCTGCTGGCAGTGGTTCCATCCGCGCTCGGTCCACCACCGGGGTTGGCGGTAGCCGCCGTCGTCGATGAACGCCCGCCATTCGCCGTTGGTCACCGGCACCCGACCGATCCGGAAGGCCGGCACCTCCACGCGGTGCGCCGGCCGCTCGTTGTCGAGCGCGAACGGCTCCGCGGTGAGATCGACGCCGAGCACGAACTCACCGGCCGGCACCAGCACCGACGTGCCGGCCAGCCCGGGCCGCCCGGCCGGCAGCGGCTGACCCGCATCGAGCAGTGGAGCCCCGCTGCGCAGGTTCAGTGCCTGCAACATGGTCTCGCCGTGCTGGTGTTCATGGCTGAGCACCAGACCGAACACGAACCCGTCCCCGTTTCCGCCGGGCACGGCGTCGAGTTTCTCGAGGACCTTGGAACGCACTGTGGCGCAATATTTCCGGGCCTGATCGGGGGTCAGCAACGGCAGGTCGACGCGGCTGGCCCGCGAGTGGGTGAACGCATCATAGAGGCCCTCGACGTCGGCCTGCAGCATCCCGGGCCGGGCCGGATCCCCGCCGCGCAGCAGCCACAGTTCCTCCTGCTGACCGATATGGGCCAGGTCCCACACCAGCGGGCTCATCAACGGGTCGTACTGGCGGTGCAGTTCGGTGTCGTCGAAGTCGACGAGCGCCAGGGTGCGTGTCCGCGCCCGGGTCAAGTCGCGCGCCAGTGTCTCCGGTGTGCTCACGACTGCCTTCGCGCCAGCCGGGCCACGGTCGCCGCGACACCGGTGCGGCCCACCTCGTCGGCGATGTCGTCGGCCGGGCAGCGGGCCTGTTCGACCTTTTCGACCAGCCGCTGCATCGCGTCACGCAGCGCCGCCGGCGCCTGATCGGCCACCAGGCCCACGCACCGACGCGCGGCCGTGTGCAGGCGCGGGTCAGCCAGACCGATCCGGGCGGCGACGTCCCAGGCGGTCTTGACGGGCTCGACGGCTTCGGCGGCGGCGTCGGCGGTGGCCGGGTCATCGAGCAGGGTCGCCAGGGCGAACACGATCGCCGGCCACAGTGCATCACCGACGCTGTCGAGGTAGCGGATCTCCAGCCACCCGCGCGGGCGCACCGGAGGGAACAACGTGGTCAGGTGGTAGTCCAGGTCGCCGACTCCGGCGCGGCGGCCGCCCAGCATCACCCGCCCGTCGGCCCAATCGGCGAACGGAACGTACCGGCTGACCGGGCTGGCCTCCGGGGCGTGTACCAGCATCACGGGCGCCTTCAACGCGTAGCGCGCCCAGTCCGCGGCCGGGTCGGTGCCGTCGAGACCGAGGACGGGGCCGCAGCGCGCCGAGTCCAGCCGGCTCCACACCTGTTGGCGGGTGGACCGCCAGCCGGAGAATTTCCCACCCAACAGCGGGGAGTTGGCGGCGATGGCCACCATCGTCGGCCCCAGCGCGTGTGCCAGCCGCACCCGGTCGGCCCAGCCGGACCGCGGTCCGGCATCGAGGTTGAGCTGCACCGACGCCGTCGACGTCATCATCGCGGCCCCGGCCGAGCCGGTGTGGCTGGCGGCGAAGAACTGCTCCATCGCGGCGTAACGCGCGCCGGGATTGACCCGATGTGCCGGCCGCAACGGGTCGGCACCGAGGGGCACCAGCCCCAGCCCGGCGTCGGCGAACGCCGAGCGCAGCACCGCCTGGTCGGCGGCCATCGCCTCAATCGCGGCGAGTGCACCCATCAGCGGCGGGCTGGACAGCTCCACCGCACCGCCGGGTTCTACGGTGACCCGGCTGCCGCCCGGCAACACCGGCAGCGACTGCAGCACCTCGCCGATCTCGGCCCACTCAGGGCGGCGAAGCGGATCGGCCGGGTCGAAGCAGTGCGCCTCGATCTCCAAGCCCACCCGGCCCAGCGGCGCATCGGTGAGGCAGCCGAGGGCGATGTAGTCGGCGGCGCCGGCGGCACCGGCCAGGTCGGCACCGTCGGCGCAGGGCTCATCGGCGCGGGACAGCTGTGTCGCCGCAGCCAGCGCCATATATCAACCCCTCCGCCCGTTGATCTTCCCGACGCTACCGGAGTGGACCGACAAGGCGACACCCGTTTACTGGCCGAGGGAGTTCTGCATCGCCCCAGCCAGCACATTCACCGCCGGCCCGGCATTGCCGGACTGGCAGACCTTGGCCTGCAACAGCACGTTCGCCCGCAGCCGGGTCTGGTTGAAACAGCGCCGGTCGGTGCCGGCCTCCTGCTTGATCCAGGCGGCGTCCGCCGCGGTCGCCGGGCCGCCGTCGAACGCCCACACCTCGGTGACACCGCTTTCCAGGTGCATCGCGGTGGTGCGCCCCGAGCACCCGGCGGTGCGGTCGGTGATGCGGTGGAAGGCTCGCTCCGCGGCGGCCTCGGTAGCGAACACCCCGACCGCCTGTTTGACGAAATGGGCCTGGTCGGTAGCCGAGGTCTGGGTGACGGCACTGTTGTAGGACGCCAGGTCGGGGTCGTTGTAGACCTCGGGCAGGCCGATGTCGGCCCAGTTGTTGCAGACCGGGTCGTCGACCCAGAACGCCTGGAACGGCTGGCCGGACACCGCTTCGGTCCCCATCGGGGCGCCGACGATGTTGCCGACCGATCCTTTCGGCAGTACCGCGTAGGACACCACTCCCGGATCCGACGGCCGTGCCGCGGCGGCCGGGGCCGCCGCAAGCGCCAGACCCAGGGCCGCCACCACCACCAACGTCGCGGCGGGTCGCACGCTACACCGTCGCCGACACGGTGAAGTCGACGTTGCCGCGGGTGGCTCGCGAGTACGGGCACACCTCGTGGGCCTGCGCCATCAGGTCGTCGGCGACGGCCTGCGACAGCCCCGGCAGGTTCCCGATGATGGTTCCGGTCAAGCCGAATTCTTCGGTGGCGATGTCCTTGCCCAGGGCGACCTGGACGGTGACGTTGGTGGCGTCGTCCAGCGCGACGGCCGAGCGGCGCGCCACCAGCCGCAACGCGCCCAGGAAACAGGCCGCGTACCCCGCGGAGAACAACTCCTCGGGGTTGGTGCCCTCAGCGTTGCCGCCCAGCTCGCGGGGTGGGCGGGTGTCCAGGTCGATGCGGCCGGTCGCGGAACGGACGTGGCCGTCGCGGCCCCCGCCGGTCGCGGTCGACTCGGTGGCGAAAACGACGTGGATGCTCATGGCTCGATCATGCCAGGCCGGCGCCCGACCGTCAGGCGAGATTGGCCCGCACCCCGGCCTCCACGGTGCGCCCCAGATCCTTATCGACGTTGTGCCAGTATTCGAACACCCGCGACAGCACCGGCTCGCGCACACCGGCAGAGACATGCCCGATGATGTTGGCGGCCAACCTTTTTCGCTGCTCGTCGTCAAAGACGTGACGGACCAGGGTTCCGGCCTGGCCGAAGTCGTCGTCGTCTGCGCGCAGCGTGTAGGCCGCGCGCACCATGTCACCGTCGACGTGCCAGCGCACTTCGGCGGCGCGAGCCGGGTCGGCGACCGGCCCGCCGGTCGAGTTCGGCGCATACACCGGGTCGCTCGCGTTGCGGAACCGCATGGCCCCGTCTTTGGAGTAGCTGCGCACGTCGGTCTTCGGCGCGTTGACCGGCAACTGGTTGTAGTTGGTCCCGATCCGGGCGCGGTGCGCGTCGGCGTAGGAGAAACCGCGGGCCAGCAGCATCTTGTCGGGGCTCAGCCCGGTGCCGGGCACGGTATTGCTGGGCTCGAACGCCGCCTGCTCGATCTCGGCGTGGTAGTCGCTGACGTTGCGGTCCAGCGTGAAGCGTCCGACGTCGATCAGCGGATAGTCGGCGTGCGGCCACACCTTGGTGAGATCGAACGGGTTGAGCCGATAGGTCTTGGCGTCGGCGAACGGCATGATCTGCACTTTCACCGCCCAGCTGGGATATTCGCCGCGCTCGATCGCGTCGTACAGATCGCGCTGGTGATAGTCGGCGTCGGCGCCGGCGAGGCGCTCTCCCTCGTCCTGGGTGAGGCACTGCACGCCCTGGTCGCTGATGAAGTGGTATTTGACCCAGAAGATCTCGTCGGCGGCATTGATCCAGCTGTAGGTGTGGCTGCCGTAACCGTTCATGTGCCGCCAGGTTTTCGGCAGGCCCCGATCCCCCATCACGTAGGTCACCTGGTGCGCCGATTCGGGGTTGAGCGTCCAGAAGTCCCATTGCATGTGATGGTCACGCAGATTGCTTGCCGCCAAGCGCTTTTGGGATCGGATGAAGTGCTGGAACTTCATCGGGTCGCGCAGGAAGAAGACCGGCGTGTTGTTGCCGACGATGTCGAAGTTGCCCTCGGACGTGTAGAACTTGAGCGCAAACCCCCGCACGTCGCGCCAGGTGTCTGGGCTGCCGCGTTCGCCGGCGACGGTGGAGAACCGGGCCAGCATCTCGGTTTCGGCACCCTGCTGGAATACCGCCGCCCTGGTGTAGGCGCTGACATCGGCGGTGACCTCCAGCCGCCCGAATGCCCCGCCGCCCTTGGCGTGTGGCTGGCGTTCCGGCGTGCGTTCCCGGTTGAACATCGCCATCTGTTCGAGCAGGTAGTGGTCCTGCAGCAGGATCGGGCCGTTTGGGCCGACCGTCAGCGACTGGCTGTCACTCGGCGCCGGCGCACCGGCCTCGGTGGTGGTGTAGTGCTCGGTCATCGGTGGGTCTCCGTTCAGGTGGGCGCAACCGGGAGTTGCCCCCGAATCCCCTTGGGATCCGGGGGCATTCGCGTGCTCAGTCTGGCTAACGGGGCGGTGGGGGCGGCGGCGGGGCCGACGGGGGCGGGGCCGACGGGGGCGCGGGCGGCGGAGGCGGCGGTGGGCCACCCGGGCCGTTACCGGGACCGGCAGGCCGGAAGCCGGGCCAACCCGGTTCGTTGCCCGGGCCGGCGGGCCCGAAGCCGGGACCCATCGGCGGACCGTGATGCATCATGCACGGCCCGTGGTGGCGAGGTCCGTGCCATCCGCCGTCGCTGAGGTAGGCGCCTGCGCTGAAGATCACCGCCGCGATGAAGACCGTCCCGGCGATGATCACCACCCACGCCGCGGCCTGATACAGCCGGTTGGGTTTGGCCGGTTGTGGTGGCGGTGGTGGAGGCGGCGGTGGCTTGGAGGCTGGTGTCTCGGTCATATCGCCCAATCATGCCGGAGAACGACGCCAGCCGCCGCCCTTCGGGTGGGGCGGCGGCTGGGTGCTCGTGGCCGGGCCGGCTAGCGGCCCGGGGTCGGCGCCGGGGGGCGGGTGACCGATGGCGGAACGTCGCTAGGCCCCGCGCCTTCCGGCCCTGGCGGAGGCGCCATCGGGCCCGGTCCCCGGTGGGGGCCATGGTGGAACCCCTCGTGGAAGCCCTTGTGGAACATCGCCCCGTGATGGGGGCCGTGGTGTCCGCGGTGGCAGTGGTGCCCGCGCATGCCGCCACTGGCGTAGACGCCGGCGACGAAGATCGACGAGACGATGAAGACGACCCCGGCGACGATCGCGACCCAGGCGGCCAGCCGGTAGACCCAGTACGGCTTCTGCTCGACGGGCGGTGCGGCCGGCGGTGTGGTGGGTTCGGGTGTTTGGCTCATGGTTGCAATGGTGCGGGGCCAACCACCCGGCATCGCTAGGTGTTGGCTATGCGTCAGCTATGAGCCGATGAGCCTAGGCTCGTTAGCCCGCTGACCAGGGCTTGAACGGGTTGACCGCGAACTGGATCACCCGATAGGGCGCCCGGTGCCGCGGCTCGGTGTTCCACTGGCTGATGAATACCCGCAGCTCATCCAGCGTCGACCCCGGCGAGATGTAGCCGCCGTAGGGCTGCGCCAGCCGGTTGTCGAACGGCGAGGGCAGCGTCTCGACCGGCACCGGGGGGTCGGGCCACTCGGTGTGCTGCACCACGGTGGTCACCGGCGCGGTCCCCAGCCCGGTCAGCTCGTAGGCCACCCGGACTTCCATGTTTCCGGTGGTGCCGTTGAAGTAGGACAGCACCGGCTTGCCGTCGACCTGGCGCAGGCTCAGCTCGCCGATCTGGTCGTTCCACAGCGGCGTGGGCGGGTAACCCCAGCCTTTTTCGGCCGACCAGCCCTGCCAGGCCGACCGGTCGGTGAACTTGTCCGGGGTGACCCGGTACAGCGTCACCGACGCGCTGCGGTCGAAGTTGTTGGCGACGACGTACACCCAGCCGGTGACCGAGTCCGGTGTTGGAACCGGATCGTAGTAGCCGCTGATCTGGGACTGACCGAAATCCTGGTAGGAAGCCGCTCGCACCGAGCCCGGTACGGTCTGCCAACCCGGTTGCGCCGGATCGGCTTTCACCAGCCGCGATGTCTGCGGCACCAGCATCTTGGCGGTGGTCACCATCAGGTAGTTGGTCCGGTTGATCGACACGATCCCGGCCGGCAGCTGCGTGCAACCGGCCGGTGTCGGGTCGGCCAGCAGTGGCTTGTCCACCCCGAGCACACCGGTGTAGCGGATGCCGGCGGAGTCGTCGACCGAGTCCGGGTCGAGCCGCAGCGCGATCGGGGAATACCAGCCGCCGAACCCCACGCCTTGACCGGCGAAACTGTCTCCGCAGATCTGCAGCACCGCGCTGGGGAACTCCATGAACTCGCACAGATCGGTGGCGCCGATGCCGTAATCGCCGGTGAGCGTGCCGGTTCCAGCGCTCGGTCCGATGCGGACCACCTGGCCTTCGGCGAGCGGCCAGAGCACTGGGCGTGGGATCGGCGCGGGCGGTTCGGCGTGTGCAACCGACGGGACGGCCACTAGCGCCACTGCCGCCATGGATCCCGCCGAGCGTGCAACCAGTGCGAAATTTCCGGCGATTTTTCGCAGGCGTTGCACGTTCGGCGCCCTAAGCGAGGGTTAGGACGCCGCCAGCAGCTCGGCGATCTGAATCGTGTTGAGCGCTGCGCCTTTACGCAGGTTGTCCCCCGAGACGAACAACGCCAGACCACGGCCGTCGGGAGCCCCGGGATCGACCCGGATCCGGCCCACCAGGGAGTCGTCGGCGCCGGCGGCGGCCAGCGGGGTGGGCACGTCGGTCAGCGTCACCCCCGGTGCAGCCTTGAGCAACTCGGCGGCCCGCTGCGGGGAGATCGGCCGGGCGAATTCGGCGTTGATCGACAGCGAGTGCCCGGTGAACACCGGCACGCGAACGCAGGTGCCGCTGACCAAAAGCTCTGGGATGCCGAGGATCTTGCGGCTCTCGTGCCGCAGTTTCTGGTCCTCGTCGGTCTCACCGGAACCGTCGTCGACATAGCTGCCCGCCAACGCCACCACGTTGAACGCAATCGGCGCGACGTACTTGTTCGGCGCCGGGAAGTCGACCGCGCCACCGTCGTGCACCAACTGCTCCGCACCGTCGGCGACCGCACGGATCTGCGCCGCCAACTCCTGCACGCCGGCCAGCCCGCTGCCCGAGACAGCCTGGTAGGTCGAGACGATCAGCCGGGTCAGCCCCGCCTCGTCGTGCAACGGCTTGAGCACCGGCATCGCGGCCATGGTGGTGCAGTTCGGGTTGGCGATGATGCCCTTGGCCAACTGCTTGCCGCGCACGTCGCGGTCGAAGTTCACCTCGGACACCACCAGCGGCACATCCGGGTCCTTGCGCCACGCCGACGAGTTGTCGATCACCGTGACCCCGGCGGCGGCGAAGCGCGGCGCCTGCACCTTCGACATCGCCCCACCGGCGGAGAACAGCGCGATGTCCAGCCCGGTCGGGTCGGCGGTCTCGGCATCCTCGACCTCGATCTCAGCGCCGCGGAACTCCAGCTTGCGCCCGGCCGAGCGCGCCGAGGCGAAGAACCGCACCTCATCGGCGGGGAAGTTGCGCTGCTCGAGCAGGGTGCGCATCACCTGGCCGACCTGGCCGGTGGCGCCGACTACTCCGATGGCGACCATGTCAGCGCCCCGTCCCGCCGTAGACGGTGGCCTGCTCATCGCTGCCCAGCCCGAACGCCTCGTGCAGGGAACGGACGGCCTTGTCCAGGTCGGCTTCGGCGCACAGCACCGAGATCCGGATCTCGGAGGTGGAGATCAGGTCGATGTTGACGCCGTTGTCGGCCAGCGTTTCGCAGAAGGTGGCCGTCACGCCCGGGTGGCTGCGCATGCCGGCGCCGATCAGCGAGACCTTGCCGACCCGGTCGTCGTAGAGCACCTCGGTGAAGCCGATCTCGGCCCGCAGCGATTCCAGCTTGGCCACCGCGGCCGGGCCGTTGTCGCGTGGGCAGGTGAAGGTGATGTCGGTCTTGCCGTCCTCCACCTTGGAGACGTTCTGCAGCACCATGTCGATGTTGATGTCGGCGTCGGCGACGCCACGGAAGATCTTGGCGGCGTAGCCGGGCAGGTCGGGGATGCCGACCACGGTCACCTTGGCTTCGCTGCGGTCGTGTGCGACCCCGGTCAGGATGGCGTCTTCCATGGGGATGTCCTTGATCGATCCGGAAACGATGGTGCCGGGCTTGTCCGAGTAGGAGGACCGGACATGAATGGGCAGGTGGTAGCGGCGGGCGTACTCCACGCAGCGCAGCATCAGCACCTTGGCGCCGCAGGCGGCGAGTTCGAGCATCTCCTCGAAGGTGACGGTGTCCAGCCGCTTGGCGTTGGGCACGATGCGCGGGTCGGCACTGAAGATGCCGTCGACGTCGGTGTAGATCTCACAGACATCGGCGTGCAGCGCTGCTGCGAGCGCCACCGCCGTGGTGTCCGAGCCGCCGCGGCCGAGGGTGGTGACGTCCTTGGTGTCCTGGCTGACGCCCTGGAAGCCGGCGACCAGCACCACCTGGTCTTCGCCGAGCGCGGCCTGCAGCCGGCCCGGGGTGACGTCGATGATCTTGGCCTTGCCGTGCACGCCGGTGGTGATCACCCCGGCCTGCGACCCGGTGAAGGAGCGGGCGTTGCAGCCCAGTTCCTCGATAGCCATCGCCACCAGGGCGTTGGAGATCCGTTCCCCGGCGGTGAGCAGCATGTCGAGCTCGCGGGCCGGCGGGGCGGAGGAGACCTGTTGGGCAAGGTCCAGCAGGTCATCGGTGGTGTCGCCCATCGCCGAGCAGACCACGACGACCTGATTGCCGGCCTTCTTGGTCTCGACGATGCGCTCGGCGACGCGGCGGACCCGGTCGGCATCAGCCACCGACGATCCGCCGTATTTCTGCACGACGAGCGCCACTTTTCGTCCCTTCCGTGGGTGGGCTTGTCCCAGGATAGGGGAAGCCCCTCGCGGCGTTGACGCTGCGCCCGGGCCCGTTTTCTGTGACAGCCAGCTGGGCGCGTAAACTCCACGGTGTGCAGCGGGTGCTCCTCCTCGGACGCCGCGACGGGGTCTGATCCAGACCGGCTTCCCGTCGCGGGTGTTCGCGATGCGCCGGTCTGAATTCCATTCGAGAACCCCGGAGCAATCACCGTGACCAGTTTTTCTCAGTCTTCTCCCGACGCGTTCACGTCGGGCCGCCGCCTCACCAAACCCGCCGGCCCGCCCAATCCGGGCCAGCCCGCCTGGAACACGCAGCGCGGGTCGGCGATGCCGGTCAAGCGCTACCGCAGCTTCGCCGACGAAGTCGAAAAGATCAGCCTGCCGGATCGCACCTGGCCGGACCGGGTCATCGACCGGGCCCCGCTGTGGTGCGCGGTCGACCTGCGTGACGGCAATCAGGCGCTGATCGACCCGATGAGCCCGGCCCGCAAGCGGCGGATGTTCGACCTGCTGGTGACCATGGGCTATAAGGAGATCGAGGTCGGGTTCCCGTCGGCCAGCCAGACCGATTTCGACTTCGTCCGCGAGATCATCACCGACGGCGCCGTCCCCGACGACGTCACCCTGCAGGTGCTGACCCAGTGCCGCGACGAGCTGATCGAGCGCACCTTCGAGGCCTGCGCGGGCGCGAAGAACGTGATCGTGCACTTCTACAACTCGACGTCGATCCTGCAGCGCCGGGTGGTGTTCCGCGCCGACCGGGCGGCGGTACAGGCCATCGCGGTGGCCGGGGCGCGCAAGTGCCTGCAGGAGGCGGCCAAGTATCCGGGCACCCGGTGGCGCTACGAGTACTCACCGGAGTCCTACACCGGGACCGAGCTGGAGTACGCCAAGGAAGTCTGCGACGCCGTCGGCGACGTCATCGAGCCGACACCGGACAACCCGATCATCTTCAACCTGCCGGCCACCGTGGAGATGGCCACCCCGAACGTCTACGCCGACTCGATCGAGTGGATGCACCGCAACCTGAAGCGGCGGGACTCGGTGATCCTGAGCCTGCACCCGCACAACGACCGCGGCACCGCCGTGGCCGCAGCCGAACTGGGATATCAGGCTGGCGCGGACCGGATCGAGGGCTGCCTGTTCGGCAACGGCGAACGCACCGGCAACGTCTGCCTGGTGACACTGGGTCTGAACCTGTTCTCCCGCGGGGTGGACCCGCAGATCGACTTCTCCAACATCGACGAGATCCGCCGCACCGTGGAGTACTGCAACCAGTTGGGCGTGCCCGAGCGTCACCCCTACGGCGGCGACCTGGTCTACACGGCGTTCTCCGGCAGCCACCAGGACGCCATCAACAAGGGCCTGGACCAGATGAAGATCGATGCCGACGCCGCCGACGCGGATGTCGACGACATGCTCTGGCAGGTGCCCTACCTGCCGATCGACCCGCGCGACGTGGGTCGTACCTACGAGGCGGTGATCCGGGTCAACTCGCAGTCCGGCAAGGGCGGCGTGGCCTACGTGATGAAGACCGACCATGGGCTGGTGCTGCCGCGCCGGCTGCAGATCGAGTTCTCCCGCGTGATTCAGCAGCTGACCGATGGGGAGGGCGGAGAGGTCACGCCGAAGGAGATGTGGGACGCCTTCGCCGACGAGTACCTGAACCCGGTCCGGCCGCTGGAGCGTATGCAGCAGAAGCTGATCGCCGCCGAGACCGATGACGGCACCGACCGCATCGAGGCCGTGGTCAAGGTCGACGGTGTGGAGACCGAGATCGCCGGCGCCGGCAATGGCCCGTTGGCGGCGTTCGTCGACGCGCTGAGCCACGTCGGTGTGCACGTCCACGTGCTGGACTACTCCGAGCACGCGATGAGCGCCGGCGAGGAGGCCCAGGCCGCGGCGTACGTGGAGGCCCAGATCGGTGACCGGACCGTCTGGGGCGTCGGGATCGCGTCGTCGATCACCACGGCGTCGCTGCGGGCGGTGGTCTCGGCGGTGAACCGGGCGGCCCGGCCCGGCTGAGCCCCGCGAACAACTTCGGCCCCACGCGCAACCGCGGGGTCGGTATGTGGGTGTTGCCCGCCTCTCAGCGACAAGTGCCGTTATGTCAAGCGCCCGCGGCTGACATAACCATCGTTGTCGCTGAGAGGCGGGCGAACATCATGCACCATCCCCGCCGTTGCAGCTGGGATAGACGGGCCGGGTGGGGCCGGAGCGGCTAAGGAGACGGCAGGGGGTCAGAACAGCGAGATCTGCTCACCGGCCACCCCGACGTCGACGAACTGCTCGATACCGGTGCCTTGGACGACCCCGCCCACCCGGCCGATGCAGGCCATGAAGTGCTCGTCGGTGACCGTCGGCACCCCGAGTTCCCGCGCCTGGTAGCCCTTGCCCTGCTCCGGGCTTTCGTTGTTGCAGATCACCAGCGAGGTGTTGGTATCGACGACGTCGCTGTAGGCCAGCCCGGCGTGCAGGATGCGTTCGACGAGCTCCTCGTGCGTGCGGGTGCATTCCGCCGACAGCGCCACCCGCATGCCCTGCACCAGCGGACGACCCCGCACGTAGCGGCCCGGGTTCAGGTAGGCGCACGGCATCCGGGCCGCCAGCGCCTTCAGCGGCCGCAGTTCGTCGTGGGTGATCCGGCCGTTGGGCCAGCGGCGGCGGGTCACCGGCCGCACCGGCAGCCATACGTCGCGTTCCCGGGCCCGCTGTAGCGCCGGCTCCAGCACCCCGGCCAGCACCCGGGCGTCGTCGAGCGCGTCGTGAGCCCGGGTCTGCACGATGCCCCAATGCGCGGCGAGGGTTTGCAACCGCAGATTGGCCAGGCCCAGATCCAGCCGCCGGGCCAACTCCAGCGTGCACATCACCGAGTCGACGGGCAGTTCGGCGCCGGCCATCTCGGCTTCGACGGCCAGGAAGGTGTAATCGAACGCCACGTTGTGCGCCACCAGGGTGCGGCCGGCCAACAGGGCGGCGACCTCGTCGATGACGTCGGCGAACCGGGGCTGGCCCGCCAGCATCTCGGCGGTGAGGCCGTGCACGTGGGTGGGGCCCGGGTCGGTGCCGGGGTTGACCAGGCTGGACACCGAATGCTCGATGCGGCCGTCGGCGTCGAGTGCCAGGGCGGCGACGCTGAGCACGCGAGCCTGCCCGGGCCGGAATCCCGACGTCTCGACGTCGACGACGGCCCAGCCGTCGCCGGACTCGCGGGCCGGGCGCCCCCACAGCGCACTCATGCCATGAGGATGGCACGCCGGGGGACGAACTCCGGTCGCCGCCGAGCCGTGTCGTCAACTTAAGTCGCTGAGGTCGCCCCATCTAAACTCACGCAGTGATCACCGCCCGTGGACGTCTGGCGCTGGCTGCCGGAGCAAGTGCCCGGTGGGCGTCGCGGGTCACCGGCCGCGGCGCCGGCGCGATGATCGGCGGCCTGGTCGCGATGACACTGGACCGCTCGATCCTGCGGCAGCTCGGCTCCGGGCGGCGCACCGCCATCGTCACCGGCACCAACGGCAAGTCGACCACCACCCGCATGCTCGCGGCGGCGCTGCGTGAGCTGGGTCCGGTGGCCACCAACGCCGAGGGCGCCAACATGGACGCCGGGCTGGTGGCGGCGCTGGCCGCGGACCGCACCGCGGCGCTGGCGGCCCTCGAAGTCGACGAGATGCACGTGCCGCATGTGGCCGATGCGGTCGCGCCGGCCGTGGTCGTGCTGCTCAACCTGTCCCGCGACCAGCTGGACCGGGTCGGTGAAATCAACGCGGTGGAGCGCGCCTTGCGCACCGGGCTGGCCCGGCATCCGCAGACGGTGGTGGTCGCCAACTGCGATGACGTGCTGATGACCTCGGCCGCCTACGACTCCCCAAACGTGGTGTGGGTCGCCGCCGGCGGGGGCTGGGCCGGCGACTCGGTCAGCTGCCCGCGCAGCGGCGAGGTGATCGACCGCCGCGACGGGCACTGGCGCTCCACCGGATGCGACTTCAGCCGCCCCGCCCCGCAGTGGTGGTTCGACGACGACTCGCTGTACGGGCCCGACGGGCTGGTGCTGCCGATGCGCCTGTCGCTGCCCGGAAACGTCAACCGCGGCAACGCCGCCCAGGCCGTCGCCGCCGCCGTCGCGCTGGGCGCCGACCCGGTCACAGCGGTGGCCGCCGTGTGCGCCGTCGACGAGGTGGCCGGGCGCTACCGCAGCCTGCAGGTCGGCGAGCACACGGTGCGGATGCTGCTGGCCAAGAACCCGGCCGGCTGGCAGGAGGCGCTGTCGATGGTCGACCACCGCGCCGCCGGGGTGGTGATCGCCGTCAACGGGCAGGTGCCCGACGGCGAGGACCTGTCCTGGCTGTGGGATGTGCGCTTCGAGCACTTCGAAGATGTTCCGGTGGTGGCCGCCGGGGAGCGCGGCACCGACCTGGCGGTGCGCCTCGGCTACGCCGGGGTGCAGCACACCTTGGTGCACGACACCTGTGCGGCCATCGCGTCGTGTCCGCCCGGGCCGGTCGAGGTCGTCGCCAACTACACCGCGTTCCTGCAGCTGCAGCGGAGGTTGGCATGACGGTACGGATCGGGCTGGTGCTGCCCGATGTGATGGGCACCTACGGCGACGGCGGCAACGCGGTGGTGTTGCGGCAGCGACTGCTGCTGCGCGGGATCGCCGCCGAGATCGTCGAGATCACCCTGGCCGACCCGGTGCCGGAATCACTGGACCTCTACACCCTGGGCGGCGCCGAGGACTACGCGCAGCGACTGGCCACCCGGCACCTGGTCCGGTATCCGGGCCTGCAGCGCGCGGCGGGACGTGGGGCGCCCGTGCTGGCGATCTGCGCGGCCGTGCAGGTGCTGGGGGCCTGGTATGAGACCTCAGCCGGGGAACGCGTCGAGGGGGTGGGGCTGCTCGATGTCACCACTTCACCGCAGGAAGCGCGCACCATCGGCGAGGTGGTCGCCACCCCACTGCTGGCGGGGCTGTCGGCGCCGCTGACCGGCTTCGAGAACCACCGTGGCGGCACCGTGCTGGGTCCGGCCGCCTCGCCGTTGAGCAAGGTGACCAAGGGCGCCGGAAATCGGGCCGGCGACGGGTTCGACGGGGCGGTGCAGGGCAGCGTCGTCGCGACCTATCTGCACGGGCCATGCCTGGCGCGCAACCCCGAACTGGCCGACCTGCTGTTGTCGAAGGTGGTCGGTGAGCTGGCGCCGCTGGAACTGCCCGAGGTGGACATGCTGCGGCGCGAGCGACTGGTCGCCCCCCGGCGGGCCTGACTACCTTTTGACCATGACCGATCCGAGCACCGTTGCCGACGCCGCGATCGGGATCTCGCAACGGCTCTACGACCGGCTGGCCGACACGGCCCAGGTGATCGAGGATCTGGTGGCCAAGGAGTCACCGGAGCTGACCACCGACTCGTCACTGCTGGGGCTGCTGCACGCCACGGTGGCGGCCAACGTCGACACCTACTTCTCGGCGATCCGCCACAACATCCCGGTGGCCGATATCGCCGCGCCGGCCGTCGCCCTCGAGCATGCCCGCCGCCTGGCGCAGCGCGGCGTGCCGGTGAACACGTTGGTGCGCGGCTACCGGCTCGGCCACTCGGTGGCGCTGCAGCTGGTACTCGAAGAGATTCGCTCCGCGGAGCTGGATCCGGACCTGAGCCTGAATGTGCTCGGCGCGATGTCCACGCTGATGTTCGGCTATATCGACGAAATGTCGCAACAGGTGGTCGCCATCTACCAGGCCGAGCGTGAACGCTGGCTGGAGAGCCGAAATGCGGTGCGTGCGTTGCGGGTCCGCGAGATCCTTGCCGACGAGAACCGCGACGTCGATGCCATGACGACCGAGATCCACTACCCGCTGCGCCGAACCCACGTCGCGGTCGTGGTGTGGTATCCGGAACCCGGCGGCGACAAGCTTTCGGCGGCAGAACGTTTCATCAAGCGGCTTGCGGAGTCGCTGGCGGTGCACGGTGCGCCGCTGTTCGTCCCGGCCGACAGTGCATGCGGGTGGGCGTGGCTGCCGCTGCCGTCGGACACCCAGACCGACGTGGTGGAACAGATCCGGGCCTGCGCGCAGGCCGCGCCCGACGAACCGTGGGTGGCGATCGGCGATCCGCTGCCCGGGGTGGAAGGCTTCCGCCGATCGCACCAGCAGGCGCTGGCAGCGCAGTCTGTGGCGGTCGCGTCCGGTTCGATCCGGGTCAGCGCGGCCGGAGATCCGGGACTGTCGGCCGCGGCCCTGCTGGGCGGGAATGACCTGGCCGCGGCGCGGGCCTGGGTCGGCGAGGTGCTCGGGCCGTTGGCTTGCGCGACCGACAGCGACGAGCGGCACCGCGAGACCTTGCGGGTGTTCCTGCGGACCGGCTCCAGCTTCAAGGCGGCCGGTGAGCTACTGCACTTTCACGTCAACACGATGAAGTACCGCGTCCAGCGGGCGATCGAACGGCGCGGCCGCCCGATCGCCGAGGATCGGCTCGACGTCGAGATCGCGCTGCTGCTGTGTCAGTGGTACGGCGGGAGCGTTTTGTCTCCCGGGGACGAATAACCGGCGAAATTCCGGTTTCGCGGGACGAGCGGCGATCACGCGGCGGTGCCTAACGTCTAGGCCATTAAAGCTATGACCAGGCGAAAGGTTGAATGTGATGAGCACTGACGTAGCCGGCGAACCGAAGATCTGGCAGGACAAGAAGCGGCACCTGTGGCTGTTGGGCCTGGTCGTGCCCACCATGATGTTTCTGGTGCTGCCGCTGGTGTGGGCGATGAACGTCGCCGGCTGGCAGACCGCGTCGCAGGCGCTGCTGTGGGTCGGGCCGTTCCTGATCTATCTACTGCTGCCGGCGTTGGATCTCTGGATCGGCGCTGACGGGCAGAACCCGCCGGATGAGGTGATGGCCGCGCTGGAGAACGACAAGTACTACCGCTACGCCACCTACGCCTACATTCCGCTCCAGTACGCCAGCGCCATCTTCGGCGCCTACCTGTTCACCGCCTCGGACCTGGGCTGGCTCGGCTACGACGGCGCGCTGGGCTGGCTGGGCAAGATCGGCGTGGCGCTCTCGGCGGCGACGGTGGCCGGAGTGGGCATCAACACCGCCCACGAGCTCGGCCACAAGCGGGATTCGCTGGAGCGCTGGCTGTCCAAGATCACCCTGGCTCAGGTCTGCTACGGACACTTCTACGTCGAGCACAACCGCGGCCACCACGTCCGGGTGGCCACCCCGGAGGACCCGGCGTCGGCGCGCTTGGGTGAGACGTTCTGGGAGTTCTTGCCGCGCAGCATGGTCGGCGGCATCCGCTCGGCGTGGGAGCTGGAGGCAGCACGGATCCGTCGTACCGGCAAGAACCCGTGGAACCCGCGGACCTGGTGGGGCAATGACGTCATCAACGCGCTGGCGATGTCGGTGCTGTTCTGGGGCGTGATGATCGCGGTGTTCGGCGTCGCGCTGATCCCCTACGTGCTGATCAACGCGTTCTACGGGTCGTCGCTGCTGGAGTCGGTGAACTACCTGGAGCACTACGGGTTGGTGCGGCAGAAGCAGGCCGGCGGCCGCTACGAGCGCTGCACCCCGCAGCACAGCTGGAACTCCGACCACATGGTCACCAACCTGTTCCTGTACCACCTGCAACGGCACAGTGACCACCACGCCAACCCGACCCGGCGCTACCAGACGCTGCGCAGCTTCGACGACTCGCCGAATCTGCCGGCCGGCTACGGGGCGCTCATCGGGGTGACCTACTTCCCGCCGGTGTGGCGCAGACTGATGGACCACCGGGTGCTGGAGCACTACTCCGGTGACATCACGCTGGCCAACATCCATCCACGGGTGCGCGGCAAGGTGCTGGCCCGCTACGGGGCGGCCGGCTGATGGCCGCCTACGGGTGCCCGGGCTGCGGCTACATCTACGACGAGGCGCTCGGCGCCCCGCGAGAAGGCTTCCGCGCCGGCACGCCCTGGGATCAGATCCCCGACGACTGGTGCTGCCCGGACTGCGCAGTCCGCGAAAAG
The DNA here is from genome assembly GCF_059813225.1 of Mycobacterium sp. NGS16. Lineage (NCBI taxonomy): Bacteria > Bacillati > Actinomycetota > Actinomycetes > Mycobacteriales > Mycobacteriaceae > Mycobacterium > Mycobacterium sp. NGS16. The sequence continues at coordinate 89,041 of NZ_JCALEE010000002.1, forward strand.
CTGGATTTCGAACCGATTGGAGTGAACTCATGAGGGACTACAAACTCTTCCGCTGCCTGCAGTGCGGCTTCGAGTACGACGAGGCGCTGGGTTGGCCGGAGGACGGCATCGACCCCGGCACCCGCTGGGCGGAGATCCCCGAGGATTGGAGCTGCCCGGACTGTGGCGCGGCGAAAGCCGACTTCGAGATGGTGGAGGTGGCACGGCCGTGAGTTCCCCGGGGACGCTGATCGTCGGCGGGGGATTGGCCGCGGTCCGCATCGCGGAGCAGTTGCGCCGCAACGACTACGCCGACGCGATCACCATCGTCGGCGCCGAGGCCCACCTGCCCTACGACCGCCCGCCGCTGTCCAAGCAGATGCTGCGCGGCGAGGTGGACGATGTAGCGCTCAAGCCGGCCGCGTTCTACGCGCAGCACCGCATCGGGTTGCGCCTCGGTGTCGCCGCCGTTGGCGTCGACGTCCGTGGCCACACCGTCACGCTGGCCGACGGACAGGTGCTGCGCTACGACCAGCTGGTGATCGCCACCGGCCTGGTGCCGCGGCGCATTCCGGCGCTGGGCGAGCTGGACGGCATCCACGTGCTGCGGTCATTCGATGACTGCCTGGCGCTGCGGGAGCGGGCGTCGAGTGCGCGACGTGCCGTGGTGATCGGGGCGGGCTTCATCGGCTGTGAGGTCTCGGCCAGCCTGCGCGGTTCGGGGCTGGACGTGGTGCTGGTGGAGCCGCAGCCCACCCCGCTCGCCTCCGTGCTGGGCGAGCAGGTGGGCGCGTTGGTCAGCCGGCTGCACCGCGACGAGGGCGTCGACGTACGCACCGGCGTGCAGGTGGTGACGGTCTCGGGTGCGGGCCAGGTGGAGTCGGTGACGTTATCGGACGGCTCGGTGATTCCGGCTGATCTGGTGATCGTGGGCATCGGGTCACGTCCCGCCAGTGACTGGCTGGCCGGCAGCGACATCGCAGTGGCGGACGGCATCGTCTGTGACGCGGTGGGACGTACCAGCGCCCCGGACGTCTGGGCGCTCGGCGACGTGGCGAGTTGGCGGGATGGCACGGGTTCCCAAGCGCGGGTAGAGCATTGGAGCAACGCCGCCGAGCAGGCGCGCCGCCTGGCGACGGCGATGCTGGGGCGGGATGCGGTGGCCGGCGCGGGCGTGCCGTACTTCTGGAGCGACCAATACGACATCAAGATCCAGTGCCTCGGTCACCCGCGGGCCGGCGACACCGTGCACCTGGTCGAGGACTTCGATGTTCAGACCCGCCGATTCCTGGCCTACTACGAGCGCGGCGGTGTGCTGGCCGCCGTGGTGGGCGCCGGCATTCCCGAACAGGTGCGGACGGCTCGGGGGAAGATCGCCGCGGGGGCGCCGATTTCCGAAGTGCTGCAACCGGTCTAAGGCCGCCAGCCGCGGGATCGCAGCGCCTCGGTGACGCGGCGGACGGTCTCGTTGGGGTTGTCCTCGTTGATGACCCGGATGTTGATCCAGCCCAGGCGTTCCAGCCTGCGCTGCCGCTTGTGGTCTTTGACGTACTGCTGACGATCCTTTTGATGCTGATCCCCGTCGTATTCGGCCGACACCTTGTAGTCCTCCCAGCCCATATCAAGCCCAGGCGAACGGCCAATACCCCCGCTCGATCACCGGGATCTGGGTAGTCGGGGTAGGTAAGCCGGCGTCGATCAGTCGCAACCGCAGCCAGGACTCCCTGAGTGAGGCAGCGCCGGGATCGACCAGTGGAAGCGCCGCCCGCAGCTTTCGTAAGCCGCGCGCGCCTTTGTGATGCTTGGCGATCAGCAGCACATCCTCGGCGCTGAACGGGGTGGCCCGGGCGAGGGCATCGAGCCGCGCTACCGCGTGGACTCTTGGCAGGTGGCGGCCCAGGTCGTAGGCGGTGCGGGCGGGCGTGGTGACCGGGATCCCGGCGACTGTGGTTATTTCCTCGCCGGCCAGGGTTTCATCGCGGGTGATCAGGCCTGATTGCGAGCGAGTGTCGTGCGCGATGAGTTCAACGTCGCCTTCGGCGTCGACCCACTCGGCCCCGTGCAGGGCCGAGGCGCTGACCCCAGCGATCACCCCGTTTCGGCCAGACGCGAGCCAGGCTGCCGTCGTGCGATCACGCAGCGTGATGGTCACACGCTTGCTCAGGTAGACCCCGCGGTAAATGGGTCGGTACCACCGCTGAAGCTCGTGGCGGGTCAAGAAGCCAGCGGCGATCGCCTCGCTGCCGATAAAGACCCCATCCATGGCGGGATCGTGCCGGGTAGGACCGACATCTCGCCCAAACCGACGTTTTGCAGGCCGCTACTCGTACTTTCTCTGCAAAACGTCGGTTTCGCGGAAGTTGGGGCAGGGACCGCGGCAACTAGGCCATGGCGCGGCGGCCGGTGAAGGCCCGGCCCAAGGTCAGCTCGTCGGCGAACTCCAGGTCACCGCCCATCGGCAGCCCCGACGCCAGGCGGGTGACCGAGAGCCCCGGGATGTCGCGCAGCATCCGCACCAGGTAGGTGGCGGTCGCCTCGCCCTCGGTGTTGGGGTCGGTGGCGATGATCACCTCGCTGACATCGACCCCGTCGACCCGCTCCCCCACCCGGTTCAGCAACTCACGCACCCGCAGCTGCTCCGGGCCGATCCCCGACAGCGGATCCAGGGCGCCGCCGAGCACGTGGTAGCGGCCGTGGAATTCGCGGGTGCGCTCGATGGCGGCGACGTCCTTGGGTTCTTCGACGACGCAGATCTGGGCGAGATCCCGGCGCGGATCCCCGCAGATCCGGCAGCGCTGGGCATCCGAGACGTTGCCGCAGACCTCGCAGAACCGCACCCCGTCCCGGACCTTTGTCAACACCGCGGTGAGCCGGTCGATCTCGGAGGGCTCCACCGACAGCAGGTGAAAGGCGATCCGCTGGGCGCTCTTGGGGCCGATGCCCGGCAGCTTGCCCAGCTCATCGATCAGGTCCTGGACCGGACCTTCAAACACCTAGGCCCCCGGCATGCCGAGCGCGTTGCCCATGCCGCCGGCCAGCGGGGAGAGCCGCTCCTGGGCCAGGGTGTGCGCCTTCTTCGACGCATCGGCGAGCGCGCCGACGATCAGATCCTGCAGCGTGTCGAGGTCCTCGGGGTCGACGACCTTCGGGTCGATCCGCACGGCCAGCACCTCGCCGCTGCCGTTGGAGGTGACCTTGACCAGGCCGCCGCCGGCTTCGCCGTGCACCTCGGTGGCGGCCAACTCCTGCTGCGCCTGCAACAGGCGCTGCTGCATCTGCTGAGCCTGGGCCAGCAACGCCGACATGTCGGGCGGGCCTCCTGGTTGCATGACACTCCCCTTGCGTTGGTTGTGGGCGGTCTCGACTTGGTTGCGGCTTGGTTTCAGCTCCAAGACCCGCCGCGTGTGAAACACCCAGCGTAGTCGGCGCCTGCCTACCTTGGCGGCGTGCGCGTACCAGTTCTCCCGCGTGTCGGCGTCGCGATCGCCACCGGCCTGGTGGTGGTAGCCGCGGTGCCGAGCGCCCCGTTGTCCTCGGCAGCCCCCGGCAATATCGCCGGCATGATCGTGTTCCTCGACCCGGGACACAGCGGCACGGCCGACCCGGCGGTCATCGGCCGGCAGGTGACCAACGGCCGGGGCGGCACCAAAAACTGTCAGACCAGCGGCACCACCACCAACTCCGGCTATCCCGAGCACAGCTTCGCCTGGGACACCACGCTGCGGATCCGCCAGGCCCTCAACGCGGCGGGCGTGCGCACCGCGATGTCGCGCGGCGACGACAACGGGCCGGGGCCGTGCGTCGACGAGCGGGCCGCGATGGCCAATTCCCTGCACCCCAACGCGATCGTGTCCATTCACGCCGACGGCGGCCCGGCCACCGGCCGTGGGTTCCACGTCAACTACTCCGCGCCGCCGCTCAACCCGGCGCAGGAGGGGCCGGCGGTCCGGTTCGCCCAGGTGATGCGCAGTCAGCTGCAGGCCGCGGGCATCCCGCCGGCCACCTATATCGGCACCGACGGCTTGAAGGGACGCGCCGACCTGGCCGGACTGAACCTGGCCGAATACCCGTCGATCCTGGTCGAGCTGGGCAACATGAAGAACCCCGCCGACGCGGCCCTGATGGAAAGCCCGGCGGGCCGGCAACGCTACGCCGACGCCGTTGCCCGCGGCATCGCCGGCTACCTGAGCAGTCAGGTTTCGGCGCAGTGACCCCGGCCGAGTCGGGTGCACAGCAGACGATCCCCCGCTAGCGTAGGAGCTGATGTCCGTCCGGCCGGCTGACACACCGACATCCCGTACCGGGGTGCAACGGCTGCTGGACAGCTACCGTGCGATTCCCCCGACCGCATCGGTGCGGCTGGCCAAACCCACTTCGAATCTGTTCCGGGCGCGCGCCAAACGCACTGCGCCCGGGCTGGACACGTCGGGCCTGGCGAGCGTCATCGGTGTCGACCCGGAGAACCGCACCGCCGACGTCGAAGGCATGTGCACCTACGAAGACCTGGTCGCCGCCACCTTGCCGTACGGGTTTGCGCCGCTGGTGGTTCCACAGCTCAAGACGATCACGATCGGCGGCGCGGTGTCCGGCCTGGGGATCGAATCGACGTCGTTCCGCAACGGCCTGCCGCATGAATCCGTGCTGGAGATGGACGTTCTCACCGGCGCCGGGGAGCTGCTGACGGTTTCGCGGGACCAGCATGCAGACCTGTTCCGGGCGTTCCCGAATTCCTATGGCACGCTGGGCTATTCAACGCGACTGCGGATCGAGCTGGAGGCGGTCAAGCCGTTCGTGGCGCTGCGGCACATCCGGTTCGATGCCCTGGAAGACCTGGTCGCGACCATGGACCGGATCATCGACACCGGCGGCCTCGACGGTGTCGCGGTGGACTACCTCGACGGGGTGGTGTTCTCCCCCGCCGAGAGCTACCTGTGCCTCGGATTCGCCACCGACACCCCGGGCCCCGTCAGCGACTACACCGGCCAGCAGATCTATTACCGCTCCATCCAGCACCCGCGGGGCATCAAAGACGACCGGTTGACCATTCACGACTACCTGTGGCGCTGGGACACCGACTGGTTCTGGTGCTCGCGGGCTTTCGGGGCGCAGCACCCGCTGGTGCGGCGCGCCTGGCCGCGGCGCTACCGGCGCAGCAGCTTCTACTGGAAGCTGATCTCGTATGACCAGCGGTTCTCCATCGCCGACCGGATCGAGAAACGCCACCACCGGCCGCCACGCGAACGGGTGGTGCAAGACATCGAGGTGCCGCTGAATCGGTGTCGGGAGTTCTTGGACTGGTTCTTCGCTCATGTGCCGATCGAACCGGTGTGGCTGTGCCCGTTGCGGCTGCGCAACGACGAAGACTGGCCGCTGTACCCGATCCGGCCCAACCGCACCTACGTCAACGTCGGATTCTGGTCCTCGGTCCCGGCCGGCGCCACCGAGGGGGCCACCAATCGACTGATCGAGGCCAAGGTGAGCGAACTCGACGGCCACAAGTCGCTGTACTCCGACGCCTACTACACCCCCGCGGAGTTTGACGCGCTCTACGGCGGTGAAACCTATCGGACTGTCAAACAGGCCTACGACCCCGACTCGCGGCTGCTGGACCTCTACGACAAGGCGGTACGACGACGATGACCACGTACAAGGAACACAAGGAGCAGACGCGCACCGGCAGGCTCAGCCTGGCCGAGGTGCTGCAGACTCTGGCCACCGACGGCCACCTGCCGCTGCGTTTCACCGCCTACGACGGCAGCAGCACCGGCCCCGACGACGCCCCCCTGGGTCTGGACCTGTTGACCCCGCGTGGCACCACCTATCTGGCCACGGCGCCAGGTGATCTGGGCATGGCCCGCGCCTACATCGCCGGGGATCTGGGGGTGCACGGTGTGCATCCGGGAGATCCCTACCGCCTGCTCAAGGCGCTCGCCGACGAGCTGCACTTCAAGCGGCCGTCGCCGCGGGTGCTGGCCAACATCGTCCGCTCGATCGGAATCGAACACCTGGTGCCGATCGCGCCGCCGCCGCAGGAGGGCCGCCCGCGCTGGCGACGCATCGCAGAAGGGTTGCGGCACAGTAAGGCCCGGGATGCCGAGGCCATCCACCACCACTACGACGTCTCCAACGCCTTCTACGAGTGGGTGCTGGGTCCGTCGATGACCTATACCTGCGCGGTGTACCCGAGCCCGGACGCCACGCTGGAGCAGGCCCAGGAGAACAAGTACCGGTTGGTCTTCGACAAGCTGCGGTTGCGTCCCGGCGATCGGCTGCTCGACGTGGGGTGCGGCTGGGGCGGCATGGTGCGTTACGCGGCGCGTCGGGGGGTGCGTGCCATCGGTGCGACGCTCTCGGCGGAGCAGGCCCGGTGGGCGCAGCGCGCGATCGCCGAGGACGGCCTGACCGATCTGGCCGAGGTCCGCCACTGCGACTACCGCGACGTCGGTGAGTCGGAATTCGACGCCGTCTCGTCCATCGGGATGACGGAGCACATCGGCGTCGCCAACTACCCCGGCTACTTCGCTTTTCTCAAGTCCAAGCTGCGTGCCGGTGGGCTGCTGCTCAACCACTGCATCACCCGCGCGGACAACAAGTCCAACGCCACCGCGGGCGACTTCATCGACCGCTACGTGTTCCCCGACGGCGAGCTGGCCGGCTCGGGCCGGATCATCAGCGAGATCCAGGACGCGGGTATGGAGGTCCTGCACGCGGAGAACCTCCGCAACCACTACGAGCTCACGCTGCGGGACTGGTGCGCGAACCTGGTGGCGCACTGGGACGACGCTGTCGCCGAGGTCGGGCTGGCCACCGCCAAAGTGTGGGGGCTCTACATGGCCGGTTCCCGGCTGGGCTTCGAGCACAACGCGATTCAGTTGCATCACGTGCTGGCCCGCAACGGCGGCGAGCCGGCCCGGCTGCCGTTGCGCCCATGGTGGCAGCCCTAGACTCGTCTGCATGGTCGAATAACCGAACAGTAGGCCGACCGCGGCTAGGATGAGGTGTTGTTTTGACGCCTGTGTCCGATGCCGAGGGAACTGATGACCGAACATGCCCCAAAGGGTTCGAGTCGTGTCGCCCGACGCCGTGATCGCCGCAAGGCGGAGATCGTCCGGACCGCGACCCTGATCCTGGCCGAATCCGGCTATCAGGGAATGAATTTGGATGCCGTCGCAGAACAGACTGATATCGCCAAAGCCACGCTGTATCACTATTTTCCCTCCAAAGAGGTCCTCGTCGGGGCAGCCCTGGAGGCCACCACCCAGGAAGTGCTGGCGCGGTTGAATGCCCGCGAGGAGGAACTCGGGCCGGTGAGCGCCCGGGAGCATCTGGCGGCGCTCATCGACGAGCAGATTCGGATACTCACCGAGACCGCTCCGGAGGTGGCGGCGGTGTTCGCCTGGCCGCGCGGTTGGCCGGCCGCCTTCGACGACGACATGAAAGACATGCGCCGACGCCACGACGCGGTGTTCCGTCGAGTGGTCGAGCGCGGCCTGGCATCCGGCGAATTCGGCTGTCCCAACATCGATGTCGCCTTGCAGTGCCTGCATGGGATATTGAACCAGTCGTCGGTGTGGCTTCGGCCCGGCGTCCGCGCCGAGGACCGCGCCCAGATGCGTGCCGCGGTTGTCGACCGCGCGCTGCGGGTATTCGACTAGCCGAAGTTCGGCGGACGCTTCTCCCGCAGGGCGGTGTAGCCCTCGATGACGTCGGGGCCCATGAAGGTCAGCATCTCGTAGGCGGCTGATTGGTCGAAGATCGGTCCGGCGTTGCGCAGCCAGTTGTTGAGCGCCCGCTTGGTCAGCCGGATCGCCTGCTGCGCACCGGTGGCCAGCACCTCTGCCACACGCAGGGCCTCGGGTAGCACGTCCTCGCGCGGAAGCGCCTTGGCGGCCAGGCCGATTCGCTCGGCTTCGGCCCCGGTGATCATCTCACCGGTGAGCAGGTAGTAGCGCGCCTTGGCCATTCCCGCCAGCAGCGGCCAGATGATCGCGGCGTGGTCACCGGCGGCCACCCCCAACTTGACGTGGCCGTCGCCGATGCGCGCGTCCTCGGCGACGATCGCGACATCGGCGAGCAGGGCGACCACCGCGCCCGCGCCGACGGCGACACCGTTGATGGCCGAGACGATCGGTTTGTCGCAGTTGATCATGTTGTAGACCAGCTCGCTCATCTCGGTGAGCATCGCCGAGACGCGGTCGTAGTCACCGGCCATCCGCTCGACCATGGCGAGGTCTCCGCCGGCACTGAAGGCCTTGCCGGCGCCGGTGATCACCGCGACGCGAACGTCCGGGTCCGCGGCGACATCCCGCCAGATCCGGGCCAGCTCGGCGTGCATGCCCTCATCGGCGGCGTTGTACTTCTCCGGCCGATCGATGGTGATGAGAAGGACGCCATTGTCGCGGCGGCTCAGGGTCAGCTGCTCATAGTCGGTGAAGCCCATCAACCGAAACTACGGCTACTCGACCCGCTAAGTCAATATTCGACCCAATGGTTGATTTTCTGCCGAATTGCGCCGATAGTGATGCGATATTCCCACGTCATAGGAGGTTCCCGGTGCGATTCGAGAACAAGACCGTGGTCGTGACCGGCGCGGCCTCGGGGATCGGTCGAGCAATCGCGGTGGCGTTCGGCAGCCGCGGAGCGACCGTCATCGCCGTCGACCGCAACGCGTCGGGGTTGGCCGGCACCGTGGAACGTCTCGGCCCGAGCGCGCACGAATACGTGGTGGACCTCGCGGATCGGGCGGCGATCGTGGCGTTGCGCGACGAGGCGGTGAGCAGCTACGGCCCCCCGGATGTCATCGTCAACGCCGCCGGTTTCGACCGCGTGGAACCGTTCATGTCCAACGACCCGCAGCTATGGGAGGACCTGGTCGCGGTGAACTTTCTCGGCCCGGTACGGCTCACCCACGCGTTCCTGGAACCGATACTGGCGCAAGGGAAGACCGCCAAGATCGTCAACATCGCCAGCGACGCCGGCCGGGTCGGCAGCCTCGGCGAGACGGTCTATGCCGGCACCAAAGGCGGTGTGATCGCCTTTACCAAGTCGCTGGCCCGGGAACTGGCGCGCCATCAGATCAATGTCAACTGCGTGTGCCCCGGCCCCACCGACACCCCCTTGTTCGCCTCCCTTCCGGAGAAGGTGCGCGACGGGCTGATTCGGGCGATCCCGTTTCGTCGGCTCGCGACGCCCGAGCAGATCGCCGATGCCGTGCTGTTCTTCGCCTCCGGTTACGCCGACTACATCACCGGCCAGGTGCTCAGCGTCAGTGGCGGGCTGACCATGGCCGGCTGAACGCCGGCCGAAATCGGTCAGCCGCGCCGCGCGAACGCCGGCGCCCGCTCGGGGCGCACCCCGACACCGACCAGGTAGGCCGGAATCGCGGAGAGCCAGGGCAGTTTGGCGACGACGGTACCGAAAGCTGCTGGCGGGCTGAGGTTTTTGCCGGCCAAGATCGGGTCGAGCGCCCGGTGCAGCAGCCGCTGCGCCGCCTGGGTGACCACGGTGGGCAGCACCCGGCGTCGTTGCACAGCGGCCAGGTCCCGCGCGGTGACGTGTCCTTGCCGCAGCGGCTCGGCCAGGATGGTCGCGGCGGCCACCGCGTCCTGCACCGCCAGGTTGATCCCAACGCCGCCCACCGGCGACATGGCGTGTGCGGCGTCGCCGATGCACAGCAACCCGTCGATGCTCCAGTGCCGCAGCCGATTCACCCGCACATCCAGATGCTTGACGTCATCGAGCGTGCGCAGCGCGTCCACTGAATCCGCGGCCTCCGGGATGAGTTCGGCGACCTCACGCCGGAAGGCGTCGATGCCGCGCGCCCGCTTGTCGGCGTCGGTGCCCTTACGCCCCAAGTAGGCGACCTGAAAGTACCTGTCGCGCGGGATCATGATTGCGGCGCGGCCCGGCCCGAGCCGGGGCAGCAAGGTGGGCTGGGTCGCGCGGTCGTTCGGCAGCCGAAACCACCACACGTCGAAGTTCACCGGAAACTCGCGGGCACTCAAACCGGCCTCGTGCCGCGCGATCGACCACCGGCCGTCGCAGGCCACCGTGAGCTGGGCGCGAAGTTCGCCCGGGCCGTCGGGGCCCTGATAGCGCACCCCGGCCACCCGGCCGTTCTCGTGCAGCAGGCCGGTGACCTCCGTCTGCATCCGCAGGGTGAATGTCGGTTCGGCTTGGGCGGATTCGGCGAGCAGATTGAGCAGATCCCACTGCGGCACCATCGCGACGTAAGGGTGCGGCTGGCCCCGCAGCCGGCCGAAGTCGACCACGGTGACGCCGCGCCCGGCCACGTCGAGCCTGACCTGGTGGATCTCGCTGTGCGACAGCTTTGCGAAACGCTCCCACAATCCGAGCTCGTCGAGGAGCCGCAGCGTGGTGGGATGCACGGTGTCACCGCGGAAGTCGCGCAGGAAATCGCCGTGCTTCTCCAGCAGGGTCACCTCGACACCGGCGCGGGCCAGCAGCAGCGCCAGCACCATGCCGGCGGGGCCACCGCCGATGACGGCGCAACCGGTGGACTCGGTCATGGCTCAGTCGCCACCGATGCGGCGCGCACCCAGCTCGCTCTGCAACAGTTCCAGCGCCGCCTCTTCGGGGTCACGGCGCGGCGCCGGGTCGGAGCGTTCGGCATCCGCCTCGGCGAGCATGGCCTCCTCGTCGGCTCGCCGTTCTGAGTCCGCCACGTCCGCCGCCACCGGTGCGGGCGCGGTGGGCGACGCGGCCTCCGGTGCGGCGGCCCCCACGTCGCAGCGCACCCGCCAGTTCACGCCGAGGGCGTCTTTGAGCGCCTCGACGATGACGTCGGCGTTGCGCTGTTCGGACAGGCGCTTGGCCAGCGGAGCCGACTCGTGGGTGAGCACCAAGGTGTTGCCGTCCACCGCGCGCACGGTTGCGCCGGCCAGCATCACCTCGGTGGTACGGCTGCGCTGACGGACCTTGTCGCGCACCGTCGTCCACATCGCACGCACGGCCGCCGCGTCGGGCTCTGCCGGGGCCGCCGCGGCCGGCTTCGGCGGCGGGGCGGGCTCGGGCTGGGGCTCGGGCTGGGGTTCCGGCGCGGGCGGTGCGACGGGTTCGGGTGCCGGCACCGGGGTGGGTGCCGCCACCGGTTCGGGCGCCGACGCGGGTGTCTGGGAGCGCCGGGTGAACTGCTTGGCAGCCGGTGCGGCCGGCGCAGCGGGTGCGACGCCGGCCGCCGGGGGCGCTGAGCCTGCCGGGATCGACATGTCCAGCCGGCTCTCGATGCGCTCGATCCGTTGCAGCAGCGCGGCTTCGGTGTCGGCGGCCGACGGCAGCAGCAGCCGGGCGCACACCACCTCCAACAGCAGCCGCGGGGCCGTCGCGCCACGCATCTCACCGAGGCCGGCGTGCACCACCTCGGCGTAGCGGGCCAGGGTGGCCGAGCCGAGGCGGGCGGCCTGCTCCTGCATCCGTTCCAGGATGTCTTCGGGCGCATCGACGACGCCTTTGGCCACCGCGTCGGGGACCGCCTGCAGCACGATCAGGTCGCGGAACCGTTCCAGCAGGTCGATGGCGAACCGGCGCGGGTCGTGGCCGGCATCAACGACCGCCTCCACCGCCCCGAACAGCGACGCGGCATCCCCGGCGGCCAGCGCGTCGACCGCGTCGTCGATCAGGGCGACGTCGGTGGCGCCCAACAGGCCCAGCGCCCGCTGGTAATGCACGTGGTCGGTTCCGGCCTCGTCGGGTTCCGAGCCGGCCAGCAGCTGATCGAGCACCGAGAGGGTGTCGCGGGGCGAACCGCCGCCGGCGCGGATCACCAGCGGGTACACCGCGTCGTCGACGACGACGTGCTCCTGCTCGCAGATCCGCCCGATCAGCTCGCGCATGGTCCGCGGCGCCAGCAGCCGGAACGGATAGTGGTGGGTGCGCGACCGGATGGTCGGCAGCACCTTCTCGGGTTCGGTGGTGGCGAACACGAAGATCAGGTGATCCGGTGGCTCCTCGACGATCTTGAGCAGCGCGTTGAAGCCCGCAGTGGTCACCATGTGCGCTTCGTCGATGATGAAGATCCGGTAGCGCGACTGGGCCGGGGCGTAGAAGGCCCTGTCCCGCAGGTCCCGGGTGTCGTCGACGCCGCCGTGGCTGGCGGCGTCGAGTTCGACGACATCGATGCTGCCCGGCCCGTTGGGGGCCAACGCCACGCACGAGTCGCACGTGCCGCAGGGGGTCGGAGTGGGGCCGTTGGCACAGTTCAGCGAGCGGGCCAGGATGCGCGCCGACGACGTCTTGCCGCAGCCACGCGGCCCGGAGAACAGGTAGGCGTGGTTGATCCGGCCCGCCGACAACGCGGTGCACAGCGGTTCGGTGACGTGCTCCTGCCCCACCACTTCGGCGAACGTTGCCGGCCGGTATTTGCGGTAGAGCGCCACGCCAGCAGGGTACTTGCTCGGCCCGACGACGGTGCTCACACCTTCGGTCGCAGATAGCCCAAGGTGTTGTAGGCGGGGTTGAAGTCGCGCCAGTTCAGGGTCACGAACAACCGGCCGCCGGAGTTCTGGTCGGCGGTCTCATACCCGAACGGCCCGACGCCACCGCGCACTGCCGTGACCACCGCGGCGTGCCCATGTTCGCTGACGAACCCGCCGGGGCCGTAGACGACGACGTCGCCGACGTGCGGCTCGTTCGCCCCGCCGGCGAACGGGACCTGCTCAAAGAATCGGTCCAGGCCGTTGGTGGGGAAATGTTCGTAGAGATCGAAGGCGTTGCCGCTGGGGTCGGTGTTGCGCCATGGGTAACCCAGCGCCTCGATGTAGTGCTGGATAAGCGGATAACACTGGCCGTCGCCGTAGACCACGGGGTGGCCCAGCGCGGCATCGGCGGCGGCGCGCCGGAAGACGTCGAGTTCGTCGGTGATCTTGGCCGGCAGTACCTCGGCCTGGACCGGCGGATCCGCCCGGCTCACCGGGTAGGTCGCGGGAACCGGGCCCAGCCCGACGAGGGCGAGTGCCACCGCGACACCACCCAGGACACTGACCTTGATCGCCATTCCCGGGCCTCCCCCAGCGTGTCAACGGGCGCAGTGCCGCACCGGCCGAATTTTATTCGGCAACCGGCCCGGTGACCGGCGAATCCGGTTCCGCGTCAGGCCAGCATCGACTCGGCGGCGGCCAGCAGCGCGCAGGTGGCCAGGCCGTCGACGGCGTTGCGCAGGTCGTCCAGCGACGGGAACGACGGGGCGATCCGGATGTTTTTGTCGTCGGGGTCCTTGCGGTACGGGAACGACGCGCCGGCCTCGGTGACCGCGATGCCGGCGTCCTTGGCCAGCGCGACGGTGCGCCGCGCGGTGCCGGGCAGCACGTCGAGGCTGATGAAGTACCCGCCCTTGGGGTCGGTCCACGACGCGATCTTGGCGTCGCCCAGCCGGTCTTCGAGGATCTCGGCGGCCAGCTCGAACTTCGGCGCCAGGATCTGCTGGTGGCGGCGCATGTGCCGCCGCACCCCGTCGGCGTCACCGAAGAACCGCAGGTGGCGTAGCTGATTGACCTTGTCCGGGCCGATCGAGCGCTTGCCGGCGTACTGCAGGTACCAGGCGATGTTGCCCAGCGAGCCGCCGAAGAAGCTGACCCCGGCACCGGCGAAGGTGATCTTGGAGGTGGAGGCGAATACGTACGGCCGGTTCGGGTTTCCGGCGGCGGCGGCCAGCCCGAGTACATCGATCTGGTGGGGGAACTCGGTGGTCAGGGTGTGCACCGCGTAGGCGTTGTCCCAGAACAGCCGGAAGTCGGGCGCGGCGGTCTGCATCTGCACCAACCGGCGCACCGTCTCCCAGGAGTAGGTGATGCCGGTCGGGTTGCCGAACACCGGCACCGTCCACATGCCCTTGATCGCCGGATCGGCGGCGACGAGTTCCTCGATCAGGTCGACGTCCGGGCCGTCTTCGAGCATCGGGACGGAGACCATCTCGATGCCCATGGTCTCGGTGATCGCGAAGTGCCGGTCATAGCCGGGCACCGGGCACAAGAACTTGACGACCGGCTCCTGGCTCCAGGGGCGCGGCGAGTCCACGCCGCCGTGCACCATCGAGTAGACGACGACGTCGTGCATGAATTCCAGGCTGGCGTTGTTGCCGGCGATCAGGTTGGGCACCGCGATGCCGAGCAGCTCACCGAAGATGGCCCGCAACTCGGGCAAGCCGTGCAGGCCGCCGTAGTTGCGGGTGTCGGTGCCGTCGTCGTCGCGGTAGTCGTCCGGGCCGGGCAGCGCCAGCAGGCCGTTGGCCAGGTCGAGCTGCTCGGGAGCCGGCTTGCCGCGGGTGAGGTCCAGGGTCAGCTTTTTGGCCTGCAGTTCGGCGTAATCGCGCTGGTAGCGCTCGTGTTGAGCGGCTAAGTCGGCACGGTTGAGATTCTGCAACGACACGATGTCCCTTTCCAGGTCCCTTTCGAGCGCGGATCACCCGGCGAAGGCCCGACACATAAGGGGACCCCGCGCACCCGCCAGAGCCCATTGACCCTTGCTGCCTTCCGGCCCTGGGGGAGTTCACAGGATAGACGCCGCGCGGGGTCCGAGTGACAAGTCTAGCGGTGGTCACCAGCGCGGCGAAGCCGGGCGCAGTGGGCCACCGCCATAAGCACGGTGGTCACCAGCGCGGCGAAGCCGGGCGCAGTGGGCCACCGCCATAAGCACGGTGGTCACCAGCGCGGCGAAGCCGGGCGCAGTGGGCCACCGCCATAAGCACGGCGGTCACCAGCGCGGCGAAGCCGGGCGGGATGCGGCGTGCGCGGACGCCGGGGGGTCTCCGCTACCATTGCCGACGGAGGATTCGCCTAGTGGCCTATGGCGCTCGCCTGGAACGCGGGTTGGGTTAATAGCCCTCGCGGGTTCAAATCCCGCATCCTCCGCACCCGATGCAGGTGCGACCGGACCGCAACATCTCGGTCCGGTCGCACCTGAATCACTACTGATGAGCAGGGAGGTGGCGTGAGTCGCACCGTCGCCACGGTTTGGCACGCGTCGCTCTCGACTCTCGCCGCCATCTTGTACTTCTTGTTCGTCCTGCCCCGATGGTGGGAGCTGACCGGCTTCACCCCGCACGTGTTGGGCACCGTGCTGCGGATCGTCCTCGGGGTGCTGGTGGCGGTGACCGCGTTGCCGGTGGTGGCCACGTTGAAGCGCACCCGCAAGCCGGAGTACGGGACCCCGCAGCTGGCGCTGACGTTGCTGACCGGCTCGATCGTGGCCCACGTGGTGGCCGGAACGCTGATCGCAGGCACCGCGATCAGCGAGATCTGGCTGTCGCTGGACAGCGCCGGGATGTGGTTGTTCGGCATTTATGGCGCGGCCGCCGCGATCGCGCTACTGGGCATCGGCGCGTTCTACCTGTCCTTCGTCGCCGAGATGCCGCCGCCTCCGCCCAAACCGATCAAGCCGAAGACGGAGAAGCAGCCGAAACGCCGGCTCCGGCGTGGGAAGAAGCCGGTCACCGCCGAGGAGACCGAAGAATCCGAGGGCGCGGACGGCGACGAGGACAGCGAAGCCGGCGCGGACGAGGACAGCGGCGACTCGGCTGGCGACGAGGCCGCGGCGGACGCGGGCGACGAGACCACCGAAACCGCGACCGAGACTGATGCCGGGGAGATCCTCGAGTCGGCGGGCGAGGAAGCCTCGGAGCTGGCGCCGACCGGCGGCCGGGACAAGCTGCGCCCCTCGGGTAAGCGCCGGGCGAAGAAGAGCAAGTAGGTCCAGGCCGGTCGGGCTAACCTTTGGGCTATGTCCGAGAATCCCGGCGGTTCAGCGAGGCTCGACGGAGGAGAGGCGAAGCTGGAACCGCCGCAGAATCTCGGTGCTTTCGCTGACGCGGCACGGGCGCGGGAAACCGAGCTGGTCAACCGGTTGACGGCGTCGGTGGCCGCCGATAAGGAGTTCCAGGCGATCCTGCGCGAAGCCGTGCACAACAACTCGACGTCGCGGCAACGCCTCGATGCCATGGAGTTCGAGATCCGGCAGGCCGCAAGTACCTGGCCGGGTCTGGACACCCCCACCGGATCTCGCCAGTTCCAGCGGTTTCTCAACGGTAAGACCCGTGAGATCCACAAGATCGTCGCTGACGCCGCCGCGGACAGCGAGCACAAGGCGAGCCTGGTGCGCACGCTGACCAACCGTTACCAGCTCGGCGGTGAGGACGGCCAGGAACCGCAGGTCCGGTTGGTGAACGACGAGATACCGGCCGATACCCCGCCGCCGCACGATCCCACCATCGACGGGCGCGGCACCGAACCGGCGCCGGAGAACCAGGACGGCTCGCCCTACGACCTGGGCGCCACCATCCCGGGTACCGGAATCCTCATCACCGGCGACCCGGAAACCGGGCACCCGCGGCTGCACATGCCCGGGCAACCCGACATCGACAACCCGTTCCCGGTCGACGAGGGATTCCGGCCGCTGCCCACCGGTACGGCAGTCGGCCCCAACGGTGAGCAGTACGCCTTCTACAGCGTGCGCCCCTACGGGCTCGGCACGTCGCCGGACAACTTCATCGCCCCGGAGTCACGGGTACAGAACCTGGCCGACCCGGCCGTGGATCTGGGTCCGCTGATGGGCACCACCTTGGACTCGGACACCAAAGTGGGCATCTCGCAGGCCAGCGGGGTCTACGACGCGGCATCGGGACGAATGATCATCGTCGGCAACATCGGTCAGGACGGTCCACGCGCGATGTGGCAATCCGCGCCGGTCCGCCCCGGCGACCCGCCCAACGCCTGGATGAACAATCTTCAGCAGGTCGGCACGTTCAACAACCTGGGTGCAGGCGACCGGGAGAATCAGGTCGTGGCACTGCCGCAGGGCGGGTATCTGTTGACCAGCGCCAGCAACGACGGCCAGGTGGTCGGCGTGACCGCCGGCAGCCCGCAGGGGCTGCTGCAGGCACCGCCGCACGACATCACCGGCCCGGGGCTCATTCCCAGCCCGGGCAATCTGCCGGCCGTTCCCTATGGCCCGAGCATCGTCGATATCCAGACCCTTCCCAACGGCCAGGAGCAGGTCACCATGCGGGTCAGCACCTGGCCGACCCCGGAGGGCTGGCCGGTCGGGCCGGATGCTCCGCCGCCGCCGTATCACCCGCGGACCTACACGACGACGTTCAATATCAACCCGTAGCAGGACGGCTAGAACGCGGTACTGCCCGCCGGCCGCAGCACGAAGCCGTGCTGCCCCAGAGAGGTGTCCAGGCAGGCGACGAGTTGGTCGGCGCCCACCGCACAGGTCACGTTGCCGTACGAGACCTTCTGTCCGACGCCCAGGAACGCGCCGCCTGTGAACTGGCGACCGCAGCTCGTCGACTCGCGGTTCAAGCGCAGGCCGGCCGCGCCCTGGGAGCGCACGGTGCCGATCACACATCCGCCGGGCACCGGGGCGCCCGAACTCAGCGGTGCGGTGGCCATGCCCGGCATGTCGCCGTCGCACATGATCGCCTGCGACGACCCGGCCGGCGGTTCGATGGCGTCGAATTGGCAGGCGATATTATAGGGCGTGGTGAAGTTCACCCAGCGTCCGGGCCCCTTCGGGCCGGTGGTGATGTAGTCGTCCACTGGGACCGCGGTGAAGTCGTCCAGATCCGGAAAGCCCGCGGGTTGGGCCTGTGCCGGTGATTCCTGCCCGGCGATGAGCAGCCCAGCCGCCATGCCGGCGACGGCCAGCGCCTGCGTGACTCGACGGATCGGCATCGGCGTGGTTACGGCTTGGGCGCCCAGTCCCACACCGACATGTCGTCGCGCGGGTACTGGCTGCAGGCTTCGGTCGATTTGGCGACGACACCCTTGTTGTTGAAGAAGATCTTGGCGTGGTTGGGCCAGGACACGGTCAGCGGGTCGGCGAAGTTGGTCGCCAGCTCCTCGGAGTAGGCCCGGCGCTGCTCGGGGCTGAGCGAGAAGAACCAGTGCATCTTGTCGATGGTGGCCTGCTGCACCTGCACCGGCTTGTTGTGCATGTCGATCATGTAGCGCTCGTAGTAGACCGGCGACAGGTCGCGGCTGGCGGCCAGCATCTGCTCGGCGCTGCAGTCGGTGCGGATCACCCGCCGCGGGATCGGGAAGTCATCGGTGGCGTCGGCGGATGCGGTGGCGGGGAACAGTGCGGCGGCGATACCGGCGACCAGACCGGTGACGCCGGCCAGAACGGCCCCGCGCAGAATCGGGCGGTGCGTACGCATGGAATCCACTGTAGCCATTACCCCGTTCTTTCCCTATATCGGTTTTTGCGACGATCCCCGCTGGTGAGACCGTTGAGCCGGATGAGACGGGTGTAACGGCAAATGGCTGCCCAGCCCTCCGAACTCGATACGCAATGCTACATAACTTTAGCCGAGCTACCTAATTATTCTTCGTCCCTGATGCCATGGGCTCGCTCACAGCCGGCCCCGGTCGTCCCCGGCGGTTGCCCTCAGGACTGCGGGCGGGACAGTTCCTCGGTCTGATCGGCGTCGGAGCCGCGGGCGGCGGCTTCCCGGTGCCGGGCGGCTTTGCCGCCGACGTGCGGCAGCACGTTGATCGGCCACCAGAACCAGCGGCCCATCAGTGCGGCGATCGACGGCGTCATGAACGCCCGCACGATCAAGGTGTCGAACAGCAGCCCCAGGCCGATGGTGGTGCCGATCTGGCCGATGATGCGCAGGTCGCTGACGGCCATCGAGGCCATCGTGAAGGCGAACACCAGCCCGGCGGCCGTCACCACCTTTCCGGTGCCGCCCATCGCCCGGATGATGCCGGTATGCAGCCCGGCATGGATCTCCTCTTTGAATCGGGAGACCAGCATCAGGTTGTAGTCCGACCCCACCGCCAGTAGGACGATCACCGACATCACCATGACCAGCCAGTGCAGTTGCATGCCGATCAGGTACTGCCAGACCAGCACCGACAGCCCGAATGACGCTCCCAGAGACAACGCGACGGTGCCGACGATCACCAACGCGGCGACCAGCGCCCGGGTGATGATCAGCATGATGACGAAAATCAGGCACAGCGAGGCGATTCCGGCGATCAGCAGGTCGTAGTAGGAGCCGTCGTGCATGTCCTTGAACAGCGCCGCGGTCCCGCCGAGATAGATCTTGGCGTCCTCCAGCGGCGTTCCCTTGAGCGCCTCCTCGGCCGCGGTCCGGATCTGGTCGATGCGCGCAATGCCTTCTGCGGTAGCGGGATTACCCCGGTGCGAGATGATCATCCGGACGGCCTTGCCATCGGGAGACAAGAACATCTTCATCGCCCGCTTGAAGTCCGGGTTCTCGAACACCTCCGGCGGCAGGTAGAAGGAGTCGTCGTTCTTGGACTCATCGAACGCCTTGCCCATCGCGGTGGCGTTGTCGCCCATCTCGTCCATCTGGGCGAAGATCCCCGACATGGTGCTGTGCATCGTCAGCATCATCGTCTGCATGGTCTGCATGGTGTCGATCATCGGCGGGAACGTGGTCAGCATCTGCGGCATCAGCTTGTCCATGTCACCGAGGTGCGCGACCATCTTGTCCATGCTCTCGCTCATCTCATCGACACTGTCGACCATGTCGAAGGCAGAGCGCAGCGAGAAGCAGATCGGGATGTCGTAGCAGTGCGGTTCCCAGTAGAAGTAGTTGCGGATCGGCCGCCAGAAATCCTCGAAATCGGCGATGTGGTCCCGGATGTCGTAGATCTGGCCCTGGAGGAAATCCATGTCGACCACCATCGCGTGGGTGGTGTTGGCCAATTGGCTCATGTAGCCGAGCATCTGGCGCATGGTGGCGATGGTCTCCCCCATCGCGTCGGCCTGGGTGAGCATGTCGTCCATGCGCTTCTTCTGGAACTGCATGGTCTGCATCTGGCCGGCGTTCTGCATGCTGATCTGGAACGGGATCGAGGTGTGTTCCAGCGGCGTGCCCTGCGGGCGGGTGATCGCCTGCACCCGGGAGATACCGACGACCTTGAACACCGCCTTGGCCAGTTTGTCGATGACCAGGAAGTCCGACGGGTTGCGCAGGTCGTGATCGGCTTCGATCATCAGCACCTCCGGCATCATCCGGGACTGCGAGAAGTGCCGATCGGCGGCGTTGAAGCCCTCGTTGGCCGGAATGTCGGAGGGAATGTACTTGCGGTCGTCGTAGGCCGGCTGGTAGCCGGGCAGCGCCAGCAGGCCGACGGCCGCAATGGCCAGTGAGGCAACCAGAATCGGCCCCGGCCACCGGACGATCGCTGTCGCCAGCTGCCGCCAGCCCCGGGTACTCATCTGCCGCTTGGGCTCGAACAGGCCGAACCGGCTGCCGACGGTGATGATCGCCGGGCCCAGCGTCAACGCCGCCAGCACCGAGATGACCATGCCCACCGCGCACGGGATGCCCAGCGAGACGAAGTAGGGCATGTGGGTGAAGTGCAGACAGAACACCGCCCCGGCAATGGTGAGCCCCGAGCCGAGGATGACGTGCGAGACGCCGTTGAAAGCCGTGTAGTAGGCCGCTTCCGGGTCCTCGCCGTTGTGCCGGGCCTCGTGGTAGCGGCCGATCAGAAAGATCGCGTAGTCGGTGCCGGCGGCGATCGCCAACGAGACCAGCAGGTTGACCGAGAACGTGGTCAATCCGACCCAGTGGTGATGGCCCAGGAAGGCCACCACCCCGCGCGCGGCCGACAGCTCCAAGCCGACCATGGCCAGGAGTAGCACCACGGTGGTGACCGACCGATAGACCGCCAGCAGCATGGTCAGGATCACCAGAATGGTGACGGCCATCATCTTCAGCATCGACTTGTCGCCGGCGTGGTTCATGTCGTTGGCCAGTGCCGCGGTGCCGGTGACATAGACCGTCAGCCCAGGCGGCTTCTGAAGCGAGTCCACGATATTGCGGACCGACTCGACGGAGTCGTTGGCCGCCGCCTGCCCGATATTGCCGACGAGGTTGAGCTGCACGTAAGTTGCTTTGCCGTCGGCACTTTGGGCGCCGACCGCCGTCATCGGGTCACCCCAGAAGTCCTGCACGTGCTGAACGTGCGCGGTATCGGCTTCGAGCCGCTTGACCATTTCGGCGTAGTACTCGTGCTCGGCGTCGCCGAGTTCGTGGTCGGCCTCCAGCACGATCATCGCGGTGCTGTCGGAGTCCGACTCCTGAAAGACCTTGCCCATCTCGGTCATGGCCTGCATGGACGGCGCGGTCGTCGGACTCGCCGACACGGCGTTCTCTTTGCCGATCTGTTCCAGCGACGGCACTGTGACGCTGAGCAGCACGATCAGCGCCAGCCAGCCGAGGATGATCGGCACCGAGAGCCGACGGATGGTGCGCGCGACGAATGTCCGCTGTGGAGGTCCGCCCGCGTTACCGGTTATGGGCGGACTCATGCCGCCTTCAGCAGACAGAAGGTGTAGGCGTTGACCTCATTGGAGATGCGTTCGGCCTTCACCTCCCCATCCACGGTGATCCGGCAGCCGATGCTGTTGCTATCGCCTTGCGCCATAATGCTTCCCACCACGGCCGGCAACGTGGTGACGATTTCGAGCCGCCACGGCAGGTGGGCGGCGGAGACGCGTTGCGGTTCGGAGTTGACATCGAAGTAGCTGATGTCGGCGACAGTGCCTGGGGGGCCGAAGATCTCGTAGGTCAACCGCTTGGGGTTGAACGGCTTGGTCTCGTCGATCTGGCCGTCGGCGTAGGTCGGACGTTTCTCGGATCCGAACAGGCCGTGGATGCGCGTCACCGTGAACCCGGCGACACCGACGACCGCCAGAATCACCAGGGGTATCCACACCCGGCTCAGCACCTTGAAAATCGGAGTCCCCTTCACCTAGCACCTTTGGGTACCCTAACCCAAGCCAACGTGCGTAAACGCACGCTACAGCACGCTCCGGAGCTGTCGCAACGCACATCGTGTGCGTTATCCTCGCGCCGTGCGGCAGGTCTCATTCCAACGCGCTCGCAGCGAAGAAAAGAAGCGTCAGCGGGCCGAAGCCCTGGTCGAGGCCGCGCGTTCGGTGGCACTTGAGGCCGGTGTCGCGTCGGTGACGCTGACCGCGGTGGCCGCGCGGGCCGGGGTGCACTACTCGGCCGTGCGCCGCTACTTCAGCTCCTACAAAGAGGTACTGCTGCGCCTGGCGGCCGAGAGCTGGCAACGCTGGTCGGAGTCGGTCTGCGCCGAATTGGACCAGCCCGGCCCGATGTCGCCGGATCGGGTGGTCGAGACCCTGGTCAGTGGGCTCGCCGCCGACCCGCTCTTCTGTGATCTGCTGTCGAATCTGCACCTGCACCTGGAACATGAGGTGGACGCCGAGCGGGTGATCGAGGTGCGGCGGGTCAGTGCCGCCGCGGTGATGGCCAGTGCCGGCGCCCTCGAACGGGCGCTGCCCGGGCTGGGGCCACGGGGGGCGCTGGACCTGCTCTTGGCGGCCTATTCGCTGGGCTCGGTGCTGTGGCAGATCGCCCATCCACCGCAGACGCTGACCGACGCCTACGCGCACGAGCCGGAACTGGCGCCGGGATGGAATCTGGACTTCACCACCGCGCTGACCCGGCTGCTCACCGCGACGTGTGTGGGGCTGCTGGAGCAGTCAGCCTGACTTCTCCCGGCTGGGCTGCACCCGCTTGGGCTCGCCGGGCATCTTCGGATAGTTCGGCGGATACGGCAGGTCGCCGAGACCGCGGGCCTCGTCGGCGACGACCATCTCCAGCAGCGGCTCGAGGGATTGTTCGAGATCGTCGATGGTGCGCCACGGGTCGCCGCGCCGGGCGACGAGGCCGGGCACGGTGGCAATGGTGTAGTCGTCGGGATCGGCATCAACGAGTTCGTCCCAGCTCAACGGGGTGGAGACGGTGGCGATCGGGGTAGCGCGCACCGAGTAGGCCGACGCCATGGTGCGATCGCGGGCGTTCTGGTTGAAGTCGACGAAGATCCGCCTGCCGCGCTCTTCCTTCCACCAGGAGCAGGTGGCCAGTTTCGGTGCGCGCCGCTCGATCTCGCGGGCCAGCGCGATCCCGGCCCGGCGGACCTCGATGAAGTCCCAGTCGGTCTTGATCCGCAGGTAGATGTGCACCCCGCGGCCCCCGGAGGTCTTGACGTAGCCGACGAACCCGAGCTCGTCGAGCAGCGGACGCACCACCTCCAGGGCGACGGCGCGGGCCTCCGCGAAGCCGGTGCCCGGCTGCGGGTCCAGGTCGATGCGCAGTTCGTCGGGGTGGTCGGTGTCGGGGCAGCGCACCGGCCAGGGATGGAAGGTGACGGTGCTCATCTGCACTGCCCACAGGATGTCGGCGGGCCGGGTGACCTTGAGCGCGTCGGCGGTGCGGCCGGACGGAAACGTCACCCGGCAGGACGCCAGATCGTCGGGATGCCCACGCGGCAGCCGCTTCTGGTAGACCTCGGCACCTTCGATGCCGTCCGGGAACCGCTGCAGGTGGGTGGGCCGGTCGGTCAGCGTCGGCAACAACGGCCCGCTGGCCACCGCCAGGTAGTAGTCGGCCAGCGCTCGCTTGGTGCCGGCCGAGCCGAGCCGGGGAAAGTACACCTTGTCGCCGCTGGTGAACCGGACGGCCGTGCCGTCGACGTCCAACTCCTCGGCCGTTCCCATGTCAGGACTCCAGCACGTCGGCGAGTTCGTAGTTGAGCGGGACGTCGAGCTGGTCGAAGGTGCAACTGGCCGGGTCGCGGTCGGGGCGCCACCGCAGCAGCTTCACGGTGTGGCGGAAGCGGTCGCCCTCCATCTGGTCGTAGGCGACCTCGGCGACGCGCTCCGGGCGGATCGGGACCCACTGTTTGTCGGCCGCCGAGTTCCACCGGCTCGCCTCGCCCTCGCGGACGTCGCCGAGGCGCAGGGGTTCCAGCTCTTCCAGCAGGGCCAGCCGGTCGGCGTCGGTGAACGACGCCGCGCCGCCGACCATGGCCAGCTCGCCGTCGGGGCGGTACAGGCCCAGCAGCAGCGAGCCGATGCCGGCGCCGCTCTTGTGGATGCGGTAGCCCATGACCACGCAGTCGGCGTCGCGGCGGTGTTTGACCTTGACCATCTCGCGCTTGCCGGGCAGATATGGACCGTCGGTGCGCTTGGCCACCACCCCGTCGAGCCCGGCACCCTCGAATGTGGTGAGCCAGTGCATGGCCTGCTCGGGGTCGGCGGTGGCGCGGGTGACGTGACAACTGGGGCCACCGGTGATCAGCTCTGCCAGCGCCTCCCGACGCACCTGGAACGGCTCGGTGAGCAACGATGCATCTCCGGTGGCCAGCGCGTCGAAGCCGATGAACTGCGCCGGGGTCTGCTCGGCCAGCATCCGCACCCGGCTCTGCGCGGGATGGATCCGCTGGCTCAGCGACTCCCAGTCCAGCCGGGTGCGTCCGCCGATCTGCCGCGGCACGACCACCTCCCCGTCGAGGACGCAGCGCGGGGCGACCTCGGCGCGTAGCGCGTCCAGCAGTTCCGGAAAGTAGCGGCCCAGTGGTTTGCCGTTGCGCGATTGCAGCAGCACGTCGTCGCCGTCGCGAAAGACGATGGCGCGAAAGCCGTCCCATTTGGGTTCGTAGGACCAACAACCGGACTCCTCCGGAACCTTGGCAGCCGCTTTGGCGAGCATCGGATCCACCGGAGGTGTGACGGGCAGGTCCATGGTGTCCATGATGGATGCTGCGGCCCCATCTGTCACAGACGCCACGGCCGGCGGGAGATGTGTGTGTTGCCCGGCTTTGCGCGACAACACGTGTTAGGTCGCGTGTGCGCGGGGGTGTTGTCGCTCGTAGCCGGGCAACTCGCCGTATGGTCCCGGCGCCGGCTGGTCTGCGCCGGCCGCTCAGCGGCGCAGGAACTCCACGATGTGGCGGGCCAACTCCTCGCCGGCGTCCTCCTGCAGAAAGTGGCCGGCGTCGTGGATCACCGGGTGCGCCCGACCGTGGGCACCGGCCATCTCGCGCTGAAAGATCGGGGCCATCGCGCCGGTGATCGGGTCGCCGTCACTGAACGCGACCAGCATGGGAATCTGCGAGGCGCACAGCGTGGCCCACGCCGCCCGGTTGGCCGGGGCGGCGGGATCCTCGGGGGTGGTCGGGATCAGCGACGGCATGGTCCGCGGACCGACGCAATAGCTGTCGTCGGGAAACGGCGCGTCGTACCCGGCCCGCACCGCTTCGCCCATTGGCTTGCGGCACCCGGACTGCACGAACCATCCGACGTCGATCGTCGGTGCCGTCTGGATCGCTTCCCGGAAGCGCCACCAGATCTGCGGCATCGGGATGTCCCCGGTGGGCAGGCCGGTGTTGGCCACGACGACCCGGCTGAACCGATCCGGGTTCTCGGCGACCAGCCGCAGCCCGATCAGCCCGCCCCAGTCCTGGCCGACCATGGTCACCCGCTGCAGGCCCAAGACGTCGAACGCCAGCGCCCGCATCCACTCGACATGGCGGGCATAGGTGTGGTCCTGCGCGCGCGTCGGCTTGTCCGAGCGACCGAATCCGACCAGGTCCGGGCAGATGACCCGGTGGCCGGCCTCGACCAGAATCGGGATCATCTTGCGGTACAGATACGACCACGACGGCTCGCCGTGCAGCATCAGGATCGGGTCGGCATCTTCGGGACCGTCCTGCACCCAGGCCACCCGCAGCGTGCCGCCGGGCTCGTCCTCGTCCAGGTCATCGAGGTCGCAGAACCGGGGCGGGTAACCGAAATCGGGGAGGTTGACGAACCTGTCGTCGGGGGTACGCAGGGTCTGCATGAGGTGACGATACCGCGTTGGTATATACCCGCCGGGGTATCCGGTAGACTGCAGGCACGACAATAAAGGAGGCCTCATGTCCGTTGCGATGAGTACCGCGGTGCCCGGCGTCGACTTCGACACGGTAACCGCGAAGACGCGAGAGTTGCTGAAGGACAACGGTTTCGGTGTACTGACCGAGATCGACATGCAGGCGACACTGCGCGCCAAGCTCGGCGAGGAGATGGAGCGCTACCTGATCCTTGGCGCCTGTAACCCGCCGTTGGCGCACCGCGCGGTGACAGCCGACAAGCGCATCGGTGTGCTGCTGCCGTGCAACGTCGTGGTCCGCGAAGACCCGCAACACCGCGAGACGGTGCTCGTCGAGGCGATGAACCCCCAGCTGATGGCCCAAGTCGTCGACAATCCCGCGCTGGCACCGATCGCCGACGAGGTAACCGAGAAGATCCGCACCGTCATCGATACCCTGGCTGTTGCGTTGCGCACCGCCTGAAAGGATTCGCTGATGTGCTACCCCGTACCGTGCCGGGTTTGCGGCAAGACCACCTGGGACGGCTGCGGCGAGCACATCGCCGACGTCCGCGCGCAGGTGCCGCCCGAGCAGTGGTGCGAGGGGCACCCGGAGGCCAGACGCCACCCCTGAGCGAACCGATTATGGTGTGTGGATGCCGGAGCAGTCCACACCACCAGTGCCCAGCCTGGTGGAGTTGCTGCGGCTGCAGGCCGACCGGTTCGGCGACAAGATCGCGTTCAGTTTCGCCCCCGACGGTAAGAAGGTCACCGCCCGCCTGAGCTACCGGGAGCTCGACACCAAGGCGCGCGCCATTGCGTCCGCTCTGCAACATCAGGGCGCGGCCGGGCAGCGGGTGCTGGTGATCTGCCGCCCGGGTCTGGACAGCATCGCCAGCCTGTTCGGCTGCTTCTACGCCGGCGCTGTTGCGGTGCCGGTGGACACCCCGCTGGCCCGGCTGAAGCTGGTCGCCCCCGATGCGCAGGCCGCCTTCGCGGTCGCGACCTCCGACACCCGGACCCAGCTGCAGGCGCTGGCCGCCGACGTGCCCGGCATGTCGACCCTGCAATGGTGTGCCAGCGACCGGGCCGGCGACCCCGATGACTGGACACCGCCCGACGCCGATCCGAGCGCCACCGCCCTGCTCCAATACACCTCCGGCTCAACGAAATCGCCCAAGGGTGTCGTGCTGACACACGACAACCTCATGCACAATCTGGAGGCCATCCGGCGAGCGTGGCGCGGCGACGAGAACGCCAAGAGCGTCTACTTCCTGCCGCAGCAGCACGACATGGGACTCATCGGCGGCGTGCTGGAGATGATCTATGTCGGCTGCAGCACCGTGTTGATGTCGCCGATCGCCTTCTTCCAGCGCCCCCTGCTGTGGCTGGAAGCGATGTCGGCGCACCGCGCCACCACGACAGCAGCTCCCAACGCCGCATACCGGCTGTGTGTCAAACACAGCACCGCCGCCCAGCGTGCGGCGTTGGATCTGTCGCGCTGGTCCACCGCCGCCATCAGTTCCGAGCAGGTGCACGCGTCGACGATGCAGGAGTTCGCCGAGGCGTTCGCCCCGGCGGGGTTCCGGCTGCAGGCGTTTCGCCCGGCCTATGGGTTGGCCGAGGCCACGCTCTTGGTCTCCGGAGACTCCGGTCCTGCCGTCGCCGGCGTCCGGTACGTCGACCGCGACGCACTGGCCCAGAATCGGGCCGTCGACGTCACTGCCGATGCCACGGCCGTCCCCCTGGTCAGCTGCGGTCCACCGGTATACGGCCAGCGGGTCGTGATCGTCGATCCGGAGACCCGCCGCCAACTCGGACCCGACGAGGTCGGTGAGATCTGGGTGTCCGGGCCCAGCGTGGCGCAGGGCTACTGGGCACGCCCGAAAGAGAACGCGCACACCTTCGCAGGCTTCCTCGCCGGCACCGGCGAAGGCCCGTTCCTGCGCACCGGGGACCTGGGTTTCCTATGCCGGGGCGAGGTATTCGTCACCGGGCGGTGGAGCGACCTGCTCACCCTGCACGACAGCAACTACTACCCGAACAACATCGAACCGACGGTGCAGGCGTGCCATCCGGCGTTGCTGGCAGACCGCGGCGCGGTCTTCGCGGTGCAATCGAAGCCGAACGCCGACAGCCACCTGGTTGTCGTGCAGGAAGTCGACCATCAGCACCGGGTCACCGAGCCGGAATTCGCCGGCATCATCGACGGGATCCGGGCGGCGGTCAGCGAGCAGCACGGCCTTGAGGCGCACGATGTGTTGCTGGTACCGGCGATGCGGCTGCCCACCACCTCGAGCGGCAAGATCCGGCGGGGCGAATGCCGGCAGCAATTCCTCGACGGCAACCTGGAGGCGCTGGCCGAATGGCATGCCCCGGCGGTGCCGGTCGAGCGCACGCCGAACGCGACGGGCGCCGGCGCGCTGGCCCGGATGATCGTGGGCGGGCTGGCGCAGCTGCAGCAGCAACGCAACACCCCGCCGACTTAGGGCCTGGTCTTCAGGTACTCCGCCAGCCGGTCCAGCACGGGCCGCTGCCCGGCCAGCAGCTTGATCCGCGCCTGCTCCAGGGCGAACCAGCCGACCCGGTCCACCTCGGGAAACTCCTGCCGTTTTCCCGACCGCGGCGGCCACTCCAGTTCGAAGGTGTTGCTGCGGGCGTCGGTGACGTCGAGGTCGCCGTGCACGGCGAACACCGTGACCAGCTTTCCGCCCGCCTGTCGCACCACACCGAGATCCAGGCGCTCGCCGTCAGGCGGATCCAGGCCGATCTCCTCGACGAATTCCCGTCGCGCGGTGAGCCACGGGTCCTCGCCGTCGGGTTGCTCGCCCTTGGGGATCGACCACGCCCCGTCGTCCTTGCGCGCCCAGAACGGGCCGCCAGGATGGACGATCAGCACCTCGACGGCGTCGTCGGCGCCCGACCGGTACAGCAATAACCCGGCGCTGCGCTTGGCCACGACTCACACACCCACAGCGCGTTCCAGGTCTTCCAGCGAGGTGTCCAGGTGCCCCAGCAGGCGCTGCAGGTGCGGAACCGAGCGACGGCAGCCGACCAGCCCGAAGTCGAGATTGCCGGCGTTGCTGACCACGGTCATGTTCAGCGCCTGCCCGTCCAGGGCGATAGACAGCGGGTAGTTGCCGTCCAGGCGCGCGCCGCGCCAGTACAGCGGCTCGGCCGGGCCGGGGACGTTGGAGATGACGATGTTGAACGGCGGAGGCGCCGCCGACACGAAGCCCGGAATCGCCGCCAGGGCCAACGGCGCCATGTTGGCCGCCGATAGGGCCAGCGCCTGGGCGCGGGGCAACTCGGAAAACACCTTCTTGTTACGGCACATCGACTCACTGATGGTCTCCAGCCGCTGCGCCGGATCCTTCAGGTCGGTGGCCAGATTGCACAAGATGGTGCCGACCATGTTGCCGCCGGAATCGGCGTCGGCTTCGTTGCGCAGGCTCACCGGAACCATCGCCACCAGCGGATGCTCCGGCAGGGCGTGTTGTTCCTCCAGGTAGGCCCGCAGCGCCCCGGCGCACATCGCCAGCACCACATCGTTGACGGTCACCCCGGCGGCCCGCTTGATCGCAATGACGCGCTCCACCGGCCAGGACTGCGCCGCGCACCGGCGCGCACCGCCGATCTTGACGTTGAACATGGTGCGCGGCGCTTCGAACGGCAGGGTCAGCTGTTGTTCGAGCAGGGCGGCACGTGCCAGCTTCACCGTCGAAGGGCCCAGGGCCGCAACGCCTTTGACCATTCCGGTCAGCTCTCGCAACCGGGACGGCGCAGCGGGACGCGGCCGCGACGGCGGCGCCAGCGACCACGGGGTGCGCAGTTCGGCCTCGCGCGGGTCGATCGACAAGGTGCGGCGCAGCAGCCGCAGCAGCGAGACACCGTCGATCAAGCTGTGGTGGATCTTGACGTACACCGCGAATCGGCCGTCGCTAAGACCCTCCACCAGGTGCGCCTCCCACAGCGGGCGGTGCCGATCGAGCAGGCTGCCGTGCAGCAGCGACGTCAACTCCAGCAGGTCGCGTACCCGGCCCGGAACCGGCAGCGCCGAACGGCGCATGTGGTACTCGATGTCGACCTCGTCGTCGAAGGCCCACCCCACACTTGCGATTCCGCCCAACAGGGTGGCCGGGCGTTTCCGGAACGCGGGCTGCAGATCACGGGCGCCCAGCAAGCCCTGGTAGATCTCGCCGACGAATTCCAGACCGGCGCCCTCCGGCGGCTCGAAGAGCATCAGGCCGCCGACATGCATGGGGTGCTCGCGGGTTTCGGCCAGCAGGAAGACCGAATCGGTCGGCGACATCAGCTGCATCGATCCATTACACCCCGGCCGGCCCCCGCATGCTTGCTAGTCTTTGGCGGTGCGTCGCCGGACCATTGTCTGTGTCGCCTTCATCGCGTGCTTCGGGGCGACGACCACCGGTGCGCCCACCGCATCCGCCGACGCCGATGTCGCCGGCAAGACGGTGTTTCTGGATCCGGGACACAGCGGCGCCAACGATTCCTCGATATCCCGGCAGGTGCCCAACGGACGCGGCGGCACCAAGCCGTGTCAGACCAGCGGAACCAGCGCCGACGACGGCTACCCCGAGCACAGCCTGAACTGGGATGTGACCAACCGGATCCGCGCGGCCCTGGACCAGCTGGGCGTGCACACCGAACTCTCCCGGGCCGACGACACCTCGGTGGGCCCGTGCATCGATGCGCGGGCCGCCGCCGCCAACGCCGCTCGCCCGGATGCCATCGTGTCGATCCACGCCGACGGCGGGCCGGTGTCGGGCCGCGGCTTTCACGTCAACTACTCCACCCCGCCGCTCAACGACGCCCAGTCCGGGCCGGCGGTGCGGCTGGCCGGTGCCATCCGGGACTCGCTGGCGGCCGCGGGCATCCCCGAATCCAGCTACCTCGGCGCCGACGGGCTCTACGGCCGGGCGGATCTGGCCGGGCTGAACCTGGCTGAGTACCCCGCTGTGCTGGTCGAACTGGGCAACATGCGCAACGCCGATGACGCGGCGTTGCTGGGCAGCCCCGATGGGCGTGCCCGCTACGCCGCGGCCGTCACCAACGGGATCGTCGCGTTTCTGAGCAGGTGATGATGTCGGGTGTCGGCGTAACCGCCAGAACGCTTTTCGGTGTGGCCTGCCTGCTGCTGGCGTTGGCGGGCTGCGCGGACAGCACCCCGACGGTGGTGGCCGGGCGTGCGATGGCAATGCTGTATGACCCGGGCCGAGTCGGGGGTTTGCCGGTTTCGGAAGGCCCCAGCGGCCCACGGGGCGACCCGCCGCCAGTGACCCCGCGGGTGGTCAACAGCGACGGCGGACAGATCGACCGGTTGTCGCTGCTGGCGATCGACGACATCGAGGACTTCTGGGCCCAGCACTATGGGCAGTCGCTGAGCGGACACTTCACGCCGGTGTCGACGCTGATGTCGTATTCGTCCACCGACCCGAACGGCCCTCCGGTGTGCGGTGGCGACGTCTACCACCTGCCGAACGCGATGTACTGCCGGCGGATGGACACCATGGCATGGGATCGGGCCAAGTTCTTGCCGACCGCCCGAAAGTACTTCGGCGACATGGCAATCAACGGCACCCTGGCCCACGAGTACGGGCATGCCCTGCAACACATGGCCGGCATCGTCCACCCGTTTACCCGAACCCTGGTGCGCGAACAACAAGCCGACTGCTTCGCCGGGGTGTATCTGCAGTGGGTGGCCGCCGGCAACTCGTCGCGCACCCAGTTGAGCACCGCCGACGGACTCAACCATGTGCTGGCCGGGCTGATCGTGATCCGCGACCCGGTGTCGACTTCCGACAATCCGATATCGATCTCCGACGAGCACGGCACCGCCCTGGATCGGGTCGGCGCGTTCCAGACCGGCTTCGACGGCGGCGCCGAGATGTGCGCCAAGATCGACACGGGCGAGATCCGCAAGCGCCGCGGGAATCTACCGCGCTCGCTGTTCGATTCGGAGAACCCGCAGAGCGACCTGACCATCGACGCGCAGGTGTTGGCGACGCTGATGGAGCAACTGGGGCAGATCTTCGGCTTGTCCCGTCCGCCGGCGCTGGCCACGTCGGGCAAGTGCCCCAGCGGCCACCACCCCGACCCGGTGGCCTACTGCCCGGAGACCAACACCGTCGTCGTCGACCTGGCCGGCCTGCAGGACATGAGCGCACCGACGGATCAATCGACACTGGGCATGCCCCAAGGCGACAACACCGGGCTGTCGGCCGTGACGTCACGGTATGCGCTAGCGGTGCAAGCCGAACGCGAGGTCGGACTGGAGTCGGCAACAGCGGCGCTGCGCACGGCGTGTCTGACCGGGGTGGCCCAGCGTCAGATGGCAGAGCCGATGACGTTGTCATCCGGCCCGGGCCTGATGCTGGCCGGCGGTGACCTCGACGAAGCGGTCACCGGGCTGCTGATGAACGGCGTGGTCGCCAGCGACGTCGACGACAACACCGTGCCGGCCGGGTTCACCCGGATCCTGGCGTTCCGCTCCGGACTGCACGGCGATATCGACGGCTGCTTCGAGCGGTTCCCGTGATCGAGGTGCCATGAACCGTCGACCCGAACCTCCCGAGCCGCCCGAGCGCCGGACCACGCCGATCCCCCGCCGGTCACAGCCGCCGCGGGCACCGCAGCCGCCCCGCCGGCCTCCGCCACGTGCCGAGCAACCCTGGTACCTGGAATTCCGGCGCCCACCTGGCCCGCAGCCGCCCCGCCCGCAGCCGCCCCGGCCGGCTCCTGCTCCCCCGCGACCACCCGCCCCGCAGCGTCCGTCGAACCGGACGGTGCTGATCGGCGCGGGCGTGACCGGGCTGCTCGCGGTGGCGCTGCTGGTGATCTCGGTGCTGCGCGGCGTGGTCGGCGGCTCCGGACCGGTGCAACTCGACGTCGGCCGCGCCCAGGACGGTGTGCGCTCGGTGCTCACCGATCCGATCAACGGCTACGGGCGCGACGACGTGAGCCCCGTGCGCTGCAACAACGGGGTCAACCCGACGGTGCGCAAAGGAGGCACCTTCACCTGCGCGGTCACCGTCGACGGCGCCCAGCGCCAGGTGCTGGTGGAGTTCACCGACGACGCCGGGACGTATGCCGTCGACCGGCCGCGGTGATGGGCAAGACGTCCAGTGTGCGGTTTCATACGCCGACCCCGGCGGGTCGCGTACGAAACCGCACACTCGGCGCGATTTCACATGGCGGTGGCGGAGGGATTTGAACCCTCGGTGGGGGGTTACCCCACACACGCTTTCGAGGCGTGCTCCTTAGGCCGCTCGGACACGCCACCGCGGGACAGCCTACCCAACGACCGTGCCGTCAGCCCAATCGCTGGCGGGCGAAGAACTCCCCCAGTGGTGCAGCACACTCGGCGGCCAGCACCCCACCACGCACCTCGGGGCGGTGGTTGAGCCGGCGGTCGCGCACCACGTCCCACAGCGAGCCGACCGCCCCGGTCTTGGGCTCGAAGGCCCCGAACACCAGCCGCGCCACCCGGGCGGCCACCAGCGCGCCGGCGCA
Organism: Mycobacterium sp. NGS16; assembly: GCF_059813225.1. Taxonomy (NCBI): domain Bacteria; kingdom Bacillati; phylum Actinomycetota; class Actinomycetes; order Mycobacteriales; family Mycobacteriaceae; genus Mycobacterium; species Mycobacterium sp. NGS16. The sequence continues at coordinate 122,216 of NZ_JCALEE010000002.1, forward strand.
CATGGTGCACGGCTCCAGGGTGACGGCCAACGTGGCGCCGGTCAGCCGCCAGCCGTCGCCGAGCACCGCGGCCGCATCGCGGAGCGCCAGCATCTCGGCGTGCGCGGTCGGGTCGGCGAGGGCTTCGCGGGCATTGGCGGCCGAGGCCAGCACGGTGCCGTCCGCGGCAACCACCACCGCCCCCACCGGAATATCGCGGGAGCCGGCCTGCCGGGCAGCCGCCAACGCCGCGCGGATCAGCTCCTCGTCGGTGGATAGGCCGGTCACCGCTTGCGTCGCGGCAGGGCCGCCGAGAGCTGCTCGTCGAACCCCATCTCGGCGGCGATCCGGTGCAGTTGCTCATCGACGGCCAGATCGGACTCGTCGAGAATGACGCCGAGCACCGCGGCGGGCAGCCCGATATCGGACAGCAGGCCCAGATCGCCCTCTTCGAACGGCTCGGAGTCCTCCAGGTCCTCGGCGTCGATGTCGGCGTCGAGCTCGTCGAGCACCTCGTCGGCGATGTCGTAGTCGAGTGCGGCCGTCGCATCCGAGAGCAGCAGCCGGGTGCCGGCCGGCCCCGGCCGGACGATCACGAAGAATTCGTCGTCGACGTTGAGCAGACCGAAAACCGCGCCGGCGCTGCGCAACTCACGCAGTTCCGTCTCGGCGATCGACAGACTGGTCAGTGCCGCGGCACGCATCGACGTGCAACGCCACTTGCCGTCTTCACGCACAACAGCCACCCCGAAGCCGTCCAGCGTGTCCGCCGGCCGGCCCTGTGCGGACGCGCCCTGTGCTCCCATGGCCGCCTACGGTAGTCGCCGTTCACGCCCTTGACCAGCGTGTGCCAACCTGGACAGGTGGTGGCAGGTGCAGGGAAAACTCCGGTGTGCGTCTTGGGGCTCGGCCTGATCGGCGGTTCGGTGCTGCGGGCCGCCGCAGCAGCCGGCCGGGTGGCCTTCGGCTACAACCGGTCCGCGGACGGGGTGAAGGCCGCCGTCGCCGACGGGTTCGACGCGACCACCGACCTGGAGGCGGCATTGACCCGCGCCGCGGAGACCGGTGCGCTGATCGTGCTGGCCGTCCCGGTGCCGGCGTTGTCGATGCTGCTCGACCACATCCGCCGACTGGCACCGCAGTGCCCGTTGACCGACGTCACCAGCGTCAAGCAGCCGGTGCTCGACAGCATCACCGCCGCCGGACTGCAGGCCCGGTTCGTCGGCGGCCACCCCATGGCCGGTACCGCGCACTCCGGCTGGCCCGCCGGGCACGCCGGGCTGTTCCAGGGAGCACCGTGGGTGATCAGCGTCGACGACCACGTGGACCCGACGGTGTTCGCAACGGTGCTGGAGCTGATCCTGGACTGCGGCTCGGTGGCGGTGCCGGCGCGCTCCGAGGAGCACGACGCGGCCGCGGCCGCAATCTCGCACCTGCCGCACCTGCTGGCCGAAGCGCTGGCTGTCACCGCCGCGGACGTGCCGCTGGCGTTCGCGCTGGCCGCCGGATCGTTCCGGGACGGCACCCGGGTCGCCGGGACGGCGCCGGAGCTGGTCCGGGCGATGTGCGAGGCCAACTGGCTGCAACTGTTGCCGGTGCTGGAGCGCGCCATCGCGCTGCTGGCCGACGCGCGGGATTCGCTGTCGGCCGCCGATTCGGTGGCCGAGCTGGTCAACCATGGGCACGCCGCTCGCACCCGCTACGACAGCTTCCCGCGCCACGAGATCGTCACCGTGGTCGTCGGCGAGAACGACTGGCGCCGCGACCTGGCCGCCGCCGGCCGGGCCGGCGGGGTGATCAGATCCGCGCTGCCAACCCGGGATAGTCGATGACGAACCCGTCGTCGTCCACGGTGATGGTGGTGCCTTCGGGGTCGGTGCCCGGGGTGATGGCCCGGATACCGGTCTCGGTGCTGCCGTAGCTGGCGGTCGCTGCGACCACCGTCATCTCCGGCAGCCACAGGTAGACCGTCGGCACGGTGACCGTGGCCGTCCGCTCATGCAGCCCGGCTCGCCGGATCGCCAGCGTGTTAAAAAACGGACTGAACACCACGTCGACGTCCAGCGCCCCGTCGTAGCCGGCACGGGACTGCCCGCGGGCATCGGTGATCAGCCACATGTTCTCTTCGTCGCGGGCGATCACCAGCTGGCGGTCGCGTTCGGCCACCGTGACGGTCAGCCCCAGCCGCTTGGTGGCCCCGGACTCGTCGGTCTGCAGGTCGTAGTAGGCGCTGAACGCCGGGTGGGTGTCGGTGGCCGCCGCCACGATCCGGCCGTTGGCCTTGATCCGGTTGCCGGACAGCTGCACCCGCACCGATTCCATCCGGGGGGCGTCGGGCGCCCGCCAGGTCAGGATCGCCGGCCACGAGCCGGACGGGACTGCGCTCACCGGACCACCGTAAGCGACCGGTCGGCGATCCGCAGCTTCATAACCCGACGGCAGAAACTGACCAGAACGCGTTTATAACCCGCAGCGAAGCGGCAAGATGGCACTCATGAGCAGCGATCCCAACGTGCCAGCCGACCCGTCGCATGGCCAACCCGGTGCGCCGCCGCCAGGGATGCCGTTCACTCGCGCCGGCGCGCTGTGGAGCGCGCTGATCGCCGGTTTTGTGGTGCTGATCGTGCTGTTGGTGTTCGTCACCCAGAACACCGGACCGGTCGACCTGACGTTTTTGGGGTGGACGTGGAGCCTGCCGCTGGGCGTGGCGATCCTGCTGGCGGCCGTCAGCGGGGGGCTGATCACCGCGTTGGCCGGCACCGCGCGGATCTTCCAGCTGCGGCGCGCCGCCAAGAGAACGCTGGCCGCGCGCCGCTAACCGGCCGGTCTAGCCCGCCGCGTCGGCGGCGTCGTTACCGGGCAACCGCGATTGGTTACGCGGCAACAGATCCCAGACATGCTCGGTGCCGTTGGTCGAGGCCACCGCAGCCTGCCCGGAGCGGGAATACAGCAACCGCGTGACTGACACATAATCGATGGGAAACGACAGCAGCCGCGGGGTGCCCAGAATCTGGTGCAGCACCACATTGATCACGCCGCCGTGGCTGAACACCGCCACGGTGTCGTCGGCGTCGGCGGCGGCCACCACATCAGCGACGGCCGCGGCCACCCGCGCACAGAAGGCGGCTTCGTCGACGTCGGCGGGCAGGTGCCCCTGCGCCATCCGGGCCCAGTCCTGCGGCCGCTCGGTGCGCAGCTGCTCGACGGGCAGATAGCCGGCCAGGTCACGGTCGTATTCGGCGAACCGCTCGTCGATGTCGATGGTCAGGTTGCGCTTGCCCGCCAGCGGTTCGGCGGTCTGTACCGCCCGGCGCTGCGGGCTGCTGACCAGCCGGGTGATCGGGTACCGCGCCAACGCGTCGGGCAGGCGCAGTGCCTGCTGGTGGCCGGTCTCACTCAACTCGGGGTCTGAGCCCTGGCCGTACTCGCTGCGCAGCGGCAACGCGTGGCGGATAAGCAGCAACTGCACGCTGCCACCCTAAGGGGCGCATCCGGCCCCGCGTCACGGGGTGACGATGTTGAAAGCCGGGTCGGCGGTGTCGAGTACGGCCCGCAGTTTCGCCCACGCTGTCGGGTCGCCGGTAATCTCCGGTGCGCCCTCCCCCAGCAGCGCCCCCAGCAGCGCCAGCTTGGTGGCCGCCGTGACGGTGGCATCCGCACTGTCGGGGGCGGCCGGCGCTTTGCGGTGAACCAGCACGCCGTTGCGCAGGGTGAGGCGGTAGTTGACGCCGGTGTCGGCGAACGAGACGTCCAGGGCCACGTCCAGGTCCCAGGCGCGGGGCCCGTTCACCCGGATGGCCAGGCTGTCGAAGAGCTGCTCGGGGCTGAGCTGCGACAGCAGCGCCATCGAGGTGACCTGCCCGGCGGTGCCGAACACCCCGCTGCGCAATTCGGTGGCACCGGACAGGAAGAAGTTGCGCCAGGTGGCGTTCTCCGAGCCGTAGGCCAGCTGCTCAAGGGTGTCGGCGTAGAGCCGGCGCGCCCCGGCGTGCTCGGGTTCAGCGAACACCGCATGGTCGAGCAGTGTTGCCGCCCACCGGAAATCGCCGCCCTTGAACGCTTCGGCCGCCAGGTCGACGACGCGGTCCACCCCGCCCAGGGCCGCGGTGTAACGGGTGGCCAGCGCCTCCGGTGGGTGCGGCCAGAGCCGGGCCGGGTTGCCGTCGAACCAGCCCAGGTAGCGCTGGTAGACGGCCTTGACGTTGTGGCTCACCGAACCGTAATAGCCGCGGGCGTGCCAGGCGCTTTCCAGCGCCGGGGGCAGCTGGAACTGTTCGGCGATCTCGGTCCCGGTGTAGCCCTGGTTCAGCAGCCGCAGCGTCTGATCGTGCAGATAGGCATACAGATCGCGTTGCAGCGCAAGGTATTCCGCGATCCGCTCGGTACCCCACATCGGCCAATGGTGCGAGGCGAAGACGACGTCGGAGCGGCCGGCGAAGGTGTCGATGGCCTCGGTGAGGTAGCCCGCCCAGGCGCGCGGGTCGCGGACCAGCGCGCCGCGCAGCGTCAGCAGGTTGTGGTGGGTGTGGGTGGCGTTCTCGGCCATGCACAGCGCCCGGAATTGCGGAAAGTAGAAATGCATCTCGGCCGGGGCTTCGGAGCCGGGCGCCATCTGGAACTCGATCTGCACCCCGTCGACGACGCGGGTCTCACCGGTGCGGCAGATGGTGTCGGTCGGGACGATGACGGCCACCTCTCCGGTCGAGGTGTTCTGGCCCAGGCCGCAGCCGACCTGTCCGTACGGGCCTCGCGCCAGCGTGGTGCCGTACATGTAGCTGGCGCGGCGCAGCATCGCGGTGCCGGCGTAGACGTTCTCGGCCACCACATGGTCGATGAAGCCCTCGGGGGCGAGGATGGCGACCCGGCCGGCGTCGACGTCGGCCTGCGAGGTGACGCCCAGCACGCCGCCGAAATGGTCGACGTGGCTGTGGGTATAAATAACCGCGCTGACCGCACGATTCCCGCGGTGTTGGCGGTACAGCGCCAGGGCGGCGGCGGCGACCTCGGTGGAGATCAGCGGATCGATGACGATGACGCCGCTGTCGCCCTCGACGAAGGTGATGTTGGAGATGTCGAAGCCGCGGACCTGGTAGATGCCTGCGACGACTTCGTAGAGCCCCTGTTTGGCCGCCAGCTGGGACTGCCGCCACAGCGCTGGATGCACCGAGGTCGGGGCGTCACCGGCCAAGAAGCCGTAGCTGTCGTTGTCCCACACCACCCGGCCGTCGGCGGCGGTGATGACACACGGCGCCAGCGCGGCAATGAAACCGCGGTCGGCGTCCTCGAAATCCGTTGTGTCCCCGAAGGGCAGGGTCTTGCGGTGTGCACTGTGGGCGGCCTCGACTGCCGCGCTGACCGGTCGGTGCTCCATGGCGATCAGACTGCCACCGATCCGCGCGGCGCGGTGGCAGTCGCCGCGCTCAGTGGCGCCGCCGGGTCAGGGCACCCAGGGCGTCGCGCAGCCGCGTCCACAAAGACGGGGGCTTGACCCGGTCGTGCGTCTCCTGCGCCTCGTGGGCGTAATCGGCAATGGATTCGTCGCCTTCTTCAGCACGCATGAGCGCTCACTCCTCCGGTGGGTCTTCGGGCACCAGCCGCTCCGGCGTCTCTTCGGGCGCCAATCGTTCCGGCGGGTCCTCGGGTACCAGTCGTTCCGGCGGGTCCTCGGGAACCCGCCGGTGGGGTGGTTCTTCCGGTGTTCCCGGTTCGGGTGGCATTTCGGGATTCATCCATGTCGCCTACCCCGCACCCGGGGGAAGGCAAACGCGCTAGATGGGCAGGCGGACGGCGAACTCGGTGTGGCCGGGCCTGCTGGTCACCGCGATCGTGCCGCGATGGGCCCGGACCACCGCCGACGCGATCGCCAGCCCGAGCCCGGTGCTGCCGCCCTTACGGGACCTGGAGGTGTCACCGCGGACGAACCGCTCGAAGATCTCCGGTTGGAACTCCTCTGGAATGCCCGGGCCGTCGTCGGTCACCGTCAGCACCGCCTCGGCGCCCTCGACACTCAATCGGGTCCGCACCACCGTTCCCGCGCCGGTGTGCACCCGGGCATTGGTGAGCAGGTTGGTCAGCACCTGATGCAACCGGGCGGCGTCGCCGGGCACCGTCACCGGCTCCTCGGGCAGGTCAAGCTGCCACTGGTGGTCGGGCCCGCCGACGTGGGCGTCGCTGACCGCGTCGACCGCCAGCCGCGACAGGTCCACCGGCTCGTGCTCCAGCGGCCGGCCGGAATCCAGCCGGGCCAACAACAGCAAATCCTCGACCAGGTGCGTCATCCGCTCGGTCTCGGACTGCACGCGGCTCAGCGCGTGCGACACGGCTTCGCTGTCATGCGGAACGCGTTGGGCCAGTTCGGTGTAACCGCGGATCGCGGTCAGCGGAGTACGCAACTCATGGCTGGCGTCGGCGACGAACTGACGCACCCGGGTCTCGCTGGCCTGCCGGGTCGACAGCGCGGCGGCGATGTGGTCGAGCATCCGGTTGACCGCGGCGCCCAATTGGCCGACCTCGGTGCGGGGGCTGGTGTCGGATTCGGCGACCCGCACCGGCAGTGTCGCCTCCCCCCGGTCCAACGGCAGGCCGGCGACCTCGCCGGCGGTCTGCGCAACGCGGCGCAGCGGGGCCAGCGCCCGCCGGGTGACGACACTGCCGGCGGTGGCCGCGGCGGCCACCGCGACCAAGGTGACCAGCCCGAAGATGAGTAGGACCCGCACCATGGTGGCGTCCACGGCAGCCAACGGCAGCCCGGTGATGATGATCTCCTCACCGTGGCGGGCGGGGGTCGCGACCAGCCGGTAGCGGCCGACACCGTCCAGACGCCGGGTGACCGGTGCCGGTTCGGCGGCGACGCCGACCAATTGCGTTGTCGCCGAAGGACTCAGCCCCTCACGCAGGCCGGAGGTGCCCAGACAGCCCGCGTCGATCATCGGGCCCGAGCCGTCCATCACCGCACCGACCATGCCGACCGGCTGACCGGGGGCGTCGAGAAAGTCCGGCCCCGGGCCTGGCCGGGGGCGATGGCGGCGGTGCCATGCCGGTGGCGGGGGCTGGCCGTGCAGCCGCGCCGAACGGCGGGCGGCGTCGTAGAGCTGATGGTCGAGTTGGCTGACCAGGTACTGATACAAGGCCAGCTCGGTCACCGCGCCGATGCCCAGGCAGGCCACCGTCAGCAGCGCGATCTGACCGGCCAGCAACCGCGCCCGCAGCGACCAGGGCCGTCGAGCACCGGCTCGCAACGATTTACACGGTCGGTTTGAGCACATAACCGGCGCCGCGCAACGTGTGGATCATCGGTTCCCGGCCGTTGTCGATCTTCTTGCGCAGGTAGGAGATGTACAACTCGACGATGTTGGCCCGACCGCCGAAGTCGTAGTCCCACACCCGGTCCAGGATCTGCGCCTTGGACAGCACCCGTTTGGCGTTGTGCATCAGGTAGCGCAGCAGCTCGAATTCGGTGGAGGTCAACGTGATCGGGTCGCCGCCGCGGGTGACCTCATGGGAGTCCTCGTCCAGAACCAGGTCGCCCACCACGATCTGCGCTCCGGCCTCGGCGGTGCTCACACCGGTGCGGCGCAGCAGCGCCCGCAGTCGCAACACCACCTCTTCGATGCTGAACGGTTTGGTGACGTAGTCGTCGCCGCCGGCGGTCAATCCGGCGATGCGGTCCTCCAGCGCATCCTTGGCGGTCAAGAACAGCACCGGCAGCCGCGGGTTGACCTCGCGCAGCTTGCGCAGCACATCCAGCCCGCTCATGTCCGGCAGCATCACGTCGAGCACCACCACGTCGGGACGTTCGGCCTTCGCGGCGGCGATCGCCGAGGCGCCGTCGCCCGCGGTCGCAGTGGTCCAGCCCTCGTAGCGCAGCGCCATCGACACCATCTCGGCCAGCACCGTCTCGTCGTCGACCACCAGCACCGTGATCGGCTTGCCGTCGGCACGCGCCATCACGACACGTTCCACCGATCCCCGTGGCGCAGTCATCGCATTCCAGTATGTCCAACCCCTTGTGCCATCGGTGTATCGACGCTATGGACGCGCTGTGAACCGTTATCGTCACGTCATGGCCCGTACACCACAGGAGATCTTCGACCACCACCTGCACGCTTTGGTCGCCCGCGACGTCGACGACCTGCTCACCGACTACACCGACGACTCGGTGCTGATCACCGCCGCCGGCGTCGCGGAGGGCCGCGACGGCATCCGGGCCGCGTTCAGTCAGTTATCCGACGCGCTGGCCTCTGCGGTGTTCGACATCAAGTCGAAGACCTACCACGGCGATGTCCTACTGCTGGAGTGGACGCTCGACTCGCCGGGGTTCCAGGTCGACGGGGTGGACACCTTCGTGTTCGGCGCCGACTCGATCCGGGTGCAGACCATCTCCCAGCTGGTACGCCCCAAGGGCTGAGCACCGCATGCAGCTCGAACCGGTCGCGCAGTGGATGTCTGAGCGGCGCCTCGGCGACGGTCCGCTGGAGGACGTCACCGAATTGTCCGGCGGAACCCAGAACGTCATGCTGCGGTTCACCCGGTCTGGCCGCAGCTATGTGTTGCGCCGTGGGCCACTGCATCTGCGCCCGCGCAGCAACGAGGTGATGCTGCGGGAGACCCGGGTGCTGGCCGCACTGGCCGACACCGACGTGCCGCACCCGCGGTTGATCGCGGTCTGCGACGACCCGGCGGTGCTCGGTGACGCGGTGTTCTACCTCATGGAGCCGATCGACGGGTTCAACGCCGGTGAGGAACTTCCCGAGCTGCACGCCGGCGACCCGGCGATCCGGCACCAGATGGGCCTGTCGATGGCCGACGCGCTGGCCCGCCTCGGCGCCGTCGACCACGTCGCGGTGGGGCTGGCAGACTACGGCAAGCCGGACGGATTCCTGGAACGCCAAGTGCCGCGCTGGCTTTCGGAGCTGGACTCCTACCGCCAGTTCGAGAACTACCCGGGTCCCGAGCTGCCCGGCATCGACGAGGTCGCCTCGTGGCTGCAGCGCAACGTGCCGAAATCCTGGCAGCCGGGCATCCTGCACGGCGACTACCACGTGGCCAACGTGATGTTCTCCCGCAGCGGGCCGCAGGTGGCGGCGATCCTGGACTGGGAGATGTCGACGATCGGCGATCCGCTGCTGGACCTGGGCTGGCTGTTGGCGACCTGGCGCCAAGACGACGGATCCAGCGTGTTCAGCCACACCCTGACCGGCATGGACGGCCTGGCTTCGACCGGTGAGCTGTTGGAGCGCTACGCCGCGGGCAGCTCCCGCGACCTGTCGCAGATCGGCTGGTACACGGTTTTGGCCTGCTTCAAATTGGGCATCGTGATCGAAGGCACGCTGGCCCGGGCGTCGGCGGGCAAGGCGCAGAAGGAAGTCGGCGACCAGCTGCACGATGCGGCGGTGTGGCTGTTCCAACGCGCGCGAACGTTGACGGAGGGCTAGGCGATGACCGAGCACCGCGGTTCAGCGAGGCTCGACGGAGGAGAGGCGAAGCTGGGACCGCGGCATGAACACCGCGGTTCAGCGAGGCTCGACGGAGGAGAGGCGAAGCTGGGACCGCGGCATGAACACCGCGGTTCAGCGAGCCTCGACGGAGGAGAGGCGAAGCTGGGACCGCGGCATGAACACCGCGATGAAGTCGAGGCGATCGTCGCCGACGACACGCCCCGGCTGATCGAGGTGTTCAAGGATCTGCACCGCAACCCCGAACTGGGCTTCGCCGAGGTGCGCACCGCGCGGATCGTCGCGCAGGCACTCACCGATCTCGGGTTCACCGTGACGACCGGGACCGGCGGCACCGGGGTGGTGGCGATCCTGGAGCGCGGCCAGGGCCCGGTGGTGATGTACCGGGCCGACATGGATGCGCTGCCGGTGCGCGAGGCAACCGGCCTGGACTATGCAAGCACCGTGCAGGTCACCAACGACGACGGCAGCCAGACACCGGTCGCGCACGTCTGTGGCCACGACGCCCACGTCACCTGGATGCTCGGGATGGCCAAGGTACTCGCGCAGACCACCTGGTCGGGCACCGCGGTGCTCATCGGCCAACCTGCCGAAGAGCCGATCTCCGGCGCCCAGGCGATGGTCGACGACGGGCTCTACGCCGTTGCCCCACGGCCGGATTCATTCGTCGCCATGCACACCGCGCCGGTGCCGGTGGGCATGGTGGCCGCCGCCGGCGGTGAGCGGATGGCCGGCACTGACCAGCTCGAGATCACCTTCCACGGCGTCGGCGGGCACGGCTCGCTGCCCCAGCTGGCCAAGGACCCGGTGCTGATGGCCGCCCAGGCCGTGGTGGGTTTCCAGAGCATCATCAGCCGCAGCATCGCCCCGCACGAGAGCGCGGTGCTGACCGTCGGCTCGGTGCAGGCCGGCTCGACCTACAACGTGATCCCGGACCGGGCCCGGCTATTGGTGAACCTGCGCTGGTACAGCTCCCAGGTGCGCGACCAGCTGCTCACCGGAATCCGGGCGATCAGCGAGGGCATCGCCCGCGGCTTCGGCCTGCCCGACGAGCTGATGCCGGTCATCACGATGGGCGGCGGCTCCACCCCCCTGGTCAACGACGCCGGCCTGACCGCCCGGCTGGCCGAGACGCTGCGCGGTGTGCTCGGCGAGCACAACGTCATCACCGATCTTCCGGCGGTCACCGCGTCGGAAGACTGTCACCTACTCAAAGGCCCGCATCACGACGTGCCATTGGCTTACCTGATGGTCGGCGTGGCCGATCCGCAGGTGTACGCCGATGCCGCTGCATGCGGCAAAATGTTCCCTTACTCGCCGCACTCGCCGGATTACGTCGTCGACCTCGCCGCAATCGCGGTGGGCACCCGGATTGCGAGCCGGGCGATGCTGGAGCTGTTGTCTGTAGGGTGATTCGGCGGGCGATTTTCGCACCGTCGTTATTGCCGAATAGTTGTGTGGTCTACGAAGCGGAGCTAAGGTTTATTGCTGTGGACGATCGTCACAAAGACCCCACCGTCGTGCTGCCTTACCTCGTCGGCAGGCCGCTCGGAGCCACCGAGGTCTACGAGGCATTCGGATACCGCAAGTCGGCCTACTACAAGGCGGCCCACGAGGGCCGGCTGATCAGTGCCGACAATCTGATCCGGGTCGCCCGGTACTTCGGGTTGAACCCGGTTGATTTGCAGGTCCGGTTCGGATTGATTGAGCACGAAGCGGTCGCGGAATACCTGGAATCGTCGTCGCGGCCGCTGCGCATCGGAGATCTCAAGGCGGATCTGGACAAACCGCCGGTCTAAGCGGACCTGCGGGAAGTACCGTCGACGCATGACGTCGGCCTGCATCGGCGCCACCGTGCTCGTGGCGCTCTACAGCTTGTGGGTGCGCCGCGATACATGGTGGTCGCGCTGGGAGATCGGCATCACCCTCGCCATCGCGCTGGAGGCCTGTGCGCTGGTGCTGATGTCGCCGTGGGCGGCCGAGACGATCGGGCCGTGGGTGCAGCGCGCCACCCGGATGTGGAACCTGCAGCAACTGGCCGGCCACATCTGCTTCGTGATCGCGATCGCGGCCAACATCTATCACGTGCTGCCGCGCCTGGCCGACTTCGACCGGATCCGGCCGTGGTACCGCAGGCATGTGGAGTGGCCGGTGCGCGTCGGCGTGGTCGCGCTGGTAGCAGTCTTCATTACCGCCGACGCCGGCTACCGCCCGGACGGTTTCTCGACCAGTGGCGGCGGCGGCGCGTGGGCGAGCGTGTACTGGGTGTTGTTCTGCGGTTTGCTGATCTTCCTGTCCAGCTACGCGACCCGGCTGCTGCTGCTGGTGCGCTCCGATCCCCGCGCCAAGGAGACCGTCGAGCTCTACACCGCCTCGTCGGCGTTTGCGTTAGCGGCGTTGGTGGCACAGTTGAGCACCACCTGGACCAGAACCGACGTGAGTTCGCTGGTCTGGTTGTGCGGGTGCGTGTCGGTGGCGATCTTCGCCTACGGCTCGGCCCGGTCCTGGCAAGCGAAAGCGGCGTGGTTCGCCTCGGGCGGTCGATCGGTCAAGGAGCCCAACCCGCCGCAAGCGCTGTCTTGAGAGCGCGCCATGACGTCGGTACTCATCGTTGCCACCCTGGCGCTGATCGCCTACAGCTCGTGGATTCGCCGCGACACCTGGTGGTCGCGCTGGGAGGCCGCCGCCTCACTGGCACTGGTGCTGGAAGCCGGTGCGCTGCTGTTGATGTCGCCGTGGGGCGCTACCGCAATCGGCCCGATCCTGCGCCGCGGGCTGGGAGTGTGGAACGTGCAGCAGATGCTCGGCCACCTGTGCCTGATCGCGGCCGTCGTGGCGAACATCTACCACATGCTGGTGCGCCTCGCTGATCCCGCACAGGTGCGCTCGATCATGCGCCGCCATCTGACTGTCCCGGTATGGCTCGGCGTCGCGCTGATGGTGCCGTCCTATCTGCTCGCCGACCAGGAGTACCGCCTGGACCTGTTCGCTGCCGCACACACCGATTCCTGGCTGATCGCCTATGAGGTGGTGGGCTGCGCCGTGCTGCTCTACCTCAGCGCCTACGTCAGCCGGCTGATGCTGACGCTGCGAGAGGATCCGCGGGCCAAATCGACCATCGACCTGTACCTGGTGTCGATGACGTTCGCCTCCGCCGGCTGTCTGATCGTGATCGGCTCGGCGTGGGTTGAGGGCGGTGCTGCCAGCCCGGCGATCTGGACGTGCATCTGCCTGTCGGTGGGGACCTTCGCCTACGGGTCGGCGCGATCCTGGCAGGCGAAGAGCGCATGGTTCACCTCGGGGGGCGGCACGGCGATCGGTGCGCAATGACATCGGTATTCATCACCGCCACCCTCGCGGTGATCCTCTACAGCCTGTGGGTACGCCGCGACACCTGGTGGTCGCGCTGGGAGGCCGCCGCCACTTTCGCGATCGCGATGGAGGGCTGTTCCCTGGTGCTGCTGTCGCCGTGGGCCGGCGCCGAACTCAGCCCCGTGCTGCACCAGTGGCTGGGAATGTGGAATGTCCAGCATCTGCTCGGCGGCCTGTGTCTGATCGTGGCGGTGATCGCGAACATCTATCACATGCTGGTGCGGCTGGCCGATCCCGATCAGGTGCGCCCGCTCATGCGCAAACACCTACAGCTGCCGGTGGGGCTGGCCGTCGTGGTGTTGCTGGCCAGCTTCGTCAAGATCGAACGCGGCCATGAGCCCGATATGTTCGCCAGCCTGACCGGCGATGGGTGGCTGACCGCCTACGAGGTGGCCGCGTGCGGCATCGTGCTCTACCTCAGCGGCTACGTCGGTCGGCTGATGCTGGCCCTGCGGCACGATCCGCGGGCCAGGACGACGGTCAACCTGTATCTGGCGTCGATGCTGTTGACGGTGGTGGCCTGCCTGATCGCGATCATCTCGATCTGGAGGGGCGGCTACGCCGGGCCGGCGATCTGGGCCTGCATCTGCCTGTCCGTGACGATTTTCGCCTACGGGCTGGCCCGGTCCTGGCAGGCCAAGCAGGCTTGGTTCTCGCCGGATGCGTCGGCGCCACGGTGAACTCGGCCGGTTGACTCTGCGCCCACGGCGTAACCCACTCGCACTTTCCCGCCCTAGGCGCAGAGTGAACGCCGAAATTCTTTTGTGCGCCCGAAGGGATTCGAACCCCCAACCTTCTGATCCGTAGTCAGATGCTCTATCCGTTGAGCTACGGGCGCCGGTCTTCAGTTGTACTGCTCGGACGAGCAAGCTCGACCGTGGCGGAGGCGAGAGGATTTGAACCTCCGGTCCCCGGTAAGAGGACAACTCATTAGCAGTGAGTCCCATTCGGCCGCTCTGGCACGCCTCCTCGAACTCGTTGAGGGTACCGGATCAATGCCCCGGCTTCGAAACCGCGGGTTCATGCGGCGGCCACCGGCGCACATATGCTGTGGTCCGTGACCGCCCGCCTGCGCCCGGAGATCGCCGCATTGCCGGCCTACGTCGAGGGCAAGACGGTGCCGGGCTCGATCAAGCTGGCCAGCAACGAGACGGTGCTGCCGCCGCTGCCCAGCGTCGTCAAGGCCGTCGAGAAAGCCCTGGCCGGGACCAACCGCTACCCGGACAACGGCTACGCCGCGCTGCGGGCCCGGCTGGCCGAACACGTCGGATTCGCCCCGGAGCATGTCGCCGCGGGCGCCGGGTCGGTGAGCCTGTGCCAACAGTTGATCCAGATCAGCACCGGCGCGGGTGAGGAGGTGGTGTTCGGCTGGCGCAGCTTCGAGATCTACCCGCTGCAGGTGCGCACCGCCGGCGGCGTGCCGGTGCAGGTGCCGTTGCGTGAGCACACCTACGACCTGGACGCGATGCTGGCCGCCATCACCGACCGCACCCGGCTGATCTTCGTCTGCAACCCGAACAATCCGACCTCGACCGTCGTCGACCCCGACGCGCTGGCCCGGTTCGTGGCCGCGGTGCCGCCGCACATCCTGGTCGCCATCGACGAGGCCTATGTCGAGTACATCCGCGACGGCATGGTGCCCGACAGTCTGGGACTGGCCCGCAAATACCCGAACGTGGTTGTGCTGCGGACGTTTTCGAAAGCCTACGGGCTGGCTGGGCTGCGGTTGGGCTATGCGGTCGGAGACCCGGAGATCATCACCGCACTGGGCAAGGTCTACGTGCCGTTCACGGTGTCGTCCGTGGCGCAGGTCGCCGGGATCGCCTCACTGGACGCCGCCGACGAGCTGCTGGCCCGCACCGATGCGGTGGTCGCTGAACGGGTCCGGGTCGGCGCGGCGCTGCGGGAGGCCGGGTTCGAGTTGCCGGATTCGCAGGCCAACTTCGTGTGGCTGCCGCTGGCCGAGCGCACCGCTGACTTCGTGGCCGCGGCTGCGGAGGCCCGCATCGTGGTGCGCCCGTACGGCGCCGACGGGGTGCGGGTGACCATCGGCGCGCCGGAGGAAAACGACGCGCTGTTACGGTTCGCTCAGGCGTACCGCTGAGGAGGAACTCTATGCACGCGACCGCTACCGCCACCGTCGCCGCGCCCGCGGCCCGGGTGTGGGCGGTGCTCTCGGACTACGAGGGCATGTCCGCCTGGGCGCCCGGCCTGCAGATCACCCTGGCCCGGCCCGGCTCCCCCGAGCCCAATGGTGTCGGCGCCCAGCGTCGTATCAAGGCGGTGCCGGGGATGGCGCCGCTGGTTGAGGAGATCATCGCGTTCGAGCCGGATCAGCGGCTGAGCTACCGGGGCGTCTCGGGCATCCCGTTTCGCAACTATGTCGGCGATGTGGTGCTGCGGCCGTCGGGATCGGGCACCGAGATCAGCTACACCATCAGCGCCGACAATCCGCTGCCGGGGGTGGCCGCGGTGCTGGCCAACGTGCTGCTGTTCGGTCTCAAGCGGGCCGTGAAGAAGGCCGGGTGAGTCCATACCACCGCCGAGCGTGAAGTTGGCTTCACGTTCGACCGCGAGCGTGAAGTTGGCTTCACGTTCGGCAAAGAAAGGCAGGCACATGAGCGACGAACTGGCCCGCAAGACGTTCACCGCGCTCAAACAGCGCACCGACACCATCGCCGACGCCGAGCTCGACGAGTTCTGGGCGACGCTGCCCCCGGCCACCGTCGAGGGCATGATCGGCGAGTGGCGCGGCGGTGAGTTCGTCACCGGCCACAAGATGAACGGGCTGCTGGAGAAGGCGCGCTGGTTCGGCAAGACGTTCAACTCGGTCACCGACGTGCAGCCGCTGGTCTGCCTCGACGAGAACGGCAACAAGTTCTCCAACACCCGCCTCGGCAAGGGCGAGGCCAGTCTGTGGGCCGAGGAGTTCCGCGGCGAGGTGGTGGCCACCATGGTCTACGACGGCCAGCCCACCCACGACCACTTCAAGCGCGTCGACGACGACACCGTGATCGGCATCATGAACGGCAAGGGCGTGCTCGATAACGGCCGCTACTTCTACTTCTACCTGGAGCGGGTGGAGCGCCACGCTTAAGCGCGGCAAACGGCGGGAACCCTGCCACGCATGTCTACCTACCGAGTGCTGGACCCCCACGGCGACGTCGTGGCCACCAAAGACATCGCCAGTGCCGAAGACGCGCACGCCTGGTTCGTCGACGTCAAGGCCGATAACTCCGAACTGGGGTGGCGGATGGAGGTCGATCTCGACGGCCAGTGGCGGTTCTTCGACGACACCGAAGGCGACCGCGCTTAAGCCACTGGAACCCGCTCGCGTTCACTCTGGGCGGCCTCCTTGGAACCGCTGCGCAATGAGGCGACCACGGTGACCACCAGCACGCCGATGATCACCAGCAGCGACGGGCCCGTGCCGACCTCGATGACGCCGACGCCGTCTTCGTGCAGCGCGTGCAGGATCAGCTTCACCCCGATGAATCCGAGGATCGCCGCCAGGCCGTAGGACAGGTAGACCAGCCGGTCGAGCAGGCCGTCGATCAAGAAGTACAGCTGGCGCAGGCCCAGCAGGGAGAACGCCGTCGCGGTGAACACGATGTAGGTGTTCTGGGTGAGACCGAAGATCGCCGGGATCGAGTCGAGGGCGAACAGCACGTCGGTGCCGGCGATCGCGGTCATCACCACCAGCATCGGGGCCGCGACGACCTTCTTCGCCAGCCGGACGACGCCATCGGCGGCGAGGTGGGACGCTTCCCCGCGGGGAGCCTTGAACATGTTGCGGGCCGTCAACAGCAGGATCAGCCCGAAGAAGTAGAAGACCCAGGAGAACGTGTTGATCAGCGCCGCGCCGAGAAAGATGAAGCCGGTCCGGGCGGCCAAGGCAAGGGTGATGCCGAACAGCAGCACCTTCTGCTGATCCTCGCGCGGCACCCGGAAGCTGGCCATGATGACCAAGAAGACGAACAGGTTGTCCACCGAGAGCGCCTTCTCGGTGACGTAGCCGGCGAAGTACTCCGAGCCGGCGTCGGCCCCGCCGAACACGAGCATGCCGACCCCGAACAGCACCGCGACGCCGACGTAGGCGCCGGACCAGACCGCGGCTTCCTTCAGCGTCGGCACGTGCGGCTCGCGGACGTGGAAGACGAAGTCGAAAACCACCAGCCCGGCCAGGCCGACGACCGTCAGCCCCCATACCCAACCGGCAATGTCCATGTGCCACCCACGGTAGGCGGCCTAGGCAAAGCCGGATTGGCGTGCAGGTTGCGGGGCTATGACCGCCCGGTGAATGCGATCAACCGCTGCAGGGCCGGCGCGGAGTCGGGCACCGCGACGGGCTCGTCGAATCCCGCCCGGACCCGGCCCTCCGGCGTGATGATCGCCTGCGCCAGGCCCAACACATACTCGGCCAGCGGTTCGGGCACCTGCATGGTGCGGCTGGTCGCCGTCGCATAGTCCCAGGCGTGCACCAGGAATTCGACCGCCAGAATGCCCGCAGCCACCCTCGCCGGGAACTCATTCGAGCCGATGGTGACGGTGCCGTCCAGGCCACGGCCGTGCCAGGCGTCCAGCGCGGGCCGGGCCGCGGCGATGACCTGCCGTTCCGGCGACTCGGTGGCCTCGCGGGCCGGAAACTGCGCGCCGGCCGCGCCGCCGAGGAGGGTGATGGAGCCCAGCAGATGCTCGGTCAGCTGCGCGACGTCGAATTCCGAGCACGGCGTCGGATTGGACAGTTCGTCACTGCCGATGTGGTGCAGCACCTGCGCCAGCACCGCAAGGGTGGCTTCGGCACCCGCCAGCTCGTCGGTGGGGGGCGCGTCGGGACCGGGTCGCAGATCATGGGCCATGTTCCCAGGCTACGGTTCACCTATGACAGAGTCGTATGAATCCGTCACCGTCGAGATCAAAGACCACGTCGCCCAGGTGACCCTGATCGGCCCGGGCAAGGGCAACGCGATGGGTCCGGCGTTCTGGTCGGAGCTGCCGCAGGTGTTCGCCGCGCTCGACGCCGACCGCGACGTGCGAGCGATCGTGCTGACCGGCTCCGGCAAGAACTTCAGCTACGGGCTGGATCTGGCCGCGATGGGCGGGACGATGACGCCGATGCTGGCCGAGGGGGCGCTGGCCCGGCCGCGGGCGGACTTCCACCGCGAACTGCAGCGCATGCAGGGTGCGATCACCGCGGTCGCCGACTGCCGGACCCCGACCATCGCGGCGATTCAGGGCTGGTGCATCGGCGGTGGCGTCGACCTGATTTCGGCGGTCGACATCCGCTACGCGTCGGCCGACGCCAAGTTCAGCGTGCGCGAGGTCAAGCTGGCCATCGTCGCCGACGTCGGCAGCCTGGCCCGGCTGCCACTGATCCTGTCCGACGGGCACCTGCGCGAGCTGGCGCTGACCGGCAAGGACATCGACGCCGCCCGGGCGGAGAAGATCGGCCTGGTCAACGACGTTTATACCGACGCCGAGGCCTGCCTGGCCGCCGCGCACGCCACCGCCGCCGAAATCGCCGCCAACCCGCCGCTGACCGTGGCCGGGGTCAAGGACGTGCTCGACGAGCAGCGCACCGACCGGGTGGCGGCCAGCCTGCGCTACGTCGCGGCGTGGAACTCGGCGTTTTTGGCGTCCAAGGACCTGCTGGAGGGCATCGGCGCCATCATGGGCAAGCGCACGCCGAAGTTCACCGGCGAGTGATGGCCTGGCTCCTGCTGTTCGGAGCGATCGGCTTCGAGGTAGCCGGGACGCTGTCGATGCGCGCCTCCGACGGCTTCAGCCGATGGCAGTGGGCGATCCCGGTGGCCGTCGGCTACCTGGTGTCGTTCGTGTTGCTGGCTTTGGTGTTGAAGCGCGGCATGCCGGTCGGGGTGGCCTACGGGGTGTGGTCGGGCGTCGGGGTGGCCCTGACCGCGGCGCTGGCCCGGTTTTTCTTCGCCGACCCGTTCACGCCGGTGATGGCCGGCGGGGTGGTGCTGATCGGCGCCGGGGTGTACCTGCTGGAGTACGGGGCGCACGCGTGACGGCCTTCCGGCAGCCGGGCTTGGCCGACCTGGTCGCCACCCTCGACGTCGAGCGTGTCGACGACGAGCACTTCGTCGCCACCCAACTGGACAACCCACACCATCACATCGTCGGCGGGCACATCGCGGGCCAGGCGCTGATGGCGGCCAGCCGCACCGCCCCGGGCCGCAGCCCGCACAGCATGCACGTCTACTACGTGCGGGCCGGGGATGCCCGCCGCCCCGTCGACCTGCACGTGGATGTGGCCCGCGACGGCGGCACGCTGTCGACGCGGCAGGTCACCGCCCGCCAGGACGGTGAGATCCTGCTGGAAGTGCTCTCGTCGTTCAGTGCGGAGGTCGACGCGCCGGAGTACCAGCAGCCGATGCCCGAGGTGCCCGACCCGGATTCGCTGCCGCCGGTGCAAGACCAACTCGCCGACTACGCCGACGAGCTGGACGGCTACTGGGTGCAGCCGCACCCGTTCGAGCAGCGCTACATCGACCCGCACCCGCGGGCGGCCCTTGAGCTCGGCGAGTCGTCGCCGCGGATCCGGTTGTGGTGGAAGCCTTCTCAAGCAGTGCCTGCTGACGCTGCGTTGCACAGTGCGCTTTTGACCTATCTGTCCGGCACCAAGATGGTCGAGACGGCGGTGGCCATGCGCCGGGGCACCCCGGCCAGCGCGTTCAACGCGCTGATCGATCACGCACTGTGGTTTCAGCGGCCCGTGGACCTGTCGGATTGGGTGCTGTCCGACCAGTTCTCGCCCAGCGGTGTCGCCGGGCGCGGGCTGGCGACATCCACGATGTACAACCGGGCGGGGCAGCTGGTCTGCGTCGCGACCCAGGAACTCTATTTCGGCCGGGGCAAGGGCAGGGAGCGGCGGTGAAGATTCCCGAGATCTTGACACCCGATGGGCGGATCCGGGTTCCGGCCGACCTGGACGCGGTGACGGCGGTCGGCGAGGAGGATCATTCCGGTATCGATCCTGTTGCGGTGGAACGGATCTGGCAGGCCGCGCGGCACTGGTATTCGGCCGGTATGCACCCGGCGATCCAGCTGTGCCTGCGCCACAACGGCCGCGTCGTGCTCAACCGCGCGATCGGGCACGGGTGGGGCAATGCGCCCACCGATCCCGCCGACGCCGAGAAGGTGGCGGTGCGCATCGACACCCCGTTCTGCGCGTACTCGGCGGCCAAGGCGATCACCTCCACCGTGGTGCACATGCTCGTCGAGCGCGGCTGCTTCTCACTGGATGACCGGGTGGCAGACTATCTGCCCGGCTACGGCCGGTACGGCAAGGGGCGCACCACGATTCGTCAGGTGCTGACGCACAGTGCCGGGGTGCCGTTCGCCACCGGGCCGCGGCCGGACGTGACACGGGTCGACGACAGCGAGTACACCCGGCAGCAGTTGGCGAACCTGCGCGCGATCTACCCACCGGGGTGGGCGCACATGTACCACGCGCTGACCTGGGGACCCTTGATGCGCGAGATCGTCTCAGCGGCCACCGGGCGGCAGATCCGGGACATCCTCGCTGAAGAGATTCTCGATCCGCTGGGCTTCCGGTGGACGAATTTCGGTGTGGCCCAAGAGGACGTCGCGCTGGTGGCGCCCAGTCACGCCACCGGCCAGCCGCTGCCCGGGCCGGTGGCTGCGGTGTTTCGCCGGGCGATCGGCGGCACCATGCACGAGATCATTCCGTTCACCAACACCCCGCTGTATCTGACCAGCGTCATCCCGTCGTCGAACACCATCTCGACGGCGTTCGAGCTGTCTAAGTTCGCCGAGATCTGGCGCCGCGGAGGCGAACTCGATGGCGTGCGGGTGGTCTCGCCGGAGACCATGGCCGCCGCAACAGCGCAGTGCCGGCGGCTGCGCCCGGATGTGGCCACCGGCTTGGTGCCGTTGCGCTGGGGCACCGGCTACATGCTGGGCTCGGAGCGGTTCGGCCCCTTCGGCCGTGGTGCACCATCGGCGTTCGGACATCTGGGACTGGTCAACGTCGCGATCTGGGCGGACCCGGCGCGGGGGCTGGCCGCCGGGCTGATCTCCAGCGGCAAGCCCGGTCGCGATCCGGAGGCCAAGCGCTACGCCGCGCTGATGGACACCATCGCCGCGGAGCTGCCCCGCTCCGTGCGGTGACACTGCACTCAGGGCGCAAAAGTGCGAGTGGGTTGCGCCCTGAGTGCAGTGTGAACGGGGTGCTGTCAGCCGGGGAGGCCGTTGTTGCCGTTGGCCCCGTTGGCGCCGTTGCTGCCGGGGCTGGCGCCGGGACCACCGGCGGCACCGCCGGTCCCGCCGGTGCCGCCGGTACCGCGAGTGCCGCCTGCGCCACCGGGGGTGCCGCCGTTGCCGCCGTTACCACCCTTGCCGCCGGCCGGTCCGTTGCCGCCGTTGCCGTTGGCGCCGTCGTTCCCGCTGGTGCTGTCGCCGCCGGTGCCACCCTTACCACCGGTACCGCTGTTGCCGCCGTCGCCGCCGTTGCCGCCAGCCTGGCCGACACCGGCGTTGACGCCGCCCTTGCCACCGGTGCCACCGGTGCCGCCCGCGCCGCCGGCACCACCGACACCGCCCTTGCCGCCATCGCCGGTTACCGACGTGCCGCCGGTACCACCGACACCACCGTTGCCGCCGTTGCCGCCATCGGTTGCGTCGCCGCCGGCCGTGGTGGTTCCCGCGGTTCCGGCCGTGCCCGCTCGGCCGGCGCCACCGCTCCCGCCGGTCCCGCCGTTGCCGCCGTTGCCGCTGGTCGAGGCGCCACCGGTGCCACCGTTACCGCCGTTGCCACCGGTGCCGGCAGGCCCGCCACTGGCAGGGACGCCGCTCATCCCGCCGGCGCCACCGTTGCCGCCGTTGCCGCCGTTACCGCTGCCGGAGATACCGCCGGAGCCGCCGTCGCCGCCGTTACCGGAGGCCCCGCCGCTGGTTCCGATACCACCGGAACCACCGTTGCCACCGTTGCCACCGTTGCCGTCGAGACCGCCGTTGATGCCGGCACCGCCGGCGCCACCGGCGCCACCGTCGCCACCGCGCAGGCCGTTCCCGGCGGCATTGACCCCACCGGTGCCACCGGCCCCACCGGCGCCACCGGCGCCGGCAAGTCCATCGGCGCCGGTGCCGGAGGCACCTCCCGAACCGCCCTTTCCGCCGTTTCCGCCGTCGCCACCAGCGGTTCCGGACGCAGCGCCATTGAGACCGGCGCCGCCGGTGCCACCGACGCCACCGTTACCGCCGGTGCCGCTGCCGGAGGTACCACCGTTACCGGCGTTTCCGCCATTGCCGGCCGATCCGCCGATGACTCCGGCACCGCCGGCACCGCCGGCGCCACCGACGCCACCATTACCGGTGCCGGAGGTGCCACCGGTGCCACCGTTGCCACCGTCACCGGAGTCCCCGCCGTTGGTTCCGACGCCGCCGGCTCCACCGGCGCCACCGACGCCACCGGTGCCGTCCAGGCCACCGTTGACGCCGGCCCCGCCGGCACCACCGTTGCCGCCGTTGCCACCGTTCAGGCCGTTGCCGTCGGCGTCGACGCCGCCCACGCCGCCGGCACCGCCGGCACCACCGACGCCGGCGGCGCCCCAGGTGCCGCTGGTGGATGCCCCGCCGGTACCGCCCTTACCGCCATTGCCGCCGTCCCCGCCGACGGTCCCGGTGACGGTGTCGCTTCCGACCACACCCGCATGGCCGGCGCCACCGGCGCCGCCCACGCCGCCGGCACCACCGGCGCCGCTGCCAGAGGTCCCGCCGGCGCCACCAGCGCCACCGTTACCGGAGGACCCGCCGTTGACGCCGACGCCACCGGCGCCGCCGGCGCCACCCGCGCCACCGGCGCCGTCGAGTGCGTCGGTGCCCGCGGTCCCGTTGGTGCCGCTGGTGCTGATGCCACCGGCCCCGCCGTGGCCTCCGGTTCCACCAGCGCCGCCCTTACCGCCGTTGCCGCCGTCAAGGCCATTGCCGTTGGCATCGACACCGCCGACGCCGCCCTTACCGCCGACGCCACCGCTTCCGCCGACGCTGCCGTTGCCGCCGGCGCCACCGTTACCGGTGACCGCGCTGCCGCCGGCGCCGCCGTTTCCGCCGTTGCCGCCGTTGCCGGCGTCGTAGCCGTCGCCACCGGCCGCCCGTGGGTGCGGAATTCCCGCGGTCCCGGCACTCGCGGAGCCGCCGAAGAGGCCGGCATTGCCGCCGTTTCCGCCGTTACCGGTACCGGTCGCCGCGCCGCCGTTTCCACCGTCTCCGGCATTGCCGCCCGTGACGCCACCGCCACCGAAGCCACCGGTCCCGCCGTTACCGCCGTTGACCGCGCCGGCCCCGGTGCCGCCGGTGCCACCGGTGCCGCCGTTACCGCCGGGGCCCGGCGGGAAGCTGCCGCCCGCCGAGGAGCCCCCGTTTCCGGCGTTGCCGCCGTTGCCGGCATGGCTGGCGCCGAAGGGGTTGTTGGGGTTGGTGGCGCCAGCACTGTTGCCACCGGTACCGCCGTCGCCCCCGTCGCCGCCGGCCAGCTGCCCGCTGCCACCGGAGCCACCGTTGCCGCCGGTCCCACCGGACGCGGTGCCGTCGCCACCGGATCCGCCGTTACCGCCGACGCCGGCGAAGCCACCGCCCGACGACAGGCCCGCCGCGGCGGCGCCGCCGGTGCCGCCGGCACCGCCGTTACCGCCGGTGCTGATGACGCCGGCGCCAACCGCCCCGTCGGCGCCGTTTCCGCCGTCACCACCGACCCCGGCGATGCCGTTGGCCTTGGCGCCGCCGCCTGTTCCGCCGTTGCCACCGTTGCCGCCCTTGCTGAAGACGGTGCCGTCCCCGGACTTCCAGCCGGTGCTCTGCGCGCCGTCGGCGCCGGTGCCACCGTTCCCGCCGCTGCTGAAGGTGCCGGCACCACCGTTGCCGCCGTTGCCTCCGTTGCCGCCGACGTAGGTACCGGTGCCAGCCGCGCCGCCATCGCCGCCCTGACCACCCCAGCCGTTGACACCGCCCAGGACGAGCGGGACGTTGCCGCCGACCCCGCCGTTGCCGCCGTTGCCGCCGTTGCCGCCGATGGTCTGGACGGTGTTGTCGTCGGTCGCGGCGTCACCGGCGGCGCCACCGGCGCCGCCGCTACCGCCGTGGCCGTCTTCGGCGGTGTTGTTGCCGCCATTACCCCCGTTGCCACCGTTGCCGCCGTGGAGTGCACCGAACCCACCGGCGCCGCCATCGGCACCGTTGCCGCCCACGCCGCCGACGCCGACCCCGGCCCCGCCGTTGCCGCCGGCGCCGCCGGCCCCACCGGTCAGGCCGGCACCGCCATTGCCGGCCGCCCCACCGTTACCGCCCAGAGGTCCGGCGCCGCCGGTGCCACCGGTACCGCCGGCACCGCCGTTGCCGAGGTAGTCCCCGTTGGCGTCCTTGAAAGCGTCCCCGCCGTCGGTCCCGGCCGCCCCGGTGCCACCGACCCCGGCCGCACCGGCGCTTCCGTAGGAACCGTCGAACTTTTCGCCGCCCGCGCCGCCGGCGCCGCCAGCGGCACCCGCGCCGCCGTTGGCACCGTTGAGGTGCGCTGCGATGCCGTCGTCGACGCCGTTGGCGGAGGTGCCGGTGCCACCGGCGGCGCCGCCGGCCCCACCGTTGCCGCCATTGCCGTAGAGGAAGCCGCTACGGCCGCCGGCACCACCGGCCCCACCGGTGCCGCCGGTGCCGCCGATGCCGGTACCGCCGTTGGCGTAGCTGCCGTTGGCGCCCGCGGTGCCATTGCCGCCGGCGCCGCCGTTGCCGCCGTTGCCAAAGAACCAGCCGACCGCGTCGCCACCGTTGCCGCCGGCACCGCCGCTGCCGCTCACACCGACACCCATACCGCCGGCACCACCGTCACCGCCGATGCCCATGAAGGAGCCGCCGGCACCGCCGTTGCCGCCCGCACCGGTCTCGAAGCCGTCACCGCCGGCACCGCCGTTGCCGAACCATCCTGCGGCACCGCCGTTTCCGCCGGCCAGCGCCGCGTCATTGCTGTCCCAGCCGGCACCGCCGTCACCGAACCACAGACCGCCGTCGCCGCCATCGGGGTTCTCGGCCGTCCCGGCCGCGCCGTCGCCGATCAAGAACAGCCCGGAGGACTCATTGATCCATCCGTTGACCAGCTCACCGAGATCGCTGTTGATCCAAGCCTCCACACCGAGGTGGATCGGTTGGTAGAACCATTGGTCGATAATGCTGGTCATGTCGAATTGGCTGCTGTCGGCGGCCAGTGGGGTATCTACCGATGCGGCGGGGCCGAACAGGTCCATCAGCCAGTCCATCCCGTCGTCGGCCTGCGCCGACGGAAGGCCCGCCAGCGGCATCATTCCGAACGCCAAGAAGGCGGTGGCCGCACCACCGGCACCGATCGCCCGCCTGTGACGCGATTGACCGGCCTGCTGATGACCGCGGCGCCGGGTGCTGCTGTGACGACGACTCATTGAGGAACACCTTTCATCAGATGTAAAACCTTGGGGTAGTGGAGTTTTGGAGAGGCGGGTCAGCCGAAGATGCCGTTGAGCAGGTCCTGCAGCCCGCTGAACGCGTCGGTGGCCTGTGCGCTCAGTCCGCCGTCGTCAAGGAAGTCGTCCGGGATGGTGGGCAGCTCGACACCGACCCCGGGCGGCGTCACAACAACGGGGCCCTTACCGTCCCAGCCCGAGCCCAGCAGCGCCCCGACGATCTGTCCCCATGCCTGCATGGCGCCGATCGGGCCAACGCCCACGCCGTCCACCGCGATCTTGCCGAGAACCGGGACACCCACCATCTCCAGTCCGAGCGAGTTGAAGATGGAGCCGCCCACCGCGGGAACAGCGGCCTCGATTTCGCCGCCGGCGCCGAGCACCTGATAGGGGCCGACGGTCACCGCGCCCGGGCTGAGCAGGCCACCGAAGGCCACCTCCAAGTGGTCCAGGCTCATGCCGTTCGGGAGGAACCCCGCGTCATTGATCATCGGCAGGATCGAGTCGAGGTTGAGCGTGGCGCCGTTGAGGAAGCCGCCGTAGGTCGCGGCGAGGACTTCGTTGAAGCTGTCGCCGTCGTTGATGCTGTTCATCATGGCGATCCAGGGGCTGATGCCCGGCCCCAGCGAACCCATGATGATTCCGGACAGCGGTGAAGCCAGGAAGTTGAGAACCTGCGACACCATGTCCTTGTCCACGTCGGGCGGCAGAAAGCCCGGGACCTGACCGAACAGGAAGAGATGGCCCGTCGGGGCCGAGCCCCCGTTGAGGGTGTGGTGACTGACGATGTCCGAAGTCGCCTTGTCGACGTCCCCCAGCAGCGTGTAGCCGTCGCGCACCGCCACCCAGTGCTCCTGGATCGCCGTGTTGATGGCGGCGAGCGTGCTGCTGCTCGGGTCGTCCAGGAACTGCTGCGCGTAACCCATGACGTTGGCGTACAGCTGCTGGAACGCCACTTCGGGCGCCAGCATGTAGTTGTTGAGCAGGGTCGTGGCGTTGGCGGAGGCGGTGTTGAACACGTCCACCCACGGGTCGGCCAGCTCAGGCAGGCCCCCACCCGCGGTGAGCGCGACGTCAACGACCGTGGGGACCGCGGGCGCCGGCGACACTACCGGTGTGGCCGCGATCAGGCCGGTCCCGGCGATGACGACACCGGCCGTGGCGTAGGGGCGAAGAATGGCGTGCAAGGGGGACTCCTTCAGTCTTGTGACTCAGCACACGAAAAGTAACTGAGGCGAACCTGAAAAACACGTCGCTGACGGGTCAGTTCTCGAAACTGTGCCGCCGCCTACTTCTTCGGCAATGTGACCACTGCGGCAAATCCGCAGGTAATGCGGATCGCTCGCGGCGACAGCAAATGATTCCCGAAGGCCGGATGGTTCGACTGGAAATTACCGGGCGGTAGTAACTGGAACACGTTCATCCCGCCGGATTTCGCGTCTCGTCGGCGCGTAATTGCCGCTGAACTGGGGATGTAGTGGCGGTAGACCACCGCCCTGCGAGGATTTCGGAAACAGGTGTCAAGTATTGAAATCGCAGCGCGCCCGCTGATACGGGCAAACTATCGATAACCGCGGGAACCCGGGCTACCCGGGCCCGAAGATGCACTCCTCGCCGTGGATCGACCGGCTTAAGGGGAGGAACATCGGATGCTGGGATGGATGGCAGTGCGAACGTACTGAGAAACTCGCAGGATTTTGCCAGCCATGTCCCAGCCGTGAGCCGGGCGACGCGTGCGGCGGCACCGCCGGCCGTGAAGCCAGGGCAGGCGCGCTCAGCGGTGCCCGGGCTTGGCCGGGAGACCTGCTGCCTTCAACGACGTGTTGATCTGATCGCAGCTGGCGCCGAGGGCGAGCATCTGTTGTCGAGACATCCGATTCACGTAGAGCAACCGAACCTGCTGGGCGTAAGTCTTGGTGGCCTCCCTGACCCGCATCCGTCCATCGGGAGTGATCTCGGCCAGCACTCCCCGACCATCTCCGGGGCTGCGAACGCGGTGGAGGAGCCCGCGGACTTCCAGGCGGCCGGTCAGCCAGGTCACCCGACTGCGCAACAGCATCAACTCCTCGGCCAGTTCGCTCATCCGGGCAGACCCGTTGTCAGATTTGGTCAGAAAGTCCAGCAACCGGAGTTCGAACAGATTGAGCCGGTGCTGTTCCATCAGGTGCCGGTTCAGCACGGCCAACAGGCCCATCGACGCCTCGACAAACTGCTGCCATGTTTCTTGCTCGACGTCATCGAGGCCCGGCAGCCGAATCATCGACGGCTCAATACCTGTCCGCTCCACGCCGGGCGACGGTACCGAACGAGATCCCGCAGCGGTTGCGGAAATCGACGTGGCAGCAACGCTTTCCGCAAAGATCTGGCGTAACTCCGAGGGGGCCGCAAACTTGTGGAACACTCGTCAGCGCTGCTGACGGTGCCTGGCGTCGCCGTCCCCGCAAATAATCCAAAGTATCCTGGTTAATTCAACCGGAAAATAACTCCTGGGTAACTTTCTTCCAATCTGGTCCTAGCGCATTCCGCAGCGTAACCGACGCCCCGGGACCCGCGGTTCATTACTGCACCGAGGTGTTGTGAAGCCGGGTCTTCGTTAACCACCGACAGCACGGCCCGCGGGCTGGGCAAGGTCTATCCCAACGCCTCGGGGATCGGCGAGGCAGAGCTGTCCGGCTTCAGCCCGGAGGTGATCCGTCGGCAGTTCTCTTCAAGGGTAGAAAGCTGCCGCCGCGACAACGAGCCGATGAGATGGGTCCGGACACCGTGGGCGTAGCTGTGGCTGGCCACCGCCACCACCTGCCGGCCCTCGTCGGTGATCCTGGCCACCACGCCGCGCCGATCCAGAGAATTCGGCTCGCGGTGTACGAACTGGCGTTCCTCCAACCGCTTGATCCGCTTGGTCATGTGATGCGGGTTGGCGGCCAACGCCTCAGCCAGGTCACCCATGCGTGCGGTGCCGTCGGCGGATCTGGCCAGGATGTCCAACACTCGTATGTCGATCACTGAGAGCTGATGCGCCCCTGCGAGCTGCCGGTCCATCGCGGTGTGAAACCGCAGTGCGGCATCCAAGAAGTGCTGCCAGGACTTGCGTTCGGCGATGTCCAATCCAGGCAGGTCACTGGCGGTACGACGACGGTAAGGACGCTGCATGCCGTCATGCTAATCGAGCCCCGCTGGCCGACTGGGTTCCGTTTTGTCGGAAATTTTTCGCGTCGGGTTGTCCCGTTCGAGGGCAATGGTTGTCGCCGGGAGCCGGGCACTACGGCGCACAGTTCCGGCACGCTAGCCACGGCAGCGCACCCGACCAAAGACCGGGGTGATCTGTCACCGATGACGCGACTCATCACAACGGCGGTGGCGGAGGGATTTGAACCCCCGGACGGTTTTAGCCGTCTCTCGCTTTCAAGGCGAGTGCATTAGGCCGCTCTGCCACGCCACCGCGGGAATCGTACCTTGGCCATGCCGGTGCACCCGAACTGTCGCAAACTCGTACGCATACGGGCGTTTTGGTGCGAGTTTGCGACTGCTCGTGGCCGATTCAGCCGGGCTGCCCACTGCCGCCGTCGGTACCGGGCTGACCCGGCGGGGTGCCGGTGCCCGCCACGCCGCCGGCGCCGCCTGCTCCGGCCGCCCCGGCTGCGCCGTGCGCCCCGCTGGTGCCGCTGGTGCTGGTGCCGCCCGCGCCGCCGGCCGCGCCGTTGCCGCCGGTGCCGCCGTCGCCACCGTTGCCGCCGGGCAGGGTGTTGCCCTCGGCATCGGTGCCGCCGTTGCCGCCGCGGCTGCCGGCGCCTCCGGTGCCGCCCTTGCCGCCGGCACCGCCGTTCCCGCCGTTGCCGTCGACTGCGCTGCCGCCGGCGCCGCCTTGGCCTCCATTGCCTGCGACGCCACCGTCGTGGCCGTTGCCGCCGGGTGCGTGTGCGGGATTGGTTGCCGGCGCGCCCGTGTAGCCGGTTCCGCCGACGCCGCCGTTACCGCCATTGCCGGCGTCGACGCTCCCGAGGGCACTACCACCGGTCCCGCCGGACCCGCCCTCGCCGCCGACGCCGACGGTGCCGGTGCCACCCATGCCGCCGTCGCCGCCGTCGCCGGCGTGGCTGGGGCCGGTGCCATAGGGGTTGTTGGCGGGCATCATGACGCCGCCGCTGTCGCCGCCGGTGCCGCCGGCACCGCCGTCGCCCGCAGTGCCGCCCGACCCACTACCGCCGAGTAGGACCATGCCCGCGCCGCCACTGCCACCGGTGCCGCCATTGCCGCCCGATGCCGTGCCGCTTCCGCCGTTGCCGCCTACACCGCCGGTACCGGCGTTGCCGCCGCCGTACGCGGTGCCGCCGGCGCCGCCGCTGCCGCCGTTGCCACCCACGCTGATGACACCCGGCCCGGTCGCCCCGGCACCGCCGTTGCCGCCGCTGCCACCGGCCGCAGCATCACCGGCGTAAGAACCACCGCCGGACGAGCCGCTACCGCCGTTACCGCCGTGGCTCCAGATGGTTCCGGTTCCGTCGTCCCAGCCGGTGCTGTCGCCGCCGTTGCCACCGCGGCCGCCGGCCCCGCCGGTGGCACCCGATCCGGCACCGAAGAAGCTGTCACCACCATTACCGCCGGCATAGGTTCCGGCACCGCCGTCCCCACTGTCGCCGCTGGCCCCACCGACCCCCGTTTGGCTGCTTCCGCCCATACCGCCACCGCCGCCGTCGCCGCCAATGGTCTTGACGGTGTTGTCGCCGGTAGCCCCATTGCCTCCAGCGCCACCATTACCGCCCGCACCACCGGCACCGTCTTGGGATGGAGCGCCCCAGCCGCCCCAGCCGCCGTTTCCGCCAGTGCCCGCGGTGGCATCTCCGCCGGCTCCGGCATTTCCGCCGGCGCCGCCGGTGTTGTTGCCGGCGGACTGGCCGCCGTTTCCGCCCCAGCCGCCGGCGCCACCGTTGAGGCCGTTGCCGCCGTGGCCACCAAGGCCGCCGTTGCCGCCGACGTTGCCGTTGCCGGCGATCCCGCCGTCGCTGCCGGAACCACCGTTGCCCAGGTAGTGGCCATTCACGTCTTGGTAGGCGTCGCCGCCGTTACCAGCGTCGCCACCGTCGCCGCCGTTGCCGAGCTGCCCGACGTGCCCGTACATGGGGCTGGTGTAGATGGAGGAGCCGCGCCCGCCGGCCGCACCGCCGGCGCCGCCACCCCAGGACCAGCCACCGTTCCCGCCGTCGACGTGATCGACGGTGCCGGTGGCGCCGTCGCCCCCCTTACCGCCGGCTCCGGCGTTGCCACCGTTGCCGCCGTTGCCGAACATGAAGCTGCTGCGCCCACCGGCGCCGCCGTTGCCGCCGTAACCGCCGGCTATGCCGTTGCCGTCGCCGCCGTTGGCGAATGTTCCTGCGGCGCCGGCCAGCCCATCGGCCCCGTTACCGCCGATCCCGCCGTTGCCGAAGAACCACCCCGACGCGTTGCCGCCGTCGCCGCCGTTGCCGCCAGCAACAGCAGGATCCAGGGCTATCCCACCGTTGCCGCCGGCGCCGCCGTTGCCCATCCAGATCCCGCCGGCCCCACCGTCGCCGCCGTTCGCGCCCGCGCCACCATCACCGCCGGCGCCACCGTCGCCGAACCAGCCAGCCGCATTGCCGCCAGCGCCGCCGGCTACGCCGGCTTCAGTGCTGTCCCAACCGTTTCCACCGTCGCCAAACCACAAGCCGCCGTTGCCGCCATCGGGATTCTCGGCGGTGCCGTCGATCCCATCCCCGATCAGGTATTGACCCGCAGCGGTGTTGATCCAGCCGTTGACCATCGACCCGAAATCACTGTTGATCCAGGCCTCCATCGAGGCGTGAATCGGGTCGTAGAACCACTGATCGATCATCGAGGTCCAGTCGAAGGCGCCCGCATCGGCCGGGCCAGCGGCCAGCCACGCCGAGGAATCGAAAAGATCAGCAAACCAATCGAATTCATCAGCCTGGGCCGGCGGTGCCGCGGTCAGTGGCGCCATTCCGATAGTCAGGAAAGCGCCCACGGTACTGGCGAAGCCGATCGCTCGCTGGTGACGGCGGCTGGTGTGGTGACGAATCATGTTGTGGGTTGCCTCTCTAAGCAACTAAGGGGACAGGGTTTTGGGAGATCAGAGGCCGAGCAGGTCGCCGAGCCAGCCGAACGCGTCGGTCGCGGCGCCGCTGCCGCCGTCGTCGAGGGCATCAGTAGGCAGCAGCGGCAGACCGGCGCCGGCCAGCGGCGGGGTCACCACCACCGCGCCCTTGCCATCCCAACCCGACCCCAACAACGCGCCGACGGTTTGGCCCCAGGCCTGCCACGCGGCGATCGGCCCGATGCCGGCGCTGTTGAGGTCGAGGGTGCCCAGGACTGGCACGCCGCTGAATTCGATGCCCACGCTTTGGAAGATCGATCCGCCGACCGCGGGCACCGAGGCGGCGACCTCACCGCCGGGACCAAGAACCTGATACGGGCCCACCGCGACGGCACCCGGGGACAGCAGCCCGCCGAAGGCGATGTCGAGGTGGTCCATGTTCATCCCGGCCGGGAAGTATCCGGACTCGTTGATCATCGGCAACAACGCATCCAGATTCAGGGTGGCGCCGTTAAGGGTGGCCCCCCACATATTGGCCAGGGTGTCGCCGAAACTGTCGTGGTCGGTGATGCTGTTGTACAACGCGATCCACGGGCTGATCGCCGGGCCGAGCATGCCCATCAGGACCGCGCTGGCCGGGGAGCCCAGGTAGTCGATGATCGGCATGATCATCGACTTGTCCACATCGGCCGGGATATAGCCCGCCACCTGACCGAACATCAGCTGATGGGTGCCATCCATGGTGTGGTTGAGCACGGTGGCGTGGGTGGCGTCGGTCTCGTTCTGCAGCGCCCAGCCCGAGATCACCGCGTTGAGATGCGTCTGAATCTCCTCGTTGACCGCATTGGTCGAACCCGATGGGTCATTGGCCAACTGGTCCCAGTAGTCCAGCTGGTTGGCCCAGAACTGCTGCATGCCGACCCCAGGCGCCAGGTACCAGTTGTTCAACAGGCTGGTCATGTTGGCCGAGGCGGCATTGAGCACGTCATCCCACGCACTGGTCAACGCCACCGCCCGGGATTGGACGTCACGCAGCGCGGGCAGCGGCGCGGACAGCGGGGTAACCGCGACGAGACTGGCTCCGACCAGTGCCACACCAGCGGTGGCGTAGGGGCGAATGGTGGCGTGCAAGGGGAACTCCTCGACAGGTGAATGTGGTGACGCTCTGAACAGCGCTGAACGTAACTAAGCGGGGGCTGAGTGTCTCTAATCGAACGTTGTTATTCGCGAACACGTTTGGTGGCGCGATCGTCTGTACGTCCGGCTGGCCCCCGCGAATGCCCACGTCAGCGCCGTAATTGGGGCAGCCGATGTAACGGCGGGACCACGCGGAAACTACTTCAAGTGGTAACTACTCGCGGGTAACCGGTTCCGGTTGCCCCCCAGGCGAAGCAGCGACCGATGATGCAGCAAATAATGAGAACGGTTCTCGTAGAAATCATCGCGCCGCGCCGGCCGTGGCCTGGGACGAACGGTGAATACCGTTGGCGCACAGTGCTTGTCATGTCAACGGGCGGAGCGGGCGATGGGGCATCTGACAGCCGTGGAGCGCCTTGCGCCGCCGCCTTCCGGCGAACGGGTCAGGCCGGGCGCCCTGCCCCGGATTTCAGCGGAACACTGATCCGGCGACACGCGTCGCCGAGGGCGATCGCCTGCGGGCGCGACATCGGATCCAAGTACATCCTGCGAATCTCCTTGGCGTAGCAGGCAAGCGCAGACCCCAATCGTGCCCGCCCCGGAGCGGTGATCCCGGCGACCACACGGCGCCGATCGCCCTGCCCCGGTCCTCGGCGCACCAGGTCATCGGATTCCAGCCGGGCGATGTGCTGGGTGACGCCACTGGGCGTCAGCGCGAACGCCTCGCCCAACGTGCTCATCGGCACGGCGCCGCCCGGCGATTTGGCGATTCGGTCCAGCAACAGCACGTCGATCAACGCGAGCCGATGGGCGGCATGCAGGCGGTCATGCATCGCCGGAAACAGCGCCTCCGCCGATTCGAGGAACTCGTGCCAACACCGCTTACCCGCATCGTCGACCCCCGGCATGTAGCAGCTCGGGGCCTCCGGAAAGGTCTGATCGGATGCGACGACGCCATGTTGCCGATCCGGGGCGCTCAGGGCTTGCCTGATGCGCCAACAGTTCTCCGCGATCGTATTCATCTGCCGGGCCGACAGTGGACCGAGCAGGTGGGTCGCCACACCTCGCGTGTAGCTGATTCGCGCCCGGTCGACCATGGCGCGGCCGTCATCGGTGACGAGCGCGACCACCCCGCGCCGGTCCTGCGGGTCTCCTTCACGCTGCACCAGCCCGCGCGCCTCCAGGCGGTCGATCCGCTTGGTCATCTGGCGCCGGGTCGCCGCCAACGCGCCGGCCAGATCGCCCATCCGACCCGATCCGTCGGCGGACTTGGTCAAGATGTCCAGCACCCGCAGGTCGATCACCGACAACTGATGCTCCGCGTTGAGCAACCGGTTCAGCAGCGCATCGAAGCGCAGCACGGCATCCAAATAGTGTTGCCAGGCTTGTCGTTCGGCGAGGTCCAAGCCGGGCAGGTCACTCCCGGTCCGGGGGCGTTCGCGGCGCTGCACAGCGTCATGCTAAGCGATTCCGGCTGGTAGTAGCGTGTTCGGCATGCGTGCCATCGTCGCTGAGTCCCCCGAGGTGTTGTCCTGGCAAGAGGTCGCCGACGTGCGGCCAGCGGCCGGCGAGGTGCTGATCCGGGTCGCCGCGGCCGGGGTGAACCGGGCCGACCTGCTACAGGCGGCCGGCAAGTATCCGCCCCCGCCGGGGGCCAGTGACACCATCGGGTTGGAGGTCTCTGGGGTGGTCGCCGCCGTCGGCGATGGGGTATCCGATTGGGTTGTCGGGCAAGAGGTTTGCGCGTTGCTGGCCGGCGGAGGCTACGCGGAGTACGTCGCGGTGCCGGCCCCGCAGGTGCTGCCGATTCCAGGCGGCGTGGACCTGGTCGATGCCGCCGGCCTGCCGGAGGTGGCCTGCACGGTGTGGTCGAATCTGGTACAAACGGCGGGGCTGACCGAGGGACAACAGCTGCTGGTGCACGGCGGGGCGAGCGGGGTGGGCAGCCACGCCATTCAAGTGGCCCGACAGCTCGGGGCGTGGGTGGCCGTCACCGCCGGCTCGGAGGCCAAGCTGGCGTTCTGCCGCGAGCTGGGCGCCGACGTCACCATCAACTATCACGACGAAGACTTCGTCGCGAGGATCCGCGAGGCCGGCGGCGCCGACGTGATCCTGGACATCATGGGCGCGGCCTACCTGGACCGCAATATCGACGCGCTGGCCGATGACGGGCGCCTGATCGTCATCGGAATGCAGGGCGGGGTCAAAGCCGAAGTGAACTTGGGCAAGCTGATCGGCAAACGCGCCGGAGTGATCGGCACCGCCTTGCGCGGCCGGCCGGTGGAGGGCCCGCACGGTAAGGGCGCCGTCGTGGCCGCGGTGACCGGCAAGGTGTGGCCGATGCTCGCCGACGGCCGGATCAAGCCGGTGATCGGCGCGCGGGTGCCCATCGAGCAGGTCGGCGAGGCGCACCGGCTGCTGTCCTCGGGTGAGGTGACCGGCAAGGTTGTGCTGACGCTCTAGCGTCGAATGTGCGGGGTGTCATTTCGACCGGGATTGCGGAGCCGATACCGGTAGGTCAACGTAGCATCAGTGGCGAACCCATTGGCGACGGCGCTGCCGTCAACGGATTCCCAGGAGGCACTTGCCATGGCTACCGAAACCGCTTCGGCTACACCGAGTTCCGGTGCACGATGAGTTCACTCATGCCGCGGCAACGGCCCGACGTCACTGACGAGGTTCGCACGGTTCCGCCGCCCCCGCTGCCGGTACTGGCAGAGCCGTACAGCATCCGCTTCGCAGACCCGGCCGGCGACGCCGAGATGATCTCCGAATGGATGAACCGGCCGCACCTGGAAGCAACGTGGGACTACGCTTATCCGGCCGACGAATGGCGGCGCCACTTGGAGATCCAATTCGAAGGCAGCTACTCGCGTCCCTACGTCTACAGCGTCGACGGGCGGCCGCTGGGATACATGGAATTGTTCCGCGCCGCACAGGACGACATCTCTACCGTGTACGACGCCCATCCCTACGACGTGGGGTTGCACGGCGCCATGGCTGACCCCGACATGGTTGAAAAAGGCCACGGGGCGAACATCTTTGGCCCGTTGGTCTCCAGCATCTTCCGGGCTGAACCGCAGTGCCGACGGATCATCGGAGATGCTCACGCCGCCGGCTCGTATGGACGTCGGTTCTGGGAGCGGCGGGGTGGGGTTTTCCTCGGCGAACACTACATGGCCAAGTGGGATCAGCAGATCGCGCTGTTCGCCTGGCCGAGAGACCCCCAGGACGTTCCGGCCTATCGCCGTACGTCGTAGCGCGGCCGACGGGACATTTCCGCACGCCCACGGCAACGTCTGTGAACGGGCGAGGGCCCGGCCCGACACACTCGTCGGTCCGGGCCCTCGCTCGTTTGCGGGAAGTCCCTGCGGCGCAGGCCCTTACGGGGCCCCCGTACCGCCGGCGCCGCCGGCGCCGCCAGTACCGACGGTGCTACCGCTGGAATTGCCGCCCGGGACACCGGCCGTGCCTGGCGACCCGAGGACGCCGTCGCCATTGGCACCACCGGCACCACCGTTGCCGCCGTTGCCGCCCCGGCCGGCAAAGCCGGCCTTGCTGGGCTTGCTGGCACCGTTGGAGCCCTTGCCACCGGCACCGCCCTGACCGCCGGAGCCGCCCTGACCATGGGTGCCGTCGGTGTTGACGCCGCCCTGACCGCCGGTGCCGCCGGTGCCGCCGTTGCCGCCGGCACCACCAGCGCCACCGCCACCGGTGCCCTGGCCGACGAGGCCGTTGTAACCGGCGCCACCGGCGCCGCCCGCGCCGCCGACCCCGGCGTTACCGCCCAGGCCGCCCTTGCCGGCCACACCGCCGGCGCCGTGCGCACCGGACTGACCGTCACCCAGCGCAACACCACCGGCGCCGCCCTGGCCGGCGTTGCCGCCGACACCACCGTCGCCGCCCTGGCCGCCCTCACCGCCGGTACCGCCTTGGCGCCCGGGCAAGCCGAGGGAGCCAGCACCACCGGTACCGCCGACGCCGCCGTTGCCGCCAGTGCCGCCCTTACCGCCGGCACCACCGTTGCCGCCGAGGCCGCCCTGGCCGCCGTCGCCGGAGACGGTGCCGCCGGCACCACCGACACCGCCGGTGCCGCCGGCGCCACCGGCGAACCCGGTGGCACCCTTGGCGCCATTGCCGCCGGTCCCGCCCGCCATGACCTGGCCCTGCGGGTCCTTGGGCGCATTGACGCCGGCCGCGCCGTTTGCGCCGACCGAGGTGTTCGCCCCGGCTGCCCCGCCGCTACCGGCGTTGCCGCCGTTGCCGCCGGTGCCGTGCTGGGCGGCCGCACCGCCGTTGCCGCCGTTGCCGCCGGCCGCGCCGGCGCCGTTGGCGGCATTGGTTCCGGAGGTGCCGGCGGCGCCGTTGCCGCCGTTACCACCGGCGCCGCCGTTACCGAACTCGCCGGTGGCATTGCCGCCGACGCCGCCGTTGCCGCCGGCCTGCGCGAGGCCGCTGCCCAGCGTCACACCGTTGCCGCCGTTGCCGCCGGTGCCACCGACGGCGATCGCGCCGCCGGCACCGGTGGCGCCACTGTCGGCCTGGGTGACGCCGTCGCCGGCGAGACCGCCGGCCCCGGCCGCGCCGCCGGCACCCGCGGTGCTGCTGCTATTGCCGCCGCGGCCGCCGCTTCCGGCAATGGCATTGGTGCCGCCACCGGCGCCGTCGCCGCCGCGGCCGCCGACACCGGCGTTGCCGCCTGCGCCGCCGTCGCCGCCATGGCCGCCGTCACCGTCGGCACCGTTGTTGCCGACGTTGGCCACACCGCCGGCGCCACCCGTACCACCGGTACCGCCGGCCCCGCCGTTACCGGCCGCGCCGGTGGCGTCACCGCCGTTGCCGCCGTTGGCGCCGCTGCCGGCCGCCGCGTTGGCTCCCGCGGTGCCGTTGGCGGCATTACCGCCGACACCACCGGCACCACCGAGACCGCCCTTGCCGCCGGCACCGCCGTCGCCGGAGACGGTGCCGCCGGCACCACCCTGGCCGCCGTTACCGCCGGCGGCGCCGGCCGCGCCGTCGGTGCCGTTGCCGGAGGCGTCGGTGGTTCCGGCCAAGCCGGCCGCACCGGCCCCACCGTCACCGCCGGCGCCACCGTGGCCGATCGTCCCGGCCGCGCCGCCGGAACCACCGTTGCCGCCGGCCTGGCTCACGCCACCCACGATCTGACCGTTGCCACCGGCGCCGCCGTCGCCGCCGGCGCCGCCGAGTATGGCGCCGTCCTGGCCGTTTCCGGCCGCAACACCGGCACCGCTGAGACCGCCGGCACCACCCTGGCCGGCCGTGCCCGCCGTGCCGCCGTGGCCGCCGTTACCGCCGTTACCGGCGGTGTCGTTGGCGCCGCCGCCGGCCCCGGCACCGCCATTGCCGCCATTGGCGCCGTCACCGGTGTTGCCGCCGGCACCACCGATACCGCCGGCCCCGGACACCCCGGCGTTGCCGTTGAGGGCTTCACCGCCGGCCCCGCCGTTACCACCGTGGCCACCGGCGCCACCGTTGCCGTTGGTGCTGGTGGCGTCGCCACCGTTGCCGCCGTTGCCGCCGCTGTTGGCCGCGGCATTGGCACCGTCGGCGGCGTTGACGCCGGCACCGCCGTGGCCACCGGCTCCACCGGTACCACCGACACCGCCGGCGCCACCGTTACCCGAGGTGGTACCGCCGGCGCCGCCCTG
Source organism: Mycobacterium sp. NGS16 (assembly GCF_059813225.1). NCBI lineage: Bacteria > Bacillati > Actinomycetota > Actinomycetes > Mycobacteriales > Mycobacteriaceae > Mycobacterium > Mycobacterium sp. NGS16. The sequence continues at coordinate 160,362 of NZ_JCALEE010000002.1, forward strand.
GCCGCCGTTACCGCCGTTACCGCCCGCGGTGCCGTGGGTGCCGTCGCCGGAACCATCGGTGATTCCGTTGAGACCGGCCGAACCGACGCCGCCGTCACCGCCCGCGCCCCCGTTGCCGATCGCGCCGGCGTTACCGCCCTGGCCGCCGACACCACCGTCTTGAGCGGTGCCGTCCGCCAAGGCCTGGCCGTGACCGCCGTTACCGCCGGCGCCGCCGTCGCCGCCCGCGCCGTTGCTACCGCCCTGGCCGTTGGCAGCCTGGGCGCCACCCTGGCCGGTACCGCCGGCCCCGCCGGCACCGCCCAGACTGCGGTCGCCGCCGGTGCCACCGACACCACCGTTACCGGCGGCGGCTCCGGTGCCGCCGTTGCCGCCATTGCCGCCGGCGCCACCGTTGCCGGCATTGCCGGCGTTGCCGCCCGCACCGCCGACACCACCGGCACCGTGGGCGGCATCGCCACCCAGGCCACCGGCGCCGCCAGCGGCTGCGTTGCCGCCCAGACCTCCGTTGCCGCCGCTGCTTCCCGCGGCCCCGAGGACGCCGTCGCCACCGTTGCCGCCGCTGCCGCCGTTACCACCGGCACCACCGGCTCCCGCGGCGCCTGACGTGGTGCCACCGGCACCACCGTTGCCGCCGGCACCGCCGACACCACCGCTGCCGCCGGTGGTTCCGTTGCCGTCGCCGCCGGTCACGCCGATCACGCCGTTACCGCCGTGGCCACCGGCACCACCGACGCCACCGGTGCCGATCGCACCGGCCGCGCCACCGTTACCGCCGTAACCACCGGCCTGGCCGGTCATCCCGTCGGCCAGGAGCGCGCCATTGCCCCCGGCGCCACCGGCGCCACCATTGCCACCGCCCGCGGCCGCGCCGGCCGCGCCGTCGTTGCGGTAGGTGACGCCGTCACCGTTCAGGCCGCCCTTGCCGCCGGCCCCGGCGGTGCCACGGTCGCCACCGGCACCACCATTGCCGCCGTGCCCGGCCGTGTCGTCGGCGCCCCCGCCGGCACCGGCCCCGCCGCGGCCGCCGTTGCCGGCGTCTCCGCCTGCCCCACCGGTGCCGCCGATACCACCGGAGCCGTTGAGGCCGGCGGTGCCGTGGGTGGCGCTGCCGCCCTGGCCGCCGTTACCGCCGTTACCGCCGATACCACCGTTACCGCCGTTGCCGCCGTCGGTGCCATCGCCGCCGTTGCCGCCGCTGCCGGCCGCCGCGTCGGCCCCGGCCAGACCCTGCACGCCGGAGCCGCCCGCACCACCGTTGCCGCCGGCCCCGCCGACACCGCCCTGACCGCCGTTACCGGAGATCGAGCCGCCCTTGCCGCCGCTGCCGGCGTTACCACCGGCGGCGCCGTTGCCCCCGGTGCCGCCGTTGGCGGTAGCCGTCGATCCCACCGCTCCGGCTGCGCCGGCGCCGCCGTTGCCGCCCGCACCACCGTTGCCGATCGTTCCGGCGTCACCGCCGTGACCGCCCGCGCCGCCGGCCTGCGCCGTGCCGTCCCCGAGGAGCACGCCGTTGCCGCCCTTACCGCCGGCGCCACCGTTGCCGCCGGTCGCGGCGGTACCGGCGTGCCCGCCGGCCGCCTGGCTGGTGTGACCGGCGTTCCAGCCGCCTGCGCCGGCCGTGCCCGCGGCGCCGCGATTGCCGCCGTCGCCGCCGTTGCCGCCGGAGCCCGCGACCGCACCGGTGCCGCCGCCGGTACCGTCGGCGCCGCGGCCGCCGTTTCCGGCGTTTCCGGCGTTGCCGGCGTTGCCACCGACCCCGCCGGCTCCGTCCGCGCCCGCGCTGCCGTGGCTGGCGGTGCCACCGGCACCCCCGTCGCCACCTACACCGCCGTTACCGCCGATGCCGCCATTGCCACCGTCGGTTCCGTCGGCGCCGGATGCGCCGCTCCCGGGAGTGACCGGGGTGCCGCCGATGCCGTCCGCGCCGTGGCCGGCGTTCCCACCGGCACCACCGGCGCCGCCTTGACCGCCCGCGCCACCGTTGCCGGACTCGGTTCCGCCGGCACCGCCCACACCGCCGACGCCGCCGGCGCCGCCGTGGGTGCCGTCGGTGCCGTTGCCGTCCGCGCCGGTGACCCCGGCTATGCCGGCCGCACCGGCTCCACCGGTTCCACCGACACCACCGTTGCCGGCCGATGCCGCGTTGCCGCCGGCGCCGCCGGCACCACCGCCCTGGCCGGTGTCGGTGCCGCTGATCACGCCGGCGCCGAGCCCGCCGTTGCCGCCGGCGCCACCATCGCTGCCGAGACCGGCGGCGCCGTCGTTGCCGGCCACGCCGTCTGCATCCGTGCCGGTGCCGCCGAGGCCCGCGACGCCGGCCGCGGCGCCGTCGGCACCGTTACCGCCCGCGCCACCGGCGCCCGCGTTGCTGCCGCCGCCACCGCCGAGGCCCGTACCGCCAGCCCCTGCCGCACCACCGGCGCCACCATCGCCGGCGTCACCGCCGGCCCCGCCGATGCCGGCCCCGGCCGCACCGCCCTGGCCACCGTTACCGCCCGCGCCGCCCGCGCCGGCGTTGCCGCCATTACCGCCCGCGGTGTCCGCCACGGTCGCGTCCGCGCCCGCGCCGCCGGCGCCGCCCTTACCACCGGCCCCGCCGTTGCCGCCGGCGCCACCGTTACCGGAGGTGGCGCCACCGAGGCCACCGGCGCCGCCGTCGCCGCCGGCACCGCCGACCGCGCCGGCGGTGCCGTTGCCGTCAGCGCCGGTAATGCCGTCGACGGTCGCACCGATACCGCCGCTACCACCGGTACCACCGTTGCCAACCGATGCCGCGTTGCCGCCGGCACCACCGTTGCCGCCGCCTTGGCCGGTGTTGGTTCCGTCGTCGATCAGACCCGCGCCGGCGCCGCCCTGGCCACCGGCGCCGCCATCGCTGGCGACGCCGTCCTGGCCGGCGAGACCGTCGGCGCCGTTAGTGGTGCCCGCTCCACCGGTCCCGACGGTGCCGGCCAGGCCACCGTCGGCGCCGTCACCGCCGTTACCGCCGTTACCGGCGGTCTCGCCGCCGCCGCCACCCAGTCCCTTGCCGCCGGTGCCGGCGACGCCGCCGTTGCCGCCGTAGCCGGAGTTGCCGCCGGCGCCGCCCGTGCCGTTGGTTGCCGCGCCGCCCTGGCCACCGTTGCCGCCCACGCCGCCGGCTCCGGCGTTGCCGCCGTTGCCACCGTCGGTGTCGGCGGCCGTGGCGTCCGCGCCGGCTCCGCCGTTACCACCGTTACCGCCGATACCGCCGACGCCGCCCGCCCCACCGTCACCGGAGACGGTGCCACCGGCGCCGCCCTGGCCGCCGACGCCACCGGCACCGCCGACGTACCCGTTGGTGCCGTTGCCGTCGGTGTCGGTGAAGCCGTGGTTGGTTGCACCGGTGCCACCGGTACCACCGACACCGCCGTTTCCGACTGCGCCGGCGTTGCCGCCCTGGCCACCGGCGCCGCCGCCCTGCCCGATGTCGGTGTTGAGGATGAAGCCGTAGCCGTCGCCGCCGCGACCGCCGTCGGCGCCGTCGGCGTTGGTGCCGGCGCTGCCCGCAGCACCGTCGGCGCCCGGGCTGGCGCCGTTGCCCCCGACCCCGGCGTTGCCTGCCGCGCCACCGACGGCGCCGTCGCCGCCGTTGCCGCCGCTACCGGCATTGGCGCCACCGCCGCCGCCCGCGCCCTGACCGCCTTCGGCTGCGGTGCCGGCATTGCCGCCGTTGCCTGCCGCGCCGCCGGTTCCGCCGGTCCCGTGGACCGCCGTCCCGCCGGCACCACCGTCGCCGCCCGCGCCGCCGGCACCGGCGCCGCCACCGTTGCCGCCGGCGGTGTCGAAGTTGTCGGCTTGCAGGGCCGCGCCACCGTTACCCCCGGCGCCACCGTGCCCACCGGCACCACCGTCGCCGCCGTTGCCGGAGTTCGTGCCGCCGGCGCCACCCTGGCCACCGTTACCGCCCGCCGAGCCGGCCCCACCGGTCGTGCCGTTGAGGCCGACGGTGGTGCCGTCGACTCCCGCGACGCCGTTGCCGCCGGCACCGCCGACGCCACCATCGCCATCGTTGCCCGCGGCGCCACCGGCACCGCCGTTGCCGCCCGCCTGGGGGATGTTGCCCGCGAGGAGCTCACCGTCGCCGCCGCGGCCGCCAGCGCCGCCGTGACCGCCGGCGCCCTCCGCGCCGGTCGCACCGTCGTCGGCCTGGGCGGTGTTGTCCGCGTTCCAGCCACCGGCACCGCCGGCCCCGGCCGTGCCGCGGTTACCACCCTGACCGCCCTGGCCGCCGGATCCTGCCGTGGCGTTATTGCCACCGCCCGCGCCGTCGCCGCCGCGCCCGCCGTTGCCGGCGTCTCCGGCCGCACCGCCGATGCCGCCTTGGCCACCGAGACCGTCGGCGCCGGCGTTGCCTGCGGAGGCGGTGCCCCCGGCGCCGCCCTGGCCGCCGACGCCACCTTGACCACCATCGCCGCCGTGGCCGCCGCCGACACCGGTGCCGCCGTCGCCGCCGCTACCGGCCGCCGCATCGGTGCCCGCCTGGCCGTCGAGGCCGCCGCCGCCGGCCCCACCGGTGCCGCCTACGCCGCCCGCGCCACCGGCGCCGCCGTTGCCCGAGGTGGTGCCGCCCGCACCACCGGTACCGCCGGCCCCACCGGCGCCACCGGTGCCGCCCGCGGTGCCGTTACCGCTGATGTTGGTGTAGCCGTTCTCGCCGGTGGCGCCTTGGCCGCCGGTGCCGCCGGTGCCGCCGTTGCCGACCGCGCCGGCATCCCCGCCGTCGCCGCCGCGGCCACCGGCCTGCACGGTGCCATCACCGAGGACCTCGCCCTTGCCGCCGACGCCGCCGTTGCCACCGTTGCCGCCTGTGCCGTCGGCACCCGTGGCACCCGAAGCCGCTTGCGAATCACCGCTGGAGCCACCGGCGCCACCGGCCCCGCCGGTTCCGACCGCACCGCCGGCACCACCCTTGCCACCGGCGCCGGCCTGCGCGGCGCTGCCACCGCCGGCACCGGCACCGCCGTTGCCGCCGTTGCCCGCGTTGCCGCCCGCGCCACCGTCGCCACCGATGCCACCGGCACCGTGCGCACCGGCGATGCCGTGCGCCGACGCGCCACCAACACCACCGTTACCGCCGGCACCGCCCACGCCGCCGGTACCACCGGTGCTGTTCGCATCACCACCGTCTGTGCCGTCTGCGCCGCTGCCGGCGATGGCATCCGCGCCTGTGACGCCGTCGGCGCCGGCACCACCGACACCCCCGGTGCCACCGCGGCCCCCGGCCCCACCGGCGCCACCGTTGCCGGCCAGGGAACCACCGGCACCCCCGGCGCCACCCACACCACCGTTGCCACCGGCGAGACCCGTGCTGCCGTTGCCGGTGTTGTCGGTGTGCCCGGCAACCCCGGCCGCGCCGTCACCACCGTTGCCACCGGCGCCACCGTTGCCCAGGTTGCCGCCGTCTCCCCCAGCACCACCGGCACCGCCGGCAGCGCCGGCAATCGTGGCAGTAAAGCCGTCGCCGCCGCGGCCGCCGTTACCACCACCGGTAGCCGCCGCACCCCCAGCACCCGCGCTGCCGTTGGTGACACCCTGGCCACCATTGCCACCAGCACCGGCCACACCCGCATCACCACCACGGCCACCAGCACCACCATCGACATAGGTGCCATCACCATCAGCACCATCACCACCATCGCCACCCTGGCCCGCAGCACCACCAATACCACCATCACCACCGCGACCAGACACCCCCGCCGCACCCAACAAGCCCCCGGCACCACCAGCACCGCCATTGCCGCCATGACCGGCCGCACCACCATTGCCACCATCACCAGCAACACCACCAGCAGCACCCGGCGCAGTGGCATCCACCCCATCGCCACCTACACCACCATTGCCACCGTTGCCGCCCTGACCGCCGGCACCACCCTGGCCACCGGAACCGATCAGCCACGAACCCTTACCGCCGGCACCACCATTGCCACCATTGCCCCCGGCCTGACCCACCGCGCCGTCTAACCCGGCAAGACCAGCAGCACCGGCCGCCCCGACCGCACCATCACCACCGACGCCACCATTGCCACCCACCCCATACATCAACCCAAGACCAGCACCACCAGCACCACCCTGGCCGCCGGCACCACCATCGACACCAGCGCCACCAGCACCACCGGCACCACCAACACCCATCCACCAGCCACCAGCACCACCAGCGCCGCCATCACCCCCATCAAGACCCGCACCACCGGCGCCGCCATCGCCGAACATCCCCGCCGCACCACCAACACCACCGACGCCATCAGCCGAGGTGCCACCAGCACCACCATCGCCGAACCACAACCCACCAGCACCACCAGCAGCCTGCGCCAACGTGCCGCCATCAATCCCATCCGCACCATTGCCGATCAGGATCTGACCAAACCCGAACGTCGCATTGATAAACGAATTGACCTCAGCACCAAACGGACTCAAAATCCACTGCTGCCCCAAATCATGCAACGGCTGATAAAACAACGACCCAAACCAGTCATCAGCAGCCGCCGACCCCGGCAACGAAGCCACCGACGCATCAAACGACAACCCCACACTGGCCAACAACGGCTCCCACGACGCCGCATCAAACAACGCCTCCCACGACGACGCCTGACTCAAATCCCCCAACGCCGACGCCAAATCCGCACCCAGAAAATCAACAACCCAATCCAACTCATCAGCAGCCGCCACCGGCGCCACCACCACCGGCGCCACCCCAAACGCCAAAAACGCCCCCACCGCACTAGAGGCAGCGGCCACCCGGCGGCGCCGGCGGCCAACCGCGCCAGTGAGACCGCGACGCCCTCTGCCGTGCTGCTTGTCAGTCATGTGGGACTCCCTATTCTGCGACGAACCCATGTCAGTGTTGTTGTCTCGGTTTATGTTTGGCGGTTATCGGCGCCGGCATCTGGGCACCGCTGAAGAAAGGTCTGTTGCCTGTTCGAGCCTTTTCCGGGCGGCACTTCGACGCTGACACCCGCCAGGGGACGTGGCATCATTGGCAAACCCATTGACGACGGCGCTGCCGTCGACGGCATTCCTGGAGGCACTTGTGATGGTTACCGAAACCGGTTCGGTTACAACGGATTCGGTTGCGCTATGACGGCGCGAATGGCACGGCAACGTGTTGATGTGCCCGACGAGGTCTGCGCGGTTCCCGCCCCGCCGCTGCCGGTATTCCCGGAGCCGTACAGCGTGCGCTTCGCCGACCCGGACGGCGATGCCGAGATGATCTCCGAGTGGATGAACCGGCCGCACCTGGCCGAAACCTGGCACTACAACTACCCGGCGGACCAGTGGAGCCAGCACCTGGCCAACCAATTCGCGGGCAACTACTCGCGCCCGTACGTGTGGCTCCTCGATGGGCGACCGTTCGGATACATGGAGCTGTTCCGCGCCGCGCAGGACGAGGTGTCGACCGTCTACGACGCCGACCCCTACGACATCGGATTGCACGGCGCCATGGCCGATCTCGACATGGTCGAGCAGGGTCACGGGGCGATCATGTTCCGCGGATTCGTGGAGAGCGTCTTCGAGATCGAACCGCAGTGCCGACGGGTGATCGGCGACACCTTCGCCGGCGAGGGCTCCTACGGGCGCCGGTTCTGGGAGCGGCGCGGCGGGGTGTTCCTCGGCGAGCACTACGTGCCGAAGTGGGACCAGCGCATCGCGCTGTTCGCCTGGCCGAGAACGCCCGACGACGTTCCGGCCTACCGCCAAGAGGCCTGACGCCGGTCGCCAGGGGCGGCGGATCATCATGATCCGCCGCCCTTGCCACCGGCACCACCGGCGCCGCCCTGGCCGGGTGTGGCGTTGTCGGTACCGCTGGCGGCGCCGCCTGCGGAGCCGGTGCCGCCGGGGAGACCGGCCTGGCCGGTGCCGCTCGTCCCGCCTTGACCGCCGGTACCGCCTTGACCGCCAGCACCGCCGGACCATCCGTTCTTGCCGGTGCTCCCGTTTCCGCCGATGCCGCCCTTGCCGCCGTTGCCGCCGTCGCCGCCCTTGCCCACCGCGCCGTCGGCACCGTCAGCGCCCACCGTGCCGCTGCCGTTGCGAACTGCGCCGCCGGCACCGCCCTCGCCGCCGGCGCCTCCGGAGCCGCCGGCCCCACCGGTGCCGCCGGTCCCGCCGGCACCGGCGGTGTTGCCCTTGGAGCCGGCGCCACCGGTCCCGCCAGTGCCGCCCGCGCCGCCCTTGCCGCCGTCGGCGCCGGCACCGCCCTGGCCGCCGGCACCGCCGTTTCCGGAGATGGTGCCGCTAGCCCCGCCGGCGCCACCCGCTCCGCCGGAACCGCTGGCTTTGCCGGCCGTACCGGCACCGCCCGTGCCGCCAGGCGCCTTGGAGGCGCCGGTGCTACCGGTGCCACCAGCGGTGCCATCCGCACCCTTACCGCCGGCACCGCCCCGGCCGCCACTGCCGCCGTCGCCATTGAGCGCGGCGTCACCGCCCTTGCCGCCAGCACCGCCGGACTGCCCGGTGCCATCCGCGAGCTGCCCGCCGTTGCCGCCGTTGCCGCCGGCGCCGCCGTTGCCGTTGGCGCCGGCCGCCCCGGCGGACCCGCCGGCCGCCTGCGCGGAGTGGTCGGCGTTCCAGCCGCCGGTCCCGGCCGTGCCCGCGGTTCCCGCAGTGCTGGAGCTGTTACCGCCGTTGCCGCCCGATCCCGCGACGGCGTTGGCACCGCCACCGGCACCGTCGCCGCCGCGGCCGCCGTCACCGGCGTTACCGGCGTTACCACCGTTGCCGCCGGCGCCGCCGGCACCGTTGGCGCCCGCGGTGCCATGGGCGGAGCTGCCGCCGAAGCCGCCGTTGCCGCCATTACCGCCAGCCGCGCCGTTGCCGGCTGTGCCGGTGGCGTCGCCGCCGTCGGTGCCGTTGCCGCCGCTGCCCGCGGCCGCGTTGACGCCGGCCGTGCCGTCGGCCGCGTCACCGCCGTGACCGCCGCGGCCGCCCGCGCCCCCGACGCCGCCGGCGCCGCCGTTGCCGGCCTGGCTGCCGCCGGCGCCGCCGTCACCGCCCTGACCGCCGTTACCGCCGATGACGCCGTTGGTGCCGTCCCCGGATGCTTCGGTGATGCCGTCGGCACCTGCCGCGCCCGCGCCACCGTCGCCGCCGCGGCCACCGCTACCGACCGCGCCGGCAGCGCCGGCGTTTCCGCCGTTACCGCCGTGCTGCGCAAAACCGTCACCGAGCATCACGCCGGCGCCGCCCTTACCGCCGTCACCGCCGTTGCCGGTGGCGGCGTTGCCGTCGGCCCCGGACCCGCCGTTGGCCGCGATCAGCCCGTTGCCGCTCACGCCGCCATGGCCGCCGGCACCACCGGTGCCGGCGTAGCCGCCGTTACCGCCGTTACCGCCGTTACCCGCGGTGTGGTCGGTGCCGCCGCCGGCACCCGCGCCACCATTGCCGCCGCGCCCGGCGTCGCCGCCGGCGCCGCCCTGACCACCTTGGCCGCCGGCGCCCGCGCTGCCCTGGGTTCCGTTGGTCGCGGTGCCTCCGAGGGCACCCGCTCCGCCGTGGCCGCCGGCGCCGCCGTTACCGCTGACGCCCGCGTCGCCGCCGTCCTGGCCGTCGCCGCCGCTGCCGGCAACCGCGTTCTGCCCATCGGTCCCTTGCGCGACGCCACCGATGCCGCCGGTACCACCCGCTCCGCCGCGACCGCCAGCGCCACCGTTACCGGCGAGGCTGCCGCCGGCACCGCCGACGCCGCCGTTGCCGCCCATGCCGCCGGTGGCCCCGTCGGTGCCGTTGCCGCTGGCGTCGATGATCCCGTTTGCGCCGGTCGCCCCGGCCCCGCCGTTCCCGCCGGCGCCACCGTCGCCGATCGTTCCGGCCGCGCCGCCCTGGCCACCGTTACCGCCGGCCTGCGACGAGCCGTCCGCGAGCACCTGACCGGTGCCGCCGTTGCCGGCCGCACCGCCGTTGCCACCGGTTCCGCCGGCACCGTCGGAGCCGTGTGCCGCCGGGCCACCCTGACCGATCCCGCCGGCACCTCCGAGGCCGGCCGCTGCGCGGTCACCACCGTGGCCGCCGTCGCCCCCGGAGCCGGCGATGGCGTTGTTGCCGCCGCCCGAGCCGTTGCCACCGGTGCCGCCGTTGCCCGCGTTGCCGGCATTGCCGCCGTTACCGCCGGCCCCTGCGATGCCGTGCGCGGCGTTGCCGCCCGCGCCGCCGGCCGCGCCCGCACCGGCATTGCCGCCGGCGCCGCCGTTGCCGCCGCCGCCACCGCCGGTGCCCACGGCGCCGTTCCCCCCGTTACCGCCACTGCCGCCGTTACCGCCGGTGCCGCCGGCACCGCCGTTGCCGGAGAGGGAGCCGCCGGCCCCGCCGTTGCCGCCCCGGCCGCCGGCGGTGCCCGTACCTCCGTCGGTGCCGTTTCCGTCAGCGCCGGTGACTCCGGCCGCCCCGATAGTTCCGTTGCCGCCGTTGCCGCCCGCGCCGCCGTTGCCGACGTTTCCACCGTCGCCACCGTTGCCGGCTTTGCCGCCCGCTTGGGTCGTTCCGGCTTGCGCGTTGCCACCGTTGCCGCCGGCGCCGCCGTTGCCGCCGTGCGCGGCCGCGGCACCGTCGGTGCCGTCTGCTCGCTGGGTGCCGTCGCCGTTGAGGCCGCCGGTGCCGCCGTTGCCGGCCGCGCCGATGTTGCCGCCGGTGCCGCCGTTGCCGCCGGATCCGGCCACGCTGTTGACCCCGCCGCCTGCGCCATGGCCACCGCGACCGCCATCGGCGCCGGTTCCGGCGTTCCCGCCGTTGCCGCCGACGGTCCCCAGACCGTTGCTGCCGGCGATGCCGTTGGTGGCGGTGCCACCGGCGCCGCCGTTGCCGCCGTTGCCGCCATTGCCGCCATTGCCGCCGTTACCGCCGGCGCCACCGTTGCTACCGACGCCGCCGGTGCCGGCCACCGCATCGATGCCGGCCTTGCCCTGGGCACCGTTGCCGCCGTTACCGCCGTTGCCTGCCGCGCCGGCACCGCCGCCAGCGCCGCCGTTACCGGCGATGGAGCCGCCCTTGCCGCCCGCGCCGCCGTCGCCGCCTGATCCGCCGGATTGACCGTCCTGCCCGTTGACCTGGCCGAGCGTCGTGCCGTTGGCGCCGTTGCCGCCGACACTGCCGGCCCCGCCGGCGCCACCGGCACCACCGTTGCCGTAGGTGCCGGCGTCACCGCCGGCCCCGCCGTAACCGCCGCTCTGGGGGTTGCCGCTGGCCAGCACCTGGCCGTTGCCGCCACGGCCGCCGGCGCCGCCGTTGCCGCCGGTGGCCGAACCGCCGTTGCCGCCGTTGACGGCCTGGTGGCCGTCACCGCTCAGGCCGCCCTTACCGCCGAGGCCGATCGCGCCCCGGTCGCCGCCGGTGCCACCGTTGCCGCCATGTCCGGCAACGGCATTCGTGCCGCCGCCGGCGCCGTTGGCACCGTTGCCGCCGTTACCGGCGTTGCCCGCCGCGCCGCCCTGGCCGCCGGCCCCACCGGCGCCGGCCGCACCGTCGTTGCCGAGCGTGGCGGTTCCGCCGACACCGCCCTGGCCGCCCTGGCCGCCGTTACCGCCGCTGCCGCCGTCGCCGCCGTAACCACCGTCGGCGCCGGACGCGCCGCTGCCGAAGGCTGCGTTGGTGGCGTGGGCACCGTTTGCGCCGTGACCGCCGCGGCCGCCGACGCCGCCGGCGCCACCCTGGCCGCCGGCACCGGCATCGCCCGATTCGCTGCCGCCGTCACCGCCCTTGCCGCCGTTGCCGCCCGCGCCGCCGGAGCTGCCGCTGGTGCCGCTGCCGCCGTTGCCGTTGGCATCGACCACGCCGTCGACGCCGGCCTGGCCGGCCGAGCCGGTACCGCCATTGCCGCCCGCGCCACCGGTGCCGATCGGACCGGCCGCCCCGCCGTTGCCGCCGTCGCCGCCGGCCTGGGCGGAACCGTCCGCCCGGATCAGGCCCACGCCGCCGTGACCGCCGGCACCGCCGTTGCCGCCGATTGCCGCCGCGCCGGCCGCACCGTCCTCGGCCTGCTCGGTGTGGCTGGCGTTCCAGCCACCGGCACCGGCGCTGGCGCCCGCCTCGCCGCGGACACCGCCCTGGCCGCCGTTGCCACCGGCTCCGGCCGTGGCTCCAGCGCCTCCGCCGGCGCCGTTACCGCCCTGGCCGCCGTTACCGGCGTTGCCCGCGTTGCCCGCGTTGCCGCCGACACCGCCGGCGCCTTCGGCACCCGCCGCGCCGTTGGTGGCGCTGCCGCCGGCACCACCGTCACCACCCTGGCCGCCGCTGCCGCCGGATCCACCGTTGCCGCCGTTGCCGCCGTCGATTCCGTTGGCGCCGCTGCCCGCGACGGCATTGGCGCCGTTGGTTCCGTCGGCGCCGTGACCGCCGTGGCCACCGTCGCCGGCCGCGCCACCGTTACCGCCCGCACCACCGTCGCCGGAGGTCGTGCCGCCGGCGCCACCCGCGCCACCGGCACCGCCGTTGCCACCGTCGGCGCCGTCGGTGCCGTTGCCGTCACCGCCGGTGATGCCGTTCACCGTCGCACCGACGCCACCGTTGCCGCCGGCACCACCGTTGCCGACCGATGCGGCGGCACCGCCGGCGCCGCCGGACCCACCGGCCTGGCCGGTGTTGGTACCGCCGATCAGACCGACGCCCGCACCACCCTGGCCGCCGGCACCGCCGTCGCTGCCGATGCCGGCGTTACCGGCCGCACCCGCGGCGCCGGCCTGCGTGCCGTTGCCGCCCACGCCGGAGACGCCCGCAATGCCGCCGTCGGCGCCGTTACCACCGGCACCGCCCGCGCCCGCGCTGGCGCCACCGCCGCCGCCGAGACCCTTACCGCCCGCGCCGGCCGTTCCCGCGTCGCCACCGCTGCCGGCGTTGCCGCCGGCGCCGCCGGCGCCGTTGTTGGCCACACCGCCGGCGCCACCGGTACCGCCCTGGCCACCGGCCCCGGCAGCGCCGCCGTTGCCACCCGCGGCGTCGGCGACCGTTGCGTCCGCGCCGGCACCACCGGCGCCGCCGTTGCCGCCGTTGCCGGCGTTACCGCCCTTGCCGCCGTCACCGGAGATGGTGCCGCCGGCACCACCGCTGCCACCGTTGCCGCCGGCACCACCGACTGCGCCCGCGGTGCCGTTGCCGTCGCCACCGGTGCTGCCAGCGACGGTCGCACCGATGCCGCCGTTACCACCGGCACCACCGTTACCGATCGATGCCGCGTTGCCGCCGGCGCCGCCGGCGCCACCGGCCTGCCCGGTCACACCGTCGCTGGCCAGACCGAGACCGGCGCCGCCGTCACCACCGGCCGCGCCCGCACTGCTGAGCCCGGCCTGGCCGGCTCCGCCGTCAGCCCCCTGGGAGGCGCCGGCACCGCCAGCCCCGACGCTGCCGGCCGCGCCGCCGTCGGCACCGTTGCCGCCGCTGCCCCCGGCACCGGCCGCGTCCAGGCCGCCGCCGCCAAGTCCGTGACCACCGGCGGCCGCGATGCCGGCAGCACCACCGTTGCCGGCGTCACCACCGGCGCCACCGGTCCCGTGGGCCGCGGTGCCGCCGGCGCCACCGTCGCCGCCCGCGCCACCGGCACCCGCGCTGCCGCCGTTGCCGCCCGCGGCGCCGGCCACCGTGGCATCGTCGGCGGCGCCGCCGTTACCGCCGGCCGCGCCACTGCCGCCGGCACCACCGGCGCCACCATCGCCGGAGTTGGAACCGCCGGCGCCGCCCTGCCCACCGGCACCGCCGGCGCCACCGGTCCCTCCGGTCGTGCCATCGCCGCCGACGGTGCTTCCGTCGGCGCCTCGGGCACCGGCTCCACCGGCTCCACCGGCACCGCCGTTGCCGTCGGTCGCGGCGCTGCCGCCCTGGCCACCGGCACCGCCGGCCTGCCCGGTCAACCCGTCACTGGCCAAGCCGAGACCGGCACCGCCATTACCGCCGGCCGCGCCGTCGCTGCTCAGCCCCGCCTGACCTGCACCGCCGTCGGCACCCTGGCCGATGCCGACTCCGCCGGTACCGACGTTGCCGGCCGCGCCGCCGTCGGCGCCGTTACCACCGCTGCCCCCGGCACCGGCCGCATCCAGACCGCCGCCGCCAAGGCCGTGACCACCGGCGGAGGCCAGCCCGGCTGCGCCACCGTTGCCGGCGTCACCGCCCACACCACCGGTGCCGTGGGCCGCGGTGCCGCCGGCGCCACCGTCGCCGCCCGCGCCACCGGCACCGGCGCTGCCGCCATTACCGCCGGCATCACCCGCCACCGTCGCATCCTCGGCGGCGCCACCGTTACCACCGCGGCCGCCCTGGCCGCCGGCACCGCCGGTGCCGCCGTCGCCGGAGTTCGAACCGCCGGCACCACCTGCACCGCCCGCGCCACCGGCACCGGCCTTGCCACCGGCGGTACCGCTACCGGTGTTGTCGGTGCTGCCGTCCGTGCCGTCCGCGCCGCGACCGCCGGCGCCGCCGGTGCCGCCGTTGCCGTCGGTGGCCGCGTTGCCGCCCTGGCCGCCGGTGCCACCGGCCTGACCGGTGAGGCCATCGCTGGCCACGCCGACACCGTCGCCGCCGGCGCCCCCGGTGCCGCCGGTGCTGCCGGCCCCGACATTGCCCACGGCGCCGGACGCGCCACCATCCGTGCCGGCGCCGGCGTTACCGGCGGAACCGCCATCGGCGCCGTCACCGCCCTGGCCACCGGCACCGGCCGCATCCAAGCCACCGCCGCCGAGCCCGCGGCCACCTGCGGCAGCCTGGCCCGCCGCGCCACCATCGCCCGCGGCGCCGCCGGCACCACCGACGCCGTTCGTGGCGGTACCGCCGGCGCCACCGTCGCCACCGATACCGCCGGCACCGGCGCTACCGCCGTTGCCACCGGTGCCGCCGGCAACGGTCGCGTCGTCCGCCGCGCCGCCGTTACCGCCGGTGCCGCCTACGCCGCCCGCGCCACCGGCGCCGCCGTTGCCCGAGGTGGTGCCGCCCGCACCACCGGTACCGCCGGCCCCACCGGCGCCACCGGTGCCGCCCGCGGTGCCGTCGCCATTGGCATCGGTTTCACCGTGAACCCCGGTGGCGCCTTGGCCGCCGGTGCCGCCGGTGCCGCCGTTGCCGACCGCGCCGGCATCCCCGCCGTCGCCGCCGCGGCCACCGGCCTGCACGGTGCCATCACCGAGGACCTCGCCCTTGCCGCCGGCGCCGCCGTTGCCACCGTTGCCGCCGCCACCGACCGCGCCCGTGGCGCCCGAGGCGGCCTGGGTGGCGCCGCTGAAGCCTCCGGCGCCGCCGGCGCCACCGACACCGGCAACAGCGTCGGTCGCATTACCGCCCCGGCCGCCGGCGCCGGCTGCAGCTTCGGTACCACCGCCGGCACCGGCACCGCCGTTGCCGCCGTTGCCCGCGTTGCCGCCGGCGCCACCGTCGCCACCGATGCCACCGGCACCGTGCGCACCGGCGATGCCGTGCGCCGACGCGCCACCAACACCACCGTTACCGCCGACGCCACCGACACCACCGGCGCCACCGATGCTGTTCGCATCACCACCGACGCCACCGTCATCACCACTGCCGGCGATGGCATCCGCGCCTGTGACGCCGTCGGCGCCGGCCCCGCCGACACCCCCGGTGCCACCGCGGCCCCCGGCCCCACCAGCGCCACCGTTGCCGGCCAGGGAACCAGCGGCACCCCCGGCGCCACCCACACCACCGTTGCCACCGGCCAGGCCGGTAGTGCCATTGCCACTGACATCGGTGTGCCCGGCCAGACCGGCCGCGCCGTCACCACCGTTGCCACCGGCGCCACCGTTGCCCAGGTTGCCGCCGTCTCCCCCAGCACCACCGGCCCCACCGGTGGTACCAGGGGTGACGGCGTCGAAGCCGTCGCCGCCGCGGCCGCCGTTACCACCACCGGTCGCCGCCGCACCCCCAGCACCCGCGCTGCCGTTGGTGACACCCTGGCCACCATTGCCACCAGCACCGGCCACACCCGCATCACCACCACGGCCACCAGCACCACCATCGACATAGGTGCCATCACCATCAGCACCATCACCACCATCGCCACCCTGGCCCGCAGCACCACCAATACCACCATCACCACCGCGACCAGACACCCCCGCCGCACCCAACAAGCCCCCGGCACCACCAGCACCGCCATTGCCGCCATGACCGGCCGCACCACCATTGCCACCATCACCAGCAACACCACCAGCAGCACCCGGCGCAGTGGCATCCACCCCATCGCCACCTACACCACCATTGCCACCGTTGCCGCCCTGACCGCCGGCACCACCCTGGCCACCGGAACCGATCAGCCACGAACCCTTACCGCCGGCACCACCATTGCCACCATTGCCCCCGGCCTGACCCACCGCGCCGTCTAACCCGGCAAGACCAGCAGCACCGGCCGCCCCGACCGCACCATCACCACCGACGCCACCATTGCCACCCACCCCATACATCAACCCAAGACCAGCACCACCAGCACCACCCTGGCCGCCGGCACCACCATCGACACCAGCGCCACCAGCACCACCGGCACCACCAACACCCATCCACCAGCCACCAGCACCACCAGCGCCGCCATCACCCCCATCAAGACCCGCACCACCGGCGCCGCCATCGCCGAACATCCCCGCCGCACCACCAACACCACCGACGCCATCAGCCGAGGTGCCACCAGCACCACCATCGCCGAACCACAACCCACCAGCACCACCAGCAGCCTGCGCCAACGTGCCGCCATCAATCCCATCCGCACCATTGCCGATCAGGATCTGACCAAACCCGAACGTCGCATTGATAAACGAATTGACCTCAGCACCAAACGGACTCAAAATCCACTGCTGCCCCAAATCATGCAACGGCTGATAAAACAACGACCCAAACCAGTCATCAGCAGCCGCCGACCCCGGCAACGAAGCCACCGACGCATCAAACGACAACCCCACACTGGCCAACAACGGCTCCCACGACGCCGCATCAAACAACGCCTCCCACGACGACGCCTGACTCAAATCCCCCAACGCCGACGCCAAATCCGCACCCAGAAAATCAACAACCCAATCCAACTCATCAGCAGCCGCCACCGGCGCCACCACCACCGGCGCCACCCCAAACGCCAAAAACGCCCCCAACGCACTAGAGGCACCCAGCAGTCGCCGGCGCTGCTGCCGACCCCGCCGACCGTTGCCCGAAGTGTTACGCCGTACCGCCATTTGGGATTTCCTATCTGTGCTGGCCCACAGTTGTGCTAGCTCTGGTTGTCGTTTCAGTTCTCATACAGCGGGTTGATTCAGCAGCAGGGTCAGCCGAAGAAGCCCAACGCCTCGGCGATCTGTTGCGGAATGTCGTTGAGCCACTGGGGGATCAGACCGTAGAAGTCGGCGTTGATATCGACCAGACCCAGATCCGACAGGCCGAGCCCGCTGAGCAGGTTCTCGATCGTGGTGGTACCCAAGCCCAAATCGGTGAGCAGCGAGTTGATCGTCACGCCACCGAGGCCGAGATTGGCGACGATGGTGTCCAGATCGTTGCTGTCCAGTCCCAGCCAGCCCAGCAGCGTTCCCAGCGTCGGGTCGCCGAGAACGCTGGTCATCAGGTCGGTGATGAAGGTGTCCAGGTGCACCTCGTCGAGACCGAGACCACCCAGCATGCTGCCGATCGAGACCCCGCCCAGGAGATCGTTGATGACCTCGTCGAGGTGCCTGGTGTTCATGCCCAGATCGCTGAGCAGACCAGCAATCGAGATGCCGCTCAAGCCGATTCGGTCGATGAACATGTCCAGGTCGATGTTGTTCAGGCCGAGAGCGCTCAGCATCGACGCGATGTTGAGGTTGTCCAGGCCGAGGCTGTCGATCAGGTTCTCCAGGCCGATGCTGCCCATCCCCCAGCTCTCGAACAGGGAGAGCAGCGTGGTGTCGCTCAGCCCCAGCCCTTCGAGGATGCGGTCCATGAGGTCCGTCAGGGTCGGGTTGAAGCCGATGTCGGTGAAGAACTGCTCCAGCGTGACGTTGCCGGTCAGGTTGGCCAGGCCGTTGAACAGGGTCTCCAACTGGTAGTTGGACAGACCGACCGCCTGGACCATCTGGCTTACCGTGGCGTCGTAGAGGTGCAGGTTGGACAGGGTCTGACCAACGGTGTTGGTGCCCAACAGCGCGTTGAGCGTCGGGTTGCCGATCTTCTCGATCAGGCTGGCGTTCTCCGGTGACAGGGTGGCCAGCGGTGTGTCGCCGATGCCGGCGATCGTCATCAGCTGGGTGAACTTGATGTCGGTCAGCGGGGTGAGCGGATCGATGCCCAACGTGTTCACCCCGACCGGCATGGCCGACAGCACCTGGCCCAGGGTCTGGTTGCCGTAGTCGCCGATGAAGTCGTTGAAGGTGGTGCCGGGCGGGAACATCGAACTCAGCAGCGCCAGCAGGCCGGTGTTGCCGGTGATGTCCGGGCCCAGGAACCCGTTGTTGAGCAGGTCCAGCAGGGTGTCGTCGCCCATCTCGCCGAACAGGCCGCCGAGCGCGCTGCCCAGCGTCATGCTGCCCAGGCCCAGTTGCTCGAAGAAGTCGGTCAGCGGGGGGTTGCCCACCATGTCGGTCAGCAGGCCGCCGACGGTCCAGCTCGGGTCGACCAGGCTGGCTAGGGATTCGGTGCCCGAAGCGCCGAGCAGGTCCTTGATCAGCCCTCCGACCGACTGGTCGTCGCCGCCGACGAGTTGCAGGATCAACTCGGAGAGCGTGGGATTGCCGATGTCGGTCGAGTTGAGCAGGGCGATCAGCAGGCTGGCGATCGAGTCGTCCGGGCTGATGCCGCCGATGTCGGTCAGCAGCTGAGCGATGGTGGGGTTGCCGATGCCGGCCTCGTTGAACAACCCGATGAGCAGGTTGGACAGCGACTCGGTGCCGATCCCGAAACTGTTGAGCAGGTCCACCGGCGTCATGTGACCGAAGCCGACCTGGTCGAGGAGGTCGATGATCAGGGTGTCCAGCGGGGTGTCGCCGATGCCGATCTCGCTGAGCAGGCCGGTGAGCGTCTCGTTGCCCATCCCGCTGGCGTCGACGATGGTGCCGATGTCGATGTTGATGCCGAGCGGCTGACCCGCGGTGAGCAGGCCGTTGAACAGCGGGATGCTGAAGCCGCCGATGTCGAAGGTGTCGTGGCCGTTGAGGAAGGCGTCCAGCAGGATCGCCGGCGCACCGAACAGCGCGGAGAGCGCCGCCATGGGGTCCTCGAAGTTGAAGATCTGGCCCATCAGATCTTGCATGGCGTTGAAAAGCGTTATCCACGGGCCCATTCCGGCGAGCATCGAGCTCAGCCAGGTGGGCAGCTGCACGCTGATGTCCGCCGGGAACGGCAGCAGCTGCGCGTCGATGGTGGGCAGCGGGTTGGTGAAGATGTTGATGACGTCCGGGATACCGGCCAGGGCCTGCTGCGGGTTGGTGAAGATGTGCTCCAGCAGCCCCCACATGTCGACGGAGTTCTGGTTCAGCGCCTGCAGGTTGGCCGCGGTGTGGTTGAACAGGTCGGTGTACGGCGAGAAGAAGTCACCCCCCGCGGTCAGCTCGACGGCCCGCTGCTCGACGACCGCAAGGCTGTGCAGCCGCGGCAGCTGCGACGCCACCGGCGGAACCGCGACCAGGCCCACCCCGACGATGGCCAGGCCGGTGGTGACGTATGGACGAAGCGCTTGCTGCATGTTGCCCTCCCGGACGGACGTTCCGAAGTTGCTAGGCCGGCCAGGCCGCTCACGCCGCTCGAGTCGCTTAAGCACCGAGCACCGCCGCGATCTGGTTCGGCAGGCCGTCGAGGAAGTAGGCCATCGAGCCGAAGAATTCTTCGATCTGGGCGTTGATCACCGTGAGATCGCCCAGACCCATTGACGCGAGTAACTCGTTGACGGTCTGGGTGCCGAAGTCGCCGAGCAGCGAACTGACCGTCGACGTACCGAACAACGAGTCGATCAGCTCGTTGAGCGTCTGATCGCCCAGGCCCAGATCGATGAGCCCGTCGTGCAGGGTCATGTCGCCGAAGAACTGGTCGAACAGGTCGCCCAGGGACTGCCCACCGATGCCGAACTGGTTGAGCATGTCGTTGAGGCTCTGGCCGCCCAGCGCTTGGCGGATGATGTCGTCGAGGTGCATGCTGCCCAGACCGCCGTCGTCGAGCGCCCCGGCCACGGTGGTGTTGCCGAGCAACTGATCGAGCAGCTCACTCAGGTGCTGGTCGCCGATGCCCGCCTGGTTGAGCAGGTCGACGATGGTCTGGCCGGAGGGGACCAGCTGGTTGATCAGGTCGGCCAGGGTGGTGTTGCCCATGACCCCGAGCAGCTCCGACAGCGGCTGGTCGGGCATGTTCGCCAGCACCAGGTCATTGAGGGTCATATCGGCGAAGCCGGATTGAGCGAGCATGTCGGCCAAGGTCATCGAGAAGTTGGCCTGGATCATCTGGGCCAGTGTTTGGGTGCCCATCTCACCGAGCAGCTCGCTCAGCGGCGAGTTGAGCATGCCTTGCTGGTCGAGGATCGAGCCGATGGTCTGGCCACCCAGCGCGGAGATCAGTGTGGTGTCGCCGCCCTTGTCCAGCGGGGTGCCGCCGGTGGCGGCGATGAAGTCGTTGATCGTGAGGTTCCCGATGATCCCCATCTGGTTGAGGTTGCCGAACACGGTGCCCAGCGACAGATTGGTGATGCCCAGGAGGTCGGTGAAGTCCTTGACCGTGACGTTGGCGAAGCCGGCCGCGTCCAGGACGTCGATCATCGACGTGTTGCCGGCGTCGCCGAGGATGCTGACGAAAAGCTGGCCCATGTCGGCGTCGGCCAGGCCGGCCTGACTGATCAGGTCCATCATCGATTGGTTGCCCAGGCCTAGGCCGTTGAGCAGCGAGGTGATCACCTCGTGGCTGGTCAGGTCGCCGCCGCCCAGGGCGTCGAGCAGCGACGCCGGGGTCTGGCCGCCCAGGCCCAGCGCGTCGACGGCGGTGATCAGCAAGCCGTTCAGCGTCAGGTCGTCGGCGCCGATCTGGGCGAGCAGTCCGCTGACCGTCGGGTCACCGATGCCCAGCGCGTTGAACACGTGCATGCCGAGGTCGGCGAGCTTGAGGTCGGCCACGCCCAGGTCACCGGCGATACCGGTGATGGTCGGGTTGTCGAAGCCCAGCGCGTGGGTCAGGTCGATGACGAGGTCGGCCACCTTGACGTCACCGATGCCCAGCTGGTCCATGATGTCGGTGATGGTGGGGTTGCCGATCCCGACGGCGTCGAGCACGGTCGACAACACGCTGGAGATCTGCTGGTCGCCGAGCCCGAGGGTGTCGAGCACGTCGACAGGCGTCTGGTTGCCCAGACCCAAGCTGTCCAGCAGCCCGGTCAGCATGCCGGCCACCGAGATGGTGCCGATCCCGGTCTGGTCGAGCAGGCCGGCTACGGTCTGGTCACCGATCTTCAGGCCGTCGACGACGTCACTGGCGCTCAGGTCGATTTCCAGGTTGTGGCCGGGGACCAGGATTCCGTTCCAGGCGGGGATGTGGATGCCGAGCACGTCCAGGGTGTCGGTGCCGTTGAGGTAGGCGTTGAGCAAGACCGCCGGGGCGGTGAAGATGGCCGCGAACGGGTCCATCGGGTTGGTCGGGTTGAAGATCTGCTCGTTGATCTCGTGCCAGGCGTTGTTCACGGCGACCATCGGGCCGATCAGGCCCATCCCGAGGGTCAGCAGCGGCGAGAGCATCACCATGATCGGGTCACTGCCACTGATCTGCGGCATCGGATTGGTCAGGAAGTCGATTACTTCCGGCAACTTCGACAGCGACGACGGATCGGTGAGGATCTGCATGATCAGGTTGCCCCAGCCGTTGTCCGACCCCATCGCCGCCAGGTTGGTGGCGGTGTTGTTGAACAGGTCGACATAGGGCTGGAAGAAGTCCGGGCCGGCGGTGAGCGCCACCGGACGGTGCTGGACGTCGGGCAGGGCCTCGCGGACCTCGGCCTGCGGCTTGAGCACGGCCGTCGGAACGGCCGCATTGACTGCGACGAGCGTGGCGCCCGCAATGACGACGCCGGGCGTGACGTACGGGCGAAGCGCCAGCTGCATCATGTTCTCCTACGGAAACTGACCATGGACGTTGCTGAACTTTACATGAGTTTTTGACTTTGTCGACGCCGATTTTTTCTCATGAAAAATCGCCCAGGATCGCCAAGAAATCGCACGTGAGGCGATATACGTCCGGCACAGCGGACATCTGTAGCCCTATCACACCGATGCTTCCGGCCGGGCCGAAATCGATTTCTTAGCTTTTGTTAATCGCGATTCGGAGAGGGACGGCCAACGTCGGGCGACATGAGGTCCGCGACCGACCTTGCCGAGCCCGCGGCAGCACCAGGTCGAGCCTCAGCTGACAAGGTGTTCGGCGTGGCCCCGCGACAGCGGGGCCGGCTACCCGTGCGAGGCGGGGGCCTGCGCAGCGGCGGCGCTCCCCGTGGCCGAAGGTCAGCCTTGCCGGTCCCCTGCCGACCTGCGCCGCTGCGCCAATCCGGTCGCGGCGAGCCGTACCAGGCTGCCGACCAGCGCACTCTTGACGTCGGGTGTGTCGTCTTGCGGGATTGGCGCCTGCCACTGCGCCAGCGGCACCAGCTCGCCAGCGAGGTACTGATCGCGGCATGCGCTGCGCTGGATCTTGCCGCTGGTGGTCGTCGGTATCCGCATCGGCTTGAGCAGCACCACGGTCTGCGCCTCGATCCCGTGGTGCGTGCGGATCGCCTCCCGGGCCGCCTCGATCAGGTCGTTGGGGTCGACACCGGCAGCATCGTGGTGGTGTACCTCCTGCACCACGACCAGGTGCTCGGGGGCGTTGCGCTTGGTCGGCAACTGGAACGCCGCGCCGCGGCCGGGCAGCAGCGCCGGGTGGCAGTCCTGCACGGTCATCTCGATGTCGTTGGGGTAGTGGCGATAGCCGCCGATCGACATCAGGTCCTTGCAGCGGCCGGTGACATACAGCTCGCCACCGCGGAAGAAGCCCAGGTCGCCGCTGCGCAGATACGGGCCCTCCCCGGTGCCGGCCAGCCGGGCGTTGAAGGCGTGCTCGGTCTCCTCCGGCCGTCCCCAGTAGCCCACGCCGACGCTGGGCCCGGCCACCCAGATCTCGCCCACCTCATCGGGGCCGCAGCGCAGCCTGGTCTCCGGATCGACGATCAGGACGTCCTGGCCGCCTTGCCGGCTGCCACAGCCCACCAGCGGCACCGCGCTCTCGGCGGCGGCGTCGTTGCCGTCCACCTCGACCACCCGGTCCTCGGCGAGCGCGGCGCGGTCGATGTGCCGGATCACCGGCACCGCGGAGTTCGAGACACCCGAGACGCCCAGGGTCGCCTCGGCCAGGCCATAGGCCGGGCGGAATGCCTCGGGCCGGAAACCGGCGGGGGCGAACGCCTCGCTGAAGGCCCGCAGGGTGGCCGGGCGGACCGGCTCCGCGCCGACCACGGCGATCGACCAGTTCGACAGATCCAGTGCCGCGCGTTCCTCTGGCGTGCTGCGTTTGACGCAGGCCTCGTAGGCGAAGTTGGGGGCGGCACTGATCACCGCCTGGTAGCGCGACATCGCCTGCAGCCAGCGCATCGGGCGCATCAGGAAGGCGCTTGGTGACATCAGCACCGTGGTGCGGCCGCCGTAGAGCGTGCCCAGGATGCCGCCGACGAAGCCCATGTCGTGGTACTGCGGCAGCCACGACACCCCGCTGACCGGACTGGAGAACACCGGATCGTCGGAGCGGGGATCCCAGGCCTGACGGATGATCTCCAGGTTGTGCACGTAGTTGCGGTGGGTGAGCACGCAGCCTTTCGGCACGCCGGTGGAACCCGACGTGTACTGGATCATCGCGACGGTGTCTTCGTCGACGTCTTGGCGCACCCAGGTCGCGCCGTCGCCTTCGACCTCGTCCATCGCCAGCCAGGTCACGTCACCGTCGGTCAGCCCGGCCACCGCCGCTTTCATCTTGGCCTGGGTCTTGGCCGTCGCCAGCGCGAACCGGGCCTGCACTTGGGGGACGACGGTCTCGACCCGCCGGATCGGCCAGTGCTCGTCGACCGGAACGGCGACGGCGCCGGCGTAGAAGCAGCCGAATAACCCGGCGATGCTGTCCACGCCGGGGCGGCACAGCACCAGCACCCGCTCACCGGCGGCGCCGCGGCGCTGCAGGCTCGAGGCGATCGCGCGGGCCCGCTCGTCGAGTTCGCGGTAGCTGATCCGGGCCTGTTCGTCATCCCCTTCCGGGCAGAAGATGAACGCCGGCGTGTCCTGATGACGTGCGGACTGCTGTTCCAGCAGCTCCACCAGGGTGTCCGGGGTGGTCGCGGGTGTCGTCAACTCTGCCAACGTCTGACCTGTCTCTGCGGGGAATCGCCCACAGCGTAGCGGCGATCGCACGGCGGCGGAGCCGGTCGATGCGGGCCGCCGCCGAATCCAGCCGGTGGGACAACGCAGCCGGAACCATAGGGTGATGTGCCCGCCTTCGAGCGACAACGACCGTTATGTAAAGCGCCCGGGCGCTGATTGGCCTGACATAACGAGGGTTGTCGCTCGAAGGCGGGCAATCGCCACATCCCGCCTCCCCCGTTATTGGTGGGGCGCAAGGGATTCAGCGGGGCGCCCGGTTACCGTGGGGCCTGAGGGATTTCCGGTGCGGCGAACGAGATTCGAGGACCGTCAGCCCAGCGACGCCAGCGCACGCACCAACTGGTCGACCTCCGAGGCCGTCGAGTAGTGGCTCAACCCGACCGTGACCGCTCCCCCGATGTCGTTGACCCCGATCACGTCGAGCACCCGCGACCCGGCGTTGGCGATCGCCAACACCCCGTTGTCGGCCAGCCGCTGCACCACCCGCTCGGCCGGCACGTTGCGCACCGCAAAGCTGACCACCGGAATGCGGACGTCGGGTTGACCGATCAGCATCACCAGCGGCAGCGACCGCAGCGACCCGAGCAGATAGTCGAACAGCCGGTTCAGATACTGACCGGCCGACTGCATGGAGATCGCCAGCCGCTCGGGCCGGCTGCCCCGGGCGGATTCGTCGAGCGAGGCCAGATATTCGACGCTGGCCACCACCCCGGCCAGCAGGCCGAACTGGTGCAGGCCTACTTCCAGGCGTGCCGGGCCCACGGCGTGCGGGTTCAACGACACCGACCCGAACGTGTCGATCAGCGCCGGGTCGCGGAAGACCAGCGCACCGATCGGCGGGCCACCCCAGCAGGCCGCGTTGAGCGCCACCACGTCGGCCTCGATGTCGTTGATGTCGAGCAGCTGGTACGGCGCCGCCGCGCAGTGGTCGACCACGGCCACCCCGCCGACGTCGTGCACCAATTTGGTGACCGGCCGCAGGTCGGTGACGGTGCCCAGCACCCCCGACGCCGAAGTGACGGCCACCAGCCGGGTTGATCCGGTGATCAGGTTCTCCCACTGCCAGCTCGGCAGCTCCCCGGTCTCGATGTCCACCTCGGCCCATTTGAGCTTGGCCCCGTAGCGGTTGGCGGCGCGCACCCAGGGCGCGATGTTGGCCTCGTCATCGAGGCGGCTGACCACCGTCTCGTAGCCCAGGCTCACCCGCGACGACGCCGCATCGGCCAGCGCGCTGAGCAGCACCGCCCGGTCGGGCCCCAGCACCACCCCCGCGGGATCCCCGCCGACCAGGTCGGCCACCGCCTGGCGCGCCGCGACCAGCACCGCGGCGCTACGCCGGGCCGCCGGGTGCGGGCCCCCCGCCGTCGCCAACGAGCCCCGGAAGGCGGTCGAGACCGTGGTCGCCACCGAGTCCGGGATCAACATGCCCGTAGGCGCGTCGAAGTGCACCCAGCCGCCACCGAGCGTCGGGTGCAGTCCGCGCACCCGGGCGACGTCGAAGGCCATGTCAGCCACCTTAGAACTTCTCAAGATCGGGTGATCGGTGAAAGTATCGGATAACCGGATAGCTCCCCCGCAGCGCTGAGCCGTGTCACCTTGGCAGACATACTAGTGCAGTGCTTCTCGGGTTCGGAATGGTTGCCGCGCTGCTGCTGCTGGTCCTACCGGGGGCACTCGTCGCCGCCGGCGCACGGCTGACCTGGCCACTGGCGATCACGGTCGGCCCGGCGCTGACCTATGGGCTGGTCGGCCTGGCCATCGTGCCATTCGGTGCATGGGGAATCCCGTGGAATGCCGGCACCGCCCTGGCCACCCTGGTGGTGGTCGGCGCCTTGGTGGCCGGCCTGGCCCGAGGCGTTCGGGGGTTGCTGGACCGTCGTCCCGGCATCCATGTGGCCGCGCCGTCGACCGCCGTCGGGCCCACCCTCACGGTGGCGGCCGGAGTGTTGCTGGGCATGCTGCTGATCGGGTGGGCGGCGGTGCGGGGGCTGCCGAATTGGCAGAGCATTCCCAGCACCTGGGACGCGGTCTGGCACGCCAACACCGTCCGCTTCATCCTCGACACCGGCCAGGCCTCCCCCACCCACGCCGGGGAACTGCGCAACGTCGAAACCCACGCCCCGCTCTACTACCCGTCGGCGTTTCACGCACTCACCGCGGTGCTGTGCCAGCTGACCGGTGCAGCACCCACCACCGGCTACACCCTGGCCGGGCTGGCCGCCTCGGTGTGGCTGTTCCCGATCAGCGCCGCGCTGCTCACCTGGAATCTGCTGCAGCGCGTCGCGAGCACCGCGCTGACCGCACTGTCGGCGGCGACCGCCGCGGCGCTGTCGGCATCCTTCACCGCGCTGCCCTACGTCGAATTCGGTACCGCGGCCATGCCCAACCTGGTGGCCTACGGGCTGGTGGTGCCGGCATTCGCGCTGACCACCGCGGTGCGCACCATGCGTGACCGCATCGGCGTCGCGGTGCTGGCGCTGGTCGGGGTGTTCTCGGTGCACCTGACCGGGGGCGTGGTCACGGTCTTGCTGCTGACGGCCTGGTGGCTGTGCCCGAAGGACGGGGCGCTGTGGAACCCGTTGCGCGGCAAGCGCCGTGACACCCTGGCCCTGGCGGCCGTCCTGATCCCGACCGGTCTGCTGCTGTTGCCGCAGCTGCTGAGCGTGCGCAAGCAGGCCGACATCATCGCCGGGCACTCGTTTCTGACCCACGAGGGCCGCAAGTCCGGACTGCGCGACGCGCTGCTGCTGCACACCCGCCACCTCAACGACTTCGGAATCCAGTACACCCTGGTCGGCCTGTGCGTGGTCGGGGCGGTGCTGCTGATCGCGAAGAAGGTGTACTGGCCGCTGGCGTTGTGGGCGGTGCTGGTGGTCGGGGTGGTGCAGTCCTCCGCGCCGCTGGGCGGCCCGGTGGGCGAGGTGGTGGGCGCGTTCACCGACCTGTTCTACAGCGACCCGCGCCGGATCATGGCGGCGATGACGTTGCTGCTGGTCCCGATGGCCGGGATCGGGCTGGCGTGGCTGGTCGCGCTGGTGGTCAAGCCGGCACCGGGGCGTTCCCGAAGCGTGCTGACCGGGGTACTGCTGACCGCGACGACGGTCGGGCTGGCCTGGCATTACCTGCCGCGGCACGCGTTTTTGTTCGGCGACAAGTACGACTCGGTGATGATCGACAAGCGCGATCTGGAGGCGTTCGCCTATCTGGCCGCGCTGCCCGGGGCCCGCGACACCGTGATCGGCAACGCCAACGTCGACGGCAGCGCCTGGATGTACGCCGTGGCCGGCCTGCACCCGCTGTGGACGCACTACGACTACCCGCAGCAGCAGGGCCCCGGGCCGCAGCGGTTCATTTTCTGGGCCTACGCCGACGACGCCGACACCGATCCGCGGGTCGCGCAGGCCGTGCGTTCTTTGGGTATCCGGTATGTGCTGATCAGCAGTCCGACGGTGCGCGGGTTCCCCCTGCCCGACGGGCTACTGTCTCTGGAGATATCGCGGTCCTGGACCAGGATCTACGACAATGGCGGGGCGAGCATCTACGAATGGCAGGGAGGCGGTGGCGGTGAGCACCGGCAATAACGACGAAGATGGTGTCGAGATCATCAGCGGCGCGGACCCGCGACTGCTTTCGGCCGGGGCGTCGGGCGGCACCGGCTCCGACGACGAGCAGTCACTGACCGACCTGATCGAGCAGCCCGCCAAGGTGATGCGGATCGGCACCATGATCAAGCAGCTGCTCGAGGAGGTGCGCTCCGCCCCACTGGACGACGCCAGCCGGGTGCGGTTGCGTGAGGTGCACGCCGCTTCGATCCGTGAGCTCGAAGATGGGCTGGCCCCGGAGCTGCGCGAGGAACTGGACCGGCTTACGCTGCCGCTGCGCGAGGACGCCGCCCCGTCCGACGCCGAGCTGCGGATCGCCCAGGCCCAGCTGGTCGGCTGGCTCGAAGGGCTGTTCCACGGCATCCAGACCGCGCTGTTCGCCCAGCAGATGGCCGCCCGCGCGCAACTGGAGCAGATGCGCCACGGCGCACTGCCGCCCGGTGCCACCGCCGGCGGGCACAGCGGGCAGGGCCACACCGGCTCAGGCCAATACCTGTAGTCACGTTGTCCGCCACCGATCCACGCATCGAGACCCGGGACGCCTGGGTCGAGTTCCCCATCTTCGACGCCAAGTCGCGGTCGTTGAAGAAGGCGTTCCTCGGCAAGGCCGGCGGGGCGATCGGACGCAACAACTCCAACGTGGTGGTGGTCGAGGCGCTGCGCGACATCACCATGTCGCTGTCGCTCGGCGACCGGGTGGGGCTGGTCGGACACAACGGCGCCGGCAAATCGACACTGCTGCGGCTGCTTTCGGGTATCTACGAGCCGACCCGGGGTTCGGCGAGCGTGGTCGGGCGGGTGGCGCCGGTGTTCGACCTGGGCGTGGGCATGGACCCGGAGATCTCCGGCTACGAGAACATCATCATCCGTGGGCTGTTCCTCGGGCAGACCCGCAAACAGATGACCGCCAAGGTCGACGAGATCGCCGAATTCACCGAGCTGGGCGACTATCTGGCAATGCCGCTGCGCACCTACTCCACCGGCATGCGGGTGCGGCTGGCGATGGGGGTGGTCACCAGCATCGACCCGGAGATCCTGCTGCTGGATGAGGGCATCGGCGCGGTGGACGCCGAGTTCTTGAAGAAGGCCCAGACCCGGTTGCAGAAGCTGGTGGAGCGCTCCGGAATCCTGGTGTTCGCCAGCCACTCCAACGAGTTCCTCGCCCGGCTGTGCAAGACCGCGATGTGGATCGACCACGGCACCATCAAGATGACCGGCGGCATCGAGGAAGTGGTCGGCGCCTACGAGGGGCCCGACGCCGCCCGGCACGTGCGCGAAGTACTCGCCGAGACCCAGGCCGGGGACAAGGCGTGACCCAAACCGTCTATGCGGTCGTCGTCACCCACCGCCGCGTCGACCAGCTAGCCGAGTCACTGAAGGCGCTGGTGACCCAGAGCCGGCCACCGGACCACGTGATCGTCGTCGACAACGACAACGACCCCGCGGTAGCCGATCTGGTGGCCAGCCAACCGGTGGCGTGCACCTACCTTGGATCGCAGCGAAACCTCGGCGGCGCAGGCGGTTTCGCGCTGGGCATGCTGCACGCCCTGGCGTCCGGCGCCGACTGGGTGTGGCTGGCCGATGATGACGGGCGACCGGCCGATTCCGGTGTGCTGTCGGCGCTGCTGGCCTGCGCCGCCAAACATCACCTGGCGGAGGTGTCGCCGATGGTCTGCAACATCGACGACCCGTCCCGGCTGGCGTTCCCGCTACGGCGCGGGTTGGTGTGGCGCCGCGAGGTCAGCGAATTGCGCAGTGGCGCAACCCAGGATCTGCTGCCCGGCATCGCGTCGCTGTTCAACGGGGCGCTGTTCACCGCCGATGCGCTGGATGCGGTGGGGGTGCCGGACCTGCGGTTGTTCATGCGCGGCGACGAGGTGGAGGTACACCGTCGGCTGGTGCGCTCCGGTCTGGCGTTCGGGACGTGCCTGAACGCGGCCTACCTGCACCCGTGCGGGTCGGCGGAGTTCAAGCCGATCCTGGCCGGGCGGATGCACACCCAGTACCCCGACGATGCGGCCAAACGCTATTTCACCTACCGCAACCGCGGCTACCTGATGTCCCAGCCCGGCATGCGCCGGCTGTTGATCCAGGAATGGCTGCGGTTCGGCTGGTTTTTCCTGGTGTCGCGCCGCGACCCGGCCGGGTTGCTCGAGTGGGTCCGGCTACGTCGGCTGGGACGCCGGGAGCAGTTCGCCAAACCCAAGGGGCAGCAATGAGTTTCACCGATGTGGCCGCGGAGTCCAAGAGTTTCGCGCGGGCCCGTGCCGATCTCGTGGACGGGTTCCGCCGCCACGAGCTGTGGCTGCACCTGGGCTGGCAGGACATCAAGCAGCGCTACCGGCGCAGTGTGCTCGGGCCGTTCTGGATCACCATCGGCACCGCTACCACCGCGGTGGCGATGGGCGGGTTGTACTCCAAGCTGTTTCATCTCGACCTGGCGGTGCACCTGCCGTACGTGACGCTGGGGCTGATCGTGTGGAACCTGCTCAACGCCGCCATCCTGGAGGGCGCTGATGTGTTCGTCGCCAATGAGGGGCTGATCAAGCAGTTGCCGACACCGCTGTCGGTGCACGTCTACCGGCTGGTGTGGCGGCAGATGATCCTGTTCGCCCACAACATCGTCATCTATGTGCCGATCGCCCTGATCTTCCCGAAGCCCTGGTCGTGGGCGGATCTTTCGGTGATCCCGGCGCTGGCGCTGATCGCGTTGAACTGCGTGTGGGTGTCGCTGTGCTTCGGGATTCTCGCCACCCGCTACCGCGATATCTCGCCGCTGCTGTTCTCGGTGGTGCAGCTGCTTTTTCTGATGACGCCGATCATCTGGAACTACGACACGCTGCGCGCCCAGGGTGCGTCCCGGTGGACGGCGGTGGTGGAGTTCAACCCGCTGATGCATTACCTGGACCTGGTGCGGCTGCCGTTGCTGGGCGCGCATCAGCCGCTGCGGCACTGGGCGGTGGTGTTGGTGTTGACCGTGGCCGGTTGGGCGGTGGCGGCGATGGTGCTGCGCCAGTTCCGGGCGCGAGTGGCCTACTGGGTGTAGCGGTCGCGTTCTGAGCGCAGCGGTCTCCTTCCTCGAGCCACACCAGTCACTTGGGCACCGTCGCGGGACCATGCGGGTGTTGCCGAATCGGATAGCGCCGGCGATAGCAGGGTGCTCGGCGGATGAATTCGGACGGCGCAGATCCCCGGCTACGGCGCCGTCGCTATCACAGGCGCTATCCGATTCGACAACATCTGTAGGTCGACTTGCCGGTGCGGAAGTGACGCATGTGGCAGGGGGCACGAGGCGGGCCGCGGAGGTCGGAATCACGAATCGGGCCGCGGAGGTCGCATGAGCGGGATGCGCAGCGCGATCGCCTCGGCTCGGCGATGACGGCGGGCATGGCGTTCGGCGGAGGACTTAAGCTTCCCGGGTGACCGAGACTGCTTCGCCGAACACGGGCCTGCCGTTATCGACACAGGTGTGGCGCTTTCTGGTCACCGGTGCGATCTCGGCTGTGGTGGACTTCGGGCTATACCTGCTGCTGTATCTGGGCGCAGGCGTCAAGGTCGACCTGGCCAAAGCGGTCAGTTTCGTCGCCGGGACCATCACCGCGTACCTGATCAACCGACGCTGGACGTTTCAGTCCTCGGCGCACACCGGGCGGTTCGTCGCGGTGATGGCGCTTTATGCGTTGACCTTCGGCGTGCAGGTGGGGATCAACCACCTGGTGCTGGACCTGCTGGATTATCAGCGCTGGGCACTGCCGGTGGCGTTCGTGGCCGCGCAGGGCACCGCGACCGTCATCAACTTCGTCGTGCAGCGGACGGTGATCTTCCGGGCGCGCTGAGCACAGATCTGGCCGCATTCCATTCCCGGTACTGTTCGGGGGTCAGTTCTCGGCCGAAGACGGTTGCAATGGCTGGATCCCGGTCCAGGTAGGCGTCCTCGTTACCCCGCCAGGCCTGCGCGTACCGATAGAACGGCAACCAGGGGTGCAGGTGGTGCACCAGGTGATAGGTCTGAGACAGCATGATCGGGATCAGCAACCCTTCCATACCGACCCGGTTTCGGGTGGCACGGTAGCGATTCTCCTGCTGGGTGTGCTCCAGCCCGTGGTGCGGCAACCAATCGAACCACCAGCCCAGGATCACCATGCCGATGCGCTGCGGGATCAGCACGACGGTCGCGAGGAGCCAGAAGTGCCCGGTGATGACCGCGGTGCCGATTGCCGCGACCGTCACCGAGAACACCACCGCTGTTTCGGCGACCTCGGTCAGCGGACGACGCCGGGACTGCTGCAGCCGCCGCTTCAGCTGCCGGCAGTACCAGATGGCATAGAAGACATCCATCAGCGCCCAGCGGAACGGCAGCTGCCAGGCCGGCGCGTGGGTGGCGAACATGTCCGGGTCGTTGTCGCCGTCGTTTGCGTTGCGGTGGTGCTGCAGGTGGACGTAGCTGAACGCCGGCAGCGAAAACGCCGGCGCGACAAAGAGCCAGGCCGCCCGCCCGACCACCGAATTCACCCAGCCCGCCAACGAAAGCGAGCGGTGCAGCGCGTCGTGGGCCACCATGAACATCGCGTAGACCACCGCGGTGTTGACCGCGATGGTGAGCCACATCGGAGCGTGATGGCCCACGGCCGCGGTTGTCGAAAGCACAAAGATGATCAGGGCGCCCGCCCCCAACGCGAGCGTGGGCCAGGCAAAGGCCGGTATCGACTCGACGGGGCGCGGGTGTCGTTGGCGTACAACGGTTTTCGACGACGCATGATCCATCGCCTCGAGCGGTGGCATGGGCCTCCTCAAATAGGCGACGATGCGAGCACGGGATAACCTATGGCAGATAACAGGTTACGCGGTTCCGGAACTAACCTTTCCGCACGCGCACCCGACGTTCGGTCAAGAAGTCATCACGGTTTCGCATCGGCCGCCCAGCGCCGAAAGGCGCTGGGCGGTACCGATTTCCACTACGGCGTGGCCGGGCTGTTCGCGCCGTTGTCACCGCTCGCGACCGTGCCGTTCGTCTGGGTGCCGCCGGTGTTGACGATGTTGCCGTCGGTGCCGTTGCCGCCGGTGTTGCCGACCCCGGTGCCAGTGCCGCCGTGGCCGCCGGTGGCGGTGCCGTTGGTGGCCGTGGAGGGGACGGCGGGGTCGGCGCCGTTGTTGCCGAAGGCGTCGAGCCGGCTCGACCCGCCGAGACCGCCGGCGCCGCCGTCCAGGCCGTCACCACCGTTACCGCCGGTCGACGTTCCGTTGGCCAGGTTGTCCGAGTCACCGCCGGTGGCGATGCTGGCCTTGCCGCCGTTGCCGCCGGTGCCGGCGTTACCGTCGGCATCGGTCGTGGCGTTGCCGCCGTTACCGCCGTGCGCGGTGCCGCTGGCGGTGCCGCCGGGACCACCCAGCGATCCGGTCACCTTGGAGCTCTGGATATCCGAGCTTCCACCGTTACCGCCGTGACTGCCCGCGCCGCTGGCGTTACCGCCGTCACCGCCGGTGGAGGTGCCGTAGGAGTTGCCGCCCGCAGCACTGGCCTGCCCGAGTTCGCCGGACTCCAACTCGCCCCAGCCGCCTTTGCCGCCGACGCCACCGTTGGTACCGGAGCCGCCGTTGCCGCCCTGGGCCACCGCGTCGTTCCCGCCGCCGCCGATCGATCCGCCGGCATTGTCGACGACCAGGTAGCCCGCGCCGCCGTCGCCACCGGTGCCGTTGTCACCGAGACCACCGGTGCCGCCGGTAGCGCTACCGGTGATGGTGCTGTCCGCACCGGTCGCCGAAGCAATGGCCTCGCCGCCCGTGCCGCCGGTTCCGGCGTTGACGCCGGCGCCGCCGTCGCCGCCGGTGACCTCGGTACCGGTGATCGAGCTACCCGCGTTCGCATTGACGTAGCCGATCGCGCCGTTACCGCCGACACTGCCCTCGCCGGTTCCGTCGCCGCCGTTGCCGCCCTGCGCGGTGTTGTCGGTCCCGGTCGCGTTGTCGCCGAAGACGTTGATCTGGCCACCCATTCCGTTGCCGCCGGTGCCGCCGGCGAGCCCGTCGCCGCCGCTACCGCCGTGAGCGGTGCCCGACGCCTCGGCGCCGTTGCCGCCGGACAGGATGCTGCCGTAGCTGCCGTTGCCGCCGGTGCCGCCGCCGGTGGCGTTGCCGCCGTTACCGCCGTGGGCGGTGCCGTGCGAGGTGCCGCCACTGCCGCCGCCCTCGGCGCGAGCGCTCTGAATGTCGCCGTTGCCGCCGTGACCACCGGTGCTGCC
Source organism: Mycobacterium sp. NGS16 (assembly GCF_059813225.1). Classification (NCBI taxonomy): domain Bacteria; kingdom Bacillati; phylum Actinomycetota; class Actinomycetes; order Mycobacteriales; family Mycobacteriaceae; genus Mycobacterium; species Mycobacterium sp. NGS16. The sequence goes on from NZ_JCALEE010000002.1 coordinate 194,520, forward strand.
CGCGCCGTCGGCGCTGCCGCCGTCACCGCCGGTGGCAGTGCCGTACGAGGTGCCGCCGGTGCCGGTCGCGCCGGCGTCCTGACCGGCCTCGAGTTCACCGAAGCCGGCCGTACCGCCGTGGCCGCCGTTGGTGGCGGCGCCACCGGTGCCGCCGACGGCGGTGGCGCTGGCGGGGTCGCCGCCGTTGCCGATGGTGCCGCCGGCCTGGTCGACCACCAGGTAGCCGGCGCCGCCGTCGCCGCCGATGCTGCCGGTGCCGTCGCCGGTGCCGCCGGCGCCGCCGGTGGCCGTCCCGGTGATGGTGCTGCCGGCCCCGTGGGCTTCGGCCGCAGCCGCACCGCCGCTACCGCCGGTGCCGGAGTTGCTGCCCGCGCCGCCGACGCCGCCGGTGACGGTGGCCTGGTCGATGACGGCGCCGTCGGCGGCCGTGATGGCGGCCGTGCCACCAGCGCCGCCGTTGCCACCGGTGGTGCCGACGCCGGCGTTGCCGCCGGTTGCGTGGCTGTTGGTGATCGCGCTGCCGGCGCCGGTGGCGGTCAGGCTTGCTGCGCCACCGTCGGCGGTTGCGCTGGCGTCACCACCGGTCACCGAGCTGTGCGAGATGCTGCCGCCGTTACCGACGTTGACTGTGGCGCCGCCGCCGACGTGATCGCCGACGTTCTGGCCGCTTTGAACGGCGACGTCGGAGACGGCACCGCCACCGTTGTTGATCAGCGTGTTGTTGGCGCCGTCCTGGCCGTTCACACCGTTGGCGCCGCCGTTGGTGGCGTTACCGCCGGCGACGTTGGCGCCGTCGATGGTGCTGCCGTCGCCGTCGGCCTGGATGCCGGCGTAGCCACCGGTGCCGCCCTGACCGCCGACGCCCGTCAGGCTGCCCGCGCCACCGTCGCCACCGTTGCCGCCGGTCGCGGTGCTGTTGGTGACGGTCCCACCGTTGGTCTGCTGGATGATGGCGCCACCGCCGCCACCACCGCCGCCACCGCCCTGGCCGGCGGTTGTGCCGTCAGCGGCAGCACCGGTGCCGCCGTTGCCGCCGGTGCCGCCGGTCACGGTGTTGCTGTCGTCGCCGCCGTTGATGGCGCCGCCGTTGGCGCCGGCACCACCGTCGCCGCCGTTACCGGCGGTGCCAGTTCCGGCGTTGCCGTCGCTGTCCACGACCACCGCGCCACCGTTGCCACCGGCGCCGCCGTGGCCACCGGTGAAGCTGCCGGTGCCGCCGTCGCCACCGGTGCCACCGTCGCCGGCGGTGCCGTTGACCGTTGCGCCACCGTTACCGCCGGTGCCGCCGGAGCCGCCGGTGCTCAACACCGGGTTGTTCGCGTCGTCACCGGCGGGTGCGCCGGTGCCGCCGTGGCCGCCCTTACCGCCGGAGCCGGCCGCGCCGTTCTCCGAGGAACCACCGACGCCGCCGTTACCGCCGTGGCCGCCGGCGAAGGTGGCGTCCGGGCTGGATTCCTGGTCCGCAGCACCGGTGGTGTTACCACCGGCGCCACCGTCACCACCGTTGCCGGCGGTGTCGTCGCCGGTCGCATTGGCACCGGCACCACCCTGGCCGCCGTAGCCGCCGTGGCCGGAGCCGTCACCACCGGCGCCACCGGTACCACCGTTGCCGCCGATGCCGTTGCCGCCGTCGGCCTTCGAAGTCACCGCGCCACCGGTACCGCCGTTGCCACCGGTGCCGCCGTAGACGCCTTGGCCACCGGCACCACCGGCGCCGCCGGTGCCGGCCGCGTAGCCGGAGCCGCCGCTGCCGCCGTTACCACCGGAGCCGCCCACCCCGGTCGCGTTGTCGTGCGCCGGGCTCAAGCCGTTGCCGATGAAGTTGCCCTCGGCGTCGGTGGCCGCGTTTCCGCCGACACCACCGGCGCCGCCGTCACCGCCATCACCGAGCCGGCCGAGGTTTCCGTCGGACCCGTTGGTGTGGCCGTCGCCACCGCCGGTGCCGCCCTGGCCGACCACCGCACCGGCCGCGCCGCCGTCGCCGCCGTTGCCGCCGACGCCACCGGCGCCAAGCGGGTTGGACAGGGTGTTGTCGGTCGCCCCGTTGGCGCCCTTGCCACCGGCACCGCCGACACCACCCTTGCCGCCGTTGCCGGTGTCGCCACCGTTGCCGCCGTTGCCGTTGGTCGCATTACCGCCGTTGCCGCCGGCGCCGCCTACGCCGCCATTACCGGCGTTGCCACCGGCTCCGCCGGCCACCGTCGGGTCTGTCGAGTCGGCACCGGTACCACCGGTGCCGCCGATGCCGCCAACACCGCCGGCGCCACCGTTACCGCCGTTGCCCGACACCGAGCCTCCGGCACCACCGGTACCACCCGTGCCACCGGCACCCCCGGCGAAGCCGTCGCCGCCGGCGCCGTTACCGCCATTGTCGAAGCTGCCGGCCGCGCCCTCGCCACCTTGCGAGCCGGCACCGCCGGCACCACCGTTACCGCCGTTGCCGTGGTCGCCGCCGGCGCCACCGTTGCCACCATTACCACCGGCCACCCCGGTGCCGTCCGCGTTGAGCCCGTTGCCGGCACCACCGGTACCGCCGTTGCCGCCGTTGCCCGAGACCGTGGCCGGCAGCGTGCCGTCGGCACCGTCGGCGCCCGCGTTGCCCGGCGTACCGCTGAAGAGCAGCCCGGCGGCGGAGCCGGCCGCGCCACCCTTACCGCCGGCACCGACCGTGCCGAGGTTGCCGCCGTTACCGCCGGCACCGCCGTTGCCGCCGCCGACCAAGCCGGTCGGGGCCGCGTCGGCGCGGGCCGCCACTCCGGCGGTACCGGCCGCCCCGGCACCACCGCCGGAACCGCCATTGCCTCCGTCGCCGCCGTTGCCGGCCAGACCGGAACCGCCACCGGCACCACCGGCACCGCCGTTGCCCGCCGCACCCGCGGTGTGAATACCGAAGAAACCACCGGCGCCACCGTTACCGCCGGCGCCGCCCACGCCCCCGGCGCCACCGGATCCGGCGTTGCCGCCGTTGCCGCCCGCACCGCCGTCTCCGCCGGGACCGGTCGGGTCCGCGGCCGCGCGGATGAGGTCGGCGGTGCCGCCGCCCACCGGCTGGGTGTTGTCGTTGCCGTCGCCGCCGGTACCGCCGTCACCACCGTTGCCGCCGACGCCACCGTTACCACCGGCGCCACCGGTACCACCGGCACCGGACGTGCCGAACAGACCGGCCGCGCCGCCGTTACCACCGACACCACCGGCACCACCGGCGAAGCCATCCCCACCGTCGGTGCCGTCGGTGCCGTTGACGCCGGCCGCGCCGTCACCACTGCCCGGGAAGCTCAAGCCGTCCAGGCCGCGGTCGCCGTTCGTCCCGGCGGCACCGTTACCGCCGGCACCACCGGTGCCGCCATTGCCGCCGTTGCCGAACAGGAAGCCACCGGTACCACCATTACCGCCGGCCAGGCCGGCCCCGCCGACCGCGGCCACCCCGTCGGCGCCGAACGCGCCCGCGCCGCCGTTGCCGCCGTTACCCAACAACCAACCGCCGGCGCCGCCGTCACCACCGATCAGGCCGAGGCCGTCGCCGCTGCCACCGGCGCCACCGTCGCCGAGCATGCCGGCGGCACCACCGTCGAGGTCGATCGAGCTGGCGTTGGCGAACGAGTAGGTGCCGTTCTCAACGTCGGCCAGCGTGATCACATCACCGTCAGCGTCGGTCAGCGCCGAGCCGTCCGCGCCGATCAGGTCGCCGTCGGCGTTGACGAAGCTGCCGCTACCGCCGTCACCGAACAGGAACCCACCCGCGGTGGCGGCGTGGTAGATCAGGTCGCCGTCGTCGCCGAAGCTGACGTAGGCGTTGGCGCCGTTGGCCAAGACACCGTCGAGGGTGAACCCGCTGCTGATCAACATCTCGCCGAGGCTGTGCAGCGGCTGGTAGATCACCATGTTGATCGAGTTGGCGACCAAGTCATCCAGCCACTGCAGCGGGTCGACCATCTGGCCATCCGCCGAGCCGGGCAGGTCCCCACCGAACAGGGCGCTCCAGTCGGTGACTGACGATTCCAGCGCCGAGGAGTCGAACCACGTCGATGCCTGGCCGAACAAGGCGTCGAACATCTCGTCGAACCCGTCGGCGCGCGCCGGCGCGGCCGTCAGCGGCGTCATCCCGAAGGCGAGGAAAGCTCCGACCGCACTTGTGGCGCCCAGCGCGCGGCCGGCCCGGCGCTTGTTCTTCCCGAAGTAATTCTTCGTCGACATGATTTCTCCTTGAGGCGGGGGGGTCCTACGAGCAGTTGACGGAGATGCAAAAGACTTATTTCGACTTAAGGTAACAGAACCTACGTCGAACATGAAGCCTTATCCGAACATCCCTTTCAGCGCCAGTCGCCTTGCCGGTCGGGCCTCTCACCAGCGATATCGTCCGAGATTTGCCGGGTAATTTTTTGGGAGTCGGCGCCACACGCCGGGTTTTGGAAACCTGATAGGCAGTCGATTGATCGCTTATGTAGCTCGGTTATTTTCTTTGCTGACCACCTGAGCCGACCGGTTGGTTGATTCGCCAGGGCAGGCTGAAAAGCACCGGCAGCGACGGTTTTCGCGGTCCCACCGGTATGGGTACCGCCTCCCGCCGTCAGGCGGCCGGCGAATTTACTGCCGGCGGACTTCTCCAGCACGGCGATCCCGCCGCGCGGCTGGTCGCGCGGCGGCGGGGCCACGACGTCGTTCCGTGAGTTGCCGGCGAGATAGTTAACGTTCCGCATTTGCGGGACATCGCTGACCTGCCATGAGGTCAGGCCGAACGGCAACGGTCCCCTGCCACCCCTCGTGGGGCAGGGGACCGTCGCGAGGTCTGCCTAGGGCGCCGGTATGCCGGGTTGGCCGGGCTGCCCGGGCGGCGTGCCGTGGGTGCTGCCCACGCCCGCAGCACCGCCCACGCCGCCGTCGGTTCCGTTGCCGCCGTTGCCGCCGTTGCCGCCGGCCCCCTGCTGCTGGGCGCCGTTCCCGCCGTAGCCACCGTCACCGCCTTGGCCGCCGTTGCCCCCGCCGACGCCGCCAACGCCCTTGCCGCCGTTGCCGCCGGTTCCGCCGGTTCCGCCGCTGCCGCCGGTGGGGTCTGGGGACTGCGGGGTGGCCTGGCCTCCGGTGCCGCCCTGGCCACCGTCGCCGCCGGTGCCGTTGGCGCCCCGGTGGGCACCGTTTCCGGTGCCGGTGCCGGCAGTGCTGTTCCCGGTCCCCCCTTCGCCGGCGTTGCCGCCGTCGCCGCCCTTGGCGCCGGTAGTGCCGTTGGCGGCCGCACCGGTGGCGCCCTGCGCGGAGACACCCGCGGTTCCGCCCTCACCACCGGTCCCGCCGTTTCCGCCGGCACCGCCGTCGGTCGGATTGTCGCCGACGCCGCCGTTGCCCCCGACGCCGCCATGACCGCCGAGGCCCCCGACGCCGCCTTGTGCTCCGGCGGTCTTCTCGGCGTTATTGCCGGAACTGCCGTGGCCCCCGTGCCCGCCGGTACCGCCGTCACCGGCGTTGCCGCCATTGGTGGCGTGGGCACCGCTGCCACCGGCACCGCCGTTGCCTCCGCTGCCGCCGACGCCGCCGGCGCCGCCGTTCTGCAGGGCGGTGTCCTGGCCCCAGCCGCCACGTCCGCCGTCGCCTCCGTTGCCCCCGTCGCCCGCGTTGCCGGCGTCGCCCGCGTTGCCGGCGTGGCCGATGAGTGAGGAGCCGGCGGCACCACCGTTGCCGGCGGCGCCACCGGTGCCGCCGCTGCCGCCGTGCCCGCCGGCCTGGGCGTCGGGACCGCTCGGGTGCGGGATCGGCGGATGACCAGGCGGCTGCGTCCGCCCGTCAGCACCCCAGGCGCCGTTGCCGCCATCGCCGCCGACGGCGCCATTGCCGCCGTGACCGCCGTTACCGCCGGTGCCGTCCACGAGGCCACTGGCACCGCCGGCGCCACCGTTTCCACCGGCGCCACCGTCGGTGCCGTCGCCGCCGGCCTTGCCGTAATTGACCGGGGTGTTGTATTCGTCGCCGTAGCTGATGCCGTCGGCGCCCCTCATGCCGTCGCCGCCGGCGCCGCCCGCGCCGCCGTTGCCGTAGAGCATGCCCCCCATACCGCCGGCACCGCCGTTGCCGCCGCTGTCGCCCGGATCGGTTGCGTCAGCACCCGCACCGCCGTTGCCGCCGTTGCCGAACAGCCAACCGCCGGCGCCACCTGCACCGCCGTTGCCGCCGTCGTCGCCGTCGCCACCGGTACCGCCGTAGCCGAACAAGCCGGCGGCGCCGCCCGCGAGGCCGTTCCCGTTGTCATCCACTCCGCCGGCCGCGCCGTCACCGAAGAGCAATCCGCCATCGTGGAGATTGCCGAGGCCCAGCCACGCCAGTGGTGCATCGTTGGTTCCGTCCCAGCCGGCGTCGCCGTTGCCGATCAGGTTGCGGCCGAACAGGTCCACCCACGGCTGGTTGATACCGGCGATCAGGGCCGCGTTGTCGGTGTCGGCCAGCCAGGCTTCCAGGTCGGTATGCAGGTGGGTGAAGACGGCCATGGCGTCATCGCCGTTGAGGAAGCTGATGTCGCCGGAAGCCGTCCCGAACAGATCGGTGTTGAGGAGCTCGAATAGCGCATCGAGGCCGTCCAGGTCGGCGTGCGCCGCGGGCGCGCCGGCCAGCGGCGTCATCCCCACGGCCAGAAAGGCTGCGGCGGCGCTGCCGGCGACCAGCGTGCGCCGAGGGCGTCCGCGACCAGATCGATGGGCCATCCCCCCGCGACGCTGAACAAACATGGCGCCCTCCCCCAAATTGCTAAAGCGCTCGATGAAAAACTCTCATCGATCGCTCACGTTAATCACGATTCCGGTGGCGTCAACCCTGTATCACGACCTTTCGCTAGCCGCGGGCGCCGACACTGCGAGGTAAGTCGAGTTATGCATTTGCCCAGGTCAGTGGCTTTGATGTGCTAATCACCGGCTCTTAGCTGCCACATCAGCGGACCGGGCCGATGCCGACGGTAGTGAACACTGAGCCCCGCCGTTACCTCCGGACCCGAAAATTCTCAGGAAAGCCTGTCCGACGATCCGGTAGCGGCGGCAACTTGTGTCACTCCTGCACCTGCCGTGGGTGATATGGGTGAAGTCGAATCGGATATCACCGCCGATAGCGCTCGTCGGAATGCCACCGCGGCCCGGTCGCAAGGCCGGGCCGCGGGTGGGTTGGCGGATTGGGTTAAGGGTTGTTGGCGCCGTTGGGGCCGATAACCGTTTGATCGCTATTCGGGTTAGGCCACCCCTGGTTGGTTTGTCCGTTATTGACCGCGTAGACATCGGCCTCGGTGCCGTTGCCGCCGGTGTGACCTGGTCCGCCCAGCCCGCCGCTTCCGCCGACGACCGTGTTGTCGTTAGCGGTCGGGTGGTCGCTGGCGCTCCCGGTGTTGGTGAGCGCGGCCCCGATGTTGCCGTCGGCGCCCTTGCCGCCGGTGCCGCCGCCGGTGCCCTTACCGCCGTCGCCGCCGGTCGCGCTGCCTCCGGTAGATGTGGTGTTCTCGCCCAGTGCGGTAACCCGGCTGTAGCCGGCGTTGCCGCCTTGGCCGCCGTCTCCTTCGCCACCGGTGCCACCCTTAGAGATGCCGCTGGCCAGAGCGTTTTCGCCACCGGCAGCAATACTTGCCTTGCCGCCGTTACCGCCGTGGCCGCCGTTGCTGGCGCTGCCACCATCGCCGCCGGTCGACGTACCATGGGCCGTCCCGCCCGGGCCGCCGAGGCTCGGGTCACCGAAGCCGCTCGTGGTCTTGGCACTCTCGATATCCGAGCTTCCGCCGTTGCCACCGACGCTGTTCGCGCCCGTGGCGTCACCACCGGCACCGCCGGTGGACTGACCGTAGGAGTTGCCGCCCGCGGCGTCGGACTCGAGTTCACCCCACGACCCATTGCCACCCCGGCCACCGTCGGTACCGGCACCACCGGCACCGCCGACCGCCGTGGCGGTGTTCCCGCCGCCGCCGATGCTGCCGCCCGCGCTGTCGACGATCAGCTGGCCGCTGCCGCCTTCGCCGCCGGTCCCGTTGTCGCCCAGCCCGCCGACCCCGCCGGTGGCGCTCGCCCCGGTGATGGTGCTGCCGGCCCCGGTCGCCGCGGCCAGGCCGAACCCGCCGAGGCCGCCTTGTCCGCCGTCGGTGCCGGCACCGCCCACACCGCCCTTCACGGTGGTGTCGGTGATGTGGGCGCCGTTGATCGCGGTGAGGCCGGCCCAGCCGCCCTGGCCCCCGGTGCCGCCGTTGGCGTCGCCGACGCCGGCATTGCCACCGGTGACGTGGCTATCGGTGACGATGCTGCCCGACCCGACGGTGGTGATATCCGCGGTACCACCGGAATTGGTGTCGCTGCCTTGCCCACCGGCGGCAGAGCTACCCGAGATCCCACCGCCGTTGGTCGCATTCAGGGACGCGGCGCCGCCATCGCCGCCGACACCAGCGTTACCGCCGGTGATGCTGCTGCCACCGACGAAGCTGTCGTCCCCATTGAGGGTGATGGTGGCAGCACCGCCGGCACCGCCGTCGGTCGCATTGCCACCGACGGCATTGGTGTCGACGACAGTGCCCCCGTGGACGAGGAAGTTGCTGGCGCCGCCGCCGTGGCCGGTGGCGCCGTCGCCACCGGTGGCGGTGCCGCCGTTGATGGTGGTGCCGGTGCCAATGGCCTGCAAGGAGCCCCGTCCGCCTGCGCCGCCGTCGACGCCGTTCTGGCCTGTACCGCCGGTGCCGCCGGCAGCGGTACCGGAGGCATGGCTTCCGACGCCCTGGGCCTGGATCCAGCCGGTCGAGCCGGCGCCGCCCTTGTTGCCGACGCCGATGCCGTTGCCGGCGTTGCCGCCCTGAGCGGTACCGCTGGCCGTGGCGCCGTTGGCGGTGGCGGCCACCTGGCCGGTGCCGGCCGCGCTGGCGTCGCCGCCGGTGCCGCCGTTGATACCGTCGCCACCGTTGGCGCCGACCGCGGTGCCGCTGGCGTTGGCTCCCAGGCCGTTGGAGAGGACTACTCCGAAGGCGCCCTTTCCTCCGATGCTGTTGTCCCCGGTGGCGTCGCCGCCATTGCCGCCGGTGGCTTCGCCCGAAGCCGTGCCGCCAAAGGCGTTGAGGCTGTAGCCGGCTTGGATCTCGCCGTCATTGCCGTCGCCACCCTTGGCATTGGCCCCGGTGGCGTCACCACCGTTGCCGCCGGTGCCCGTGCCACTGGCAGTGCCGCCGGTGGTGCCGTGTGCGTTGGCGTTCACGTCACCTTGGCCGCCGGCGCCGCCGACGCCGCCGTTGGTTCCGTCGCCGCCCTGGCCGCCGATGCCGGTGCCGTGCGCCGAGCCGTTGGTGCCGACGACGAAGATGGCACCCGTGCCGCCGGCACCGCCGGTCCCGTTGTCGCCGGCACCGCCAGCACCACCGTGCGCCTCGCCTCCGGCCGCGTTGCCGGCGCCGTCGGCGGTCACAAATCCAAGCCCGCCCGCGCCGCCGGTACCACCGTGGCTGCCATCACCGCCGGTGCCACCTGTCACCGTCGCGGTGTCAACGGCACCGCCGTTGGTTGCCGAGGCGGCGGCGTTACCACCGGCGCCGCCGGTGCCCGCCCCGTTGGCGCTCAGTCCCGATCCCGCTGCGCCACCGGTTACGTGGGTGTTGGTCACGGTGCTGTTTGGCCCGTCGGCAGTCACGGTCGCCGAACCGCCGGCAGCAGTGTCGCTGCCGTCGTTGCCGGTCGCAGAACTGTTGGTGATGGTGCCGCCGTTGCTGGCCGCCACCGTGCCGGCACCGCCACTGCCACCGCTGCCGCCGTTACCACCGGCCGCCGAGCCGTTGGTGATGGTGCTGCTCGTACCGACATTGGCGGTGACGTTGGCCGCACCACCAGAGGCGCCGTGTACGCCTGCCCCCGCGGCGCCGCCGTCGCCGCCGGTGCTGTGCGCCCCGGTGATGGTGTTGCCGGCGCCCGCAGTGATGTAGCCAAGATTGCCGCCACCGCCGACCGCACCGGCACCGGTACCGGCACCGCCGTCGCCGCCCTGCGCGGTGCCGTCGGCCTTGGCATTGGCACCGAACGCGTTGACCTGACCGCTCAGAGCGTCACCACCGGTGCCACCGGCCAGGCCGTCACCGCCGTTGCCGCCGGTGCCGGTGCCGGAAGCCTCCGCGTCCGCACCACCGGACAAGATGCTGCCGTAGCTGCCCTTACCGCCGTGGCCGCCGCCGGTCGCGTCCCCGCCGTTTCCGCCCTGTGCGGTGCCGTGCGAGGTGCCGCCTGTGCTTCCGCCTTCGGCACGAGCGCTCTGGATGTCGCCGTTGCCGCCGTGGCCGCCGGTGCTGCCGGTGCCGTCGGCGGTACCACCGTTCCCGCCGGTGGCGCTGCCGTACGAGGTGCCGCCGCTGCCACCGTCATTGGCGTTGCCGGTCTCCAGCTCACCGAAGCCGGCGGTACCGCCGTGACCGCCATTGGTGGCGTCACCACCGATGCCGCCCTGGGCCGCTGCGGCATTGCCGTCCCCGCCGATGGTGCCGCCGGCGTGGTCGACCACCAGGTAGCCGGCACCGCCGTCACCGCCGATGCTGCCCGCGCCGTCGCCGCTACCAGCGGCGCCGCCGGTGGCTGCACCCGTGATGGTGCTGCCGGCACCGATCGCTGAAGCAGCGCCGGCACCACCGATACCGCCGGTGCCGCCGTTGCTGCCCGCACCGCCGATAGCTCCCTGCACCTTGGTGTCACTGATGACAGCACCCTGGCTGGCGTTGATAGCTGCCGCGCCACCTGCGCCGCCGGTGCCACCGTTGCTGCCGGAACCACCCGCACCGCCGGTCGCACCATCGGTGCCGGTCGCAGTGCCGCCGTTGGTCGCCAGGACCGTCGCGTCGCCACCGGCGCCGCCGGTCCCGTCGTCGCCCGCACCACCGGCCCCACCGGTCGCGTCGCCCTTAGCGGTGGCCGTTCCGCTGTTGCCGGTGCCGACGGCTTCGATCCAGCCCCTGCCGCCGTCACCGCCAGTTCCGCCGTTGGTGGCGTCACCGCCCGCGCTGCCGATTCCGGTGCCGCTGCCGCTGCCACCGTTCAGGCCGATGACCGAGCCGCTGCCACCAGCGCCGCCTTGGCTGTTGGCGCCGGTGCCGGTGCCGCCGGCCCCACCGGTGGCGGTGCCGTCAGCGCTGGCATTGGGTGTCGGGGCGGGGCCGCTGGGCGTGATCTGGCCGTAGCCGGCGTCGACGATGCCTTCGCCGCCGTTGCCGCCGGCACCACCGTCGACGCCGTCACCGCCGGCCCCGCCGGTCCCGGTACCGGTCGCGGTGGTGTTGTCGCCGACCGCCTCGACATAACCGATGCCGCCGGCACCACCTGTGCCGCCGTTGATTCCGTCACCACCGGCGCCGCCGATAGCGGTGGCGTCGTGCGCGACGCTGTTGGTGGTGCCGAATCCGCCGAGGATCTCAGCCAGGCCGCCGTCACCACCGGTGCCGCCGTTGGTGCCACCATTGCCGCCGCTGCCGCCGGTGGCGGTGCCGTCAGCCTTGCTGCCGGTACCGAACGCGGAGATGTTGCCCTGACCGCCGGTGCCGCCGTGCCCACCGGCCGCGGTGGCGGTACCGGCGCCACCCGCACCGCCGTCGCCGCCCGTGGCGGTACCGGTTGCGGTGGCGTCACCGTCGTCGAAGACGCTGCCGCCGCCACCGCCGCCGCCACCGCCACCGCCGTAGCCCGGCCCGGTGGCATCCGCTTGGCCGCCGGCCCCGCCGGCGCCGCCGCTGCCGCCGACCCCACCGGTGCCTTCGCTGGCGCCATCACCACCAGCACCGCCGGCACCACCATTGCCGTTGGCGCTGCCATGGGTTCCCGCACCACCCATACCGCCGGTGCCGCCGATGCCGCCCGCCTGGGCGTCGCCGTAGGCGTCGTAAGTGCCCTTGCCGTCACCACCTCGACCGCCCTGGCCGCCCTCGCCACCGGCAGAGGATCCGGCCGTGCCGCTGGCAGCCGTGCCATTACCGTCGCCGTTCGCCCCGCCGGCGCCACCGGCTCCGGCCGTGCCGCCCTGACCGCCGGCCCCGCCGTCGCCACCATTTCCGGCAGCCTCATTGGTGCCGCCGCCGGCACCCTTGCCTCCGGCGCCACCGACGCCGCCCTTGGCGTCACCGCCGGCACCGCCCTGGCCGCCGGCTCCGGCGGTCGCGGTGGTGCCGTTCGTCGAGGTGCCGGCAGCGCCACCCTTACCGCCCGCACCGCCGTCACCGGCGACACCGCCATTGCCGCCGACACCGCCGTTGCCCCCGGCCGCACCACTGCCGTCAACAGCGTCCTGGCCCACATTCCCGGTCACACCGTTGGCGTTGCCACCGGCACCGCCGACGCCACCCTCGCCACCGTTGCCGCCCGTGGCTCCCGCGCCGGTCGCGCCCGCGCTGCCGAGCCAGCCACCGGCACCGCCCGCACCACCCGTGCCGGCGTCGCCGCCCGCGCCGCCCTCGCCACCTTTGCCGCCGTCGGTCGCAGCAGCAGACGCGGTCATGTCGGAGCCGGCGGCGCCTTCCCCACCGGCGCCCCCCTCGCCGCCGTTACCAGCCGCGCCGCCCTTGCCGCCGGCGCCGAACAGCATCGAGCCCTTACCGCCGGCACCACCGTTACCGCCCGCGCCGCCAGCTTTGCCGTTGCCGCCGTTGCCATCACCGCCGTTGGCGAAGCTGCCGGCAGCACCGGCCGCACCCATGGCCCCGTCGCCACCGTTACCGCCGGCCCCCGCGGTGCTGAAGAAGCCCCACTGGGCGGCGTCACCACCGGCACCACCGGCGCCGCCGTCGCGACCCGCGGTAATCGCCGCGCCACCGTCACCACCTGCGCCACCGTGGCTGAACCAGGAGAACGGTCCGGCCGCACCACCGTCGCCACCGTCCCCACCGTCGTAGCCGTCACCACCGGCACCACCGTCGCCGCCGAATAGACCGCCCTGGCCGCCGTTACCACCGTCGATGGGATCGGCGCTCGGGCCCGTGCCGTCGGCGTCCCAGCCCGCGCCACCGTTGCCGAAGATCCACCCACCGGGGCCGCCGTCCGGGTGCGCCTCGGTGCCCGGCGCGCCGTTACCGAACGGCTTCAGCCAGTCGATCTGGTTCCAGTCGAACGCGGCGGCAGAACCCGGCAGGTCGGCGACGGCCGAGCCGGCGGCATTCAAGTTGAGGTCGGCCAGCACCGCATCCCACGTGCTCTGACTGCCGAGGCCGTCGAAGAAGGTCGACCAGCTGGCTGGGTCCAAGACCACCTCCCAGGCGGCCTGATCACCCCAATTGGTACCGAGGTTGGTGACGGCGTCACCCAGACTCTGACCGAGCAGGTCGACGAGGACGTCATCGAAGTCGGCGCTCGCCGCCGGGGCGGCCGCCAACGGGGCCATCCCGAATGCGAGGAAGGCACCAACCGCGCTACTGGCACCGATCACCCGGCTACGGCGACGACCTTTGGATCCACGTTGACCCTGACGAGACATGGCAGCTTCCCCTTAGCTTGCACATAACGGCGGCATAACGAGCCCTGTGGGGAGTTAGGTTAACGGCTATTCTGATCGCGTCAACCCCAGTGCAAAAAGGTGGAACCGTGCAGGTTACCGATTGGTAATGGGCGTTAACATGGGATTATAGCGGTGAATCCACGCCGTCGGCCCGCCAAAATTTCTTAGAAAAGTTCTGGACTCTCAGAAAAATTCCTCCTGTCCCAACCCTCACCTGGGCAGGCCCTGGCGTGACCCGCTGACGGGGAAGCCCAGGTCAGCGAGGCGTGCGATCCCTCCGCGGTTCGGCGCCCCAGACTGTCGACCGCGCCCAGCGGTCGCAGCGGGCGTCGTCGAGCGACGACCGGTCGGCGAAAAAGCTGCGGCTCCGTCAATTTAGTGCACCTGTGGTGGACTAAACCTTCAAAAGGCATTCGGTCTGACAGGCAGCGCGTTGGATGTCTGCCATTGGCCGCGTAACCGTAAGAATTCGGCTCGGCATTAACTTGGCGCAGGAACGCTTCTTGCCGGTTATCCGTAATCGCGCTCGGCGCGCCTAACGTCTGCCGCCTCGTCGACGCTGTACGTGAGCAGCATGGATCCGTGTCATGGCCGGCGCGGGGCACCACCGCTTGACCGCTCTGCATATTCGTCCAGGCTGTCGAACCTTCTCCCCCGGTTGTTGACAGCTAGTCGGCTAACCACAACCCAGGCCGGCGAGGGCGCGCTGCGGATGACCCCGGCGCCGCAACGCAGCCGGTGGCGGAAAACGTACCGTTGTCCACCAGGCAGTGCCCAGGCTGACCGCCTCCGGCGGACGCGCTTCTCCGCCCCGGCCCGCAAAACGGTTCAGCACCGGCTGCGCCATGCGCAACCGGTGCTGAACCGGAGAACGGGCTACTACGACTGGCAGAGGTTGTCGAGCACGTCGATCTCGCCGCGCAGCTGGTCACGCAGCGGCTGCTGCACCGCGTCGTCAGGCGAGTGCCCGGCCAGGTAGTTGATGCTCAGTGCCTCCAGGGTGTCGGCCATGTCGCCGACGGCCTTGGCCAGATCGGCCGGGACGGCCGGGTTGGCTTCCAGGCGCTGGTGCAGGAACGCACCGCCGGCGAACAGCGACAGCCGGGCATTGGTGCCCACCGCCAGGTCACCGGCCAGGTCGCCAGGAACCGGGTTCTGCAGGTTGGTGTTGAACTGGGTGCCTTGGCGCACGACGGCCTGTGCGTCGCAGATCTTGCCCTTGGCTTCGTCGCGCTGGTCGCCGGAGAACTTCTGACTCGTCGACGGGTGGAACCACCCGAAGATGGCTAACACGATGCCGAGCACGGCCAAGGCCAAAGCGGCGATCGTCGGCACCGACAGGCCCTGCGAAGAAGTGGAAGATTTCGGAAAACCCGCGGTCTTGGGCTTGGTGGGCTTGGTCGATGACGGCGAATCAGTGGGGGGAGTCTCAGGCATTGCGCGATCGTAACGGTAGTCACCCGAATAGTCACGCGAAACCGGGCAGCGGCGCGTTGGGCGGTACCCTCATGTGCGATGTTCAGCACTGAGCTGCCGACCACCGCGCGGCGACTGACCGGTTGGGGCCGCACCGCGCCGAGTGTGGCGCAGGTGCTGTCGACCCCGGATGTCGAGGTCATCGCCAAGGCCGTGGCGCGGGCGTCCGATGACGGGAGCCGGGGCGTGATCGCCCGCGGGCTGGGCCGTTCTTATGGCGACAACGCCCAGAACGGCGGCGGCCTGGTGATCGATATGACCGCGCTGAACCGGATCCATTCGATCTCTTCGGATCGCGGCGTCGTCGACGTCGACGGTGGGGTGAGCCTGGATCAGTTGATGAAGGCGGCGTTGCCCTTCGGGTTGTGGGTGCCGGTGCTGCCCGGGACTCGCCAGGTCACCATCGGTGGAGCGATCGCCTGCGACATTCACGGCAAGAACCACCACAGTGAAGGCAGCTTCGGCAACCACGTGGTGTCGATGGAGTTGCTGACCGCCGACGGGTCGGTGCGGCACCTGACGCCAGCCGGCCCCGAGGCCGAGCTGTTCTGGGCCACCGTCGGCGGCAACGGCCTGACCGGAATCATCCTGCGCGCCACGATCGCCATGACGCCGACCGAGACGGCGTATTTCATCAACGACGGCGACAACACCGCCACCCTTGACGAGACCATCGCCTTCCACAGCGACGGCAGCGAGGCCGACTACACCTATTCCAGTGCGTGGTTCGACGCCATCAGCCCGCCGCCGAAGCTGGGCCGCGCCACCATCACCCGCGGGCGCCTAGCGCTGCGCGACGAACTGCCGGCCAAGCTCGCCAAAAACCCGCTGAAGTTCGACGCACCGCAATTGATGACGGTGCCCGATGTCTTCCCCAACGGGTTGATGAACAAGTTGAGCCTGAGCGCCATCGGTGAGCTGTACTACCGTCGCGGCGGCCACTATCGCGGCAAGGTGCAGAACCTGACGCAGTTCTATCACCCGCTGGATCTGCTCGGTGAGTGGAACCGCGGCTACGGTCCGGCCGGCTTCGCGCAGTACCAGTTCCTGGTGCCCACCGAGGCCGTCGAGGAGTTCAAGAGCATCATCATCGACATCCAAGCCAGCGGGCACTACTCGGCGCTGAACGTGTTCAAGCTGTTCGGACCGGGAAACCAGGCGCCGCTGAGCTTCCCGATGCCCGGCTGGAACGTCTGCCTGGACTTCCCGATGAAGCCCGGCCTCAACACGCTGCTCAATGAGCTCGACCGCCGGGTGCTCGAGTTCGGCGGGCGCCTCTACACCGCCAAGGATTCCCGCACGACTGCGGAGATGTTCCACGCCATGTACCCCCGCATCGACGAATGGATCGCGATGCGCCGCAAGGTCGATCCCGACGGGATTTTCGCCTCGGACATGGCCCGACGTTTGGAGCTGCTGTAGATGGTGCTTGACGCCACCGGAAATCCCCAGTCCATCCTGCTGCTGGGCGGCACGTCTGAGATCGGGCTGGCGATCTGTGCACGCTACCTGCGCAACGCCTCGGCGAGCGTGGTGCTGGCCTGCCTGCCCGGTGATCCCGGGCGGGACGGCGCGGTGGCGGCGATGGAGGCCGCCGGCGCCAAGTCGGTGCAGGTGATCGACTTCGACGCCCTCGACACCGGGTCGCATCCGGCGATGATCGAGAAGGCGTTCAGTGCCGGCGACATCGATGTCGCGATCGTCGCGTTCGGCATGGACGCCGACCCCGAGGAGCTCTGGCACAACCAGGCCAAAGCCGTGCAGGTCGCCGAGATCAATTACACCGCAGGGGTTTCGGTGGGTGTCCTGCTGGCGAACAAGATGGGCGCCCAGGGCTTCGGGCAGATCATCGTGATGAGCTCGGTGGCCGGTGAACGGGTGCGCCGGACCAACTTCGTCTACGGCTCCACCAAGGCCGGGCTCGACGGCTTCTACCTCGGCTTGGGTGAGGCACTGCGGGACGACGGGGTGCGGGTGCTGGTGATCCGGCCCGGACAGGTCCGCACCCGGTTCTCCGCGCACGTCAAGGAAGCGCCGTTGACCGTCGACAAGGAGGACGTCGCCGAGCTGGCGGTGACCGCCGCCGCCAAGGGCAAGGAATTGGTTTGGGCGCCAGGGGCTTTCCGCTACGTCATGATGGTGCTGCGGCACGTCCCGCGGGTGATCTTCCGCCGGCTGCCCATCTGATCCCGGTCGCCTTCCCTATGCCGAGCACCCCGCACCGCCGCCCCCCATCGAGTGTGCGTCTTGGCACGAAATCACCGGGATCTCGCGCCCAAACCGCACGCTCGGCGCGCTGCCACCCCCAGGCCGCCACCCGTTGTCGCTCAAAGGCGGGCAACGGCCACACCTCCTCCGCCGCCGCCGACTCGATGGGCCGCCGCTGATGCGCACGGCGCTGGCCACCGTCGGGCAGATGGTCCTGGCGAGCCTCATCGCCGTCGTCGTCGCAGTGGTCGCCCTGGTGGCGATCGCCCGGGTGCAGTGGCCGGCCTACCCGTCGTCGAACCAACTGCACGCGCTGACCACCGTCGGGCAGGTCGGTAGCCTGGCCGGGCTGGCCTGCGCCGCGTGGCTGTGGCGACGGGGGCGCCGCGCGCTGGGCTGGCTGGCGGCGGTGGCGTTCACCAGCGCGTTCTCGGTGGTGACGCTGGCGATGCCGCTGGGCGCCACCAAGCTCTACCTGTTCGGGATCTCGGTGGACCAGCAGTTCCGCACCGAATACCTCACCCGGATGGCCGACAGCCCGGCGTTGGCCGACATGACCTACCGCGGGCTGCCGCCGTTCTACCCGCCGGGCTGGTTCTGGCTGGGCGGGCGGGCCGCGGCGCTGACCGGGCTGCCGGCTTGGGAGATGTACAAGCCGTGGGCGATCACCTCGATCGCCGTGGCAGTCGCGGTCGCGCTGGTGCTGTGGAACAAGATGATCCGCTTCGAGTACGCGCTGCTCGTCACGATCGCGGGCGCAGCGGTGACGCTGGCCTACAGCTCGCCGGAGCCCTACGCGGCGATGATCACCGTGCTGCTTCCGCCGGTGCTGATCCTGGCCTGGTCGGGCCTGCGCGCCGGCGGCGCCAACGGCTGGGGGGCGGTCGCCGGAGCCGGCCTCTTCCTCGGCTTCGCCGCCACCTTCTACACCCTGCTGGTGGCCTACAGCGCGTTCACCGTGACGCTGATGGCGCTGGTGCTGGCCGGGCTCAACGCCCGCAACGGCATCAAAGCCGCACTCAACCCCCTGGCCAGGCTCACCGTGATCGGGGTGCTCGCGGTGGCCATCGCCTCGATCACCTGGACGCCGTACCTGCTGCGCACCCGGCATCACCCGGTCAGCGATACCGGCAGCGCCCGGCATTACCTGCCCGGCGACGGCGCCGAGCTGAGCTTCCCGATGCTGCAGTTCACCCTGCTCGGAGCGCTGTGCCTGCTAGGCACGCTGTGGCTGGTGGCCCGGGCCGGCAAGTCAACCCGGGCGGGGGCGCTGGCGATCGGGGTCGTGGGGGTCTACGCCTGGTCCATGCTGTCGATGTTGTCGACGCTGGCGCGCACCACGCTGCTGAGTTTCCGGCTGCAGCCGACGCTGACGGTGCTGCTGGCCACCGCCGGGGTGTTCGGCTTCGTCGAGGGCGCCCGGGCACTCGGCCGGGCCGCGACCGGTTGGCACACCATCGTGTATCCGGTCGCCACTGCGGTGGGGCTGGCGGGGGCGCTGGCGTTCAGCCAGGACATCCCCGAAGTGTTGCGGCCCGACATCACCGTCGCCTACACCGACACCGACGGGCACGGCGAACGCGGCGACCGGCGCCCGCCCGGAGCGGCGAAGTACTACGAGGCCGTCGACGCTGCCATCACCAAGGCCACCGGCAAGCCCCGGGACGAGACCGTGGTGCTCACCGCCGACTACAGCTTCCTGTCCTTTTATCCCTATTGGGGTTTCCAGGGCCTGACGAGCCACTACGCCAACCCGCTGGCGCAATTCTCCGCGCGGGCCGCCGCGATCGAGGCCTGGTCGAAGTTGGAGACCACCGAACAGTTCACCCGCGCGCTCGACGACCTGCCGTGGCCGGCGCCGACGGTGTTTCTGATGCGCCCCGGATCGGGGAACACGTACACGCTGCGGCTGGCCAAGGACGTCTACCCCAACCACCCCAACGTGCGCCGCTACACCGTCGACCTCGCTGCCGAGCTGTTCGACGGGCCGGCGTTCAGCGTGGAGAAGATCGGTCCGTTTGTGCTGGCGGTGCGGCGGTGATCCGGTTCGCCACCTCGGCGGCAACCGTCAACGTATGGCGGTCGGTAGCGGCCGCATAGCGGTCGGTCTCGGGGTCGTAGGTGGCCCCGGCGATCGAACCGTGATCGGCGGACAGCTCGCCCAACTGCACCGGCCACCGGTGGTGTGCCAGGGCGGCGGCGAACTCGCGGCTGGCCGTCACCGGAACGACGTCGTCGGATGTGCCGTGCAGCAACGTGATCGGGCAGCGCCGATCGCCCGGCAGCCCGGCCGCCGGGGCCTTGCCGCTGATCGGGTCGGGCACCATGAACGCGCCGGCAAGGCAGACCACGTGGGAGAAGCTGACGCCGTACCGGCTCGCGTGAATCGCCAGCCCTGCCGCCGCGGCGCCGCCCATCGACCAGCCCACCAGAACCAGGCCGTCGGCGTCGGCAGCCCGTTCGCGCGCGAACTGCACCGAGCGCAGCAGATCTGCGCGCCCGCCGTCGTCGTTGTGGGAATTCCAGTCCGGCACCAGCACATGCAAGCCGTGACCGGCCACCAGTTCGGCGAGCGGCCGGACCGCCGAGCGGGCGTCGGGCTGCTTGCCGTGCCACAGCAGAGCGGCCCGACGGCAACGCTCACCGAACACATCGACCAGCCGGCCGGGGGCGTACTCGAGTGTCTCCACCATGCAAGTCTGCCCGGCCGACACACCAGGCGGCGCCGCTGAGGCCACCGATAGCATCTAGGTCCGTGACCGATACGCGCGCCGACTTCCGGATCGCTCGGGCCGTCGCCGTCGTCGCCGGCGTACTGGGCACCTTGCTGGCGATCCTCACCCCGCTGTTGCCGGTCAAGCAGACCACCGCCGAGCTGAACTGGCCGCAGCACGGCGCGTTGACCAGCGTGCAGGCACCGCTGATCAGCTATGTGGCCACCGACTTGGATATCACCGTGCCGTGCCAGGCCGCGGCCGGACTCACCAAGACCAAGACCGTGCTGCTGTCCACGGTGCCCAAACAGGCGCCCAAGGCCGTCGACCGCGGACTGCTCATCGAACGCGTCAACGATGACCTGGTTCTGGTGGTCCGCAACGTGCCGGTGGTGGTGGCACCGCTGTCGGCGGTGCTCGGCCCGGACTGCCAGAAGCTGACGTTCACCGCGCACGCCGACCGGGTCACCGCCGAGTTCGTCGGCCTCAAATACGGGCCCAACGCCGAACACCCCGGCTCGCCGCTGAAAGGCACCCGCAGCGGCTATGACTTCCGGCCGCAGATCGTCGGCGTCTACACCGACCTGGACGGGCCGGCACCGGACGGGCTGGACTTCACCGCCACCGTCGACACCCGCTACTCCAGCGCCCCGACCCCACTCAAGCTGGCCGCGATGATCCTCGGGGTGGCGCTGACCGTCATCGCGCTGATCGCCCTGCACATCCTGGACACCGCCGACGGCACCCGGCACCGCCGTTTCCTGCCGGCCCGCTGGTGGTCGATGTCGCCACTGGACGCCCTGGTCACATGCGTGCTGGTGTGGTGGCACTTCGTCGGCGCCAACACCAGCGACGACGGCTACATCCTGACCATGGCGCGGATCTCCGAGCACGCCGGCTACATGGCCAACTTCTACCGCTGGTTCGGCACCCCCGAGGCGCCGTTCGGCTGGTACTACGACCTGCTGGCGGTATGGGCGCACGTCTCGACCACCAGCATCTGGATGCGGCTGCCCACCCTGGGTATGGCGCTGGCCTGCTGGTGGCTGATCAGCCGCGAGGTGATCCCGCGACTGGGTCACGCCGTCAAGCACAGCAGCGCGGCGGCCTGGACCGCGGCGGGGCTGTTCCTGGCGTTCTGGCTGCCGCTGAACAACGGGCTGCGCCCCGAGCCGATCATCGCGCTGGGCATCCTGGCGACCTGGTGCTCGGTGGAACGGGCGGTGGCCACCAGCCGGCTGCTGCCGCTGGCGATCGCCTGCATCATCGGTGCGCTGACACTGTTCTCCGGGCCAACGGGCATCGCCTCCATCGGTGCGCTGCTGGTGGCGATCGGGCCGCTGCGCACCATCTTGCACCGGCGCTCGGCGCAGTTCGGGCTGGCGCCGCTGCTGGCGCCGATCGCCGCCGCGGTCTCCATCACCGCGATCGTGATCTTCCGCGACCAGACCCTGGCCGGGGAGATCGAGGCCAGCACGCTGAAGTCCGCAGTCGGGCCCAGCCTGGCCTGGTTCGAGGAGCACGTCCGCTACGAGCGGCTGTTCCTGGCTACCCCGGACGGGTCGGTGGCGCGCCGCTTCCCCGTGCTGGCGCTCGGTGTGGCCCTGGTGGTGAGCGTGGCGATGGCGTTACGCAAGGGGCGGATTCCCGGCACCGCGGCCGGGCCGAGCCGGCGCATCATCGGGATCACCATCATCTCGTTCATCGCGATGATGTTCACCCCCACCAAGTGGACGCACCACTTCGGGGTGTTCGCCGGGCTGGCCGGGTCCCTGGGCGCGCTGGCCGCCGTCGCGGTGGGTGCCGCGGCGATGCACTCGCGGCGCAACCGGACGCTGTTCGCCGCGCTGGTGCTGTTCATCACCGCGCTGTCGTTCGCCAGCGTCAACGGCTGGTGGTACGTCTCCAACTTCGGGGTGCCGTGGTCGAACGCGTTCCCCAAGTGGCATCTGGCGTTCGCCACCATGGGGGTGGGGCTGACGGTGCTGGCCCTGCTGGTGGCGGCCTGGTTCCATTTCGTCAACGGCGAAGACCGGCCACCGCGCTTTCCTGCGCTGTCCGGCTATCCGCTGGCGATCGCCTCCTGGGTGCTGATCCTGTTCGAAGTGGTGTCGCTGACGGCGTCGATGCTCGGCCAGTACCCGGCGTGGACGGTGGGCCGGTCCAACCTGGACGCCCTGACCGGCAAGACCTGCGGGCTGGCCGACGATGTGCTGGTCGAGCAGGACCCCAACGCCGGAATGCTCACCCCGGTCGATACCCCGGTAGCCGACGCCCTGGGCGCGACGTTCTCGACCGGGTTCGGTCCCAACGGAATCCCCGCCGACGTCACCGCCGACCAGGTGATCGGCCCGCCTGGACTGGGCCGGCTCGCCGACGACGACGCGGAACCCACCGGCGAGAACACCGGTGAGGCCGGCACCGAGGGCGGCGTGAGCGCGGCCGAGGGGATCAACGGGTCCCGGGCCCGGCTGCCCTACAAGCTCGACCCGGCCCGGGTGCCGGTGCTGGGTAGCTGGCGCCCCGGCATTCAAGTGCCGGCACTGCTGCGCTCGGCGTGGTACCGGCTGCCCACCGACCGGGCCAACGCCGGGCCGCTGCTGGTAGTGGCGGCCGCCGGCCGCTTCGACCGGGGCGAGGTCACCGCGCAGTGGGCCACCGAGTCCGGCGCCGCGAACGACAAGCCGGGCGGCACCATCGAATTCGGTGACATCGGCGCGGTGCCGGCGTGGCGCAACCTGCGCGCGCCGCTGTCCGCGATCCCGCCCGAGGCCACCCGGATCCGGTTGGTGGTCCGCGACGACGACCTGGCGCCCCAGCACTGGATCGCGGTGACCCCGCCGCGCGTTCCGCAGCTGAGTAGCCTGCAGCAGGTGGTCGGCTCTTCGGATCCGGTGCTGTTGGACTGGCTGGTCGGGCTGGCGTTCCCCTGCCAGCGCCCGTTCGGGCACCGCAACGGGGTGACCGAGGTGCCCAAGTGGCGGATCCTGCCGGACCGGTTCGGCGCCGAGGCGAACTCGCCGGTGATGGACAACAACGGGGGCGGCCCGCTGGGCATCACCGAACTGCTGGTGCGCGCGACCACGGTGCCCAGCTATCTGGCCGACGACTGGTTCCGCGACTGGGGAGCCCTGCAGCAGCTGACGCCGTACTACAAGGCGACGCCGGCTGAGCTGGAGCTGGGCACGGCCGTCCGGTCCGGGTGGTGGAGCCCCGCGCCACTGCGGCACTGATCTCCACCACCCGTTTCACCTCTTCCGCCATCCGCCTCACTTTCCCCACCCGCCACCGGACCAGGGATATGTGGCAGTTGCCCGCCTTTGAGCGACAACTCGCGTTATGTCAGCCCGTGGTGACAGGGTCCGGTCATGACGAACGCGATAACACTGCGCGGCATTGAACTGCGCTACGTATTGACCCATTACCTGCATCACCACGGGCCGGCCGACATCACCGAACTGGCCGCGGAACTGGACTCTCGCGGCTTCGCCGTCCAGGGGCGCCCGTCGAAGGCGATCTCGGACGCCCTGCGCTGGGAACGCGAACACGGCCGGGTGTTCCGGGCCGGCCGGGGCCGATACCGGCCGGCATCCATGCCGCGCAGCACCGAGTACCGGATCCACCGGCGGGTGATGGCGCTGCGGGCTCAGGCCGCGGGACAGGGCCCCCGCCACAAGCTGACATAACGTGAGTTGTCGCTCAAAGGCGGGCAACAATCACATATCTCCGGCTGGCGGCAGGGCAACGAGGACGGCCTCCCCGCGGGGCGGGGTCCCGGCTTCGCGGCTCCCGTCGCATAACATCGAGGCTCGTGTCCTCCCCCCACGACCGGCCCAATTATCGGATCGCCCGGCTGATCGCGGTGGTCGCAGGCATCACCGGCATATTGCTGTGCGGCATCACCCCACTGCTCCCGGTCAAGCAGACCACCGCCACCATCGCCTGGCCGCAGGGCGTCGACGCCGACGGCCATATCACCGACGTCACCGCTCCCCTGGTGTCCGGCGCCCCTAAAGGCCTCGACATCACCATCCCCTGCTCGGCCATCGCCACCCTGCCGGACAAGGGCGGCCTGGTGCTGTCCACCGTGCCGGCCGGCGGCGTCGACGCCACCGCACACGGTCTGTTCGTGCGGGCCAACAAGACCGCCGTGTTCGCCGCCTACCGCGACCACGTGGCCGCGGCCGCCCCCCGCGACAAGCTCGCCGACTGCGCCCAACTGCACCTGTGGGCCAACGCCGGCGAGGTCGGCGCGGAGTTCGTCGGCATCCCCGGCGCGGCCGGCACCCTGCCGCCGGAGAACAAGCCGCAGATCGGGGGCCTCTTCACGGAGCTGAAAGTCGGCCCGCAGCCCGGCTTGAGCGCCCACATCGCCGTCGACACCCGGTTCATCACCAACCCCACCATGCTCAAGACCGCCGTGATGGCGCTCGGCCTGATCGCGGTGCTGGCGTCGATCCTGGCCCTGGCGGAGCTGGACCGCCGGCACACCCACCGGGCCCCGCGCAGCTGGCGGCATTGGCTCAAGGCCAATCCCATCACCTGGCTGGCCGACATCGGTGTGCTGGCCACCCTGGCGCTGTGGCACGTCATCGGCGCCATCTCCAGCGATGACGGCTACAACCTGACGATGGCCCGCAACGTCGCGCACGCCGGCTACGTCGCCAACTACTACCGGTTCTTCGGCGCCAGCGAGGCCCCGTTCGACTGGTATCCCGCACTGCTGGGCCAGTTGAGCCAGATCAGCACCGCCGGGGTGTGGATGCGCCTGCCGGCGACCGCCGCCGGGATGGCCTGCTGGCTGATCATCAGCCGGGCGATCCTGCCCCGGCTGGGCCGGCTGTCCGGCAACCGGGTCGCGGTGTTCACCGCCGCGATGATGTTCGCCGCGGCCTGGCTGCCGTTCAACAACGGCCTGCGCCCGGAGCCGCTGATCGCGCTGGGCACCCTGGTGGTCTGGATGCTGGTCGAGCGCACCATCGCCACCCGCCGGCTGGTGCCGACGGCCTGCGCGGTCGTGGTGGCCGTCTTCACCGTCACCCTGGCCCCGCACGGGCTGATCGCGCTGGCCCCGCTGCTGACCGGCTCCCGCAAGATCGAAGCGGTGATCCGCACGCGCCGGGGCACCGACGGGCTGGCCGCTCCGTTGGCGGCGCTGGCCGCGGCGGCCTCGGTGATCGCCGTGGTGGTGTGCCGGTCGCAGACCCTGGCCGCCGTCGCCGAGTCGGCCCGGATCAAATACGTCGTCGGGCCGACCATCGCGTGGTACCAGGAGTTCCTGCGCTACTACTTCCTGACCGTCGAGGAGAACGTCGACGCCTCACTGACCCGCCGCTTCGCCGTGCTGGTGCTGCTGTTCTGCATGTTCGCCATGCTGGTGGTGCTGCTGCGGCGCGGCCGGATCACCGGGGTGGCCAGCGGGCCGGCCTGGCGGCTGATCGGGTCGACGGCGGTGGGCCTGCTGCTGTTGACGTTCACCCCGACCAAGTGGGCGGTGCAGTTCGGCGCGTTCGCCGGGCTGGCCGGGGCGCTGGCCGCGGTCACCGCGTTCACCTTCGCCCGGGTCGGCCTGCACAGCCGACGCAACATGACGCTCTACGTCACGGCGCTGCTTTTCCTGGTGGCCTGGGCGACCTCCGGGGTCAACGGCTGGTTCTACGTCGGCGGCTACGGGGTGCCGTGGTTCGACATCCCGCCGGTGATCGCGAGCCGGCCGGTGACGTCGATGTTCCTGGCGGCTTCGATCGCCACCGGGCTGCTGGCCGGCTGGCAGCACTTCCGGTTGGACTACGCCGGGCACACCGAGGTCACACCGAACCGGCGCAACCGGATCCTGGCCTCGACACCGCTGTTGGTCGTCGCGAGCCTGATGGTGCTGCTGATGGTCGGTTCGATGGCCAAGGCCGCGGCTGGCCGCTACCCGGCCTACACCACCGCCCGGGCCAATGCCGAAGCCCTGACGTCGGGCCTGTCCTCGTGCGGCATGGCCGACGACGTGCTGGCCGAACCGGACACCAATGCCGGTCTCCTGCAACCGGTCCCGGGCCAGACCTACGGTGAGCTCGGCCCGCTCGGCGGCGCCGACCCGTACGGGTTCACCCCTAACGCCGTCGACGACGACCTGACTTCACTGGCGGTGATCGCCAAACCCGGCGTGCCCAACGCCGACGCCTCACCGAACAAGCCCAGCGCCAACCAGAGCGACGCGGCGGGCACCGCCGGCGGCCGGCTGCCCGACGACGCCCCGGCCGGGGTGAACGGCTCCCGGGTGGCGCTGCCGTTCGGCCTGGACCCGGCGGTCACCCCGGTGCTCGGGTCCTACCAGGAGCAGGTGGCCGCGCACGCCACCTCGGTCTGGTACCGGCTGCCGGAACCGTCGAAAGACCGGGCGCCCATTGTCGTGGTCAGCGCCGCCGGGGCCATCTGGTCGCACGGCGAGGACGGCAAGCTCGACTACGGCCAGCCGCTCAAACTGGAGTGGGGTATCAGCGCGCCCGACGGCACCGTGAAGGCCCAGGGCGAGGTGGAGCCAATCGACATCGGGCCGCAGAACTCCTGGCGCAACCTGCGTTTCCCGCTGGCCTGGGCGCCGCCGGGCACCGACGTGGTCCGCATCGTCGCCAACGACCCGAACCTGTCCACCGAGCAGTGGATCGCCTTCACCCCGCCGCGGGTCCCGGTGGTCAAGACCATCGGCGAGTTGATGGGCTCGCAGACCCCGGTGCTGATGGACATCGCCGTAGCGGCGAACTTCCCCTGCCAGCGGCCGTTCACCGAACACCTGGGCGTCGCCGAACTCCCGGAGTACCGGATCATGCCGGATCACAAGCAGACCGCGGCGTCGTCGAACCTGTGGCAGTCGGCCGAGGACGGCGGGCCGTTCATGATCACCCAGGCGATGCTGTGGACGACCACCGTCCCGACCTATCTGCGCGACGACTGGTATCGCGACTGGGGGGCGGTGGAGGCCTACCACCGGTTGATCCCGGCCAAGACCGCGCCTGATGCACACGTCGAGCAGGGCACCATGACCGTCACCGGCTGGAGCCGGCCCGGACCGATTCGAGCACTGCCATGAGTATTCGCACCACGCGCCTGGTAGCGATCATCGCCGGCCTGGTCGGCTTCCTGCTGTCGGTGGCCACCCCGCTGCTGCCGGTGGTGCAGACCACCGCGACGCTGAACTGGCCGCAGCATGGGCAGCTGAACAGCGTTACCGCGCCGCTGATTTCGCAGACCCCGATCAGCATGTCGGTGAAGGCGCCGTGCGCACTGGTGCGCGAGCTGCCCGCGGAGGGCGGGACGCTGCTGTCCACCGCCCCGGCCAAGGGCAAGGACGCCGCGCTCAACGGGCTGTTCATCAGCGTCACCGAGAAGCGGGTCGACGTCACCGACCGCAACGTGGTGCTGGCCACCGCGCCGCGGGCCAAGGTGGAAGGCCCCGGATGTACCGACATCGAGGTCACCTCCTCGCACGCCGGAACGTTCGCCACCATCGGCGGGATCACCCAGCGCTACGGCTGGCCCGACCCCAACCTGCGCCCGCAGATCGTCGGGGTGTTCACCGATCTGGCCGGTCCCGCACCGGCCGGCCTGGAGCTGACCGCCGACATCGACACCCGGTTCTCCACCAAGCCGACGGCGCTCAAGCGCGCGGCGATCTACGCGGCGATCCTCGCCACGGTGGTCGCGGTGCTGGCGCTGTGGCGCCTCGACCGGCTCGACGGGCGGCGGATGCACCGGCTGATCCCGGCCCGCTGGCGGTTCTTCTCCACTGCCGACGTCGCGGTGGTGCTCGGGTTCGTGGTCTGGTACGTGATCGGCGCGAACTCCTCCGACGACGGCTACATCCTCGGTATGGCCCGGGTGGCCGACCACGCCGGCTACATGAGCAACTACTTCCGCTGGTTCGGCAGCCCCGAGGACCCCTTTGGCTGGTACTACAACCTGCTGGCGTTGATGACGCACGTCTCCGATGCCAGCATCTGGATCCGGTTGCCGGATCTGGTCGCCGGGCTGGTGTGCTGGCTGCTGCTTTCCCGCGAGGTGCTGCCGCGGTTCGGTCCGGCGGTGGCGGCCAGTAAGCCCGCACTGTGGGCGGCCGGGATGGTGCTGCTGGCGGCGTGGATGCCGTTCAACAACGGCCTGCGGCCCGAGGGCATCATCGCGGTCGGCTCGTTGATCACCTACGTGCTGGTGGAGCGGGCGATCATCTCCAGCCGGCTCACCCCGGCCGCGTTGGCGATCATCTGCGCGGCCTTCACCCTGGGCATCCAGCCGACCGGGCTGATCGCGGTGGCCGCCCTGCTGGCCGGTGGCCGGCCACTATTGCGGATTCTGGTGGGCCGCCACCGTGTTCACGGCACGTGGCCACTGGTGGCGCCGCTGCTGGCGGCTGGCGCGGTGATCCTGACCGTGGTCTTCGCCGACCAGACGATCCGGGCGGTGTTGGAAGCCACCAGGGTTCGCACCGCGATCGGCCCGAGTCAGGCCTGGTACACCGAGAACCTGCGCTACTACTACCTGATTCTGCCCACCGTCGACGGCTCTCTGTCGCGGCGGTTCGGGTTCCTGATCTGCGCGCTGTGCCTGTTCACCGCGATGTTCATCATGTTGCGCCGCAAGCGGATCGCCGGGGTGGCCAGCGGCCCGGTGTGGCGGCTGATGGGGGTCATCTTGGCGACGATGTTCTCGCTGATGTTCGCCCCCACCAAATGGGTGCACCACTTCGGGCTGTTCGCCGCGGTGGCCGGGGCGATGGCCGCGCTGACCACCGTGCTGGTATCCCGGCAGGTGGTGCGCTGGTCGCGCAACCGGATGGCGTTCGCGGCAGCGGTGCTGTTCCTGCTGGCCCTGTGCTTCGCCACCACCAACGGCTGGTGGTACGTCTCGAGCTACGGGGTGCCGTTCAACGCCGACATGCCGCGGATCGGTGGAATCACCGTCAGCACAATCTTCTTCGCATTGTTCGCCATCACCGCCGGGTGGGCGGCGTGGCTGCACTTCGCGCCCCGGGACCGCGGCGAGGGCCGGGTGGCGCGGGCGCTGACCGCCGCACCGGTTCCGGTCGCGGCCGGGTTCATGGTGTGTGTGTTCGTGGCCTCGATGGTGGCCGGCATCATCCGCGAATACCCGAGCTACTCCAACGGTCTGGCCAACGTGCGCGCCTTCGTCGGCGGCTGCGGGCAGGCCGACAACGTGCTGGTCGAACCGGACCCCAACGACGGCGCGCTGACGCCGCTGCCGGGTATGTACGGCGAGCTCGGGCCGCTGGGCGGCAGCGATCCGGTCGGGTTCAGCGCCAACGGGGTGCCGGAGAAGATCGTGGCCGAGTCGCTGCGGATGTCGATCACCCAGCCGGGCACCGACTACGACTGGGATGCCCCGAAGAAGCTGACGACGCCGGGCATTAATGGTTCCAGGGTCCCTCTCCCTTACGGGCTGGACCCGGCCCGGATTCCGCTGGCCGGCAGCTACAGCACCGACGGCCAGCAGGAAGCCAAGCTGACCTCCGCCTGGTATGCGCTGCCCCCGGCCGACGATGCCCACCCGCTGCTGGCGGTGACCGCGGCGGGCACGATCGCCGGCAACAGCGTGCTGAAGGGCTACACCACCGGCCAGCAGGTGCAGTTGGAGTACGGGCTGCCCGGTCCCGACGGCGCCGTCGTGCCCGGCGGGCGCCTGGTGCCTTACGACCTGTTCGGCGAATGGCCGCGGATGTGGCGCAACCTGCGCTATCCGCGAGCGCAGATCCCCGCCGACGCCGTCGCGGTTCGCATTGTGGCTTCTGACAAGTCGCTGAACCCGCGGGACTGGATCGCGTTCACGCCGCCGCGGCTGCCCGAGGTCAAGACCATTCAGGAGTACATCGGCTCCGACCAGCCGGTGCTGCTGGACTGGGCGGTGGGCCTGGCGTTCCCGTGTCAGCACCCGATGCTGCACGCCAACGGTGTCACCGAGGTGCCCAAGTACCGGATCACCCCGGACTACAACGCCAAGAAGCAGGACACCGACACCTGGCAGGACGGGGTCAACGGCGGGCTGCTGGGCATCTCCGACATGCTGCTGCGGGCGCACGTGATGGCCACCTACCTCAACCATGACTGGGGCCGGGACTGGGGCTCGCTGCGCAAGTTCGACGAGGTCACGCCGGCCTCGCCCGCGGAGCTGGAGCTGGGCAGTGCGACCCGCAGCGGCTGGTGGTCGCCCGGGGAGATTCGCATCAAGGCCTGACCCCGCGCCGTGGGCTCGCGACCCCTGGCGGCTCAGAACAGGTAGATCACGAAGGTCGTCGCGATCAAGGCGGCCAGCCAGCCGTCGGTGGCACGTCTGAGCCAGGGCGGCGCGGTATGGATTTCCATGAAGTGGCCGATGATCATGCGCGACTTGACGAATGTCAGCGCCAGCACCAGCGCGGTGACCGGCACGTTGGCTTGCGCGACATGGGTGATGTGCGCTGGCGCCAGCGGCCAGGATCCGATGGTGATCGCCACCAGCACGAGCCAGACCCGGGTCAACGACCGCTCGGTCTCATGCCGATGTTGGCGGTAGCCGAAGACCGTCATGCTCACCTCATCACGGCCCACGCACCCGGTGATCGTGGCGGTCATCGAGGAACTGGAGCGGGCCCGCGACCGCGGCGAGATCCCGGCCGAGGTCGACGTCATGCACAACGGCATCTCGTTTCTGGTCGGGCTGTACGCCTTGCTCATCACGATCCCCGAGGCCAAGGAGGTCCGGGCCCCGGTGATCGAGGAATACCTGACCACCTACCTCTATGGCATGCGGGTGATCAGACCCTGATCCGGGGGCCGCTGACACCGGCGAGTTGCGGGACACCGCGATAGCCGGCGGGCGTGCGCTGCTGTGGCCGGAGGTACTTGTCTACGGCCCATACCCCACCGATCAGCGCGTTTCGGTTCACCCAGCCCGGCCGCTCCGCGGTCAGGGCGGACAGCTCCCGCTCGAGGTCGCCCTGCTCACCGGGAATTCCGGTGCCGCGCAGCGAGTATCCGACTGTCTCCGGCAGGAACCGCAGCGCCACCAAGCCGATCAAGGCGGCGAATACCAGGTAGGCGGCCGGGAACAACTGCCACCCGGTGCGCTCGATGACGGTGTCGGCTACCACCGGCGCGGTGCCGCCGAACACCGCCACCGCCGCGTTGTCGGCGATCGCGAAGCCGGCATAGCGCACCTGGGTGGGGAACAGCGCCGGGAAGGTCGCGGCCACCGTCGCCAGCGGCGCCGCGAACAGCGCACTCAGGACGGTGAAACCTGTGATTGCCCAACCGAATCCCTGCCCCATCAGCCAGTACATCGGCACGGCCAGCACAGCGAATCCGAGCAGCGAGCCGCGCCACAGTGGCTTGCGCCCGATCCGGTCCGACCAGGCGCCGGCAAACGGGATGCAGGCCATCATCGCCAGTTCGCCGATCAGCACCACCGTGGTTCGGCTGCGCTCGTCGAGTCCGGCCGAGGCGTGCAGGTAGGTCGGCTGGTAGGTGACCAGGGTGTAGTCGATGATGTTGAGCACGACGAGCAACGCGAATGTCACGGCGATCGGCCGGGTGTAGTTGGTCAGCAGATCCACCAGGCGATCCCACGCCGAACCGGTGATCTCGTCGCAGGCGACGCACTCGGCGAAGACCGGCGTCTCTTCCATGCGGCTGCGCAACGCCAGGCCCACCACTCCCAGCGGCAGGGCGAGCAGGAACGGGATCCGCCAGCCCCAGGCCACCATCTGCTCGTGGCTGAGCATCGCTTCCAGAGCAAGCACGACCGCGCTGCCGACGACGAACCCGCCGACCGCCCCGAACTCCAGGAAGCTGCCGTAGGTTCCGCGTTTGGCGTCGGGTGCGCTTTCGGCCATAAAGGTTGCGGCGCCGCCGTATTCGCCGCCGGTGGAGAACCCCTGCACCACGCGCAGTGCGATCAGCAGTCCGGGCGCCCACCAGCCGGCGGTGGCGTAGGTGGGCAACACGCCGATCAGGGTGGTCGCCACCGCGATCAGCGCAATGGTGGCGACCAGCACAGTCTTTCGCCCGAACCGGTCCCCGATCGGGCCCCAGATCATGCCGCCCAGCGGACGCAACACGAAGGAGACCGCGAAACCGAGCATGGTGCCGAGGTTGCCGAGCGCGCCCGGAAAGAACGCGCCGGTGAGGTAGGTCGCCACGACGGCGTAGACGCCGTAGTCATACCACTCGGTGGCGTTGCCGACCGCGGACGCCATAATCGCCTTGCGCAGCACCCGGTTACGTTCATCAGCGACGCTGCGGCGCTTTGCCCCGGCCGGCGCCGGCGGCCGCGGCGCCGGCAACAGTAGGCTCATCGCTGCCCGTCGCTAAGACACACGCCGTCCCCCTCATCACACCACCAGAGTTCCTCTGGGCGATCCGCGCAGCGGGGAACCACGTTGCGGCCCGTTCATCTGGAACCTCGGCGTTCGGCCCTGCATGGGATCGCCTGGGGGAAACGATAATTGGTTTGAGGCGGAAGTTGCGCATGTTGCTGAAGCGTTACGCAACACTTACCTGCCCGAGACCGGGTATTGGGCGCGTCTCGCGCGGCGGTGCCCTAGGACGGGACCGCGAAAAGACCGCCCACGAGCGAGGACCACATCATGTTGGTCAACCCGGCGAGCAGGTCTGCCACCGACGTGTCGTCCGAGCCCGCGAGGCCCGCAGCGAATCCCGCGTCCAGCAGGCCTGCCAGCGCGGGGTTGTCGACCAGCGCCGGGATGGCAAAGATGTCGTAGGTCGCCGGGTCCATCACGTCGGCGACGAAGGCATCCCAGCCGGTCTGCGCCGCCTTGGCAAGCGCGTCGGAGACCTCCGCCCAGTCCATGTCCGGCCCGTCCACCGACACCGGCGTCGGCACGTCGGGCGGGCCGTCATTCCAGCCGTGATCGATGTTGCCGTAGCCCAGATTCACCAGGATCCGCATGGTGGGTTCCATCAGGTCATAGAGCGGCTGACCGATCACCGGCACGAACAACAGCGGCCACAGCAGCGGCAGATACTCGCTGGGGATCATGTAGGAGTTGATCAGGCTGTCGGGGCTGGACTCCAGCAGCGTCGCCTCCGCGAGCTGCTCGGGCGTCAGGCCGAGGTACGCGATGTGCTGGGTGGCCAGGCCCATGATGGCGTTCATGCTGGACAGCAAGTTCATCGGATAGCGCGGGAAGTCGGCGTAGCCGTCGTACTCCAGGGTGTAGATGTCGGTGGGGTACAGGTCATTTGGCGTCGGATGACCTAACGTGACCCCGCCCTGCTCCAAGGAGTCGAAGATGCCCGGCATATTGGCGAAGCCCACCAGCATGCCGCCGTTGGGATACGCCGAATCGCCGATCAGCACGAAATGCACGGCTGAACTCGGCACGCCGGCGTCATTGAGCTGCTGCATCGCCAGCGTCGTCAGGGCAGCGCTTTGGGAGTAGCCGAAGACCGTCACCGGATGCTCGGCGTCGGCCTGCCCGTCGGCGAGCAGCCCCTGCACCCGGTCGACCAGGATCTGGGCTCCCTCGGCCAGCGACTTGTCCAGGTTGTAGGGCGACGCGGGTGTGGTCAGCACCTCGAGTTCGCCGGCGAAGCCGCGGGGCTGCAGAAAGAGCGCATCGACGGTGTCGGCGTACTGCTGGCTCGGCGTCGGGATCATGCTGGGGCCCATGATCAGCGCGATGTTCGACCCGGCGAGTGAATCGGTGGCGGTCAGCGCAATGCCGGCAGGCGCCACGGCCGCCGGCGCCGACACCGGTATTCCGATGAGACCGGCGGCCAGCGCGACGGTGCCTAAGGCAGCTCGCGGCGCATCAAACATCCAGACTTCCTCGTTGAGGTCTCACGTCCGCGCGGACACGGGCCGCTGTCGGAATGGATGATTTCAATCACACTCTGTTATGTCAAATTTAGCTTCGCCGGGCGGCGATTCGGCCACTGACCAGGCGTTTTTTCAGACCGTCAAAACGGCAGACTATGCTAAACTGAGCGTTAACTTAAGGCGCGACCGGCGCGAGCATCCGCGCCGGCTCTAAATCGGGAGCAGCCCGTGCTTGCGCTGCACCTTCCGGGTGTTCTGCTTGTCGACGAGCAATCGCAGCGACTTGCGCAGCAGCAGCCGGGTCTCGTGCGGCTGGATTACGCCGTCGATGTAGCCCCGCTCGGCGGCCACCCACGGAATCGCCATGTTCTCGTTGTAGCCGGCGATGAAGTCCGCCTTGATCTTCTGCACCTCGGGCGCGGTCGGATCCGGGAAGCGCTTCACCAGAAGCTGAGCCGCGCCTTCGGCCCCGATCACGGTGATCCGGGCGGTCGGCCAGGCGAAGTTGAGGTCGGCGGAGAGCTGCTTGGAGCCCATCACCGCATACGCCCCACCATAGGACTTCCGGATGGTGATGGTCACCTTCGGCACGTCGGCCTCCACCACCGCGTTGAGGAACCGGCCGCCGCGCTTGATGATCCCGCCCTTCTCCTGCTCCACACCCGGCAGGAACCCGGGAGTGTCGACGACGAAGACCAGCGGCAGGTTGTAGGAGTCACAGAACCGGATGAAGCCTGCCGACTTGTCCGACGCCTCGTTGTCGATGGCACCGGACATGTACATCGGCTGGTTGGCAATCACCCCGACCGGGTGCCCGTCGACACGGGCGAACGCGGTGATCATCGCCTGCCCGCGTTGCTGACCGACCTCGAAGATGTCACCGTCGTCGAAGATCCGCAGCAAGATCTCGTGCATGTCGTAGGCGGTGTTGTCGGAGTCGGGAACGATCGAGTCCAGTTCCAAGTCGTGCGGGGTGATCTCCGGCTCCAGGCCCGGGTTGATGATCGGTGGATCGTCAAAGGTGTTGGCTGGCAGGAACGACAGATAGTCGCGGACGTATTGGAAGGCCGCGGCCTCACTCTCGACCACCTGGTGGATATTGCCGTACCGGGCCTGCGCGTCAGCGCCGCCGAGCTCGTCGAGGGTGACGTCCTCGCCGGTGACGTCCTTGATGACGTCCGGGCCGGTGACGAACATGTAGCCCTGGTCGCGCACCGCTACCACCAGGTCGGTCTGGATCGGCGAATATACCGCTCCCCCAGCACATTTGCCCAGGATGATGGAGATCTCCGGTACCAGGCCGCGCAGCAGTTCGTGACGACGCCCCAGCTCGGCGTACCAGGCCAGCGAGGTCACCGCGTCCTGGATGCGGGCACCGGCCGAGTCGTTGATGCCGATCATCGGGCAGCCGGTCTTGGCGGCCCACTCCATCAGCGCAGCCACCTTGCGGCCGAACATCTCCCCGACCGAACCCTGGAACACGGTCTGGTCGTGGCTGAACACGCAGACCGGACGGCCGTTGATTCGGCCGTGGCCGGTGACCACGCCGTCGCCGTAGAGCGCGTTCGGGTCGCCGGGGGTCTTGCACAGCGCCCCGATCTCCATGAAGCTGCCCGGGTCCACCAGCGCGTTGATGCGGGCGCGGGCGCTCGGGATGCCCTTCTTCTCCCGCTTGGCGACGGCCTTCTCACCGCCGGGTTCCTTTGCCAGCTCCAGTTTCTCGCGGAGCTCGGCCAGCAGTTCGGCGGTGGTCTTGTTGCTCACTGCTCTCCCTGAATGCGGTTGATGGCTTCACTCATGTGTGCACCCACTTTGGCAATGTACGGCTCGTCGATGGCTTGGATGTGCTCGCCCCCGATCGGCACGATCTCGAGATCGGAGATGTATTCGCCCCAGCCGCCGTCGGGCTTGCGGGTCGCGTACGCGGGCTCGAAAACGATGGCGTCATCGTGGTAGCGGTCGGCCATGTAGAGGGTGACGTGCCCGTCGTAGGGCTGGATCTCGATGGTGTCCAGCGCCCGGTTATCCAGGTACGACGTGCGCTGGTGTTCGATGATCCCGCCCGGGATCTGCACACCGCTCTGCGCGACGACGTCGAGGACGAACTTGACCTGGCCCTCGTCGTCGAGCTTCTCCAGCTCCTCGTAGGGGATCTCGGGAACCTCGACGTTGAAGGTGCGCTCGGCGAACCGGGCGTAGCGGTCCCAGCGCGCGCGCATGCCCTCTTTGCTCTGGTCGATCGGCTCGCCCGGCAGCACCAGGTCGATCAGCCCGACGTAGCGCACGTCAGCACCGGCCCGCTTGAGCCCGATCGCACACGCGTAGGCCAGCGCCCCACCCAGCGACCAGCCGGCCAGCAGGAACGGCCCATTGCCGCCCAGTTCCAGCAGCTTGGGCAGGTACTCGGCGGCGCGCTCCTCGATGGAACCCTCCACCCGCTCGATGCCGTAGACCGGCAGGTCGGCGGGCAGGCGCTTCATCAGCGGTTCGTAGACCACGGTGGAGCCGCCCGCCGGGTGGAAGACGAACAGCGGAACCTGGTCCGAGCCTTCGGGTTTGGCCCGCAGCGTGCGGACGAAACCGTCCACCACACCCTCTTCGAGGTGGTCACGCACGACGGTCGCCAAGCCCTCGATGGTGGTGGCCGACTTGACGTCGTCGACGGTGATGGTGCCCTCGGCCCGCTCGGACAGCCGCGCGGCGACCTGCTCGGCCACTGCGTCGTCGAGTGCGGGCAGCTCGTTGAAGATGCCACCGGGCGACTTGCCGGTGACGATCGCCCAGGTCGCGAACGTGACCCGCTCGGCGGCGTCCCGCGGCGGCACGTCGGCACCGAGCGCCTCGGTCACCGCCTCCTGGGTGAGCACCTTGGCGGCCGCAGCGGCAGCTGTCGCCTTGGACGGGCCAGATGGGCCGGACGGGTCGGTGGGCGGGGGCGGCACCGCGGGACCGGCCGGGTTCGTCGGCGGCGGCGGGATCGGGATATCCGAAACCGGGGGTGCCGCTTGGGTTTCCGGCTCGGCCTGCGGATCCGGCGCGGGCGCAGCGACGGTGGCCTGGGTGGCGCCCGAGATCAACGCGGCCTGCTCAGCGGCGATCTCCTCAGGCGTCATGGTCTTCTGGTGTTCGTGCAGCGCCTGGACCTCGTCGCGGTGCTCGACCGCGTACTTGATCATCTCCGCGACGTTGTAGAGATTGGCGTCGCGGACCGCGGTCAGCTGGATCGGCGGCATGTCGAAGTCGTATTCGACCCGGTTCTTGATCCGCACCGCCATCAGCGAATCCAGGCCCAGCTCGATCAGCGGCACCTCCCAGGGCAAGTCTTCGGGCTCGTAACCCATTGCGCCGCCGACGATCGCGCCCAACCGGTCGGCGATGGTCTCACCCGAATCCGGTGACCACTTGGCGAAACCGGCCCCCAGGTTCGCGCCCTGGGTCAGGTTGTCGTGCAGGATCGCCGCATCGTCAGTATCCTCGGCCTCCGGACCGACCGGCGCCGCAACGGTTTCGGTTGTCACCGCGGTGCCGGCACCTACTGCCACCGGCAAAACCCCAGCCGCACCGCCACGCGAAACCAGGGCGTCGTAGACCAGCGTGAACGATTCGCCGATGCGGGAGTGCACCTGCACGGCCGCCCCACCCGGGTGCCGGGTCAGCGTCGTCACCAACCGGGACCCCTCGGCCGGCACCGCACGCTGCTCGGAGGCCACCAGCGTGGCGTCCGGAAGCACCGCCGCCGCAGCCGATTTCACCAGCGCAGCCAGGTCCACCTCCGGACCACGCGCGGCGTATTCGAAGACGTGCCGGCCGTCCGGGGTGCAGATGTGCGAACCGGGCATGACGCCGGTGGCGTCGCCGGAGAAGTGGGCGTCGAGCCAGTGCGGCTTGCGCTTGAACCGCGTCGGCGGGATGTTGGCGAACTCCGCCGGGCTGACCGGCCCGTCGGCGCGCCGCGGGAACAGCGTGCGCATGTCCAGGTCGTGGCCGTGGACGTAGAGCTGGGCCATCGCCATCGTCATGGAGTCGACTTCATCGGCCTTGCGGGCCAGCGTGGCGATCAGCTGCGCGTCCGGCAGCCCCGCGTCGGCGGTGGTCAGCCCCACCTGCATCAGTGCCACCGGGTTGGGCGCCAGCTCCAGGAAGGTGGTGTAGCCGTTGTCGACGGCGTTGCGCACCCCATGGGTGAAGTACACCGAGTGGCGCAGCCCCTTCTTCCAGTAGTCCACGTCATGGATCGGCTCGGCGCCGGGACGGATGTAGCTGCCCTCATGCACGGTGGAGAAGTAGCCGCAGGTCAGCGGCATCGGCTCGATGCCCTGCAGATCCGCGGTGAATTCGCCGAGCAGCGGGTCCATCTGCGCGGTGTGGCTGGCGCCCTTGGTCTGGAACTTGCGGGCGAAGCGGCCCTCGGCCTCGGCGCGGGCGATGATCGCGTCGACCTGCTCGGGCGGTCCGCCGATCACGGTCTGGGTGGGCGCGGCGTAGACGCAGACCTCCAGGTCGGGGAAGTCGGCGAACACGCCTCTGATCTCCTCGGCGGAGTACTCCACCAGCGCCATCAGCCGGATGTACTCGCCGAACAGCATCGCCTCGCCCTCGCCCATCAGCCGGGCGCGCGGCACGATGATCCGGACGGTGTCGCGCAGCGACAGCCCGCCGGCGAAGTAGGCCGCGCCCGGCTCGCCCAGCGATTGGCCGATCATCGCCGCCGGCGTGGCGCCGTGCGCGCGAAGCAGCTCACCGAGCGCGATCTGGATCGCGAAGATCACCAGCTGGACCGCTTCGATCGGGTACTCGACGGTGTCGCCGGTGTAGTCCACCGCGTCGTCGAGGATCATCTCCAGAATCGAAATGCCGCGCTCGTCCTGAATCAGCGCGTCGACGCGTCCGATCCACTCGGCGAAAATCGGATCGCGCAGGTAGAGCTCCTTGCCCATCTTGCGGTGCTGCGCACCGAATCCGGCGAGCACCCACACCGGCCCGTTGGTCACCGGGCCGTCGGCGGAGTAGATGTTGGGCTTCGACTTGCCCTCGGCGACCGCCCGCAGACCGGCGACGGCCTCATCGTGATCGTGGGCCAGCACCACGGCGCGAGACCGGCCGTGGTTGCGCCGGGACAGCGCCCGGCCGATCGACTCCAGCGGGGTGGCGCGCCCTTCCTCGCTGTCGATCCAGTCGGCCAACTCGGCGGCGGCGGCTTTCTTGCGGGACGTCAGGAAGGCCGAGATCGCCAAGGGAATCAGCGGTTTGGCGGGCTCGCGGGCGGCCAGCTCGGCCAGCGCGGCCTCCTTGAGCCGCACCGCCTCCTCGGTCAGGCCGGGCAGCTCGTATTCCTCGTCGCCGGTCGCGGCCGGCTCGTCGTGGATGAACTCGCCGTACTCATCGAAGCGGGGCGCCTCGTGCTCGAGCACCGGATCGGCAACCTCTTCGGCGGCAGGCTCTTTCGGCTCCGGCTCCTTTTCGATCACGTCACGCGGCAGGACCTCGCGCACCACCAGGTGGGCGTTCGCCCCGCCGAAGCCGAAGCCGGAAACCCCGGCCACCGCGTAGCCGCCGTAGCGCGGCCAGTCGGTGACGGTATCGGCGACCTTGAGGCGGGTGGCGTTGAAGTCGATATAGGGGTTGGGGCCGGCGTAATTGATCGACGGCGGGATCTTGTCGTGCTGCAACGCAAGCACGATCTTGGCCAAGCTGGCCGCCCCAGCCGCCGATTCCAGGTGCCCCACATTGGATTTCACCGCGCCCAGCAATGCCGGCTTGTCCGCGGCGCGGCCCCGTCCCACCACCCGGCCCAGCGCCTCAGCCTCGATCGGGTCACCCAGGATGGTGCCGGTACCGTGCGCCTCGATGTAGTCGACGGTGCGTGGGTCGATGCCGGCGTTCTTGTAAGCCTTGCGCAGCACGGCCTCCTGCGCGTCCGGGTTGGGCGCCAGCAGTCCGTTGGAGCGGCCGTCGTGGTTGACCGCCGACCCGGCGATCACCGCGAGGATCTGGTCGCCGTCGCGGCGCGCGTCGTCGACCCGCTTGAGCACCAGCACACCGCCACCCTCGGCGCGCGAGTAGCCGTCGGCGTCCGACGAGAACGACTTGATCCGCCCGTCGGCGGCCAGCACCCCGCCCACCTCGTCGAAACCGACCGTCACCAGCGGAGTGACCAGCGCATTGACACCGCCGGCCACCACCACGTCGGCCTCGCCGTTGCGCAGCGCCTGCACGCCCTGGTGCACCGCCACCAGCGACGACGAGCAGGCGGTGTCGACGGTCACCGACGGCCCGCGGAAGTCATAGAAGTAGGACACCCGGTTGGCGATGATCGAGCTGGAGTTGCCGGTGATGGCGTACGGGTGGGTGATGCTCGGGTCGGACAGTGCCAGGTTCTGGTAGTCGGCGTTGGACGAGCCCATGTAGACCCCGACCGCTTCGCCGCGCAGCGCCGAGGCTGGGATGCGGGCGTGTTCCAGTGCCTCCCAGGTCAATTCGAGCGCCATCCGCTGCTGCGGGTCGATGTTGTCGGCTTCCATCTTCGACAGCGCGAAGAACTCGGCGTCGAAACCCTTGATGTCGGACAGGTAGCCGCCGCGGGTGCGGGCCTTGCCGACCCGCTCGGCGATCCGCGGCTCCTCCAGGAACTCGCTCCAACGGCCCTCCGGCAGGTCGGTGATCGCGTCGAAGCCCGCCAGCAGCTTGGCCCAGGTCTCCTCCGGGGTGTTCATGTCGCCCGGGAAGCGGGTGGCCAGACCGACCACGGCGATGTCGGCGACATCGTCCTCCCGCGACCAGTCCTCGTCGCCGGAGTGGTCAACGACCACCGGCTCGCCCTCGATGATCACCGTGGCCAGCGCCTCGATCGTCGGGTGCCGGAACGCCACCGTGGCCGACAGCGTCACACCGGTGTAGTCCTCGATGTCAGAGGCCATCGCCACCGCGTCACGCGAGGACAACCCCAGCTCGATCAGCGGGGCGGTCTCGTTGATCTTCTCCGGCGACTGCGCGGTGGCATTGGCCACCCAGTTGCGCAGCCAGGCCCGCATGTCGGCGACGGTCAGGTCGGTGCGGCTGGTGCCGCGCAGGATTGCGTCATCGCCGGTCATCTGCGGTGCCTCACTCATCGGACTTAAGCCTGGTCGGGGAAGGAGTTCGGTGCGGTGGTGCCGCCGCGCAGGCTGCCGTCGAGGTAGGCGGCCCGGCAGGCGCGCCGGCCGATCTTGCCGCTCGAGGTGCGCGGCACGGTGCCCGCCGACACCAGCAGTACGTCACGCACGGTTACGCCGTGGCGCACCGCGATGGCCGCCCGGATGTCGTCGGCGATGGGCTGGTACTCCAGCTTGTGGGCGCCCGGGGCGCGCTCGGCGACGATCACCAACTGCTCTGAGGTGTCCTCCGGGTCGAACTTCAGCCCGGAGTGCGGGTTGTCGAACGCCGACTGCGGCAGCTGGTTGGCCGGCACCGAGAACGCCGCGATGTAGCCGGCCCGCAGCGCCCGGCTGGCCTCCTGCGCGGAGTACTCCAGGTCCTGCGGATAGTGGTTGCGGCCGTCGACGATCACCAGGTCCTTGACCCGGCCGGTGATGTAGAGGTCGTCCTTGTAGTAGGCGCCGTAGTCGCCGGTGCGCACCCAGAAGCCGTCCTCGTCGGAGCCCTCGGCGCGCGACGGGCTGGTCCGCGACTTCAGCACGTTGCGGAAGGTGTCGGTGGTCTCGTTGTCCCGGTTCCAGTAGCCCGAACCCATGTTGTTGCCCTGCAACCAGATCTCACCGATCTGGCCGTCGGGCAGCTCGGCACCGGTCTCGTAGTCGACGATCACCGCCCATTGGTCGACGCTCACCCGGCCGGCCGAGGCCTGCGCGACCGCGTTGGGCGCGTCGGCGGGCACCTCGATGAACCGGTTGCCGTTGTTGAGCTGCTCGCGGTCGACGTAGATGATCCGCGGGCCCTCGTCGGGCGGGGTGGTTGACACGAACAGGGTGGCCTCGGCCAGCCCGTAGGACGGCTTGATCGCCTCCGGACGGAAACCGAACGGCGCGAACGCTTCATTGAACTTGCGCACCGAGGCCGCCGACACCGGCTCGCTGCCGTTGAGGATCGCCCGGACGTTGGACAGGTCCAGCGGCGGGTCGCCCTCCTTGGGCAGGCCGCGGGCCGCGGCGTGCTCGAAGGCGAAGTTCGGGGCCACCGAGAAGCACTCGCCGGTCTCGCCCTCCTTGCGCGACATCTCCTTGATCCACCGGTAGGGCCGGCGGACGAACGCGGCCGGGGTCATGAAGGTGAACTGCTGACCCAACACACACGACAGCAGGATCGTGACCAAGCCCATGTCGTGGAAGAACGGCAGCCAGGTGACGCCGCGGTCACCCTCGCGCCCCTTGAGAGCGTCCAGCAACTGCACGACGTTGGTGGGCAAGTTCAGATGGGTGATCTTCACCCCGGTCGGGGTGCGGGTGGAGCCGGAGGTGTACTGCAGGTAGGCGATCGTGTCCCGGTCGGGTTCGGGCATCACCCAGGTCGAGCCCACCTCGTTGGGCACCGCGTCGACGGCGATGACGCGCGGGCGGGCGTTGGCCGGGCGGCTGCGGAAGAACTTGCGCACCCCCTCGGCGGAGTCGCTGGTGGTCAGCACCGCCGATGGGGTGCAGTCATCGAGCACCGCGTGCAGCCGGCCCACGTGACCGGGTTCGCCCGGGTCGAACAGCGGCACCGCGATCCGGCCGGAGTACATGATCCCGAAGAACGACACCAGGTAGTCCAGGTTCTGCGAGCACAGGATCGCCACTCGGTCGCCGGGCTCGGTGACCTGCTGCAACCGGGCCGCCACCGCGCGGTTGCGGGCACCGAAGTCCGCCCAGGAGATGTCGCGGGCCAGGCCGTCCCGCTCGGTGGAGTAGTCCAGGAACCGGTAGGCCAGTTTCTCCCCGCGCAGCGCAGCCCAGCGCTCGACGGTCCGCACCAGGTTGGCGTTGTCGGGGAACCGGATCTTGCCGTCTTTGATGAACGGGTTGTGGTAGGCGGCCTGTGCTGGTGCCGGGGCCATGCAAAATCTCCTGTCGCGAACATACGTTCTCATCGGCTGCCGGGCGCGGCCGGCCACGTGGTGTGGTCCGTCACGCGGGCCCGGGACCTCACAGATCGTAGCGGGATCCCGATCCCCTCGACCCGCGCTGCCGGCCCCGCGGCCACGAGCCGCACGCTCTTAAATTCTTCTTAATGTTAGAGGTCGGTGCCGCCCGTGCCAAATCAAACGGTACCGCGTGTGACGGCCATCGCTGGGTCACGCGACGGTTCCAGCTTCGCCTCTCCTTCGTCGAGCCTCGCTGAACCGCCGGGGGTCACGCGACGGTTCCAGCTTCAGCCGTGTGGCGGATGCGGCGCGTTGTCCACGAGGCCACGCGCCCAGTTCAGCGTCCACTCGGTCGCGGACTCACCGTCGGAGCTCCAGACGTCGGTGGTGCCGTACAGCGCATGCACCGGCTGGCCGGCCCCGCCCGCCAGCGTCTCCAGGGTGGCGGGCAGCTTGCCGATGCTGAACGCCTCTTGCGGTGCGGCACAGATCAAGTCCCCGCGGGCGCAGATCTCGTAGGTGCGCTGGTCGAGGTCACCGAAACCGCCTTCGCGGGCACCGGTCATGGTCAGCCCCATGCCGGACAGGATCGGCAGTTCGTGCAACGTCACCTCGGCGCCCTGACCCGGCGGGGTCGGCGGCACGTTGATCCCACTGCCCGG
The DNA here is from genome assembly GCF_059813225.1 of Mycobacterium sp. NGS16. Lineage (NCBI taxonomy): Bacteria > Bacillati > Actinomycetota > Actinomycetes > Mycobacteriales > Mycobacteriaceae > Mycobacterium > Mycobacterium sp. NGS16. The sequence goes on from NZ_JCALEE010000002.1 coordinate 237,899, forward strand.
GCCTTCCTGGCGGCGGCCGTCGGCGATCAGCGTCACGCCCAGCACCAGGTCCTCGTCGACCGGGCCGCGTCCGTTGCCGATGTCGCTGGCGACATCACCGGCGATCACCGCACCCTGCGAGAAGCCGATCAGCACGTAGCTGGTCAGCGGGCAGCGCTCGTTCATCTCGGTGATCGCCTTGATGGTCGCCCGGGTGCCCTCGGCGCGACTGTCGTTGTAGCTCATCTGCTTATCGGCCGACAGCGGATTGTGGAACTGCGCGGTGTAGGGAACCGTGTAGGTCTGCACCCGGGACGCGTCGAACTGCTCGGCGATCGGGCGGGTGACGGTCAGGAGCAGCGCCCGAGGGAACTGGGTGGGGTTCAGCGGGTCGTCGGTGGGCGAGGTCTCCCAGGTGCCGGGCACCGACACCAACTGCACGTCCGGGCAGCTGGCGTCCTGATAAGCCGGGCGCGGCTTCTTGACCCGCGGCGGCACCGAGCCGCTCGGCGGCACCCCCTCCGACGGCGGCTCGGCGATCGGCGGCGAACCCGGGTGACGAATCCAGATCACCAGCACCACCGCGACGAGCGCCACCGCCAGCGCCATCGCACCGGCCGCCACCCACGCCAGCATGCGGCGACGGTTGCGGAGCGATTTCGGCGCGGATTTGCGAGGGGATTTGCGCGGTGATTTCGCGGGCTTCTTGTTGGCCATAGCGCCTCTCACGGTACAGACCGGTCGCGTTGGCCCGTGACGGCCATTGACTCAGCGTCCAGGGCGTGCGCGACTCGCACTTTTGCGCCGTGAGCGCAGACTCAAGGCAGAATCAGCGGATCGCGCCGACGATGTCGCCGGACATCGCGCCCAGCTGCGAGGCCCACGACCCCCAGCCGTTGTCACCGGCCGAGAAGTCGAAATGCCCGTTTTTGCCACGCACCTGGCGGTACTGCATGTTGAAGAACCGGCCGCTGCCGGCCGCCTCGGCCGGGTCGCCGATCATCGCGGCCGGGTTGGAGGCACCCCCCAGCGGGCTGTAGATCCAGACCCGGGTGTTGTTCTGCGCCAGCAGCGTGGCGTGCACGGTCGGGTCGTGCCACTTCCAGCGGCCCAGCTGGGGTGCCCCCCACATGCCGTAGGGGTCGACGCCGCCGAAGTTCTCCAAGCCGGCGCTGATCACCCCGCTCTCGGTGGTGTTGGACGGGCCGAGGAAGCCCGACATCGATCCGGCGAAGCCGAACCGGTCGGGGTGGAAGGTGGCCAGCGCCAGCGCTCCGTAGCCGCCCTGGGCCGCGCCGACCACGGCGTGGCCTCCCGGCGCCAGCCCCCGGTTGGCCGCGAGCCAATCCGGCAGCTCCGTGGACAAGAAGGTGTCCCACTGCTTGCTGCCGTCTTGCTCCCAGTTGGTGTACATGCTGTAGGCCCCACCGGCGGGTGCGACCACCGAAATGCCCTTGCCGGCCAAGGTGTTCATCGCGTTGCCGGCGGTCACCCAGTTGCTCACCTCGGGGTGGGCGTCGAAGGCATCGAGCAGATACACCGCGTGGGGTCCCTGGTTGAGGAAGGCCACCGGGATGTCGCGGCCCATCGACGGCGACGGCACCATCAGGTTCTCGAACTGTGCGGCATGCGCGGTCGCGCCGACGATCACGCCACCGCCCCACATGCCCAGAGTCAGCACGGCCACCCACAGCGTCCGCAGCAACTTCGACAGTCCGCTCATATCCACCTCGCTCGTCGGCACAGCTTCGTGATGATCCACCCGCGGGTCGCGCGCCCCGACCACGCAAGGTAGTCAATCACACGGGGCTCGCAGCCAGGCCGGAAACTACCGACGGCGGCGACCCATCGGGGTCGCCGCCGTCGGCGGTGCGTTTCGGTGCGGGACTACTCGCCCGAGCTGCTGCTCTCGCCGCTGTTCGGCGAAGCGCCCAGGTGGCTCTGCAGGTCCGGCTTCATGGCCTGCAGCTGCTGACCCCAGTACTCCCAGCTGTGCGTGCCGTACTCCGGGAAGTTGAAGATCGCGTTGTTGCCACCGGCTGCCAGGTAGAGCTCCTGGAACTTCTTGTTCGCGCCGATCATGAAGTTCTGCTCCAGGAAGACGGCCGGGATGTTGTCGCCGCCGAGCTCGTTGGCCTTGCCGTTGCCGCAGAACACCCACAGCCGGGTGTTGTTGGCCACCAGCTTGTCGACGTTGACCGTCGGGTCGTTGCGCAGCCATGCCGGGTCGTTGTCGTCGCCCCACATGTCGTTCTTCTTGTAGCCGCCCGCGTCGCCCATCGACAGGCCGATCCAGCCCTTGCCGGTGGACGGGTTGAGGTAGCCCGACAGCGAGCCGGCGTAGGTGAACTGGTTGGGGTGGTAGATGGCCAGCGTCAGCGCCGACGAACCAGCCATCGACAGGCCGACGGCGGCGTTGCGGGTCTGGCTCACGCCGTACTCCGAGGCGAGGTAGGCCGGGAGCTCACTGGTGAGGAAGGTCTCCCACTTGTAGGTCTGGCAGCCGACCTTGCCGCAAGCCGGCTTGTACCAGTCGCTGTAGAAGCTGGACTGGCCGCCGACCGGCATGATCACCGAGATGCCGGAGTTCAGGTACCACTCGAACGCCGGGGTGTTGATGTCCCAGCCGTTGAAGTCGTCCTGCGCCCGCATGCCGTCGAGCAGGTACAGGCCCGGGGAGCCCTGGCCACCGCTCTGGAACTGGACCTTGATGTCGCGGCCCATGGACGACGAAGGCACCTGCAGGTACTCGACCGGCAGTCCCGGCCGGGAGAAGGCGTTTGCCTCCGCGGTGTCGCCGACGACACCGACCAACCCCGCCAGCAGGGCCGCGCCGGCGGCGCCGACCATCAACCTGTCAAGCAGCTTCATTCTGGACATCCTCATTCGTCTTGTTGCCGTGCTCTGAGTGGGTGGCCCGAGTCGGACCAAATCTGCGCGCGCGAGTGCGGCAGTGCCGGTGTAGTCAACCACAGAAAGCGGCCACGGATCTCTTACGGTTCTGGCACGCGACCGGTGAATCGGCCCGAACCGGTCTTTTCCGTGCCCGGCGCGCTGCGCTCGGGAGGCCATTGCAGCCGGTGAGACCGGACGCGGCCGGTAGCTGCGACGGGCAGAACATGACGTCGATCACATTTTCGGCCGGGGACGTTCGCTGGCGGTTGGGCGCCGTCACGGGACGTCGGGCGGCATCCCGGTATAGGGCGGGCGGGTCGGTTCGGGCACGGCCAGGCCGCATCGGATCAGTTCGTCGCGCGGCACCCGGTCGATCCGGTACCGGGTGTAGCTCGCCGAATGCAGCACGTTGGACAGGAACCGGCGTGGGCCCATCGGCGCGCGCACCGATCCCAGCACCGCCGCGGTATCGGGGCAGCGCAGGGCGGCCTCTGCCTGGGCGATCCAGTCCTGATCCAGGTAGCCCGGGATCAGCGGATACCACTTGGCCCACGGGCCGTCGGCCACCACCCAGTCCCGGAACAGGTCCTTGTCGTGGCCGATCCGGCCGTGTTCGAGCCGTTCGGTATGCGCCGCAATCGGATTGGCCAATCCGATCTGGTCGAGCAGCCGGACGTCGAGGCCGGTGTTCATGCCCAGCATGCCCAGGTTGGTGAAGAAGACGGTGTGCGGTCCGCCGTCATCGGGATGCTCGGGGACGCCGATCCCCGGTGGCGGCGGCAGGATGACCGGGACGACGTCCCACTGGTCATAGTTGCCCGAGGGCAGCAGCAGCGCGCCGTCGGGGGTGGCCGCGATCGTGGTCAGCACCGCGCGCATCCGCGGGTAACCGAGGTAGTCGGCGGCGGTCAGCGGGTGGGCGTGGCCGGTGGCCTGCGAGTAGAACCGGCGCTCGTCGACGATGCCGGAGTAGGTGACCCGGGTCGCGTCGTAGCCCATTCCCGGGGAGTTGGCCGCCCACAACGCCCAGCCGGCCACGGCCAGCCACAGCAGGCCCACCGCGCCGCTGAGCGGGTAACCGGCCTCCCGGTGAAAGCGCGCCCCGTCGGGCAGCTGGACCGGGATGACGGCCACCGGGGCCAGCAGGCAGAACAGCGGTGCCAGCAGCACCCGGCCGTGCATGAAGTCGCCGCCCTGGCGAATCCAGTAGGCGCCCTGCAGCACACCGCTGAGTACGAAGAAGCAGACCACCGCACCCGGGCTCTGCACCAGCCGGGCCCAGGTGCCGACGCCGCGGGGCACCGGGCGGCGGGGACGGTAGCGCACTGCGGCGCCCACCCACAGCGCCGCACCCAGCGCCGTCAACAGCACTGCGGGCACCCACAATGCGTAGGGCGCGTTGAAGTTCGCCAGGTAGATCATCCCTTGCGACCACTTGTCGCCGGCGGCGTCCTTGGCCAGCGCGGTGCCCGGCACCAGCAGCGCGTAGTAGCCCATCCGGAAGATCTGGTAGGCCACCGGCAGTGCGCCGCCGGCCACCAGGATCAGCGCCCGGGGTCGCCAGTCCCGCGCCGCGATCAGCAGCATGATCAGCACGCCGCCGCCGATCAGCGCCAGCTCGGGGCGCACCAGCACGCTGCAGCCCGCCACGAACGCCAGCGCGGCGGTGAATCGCGTTCCGCGGGCTCGGGATCGGGGCATCCGCAGCGCCTGCGACCAGCAGACCAGCATCCACCACAACAGCCCCAGGTAAGCCAGCACCAGCCCGCTCTCCAGCCCGGAGGTGGCGAAGTCCCGGGCGGGCGGCACCGCGATGTAGACCAGTGCCCCGGCCGGCAGCAGCAGCGCGCGGCGGCCCTGCAGCCCCGGCGCGTACAGCCGGGTGGCGCCGAACATCAGCAGCGCCACCCCGGCCAGGCTGAGCGCCAGCGCGAACGTCAGAGCTACGTACTCCATGCGCACCGGCCCGCCCAGCCAGCTGCCGACATACATCAGGTAGGTCCATGCCGTGGAGGTGTTGGCCTCCACCCGTTCGCCGGCGTTGAAGACCGGCCCGTTGCCGGCCAACAGGTTTCGCACGGTGCGCAGCACGATCAGTCCGTCATCGGAGATCCAGCGCCGCCGCCACGCGCCGATGCCGAACAGCAGCAACACGATGGCCACCCCGGCCCACGAACTCAGCCGCACCGACGTGCTGTAGGCGACCGCCGGCCAGCCCAGCGGCCGGACCCGGGGGTCCGGCGATCCGCCGAGCGCCGACCGGCTAACCGAAAGCGACGGCAGCACCGATGGTTCCGATCCAGGCCAACGCCATCAACTGCAGCACCCGGTCGCGCCGCAGGATGTCCTCGGGCTCACCGGCCATGCCACCGTCGACGTCGACCGCATACCGCAGGATCGCGATCGTGATCGGGATGATCGACACCGCGTACCAGGAACCCGACCCGCTGTCGCGCTCGAAGGCGAACAGGCTGTAGCAGACCAACATCGCGGTGGCCGAGGCCGTCCACACGAAACGCAGGTAGGTGCCGGTGTAGCTCTCCAACGATTTGCGGATCTTGGCGCCGGTCTGCTCGGCGAGCTGCAGTTCGGCGTAGCGTTTACCGGCCACCATGAACAGTGACCCGAATGCCATCACCAACAAAAACCACTGCGACAGGTAGATGCTGGTGGCTGCGCCCCCGGCGATGGCCCGCAGCAGATACGCCGACGACACGATGCAGATATCCAGCACCGCTTGGTGTTTGAGCCCGAAGCAGTAGGCCAGTTGCATGGCGAGGTAGATCGCCATCACCAGCGCCAGATTGGGGCTGAGCCACCAAGACACGGCCAGCGAGGCCACGCCCAGCACGATCGCCAGGCCGTAGGCCAGCGGCTCGGGGACCACTCCGGCCGCGATCGGCCGGAACCGCTTGGTGGGGTGCGCCCGGTCGGCTTCCACATCGCGTGCGTCGTTGACCAGGTAGATCGCCGAGGCCGCCAGCGAGAACACCACGAAGGCGATCAATACCTTGAACGCCAGGTCGGCGTAGTCGTAGTGCACACCGCGGCCCAGCGCGCCCAGGGGCGCCGCCACCACCAGCACGTTCTTCACCCACTGGCGGGGCCGCATCGCCTTGATGGCTCCGGTGACCAGGTTGGCCGGCGGGCCCGCCACCCGGGTGTCCTCACTCATAGCGCGACTCCATCCGTTGCACGGCTGCGGCGACCGCGGCTCCCACCAGCACGCCGGTGGCGACATCGCTGGGGTAGTGCACCCCCAGCACCATGCGCGACAACGCCATCGGCGGCACCAGCACCGCCGGCAGCGCCCACCCGCGCAGGCCGGCCGCCCGTCCCACCAGCACCGCCGCGGCGGTGGTGGAGGTGGCGTGCGCGGAGGGGAAGCTCAGCCGGCTGGGCGTGGCGACATTGACCGCGATCGCCGGGTGGTGCGGCCGTTCGCGGCGCACCAGCCGCTTGATCACCACCGCGGCTGCGTGCGCGGCGAAGGCCCCCGCGCCGGCGGCCAGCCAGGCCCGGCGCCGACGCGGCTGCGCCAGCGCACCGAGCGCCGACACCGCCAGCCAGCCCAGGCTGTGCTCCCCGAAGTGCGACAACGTCCGCGCCGTCGGTAGCACGCCGCTGCGGCCGGTGAGCGCGGACTGCACGGCGACCAGCACGGCGTCCTCACCGTGCGGCGGGCCGACCGCCGGTTCAGTCATGGCTCTCCAACAGGACCGTCTCCCATTGCTGTTTGCTGGCCAGCTGCGGCAGGGCCCGGCGGTAGGCCCGGCGCAGGTCGTCGAAGCGGCGGCCCAGCTGGTACTGGCGGCGCAGCGACTCGCGCAGCAGGGCGAACATCTTCTCCCGGTCGCGCTGACGGTAGACCACGCCACGTCCGTCGGCGGTGGTGACGGTGACGCCGTCCTGGGTGCACAGCAGAAACCACCGGGCGTCCTGAGTGGGCACGTTGAGCTGCGGGCGCTGATGGTGCTCGGCCGCGGTGGCCTTGAGATTGTGAGCGATGCCGCGGGCCAGCCGGTAACCGATCGACAGCGGCTGCACCGGCGGGTGCATCGGCCTGCGGCGCTGCGACGGGGCGGGCAGCTGGCTGGCCGCCGGCAGCACCACCGCGTCGGGATAGTTCTTGCGCAACGCGTGGACGTCCGGCAGCGCCGACTCCAGGATCGAGAAGATGTGCTCGGGGCCGGCCATGAAGTCGTCCAGCGCCTTGTTCTGCACGGCGACCGTCGAATACTCCAGGCAGGCAAGGTGTTTCAACGTCGCCTTGAGGTGGCTGCGGATCAGACCGGAGATCTTGCCGTCCCAGTGCAGCGCAGCCACCATCAACCGGTTGCGCAGGTGGAAGTAGGCCTGCCAGTCGATCGCGTCGTCCTTGTCGCTCCAGGCCATGTGCCAGATCGCCGCGCCCGGCAGGGTGACCGTGGGGTAGCCGTGCTTGCCGGCCCGCAGCCCGTACTCGGCGTCGTCCCACTTGATGAACGACGGCACCGGCTGGCCAACCTCCTCGGCGACGGCGCGCGGGATCATGCACATCCACCAGCCGTTGAAGTCGACGTCGATGCGCCGGTGCAGCTCGGGGCTTTCGGCCAGCGACTTTTCGGCGAAGTTGTGGTCGTACTCGGTGTGCGGGGCGTTGGTCCACATGAACACGTCGGGGTCGACGACCTCGCCCATGACGTGCAGGTGCGACGGCTCCTGCAGGTTGAGCATGTGCCCACCGACCAGAGTGGGTGTCTTGGCGAACCGGCTCAGGGCGAGTGCCCGCAGGATCGAGTCCGGTTCGATGCGGATGTCGTCGTCCATGAACAGGATCTGTTCGCAGCCGGTGTTTTTCAGCGCCTCATACATCACCCGGCTATAGCCGCCGGAGCCGCCGAGGTTGGGCTGGTCGTGGACCGACAGCCGGTCGCCCAGGGCGGCGGCCGCCGCGGGAAAGCCCGGATGGTCACGCACTTTGCGGGTGCCCTGGTCCGGGACGATCACCGCGCTGATCACCTCGTCGACGCACGTGTCGGAGGTGAGCGCGGTCAGCGCGTTGACGCAGTCCTCGGGCCGGTTGAACGTGGGGATCCCAACGGCGACGTCAGCGCGCCCGGGCGCTTCGGTCGGCGCGTACCAGCCACCGCCGATCAATGTGACCGCGGTGTCGGTGGTGATGTCGAACCAGATCCAGCCGCCGTCCTCGAAGGGCTGCAGGCCGACCTCGAACTCGATGATCGCCGGGGTGCCACTGCCGTCAAAGGGCTTGCCGTCCACCGCGATCCGCGCACCGGTCGCCTTGGAGCGGTAGACATCCACGCGACCGGACCCGGTGAGCTCCAGGCGCAGCACCACCGACTCCACCGTCGACCAGCGGCGCCAGTAGGAGGCCGGGAAGGCGTTGAAGTACGTCGCGAACGACACCTCCGACTCCTCGCCGATCTCCAGGCTGGTGCGGGTGAGCGGATGCGCCCGGCGGCTGTTGGTCTCCGACTCCTCGATGTAGAGCTTGCGGACGTCCAGCGGCTCACCGTGGCGTGGCAGGATGATTCGCGAAAGTCGGCTCACCGCACGCGAACTCGTGGCCTTGGTCATCGGTTGTTTTCCCTGTTGTTCTCGTGCAGCGCAACACCGTCGGCGAGGTGCGGCGCCAGGATGTTGTCGTACATGCTCAGCGCACTGGCGATGGCCATGTGCATGTCCAGATATTGATAGGTGCCCAGCCGCCCGCCGAAGAGCACCTTCGCCGACTCCATCTCGGCCTTGGCCAGCCGGCGGTAGGCCTCGACCATGGCACGGTCGTCGGGGGTGTTGATGGGGTAGTACGGCTCGTCATCGTCACGCGCGAATCGACCGTATTCGCGCATGATCACCGTCTTGTCGGTCGGATAGGACCGTTCCGGGTGGAAGTGCCGGAATTCGTGGATGCGGGTGTAGGGCACGTCGGCGTCGTTGTAGTTCATCACCGGGGTGCCCTGGAAATCCCCGGTCGGCAGCACCTCGACCTCGAAGTCCAGGGTGCGCCAGCCGAGCCGGCCTTCGGCGTAGTCGAAGTAACGGTCCAGCGGTCCGGTATAGACCACCGGCGCGTCGGGGCTGGCCGCCCGCAGTTCCTGGCGGACGTCGAACCAGTCGGTCTCCAGGCGGACCTCGATGTTGTCGTGCGCCGCCATGTTCTCCAGCCACGCGGTGTAGCCGTCGACCGGCAGCCCCTCGTAGGTGTCGTTGAAGTAGCGGTTGTCGAAGGTGTAGCGCACCGGCAGCCGGGTGATGTTGGCCGCGGGCAGCTCGGTGGGGTCGGTCTCCCACTGCTTGGCGGTGTAGTGCTTGACGAATGCTTCGTAGAGCGGGCGGCCGATCAGGCTGATCGCCTTTTCCTCGAAGTTCTTCGCCTCCTTGGTGTCGACCTCGGCGGCCTGCTCGGCGATCAGCGCCCGGGCCTCGTCCGGGGTGAAGTAGCGGCCGAAGAACTGCGACACCAGGCCCAGTCCCATCGGGAACTGGTAGGCCTGCCCGTTGTGCATGGCGAAGACCCGGTGCTGGTAGCCGGTGAAGTCGGTGAACTGCCGCACGTAGTCCCAGACCCGCTTATTAGAGGTATGGAACAGGTGGGCGCCGTATTTGTGGACCTCGATGCCGGTCTGGGGCTCGGCCTCGGAGTAGGCGTTGCCGCCGATGTGGTGGCGCTTCTCGACGACGAGGACACGCTTGCCGAGCTGCGTGGCTGCGCGCTCGGCGATGGTCAGGCCGAAGAATCCAGAACCCACAACGAAGAGGTCAAAACGAGCGGTCATCGGCGCCAAGGGTATCTGAACAGCGGCCGCGAGCAGCGTCGGCGCCCCGCCGCCTGCCCCGTCCGGTCGGCCCCGCCGCCGGCCGGGCCGCCGCGTGCCGCGCCGCCCGGACCGCGAGATTGCGCTCACGCAGGCAAAACGCCCCGATCGCCTGCACCAGGGCGATCTCGGCGCGCAGCCGGGGCCTCCGCACTGCGGGAAAGCGCTGGTCGCAGTTTCCTCACGATTCGATCTCGTCACTCTATTCACAAGAGTCACACGCGTACCGTCGACCGGGTAGGCAGTAAACGCCCGTGCGGCTCCCCGGGCCCAGGGCAAAACATATTGAGGAGACTTCCGTGCCGAACCGCCGTCGACGCAGGCTCTCGACCACCATGAGCGCAGTCGCCGCCCTGGCGGTCGCGAGTCCGTTTGCAGTTGTCGCTGTATCCGAGCTGGCGGCCCGCGCCAACGCACCGCAGCACCACGACTTCGTTGCGGCCGCATCGGTGGCCGACCTGCCCAATGAGCTGATCTCGGCCCTGTCGCAGGGCCTGTCCCAGTTCGGAGTGAACCTTCCGCCGGTGCCCGGCTTCGGGGGCGGGACGGGTTCGTTGACCTCGCCGGGGATGTACCCCGCCTCGCCGGGGATGTACCCGGCGTCGCCGGGCCTGACCTCGCCCGGCCTGACGCCGGGGCTGACCTCGCCCGGCCTGACGCCCGGGCTGACCTCGCCGGGGCTGACCGACCCGTCGCTGACCACCCCGTCACTGTCGACGCCGCCGGTGGGCACCCCCGGGGTGACCACCTCCGGCCTGACCTCGCCGGGGCTGACCACGCCGTCGCTGGGCACGCCCGGGCTGACCTCACCGGGTCTGACCACGCCGTCGCTGTCCGACTCGTCGCTGACCAGCCCCGGGCTCACCAGCCCCGGTCTGACCAGCCCGGACACCGGCCTGCTGGGTGCCGGCGACATGCCGCTCACCTCTCCGGTGGGCCTGGACCCGGGTCTCGACGGCACCTACCCGATCCTCGGCGACCCCTCGCTGGGCATGCCGGAGAGCAGTGGGAGCGGCGGCGTCGTCAGCGACCTGATGAGTGCGGCCAACCAGCTGGGTGCCGGACAGGCCATCGATCTGCTCAAGGGTGTGGTGATCCCGTCCATCGCGCAGGCCGCGCAAGGTGCCGCGCCGGCCGCCGCGGCCGCACCCGCCCCGCTGCCGGCCCCCTGATCCCAAGGAGACCTGTTTCCCTAACGGCACCGCAGAGTCAGCCCGCCCAGCCGGGCACCCGTGAGACTCTGCGGTGCCGTTAACAATGGGGCCGCTCGACAAGGCCGCGTGTCGCATCACTAACAACACAAGGCACATACGTAACATCAGCACGTGCCAACCCGTCGTCCGCCGCCGACGATCAAGCTGACCGCCACCGTCGCGACCGTGCTGATCCTGCCGTGGGCGGTGGCCGATGGACCGGGATCTCAGCCGGCTGTCATCTCAAAGACGCCGAGCGCCGCCGCCACCAAGCTGAACCACCAACCACTGCCCGATCTGGAACCGGGGACCACCGTCCGTGAGCTCACCCAGGACGAGCCGTTCACCATGGTCGCGCTCACCGGTGCCGACTTGAGCGGCACCACGGCAAAGATTCGCGCCCAACGCGCCGACGGGTCGTGGGGGCCCTGGTACGCCACCGCCCATGAGGCCGCCGACCATGGCCCGGCGGTCGATCACGCGCCCGCCCCGGGCCCGCAGGGCACCGAGCCGGTATTCGTCGGCCGCACCACCGCGGTGCAGATCGCGGTCACCCGGCCGGCCCGCGCTGCGAAAGCACACCCCGAACCGGCGGCCCCGGCAACGCCGAAGCCCAAATCCGGTGCCGCACAGCCCAAGCCCGATCTCGGCTACATCCCGGCCACCGCCGAACAGCCGTTCGCGCAGAACATCTCCGCGGTGTTGATCACCCCACCGAAAGCCCCGGTCGATGCCCAGTGGTCGCCGCCGAGCGCGGTGCTGGCACCGGGACAGCCGCCCAACATCATCCCGCGCAGCCAGTGGGGTGCCGGTGCGCGCGGCCGGTGCGGCAAACCGGTGGAGAGCGGCCCGGTCCAGGCGGCGGTGGTGCATCACACCGCGGGCTCCAACGACTACTCCCCCGAGGACTCCGCGGCGATCATCCGGGCCATCTACGCCTACCACACCCGCACCCTGGGCTGGTGCGACATCGGCTACAACGCGCTGGTGGACAAGTACGGCCAGGTGTTCGAGGGCCGAGCCGGCGGCGTCACCAAGGGCATCGTGGGCAGCCATGCCGGCGGGTTCAACAAGAACACCTGGGGGGTGTCAATGATCGGCACCTTCGACGACGCCCCTCCCCCACCGATTCAGCTCGAGACCGTCGGCCGGTTGCTGGGCTGGCGACTCGGGTTGGACCGCACCGACCCGCGGGGCACCGCGCAGCTGACCTCCGGCGGCGGCTCGTCCACCCACTTTCCCCGCGGCTCGGCGCTGACACTGCCGGCGATCATCGGCCACCGCGACCTCGACGCGACCGAGTGCCCCGGTGAACAGGGCTACGTCGCTCTCAACGAGATCCGCGAGATCGCGGCCCGCTTCGGCGACCCGCCCGGTCCTGAGGACCTCGCCAGGACGATGCAGGGCGGCGCCATCCACACCCGCTGGCTGGAGCTGGGCGGCGCCGACGGCCTGCTCGGCGCCGTCACCTCGCCGGAGGCGATCGGCGCGGGTTCCACCAAGTACGCCACCTTCGAGCACGGCGCGGTGTACTGGTCACCGGAGACCGGCGCCCAGCCGGTCACCGGGGCGATCTACGACGCCTGGGCGTCGCTGGGCTACGAGCGCGGCATGCTGGGGCTGCCCACCAGCGGCGAGATCCCCGAACCGGAGTGGATCGGCCAGAACTTCCAGCACGGCACGCTGAACTACCACCGGGCCAGTGGCAGCGTCATCCGGGTCATCGACGGCAACGCCGAAGAGCTGCCGCCACCGCCGCCGGAGGGCCCGCCGGTGCAGTTGGAGCGCTTCTCCCGGGTGGTCGATCCGTTCCCGGTCGGCTAGCCCCGTTGACTCTGCGGCCAGGGCGGAAAAGCGCGAGAAGACCCCGCCCTCAGCGCAGAGTCAACGCGCAAAAATGCGTTCCAGCACCCGCGCCAGTCCGTCATCGGTGTTGGGCGCGGTGATCTCGGCGGCGGCGGCCAGCACCTCCGGATGCGCATTGCCCATCGCCACGCCGTGCCCCGCCGCCAGCAACATCGGCAGGTCGTTGGGCATGTCGCCGAAGGCCACCACCTGCTCGACGCCGATGCCCAGCGGCGCGATCAGCTCCTCGATGCCGGTGGCCTTGGTGATACCGGCCGGCACCACCTCGACCAGGCCGTTGTTGGTGGAGTAGGTCAGCTCCGCGGCGCTGCCGATATGCGGCGCCAACTGGGCCGCCATGTCGGCGCTGGCCGCCCCCGCCTTGCGGATCAGCAGCTTGATCGCCGGCTGCGACAGCAGGTCCTCTTTCGAAACCTCAGTGTTGTCCGGATTGAGCCAGGCGTGTTCGTAGCCCGGTGAACTGACGAATTGCGGCGTCGCCGCGTCGTGTGCGCGCTCGCCGATGCGTTCCACCGCCAGGCCGGCGCCGGGGATGATGCGGCCGACGACCTCGGCCAGCTTGACCAGGCTGTCGGCCGACAACGTGCGCGCCGAGATCACCCGGTCGGTGTCGGGGTCATAGATGACCGCGCCGTTGGCGCACACCGCCATCGGGGCGAACCCGAGCGCGTCGACGACCGGCGGGATCCAGCGTGGTGGGCGCCCGGTCGCCAGGACGAAGCCGGATCCAGCTTCAATGGCGGCGTGCACCGCCGCCCGGGTGCGGGCGGTGATGTTCTCGGTGTCGTCGAGCAGGGTGCCGTCGACGTCGCTGGCAATCAGCGCGGGGAGATCGTGCATCAATGCCGACTCAGACCGGCCAGCGCGCGCCGAAGCCGGCCACCGTTGCCCTGCTCCAGCCGTTTGCGATCGCGTTCGGCGAGCTCGGCTTCGCGCATCGCCAGGGCTTCGGCCATGGTGGGGGCGCTGCCGCCGAGCCGGCGCGGCACCCAGTAGGCGCCGGCCGGGTGCGGGTACTCCAGTTGCGCCTGTTCGAGCATTGCGGCCATGGTGTCACGCAGCTCGGCGGTGGCCGCCACGATGTCGTCGGAGACGTCTATCGGCCGGCCGATCTTCACCAGCACCGGAACGTGGTTGCGCCACAGCTGCTTGGGGTGATCTTTGGTCCATACCCGCTGAATACCCCAGACGATGACCGGGATGATCGGGACACCGGCGGCGTGGGCCATCCGGGCGGCGCCGGTCTTGAACTCGCGCAGTTCGAAGCTGCGGCTGATGGTGGCCTCGGGGTGCAGGCCGACCAGCTCGCCCTCGCGCAGCCGCTGGACAGCCACGTCGTAGGCACCGGCCCCGGCGGAGCGGTCGACCGGGATCAGCTTGATGTGCTTGATCACGTAGTTGATCACCGGCACCTCGGTCATCTCGGCCTTGATCATGAACCGCAGCCGGCGGTGCCGCCGCAGCGCCGCGATCGAGGCCGGATACCAGTCCAGGTAGCTGGTGTGGTTGAGGGTCAGCACCGCCCCGCCGCGTTCGGGGATGTTCTCCAGGCCCTCGAAGGTCGGGTGGGGCCCGTTGGCCTTCGCCAGCGCCGGGATCACGATCTCCAAAGTGCGGAAGAGGGGTTCAGCCATGCTCACTGCTCCATGCTCGAGGGGTCCGGCCGGCCACCCGCGCCCCTACGCGCCCGCTGGGCCAGTTCCCGTTCGTCGAGAACCCTGGCCTCCTCCGGGGTGGGTGCGGCGCCGCCCATGCGTCGCGGCACCCAGTACTGGCCTGCCGGGTGCGGATATTCCTGCTGGACCGCGGCCAGCATCGGCGCCATCTGCGCACGCAGCGCGGCGCTGAGCGTCGCGGCGTCGCCGGCCGGCGTCAGCGGCGGGCCCGCCAGCACGGTGATCGGCATCCTGCTGCCGATCAACCGGGCCCTCGGGTGGTCTTTGGTCCACAGCCGGTGGGCGCCCCAGACGATCAGTGGGACGATCGGCACCTGCGCCTCGATGGCCATCCGGGCGGCGCCGGACTTGAATTCCTTGAGCTCGAAGCTGCGGCTGATGGTGGCCTCGGGGTAGACGCCGACCACCTCCCCGGAGCGCAGCGCGGCCACCGCATGCCGGTAGGCATCGGATCCGGCGCCGCGATCCACCGGGATGGTGCCGGTGTGGTTGATCAGAAAGTTCACCACCCGGACCTGCTGCATCTCGGCTTTGATCATGAATCGCATCCGCCGGCCCCGGCGATAGACCGCCAGCGCCGCCGGCAAGAAGTCGACGTAGCCGGTGTGATTGATTGCGATCACCGCGCCGCCCTCGGCCGGGATGTGCTCCAGCCCGCCGAAATCGATGCGGGCGCCGGTGACCTTCACCGCGGTCACCGCTGCCAGCTCCAGCGCACGAAAAACCGGCTGCATGCAGGCTTACTCCGCAGCACCCGTCGCGCTCGGCGGCTGCTGGTGCCGGGCCGCTCGTTCCTCGGCCTTGCGGGCGGCCTCTTCGGCGTCGAGCCGCAGCGCCTCGGCCGGGGTGGGCGCACCGCCGCCGAGGCGGTGCGGCACCCAGAACGCATCGGCTGGATGTTCGGGATAGGCATCTTGCGCCTGCTCGAGCAGGTGCTGCATGCGGGTCTGCAGCAGCGCGCGCAGGTCGTCGACGGGCAGCGTCGGCGGTATCGGCTCACCGACCACCACCGAGATCGGCACTTTGGAGCGCCCCAGCCGCCTGGGGTGGTCCTTGGTCCAGATCCGCTGGGCGCCCCACACGATGTGCGGAATGATCGGCACCTGCGCCTCGATGGCCATCCGGGCGGCGCCGGACTTGAACTCCTTGAGCTCGAAGCTGCGGCTGATGGTCGCCTCCGGGTAGACCCCGACCAGTTCACCCGCCCGCAGATACTCCACCGCAGCGGCGTAGGCGTCGGCTCCCTGGCTGCGGTCCACCGCGATGTGCCGGCAGCCGCGCATGATCGGGCCGGTGAACCGGTTGTCGAAGGTCTCCTTCTTGGCCATGAACCGCACCCGGCGCCGCGGGTGGTTGTCGTAGGCGGCCAACCCGGCGAACGCGAAATCGAGGTAGCCGGTGTGGTTGATCGCGACCACCGCACCGCCGCTGGGGGGCACGTTCTCCGCGCCGGTGACGGTGATCTTCACCCCCTGGAAGCGCCACAACGTGCGCGCAACGGTAGCGACACTTCCGTACCACGGCTCCACAGTCGTCCAGCCTAAGCGATGTCACCGGCCGCGCCGCCGTTAAGCTCGGGTGGAATCGCCTACAGCGTCGGGAAGGTACAAGTGCGGGTCACCAGCGTCGGACACGCCGGCTTCCGGATCGAGACCGCCGCGGGCAGCATCCTGTGCGACCCGTGGGTGAACCCGGCCTACTTCGCGTCGTGGTTTCCGTTCCCGGACAACTCGGCCCTGGACTGGGACGCCCTGGGCGACTGCGACTACCTCTACATCTCGCACCTGCACCGCGATCACTTCGATCCGCGGCACCTGGCGGCCCATGTCAACAAGGACGCGGTGGTGCTGCTGCCGGACTATCCGGTGCCCGACCTGCGCGGGGCACTGGAGGAGCTGGGCTTCCACCGGTTCTTCGAGACCGCCGACTCGGTGCGCCACACGGTGCGCGGCCCCAAGGGCGAGCTGGATGTGATGATCATCGCGCTGCGCGCCCCGGCTGACGGCCCGATCGGCGACTCCGGGCTGGTGGTTTCCGACGGGGTGACCACCGTGTTCAACATGAACGACTCGCGTCCGATCGACCTGGACGTGCTCCAGGCGTTCGACACCGTCGATGTGCACCTGCTGCAGTACTCCGGGGCGATCTGGTACCCGATGGTCTACGACATGCCGGCCCGGGCCAAGGAGGCGTTCGGCACCCAGAAGCGGCAACGGCAGATGGACCGCGCCCGCCAATACATCGCGCACGTCGGTGCGACCTGGGTGGTGCCGTCGGCCGGCCCACCGTGTTTTCTGGACCCCGAGCTGCGTTACCTCAACGATGACCACGGCGATCCGGCCAACATCTTCCCCGACGAGATGGTGTTCCTAGATCAGCTGCGCCGCAACGGCCACGACGGCGGACTGCTGATGATCCCCGGCAGCAGCGCCGAGTTCACCGGGGCGCGACTGGATGCGCTGACCCACCCGCTGCCCGACGACGAGGTCGAGGCGATCTTCACCTCCGGCAAGGCGGACTACATCGCCGACTACGCCGATCGGATGGCACCGGTGCTGGCCGCCGAGAAGGCGTCTTGGGCGCCGGCGGCCGGCCCGGCGATGCTGGGACAGCTGCGTGCGCTGTTCGAACCGATCATGGCCCAAAGCGACGAGATCTGCGACGGCATCGGCTATCCGGTCGAGCTGGTGCTGGACGGGTCGGATCAAAGCGGAGCCCACACCGAAACCGTCGTGCTGGACTTCCCCAAACGCATGGTGCGCCAACCAGTTCCGGGCGAGAAGTTTCGCTACGGCTTCGGTATCCCGCCCGAGCTGGTGCGCACCGTGCTGCGCGACGGCGAACCCGACTGGGTCAACACCATCTTCTTGTCCACCCGCTTCAGAGCATGGCGGGTCGGCGGCTACAACGAATACCTCTACACATTCTTCAAGTGCCTCACCGAGGATCGGATCGTCTACGCCGACGGCTGGTTCGGTGAGAGCCATGATGACTCAGCGACGATCACCTTGTCCGGCTGGCAGATTCAGCGGCGCTGCCCGCACATGAAGGCCGACCTGTCGAAGTTCGGGGTGGTCGACGGCGACACGCTTACCTGCAATCAGCACGGCTGGCAGTGGGACCTGAACACCGGCCGCTGCCTGACCGCCAGGGGCCACGAGCTGCGCAGCGAGAAGCTGTGAGCAGTTCCTACGATGACGGACTGGTCGCCCTAGACCACAAGGCGATCACCTTGCGGCGCTACCACTTTCCCTCCGGGACTGCCAAGGTGATCCCGCTGAGCGCGGTCCGCGGTTACAAAGCCGAGCCGCTGGGCATAGCTCACCGGTTCCGGATCTGGGGCAGCTCGGATCTGCGGCGCTGGCTGCCGCTGGATGTCAAGCGGCCGTTGCGATCCACGTTGATCACCCTGGAGATACACGGCCAGTCATGGCCCCGGCCGGCGTTCACGCCGGCCGACCCGAAGGCATTCCGGGACCTGCTCGACGAGCTGCTGGCCCGCTGAACCGGAAGTGAATTGCTCCTGGGCGAGGCGGTGGTAGCGTTGATCGCCGCCGAAAGCTAAGGGGTGATCGATGCAGCTGGAGTCGATCAGCATCCCGCTGCTGGTCGCCGAAGCCGGTGGTGATCCGTGGGCGATCAACGCCGCCCTGCAGCACGGCCGGCCCGCCCAGATCGACAGCCTGGCCCAGGCGTTTCACAACGCCGGCCGGTCCGCCGCGGAGGCCGATACCACCTTCGAGCAAGCGCGCAAGCGGTTCGAGGGCGCCTGGAACCGGGAGAACGGCGACCATCCGATCAACGATTCCGCCCAGGTGCAGCTGGTCACCACCTCGCTGGGCGTGCAGGCCGAACAGCTGCCGAAGATCGCCGCGGATCTGGAGAGCATCGCCGCGGCGCTGGCCGAAGCGCAGCAGGCGTCGGCGGCGTGCAGCTCCGAACTGGAAGAGGTGCTCGAGGGCATCGACCGCAACCTGACGCACCTGTTGGAGGTGGACCAGGACCCGAATCTGACTGCCGCACAGCGCAAGCAGGTGCACGACGAGATCGCCGGTCTTCAGCAGGCGGCGATCGACGACACCACTGAGACGCTGCGCCGGATCACCGTCATCCGTGACGCCTACCTGGCCACGCTGCGCGCCACCGAAGCCCAGCTGCGCGCCGAGGGCTATGACCCGGGGCTGGTCAAGAACCTCGACCAGCCCAGCTCCCCGCTGGGCGATCCGCTGATGCCGATCCCCCCAGCCGGCACCGACCCGCAGGCGGTCACGAACTGGTGGAACGCGCTGACGCCGCAGCAGCGAGCGGCGTATCTCGCCCAACACGACCCGGGCTTGGGCAACCTCAACGGCATCCCTGCCGACGCCCGCAACGAAGTCAACCTCGCGGTGATGCACGACGACCTCAACCGGGTACGCGACCTGGCCAACCTGCGGGGCGTCTCCGTCGACGACATCCTGAAGAACCCTGCCGCGTACGGACTGCCGGCCAGTGACGCCACCCGGTACGCCAACGCGGTGCAGACCGAGAAGGGCTTACGGCACCTCGCGGGCGATGTGAACCCCGACGGCACCACCACGCGCCAGGCCATGCTGTGGGCTTACGACCCGCTGGCGTTCAACGGGCAGGGTCGGGCGGCGGTCGCACTCGGCAACCCCGACCATGCCGACAACACCGCCGTGGTGGTGCCCGGCACCGGCAACAGCGTGCAGCAGGGCTGGCTGGAAAGCAGCGACGCGACCAACCTCTACGACCAGATGCGGTTGGCCAACCCCGCCGAGTCGACCTCGGTGATGGCCTGGATGGGCTACGACGCCCCGGACAGCCCCGAGGACCTGCGGATCGCAACACCCTGGCTGGCGCGCGACGGCGGCGCCATGCTGGCGGCTGACGTCAACGGACTCTCGGCGACGCATGACGCCGGGTTGTCGTCGCACGTGACGGTGATCGGCCACTCCTACGGTGCCACGACGGTGGCCGACGCGTTCGCCAACAGCGGGATGCAGGCCGGCGACGCGGTGCTGATCGGCTGCCCCGGAACGGATGTGGCCAAGAGCGCCGCCGACTTTCATCTCAACGGCGGCCACGTCTACGTCGGAGCCGCGTCCAGTGACCCGGTCTCCTGGCTGGGACAGTCCGGGCTGGCGGCGGACTTCATCAACCACACGATGCACCACCCACTGGGCGACATGGCCGGGCTGGGCACCGACCCGGCCGGAGATTCCTACGGATCGGTGCGATTCCAGGCCGAGGCGGTCGGCCACCAGGGGCTGGCCTTCGGCGATCATTCCCGCTATTACGACATGGGCAGCGAATCCTTGCGCGCGATGACCGACATCGCCGCCGGCAAGGCGCCGTCCCTGGCCGACAACGGCCTGATCGCCGAGGGCCGCCGCCAGGCCCACCTCGGCCTGCCGGAGCAGGTTCACGTCCCGTTCGTCGGTGATGTCAACCTGCCGCACGTGGACACCCGCATCCCCGGAACCCCAGCACTGGTCGACCCGGAAGGCAAACGTGCACCAGGAACGATCACCGATGACCACCAATACCGCTGACCGCACGTGGCGCCGGGTCGTGGCGCTGCTTGCAACCGCACTGGCGATAGGAGGGTGCGCGATGTCTGCCCCTGACCGGCGAAGCGAACTCGAAGGACCGGAACTGACCGACGAACAGAGCAGGGCCCAGGTTGTCGAGCCGGCCAAGCAGATCGTGCGAGCCGCCGGCCTCCACGATTTCACCGCGTCGTTTCGGTTCGAGTCCTGCAACGACCAGAACGAGGCGCCCTACCGTGGTGTCGCCACAGTGATTTTCACGTTTCCCACCGATGCCGACAAACAGACCTATATCGGTCAGGTCGCGGCGACAATGACGGGGCTCGGGTGGGACGACGGCCCGCCGGCGGGCAAGATGCCCTACGGCCGGGTACTGCACCGGGGCCAGATGATGGCGATCATGGCACCGGAGCCCGATCACCCGCGCTTCGGCAGCCTCAAGATCTACGGCGAGTGCCGAAACCTCACCGATCAGCGAAGCCGCGGCGGGCTCAGCCGCCAGGACATCGCCGGTGAGCTGACCGGCTGAGCTAGCTGCGGTCGGCCAGCACCGCATGGGCGGCGTTGTAGCCGGGGATGAACGTGATGCCGGGCCCGCCGTGACAGCCCGCACTGCCCAGATACAGCCCCTCGACCGGCAATGGCTGCCCGACGAAGCCGCGGGCCCCGGGACGGTTGGGTCCGATCTGGTCGGGGTTGAGCAGGCCGTGGCAGTAGTCCCCGCCCGGCGCTCCGAACATGGTGCCCATATGGCGCGGGGTGAAGGTGGTATGGCGGGTGATGCTGCGCTCGAAATTCGGTGCCAGCCGGGTGATCTTGTCGATCACCCGCTGACCCATCTCGACTTTCATCTCACCGTAGTTGCCGTCGCCCTCGATCGGGAACCACAGCGCGAACGCCGACGCGGCGTGCTTTCCGGCCGGCGCCAGTTCCGGGTCGTGCAGCGACGGGATCTGCAGCACGACGGTCGGATCGGCCGGCACGATCCCGCGCCGGGCGTCCTCCCACTGCTGCTGCACCTCCTCGGGCGTGCAGAAGATGCCCAGCGAGGCCTGCATCGCGGGGTCGTTGAGCGCCTCGTAGGGGGCGGCGAACTCGGGGGCCTCCTCGAGCGCGAAATGCATCTGCAGGTAGGAGCCGCGATGGTCGGTGCGGGCGTATCGGGCCCGAACGTCCTCGGCTAGGACGCCGGCATCGATCAGTGACGTCACGGTGACATCGGGGGCGATGGCGGACACCACCACCGGTGCGGTCACGGTGTCACCGGCGTCGGTGCGCACCCCCGCCACCTCGGGTCCGGCCGGGTCGACGAGGATCTCGGACACCTTGGTGCGCAGCCGCAGTTCACCGCCGAGCCCGGTGAACGTCTCGTGCAGGTGCCCGGTGAGCGCCCCGATCCCACCGCGCAGTTTCTTCATCAGCACGGTGTTCTCGTCGGGAACACCGAGACCGTAGGCCAGGGCGGCAGCGCTACCGGGGGTGGCCGGCCCGCGGTAGAGGGTGTTGACGGCCAGCACGGTGAACGAGCCGCGCAGCGCCGCGTGCTTCTCCCGGTCGGGCAGGTAGCGGTCCAGCACATCGGTGACCGATCCGAACAGCATGTCGTCGATGGCCGAACGCTCGAATTCGTTTGCGGCACAGGCATACATTTCGTCGAGCGTCTTCGGCGGGCGGCCGGCTTCGAACCGGCCCAGCGCGCGGGTGGGGGCTTGGCTCCACGCCAGCAGGCCCGCCATGCCGTTGACGGCTTCGGCGCCGTGCACCTCACTGAGGTGGGTGAACAGCTTCATCGGGTCGGTGTACTGGATCAGCGGCGCGTCGCCGACACCGCGCAGCGCCACCGACATGACCTCGAGATCGATGCCGTCCAGGGCGTCCAGGCCCAGTTCCGCGCTGACCGCCGCCGACGTCGGGAACTGCACCGAACCGGCGATCTCGAAGCGGTAGCCGTCGAACAACTCCACCGTCGAGGCCATCCCGCCGGCATAGCGCCCGGCCTCCAGGCACAGCGTGCGCAGCCCGGCGCGCTGCAGGATCAGGGCCGCGGCCAACCCGTTGTGCCCGGCACCTATGACGATCACGTCGTAATCGGTCTTGGAACTCACCCTTGCACTCGCCTTCCGTTGAGCCGAGGCTGACACGGCGACGCCAGTTTTGTCAATATTGACGTAACTAGAGGTTCTGTAGTGAATTCAGTGCGGTCCGGCACATCCGGGCCAAGTCGGCCAGCGAACGGTCCTCGCCCAGCATCCAGACCTCCATCGCGGCGAACACCGCGGCCGCGATGCAGCGGGCGGTCACCGCGATGCGCAGCCGGTCGTCGGCAGTTTCGTACGGCGGTCCCAGCTTCGCCTCTCCTGGGTCGAGCCTGGCTGAACCGCCGGCGCCGGCTCCGGTCACTCGCAGCCGCTCGGCCACCGCGTCGGCGAAGTCGGCTTCAACTTGCCGGATATGACGCACGATCCGGTCCGGGTCGAGCTCTTCGGCGCGCAGCGCGGCGATGCGCGTTACCGCCTCAACGTCATAGGGAAAGGCGAAGATCGCGGCCTGCACCGCCTCGATCGTCGGCTCGGACCGCGGTCGGGCGGCCAGCGCGCTGCGGAACCACTGCAGCCCGGCGTCGTAGTCGGCGAACAGCAAGTCGTGCTTGGAGGTGAAATGCCGATAGAAGGTGCGCAGCGAGACGCCGGCGTCCGCGGCGATCTGCTCGGCCGAGGTGTCCTCGACACCCTGGGCCAGAAACCGGACCAGCGCTGCCTGGCGCAACGCCTCGCGGGTGCGTTCACTGCGCGCGGTCTGCGGCGCTCGGGGCATGCGGCTAAACGTACCGCAGCACCCACCGCCGCGCCGTAATGACAATATTGACAAAACTGCCGGGTCATGGTGACACTGACCGCATGATCTCGCTCCTCGTGCATGCAGTGCTGGGCCTGGCGACCGTCGGCTGGATCGTGGCCTCCAACCGCACGGTCTTCGCGAAACCCGCTGGCGGCGGGGCGTTCTCGCCGCTGGAAGTCGTCTACTACGTGATCGGCATCGCCTCGATCTTGCTGGGCTGGTACTTCAACATCCGCTTCGTGAACGAGTACGCGCAGAGCCCCAACCACAACCCGATCTGGGGGCCGGGCAGCTGGACGCAGTACATCCAGCTGATGTTCACCAATCCGGCGGCCGGCTCGGCGAGCCAGGACTACACCATCATCAATGTCATTCTGCTGCCGCTGTTCACCATCATCGACGGCTACCGGCGTGGGCTGCGGCGTCCCTGGCTGTATTTCGTGTCGAGCTTGTTCACCAGCTGCGCGTTCGCCTACGCGTTCTACTTCGCGACCATGGAACGCCAGCGCCGCCACGCCGCGACACCGTCGATCATGGAGGCCGCCGGCAGGTAGCGCTGCGCCGGCCTCGCGATCACCGATAGGCTGGCCGCGACGACGGGAGGGATGTCGTGGCCAAGCCGGTGGCGCCGCGCGGGTCTGCGCGCGATCGGGTGCTGCAGGCGGCATTGGCCCTGTTCATGGAGCACAGCGTGGGCGGCACGTCCATGCAGATGATCGCCGACCGGTTGGGCGTGAGCAAACCGGCCGTGTACTACCAATTCCGGTCCCGGGACGACATCGTCATCGCCCTGGTGGAACCGATGTTCGACGACATCGTGCGGGTGATCAAGATCGCTGAGGCGATGCCCACCCAGCAGGGCAAGCGCGATGTGGCGGTCAGCGGAGTGGTCGAGCTCGCCGTGCGATACCGCCGGCTCACCTTCTTGTTCTATGACCGCGCCGTGGAGCACGCCGTGCGGTCCCGGGAGGATTTCATGGCCGCCGGCCAGGAGGCCGCGGCGATCCTGCAGGGGTCCGAGCCGGATGCGACGGCCCGCGTCATCACCACCGCCCTGATGGCGGGAACCTTCACCGCCGCGGCCGATCCCGAACTCGACGACATCGCCGATGAAGACCTGCATCGCATCCTGCTCGACACTGCGCGGCGGGTGATGGAGCCGCTGACCTGAGCGGCCCTCACCACCGTCGGTGGGATCCGCCACCGGATCCGACCAGAGCCTCCCCCGGATTCCGCTGCAGCGGCGCGGGCCACGGCGCCGGCTCCGGCCGCAGGCGCGGCACCTGCGGCCACCAGAACCATTTGCCGAGCAGGGTCGCGATCGACGGCGTCATGAACGACCGGATGATCAGGGTGTCGAGCAGCAGTCCCAAACCGATGGTGGTGCCGACCTGGCCGATCACCCGCAGTTCGCTGACCGCCATCGTCATCATGGTGAAGGCGAACACCAGTCCCGCCGCGGTCACCACCGATCCGCTGCCGCCCATGGCGCGGATCATGCCGGTATGCAGTCCGGCGTGGATCTCCTCGCGCAGCCGCGACACCAGTAGCAGGTTGTAGTCGGCGCCCACGGCCAGCAAGATGATCACCGCCATGGCCAGCACCATCCAGTGCACCGGCAGGCCGATGATGTTCTGCCACAACAACACCGAGAGACCAAAGGCGCTGCCAAGTGACACCACCACGGTGCCCACGATCACCAGCGCGGCCACCACGGCGCGGGTGATCAAGAGCATGATGATGAAGATCAGGCACAGCGCCGCGACGCCGGCGATCATCAGGTCGAAGTTGGAGCCCTCCTGCATGTCCTTGAACATCGCCGCAGTACCGCCGACGTAGATCTTGGAACCCTCCCAGGGGGTGGTCTTGATGGCCTCCTTGGCCGCGAGCTTGATCGCGTCGATGTGCTCGATGCCGTCGGCGCTCAGCGGATCGCCCTCGTGGGTGATGACGAACCGCACCCCGTGCCCGTTCGGGGAGATGAACATCTTCATGCCGCGCTGGAATTCGGCGTTGTCGAAGATCTCCGGCGGCAGGTAGAAGGAGTCGTCGTTGCGGGCCTTGTCGAAGGCCTCGCCCATCGCCGCGGGATCCCCCTGGGCTTCCTGAGCCTGCTTGGCCAGCCCGCTCTGGGTGGCATAGGTGGTCAGCATCATGGCCTTGGTGTTCTTCATCATCTGGATCATTGGCGGCATCAAGGTGAGCATCTGCGGCAGTTGCGCGGCCATCGCGTCCATGTCCGGAACGATCTGCTTGAAGCTGTCGGTCATCGTGTCGACACCGTCCATGGCGTCGAAGACCGACCGCAGCGCATGGCAGATCGGGATGTCGTAACAGTGCGGCTCCCAGTAGAAGTAGCTACGCATCGGCCGGAAGAAGTCGTCGAAATTGGCGATCTTGTCGCGCAGGTCCTCGATGTCGGAGACCATCAGGTGCATCTTGCCGACCATGCGGCCCATGGTGGCGTTCATATCCTCCATGAGCTCGATCATCTTCGTCATCGTGTCGATGTTGACCTGCATCTCCTCGGCCTGGGCCAACATCTCCGCGGTGCGGTCGTCGTTGAATTTGCGGGTCATGTCCTGGCTGACCGCCTGCATGCCGAGCAGGTAGCCGAAGGTGGAGTGCTCCATCGGCATGCCCTGCGGCCGGGTGATGGACATGACCCGGGAGATGCCGGGTACTGTGGTGACCCGCTTGGCGATTCGCTCGATGACCAGGAAGTCCGCCGAGTTGCGCACGTCGTGGTCGGTTTCGATCATCAGCATCTCGGGGTTCATCCGCGCAGAGGGGAAATGCCGGTCGGAGGCCAAGAAGCCCTGGTTGGCGGGCAGGTCGGCCGGCATGTAGGCGCGGTCGTTGTAGCCGGGCCGGTAGCCGGGCAGGGCAAGGATGCCGATCATGGCGGTCGCGGTGGCGGCGATCAGGATCGGTCCGGGCCAACGGCTTACCGCCGCACCGATTTTGCGCCAGCCCCGGCCCCGGTTGGCCCGCTTGGGTTCCAGCAGGCTGCCGAACCGCCCGGCCACCGAGATGACCGCCGCCCCCATCGTCAGCGAGGTGATGACGACGACCGTCATCCCGATACCCAGTGGAATACCCAGGGACTGGAAGTAGGGCAATCGGGTGAAGTGCAGGCACAGCGTGGCGCCCGCGATCGTCATCCCCGAACCGAGCACCACATGAGCGGTGCTGCGAAACATGGTGTAGTAGGCGCTTTCCCGGTCCTCGCCGGCGCTGCGCGCCTCCTGGTATCTGCCGATCAAGAAGATGGCGTAGTCGGTCGCGGCGGCGATCGCCAGGGTCACCAGCAGGCTGGTCGCGAACGGCGAGAGCCCGATCAGGTTGTGATAGCCGAGCAGGGCAACGATGCTGCGGGCGGACATCAGGCCGGTCACCACCATCGCCAGCGCCAGCAGCACGGTGGTGATCGAGCGGTAGACCAGCAGCATCATCGTGATGATGACGACGAACGTCAGCGATTCGATGACGTGCATGCTGCGGGTGCCGGCCTTGTCTTGATCGGCGGCCAGCGCCGCGCCGCCGGTCACGTAGGCCTTGACGCCGGGCGGGGCGGTGACGCTGTCGACGGCGTCCTGGACCGCCTTGACCGATTCGTTGGCCAGCGCCTCGCCCTGGTTGCCGGCGGTGTAGATCTGCACGTAGGCGCACTTGCCGTCGGGGCTCTGGGCTCCCGCGGCGGTCAGCCGATCACCCCAGAAGTCCTGGATGTGTTCGACGTGGGTGGTGTCGGTCTTGAGTTTGGCGATGATCGCGTCGTAGTAGTGGTGAGCGTCGGCGCCCAGCGGCTGCTCGCCTTCGAGCACCAGCATCACCGAGCTGTTGGAGCTGAACTCTTCGAACAGCTGGCCCTGGCGTTTGACCGCGATCATCGACGGCGCCTCGTCCGGGGTCATCTGCACGGCGCGCATCTCGGCGACCTTCTCCAGCTGGGGAACGGTCGTGTTCGCCAGAACGATGATCGCGACCCAGCCCAGCATGATCGGGATCGCCAGGCGCCGAATCCATTTGGCGATGGTGCCGCGCTCGGCGCCGGTGGAGGTGTGCGTGTTCATGCGGATTTCACCAGACAAAAGGTCAGGGCGCTGACGCCGGTGGCGGTTCGTTCGTCTTTGAGCTCGTTGTCGATGCTGATGCGACACCCGAGCATGGAGCCCTTGCCCTGGGCGTAGAGGTTGGGCGACACCGCCGACAACGTGGTGCTCAAGGTCAGCGTCCAGGGCAGCGGTGCGGCGTCGACGCGCTGCGGCCTGCTGTCGAGGTCGAGGTAGCTGATATCGGCGGTGGCGCCGGGCTCACCGAAGACCTCGTAGGTGACGACTTTGGGGTCATAGGGCTTGGTGTCGTCGACCTTGGTGCTGACCAGGTTGGAGTTCTCGCCGCCGAAGTAGGTCCGTAGCCGCAGCACGGTCGCCGTGCCCAGCAGCACCACCACGATGATCAGCAGCGGCAGCCACCCGCGTTTGAGCGCTGTCATCACCGGAGTTCCGCGACGCTGGGGCCGGGCACTCCCGGCAGCTGCGACGGCTCGGCAAGGTTGTGCACCCAGGCGTCCGGCATCGGCGACGCTCCCTTCCCCCGCGGTTGTGGTTGCGCGTGACAAAAGGCGAAGTTATACGACTAGTAAAGTAGAATCAAGCGATTAGTCAGTTCAACTCTGCGGTGTAGCTCACTGTGACTCAGCGCGCGTGAGGCCTGAAGGGCCGGGAGGTAGGCGGTGGCAAGGGCGGTGGCACCGCGTGGATTCGCGCGGGACCGGGTGCTGGAGGCAGCACAGGAGCTGTTCACGCAACACGGGGTGAGCGGCACGTCGTTGCAGATGATCGCCGACCGACTGGGCGTCAACAAGTCGGCGGTGTACTACCAATTCCATTGCAAGGACGACATCGTCGCCGCGGTGTTCCGTCCGGCGTTCGAGGACATCGCCCGAGTGGTCAAGATCGCCGAAGTGATCCCGTCGCCGCAGGTCCGGCGGGAGGCCACCATCAGCGGCATGATCGAGCTGGCCGTCCGGCACCGTCGTACCACCGCACTGGTCTACGCCGATCCCGCCGTCGCCGTGGTGATCGAGGCGGTCGCGGAGTTCCGGGACGCCGTCCGCCGGCTGCAGGCCATCCTGGCCGGCCCGGAGCCCGACCCGACTGCGCGCACGGCGGTCGCGGTGCTGGTGTCGGGGATCTTCGGCGCGGCAGCCGATCCCGCCGTCGCCGACATCCCCAACGAGGAGCTGCACCGGATGCTGCTGGACTGCTCGCGCCGGCTGTTCGCGGCCTGACGCCGGAGCCTAGGGTTCGAGCACCTCGGCACCGACATACGGCACCAGCGCCTGCGGCACGGTCACGCTGCCGTCGGACTGCTGGTGGTTCTCCAGGATCGCCACCAGCCAGCGGGTGGTGGCCAGCGTGCCGTTGAGCGTCGCGGCGGTCTGCGGCTTGCCGTTCTCGTCGCGGTAGCGGGTGGCCAGCCGGCGCGCCTGGAAGGTGGTGCAGTTCGATGTCGAGGTCAGCTCCCGATAGGTGCCCTGCGACGGCACCCAGGCCTCGCAGTCGAATTTGCGCGCCGCCGAGGAACCCAGATCGCCGGCGGCGACGTCGATCACCCGGTAGGGCACCTCGATGCGGGCCAGCATGTCGCGCTGCCAGCCGAGCAGCCGTTCGTGCTCGGCCTCGGCCTCGGCGGGCCGGCAGTAGACGAAGCCCTCCACCTTGTCGAACTGGTGCACCCGGATGATGCCGCGGGTGTCCTTGCCGTAGCTGCCGGCCTCCCGGCGGAAACACGACGACCACCCGGCGTAGCGCAGCGGCCCGCCCGACAGATCCAGGATCTCGTCGGAGTGGTAGCCGGCCAGCGGCACCTCGGAGGTGCCGACCAGATAGAGGTCGTCGGCTTCGAGCCGGTACACCTCCTCGGCGTGCGCACCGAGGAACCCGGTGCCGGACATGATCTCCGGCCGTACCAACGCGGGGGTGATCATCGGTGTGAACCCGTTGTCGACCGCCACCCGCAGCGCCAGTTGCAGCAACCCGAGCTGCAGCAGCGCACCGCGGCCGGTCAGGAAGTAGAACCGCGAGCCGGAGACCTTGGCGCCCCGGCCCATGTCGATCAGGCCCAGCGACTCCCCGAGCTCCAGGTGGTCGCGCGGGTTCGCCATCGCCGGCGGCTCACCGACCACATCGAGCACCGTGTAGTCGTCCACCCCGCCGGCCGGCACCCCGTCGAGGACGACGTTCGGGATGGCCATGTGCGCGCGGGCAAACGTCGCCTCGGCGTCGGCCTGGGCGGCTTCGGCGGCCTTGACCTGCTCGGCCAGTTCCTTGGCCCGCGCCAGCAGCACGGGGCGCTCCTCGGGCGACGCGGCGCCGACGGACCGGCTGGCCGCCTTCTGTTCGGCGCGCAGGTTGTCGGCCGCCGCGATCGCGGCGCGCCGGGCGGTGTCGGCGGCCAGCAGGGCATCCACCAGGCCCGGGTCCTCGCCGCGACCCACCTGGGAGCGGCGGACACGGTCGGGGTCTTCACGCAGCAGGTTCAGGTCGATCACGGCGCAACCCTACAACCCGGCCGGTGGCATCACTTTCGCATCATTTGTCACGCATCGTTGGCTGCCTGTCAGAATGGATCCGATGTCAGAGGCAGCCGACCAGGAAAATCCACCCGCCCAGCGGGTGTCTTGGCTGCGCACGCTGCAGGCGGCCGCCACCCGCCGCACCCTGCTGCTGACCGCCCTGGGCGGGCTGCTGATCGCCGGGCTGGTCACGGTGGTTCCGGTGCTCGGCGACGGGCACGGCGGGCTGCTGGGGCACCTGAACACCGAGCCGGCCGCCGGCCCGGGCGGCAAGGGCGCCGGTCCCGGGCTGGGCCTGGGGATCGGCAAGGGCAACGAGGCGATCGACCGCGCGGTCGCCGGCGACTGCCTGAACTGGCCGGAGAACGATCTGGACGGCGCGACGGTGGTCAGCTGCGCCGACGAGCACAAGTTCGAGGTCGCCGGGCCGGTGGACATGAAGATGTTCCCCGGCGCCGAGTACGGCCCCGACGCCCCGCCGCCGACGACCGCCCGCATCGAGCAGATCACCCAGGAACAGTGCGAGTCGTCGGTGCGCCGCTACCTCGGGGTCAAGTTCGACCCGCACAGCAAGTTCGTCGCCAGCATGCTGTGGGCCGGCGAGCGAGCCTGGCGCCAGCACGGCGAGCGCCGGATGCTGTGCGGCCTGCAGCTGCCCGGCGTGGGCGGCCAGCAGATCGCCTTCACCGGCAAAGTCGCCGATATCGACCAGTCCAAGGTCTGGCCACCCGGCACCTGCCTGGGCATCGACCCGGCCACCAACCAGCCCAACGATGTTCCGGTCGACTGCGCCGCCCCGCACACCAAGGAGGTCACCGGCACGGTCAACCTGGCCGAGCGGTTCCCCGACGGGCTGCCGCCCGAACCCGAGCAGGACGCCTTCATCAAAGACACCTGCACCCGGCTCACCGATACCTACCTGGCGCCGGTGCAGTTGCGCGACACCACGCTGACGCTGACCTACGCCACCATCTCGCTGCCGAGCTGGTCGGCGGGCAGCCGCGAGGTGGCGTGCAGCCTCGGCGCCACCCTGGGCAACGGCGGCTGGGCGGCCCTGATCAACAGCGCCCGGGGGCAGCTGCTGATCAACGGCCAGCCCCCGGTCCCGCCGCCGTCGATTCCCGCGGAGCGGCTCAATCAATTGCCCATCGGTAGCCAGCCACGGTGAGTGTGCAGATGGACCCGCGCCGGTTCGACGAACTCGTCGCCGACGCCCTGGATCTGATCCCGCCCGAGCTGACCGCCGCCTTCGACAATGTCGTGGTGCTGGTGGCGGATCGCAACGCCGAGGAACCCGACCTGCTCGGGCTCTACGAAGGGGTGGCGCTGACCGAGCGCGACTCGAACTATGCCGGATCGCTGCCGGACACCATCACGATCTACCGGGACGCGCTGCTGGAGATGTGCGGCTCCGATGACGAGGTCGTCGACGAAGTGCGGATCACGGTGATCCACGAGATCGCCCACCACTTCGGCATCGACGACGACCGGCTGCACGAACTGGGCTGGAGTTGAGCCGGCCCGCCGCGGCGCGGCAAAACGCCGTTGTCGGCAGGCAGTGCTAGGAACTACCCATGGATGACCACTGCCGAGCCTGCCGGGCGGGGTTGGACCACTGCCACGGCACCCTCATTCACCACGTGCTGCATGCCGCCGAGTGCACCGAGGACGGCTGCCCCGGCGAGGTGCTGCTGCATTCGTTCGCCGTGGACTGCGAGGCGGTCGGCTGCCGCTGCGCCGAGGTCTACGCGCTGGCGATCTAACCCAGATCTAACCCATCGGGTCGGTATCGGAGCGCAGCGCGTCGCCGACCGGGTCCGCCTCGGGTTCGGGATAGAACGGCGGCGTCAACGCGCCCCACTGCACGCAGCTCCACCGGCCGTCGGTGATCGGTGACAGCACCACCGCCTCGGCGTTGTCCAGGTGGTGATTCAAGACGAAACCGCCGTCCACCCCCGCCAGCGTGGCCGCCGCCAGGCGAATCGCCGCGCCGTGGCTGACCACGACGATGTCGCCGGTCCAGTCGTCGTCGTCGAGGTAGCGCATCCGCAGTTCGGTGACGACCGGCAGATAACGGTCCAGCACCTCCTCGGCCGTCTCGCCGCCGGGCAACGCGACCCCCGGTTCACCGGAGTGCCACCGTTGATAGATCGCATTGAATTCGGCGATCGCGTCGTCGTCGTTGCGGTTCTCCAGCGCACCGGCCTGCACCTCGTGGATGCCGTCGAGGGCGCGGGCGGGCAGCCCGAAGCGGCCGCTGATCTCCGCGGCGGTCTGCACGGCGCGGGTGGCCACCGAGTGGGTGACCAGCGCCGGGCGGTGCAACCCGTTGCCCGCGAATGCCCGGGCCTGATCGCGGCCCAACGGGGTCAGCTCCGATCCGGGCGGGCGGGTGTCGAGCCGGCGCTCAACGTTGCCGTAGGACTGCCCGTGCCGCACCAGCACCAGCCGGCCGCTCACGTCGGCGCCTCCGTCCGACCGGCCGGCCCTGCGGGCCACGACCCCAGATATCGCACGTCGGCGCAGCTTTGGCGCAGCGCCTGCAGCGCCTCACCGACGGCGGGGTCGTCGATGTGCCCCACACAGTCCAGGAAGAAGAGGTAGGTGCCCAGCTCCGTGCGGGTCGGCCGGGACTCGATCCGGGTCAGATCGATTCCGCGGCTGCCGAATTCGGTCAGTGCGGCCGCCAGGGCGCCGGGCGCGTTATCCAGCCGCAGCACCACCGACGTCCGGTCGGCACCGGTGCGCCGCGGCGGCGGCGCGGGTGTGCCGACCAGCACGAAGCGAGTGCGGGCGTTGGGTTCGTCGATCACGCCGTCGGCCAGGGTAGGCAGTCCGCGCTGCTGCGCGGCCAGTGCGGTGCTCACCGCGGCGTCGGCTTCGCCGTCGCAGACCTGCTGCGCGGCAGCGGCATTGGAGTTCGCCGGCACGATGTGAGCCTGCGGCAGGTGCTCGGCCAGCCAGCGTCGCACTTGGGCGCCGGCCACCGGGTGGGCGGCCACGGTGCGGATGTCGGCGACCGTCCGTCCCGGCGCGACGACGACCGAGAACGCGACATCCAGGGTGGTTTCGGCGAACACCTGCAGCGGCGAACCGACCGCCAGCCCGTCGAGGGTAGGCGTCACCCCGCCCTCGATCGAGTTCTCGATCGGCACGCAGGCGTACTCGACGGCGCCGGTACGCACCGCCTCCAGTGCGGCCGGCGTGCTCTCGGCCGGCACGGCGCGATGGTCGTGATGGTCACAGCCGGGAACCAGCCCGGCGCCGGTCAACGCGAGCAGCGCCGTTTCGGTGAAGGTCCCCGCGGGGCCGAGATAGCTGATGCGGGTCACGGCTCAACCCTATCGGCCATGGCACGGTCGGGCGGCCGGCGCCGCGTGCAACGGGGGCGGCGCCGCGAACCGCTCCGCAGATTTCCTGTTGCGCCGAAGGGGGCCAGTTAATTAAGTTAGGCTTACCTCACTTACTGAAAGGGTGATCGATGGCAACCACCACAGCGGTAACCGTCCCGACCGCCGCGGAGCGGATCCGCAGCGCCTGCGTCCGGGGTCAGGCACTGCTGGCGATCGCCGACACAGTCGACGCGGCGCCGGTCAACGCACCGCTGTGCCACCTGCTGTCGGACGGGTCTCTGGTGGTCGCGGTGCCTGTCGGCGATCCGGTCGCCGAGGCGGCCGCCGCCGAGACCGGCGTCTCGGCGATGCTGGAGCTGACCGACCACGCCCCGCTGCGGCTGCGGGAACGCGTCCGCGCGCTGGCGTGGATCCGTGGTCGCCTGCAGACGGTGCCCGCGCCGAAGATCGCCGCACTACTCGACCGGATCGCCGCGGTCGACCCGAACCCGGCGCTGCTGCAGGTGATCTCACCGCGCTCGACCGCCGCGGCATCCGACGGCCCGAGCCTCGGTGACGCGGACGGCAGTTACGCACTGCTGCAGCTCACCCCGGACTCGGCGGTGTTGGCCGATGCGACCGGGGCCGAGGCGGTCGCCGTCGAGGATCTGCTGGCGGCGCGCCCCGACCCGTTCTGCGGGATCGAGGCGCACTGGCTACACCACCTGGACTCGGCGCACCCCGAGCTGGTCGCCCGGCTGGCGACCACCAAGCTGCCGCCGCAGCTGCGGCGCGGGCGGCCCCGCCCGCTGGCGGTGGACCGCTACGGCATGTGGCTGCGGGTCGAGGCCCCCGACGGCGATCACGATGTCCGGCTGAGCTTCCCGCGCCCGGTCACCGACGTGTTGAGCCTGAACCGGGCGGTGCGTGCCCTGATGGGTTGCCCGTTTCTCAACGGGTTGCAGCCCCGCCCCCGGTAGCGGCCCGGGTTACCGTGTCGAGGTGACCGAGCCGGCGGCCCAGCGACGCGCGCTGTGTCTGGAGATCGCCGTGGTGCTGGCGGTCACCTACGGGCTGAGTGCCGTCACCGCGATTCTGCAGCTCGCCGACGCGGTGCTGCGCGACCTGAGCGCCCAGCGGATCCCGCTGAACCCGCGCCGGTCCTATTTCGGGCTCATCGACTTCGGCCTCAACGCGGCGTGGGCGGCGCAGCTGATCGCCTGGGGAGCGCTGGCGCTGTATCTGCTGTGGCGCAGCGGATACGGCCCGGCTCGGGTCGGGCTGAACCGCAGGCCGAGCCGCCGCGATCTGGCCGGTGGCCTGGGCTTGGCCGCACTGATCGGGCTGCCCGGGCTGGTCCTGTACCTGTTGGCCCGAACCCTGGGCCTCAACGCCGACGTCATCCCCGCCGCGGTCACCGACACCTGGTGGCGCGCGCCGATGCTGATCGTGATCGCCTTCGCCAACGGCTTCGCCGAGGAGGTGATCGTCGTCGGCTATCTGCTGACCCGGCTGAGCCAACTGCGGGTCGCCCCGCTGGTGGCGCTGACCTGTTCGGCCCTGCTGCGCGGCACGTACCACCTCTACCAGGGCTTCGGCGCCGGCCTGGGCAATGTCGCGATGGGCCTGGTGTTCGGGTACGCCTGGCAGCGCACCGGCCGGCTGTGGCCGTTGATCCTGGCCCACGGCCTGATCGACACCGTGGCGTTCGTGGGCTACGCGCTGTTCGCCGACAAACTCGGGTGGCTGCGCTGACCCTGCTACCCGCCCGCGACGGGAGTCACGGTGACGGTGATGCTGCTGGCCCCGGCACTGGATTCGATGACCAGCACCGAGGCATTGTTCGCCGAGACGACTTCGCCGCCGGTGACGCTGACCTGGTAGCCGTTCGGGAACTGGACGTCCGGGATGGAGATCCTGGTTTCCGACCCGGCGGCGAAGTTGCCCGAGCCGTCGGCCATGGCCGTGGAGTAGCTGAACGAGAAGACGCCGCCCTGGAACGACCAGCTGCTCGGGACGCCGGCGATCACCTGCGGGTACGGCTGGGCCAGTGTCGCCACGATGGGCCCGTCGACGTTGTCGCCGGTCGGCGCCATGTTGGTGTTGTGCACCAGCGACCCCGCCTCGTTGGTGTAGCCCCAATACAGCCAGCCGAACCGGTGCGGGTCCATCGAGCCCAATTGGCTGCCGATGGTGTCGATGTTGTGGGTGGCACCGAACTCGGTCACCACTCCCGGGACGCCGTACTGGTCGATGTAGCGCTGCGCACCGTCCATGATCATCCCGTCCCAGAATGAGCAGCCGGTAGCACTGCCACCGCCCAGGGCGTCGAAGATGCAGTAGTCGTGGAACGCGAAGACCGCGTTGTCGTCGTCGACCCCGCCCAGGTGGGTGACCGCAGTGGCGTTGCCGAACAACACATTCGGTTCGTAGTACACCGTGGTGTTCGGGTCGACCGACCGGATCGCCGAGATCACCTGGTCGTAGAACGGGGTCAGTGTCTGGGTGTCGAAGTGCGGGTTGCCGAGCAGGCTGCCCAGCCATGCCGAGCCCAGCCACGGCTCGTTCATGAGTTCGTAGCCGGCCACGCCCGGGGTGCCGCCTAGGTAGTCGGCGACGGTCTGCCACATCCGGGCGTAGGCGTTCTGCAGCCCGATGCCGTTCACCTTCTCATTAGCCCAGAAGGCATCCCAGGCCTGGTTCTGCGCCGGGTTGAGCGCATAGGCGAACGGGAACGGCTGGCTGGTGTCGTTGTCTCCCGCGTTGAACAAGGTCGCCCAGTCCGGCGCACCGTGGCCGCCGACCTCGGCGCTGTAGAGATCCTGGTGCATGTCGATGACGCTGACGATGCCGTGCGCCTTGAGGGTCTCGATGGTCTCCTTGACCGACGCAAGGTACGCCCAGTTGTATGCCCCGGGCTGCGGCTCGATCTGGTCCCAGTACAGGCCCAGCCGAACCGCGGTGAAGCCGTTGGCGGCCAGGAAAGCCGCGTCGTCCTCGTCGAAACCGTTGCCGCCCGGCGAGAACGGCGCCGACTTGTATACCTGGTTGACGCCCTGCAGGATGACCACCCGGCCCTGGTCGTCGACGATCCAACTGCCGGCGGTGCCGAGTTCAGCCGGGCCCTTGTCCGGGGCGCCGTCGAGCGTGCCGAAGTGGCCGACGGCGCCGTGGCTGCCCAGCGCGCCGCCGACGCCGCCGGCCCCGCCCAGGGCGGGCAGATCACCTTGGCCGAGGTAGACGCCGTGGCCGGCGCCGCCGCCGGCACCGCCGCTGCCGAACCACGCTGAGCCGTTACCGCCGTCACCGCCGTTACCGCCGATATGGGTGCCGTCGCCGCCGGCACCACCGGTGCCGCCGACACCGAGCAGCCAGCCGACCCCCGCACCACCCGCGCCACCGATCCCGCCGGTCACCCCGCCGCCACCGGCACCGCCGGCCCCGCCGACACCCATGAACCATCCGCCGGCCCCACCGACACCACCGGCGCCTCCCTCGCCACCGGCGCCGCCGGCGCCACCGTTGCCGAAGAACCCGGCGGCACCGCCGGCCCCGCCGACACCCTCGGCCGCGGTGTTGTCCCAGCCGGCCCCGCCGTCACCGAACAACCAGCCCGCCGCGCCACCGTCGGCATGCTCCTGCGTGCCGGCCGCGCCGTCGCCGATCATCGTTCCCGCGCCCAGCGCGGTGCTGAGCTGATTCAGGCCGGCGACGATCGGCGCCGCGCCGGCGCTGTTGATCCAGCCCTCGATCCCGGTGTGCAGCGGGGTGTAGATGAGGTCCTGCAACCATCCCGTCGGGTCGGTAGGCAGGCTGGCCACCGCCGCCCCGGCCAGCAGGTCGTCCCAGTGTCCCGGGTCGAAGAACGCGTCCCAGGCCGCCGGGCTGAACAGCGCGTCCCAATCCAGGCCGCCGGTAGCGGCATCGACGAACGGCGCCAGCACCTGGTCGAACACGGCATCGAAGCCCTCAGCAGAGGCCGTCGGCGCCCCCGCCAGCGGGGTCACCCCGAACGCCAGAAACGCCCCGACGGCGGTGCCCAACCCGACAGTCCGACGATTCCGCTTCGAGGTGGTCGGACGCGCCATCATCGGGTAGACCTCTTTCCGTAGCGACGGAGAACTCGCGGCCAAGATAACAGCTGGGTGCGAAAATCACGAGCAATACCTGAGAAAAGGCGAAATCGGTGGACCCCGTCGCGACGGCTCAGTCCCGGAGCCGGCGATGGCCGGCGCAGAAATAGCTGTATCCCGTCGTCAGTGCACAGATCAGGCTGGCGATCGCCAACATGTAGGTACCGCCGGCGACCAGGCCGATACCCCCGCCGATGGCGGCGCCGAGCACAAAGGATCCGAACAGCAGGAAATATCCCAGCCAATCGGCGAGTCCGCCGCCGCTGACGTGGCGCTCGATACCTTGGCCCATCTTCACCAGCGTGCCGGTCACATAGCTCAAGGGGATCGAGACCTCACCGTTCCGGTCGACGAAGGTGGTGTTGAGCGCGCCGATACCGAACGTCATCAACACGATCGGGAAGAACGGCAAGGGAAGCTCGGGGCCGCCCAACAG
This sequence comes from Mycobacterium sp. NGS16, assembly GCF_059813225.1. Lineage (NCBI taxonomy): Bacteria > Bacillati > Actinomycetota > Actinomycetes > Mycobacteriales > Mycobacteriaceae > Mycobacterium > Mycobacterium sp. NGS16. Next base: position 275,200 of record NZ_JCALEE010000002.1, read on the forward strand.
CACGGCGTCAACCACGGTGGCCAGCACCAGCGCCAGGGTGGTCAGCACGGTGGTGGCATAGGGCCGCGTCGGCCACAGGTGCCGCCGGCATAACGACGCGCTCACCACCCCGGCGACAAACGCTGCCAGAAGCAGCGCCGCCGAGACCGCCAGCCAGGGCGACGCCGCGACCCAGTCATCCTCGGCGTAGTAGCCCATCACGGCGCGCTGCGCGTTGCCGGTCATGAAGGTGACGAAGTATCCGGCGGAGTGGGTAAACGCCGTGGCGCCCAATAGGCCCGCCAAGCCGGCCAACACCCACGACAACTTCGTCTCGCTGTCATATCGTTGACGAATTCGCTTGCCCGACAGCGGGTCAGCGCATCGCTCGGCAGAGATTTCGTCGGGCACCAGTGTGCTTCCTTCCAGTCATCGGCACGGTCAGCCGGCTTGACAGCCGGACAGCCAAGGCGGTCACTCCGCCTGCTATCCGAGCTGGAACATCATGGGGTGCAGCAGGAATCGCGAAGCGCCGGAAAGTCGGACGCCGCCGCGCCCAGCTGTGCCGCCCTGTCACCCGACGGCACGATCGCTTGGTCGATATGCATCGACATCGCGTCACTGGTCCCACCATTTTTAAAAACGCGAACCGGGCATCGCCATGGTGTTTGACACCCATTTGCGGGCCAATGGTTCGCGTATACGAATCGCCGGCCGCGTAGATTGGGCAGGTGAACGGCGATCGCAGACCCGTGGGGCCGCGGCGGCCCTGGGATCGGCAGCCACCGCCTCGCCCGCCGCGGGAGCCGCCGCCACTGCTGCACCGCCATCCGTATCGGCCCGCATCGCCGATGCACCGGCCGGCGCCTTCCCCGCCCGCGCCGGTAGTACACCGGCGGCGCCCACCGGCCCGACCGCGCGCACCGCGGCGGCGATCCTGGCTGCGCCGCCTGACGGTGCTCGCGCTGCTGGTGGTGCTGCTCGGCGCGGCCGGCCTGGTCGGTGGTGCCGTTTGGCTCGACTCCGCGCTGCACCGCGCCGCGGTGTTCTCCGGCTACGCCGATCGGCCGGCGCCCGGCCGAGGTACCACCTGGCTGCTGGTCGGCTCCGACAGCCGCGCGGACCTCACCGTCGAGCAGCAGCAGCACCTGACCACCGGCGGCGACGTCGGCAACGGACGCACCGACACCATGCTGCTCATCCACCTGCCCGATGCGGGCTCGGGCTCACCGGCCGCCGTGGTGTCCATCCCGCGCGACTCCTATGTGCCCATCCCCGGCTACGGCGATGACAAGATCAACGCCGCGTTCGCCCTCGGCGGCGCGCCACTGCTGACCCGGACGGTGGAGCAGGCCACCGGACTGCGGCTGGACCACTACGTCGAGATCGGGTTCGGCGGGTTCGCCGCGCTCGTCGATGCCCTCGGCGGGGTCACCCTATGCCCGGGCGAACCGATCGACGACCCGCTGGCCGGGCTGACCCTGCCGGCCGGCTGCCAGCAGCTGGCCGGCCAGGCCGCCCTGGGCTTCGTGCGCAGCCGGGCCACACCACGCGCCGATCTGGACCGGATGGATCACCAGCGGCTGTTCCTGTCCGCGCTGCTGGCGCGCATTGCCGATCCGGCGGTCTGGCTCGACCCACGACGCTGGTATGCCGTGCCCAACGCCGTCGTGCGGGCGCTGACGGTGGACTCCGGGGTGGGCGTGTCGGAGCTGGCAGCGCTGGGCTGGGCGCTGCACGGCCCGACCACGATGCGGACCGTGCCGATCGGAGAGTTCACCTACACGGACTCCGGCGACGCGGTGGTGTGGGACCACCAGCAGGCCGCGCGGCTATTCGATGCGCTGAGCCGCGACGAGCCGCCGACAACCGACACCCGGTAATGAACGACAATTCCCGATCTGCAATTACCGACGCTCTGGAAGAACCATTTCAGCCTATCCTATCTTTACTTAGGCAAAGCTGCCCTATATAAGCCTCGCCTTGGATGCGCACCGGGTCTGACCAGGGGTAGCATCGCGCTCATGTCCGAGACTGATAACCACACGTCGAAATTCCATGCACTGCTCCAGGAGCAGATCTACCACGAATTCACCGCGGCACAGCAATACGTCGCCGTTGCCGTATATTTCGACGGCGGCGATTTCCCGCAATTGGCGAAATTCTTTTACGCCCAGGCCGTCGAGGAACGCAGCCACGCGATGATGATGGTGCAGTACCTGCTCGATCGCGGCGTGGCGGTCGAGATCCCCGGGGTGGACGCGGTCCGCAACCGCTTCGACGCCCCGCGGGACGCGCTGGCGCTGATGCTCGACCAGGAGCGCACCGTCACCGAGCAGATCAGCCGCCTGACCAGCGCGGCCCGGGATGAAGGTGACCACCTCGGCGAGCAGTTCATGCAGTGGTTCCTGCGTGAGCAGGTCGAAGAGGTGGCGACCATGACCCGGCTGCTGCGGGTGGCCGATCGTGCCGGCCACAACCTGTTCGACCTGGAGAACTTCATCGCCCGCGAGATCGGCACCGGCAGGCCGGAAGCCGGCGCGCCGCGCGCCGCCGGCAGCTGACGCCGCTCCCACACCGGCTGATCAGCCCGCCCGCAACCGCGCCTTGGTTCGGGCGGGCTGATTGGTGGCGATCCACGCGACGCCGACATCTCGACAGAAGTCGACGTCCTCGTCGCGGTCGACGGTCCAGCAGTACAGCGCGCGACCGCGCGCGGCGGCATGGTCGACCAGCTCGGGGTGCTCACGCAGCGTTGCGATCGAGGGACCGATGGCGGTCGCCCCGACCGTGGTTGCGGCGCTGCCACCCAGATAGCGGGCCGCCGACCCCAACAGCACCGTCGGCAGCAACGGCGCCGCCCGGCGGATCCGCCACACCGCCGCCGCGGAGAACGACATGACCACCGCACGCGAGCGGGTCGCCGACGCCGGTGAGGCGATCCCGAATCGGTGCAGCAGCGCAAGAACTTTTCGCTCGACCAGCGCGCCGTAGCGCACCGGGTGCTTGGTCTCGATGAAGATCTTCACCGGCCGTTGCCAGTCCAGGACCAGCGCCACCAGCGCGTCGAGGGTGAGCAGTCCGGCGTGCCGGGGATCGGCGGCCTGCGGCGGTCCGATCGGCCGGCTGTTGTGCCAAGCCCCGTAGTCGAAGCTCTGCAGCTGCGACAGCGTCATCTCACTGACCAGCCCCGCCCCGCTCGACGTCCGGTCCACCCGCCGGTCGTGCACGCAGACCAGGTGACCGTCACTGGTCAGCCGCACATCGCACTCGACGCCGTCGGCGCCCTCCTGCAGCGCTAGGTCGTAGGCGGCGAGGGTGTGTTCCGGGCGGTCGAACGACGCGCCCCGGTGCGCGACCACGAAGGGGTGCTGCGCCACCACATCGTCGGCCGCTGCCATGGGTTTATGCTGCCGGTTCCCGTCCGCCGGGCCCGCCAACGGCGGCCGGTGTCGCCGCGGTTTCCGGCTCCGGAGCCCCCGCGGTGTCCGGCGGCGCCGTCGGCGCGGTGTCGCGGTCATCGGCGACCACCACCCAGTGGTGGGCGGGCCGCCCCATCGATCGCTGTTCGAATCCCTCAACCACCCGGGCCACCGCTACCACCGCGGCCAGCCCAAGCAGGTAGGCGACCACCGTCGCGACCATGTTGTTGGCGATGCCCTGAGCGTCGTCGGCCCAGCGGGTTGCCGTGGCGAAGACGGCGGCCGCGGTGCTGATTGCCCACACCAGCCACCACACCACGATGGGTTTGCGCAGCCGGCCCAGCCGATCCTCGCGCCCGGCCAGCTCGAGCGCGTAGACCGGGGCCCAGGCCAGGTTGACCAGCGGCACCAGGCAGCCGGTCCACAGCGCCCAGGCCGGCCGTGACTCGGGCAGATGCAGCCGGGCGAACGCCGCCGACCGGCGGGCGAGCAGCCAGCGGGTCAGCACCACGGCGCAATGGATAACCGCCGCGATCGCGGCCAGGCTGGCCAGGCGGCCCAGCCAGACCGCACCACCGGCGAGCAACGGATGCAGCAGCCGGGTGCGGTTGATGATCATCAGGACGTAGATCAGCGCGTGTACCAGCGCAGCGATACCCAGCGCGGCGACCGCGCCTCCCAGCGCCCTTTCCAGCGACCGCGAAGACGGCGCGGCCCGCTCCTCCTGTTTCGCTGCCGCGGCGGCGGGGCCGGGTGCGCCCATCAGAGTCCAGCGTGGCATCACCGAGTAGCGCGGAGTGGGGCCCAGCGGGCGGCGCCGACGACGCTGCGGAGGCGGCGGACCCGGTCGCACTGCGATCCAGCGATAACCGGGGCCCAACCGGGGCGGTGAATCGGGCGGCGCCATGGAGTGGCTGGCCGGCGCGGGCGGTCCCGGCTGGGCCCACTGCAGCTCCGCTTCCTGCGCGGGTGTCAGCGGCGCCCACAGCGCGCCATTGCAGCGCGGGCACCAGGCCCGCCGCCGGTCGCGCACATTCCACCGCGTGCCGCAACGGGAGCACACCTGAATCACCGCACCAGCGTAACGGCGATCGCAAGGTCGGCGGAGCCGACCGCAGCGGGTCGCCGCCACCGGCACCGCGGCGATGCGACGGGTCCGGGATGCGGCCCAAGCCGGGTCGGAACCCGTTCAGCTACACCTAGCTATCCACAGTTTCCACAGGTTTATCCACACACCGGTCCGGGGTAGGAAGGCCGATGAGGTGCTTTTGTGCCGCGCTCGAACGGGCGACTGTGGATAACGAGCAGTCGCCGAGGTGAGCTGATTAACAGCGTCGAGCGAAATCTCTTGATTCACTAACCAGCTGTCCCGGCCGCCCGCCTGGACGCTATGCGGACGGCATCGATGCAGGCAGACGGCTGATACCAGTCGTATTTTTCTCCCGGGCCGACAAAGCGCTATGATCGCCGTCACAGAACGGTTGTGATGCGCCTCACGGGGGTGGGCGCGACGGTGAGCTTTGGGGGCACAGCGATGTCGAGGGCAGCGGCATGACGGCACGTCCGATCGGACCCGGCCCCGTCGCCACGGCGACGGGCTGGCACGCCGGATCATCGACCTACACGCGCGGCTATCTGCTGGCCTCGCTGCGCGCCGGCGTGATCGCGCTGGTGCTGCTGACATTCCTGCTGGCGATTGTTCTGATTTAAGCGCTGCGCCTGGCCGCGGCGGCCCGACCGGTTGTTGCGGTACACCCGGTGTTGGAGCAGTGTTGGTCGAGGTGGCCTCACCACATCGCGGCCGCGTTGCCGGTGGGTGCCGCCAGAACGTCAACGCACGTCGACAATGATCAACGGTGATCGACACCGGATCGACCGAAGGAAGGAACCCCGTGGCCGACTACACCTTGCCGGACTTGGACTGGGATTACGGAGCCCTGGAGCCGCACATCTCGGGCCAGATCAACGAGCTGCACCACAGCAAGCACCACGCCGCCTACGTCTCCGGCGCCAACAGCGCCCTGGAGAAGCTCGCCGAGGCACGCGCCAACGACGACCACGGCGCGATCTTCTTGAATGAGAAGAACCTGGCGTTCCACCTCGGCGGGCATGTCAACCACTCGATCTGGTGGAAGAACCTGTCCCCCAACGGCGGTGACAAGCCGACCGGCGAACTGGCCGCCGCCATCGACGACGCATTCGGGTCGTTCGACAAGTTCCGCGCGCAGTTCACCGCGGCTGCCAACGGCCTGCAGGGGTCGGGCTGGGCGGTGCTGGGCTACGACACCCTCGGCGGCAAGCTGCTGACCTTCCAGCTCTACGACCAGCAGGCCAACGTGCCGCTGGGCATCATCCCGCTGCTGCAGGTCGACATGTGGGAGCACGCCTTCTACCTGCAGTACAAGAACGTCAAGGCGGACTACGTCAAGGCGTTCTGGAACGTGGTCAACTGGGCTGACGTGCAGTCCCGGTTCGCGGCCGCCACCTCGAAGACCTCGGGTCTGATCTTCTAGTCCGTCGCAGAGCCTGACGTGGGGCGTCGCGCCGTTGGCGCGGCGCCCCACGTGCGCTTTCCTCACCGATTCGTTACCCGTCGCGCCGCCGTGTCCGCTTGCGCCGGTCCGCCGGCTGTCGCATGCTGCCAGGCAACCCACCCGCTGGAATGCGAGCAGACGAACCAAATGTCGCGGAGGGTGTGCGATGGCGACGACAGGATCCGGCCGGGCGATCGAAGTCGCCCCCTTCCATTCCCACGGCGAACTACACGGATTCGTGGTCTTCGGCCGCTGGCCGGATTCGACGAAGGAATGGGCGCAGCTGCTCAGTATCGCGGTCCGGGTCGCCTCGATGCCCGGATTGCTGGCCACCACAACGGTATTCGGCACCCGAGAAGAACTTCCTGACAACCCGGGACCGGGCACCGTCGGATTGCTGCTGGCCGAAGGCACCGTCTCCGGGGAATCGGCGATCGCGCCGGGGTACTTCGCCGGCCATCAGCCCGCTGCGCTGCTGATGCTGCACCCGCCCTCGGAAACCATTCCGTCGCTGCCGGAATGCCGGGGCGCGGCGTCGGGATGTGTGCTGCTGCCCGGCCTGCCCCATCTGGGCCTGGAGCACCGGGCGGCGTGGGTCGAAGCCGAATCCGACGGCACCGTCACGTCGATGGTGAGCCGGGTCGGCGTCGACCCCGTCAGCCACCCCGACACCGCGATTCTGGCCATGCTCCTTGCTGCATAAGGCAATTCAAATCGCGGGATCCCTGCGCCGGATCGCCGAATTCGGGTCGCCGAAATCCCCGCAGCGCTGGCGGGCGGGCCGAGCGGTCACTAGCCTCGGCAGCTGACGAAAGGTCGTCCCGCATGCTCGCCGCCGTGCTGATCAGCCTTCCAGTGGTGTTCTTGGCTGAACTCGGCGACAAATCGCAGCTGATCACCATGACCTACGCCCTGCGGCACCGCTGGTGGGTGGTGTTGAGCGGAGTGGCCATCGCGGCGTTCGCGGTCCACGGCATCTCGGTGACGGTCGGGCACTTTCTGGGGCTGACGTTGCCCGCACGCCCCATCGCCGCCGTGGCCGGGGTGGCGTTCCTGGGTTTCGCCGCGTGGACGTGGCGCGAGGGCAACACCGCTGACGCCGGCGAAACGGCGGTGCCGGAGCCGCGGTTCGCGCTGCTCGCGGTGGTGTCCTCGGTGCTGCTGGCCGAACTCGGCGATAAGACGATGCTGGCGACGGTGGCATTGGCCAGTGACCGCAACTGGCTGGGGGTCTGGCTCGGCGCCACGGCCGGCATGGTGCTGGCCGACGCGGTGGCCATCGCGGTCGGCACGGTGCTGCACCGTCAGCTGCCCGAGCATCTGCTGCACGAGGCGGCCGGCCTGCTGTTCGCCGCCTTCGGCCTGTGGATGCTCCTCGACGAGGCGCTGGGCCGGCGCCCGTTGGCCATCGCCGCGGTCGCCGGATTGATCGTGCTGGCGTCCGGGGCAGCGCTTCGGCGGGCCGCCCGGCGACGGCGGGGACAGACCGCCGGCGACGGATCCGCGGCCCGGTAGCAAATATCCCCGACGACTCTGCGTGCGGTGCGAACTTCACTTCGCCGGACGGGCGTCCGAAGCCGGGGACCGACGGTCGATCCCGGGCGGCGTCGGGCAGCAGCCGCGGGCGACGCAATTGTGCTTGTTAGACCGCGAAACTGCGGCCGCAATGGCCGATCCGGCCGGCGGATGAACCACGCGTAGCACCGCCTGACATCAAGATCGGATTCGCTGCCGAATCACCCTTGGTTGTGTGGGTATCTATGGCTACGATGATCAGCAAATCATCAGACGTGACGGCTCCCCCCTCGCCGAGCGTCTGTCGACCGCTTTGCCGACCCTTGGAGGTCCTATCGATGAGCGCGACCTTCGCTGTCCGCTTGAACCGCCTTTTCGATGTGGTCTATCCGCCCGGACGCGGGCCACACACCTCCGCCGAGGTGATCGCGGCACTCAAAGCGGAGGGCATCACGATGTCGGCTCCCTACCTGTCCCAGCTCCGCTCGGGAAACCGGACGAACCCGTCGGTGGCCACCATGGCCGCGCTGGCCAATTTCTTCCGGATCAAACCGGCGTTCTTCACCGACGACGACTACTACGCCAAGCTCGACGCCGAATTGACCTGGCTGGACAGCGTCCGCGACGCCGGGGTGCGCCGGATCGCGACCCAGGTTGTCGGGCTGTCGCCCGAGGCCCAGCAGGACATCCTGGACCGCATCGACGAGCTGCGCCGCAAGGAGCACCTCAGCGCCTGAGCCGTCGACGCCGCGATTAGGGTGGCTGAATAGGTTCCAGCGAGACACCGGGGAGGCGGCCGCGAATGGGCCTGTTCAGAAAACGCAAGAGCCGCGCCACCCGGCGCGCCGAGGCGCGGGCGCTGAAGGCCGGGGCCAAACTCGAGGCGCGGTTGGCCGCCAAGGGCGAGGCGAAACGCTTCAAAGCCGCCCAGCGCGCTGACGCCAAAGCCCTGAAGGCGCAGCTCAAATCCGACCGGAACCGCGACCGCACAGCGCTCAAGGCGGCGGAGACTCAACTCAAGGCCGCCCGCGACGGCAAGCTGCTGTCGCCGGCCCGGATCCGCCGGACCCTGGTGGTGTCGCGGATGCTGGCGCCCATCGCGGTGCCGCTGGTGTACCGTGCCGCCATGGCCGTCCGCGGCCTGATCGATGAACAGCGGGCCGACCGGCTCGGGGTGCCGCTGGCCCGCCTCGGCGAGTTCTCCGGCAACAGCGCCCAGCTCTCGGCGCGGATCGCCGGGGCGGAGAAGACGCTGCGCCTGGTGGCCGAGCGCAAGCCCAAGGACTCCGAGACCCGGCAGTTCGTCACGGCGATCACCGCACGGTTGAGCGACCTGGCCACCGCGGTGACCGCGATCGAGACCATGCCGGTGGATCGGCGCCGCGCCGCCTCCGCGGCGATCAGTGCACAGCTCGACGGCATCGACGCCGATCTGATGGCCCGGTTGGGGCTGCCGTCATGAGCCCGGCGGTTCAGCGAGGCTCGACGGAGGAGAGGCGAAGCTGGGACCGCCGCATGAACCCGGCGGTTCAGCGAGGCTCGACGGAGGAGAGGCGAAGCTGGGACCGCCGCATGAACCCGGCGGTTCAGCGAGGCTCGACGGAGGAGAGGCGAAGCTGGGACCGCCGCATGAGCCGCGCGGGCGCGCTTGCCGCGGCGATCGTCGCCACCGGTTGGGCCGTCGGTACCGGACCGGCCGGGGCGCACGTGCACGCCAGCAGCCCCGGAGCGGTGCGCGGCGGCGTCGCGATGGTCACCTTCGAGGTGCCCAACGAATCGCCGACCGGTTCTGCCACAACCGAACTCACCGTGACGCTGCCGGATGTGGCGTCGGCGCGCACCGAGACCAAGCCCGGCTGGACGGCCCGGCTGGACCGTGACGCCAAGTCCGGGGCAGTGCGTTCGGTCACCTGGACGGCCGACGCCGGCGGTATCGGCGCCGACCAGTTCGGACTGTTCCGGATCGCGATGAAGCTGCCCGACGCCGACACGGTGGATTTCCCGTCGGCGCAGCGTTACGCCGACGGCACCGTGGTGCGCTGGGATCAGGCGCCCCCGCCCGGCGGCGGCGAGGCCGAGCGCCCGGTACCTTCGCTGCACCTGGCGGCCGGCCCGGCAGCCCCGCCCGAACACCACGCCCAGCATCCGGCGCCGGCCGTGTCCGCAGGCCCGGCACCGACGACCGAATCCGGGTCCGGTGGCTCTCAGCACGCCGACAATGCGGCCCGGCTGCTCGGCGGCGCCGCGCTGCTGGTCGCCGCGCTGGCCGCCGCCCTCGCGCTGGTCCGGCGGCGGGCATGACGGGGGCCGTGCGACGCGCGCTGGCCGCGCTGTTCACCTTGACCGCGCTGTTGGCGCCGGTGGCGGCCCCGGGGGTGGCTGCCGCGCACGCAGTATTGGTGTCGGCCGATCCGGCCGGCGGGGCCGAGCTGTCGCGCGGACCCGAACGCGTCAGCGCCACCTTCAACGAGCAACTGCAGACCAGTTTCGCCGCCATGACCGTGGTGGGACCGGACGGGCACCTGTGGTCCACCGGCGAGACACAGGTCCAGGGGCCCGTCGCCAGCGTCGCGGTGCGCCCGCTCGGTCCGGCCGGCACCTACACCGTCAACTATCGGGTGACCTCCGCCGACGGTCATGTGGTGTCGGGTTCGTGGCCGTTCCGGTTGACGGTGGCCGGCACGGGCGAACCCGGCCCGGCTGTGACCGAGCACGGCGACGCACCGCCGCCGCTTCCCCGGCGATACGCCGACCCCGAGGGTGACCTGCCGATATGGCCGTTCGTGGCCGGCGCGGTGGCACTTGTCGGGGCTGGCCTCTGGCTGAATCGGCGCCGATCTTGATTGCTGCCCATCCCATGGCCGCAGGCAGATGCTGGCATGATGGGCAAAGTCGCCGGTGTCGCCGAGTTGATCTGAGACGAGAACGCGCCAGAGGAGCTGCCGTATGACCGACCCGCAGGGCCACCCCGATCACGAATCCGCCGCCGCACCCGAACCGCCTGCGCCGTCCGAACCCGCTGTGCCGTCCGCCGCCGAACCCGCCGAATCCGCTGCACCTGCCGCGCCCACCGCGCCGGCTGAGCCGGCTGGAGCCGCGGGGCCCGCCGAGCCACCGGCCAAGAAAGCCCCCGCCGAGCCACCGGCCAAGAAGGCCGCCAAGAAGGCACCGGCCAAAGCCGCCAAGAAGGCACCGGCCAAAGCCGCCAAGAAGGCACCGGCTAAGGCGGCCAAGAAGGCACCGGCCAAGAAGGCACCGGCGAAGAAGGCACCCGCCAAGAATGCACCCGCCGCCGCCCCCTCACCCGCTCCGCGGCCCGCCGGCACCAATGGTTCGGGCCAACTCACCGATGGCGCCAAAGAAACGGCTGCCCAGGCGAAGTCGACGGTCGAGGCAGCCCGCAACCCGCTCACCCCGTCGGTGCCGCCGTCTCGCCGGTCGCCCGGCGCGGTGCTGGCCGCCGGCTTCCTCGGCCTGCTCGGCCTGCTGCTGATCCGCCGGCTGTTCCGCGCGCGCCGCGGCTGAGCCCCGGTGACCGTAGCTTTCCGGCCCACCGCCGACCTGGTCGACGATATCGGCGCCGCCGTACGCAGCTGCGACCTGCAGTTCCGTCAACTCGGCGGCCGCACCGAATTCGCCGGCCGGATCAGCACGGTTCGCTGCTTCCAAGACAACGCCCTGCTCAAATCGGTGCTGTCCGAACCCGGCGACGGCGGGGTGCTGGTGATCGACGGCGCCGGGTCACTGCACACCGCCCTGGTTGGTGACGTCATCGCCGAGCTGGCCCGCAGCAACGGCTGGGCCGGGCTGATCGTGCATGGCGCGGTGCGTGACGCCGCGACGCTGCGCTCGCTCGACATCGGCATCAAGGCGCTGGGCACCAATCCCCGCAAGAGCACCAAGACCGGCGCCGGCGAACGCGACGTCGTGGTCGAACTCGGCGGCATCGCGTTCGTGCCCGGCGAACTCGCCTACAGCGACGACGACGGCATCGTCGTCGTGTAACGCAGATGGATGACACCCTGCGGGCACGCTGGGAACGGTTGCGAGAACGCGTCGACGACGCCTGCCGCGCCGCCGGCCGCGATCCCGGCGAGGTCACCGTGCTTCCGGTGAGCAAGACCTTCGGCCCGGACCTGATCCGGGAGGCTGTCGGCTTGGGGCTGCACCGCTTCGGCGAGAACAAGGTCCAAGAGATCCGGGACAAGTCCGAGGCGCTGGCCGAGTGCGCCATCGACTGGGTGATGATCGGGCACCTGCAGACGAACAAGGCCGGCGTGGTGGCCCGGCTGGCCACCGAGCTGCAGTCCCTGGACCGGCCCAAGCTGGCCGCGGCGTTGGATCGGCACCTGCGCACCGAGAACCGTGTCCTCGACGTACTGGTGCAGGTCAAGACCTCCCACGAGCCCAGCAAGTACGGGCTGGACCCGGCGCAGCTGCTGGGATTCCTCGACGAGCTGGCCGGTTACCCCACGCTGCGGGTGCGCGGCTTGATGACGCTGGCCATCAACACGTCCGACCCCGATACGGTCCGCGGCTGCTTTCGCCGGTTACGGCAGCTGCGCGACGACGCCGCCGCCCGTGGCCACGACCTGCCGCGGCTGTCCATGGGGATGAGCGGAGACTTTGCGCTGGCCATCGCCGAGGGCGCCACCGAGGTGCGGATCGGCACGGCGATCTTCGGCGCCCGCCCCTACCCCGACTCCCATTACTGGCCCTGAACCCGGGGGGCCGGGGCGGGCGCTGCGCTTACGCCGCGACCGCGGCCCGGTGCTTGGAGAAACGCAGAACGTCGTCGTCGACCTTGCCGCGCCGGATCAGCTGGAGATCCAACAGGTAGTTCTGCTTGAGCCGCCAGGGTGCGCGTGATCCGGCCTTGGGCAGGTAGTCCAGCGCCCGAAGCACATAGCCGGGGGTGAAGTCCATCAACGGCCGGTCCTCGATATCGGCACCGGGCCGTCCCGGCACCACGGTGTCGAATCCGCGCTCGTCCATGTAGTTGAGTAGCCGGCAGACGAACTCCGATACCAAGTCGGCCTTCAGCGTCCAGGACGCATTGGTGTAGCCGATGGTGAAAGCCATGTTCGGCAGCCCGGTGAGCATCAGGCCCTTGTAGGCCATGGTGTCGTTGAGGCAGACCGGTTCACCGTTGCGCCGCACCTCGGCTCCACCGAACAACTGCAGGTTCAGCCCCGTCGCGGTGATGATGATGTCGGCGGGCAGTTCCGCACCGGAGCTCAACTTGATACCGGTCTTGGTGAAACGCTCGATGGTGTCGGTGACGACGTCGGCCTGTCCGCCCCGGATGGTCTTGAACAGATCACCGTTGGGAGCCAGGCACAACCGCTGATCCCACGGCTTGTAGCTGGGACCGAAGTGCTTCTCGACGTCGTAGCCCTTGGGTAACCGGCGCTGGGCCATGGTCAGCAAGGTCTTACGCATGAAGTTCGGGAAGCGCCGCGACAGCTGGTACTGGAAGGTGCTGAAACCGATCGCCTTCCAACGGTTGGCGACGTGCGCCGCGTGCGCCGGCAACAGCTTGTTGGCCCGCTCGGCGAAGGGATCGACCAGCGGGAGCGAGCCGATGTAGGTCGGCGAGCGCTGCAGCATCGTGACATGCCCGGCACCGGTGTTCACCAGACTCGGGATCAATGTCACCGCGGTCGCGCCGGAGCCGATCACCACAACCCGCTTGCCCGCATAGTCCAGGTCCTCGGGCCAGTGCTGCGGGTGCACGATGGTGCCCTCGAAGTCTTGCGCGCCTTCGAACTTCGGCGAATAGCCCTCGTCATAGTTGTAGTAGCCACTGCAGGCGAACAGGAACGAGCAGGTGAGCTGGCTCTGCTTACCGTCGCTTTCCACGGTCACCGTCCACTGGCCGTCGTCATCCGACCAGTCCGCGGCCACCACGTGCTGCCGGTACCGGATGTGGGAGTCGATGCCGTTCTCGGCAGCCGCCTCCTTGATGTAGGCCTTGATCGAGGCGCCGTCGGCGATCGAGTGCGCCGAGCGCCACGGCTTGAACCGGAAACCGAGGGTGAACATGTCGGAGTCGGAGCGGATGCCCGGGTACTTGAACAGATCCCAGGTACCACCGAGGTCGTCACGGCGCTCCAGGATCGTGTAGCTCTTGCTCGGGCAGCGGTTCTGCAGGTGCCAGGCCGCGCTGATACCGGAGATGCCGGCACCGACGATCACAACATCGAGGTGTTCAGTCATGGCGCCAGGTTATCAACGGGGTGTCGAGTCGGTCAACACCCTGTTGAATTTGTCGACATCATGTAAGGTAGCGGTCATGGCCAGCCCGAATGCGACCCGTCACGGACGCCGTGCGGTGCGGCCGTCCGGCGATGATCGTGAGCTGGCGATCCTGGCGACCGCCGAACGACTGCTCGAGCAACGGCCGCTGGCCGAGATCTCCGTCGACGACCTGGCCAAAGGCGCCGGGATCTCCCGGCCCACCTTCTACTTCTATTTCAAGTCCAAAGACGCGGTGCTGCTGTCGTTGCTGGAGCCGCTGATCGCGGCCGCCGACTCGGAGTTCGTCGGCGCTGTGCAACGGCTGCCGACCGACCCGCGCCGGATCTGGCGCAGCGGTATCAAGGCGTTCTTCATCGCGTTCAGCTCGCATCGGGCGATCGCCCGGGCCGGCACCGAGGCGCTGGCCACGAGTCCGGAATTCAAGGCGATGTGGAACGGCTTCATGCAGAAATGGATCGAGCAGACCGCGGCGATGATCACCGCCGAGCGCGAGCGCGGCGCGGCGCCGCACACCATTCCCGCGCTCGACCTGGCGACCTCGCTGAATCAGATGAACGAGCGCACCATGATGGCGGCCCTGGTCGCCGAGGAACCGTCGATCGCCCATGACCGGGTGGTCGACACCTTGACCCACATCTGGGTCAGCAGCATCTACGGCGAAGCGCTGTAACGGCTTTCGCCTCAGAACTCGCCGATGCCGAACCCGGCCAGCAGCACCGCGAAGCCGCCGATCTCACCGACGATCAGCAAGGCCATGCCCAGCTTCATGAGCCGGCCGGCCTTCTCGAACTGGTTGGTGGTGTCGCGCAAGGCGCCGTGCAGCATGTAGCTGGCGATCGCGGTGACGAAGAAGTACACCATCACCATCGCCGCGGTCATGTTCACCCAGGTCGGCCAGCCACTGAGCTCGACGAACACCGCGACCAGCAGCGTGGCGAAGGAGTACAGCAACGCCGCCCGGTGGGCGATGTCGACGTAGATGTGAGCCTGGTGGTTCTCCGAGGTGGCGATCTGCTGGTATTTCCAGACCCCCAGCAGCAGCGCCAGCAGGAAGATCAGCCCGGCCGCCAACAGCGTCACCTTGGTGTCGATCCCCAGAGTCACCATGTCCACAGCGGGAGCCTATCGGGCGCCGACGTCCCTCCGCCGCGCAGACGCCCACGCCCCCATGGCGGCTTTCATGACTGGACGCGGGAAAAAGCACTAACCTCGGCGGAATGCGCTTCGCGTTCAAGACCTCACCGCAGAACACCACCTGGGCCGACATGCTGGCGGTCTGGCAGGCCGCTGACGGCATCGACGTCTACGAGTCCGGCTGGACCTTCGACCACTTCTACCCCATCTTCACCGACTCGACCGGACCCTGCCTGGAGGGCTGGACCACGCTGACGGCGCTGGCCCAGGCGACCTCCCGGCTGCGGCTGGGCACCTTGGTCACCGGCATCCACTACCGCCACCCCGCCGTGCTGGCCAATATGGCCGCGGCCCTGGACATCATCTCCGGCGGCCGGCTGGAGTTGGGCATCGGCGCCGGGTGGAACGAGGAGGAATCCGGCGCCTACGGAATCGAGCTGGGCAGCCTCAAGGAGCGCTTCGACCGGTTCGAGGAGGCCTGCGAAGTGCTCGTGAGCCTGCTCAGCCAGGAGACGACCGATTTTGACGGTCGCTACTACCAGCTCAAGTCCGCTCGCAACGAGCCCAAGGGCCCGCAGCGCCCGCACCCGCCGATCTGCATCGGCGGCAGCGGCGAGAAGCGCACGCTGAAGATCACCGCCCGCTACGCCCAGCATTGGAACTTCGTCGGGGGTCCGCCGGCCGAGTTCGCCCGCAAGCGCGAGGTGCTGGCCGGACACTGCGCCGACATCGGCCGCGACCCCAAGGAGATCACCCTCTCGGCGCACCTGCGGCTGGAACCCGACCGGGATTACCGCAAGGTGGTCGATGACGCCGCGGCGCTCGGCGCCGAAGGTCTGGACCTGGCGATCGTTTATCTGCCGGTGCCCTATGACCCGGCGGTACTGGAACCGTTGGCCGAGGCGATCCGGGATTCCGGCCTGTGGACGCCGGCCTCGTCAGAAGTCACGCCGCGGTAACGCCGCAGCAAACTTTCCCGCTCGGGTCGCCCCGCGCAGACCCGAAAACCTACGTCGCGTAGCGCATCAACTCGTCGGCCGTGATCAGGCGCTCATGCTTGGCCGGAAACTCTCGGCTCCGCCGTGGATGCCGCAGCAGTGACCAGGCCATTCGGCCCATCCGGTATCGATATAACGGGTTGACGTACACGGTGAAAAACCCCCGCCCCGGCTCGGACCAGATCGGAATAACGCCGACCATGTTAACACGCTGTTAACGCGGCAGCTATTGCTGACCATTAGACACCGCAGCGTTGGCAAACAGAACCCGACGCGCCGAAATGTGATGCAGATGTTATCTACGAGGTTATTGAGGTTTAGGCGGGGATCTGAGTCAGCGGATCGGCGTCGCCGTCGGCTTGATCGGAGCGGGTAACGCCGTCTTGCCCATCAGATACCGGTCGGCGCCCGCCGCAGCGGCACGACCCTCGGCGATCGCCCAGACGATCAGCGACTGCCCGCGCCCCATGTCTCCGGCGACGTAGATCCCCGGCACGTTGGTGGCGTAGTCGCCGTCGCGGGCCACGTTGCCGCGCTCGGTGAACTCCACCCCCAGGTCCGCCAGCAGCGCCGACCGTTCCGGGCCGACGAATCCCATTGCCAGCAGCACCAGGTCGGCTTCGAGTTCGAAGTCGGTGCCGTCGACCTTTTCGAATCCGCCGCCCTGTCGGCGCACCTGATGGGCGCGTAGCCCGGTGACATGTCCGTCGCGGCCGAGGAATTCCTCGGTGTTGACCGAGAACACCCGCTCGCCGCCCTCCTCGTGGGCAGCCGAAGTCCGCATGATCAGCGGCCACATCGGCCAGGGCGTGGACGGGTCGCGGGTCTCCGGGGGACGCGGCATGATCTCGAACTGGTGCACGCAGGTGCCGCCCTGGCGGTGCACGGTCCCCAGGCAGTCGGCACCGGTGTCGCCCCCGCCGATGATGATCACCTTCTTGCCGTGGGCGGTGATCGGCGGCTCGGACAGATCACCGGCCTGCACCCGGTTGGCCCACGGCAGGTACTCCATCGCCTGGTGGATACCGTCGAGCTCGCGGCCCGGGATCGGCAGATCCCGCCAGGCGGTGGCCCCGCCGGCCAGCACCACCGCGTCGAAGTCACTACGCAACTGATCGGCCGTCACATCCACGCCGACGTTCACGCCGGTCCGGAACACGGTGCCCTCACCGGTCATCTGTTCCAGCCGCCGGTCGAGGATGCGCTTTTCCATCTTGAATTCCGGGATGCCGTAACGCAGTAGGCCGCCGATGCGGTCATCACGCTCGAACACCGTCACCGCATGCCCAGCCCGGGTGAGCTGCTGCGCGGCGGCCAGCCCAGCCGGCCCGGAACCGACCACCGCGACCGCCTTCCCAGTGCGCACCGACGGCGGAATCGGTTGCGCCCAGCCCTCTTCGAAACCACGCTCGACGATCTCGTACTCGACCTGCTTGATGGTCACCGGGGGCTGGTTGATGCCCAGCACACAAGCCGGCTCGCACGGCGCGGGGCAGAGCCGCCCGGTGAAATCCGGGAAGTTGTTGGTGGCGTGCAGCCGGTCGAACGCCTCGCGCCAGCGCCCGGTGCGGACCAGGTCGTTCCACTCCGGGATCAGGTTGCCCAGCGGGCAGCCGGTGTGGCAGAACGGGATACCGCAGTCCATACAACGGCCCGCCTGCTGACGCAGCGCGTCCTCGCTGAACTCCTGATACACCTCGTTCCAGTCGCCCACCCGTTCCGAGACGGGCCGGCGCGACGGCAGGATGCGCAGCGGGTATTTGATGAAGCCTTTCGGATCAGCCATGAGCTGCCGCCATGATCGCCTCGTTCGGATCGGTGCCGCTGTCCTTCGCCTCGGCGATCGCGGCGAGCACCCGCCGGTAGTCGCGCGGCATCACTTTGACGAAGTGGCGGCTGTGCTTGCCCCAGTCGGCCAGGATGGTTTGGGCGGGTACGGAATCGGTGGCCTGGGCGTGGGCGGCCAGGATGTCGCGCAGCCAGCTGACGTCGTCGGCATCGAAATCGTCGAAGGCGTCCAGCTCCACCATCTCGGTGTTGAGCCTGCCGGGCAACTCGCCGTTCGGGTCATAGACGTAGGCGATTCCACCGGACATTCCGGCGGCGAAGTTGCGCCCGGTGCGGCCCAGCACCACCACCTTGCCGCCGGTCATGTATTCGCAGCCGTGGTCGCCGACGCCCTCGACCACCGCATGTGCCCCGGAGTTGCGGACCGCGAACCGCTCCCCGACCACCCCGCGCAGGAAGACCTCGCCGCTGGTGGCGCCGAACAGGATCACGTTGCCGCCGATGATGTTGTCCTCGGCGACGTATCCGTCGGGCGCATCGGCCGGTGGCCGGATGACGATCCGGCCACCGGAGAGGCCCTTGGCGACATAGTCGTTGGCGTCGCCGAGGACCCGCAGGGTGATCCCGGGGGGCAGGAAGGCCCCGAAGCTGTTACCGGCCGACCCGGTGAAGGTGATGTCGATGGTGTCTTGGGGCAGGCCTTGGGCGCCATAGGCTTTGGTGACCTGGTGGCCGAGCATGGTGCCGACGGTCCGGTTGACGTTGGAGATCGCGGTCGCGAACCGGACCGGGGTGCCGGAGTCGAGCGCCTCGCGGCTCATCACGATCAACTGCTGATCCAGCGCCTTGTCCAGCCCGTGATCCTGGCCGGAGCTGCAGTACAGGTCCTGGTTCATGAACGCCGACTCCGGCTCGTGCAGCACCGGCCCCAGATCGAGCTTGTGGGCCTTCCAGTGCGCGCGTGCCAACGTGGTGTCCAGTGCGTTCACCTGACCGACCGCTTCGTTGATAGTGCGGAAGCCCAGCGCGGCAAGGTATTCGCGTACCTCCTCGGCGATGAACCAGAAGAAGTTCTCGACGAACTCGGGCCGCCCGCTGAAGCGGCTGCGCAGCTCCGGGTTCTGGGTGGCGACCCCGACCGGGCAGGTGTCCAGGTGGCAGACCCGCATCATGATGCAGCCCGACACCACCAGCGGTGCGGTGGCGAAGCCGAACTCCTCGGCGCCCAGCAGCGCGGCGATCACCACATCGCGACCGGTCTTGAGCTGCCCGTCCACCTGCACCACGATCCGGTCCCGAAGGCCGTTGAGCAGCAACGTCTGCTGGGTTTCGGCCAGGCCCAGCTCCCACGGCGCACCCGCGTGCTTGAGTGAGGTCAGCGGCGCCGCGCCGGTGCCGCCGTCATGCCCAGAGATCAGCACCACGTCGGCGTGCGCCTTGGACACGCCGGCCGCCACCGTCCCGACACCGGTCTCCGCGACCAGTTTGACGTGGATACGAGCATCCGGGTTGGCGTTCTTCAGGTCGTGGATCAGCTGTTTGAGGTCCTCGATGGAGTAGATGTCGTGGTGCGGCGGCGGCGAGATCAACCCCACACCGGGGGTCGCGTGACGCACCTCCGCGATCCAGGGATAGACCTTGTTACCCGGAAGCTGGCCGCCCTCACCGGGTTTGGCGCCCTGGGCGATCTTGATCTGGAGGTCCGTGCAGTTGACCAGGTAGTCGCTGGTGACGCCGAACCTGGCAGAGGCGACCTGTTTGATCGCGCTGCGCCGCCAGTCGCCGTTCTCCTCGGGCAGGTAGCGGTCGGCGTGCTCACCGCCTTCGCCGCAGTTTGACCGGCCGCCGATCCGGTTCATCGCGATCGCCAGGGTCTCGTGGGCCTCGGCGGAGATCGAGCCGTAGCTCATCGCGCCGGTCGCGAACCGCTTGACGATCTCGGTGGCCGGCTCGACCTCCTCGATCGGAACCGGCGGGCGCGCCCCGGTTTTGAACCTCAGCAGGCCGCGCAGGGTGGCCAGTCGCTCACTTTGGTCGTCGACCAGCTTGGTGTACTCCTTGAAGACGGCGTACTGCCCGGTGCGGGTGGAGTGCTGCAGTTTGAACACCGTCTCGGGGTTGAACAGGTGGTACTCCCCCTCGCGGCGCCACTGGTATTCACCGCCCACCGGCAGCTGCCGGTGGGCGCGCTCCTCGGGCCGGTCGAAGTAGGCCAACCCGTGGCGCGCGGCGACGTCGGCGGCGATGTCGTCGAGGGTGATGCCGCCGATCGGGCAGTACAGGCCCCTGAAGTATTCGTCGAGGACGTCCTGGGAGATCCCGACCGGCTGGAACAGTTGCGCGCCGGTGTAGGAGGCGCGCGTCGAAATGCCCATCTTGGACATGACTTTCAGTACGCCCTTGGCGGCGGCCTTGGCATAGTTGGCCAGCGCCTTCTCCCGGTCGAGACCTTCGAGCAAACCCTGATCGAGCATGTCCTCGACGGACTCGAAAGCCAGGTAGGGGTTGACGGCGGCGGCGCCGAAGCCCAGCAGCGCCGCCAGGTGGTGCACCTCCCGGGCATCGCCGGATTCCACCACCAGCCCCACTTTGGTGCGGGTGCGCTCGGCGACCAGATGATGGTGCACCGCGGAGGTGGCCAGCAGGGACGGGATGGGGGCCAGCGTCTCATCGGATTCCCGGTCGGAGATCACGATGAAGCACGCGCCGTCCTCGATCGCCGCCGAAACCCGGGCACACACCTGCTTGAGTGCCGTGCGCAGCCCAGCCCCACCCTCGGCCACCGGATACAGGCAGTTGATGACGGCGGTGGACAGGCCATGCGGCCCCCGGGAACCGATCCGCTGATCGGGGTGCAGGTTGATCAGCTTTGCCAGATCGGCGTTGCTCAGGATGGGCTGGGGCACCACGACCTGCCGCCAGGTGGGTTCTCCGGTGCTGAGCAGGTCACCCTCCGGCCCGACGGCGCCCTGCAGGCTGGTGATCACCTCTTCGCGGATGGCATCCAACGGCGGATTGGTGACCTGGGCGAACATCTGCTGGAAGTAGTCGAAGAGCATCCGCGGCCGCGCGGACAGCACCGCCACCGGGGTATCGGTGCCCATCGACCCGATCGGCTCGGCGCCGGTCCGGGCCATCGGCGCGAGCAACAAGTTGAGTTCCTCGTAGGTGTAGCCGAACACCAGTTGGCGCAACAGGATCCGGTGGTGTTCCATGCGCGGTGCGGGACCGGGCGGCAACTCGTCGATTCCGATCAGCGCCTCGTCGATCCACTGCTGGTAGGGGCGCTCGGCCGCCAGCGTCGACTTGATCTCGGCGTCGGAGATGATCCGGCCGGCGGCCGTGTCCACCAGGAACATCCGCCCGGGCTGCAGCCGCTGCCGGTGCACCACGGTGGCCGGATCCAGGTCCAGCACCCCGGCTTCCGACGCCATCACCACCAGGCCGTCGTTCGTGACCCAGATCCTCGAGGGCCGCAGTCCGTTGCGGTCCAGCACCGCGCCCACCAGGGTGCCGTCGGTGAAGGTCATCGAGGCCGGGCCGTCCCAGGGCTCCATGAGCGAATCGTGGTACTCATAGAACGCCCGGGTGGCCGCGTCCATGCTCTCGTGGCGCTCCCAGGCTTCCGGGATCATCATCAGCACCGCGTGCGGCAGGCTGCGGCCGCCCAGGTGCAGCAGTTCGAGCACCTCGTCGAAGCGGGCCGTGTCGGAGGCGCCCGGCGTGCAGATCGGGAACAGCTTGTCGGCCGTGTTTTCCGCGGTCGCGGAGCCCGGATCGCCGAAGACGTCGGTGCGGATCAGCGCCTCCCGGGCCCGCATCCAGTTCTCATTGCCGGTGACGGTGTTGATCTCCCCGTTGTGCGCGATACGCCGAAACGGATGAGCCAGCGGCCACGATGGAAAGGTGTTGGTGGAGAACCGGGAATGCACGATGCCCAGTGCACTGTGCAGCCGGTCGTCGGCCAGATCGGGATAGAAGGCCTTGAGCTGCGGGGTCGTCAGCATGCCCTTGTACACCATTGTCCGGCCGGAAAGGCTTGGGAAATAGACGGTTTCCCGGCCCGGGCCGTCCTGGCCGGGCCCTTTGCTGCCCAGCTCGTGTTCAGCACGCTTGCGGACCACGTAGGCGCGCCGCTCCAGGGTCATCCCGGATGCCCCGCCGATGAACAGCTGCCGGAACGTCGGCATCGCGTCACGTGCCAGCGCGCCCAGCGACGAGTCGTCGATCGGCACGTCGCGCCACCCGAGCACCCGCAGCCCCTCGGCTTCGACGATCTTCTCCACCGCGGCGCAGGCCGCGGCCGCGTCTTTGGCCGACTGCGGCAAGAACGCGATGCCGGTGGCGTACGCGCCTTCCTCAGGCAGTTCGAGATCAGTGACCGCGCGCAGGAACCGGTCCGGCACCTGGATCAGGATGCCGGCACCGTCGCCGCTGTGCGGTTCGGCTCCGGCGGCGCCGCGGTGTTCAAGATTGAGCAGCGCGGTGATCGACTTCTCGACGATGTCGCGGCTACGTCGGCCATGAATGTCGACGACCATCGCGACTCCGCACGCGTCGTGTTCGAACGCGGGGTTGTAGAGCCCGACCCGGCTGGGTGCCATCACCACCTGACCCTTCGCACTTCGGCCTCAATTCGTCTGACCTAGACGATCGATTGCGGGTTGGTCCGTGCGACATTGAACGGCGGTTCGCCTGAAATTCTTCACAGGCAACGTCACGATATACCCGGAGCTGCGCAGCGTGCCACCTGCTGAATAAACGCCCGGCGGTGAGCTTTGTGTTACCTGCGCGCAATAACTGGATGATGTTCAGGAAATGTGGATTGCCTATCGTCTGGCTGTCTGCGCGCAAAGGAGACCTCTATGGCCGGCGATATTTTCCGACTCGTCGCCGACGAGTCGGTCGAGTATGTCGACATTCGGTTCTGCGATCTGCCTGGCGTGATGCAGCATTTCTCCATTCCGGCCTCGGCGCTGGACGAGAGCATCTTCGAGGACGGGTTGGCGTTCGACGGTTCCTCGATCCGCGGCTTCCAGTCCATCCACGAGTCGGACATGCTGCTGCTGCCCGACCCCGACACCGCGTGGATCGATCCGTTCCGGGCGGCCAAGACGCTGAACCTGAACTTCTTCGTGCACGACCCGTTCACCCGCGAGCCCTACTCGCGCGACCCACGCAACGTCGCCCGCAAAGCGGAGAACTACCTGGCCACCACCGGGATCGCCGACACCGCCTACTTCGGCGCCGAAGCCGAGTTCTACATCTTCGACTCGGTGAGCTTCGACTCTCAGATCAACGGCTCGTTCTACCAAGTGGATTCGGTCGCCGGGTGGTGGAACACCGGGCGGGCCACCGAGCCGGATGGCAGCCCCAACCTCGGGTACAAGGTCCGGCCCAAGGGCGGCTACTTCCCGGTAGCGCCCAATGACCAGTACGTCGACCTGCGCGACGCCATGACCACCAACCTGACGAACGCCGGCTTCCTGGTGGAGCGGGGCCACCACGAGGTCGGCACCGGCGGCCAGACCGAGATCAACTACCGGTTCAACACGCTGCTGCACGCCGCCGATGACCTGATGCAGTTCAAATACATCATCAAGAACACCGCCTGGGCACACGGCAAGACCGTCACCTTCATGCCCAAACCGCTCTTCGGTGACAACGGCTCGGGCATGCACGTGCACCAGTCGGTCTGGCAGGACGGCGAACCGCTGTTCTACGACGAGGCCGGCTACGCCGGGCTCTCGGACACCGCCCGCTACTACATCGGCGGGATTCTGCACCACGCGCCGTCGCTGCTGGCGTTCACCAACCCCACCATCAACTCCTACAAGCGGCTGGTGCCGCACTTCGAGGCACCGATCAACCTGGTCTACAGCCAGCGCAACCGCTCAGCGTGCGTGCGCATCCCGATCACCGGCACCAACCCGAAGGCCAAGCGGCTGGAGTTCCGCTGCCCGGACTCCTCGGGCAACCCGTATTTGGCGTTCGCGGCGATGCTGATGGCCGGCATCGACGGCGTCAAGAACAAGATCGAGCCGGCCGCTCCGGTCGACAAAGACCTCTACGAACTGCCGCCCGACGAGGCCGCCGCCATCCCCAAGGCGCCCACCCAGCTGGCCCACGTGATCGACAATCTGGAAGCCGACCACGAATACCTCACCGAGGGCGGGGTTTTCACCCCGGACTTGATTCACACCTGGATCGACTACAAGCGCGAGCACGAGATCACCCCGATCAACCTGCGCCCGCACCCGTATGAGTTCGCGCTGTACTACGACTGCTGAGGACTGCGGACCCGGGGCGGACGCGCTATCGGCGCCTGCGCGATTAAGCTGCAGGATTGTTGGGCCACCTGACCATGCCGCTGCCGGATGCCTCGAGGAGCCTATGAACGCCGACGACGACTTCTTGCGGGGCAACTTCATGCCTAGCAGCGTCCCGCCGCAACAACAGCCCTGGGGCCAGCCCCTACAGCAGCAACCGGCCGGGCAGGCGCCCCATCCGTATCCCGGTCCCCCGCCTCGGCCACGCCCGACCCGCGGCTGGCGGCGCGTGGTGTTGGCGGCGACGCTGGGGCTGGTCAATCTGGGCCCGTCGGCGGCCGAGCGCGAGGAGGCCGCCTACGAGGCGGCCATCCGATCCATGCCCAACGGCAGTTACAAGGTCGGCGTCCTGGGCAAAGGCGGCGTGGGCAAGACGACGGTGGCGGCCAGCGTCGGTTCGATATTCGCCGCGCTGCGCCGCGCCGACCACGTGGTGGCCGTCGATGCCGACACCGCCTTCGGCCGGCTCGGCAGCCGTATCGACCCGCGCGCCACCAGCTCCTACTGGGACCTGGCAGCCGATACCAGCATGCAGTCGTTCGCCGACATCAGCAGCCGGGTGGGCGCCAACGCCGCGGGGCTGTACGTGCTGGTCGGCGAGCCGGCCGCGGGGCGGCGCCGGGTCCTCGACGCGGCGCTGTACCGGGAGGCGGCGCTGCGCCTGGACCGGCACTTCACCATCTCGATCATCGACTGCGGTTCCACGATGGACTCAGCGGTCACCCAGGAGGCGCTGCGCGACCTGGACGCATTGATCGTGGTCTCGTCGCCGTGGGCGGACGGGGCGGGCGCGGCCGCCAAGACCATGGAATGGCTAGCCGACCGCGGCCAGGGCGGTCTGCTGCAGCGCAGCGTGGTGGTGCTCAACGACTCCGACGGCCACGCCGACAAACGCACCCGCTCCGCGCTCACCGCGCAGTTCCTGCAGCACGGGCAGGCGGTGGTCGAGGTGCCGTTCGATCCGCACCTGCGGCCGGGCGGGGTGATTGACGTGGTCAGCGAGATGGCGCCGGACACCCGCCGGCGCTTCCTGCAGATCGCGGCGATCATCGCGCGGCACTTCTCTGCGCGCCCCGGCGGCCGGGAAGCCAAGAGCGGCCCGAGTCAGAGCATGTAACGTACGACACTCTCGGCGACGCAGGCCGGCTTGGCGCTGCCATCGATGGACACCGTGGTCGACAAAGTCACCTGATGGGCGCCACCGCCGGCGTCGGTCACCTCGACGACGGAGGT
Organism: Mycobacterium sp. NGS16; assembly: GCF_059813225.1. Classification (NCBI taxonomy): domain Bacteria; kingdom Bacillati; phylum Actinomycetota; class Actinomycetes; order Mycobacteriales; family Mycobacteriaceae; genus Mycobacterium; species Mycobacterium sp. NGS16. The sequence goes on from NZ_JCALEE010000002.1 coordinate 300,393, forward strand.
CTCCGCCCGGATCTTGGAGCCGACCGGCACCGGAGCCGGGAAGCGCACCTTGTTCAATCCGTAGTTGATCGCCAGTTTGACGCCTTCGAGCCGGTAGATCTGGTGCATCAGCTGCGGCAGCATGGCCAGCGTCAGATACCCGTGGGCGATCGTGGTTCCAAACGGCCCGCCGGCGGCCCGCTCCGGGTCGACGTGGATCCACTGATGGTCACCGGTCGCGTCGGCGAACAGGTTGACGGCGTCCTGGGTGACGGTCACCCAGTCGCTGTGGCCGATCGGCTCGCCCTGGCATGCCGCGAGTTCCTCGATCGATTGAAAGGTCCGCATTGGCCTTGCCTCCTTTGTCTAATCCGTTGCCACCGTGCCGCTTTGGCGCAGTAGGTCGATATCGTCGGGTGTCATTCCCAGCGCGGCCAGCACCTGGCCGGTATGGGCGCCCAGGCTGGGCGCGGCGACCGCGGGCGGGTGGGTGCCGTCCAGGGACGCCGGCAGCCCGGCCGCCAGGTACTCCCCGACCCGGGGCTGATGCAGCGCGGTGAACATCGGGTTGTCGCGCAGGCGCTCATCGGCGGCCACCTCAGCGAAGCTGCGGTAGCGGTCCCACAGCAGCGATGTGCCGGCCAGCGCTGCTTCGATCTGCGCGCCGGTCCGCTCGGCGAACCAGCCGTCGAACAGGCCGGTGAGCACATCGCGGTGACGGTAGCGCTGGCCCTCATCGGTGAAGTCGATATCGCGTGCCTGGGCCAGTGCGGCAATGACTTTCGTTGTTCCGGTCAATTCCGTCAGGTCACGGAAGTGCCGGTCGGTGAGCGTGACGACCATGAAGGAGACCCCGTCACTGCCGGTGAAGGTCTGGCCGTACTGACCGTAGAGCGCGTTGCCGATGCGTTCACGCCGGGTGCCGTTGACCATCGCCTCGGTGAGGAAACCCAGCGCACTGGCGGTGCCCAACGCGACGTCTTCGAGCGCCAGCCGGATCCGGCACGGCTCGCCGGTGCGGTCCCGGCGGTGCAGCGCGGCGACCACCGCCAGTGCACCGTGCAGCCCGCAGGCGATATCCCAGGCCGGCAGGACGTGGTTGATCGGCGCACCGTATGCCGCCGGACCGGTCACCAGCGGAAAGCCGACACCCGCATTCACCGTGTAATCGACGGCGGTGGAGCCGTCGGCACGTCCGAGCACCTCGAGGTGAATCAGATCGGGGCGTTGCATCACCAACGTGTCGAAGGAAAGCCATTGCCGGCCAGTCATATTCGTCAGCACCACACCGCTTTCGGCGATCAGGCGCTGCACCAGACGCTGCCCTTCCGGCGTGCGCAGGTCGGCGACCACGGAACGCTTACCCTTGTTGAGCCCGGTCCAGTAGAGGGACGTACCGTCGTCGGTGACCGGCCAGCGGCGGTAGTCGGCCGCCCCTCCGATCGGGTCGACCCGCACCACGTCGGCGCCCAGCTGTGCCAGTGTCATGCCGGCGAGCGGCACCGCGACGAAGCTGGCGATCTCGATGATGCGCACTCCGGCCAGCGGTCGCGCGGCAGTGGGCTGCATGACCTGCTCCTTGTGTCGATGATTACGTCGACTATATGCCCACGCAGATGGCGGCTCCGCGGGGTGCGAGTCCGTGCCGAATCTCAATCGTTGCCGAACCGCGATATGAAAACCCGTGGCGGCGAACGGGTCACGGGCCGCCACCGTGTTTGACTCCGTGCAGAAGGGCTAGACCGCACGACATTGGGATGGGAAACAAGCTATGAAGAGCGTCAAGAAGTTGGGGCACGCGGCGAGCCGGCTACCGCGCCGGCTGATGGTCGCGGCGGTGGGGGCCGCACTGCTGAGCGGCCTCGTCGGGGTCGTCGGTGGTTCGGGCAACGCGTCGGCGTTCTCCCGTCCGGGGCTTCCGGTGGAGTACCTGCAGGTGCCCTCGGCGGCCATGGGCCGTGAAGTCAAAGTGCAGTTCCAGCCCGGCGGCACCCACGCCGTCTACCTGCTGGACGGCCTGCGTGCCCAGGACGACTTCAACGGCTGGGACATCAACACCCCGGCGTTCGAGGAGTACTACGGCTCGGGGCTGTCGGTCATCATGCCGGTCGGCGGCCAGTCCAGCTTCTACTCCGACTGGTACCAGCCGGCGTGCGGCAAGTCCGGCTGCCAGACCTACAAGTGGGAGACCTTCCTGACCCGGGAGCTGCCGGCCTGGCTGCAGGCCAACAAGAGTGTCTCGCCCTACGGCAACGCGGTGGTCGGCCTGTCGATGGCGGGCAGCTCGTCGCTGACACTGGCGGCCTACTACCCGCAGCAGTTCACCTACGCCGCAGCGCTTTCCGGCTTCTTGAACCCGTCCGAGGGCTGGTGGCCGACGTTGATCGGGATGGCCATGAGCGACGCCGGCGGCTACAACGCCTCCAACATGTGGGGTCCGTCCTCCGACCCGGCGTGGAAGCGCAACGACCCGATGGTGCAGATCCCGCGGCTGGTAGCCAACCGCACCCGGATCTGGATCTACTGCGGCAACGGCACGCCCAGCGAGCTCGGCGGCGACAACCTGCCGGCGAAGTTCCTGGAGGGCATGACGCTGAGCACCAACAAAACGTTCCAGCAGAACTACACCGCCGCCGGCGGCAACAACGGGGTGTTCAACTTCCCGTCCGACGGCACGCATGACTGGCCGTACTGGAACCAGCAGCTGGTCGCGATGAAGGCCGACATCCAGCGGGCGCTGGGTGTGGGTGTCGACCCGACCTGATCCCCCTCAGCCGAGACCGACGTTTTGCAGAAGAAACCCGAGAGCGGGCCTGCAAAACGTCGGTCTCGGCGTTTGGGCCGGCACTACCGCCACACGTCGCGGCGGTCGACGTAGCGGTGGGTGAACCAGATGGCCAGCACGCAGACGACCGTGGCGATGCCCAGCATCCAGGTGCCGCCGGCGACCAGGCTGATGCAGCCGCCGATGGCCGCGCCCGAGGTGTAGCCGACGAAGAGCATGAAGTGCCCGAGCCAGTCGTGGACGGTTCCGCCGCTGAGGTGGCGTTCGATGCCCTGCCCCAGTTTCACCACCGTGCCGGTGACGTAACTCAAGGGAATCGACACTTCGCCGTCGCGCACGAAGGTGGTGTTCAGCGCGCCGACTCCGAATGCGACCAGCAGGATCGGCAGCAGCGGCAGCGGCAGCGTCGGACCGCCCTCCAGGATCCAGTCGACCAGGGTCGCCGTCAGCAGCGCGGTTGCGGTCAGCAGCAGCGCACCGTGCGGATGCTGAGGCCAGACGCGACGTCGGCAGATCGATGCGGTCACCACTCCGGCCAGAAAGGAGAACAACAGGGCCGCGGCCGAGATCGACAGCCACTCGTTACCGTCGAACACCCCGAGCACCGCACGTCCGGCATTGCCGGTCATGAACGTGACGAAGTAGCCCTCCGAATGGGTGTATGCAGTGGCTGCCAGCACTCCGGCAAGCCCGGCAAGCGCCCAGGACAGCTTGGTTTCGCTGTCGTAGTGCTGGCGTATCACGTGCGCCTGGTACTGATCGGCTCTGCGGGCTTGGCCTCAGCCGACCGGGCCCGGAACCAGGGTGATATCGGCGCTGTGGTCGCCGCCCATCGGGCTGCGCCACGTCAGCGTGACGGTGTCGCCCGGGTGGCGCTGGTCGAGCACGTCGGTCAGATCGGTGGCCGAGTTCACCGGCCGGCCGTTGACCGAGGTGATGATGTCGTCGCGGGCGATGCCGCTCGCAGCGGCGGGGGTGCCGTCGAGCACCTGGGCGACGCGTGCCCCGCCGCCGTTGTTGTCCACCACGCCGACACCCATGAACGCCGTCTCGCCGATGTGCACGGTGGGCGACGAGACACCGGCCCGGATCTGGTTGGCAATGGCCATCGCCTGGTTGATCGGGATCGCGTAGCCTTCGCCGCCGGGCTGGGCGAACTTGTAGTTGTCCGACGCCGCGGTGTTCATCCCGATCACCTGGCCGGCCGCGTTGACCATCGGACCGCCCGAGTCACCGGGGCGGATCGCGGTGTCGGCCTTGATCATGTTGGTCAGCGTCTCGGTGCTGCCGGTCAGCTCATCGGCGGCCGAGACCGTCTGGTTCAGGCCGATGACATTGCCGGGCACCGCACTGGGCGTACCGCCCTGCCCGCCGGCGTTGCCCATCGCGACCACCGGGTCCCCGACGGCGACCCGCGACGAGTCGCCGATGTTGGCGGCCGGCAGGCCGGCGGCGCCGCGCAGCTGCAGCACCGCCACGTCGTGGCTGCGGTCGAAGCCGAGCACGTCGACCTCGTAGCTCTGGCCGTTGCCGACCGACACCGCGGTCAGCCCGGTTGCGCCGGCGATGACGTGGTTGTTGGTCAGCACGATGCCGTTCGGATCCAAGACGATGCCGGTTCCGGCGCCGACCGCACTCTGGTAACCCATCTGCGTGTCGATGTTGACCACCGCCGGGCCCACCTGAGCGACCATCGCCGAAGGGTCGAGCGGCGGCTTGGGCAGCGTCGGCGCCGCCTGAACCGGCGCCGTGGCCAGCCCAAGACCGGCCACTACCGCTGACACGCTGAGCAGCCACCACCGGCTAGGGCGATGCGATCCGCTCATTGGGTTACCTCCTGAGGTCAAGGTCAGGCGCCCCGCCAATACCCTGCGCGCCGCTCACGGTGGGTTAGCGAAACAAACACAGAAAGCTTACCGGAACCACCGGTATTGGCGGCTGGCTAGGCTGGCCGGATGGGCGGCCTCGACCCGCAAACCCGCTTTGCCGGGGCCCGCGTGGCCCGGCTGGCGACCATGGCGCCCGACGGCGGGCCGCACCTGGTGCCGATAGTTTTCACCCTGGCCGACGATGTGATCTACACCGCGGTGGATGCCAAAGCCAAGACCACGCGGCGGCTGCGCCGCCTGACCAACATCGAAGCCAACCCGCGGGTCAGCGTGTTGGTGGATCGGTACGACGACGACTGGTCGCAGCTGTGGTGGGTGCGCGCCGACGGGACGGCGACCGTCCACCGCGACGGCGCCGCCTTGCATACCGGCTATGCGGCCCTGCGAGCGAAGTATCCGCAGTACCGGTCGGTTGCATTGGTCGGGCCGGTGATCGCGATTACCGTCGAACACTGGACGGCATGGCGGGCCTGATCAGCACGGCCGGGTAGTGTGCCGGCATGGCCAACCGGGATCACGGCGACCCGGGCGACGCGCCCTCGGTGCCGCCGGCGCTGACTCCGCTGGCGAACGACGCCCGGCCGTCGGCGGCCGAAGAAGCCCGCACGATCACCGCCGCCACCAACGCCGCCACGCTGGCGACCCTGACCGCGGACGGTGACCCGTGGGCCTCGCTGGTCACCTACGGGCTGCTGGGCGGTGCGCCGGTGCTCTGCGTATCGCAGCTGGCCGAACACGGCCGCAACCTGGCCCGCGATCCGCGGGCCAGCCTCGCGGTGGTGGAGCCGGGCGCACACTCCGACCCGCTCGCCGGCGGGCGCGTCACGCTGGCGGGGGTGGTTCAGCAGCCCGTCGGCGACGACTACGCCGCGGCCCGCGACGCCTACCTGGCGCAGGTGCCGGCCGGCAAGTACTACATCGACTACAGCGACTTCTCACTGTGGGTGTTGCAGGTGCAGCGGGTGCGCTGGGTCGGCGGATATGGCCGGATGGATTCGGCGACCGGCGCGGAATACGCTGCCGCACAGCCGGATCCGGTTGCCCCGCGCGCGGCTGGTGCGATCGCCCACCTCAACGCCGACCACGCCGGGGCGTTGCTGGCGATGGCGAAGACACTGGGCGGGTACCCGGACACCACCCAGGCCACCTGCACCGGCGCCGATCGCTACGGCTTGGATCTCAAGGTCGTCACCGAACGCGGCGTGGCCTACACCCGGGTCGGCTACCGGCGGCCGCTGCGCGCCGCTGACGAACTGCGCGAGGCAACCAAGGAGTTGGCCCGGTTGGCCCGGGCCGGATCTGGCGAGTAATCGCCGGCGCTGCGTGCCCGGCGGCGCCGATGAGCAGATCGGGGCGGCTTTGGCCGTATTCCTTGTGCTGGGCGGTGGTTGGGGGAAGGGTGGCTATCAAACGATTGCCGGACCCCAGGAGCGGCACAGATGGCAGACAAGACGACCCCGCCGGGAAATGGTTCCGCGCCGCCCGCCGACAGCCCCGCCGCCATCCGTAACGTCGTGGTAGTCGGCCCGTCCGGCGGCGGGAAGACCACGCTGATCGACGCGTTGCTGGTCGCGGCCGGGGTGCTGTCGCGGCCCGGGTCGGTGGCAGCCGGCACCACGGTCTGTGATTACGACGACGCCGAGATCCGCCAGCAGCGATCGGTGGGCTTGGCGCTGGCTTCCCTGCCCCATGCCGGCATCAAGGTCAACCTGCTCGACACCCCCGGGTACGCCGACTTCGTCGGTGAGCTGCGGGCCGGATTGCGCGCCGCGGACTGTGCCCTGTTTGTCATCGCCGCGAACGAGACAATCGATGCCCCGACCAAAGCGCTGTGGCAGGAGTGCGATCAAGTCGGCATGCCACGGGCGGTGGTCATCACCAAATTGGATCATGCCCGGGCGAACTACCCTCAGGTGCTGGCCGCCGCACAAACCGCCTTCGGCGGCAAAGTATTACCGCTGTACCTTCCGGGCGGCGACGCACTGATCGGGCTGCTGAGCCCGGACGCGGCGCACGTCGAGTCGGTCGCGGAGCAGCGCGGCGCCCTGATCGAGGGGATCATCGAAGAGTCCGAAGACGAGTCGCTGATGGAGCGCTACCTCAGCGGTGAGCAGATCGATCGCGAAGTACTGATCGACGACCTGGAAAAGGCCGTCGCCCGCGGCTCCTTCTTCCCGGTGATCCCGGCGTGCAGCACCACCGGGGTCGGCCTGACCGAACTGCTGGACGTCGCCACCAGCGCCTTCCCCTCGCCGCTGGAACATCCGCTGCCGGAGGTCTTTACCCCGCAGGGCGCACCGCATCACAGTCTGCGCTGCGATTGCGCCGAGCCACTGCTGGCGGAGGTGGTCAAGACGACGTCGGACCCCTACGTCGGCAGGATCAGCCTGGTCCGGGTCTTCTCCGGAACCATCCGGCCCGATGCAAGCGTCCATGTGTCGGGTCACTTTTCGGCTATTTTCGGCGCGCCGAGCACCCATGTCGACCACGACGAGGACGAACGCATCGGCACACTGTCGTTCCCGCTGGGTAAACAGCAGCGGCCGGCGCAGACCGTGGTGGCCGGTGACATCTGTGCCATCGGCCGGCTCAGCCGGGCCGAGACCGGCGACACGCTGTCGGACAAATCGGAGCCGCTGGTGCTCAAGCCGTGGACGATGCCCGACCCGCTGCTCCCCGTCGCCGTGCAACCCCGGGCCAAAACCGATGACGACAAGCTGTCGGTCGGGTTGGCGCGGCTGGGCGCCGAAGACCCGACACTGCGCATCGAACAGAATCCGGAGACCCATCAGACGGTGCTGTGGTGCATGGGCGAGGCACATTCGGGCATGGTGCTCGACACGCTGGCTAATCGCTACGCAGTGGCAGTAGACACCGTTGCGCTCCGCGTGGCGCTGCGGGAGACGTTCGCCGCCAAGGCCAAAGGCCACGGCCGGCACGTCAAGCAGTCCGGCGGACACGGCCAGTACGCGGTCTGCGACATCGAGGTCGAACCGCTTGCGCAGGGCTCTGGTTTCGAGTTCGTCGACCGGGTGGTCGGCGGGGCGGTCCCCCGCCAGTTCATCCCCAGCGTGGAGAAGGGCGTCCGCGCGCAGATGCAGCGGGGGCTCACCGGCGAGTCCGGCGAGGGATACCCCGTGGTCGACATCCGGGTCACGCTGCTCGACGGCAAGGCACACAGTGTGGACTCCTCAGACTTCGCGTTCCAGATGGCGGGGGCGGCGGCGCTGCGCGACGCCGCCGCCGTTGGCCGGGTGCGGCTGCTCGAGCCGATCGACGACGTCACGGTGCTGGTGCCCGACGACCTGATCGGTGCGGTGATGGGCGATCTGTCGGCCCGTCGCGCCCGGGTGCTGGGCACCGATAAAGTCGGTGCCGACCGCACCTGTGTGAAAGCCGAAGTGCCCCAGATCGAGCTGATCCGCTACGCGGTCGACCTGCGTTCGCTGACGCACGGAGCCGGTTCGTTCACCCGCGGGTTCGCCCGATACGAGCCGCTGTCGGAGTCGGCGGCCGCGCACGCCGCCGGCAGCAGCGCCTGACCCCGCGCTGGAAAACGAAAGGGCATCGATGTCGACAATCGCCGGGCTGCCCGCCCACGTCCTGCTGCTGCACTTCGTGGTGGTGCTGGTGCCGCTGACCGCGATCCTGCTCATCGTGTGTGCGGTGTGGCCGGCAGCCCGCCGGCGGCTGGTCTGGCTGGTGGCCACACTGGCCGGCCTGACGCTGCTCGTCACCCCGGCGACGGTCACCGCCGGCGAATGGCTGGCCGACACCGGCAAGGTCGGCGGATCGCCTGACCTCGACCGGCATATGGCTGCCGGCGAATACGGCCTCTACATGGCGCTGGGCCTGACCGCTGCGGCGGCACTGCTGGCCGGCCTGCACGTGGCGGTGTCCCGCGGCGGCAGGGTGGCGCCGGCGGTGCGGGTGGGCATCGTCGCGGTGGTGATCGCCTTGGCCGGAGCGTCGATGTTCGCAATCCACACCATCGGCGAATCCGGGACCAAGGCGGCCTGGGGCAGCCTGCTGGCGCCGGCGGAGAATCGCTAGATCTGCGCCGCACCCTTGCGCTTGGCACAATGGAGACCATGCACAAGGTGTGGCGGGGGTTTTTGGCGATGGCCGGGTCGGTGGCCCTGGTGATGGGAGCGTCCACCGGCGTCAGCCAGGCGGCGCAGACATCGCCGGCGCCGGGCTTCGCCGTCGCGGCGATCGAACCGGCCGACGGTTCGGTGGTAGGGGTGGCCTATCCGGTGATCGTGCGGTTCGCCGGGCCGGTCGGTGACCGGGCCGGCGCCGAGCGTGGCATCCACATCGCGGCGTCCGGGAAACCGGTGTCGGGGACATCCGCCGGGCACTTCGAGTGGGTCGGCGACGACGTCGTGCACTGGGTTCCCGATGGCTACTGGTCACCGCACAGCAAGATCAGCATCGACGCCCACGGCATGTCGACGGGTTTCGAGACCGGTGACGCCGTGCTGGGAGTCGCCGATATCTCCGACCACACCTTCACCGTCAGCGTCAACGGCGAGACCCTACGGGTGATGCCGGCGTCGATGGGTAAGCCCAAGCGCCCCACCCCGATCGGTTCGTTCACCGCATTGTCGAAGGAGCGCAAGATCAAGTTCGATTCGCGCACCATCGGCATTCCGCTCAACGACCCCGAGGGTTACCTGCTCAACGGCGAGTACGCGGTTCGGGTGACGTGGAGCGGGGTGTATGTGCACTCGGCGCCCTGGTCGGTGGACTCGCAGGGCTACTCGAACGTCAGCCACGGCTGCATCAACCTCAGCCCGGACAACGCAGCGTGGTACTTCGACACCGTGCACCTGGGCGACCCGATCGTGGTGCAGGCCTAGAGCGCGGCACTCAGCAGGCGCCCAGTACGGCCGTCGGCATGTGCGCCACGTAGCGCTCGGTGCGCTGCTGCGGGCTCATCTCCAGCGGCGCGCCCAGGTGGCGCAGCCGGCCGACCACGCGGCGGCTCGCCTGGCGGACCGCCGACCCGTGGATCGTCGAAATACGGTGGGTGACAACGAAGGCCATGATTTTCTCCTGCCGGGACGCCCGACACAACCCTTCCGGGTCGGCGGAATTCGCGGTTCAGGCCGCGGCGGAGACGCCGGGGCCGGTGAGGGACAGACGGGTTGAACACGGATACGGACCGTCACTGGGACTCACTTCGCCCTCACCTCCTTCCGGCCGAGACACACGGGGATGTCGTTGCCGTCCATCGTGGCATCGAAATCCGGGGCCGTCAAACGCAAACGCGCAGAAGCCTTTAAGCGCGCGCAGTCGCGAAAGCCCCCTGCGGGGGTTCCGTCAGGGAGCTTTCGCGGCTGCTCGCCGGGGTTAGGTCACAGCAACCCGAGCAGCTGCAGGTCGGTGATGTACTTGACGATCACCGCCGGCGTGACGTGCGGGATGTCGTTAGCCGCACCGATCCTGGCTTCCTGCACCGCTGCCCGGAAGCGATCGGTCGGTGCGATCGACCCGCAGATCGGCGGCTGCGGCTTCTGGTAGTTGTGCAGCAGCGGTAGCAGGGACGCCTGGCGCTGCCGCTCCGGCAATGCGCGCAGGGTGGTCTCGAACCGCTGCAGCCAGTCGCCGTAATCGTCGATCCGCCGAATCGGGTAGCCGGCCTCGATCAGCCAGTCCACGAACTCGTCCATGCCCAGGCCGTCGTCGTACGGGTTCATCACGTGGTACGTGGCAAACCCGTCACCGGCGCCGGCACCCAAGGTGGTGGACGCCTCGGCGATGAACTCCACCGGCAGCCCGTCGTAGTGGGCGCGCTGACGGTTGCCGTCGGCGTCCAGTTCGTAAAACGAACCGGGGGCGACACCGGAGGCGACCAGGCTGAACATCATCCGGGTGAACATGTCCGGCAGGTTGAGCTGGCCGGCGTAGCTGGTGTCGGCCAGGATCATGTCGCAGCGGAACACCGCTACCGGCAGGCCGCACAGGTCGTGGGCCTCGCGCAGTAGCACCTCGCCGGCCCACTTGCTGTTGCCGTAGCCATTGGCGTAACCGTCGTTGATCGCCCGCACCGGGCTCATCACCCGCACGTCGGCGTCCTCGGTGAACTTGCCCAGCGGGATCTGGTCACCGACACCGATGGTGGAGAAGTAGGTGAACGGCTTGATCTTGCTGGTCAGCGCGACCCGGATCAGCTCGGCGGTGCCGACGGCGTTGGGGCCGAACAGCTCGCTGTAGGGCAACACGTGGTTGACCAGGGCCGCCGGGTCGACAATCACGTCGACGGTATCGGCGAGCCGCTGCCAAACCTCTTGCTCCAAGCCGAGATTCGCCTCGCCCTTGTCGCCGGCGATGACTTCCAGGTGCTTGGCCGCCAGCTCGCTGTAGCGGGCCAGCAGCTTCGCGTCCCCGCTGTCGAAAACAGCGTCGAGGCGGCGGCGGGCATCGGCGTCGGAGCGCGCCCGCACCAGGCAGATGAGCTTGCCGTCCACCGGCGCCAGCCGCTCGAGCCACTCAAGGGCCAGGTAGCGGCCGAGGAAGCCGGTCGCGCCGGTCAGCAGCACGGTGCTCACCTGCTCGGACGGACCGGGCAATGAAGGTGCCGCCGCCAGGGTGGCCTCGTCGAGGAACTTGTCCAACGTCAGGTCGGCGGCAGCCACCTCGACGGCATCCCGACCGTGCACCGAGGCGAAGCTGGGCTGCCTGGACCCGGCTTGGGCTCCGCGCCGCTGCTCCTCGATGTAGACGGCGAGTGACGCCAGATCGCTTGCCGGGCTGACGATCACACCGACGGGCACGTCGACGTCGAAGATATCGCGCAGCAGGTTGCCGAAGGTCAGCGCGGACAGCGAGTCCCCGCCCAGATCGGTGAAGTGGGCGTCGGGCGCCAGGTCGGCAGCCGAGGCGCCCAGCAGCGCGGCGGCGGCCCGGCTGACGGTCTCCAGCGCGGGGCGGTCCGCTCCATGCGCCCGCAGTTCGCTCAGCTCGTTGGCCTGTCCCTCGGCCAGCTCGGCGTAGAGCCGCTCAAGGCGATCACCGTAGTGCGCCTTCAACTTTGGCCACGCCAGCTTGCGGATGCCGGTGAGCAGTCCGTTCTCCAGCGTGAACGGTTCGGTCTCGACGATGAAGTCGCGCGGCACCTCGTAGGACTGCAGGTCGGCGTCGCGAGCCACCTGCTGCAGGGAGTCGGCGATCGCCGTCTTGAGCCCGGCGGAATCCGGGAAGCGCGTCACCGCGTCCTCGGTCGGCACGACCACAGCCAGCAGGTAGGGCTGGGCGCTGTTGCCGTAGACGTAGATCTGGCGCACCAGCGGACTGTTGCCGAACTCCGCCTCCAGCTTCGCCAGCGTGACGAACTCGCCCTGGGCCAGCTTGAGCACGTTGTTGCGCCGGTCGACGTAGACCAGCTGGTCGGGTCCGACCTCGGCGACGACATCACCGGTGCGGTAGTAACCGTCGGCGTCGAACACCTCGGCGGTGATCTCCGGGCGCTTGTAGTAACCGGGGAACAGGTTCTCGCTCTTGAGCAGCAGTTCACCGCGCGGGTGCGGCGTGTCGGTGGAGAAGTAGCCCAGGTCGGGTACGTCGACCAGCTTGTAGTCGAGCACCGGGGGCCGCTGCACCACACCGTCGAAAAGCACCATGCCGGCTTCGGTGGATCCGTAGCCGTTCAGCACGTGCTGTTGGGTGAGTTCGGAAACCCAGGAACGCAAGTCCTCGGAGATCGGCGCGGAGCCGGTCATCGCGAAGATGCAGCGGCCGCCGAGCAGCTCGCGGCGCATCCGGTCCAGCACCTGCGCCTCGGCGGCCGGGTCGCCTGCAGCGCCGTCCACTTCACTCTGGAAGTGCTGGTAGAGCATCTCCCAGATGCGGGGCACGAAGTTCATCTCGGTGGGCCGCACCAGCGCGAGGTCCTCGAGGAAGGTGGAGAGGTCACTGCGGGCGCTGAAGTAGGCGGTACCGCCGTTGCCGAGGGTGCCATAGAGGATGCCGCGGCCCATGATGTGGCTCATCGGCATAAAGTTCAGCGTGATCGACGCGGCACTCGGGCCGAACCAGTTCTTGGCCGACCGCACCCACATCCGCGCCACATTGCTTTGTGGGTACATCGCGCCTTTGGGGGCGCCGGTGCTGCCGGAGGTGTAGACCAGCAGGGCCAGCGGGTCGCGGTCCGCACCGGGGTCGGGGGCCGGGAGGTTTGCCGGCGACAAGGCCCGGCCACGGCTGAGCATCTCGGCCAGCGGCTCGACGACGACCTCGACGCCGGCCAGCTGCGCACGGGCGTCGGCCAGTGCTTCCCGGTGGTCATCGACCTGCTCGTGGTAGTCGAAGACCACCAGGCGGGTCGGGGCGGGGCCGGATCGCACCAGCTCAACCGCGTCGGCCAGCGAGTCGACGCTGGCGGCGATGATGCGCGGTTGGGTCTCGGCCACGATCGGGGTCAAGGTGCTGACTGACGCGGAGGTCTGCAACGGCACCGAGACGGCACCGATCTGGCCCAGCGCCACGTCGATAACGGTGTAGTCGACGCTGGTGAAGCCCAGCACCGCGACACGATCTCCGGGCCGGACCGCGGCGGCGACCAGGGCGGCGGCCAGGGCGCCGATCCGGTCGGCCAGCTCACCGTAGGTGATGGTGTCGAAGTGGGGCTGCAACTGTGCGACGGTGCGGCCGGTCGCCGGGTCGGCGACGAAGTCGACGGCGCGCTGGCCCAGCGCGGGCCGCTCGGCGTAGCCGGCCAGCACGGTCTGCACGAGCTGCGGCAGGGCCAGTCCGGGCTGCGCGGCGGCGTCGGCGACGGCTGGGTCGGGTTGGGCGGCGGCGAATTGGGGGTCGGCGGCGGCCAGCTCGGCGACGCGGCGGGACTGCTGGTCGTTGGCAAAGGGGGTAGTAGTCGTCATAACGCAACCTCTAAAGGGATATCTCGCAGAAGTGTTTTTTGAAGGGGCGCGACGCTGCGCCGATAAAAACTACGTTAGCAAAACTAATTTTATTCCGGCACCTCGAGACCGCTGTGACGTTGCACTCAATGCAGGTCAGAGCCGGTGCTCGGCCACATCAGCTGATCGATTCCTCCAGCCACGGCAGCAGCCACTTCACCCCTTCGGGCGTGAGGTGAATGCCGTCGCTGCGCACCTTGATCCCGTCGATTTTCGCGGTGTAGGTGCCGTTCGGCCCCAGCTTCTTGTTCAGATCCATCACCGTCACGGCCTCACGCCCGGCGACCACTCGGCGCAGCAGGGCGTTCCAGCGGTCGACGCGTTTCGGATCGTCCTCCGGCCACAGGCTGCCGTCGGGCCGCTCGCCATAGCGGCTGTAGGGCACCGTCGTCACCACAACGCGGCTGCCGGCGGACTCCAGCACGTCGAGGGCGTGCCGCAGCTCCGCGGTCAGGTAGGCGTCAAACGTCGGGTCACCGATGTGGGTCCACTGGCCCTCGTTGACGCGGTCCACGGTCTCCCAGCGGCCGGCGAACAGCAGCACCACGTCGGGCTGGTCGGCCTTGACCTGCCGCGCCCACCGCGCCGGCCACCCGTCGCACTCGGACCCCTGATCGATGGTCTTGCCGGCCCAGCGGTAGGGCCCGGCCCGCACGATGCTGCAACCGACGACGGTGTGGTCAATGAAGTGGTAGCCGGGGGTGGGCGGCAGATAGTGCATCACGGTCCACCCGATCGAGTCACCGAACACCGAAACGGTGCGCGGCCGGTTGGGGTCATGGCGCACCGGCGCCGGACGCTGGCGGCTCGGCGGCGACGGGGACACCGCCGCGGCCGCGGCCACGTCGGGAATCACGCCGGTCTCGGCGGTGGGCCGCTCGACGACCGGAACCACGAACACCGTGACCGCCACCGCGGTGGCGCTCACCGCCGCACCCAGCGGCAGCAGGGAGACCTGCGCCGGCCGCCAGCGGCGGATCGGCTCCTCGATGGCCCACCAGGACACCCCGGCCACCACCAAGGTGACGGCGCACCGCGCGGCGAACAGCGTCCATCCCGACCATCCGGTGCGCTCGCCGGTGAGCACCAAAAAGACCGGCCAGTGCCACAGGTACACGCCGTAGGAGATGGTCCCCAGCCAGACCAGCGGAGCCCAGGCCAACGCGCGGGCCACCAGCCCGCTCTGGTGCAGCGCGACCGGCGCGATCACCGCGATCGCGGCGACGGCGACGGTGGTCAGCAGACCGCCCTGGAACTCCGCGGCGCTACCGGTGGCGCGGTGTGCGGCCACCGCCAGCACGGCCAGCCCGGCCAGCGGCAACAGCCGGGCGACCCAGCGGCCCCGGCGGGTGCGGACCACCGACCAGCCGGCCGTCAGCGCGGGCCAGTCCGCCACCAGCAGCGCCGCGGCCGCGGCGCCGATCAGCAGCGCTTGCGCCCGGGTGTCGGTGCCGAAGTAGACGCGGTCGCGGGTGGCGTCAGAGGCCAGCACCTCGGCCGCTGTCGCCGACACTGCCGCGCCGGCGCTGGCCAGCAGAAAGACCGTCAGGCGCACCCCGCCGACGGTGGCCAGGCGGCCGTGGCGCCGGGCCCGAAACGCCAACAGCAGGGCAACGGCGATGAGCAGCAGCGGCCAGAGGAAGTAGTACTGCTCCTCGACACCCAGCGACCAGGTGTGCTGCAGCGGTGACGGCGTGCCCGCCTCGGTGAAGTAGTCGGTGTGCTGGGCGACGAATCGCCAGTTGGCCACCCAGAAAAACGCCGCGACCGCGTCCTCTCGTAGCCCCACCACCGCGTCCGACGGCAGCAGCTCGTGGGCGATCGCGACGGTCAGCACCATCAGCACCAGGGCGGGCAGCAGCCGTCGGCCGCGCCGGATCCAGAATCCTCTGAGGTCGATTCGCCCGGTCCGGTGCAGCTCGTCGACCAGCAGCGAGGTGATCAGGAATCCGCTCAGCACGAAGAACAGATCCACGCCGATGAATCCACCCGACACCCCGGGGACGCCACCGTGATCGGCCAGCACCAACGCGACGGCTACCGCGCGCAGGCCGTCGAGGGCGTGAATGCCCGGCCGTCGCCGCTCCCGCCGAATCCGGTCCGCGGCGCGTGCAGTGGTCAACCGGGCGGCACGCGGGGCCGGCGCAACCCAGCGGGATTTGCCCGAGGTGCGCATCGTGGTGGCCCGGCGAGTCCGGTTCCCGACCGGTCGACTCATCTCATCCTGGTCGCCGTTGGCGCCGATTGGTCGATCCTCTCGCTGGTGGACCACCGAAAGCTTAGGGGGCAAGCAGGCGTCCTACCGGGAGGACACGCTTGAGGTCAGGCGACCAATTCGGCAGTGCGCCACCAGATCAGCGCAACGAACAGCGCCAGCAGCGCAAGACTGGCCCAAGCCTGGATGCGAGTCCGGCTCTGCTGCGGGGGATACACGTAGGCCAGCGCGACCACCAACCCGGTGAGCAACCCGCCGACATGCCCCTGCCAGCTGATCCGCGGGATGGTGAAGGTGAACACCAGGTTGATTCCGATCACCGCGGCGACCCAGCCCACGTCCATCCGCAGCCGTCGACCGACAATCAACGTCGCGCCGAACAAGCCGAAGATGGCGCCCGAGGCGCCGGCGGTGGCGGTGTTCAGCGGCGCCAGCAGATAGACCGCGACCGAGCCGCCCAGCGCGCTGAGCAGGTACAGCGCACTGAACCGTATCCGGCCGAGCATGCCCTCCAACGACGGGCCGATCACATACAGCGCCCACATGTTCAGCAGCAGATGCATCGGGCCGTAGTGCAGGAACGCCGACGTCAGCAGGCGGTAGAGCTGCCCCTCGGCGACCGCTGGTGACCAGAGCACCAACTCGGAGTCCAGCTGGTGAGACGACATCTGCCCGATGAAGGCCAGCACGTTCAGCGCGATCAGCCCGTAGCTGATCACCGGCGTCCCAGAGGCGGCCCGGACCAGCGGGCGGGACCGGCGCGGCGCGGCGTCCTGCTGGGCACAGTCCACACAGTGCTGCCCGACGGCGGCGCTACGCATGCAGTCGCCGCAGATGTAGCGCTCACATCGGGTGCAGCGCAGCGCGGTGGGCCGGTCGGGGTGCCGGTAGCAGACGGTCATGGTTACACCTTCTCATCGGCGCGGCGGTAGATTTCACGCCGTGGCAGCTCCCATCCCGCGCAGAGGATTCAACCACGCGATCACCCGGTTCTGGACCTGGGCTGCGCCCGCCTACGATGCCCGCTACCTGCAACGCTGGGTGTATCGGCCGGCCCAGGACGAGCTGGTCGCCGCGCTGCGCACGCACCAACCGTCCCGCGTCGCCGACATCGCCTGCGGCACCGGCATCCTCGCCGACCGCATCGAACGCGAATTGCGGCCCGAAGCCGTCTACGGCGTGGACATGTCCACCGGGATGCTCAACGAGGCGCGGGCGCGCTCGACGCGGGTGCAGTGGCTGACCGGTCCGGCCGAGCGCCTGCCGTTCGATGACGGGGCGCTCGACGCGGTCGTGACCAGCTCGGCGTTTCACTTCTTCGACCAGCCGGCGGCAGTACGGGAGTTCTATCGGGTGCTGGCGCCGGGCGGGATGGCGGCGGTCACCGCGCTGAGCCCCCGCCACCGCATTCCGCTGCGCCGGTTGCTGGGCGGCCGGTGGAGTCCGGCACACCAGCCGACGCCGACCGAGATGCGCACGCTCTTCACCGACGCCGGGTTTACCGTCGCCGACCAGCACCGGGTGGCGCGGCCGGCCTGGACGCTGCTGGTGTCGGACCTGCTGACGGTCGGCGTCAAGCCGTAGCCTCCTCCGGGTCGGTACCCTCACCTGGTATGAGACCGAAGAAGTTGGCCGGGCCGGCGGCGGCCGTGCTGGCGATGACCTGGGCGGCCGGCGGGGTCGCCGGGGCCGAACCGACGCCGACTCCCCCACCGGCGCCGAAGTCGGTGATCGACACCGACGGCACGTTCACCGTCGGCAAGGACATCGCCCCGGGGACCTACCGCTCCGACGGGCCGCGCGACGGCAATGCCTGCTATTGGCGCCGGGTCAGCGGCGACAAGATCGTCGACAGCGCAATGACCAAGAAGGCGCAGGTGGTGCTGATCGAACCCAGCGACACCGCGTTCCGGACCGACCGCTGCGCGCCCTGGCAGTTGACCGAATGCCCGCCG
The DNA here is from genome assembly GCF_059813225.1 of Mycobacterium sp. NGS16. Lineage (NCBI taxonomy): Bacteria > Bacillati > Actinomycetota > Actinomycetes > Mycobacteriales > Mycobacteriaceae > Mycobacterium > Mycobacterium sp. NGS16. The sequence continues at coordinate 318,137 of NZ_JCALEE010000002.1, forward strand.
ACCTGCGCTCCGGCACCGCAGCAGTCGGTGGGCCTGCCCGACGTCCTGAAGGGCTTCGTGCCCCAGCCCCGGCCGCCCGCCCCGTCTCCCGCTCCCAGCGGCGGCTAACTGGAGAACAGGTCCTGCCGGGTGCTGCTGCTCGTCGGACGCGGCCGTCACTTCTTGATCAGCTGGTGCGGGCAGTAGGTGTGCGCTGCGATGGCGGCAAATTGCGCCGCACCGTCGGTGGTGAAACCCGGATTGTTGTCCTTCAGGTCGGAGAGCACCTGTAGGGCGGGTTCGCCCCGGTCGACCAGGCCGCAGACCGCGCGAGCAGCCTCGATGGCCTGACCGGAGCTGCTGTAGGTGATCCCGGCGGCCCGCAATGACTCCAGGAAGGCCGCGTCGTGGATAGCGCCGGCCGCGTCTTCGGGATCGGGATGGGCGCCCCGTTCGGGGTCGGCGTACCCGGGAGCCGCACCGGCAAGGCAGAGTCCCGCCGTAACAGCCAGGGCCAGTAGCAGTTTCACGGGCCCGCTACCGTCGCTGCGGCCGAGCCTGCGGCCCCGGTGGCGCCGCTGTCTTTGGCGGCCTTCTTCAGGTGCACCGCGTGGAAGCCGGGTTTCTTGGACAGTTCCTCGAGCAGGTCATCCAGGCCGGCCTCGTCGATCTGCCAGTGCTGGACGGCGTCCTTCTGCTTCTGCAACTGGGCGATGACGCGGTCGAGCTGCACCGGGGCCTGGCCCTTGCCGGGTTTGCCGGATCCGCGGAGGTTGGCGCCGTTGATCAGCTGCGAGCCGGGAGCGCCCAGCGCGCCGCCGGTCAGCGCGCCCAGGGCGGCCGGGTTGAGCAGGCCGGTCGCCGCGGCCATCGGTGTCGCGGCGGCGCCGGCCGCCGGCAGCGAGGCCGCGGCCAGCCGGATGGCGGGGGTGGCGGTGGCCCAGCCCTGGGGCACCGACAGTGCCCCGACCGACGGCGCGGTGCCCACACCGGCCGTCACCGCGCGAGTCATGCCGGCGTTCATCCCGCTCCCGCCCAGCCCAGCTATCCCTTTCCCGCCCAGCCCAGCTATCCCTTTCCCGCCCAGCCCAGCCCCCAGCGCGGACTTGGGAATCTCCGGCAGCACCGCCTGTGGCTTGTAGAACGTCTTGAACTGGACCATGCCGAAGTTGGGCCCGCTCAGCACGAAGTTGCCGAGGCCGCCGAACTTCATCACCCCGCCGAGAGTGCTGAACAGCCCCTCATAGATCCCGGCGATCTCGGAGGCGTCCCCGGCAGCGGCGGCACCCGGTCCGGTGTTGCCGGCCGGGTTGCCGGCCTGTGGCGGCGGCGCGAACGGTGTCAGCCGGGTGGCGGCCGCCGCGGCGGCCTGATAGGTGAACATCGCCGCGGCGTCCTGGGCCCACATCTGCGCGTACTGCGCGTCGGCGGCCGCGATTGCCGCGGTGTTCTGCCCGAAGGTATTGCTCGCCAGCAACGCTGCCCGCAGGCTGCGATTGGCCGCGATCACCGGCGGCGGCACCACCGCGGCCAGCGCCACCTCGAATGCGCTGGCCGCGGCACCGGCCTGCACCGCCGCTTGGGTCGCCTGCGCGGCCGCGGTCGACATCCACTCCACGAACGGCGTCGCCGCGGCGATCATGGCCGCCGCCGAAGTGCCGACCCACGCCTCGCCGGTCAAGCTGGTGAGCACCGCCCGGTAGGAGGTCATCGTCGAGTGCAGCTCGGCGGCCAGCCCCTCCCACGCGGTGGCGGCGGCCAGCAGCGATTCGGCGCCCGGGCCGGTGTACATCTGGCCGGAGGTGACCTCCGGCGGTATCAGCGCGAAATCGATCACGGCGCACCTCCGTCCTCGGGCACCGGGATGACCAGGATGGTGGCCGTGGTCAGGGCCTCGGTGTCGGGCGCCTTGTCGATCACGCGGCCGGCGCCCCCCGCGACGGACTGCACGGCGGTGCCGCCGACGGCGCGGCCGGCCAGGCTCGACAGCGCCATTTCGTTGAACATCGCGCTCGATGAGCCCTCGACGGCGAACGCCGAGGCACTGGAACTGACCGAGCTGCCCGACAGTACCGCCGGCAGTGCCTTGCCGGCCGGAGCCGCGGTGGACCAGCTCGCCGGTACCGACAGCGACCCGACCAAACCCGCCTGTCCGGTGCTGGCCGCCACGGTGGCACTACCCGCCGAGCCCAGCGCCGAGAGTGGCAGCTGGGAGGAGATGTAGCCACCCGACAGCGGCCCCAGGGCACCGGTGATCGGAGCCGGACCGCTGAGCAGGCTGGCCACCCCGGGCGGGTTCTGGGCCAAGCCGACCAGCTGCCCGGCGATCAACCACCCGCTGCCGAGGTTTGCCAGATGTCCAAGCGGCGAATACGGCCCCGCGAGGTCACCCAGGAACTTGGCGAGATCCCCGAGGCCCGAACCCACGTCGCCGAGTGATGGCGCGGCTTGCGCCGGGGACGAGGTGAGGTCACTCAGTGTTCTGGGCACCGCCGACAGCAGCTGCGAAACCTTCGACGGGGCGGCCGAGGCGGTCCGGGCCCCGGCCGCCTCGGCCGCGGCGACCAGCTGGGTCGAATCAGAGGCCAGGTCGGCGGCTTCCGGCGCCGGGTCGAACACGCTGAGCTGCGTGGCGGCCGCCGCGGAACCCGCGTAGCCGTACATGGCGGCGGCGTCCTGTGCCCACATCTCCGCGTAGAGGGCCTCGGTGGCCGCGATCGCCGGGGTGTTCTGGCCCAGCAGGTTGGTCGCGACCAGAGTCAGCAACAGACTGCGGTTGGCCTCGATCACCGGGGGCGGAACGTGTGCCGCGAATGCCGCCTCGTATGCCGCGGCCGCCGACGAGACCTGGGCAGCGGCGTGCTCGACGCGAGACGCGGTGACACTGATCCATTCCGCATACGGGGTGGCGGCCGCGGCCATCGCCATCGCGGACGGCCCGTGCCAGATACCGGCCAGGTCGGCGATCACCGATCGATAGGCCGCAGCCGCCGTGTGCAACTCGCCGGCGAGCGCCTGCCACGCGGCCGCGGCGGCCAACAGCGGTCCGGGCCCGGCGCCCGAGTACATCAGGCCGGAATGGACCTCCGGCGGGATCGCTCCAAATTCCATGTCATCCGGCCTCCGCGTTTGGCGCTATTTGGTCATGCATGTAACAAGAAGATGAAGTTACGGTTACCAGCTGGAAGGTAGCCGGGAAGAACCTGTGAGCGATCCTGCCGATTCGTGTGGCAGCGATCACATAGGACAGCGGACGCGGGGGCGGACCCCGCCACCGTTGGCGCACGTCGGCGCCGGTGATGGGCTCAGGCGCGGGCCAGCAACAAGGTCGCGGCGTCGACCAGGGTCCGGATCACCTCGTCGGTGCTGAAGTCACTGAGCCACAGATTCGGCGCGTCGCTGCGGTGCAGCATCGCCACGCCGTGCAATGCCACCGACAGCGCGGCGGCGATCCGGTCGGAGTCCGGATCCGAACCGGCTTCCGGCGGTTCAGCGAGGCTCGACGAAGGAGAGCCGACGCTGGAACCGCCGTAGGAGGAACCCGGCGGTTCAGCGAGGCTCGACGAAGGAGAGCCGACGCTGGAACCGCCGTACGACGAACCCCGCGGTTCAGCGAGGCCCGACGAAGGAGAGCCGACGCCGGAACCGCCGCACGGGGAACCCGGCACTTGTCCCCGGCAGGCCAGCAGCCCGCGGGTGACCACTGCGAGCGCCTGGCGCGCGGCCGGCGGCGCATGACCGTCCTGGGTCATCAGGGCATAGCGCAACGGATGGCGTTGGGCGAAGGACACATAGACCCGGCAGCCGATCAGCAGGCGCTCCCGGGGGTCGGTGGCCGCCTGCACGTGGTCTGCGATCTCCTCGGAGACCTGGACCCAGCTCGCTTCGGCGACGGCCTCGAGGACCCGGTCGCGGTCTTCGAAGTGGGCGTAGACCGACGGCGCCGCGATGCCGGCCTCCCGGGCGATGCGCCGCAGCGAGACCTCGCCTTCGCTGTCGGCGCTGTCGATCACCCGGGTGGCCGCCGCCAGGATCTCCTCGCGCAGCAACCCGCCGTGACCTCGCAAATTACGCCGCCGAGTGGGACCGGGCACGCCTTCATCCTAACGACCGTTAGCTATGCCGCGCCGGCGTGCTGAACAACACCCGAGAGTGCTGGTGTGAGCCGCCACAACTAACTTTACATGTGTTTCCTTATGGTCGTAAGGTTAGCGGTCATGAGCGCACTGCATAAGCTCCTTCAGCGGCTGTGGATCGTGCTGGTGATCGTCCCGGTCGCGGCCGTGGGCGCGCTGGTCATCTACCGGTTCCACGGCGTCTTCGGCGCCGGCCAGTCGGCGACCGCCGCCGGCGCGGGCGGTGAGATCGTGTCCACCGTCCCGAAGTACGTCACCTACGAGATCTACGGCCCCCCGGGCACCGCGGGGATGGTCAGCTACGTCGACCAACGCGCACAGGCCCAGGAGGCGAGGTTTGACTCCCTGCCGTGGTCGGTGACGTTGACCACCACGCAGCCGAGCGTGTTCGCCAACGTGATGGCCCAGGGCGACAGCCACGAGCTGGGTTGCCGGATCACCGTCAACGGCGAACTCCGCGATGAGCAGCAGGCCGATGGCCACAGCGCGGCGACGTTCTGTGTGGTCAAGGCCGCATGAGCGGCCAGCACAGCACCGGGTCCTCCGCGGTCAAGCCGCCGCTGTTTCCGCGGCTGATCCGTGTCCTGGCCGTCCCGATCATCCTGTTCTGGCTCGCCGCGGCCGCCGCAACCAACCTGCTGGTACCGCAGCTGGAGATCGTCGGCGCCGAAAACGCCGTCTCACTCTCGCCGCAGGATGCGCCGTCGGTGATCGCCATGAAACACAGCGGGGAGAAGTTCGGCGAGTTCACTTCCGATTCGGTGCTGATGATCGTGCTGGAAGGCGACACCGAACTGCGTGACGACGCCCACCGCTACTACGAACGGCTGGTGGCGGCCCTGCAGGCCGACACCGCACACGTCGAGCACGTGCAGGATTTCTGGGGCGACCGGGTCACCTCGGCGGGGTCGCAGAGTGAGGACGGCCGGGCCGCCTACGTGCAGGTGCACCTCGCGGGCAACCAGGGCTCCGCCCAGGGCGTCGAGTCGGTCGACGCGGTGCGCGACATCGTGGAGCACTCCGCGCCGCCGGTCGGCCTGCGCGCCTACGTCACCGGTCAGGCCGCCCTGGTCGCCGACACCAACGAGGCCGGCGACGCTTCCATGGTGAAGATGACCGGCATCACCATGGCCGTCATCGCGGTGATGCTGCTGGTGGTCTACCGCTCAATCGCCACCACCGTGATCGGGCTGCTGGTCGTGGTCACCGAGATGAGCGTGGCCCGTGGGCTGATCGCGGTGCTGAGCAACGCCCACGTCTTCGCGATCTCGACCTTCGTGGTCAGCATCCTGACCGCACTGGCCATCGCAGCCGGAACCGACTACTGGATCTTCCTGATCGGGCGCTACCACGAGGCACGCAGCGCCGGCGAGGATCCCGAAACCGCCCAACGCACAACGCTATCCAGCGTCAGCCACGTCATCCTGGGTTCCGGGTTGACCATCGCCGGTGCGATGCTGTGCCTGCACTTCACCCGGCTCAACTACTTCAACACCTTGGCGGTGCCGTGCGCGCTGGGGATGTTCACCATCCTGGCGATGGGGCTGACCTTCGCACCGGCGGTGCTCGCGGTCAGCAGCCGATTCGGGCTGCTGGACCCGAAGCGGGCCACCCGGACCGGCGGCTGGCGCAAGGTGGGGACGGCCGTGGTGCGCTGGCCACTGCCGATCCTGGCCGCCGCCAGCGCCGTTGCCGCCGTGGGCGTCCTGGTGCTGCCGGGTTACAAGACCAGCTACGACAACCGGCACTACATCCCTGCTGACGTGCCGTCGAATATCGGCTACGCCGCAGCGGAGAAACACTTCAGCTCGGCGCGGATGAACCCGGACATGCTGATGGTCGAGTCCGATCACGACATGCGCAACCCGCGCGACATGCTGGTGCTGGATCGTATCGCCCGCAGCATCTTCCGGGTTCCCGGCATCGAGCGGGTGCAGTCCATCACCCGGCCGCTCGGCCCGCCGATGGAACACGGGTCGGTGCCGTTCCAAATCAGCGCGCAGGGCGTCACGATGCGCGAGAATCTGCAGTTCTTGCACGCCCGCCTCGACGACACCGAAACCATGGCCGATCAACTCTCCGCAATGGTCGCGGTGCTGGATCGGCTACACGGCCTGACCGTGCAGCTGTCCGACGCCACCCACGGCACCGACCAGGCCACCCACGACATGCAGAGCACTATGGCCGAAGTCCGCGACCATATCGCCGACTTCGACGACGAGGTCCGACCGCTCCGCAACTATTTCTATTGGGAGCCGCACTGTTTCAACATCGGCGTGTGTAACGCGTTCCGGTCGATGTTCGACGCCACCGACGGCTTCGACAAGCTGGCGGAGAACACCCAAGCGCTGGCCGATCAACTGGACCGGGTCGACGGGATCACCCCGGCGATCGCCGACCAGATCCCGCCGATGATCGCCATCGCGACCAACATGCGCGACCTGATGCTGACCATGCACAGCAGCTTCGGCCAGGTGGTGACCCAGCTCGAGCAGATGACCGACACCGCCGCGGTGATGGGACAGGTCTTCGACGACGCCAAAAACGACGACATGTTCTACCTGCCACCGGAAGCCTTCGACAGCCCCGACTTTCAGCGCGGGATGGAGCTGATGATGTCACCGGACGGCCAGGCCGCCCGCATCCTGATCACCCACGACACCGATCCGGCGACGGTCGACGGCATCGCGCACGTCGACGCCGAACTGTCAGCCGCCAAGGAGGCCGTCAAGGGCACCCCGCTGGCCAAGGCGAAGTTCTACCTGGGCGGCACCGCCGCCACCTACTCCGACATCCAGACCGGCGCACACTATGACCTGCTCATCGCCGCCATCGCCGCGATCATCTTGATCTTCGTGGTGATGCTGCTGATCACCCGGGCGCTGGTCGCGTCCATCGTGATCGTGGGCACCGTGGTGTTGTCACTGGCCTCCTCATTCGGACTGTCGGTGCTGTTGTGGCAGTACGTGTTCGGCATCGAGCTGCAGTGGCTGGTGATCGCGATGAGCGTGATCGTGCTGCTGGCGGTGGGCTCGGACTACAACCTGCTGGTGGTCTCGCGGATGAAGGAGGAGATCGGCTCGGGGTCCAAGGCGGGCTTGAAGACCGGGCTGATCCGCGCGATGGGCGCTACCGGCAAGGTGGTCACGGCGGCGGGCATGGTGTTCGCGTTCACCATGATCGCGATGATCGCCAGTGACCTGCGTTCGGTCGGCCAGATCGGCACCACCATCGGGCTGGGCCTGCTGTTCGACACCTTCATCGTCCGCAGCCTGATCACCCCGTCGGTCGCGGCACTGCTCGGCCGGTGGTTCTGGTGGCCGATCAACGTGCACCGGCGGCCGTCCACCGCCCCCGCCGAGACCGACACCCCCGCCGAACGTGAAGCTGCCTTCACTCCCGGCGCCGAAGGTGAAGGCAGCTTCACGTTCGGCCCCGCAGCCCCGCTCCCGGCGAGCTAAGAATCTTACTGTTACGCCAAGATACTCTTATTTTTCTTAATTTGTGTGTATCGTGGGTCCCTTGGTCGCGGAGAGGGGCTTACGTTGAGCGAATCGAGGGCGTCGGCAGTCGTGCTGGGAGCCGGGATGGCCGGGCTACTGGCGGCACGGGTGGCATCGGAGTTCTACGACTCCGTCACGGTGGTAGACCGTGATCGGCTGCCCGATCACCCGTCCCACCGCAAGGGAGTACCGCACGGACGGCACTTGCACAGCTTCCTGTCCCGCGGGACCGGTGTCCTCGGCGAGCTGTTCCCGGGCATCCTCGATGACCTCGCCGCCGCCGGCGCGGTGGTCATCGACCACGCCGACCTGTCCGGGCGCTATGCCCGCATCGGCCGTCACGAGCTGAACCGGACCGGCAGGCTCGCCGACCCCCGGGCCCTGGCCGTCTACAGCGCCAGCAGGCCGTTCGTGGAGTTTCACGTGCGAGAGCGCGTCGACAAACTCGGCAACGTCGCGTTTCTCGACGACCACGACGCGCTCGGGCCGGTGCATGAGCGTGGAGTCGTCACCGGGGTGCGGATCAGGAATCGGCGCAACCGACTGACGCAGATTCTGCACGCCGATCTCCTTATCGATGCGACGGGGCGGGCTGCCCACACCGCCGAATTCGTGACCGAGCACGGGTTCGGCAGCGTGCCCGAGCAGCGACTCCGGCCGGCCTGGGGCTATTCCAGCCAGTTGCTGCAGGTTGCGCCCGGACGGATCACCGACAAGATGGTCTTCATCAACCAAGGCCGGGCCGCCCCGATGCTGCTGCTGATGGCCTATGAGCAGGACACCTGGATGCTGGCCATCGCCCGCCACGGCGACTACGGCGCTCCCCCAGCCGATTTCACCGCCATGCTGGCTGCAGCCAAGCAACTTCTTCCGCCGGTCATCATGGCCGGACTGCGCGACGCCACCCCGGTGGGCGACATCGCGGTCTCGCGCGACACCGGGGCACTGTGGCACCGCTACGACCGGATGCCGCGCTTCCCCGCCGGAGTGGTGGTGATCGGCGATGCACTGTGCCGGCTCAATCCGATCTACGGGCAGGGCATGACGGTGGCCGCGCTCGAGGCGCTCGCGCTGCGCGACTGCCTGCGCGAACGCGGTTCAGACCTGCCGCAGCGATTCTTTCGGGCGGCGGCCCGCCAGGTCGCACCGATCTGGGCCGCGAACGCCGCTAACGGTTCATCGCCGGGTCGCCCGCACCCGATCCGCCACCGACTGCGCGGGTGGTTCGCCGCCGCGGTGGCCACCGCCGCCACCCGCGACATCGCGGTCACCGAACGCTTCCTTCGGGTCCGCAACCTCGTCGACCCGCCCGCGCGGCTACGCGACCCGGTGCTGCTGTGGCGGATCCTGCGCGCGAACCTGCCGGGCGCCCAGCACACCACCCGCCCGGCACCCACTGGAACGCGTTTGGGCACACTGACTCCGATACCGACTGCGGGAGGCTCCCATGCTTGACGCGATCTACCGCGCCGCTCGCGACCGGATCGGGAATTTGGCTGCCGGCCTCGGCGACCACCAGCTACGTACCCCGGTTCCGGCCACGCCCGGCTGGACGGTGCACGACGTGCTGGCCCATCTGGTCGGTGGTGCCGCCGATGTCTTAGCCGGCCGGCTTGACGGCGCACCGGGCGATTCCTGGACCGCGCGGCACGTCGCCGAACGGCGCGATCACCCGGTCGAGGAGTTGCTCGCCGAGTGGGAACGCGCGGCCCCGGCGGTCGAAGCGAGCCTGCCCAAGCAGCACACCGGCCCGAACCTGGCCGCCGATGCGATCTGCCACGAAGCCGACCTGCACGAGGCGCTGGGCCTGCCGCGCACCGACCGTGCGCACTGGCAGCCGTTACTGGAGGTGATGGCCCGTTTTCCCGGCAGGCGGTTGGGTGACACCGCGACACTGGTGATCATCGACGAGCTGGGCCAGCAATGGCGTAGCGGCTCAGGAGAATCCGTGACCCAGCTGCGCGCCGACGGCTACGAGCTGATGCGGGGCGTGTTCAGCCGGCGCTCGCGTCGCCAGATCGCCGGCTGGGATTGGTCACCGGAACCGCCCAGTGCAGTGGTCGACGGTTTCGGTGCGTTCGGGCCACGCGACGACGACCAGCCGGTGCCGACCGGCTGAGTTCACCCGGCGCAGGAGGTGAGCCGCGGTGGGGAGAACGTCACCGAGCCGACGCCACCGACGATCATCCCGTTCTCGGCCAGCGCCATCGCGGTCACATACGAGCAGGTCTGAATCTCGGTCAGCCCGTTGAGATAGACGACGTCGAAGGTGTAGGCGAAGTTGCGCACCAACTGTCCGGCCGTCCACGGCACGTCGACGACGAAACCCAACGACGACCCCGACGGTGCGCCGAGCACCCGGGGTCCCCGCTCACCGATGTGTGGCGTGATCGAGAACGGCACGCCGTCACGTTTAGTGCCGGTCAGACCGGCGCTGTTGATCCGGTAGCCGGTGGCGGCCGCGGGCACCGACGGCCCGGGCCGGATGTTGGTGCTGAACAGAATGGAGTAGTTCGTGCCGCCGGCGACGGCGGTGGTGCTGAAGCTGGTCGAGGTGAACTCTTCGGGTAGCTGCACCACGCAGTTCTCGATCAGCTCGGTCGGATCACCGCAGTCCTGCGAGCCGGGCGGCGCCGCCCGGGCGCGCGGCGCAGCCAGCGCAATCGCCACCGCGGGCACCGACCAGGCGGCGCCGCGCACGAAGGAGCGTCGGGAGAGGGCGTTGTTCGCAAAGTCGATCACGGGTGACCCCTTCTTCTGAGCGACGCGGTCATTCCCCCAGTGCCGAAATTACCCGCTTTCCGAATTCGGCAATCGTCTCCGGCGCAGCGAAATCGGCGAACCAGACGTAAAACCGCTGCGCGCCTTGACTGCGCAGGCCGGCGAAGTAGTCGATCAGTTCGTCGGCGCGGCCACACACCAGCCCCGGGCCGAGCTGACTGAAGCGGCGTCGCGCCTTACCGGTCACCGCATCGGCATCGGCACCGTCCCCGATGAAGCCGACCATCTGCTGCACCGACACCCGCGCCGAGCCGACCCTGGCCGACAGGTCCGGCAGTTGATCGACGTGGGTCGCCGGAAGATTCCACCAATCAGCATGACGGGCAACCAGTTCCAGCATCCGCGGTCCCCGGCCGGCCAGCAGCAGCGGGATCGGATTGCTCGGTGCCGGCAGCTGGGTGTCGGCGCCGCCGGCCCAGTAGCGCCGCAGGGCGGTCACGGTCTGTTCCAGGGCGCTGACCCGCTGGCCGGCGGTGGGCGCACCGAGCCCGAACCGGGCCAGCTCGTCGGGCATCGACCCGGACCCCAGCCCCAGCTCGAAACGTCCTCCGGAGGCTTCGGCCAGCGTCACCGCCTGCTTGGCCAGCACCGCCGGATGCCGAAAGGCGTCGCAGAGCACCAGATGGCCGATCCGCAGCCGCTGCGTGTGCGCGGCGACCCAGGTGGCAATCGTCATCGCCTCCCAGATCGGGGCGTCGGGGGCCATCGGCGTTTCCAGGTGGTCGATGAACGCCACCCCGTGAAAGCCACTGGCTTCGGCGGTGCGTGCCCGCGTCACGATGTCGTCGATGCCCAGCCTGCTCTGTGGCAGGAACAGGAACCACTCGATCATTACGAGCCCCCGCCGGCTCTACAGCGCCGCCCAGATCGACTTGGTCTTCAGGTAGGCCTCGATGCCCTCGTAGCCGAACTCCTTGCCGATGCCGGACTGTTTGTAGCCGCCGAAGGGCACGTTGTGGTCGAACGTCAGCTGACAGTTCAGTCCCACCATGCCGGCGTTGAGCCGCTTGCCCAGGTTGTGCGCGCGGGCCAGGTTGGTGGTCCAGGCGGTGGCGGCCAGCCCGTAGCTGGTGTCGTTGGCCATCGCGACGGCCTCGTCGTCGTCGTCGAACGGCAGGATCGTGACGACGGGGCCGAAGATCTCCTCCTTGTACAGGCGGCTGGTGGCCGGGTCAACGCCGGTGACCACAGTGGGTTTGATGAAGTAACCCTTGCGGTCCAACCGGTAACCGCCGCTGACGATCTCGACGCCGTCTTGGCGGCCCTGCTCGATGTAGCCCATGACGCGGTCGAGCTGCTTCTGGCTGACCAGCGGGCTGATCATGGCACCCTCGTCCTGGGGCCCACCGAGCACCAGGTTGTCGCCGATCATCGCGATGCCGGCCACCACGCGCTCGTAGACGCTGCGCTGCACGAAGACCCGCGAGCCGCACACGCAGCCCTGCCCGGAGTGCACGAAGATGCCCATCGAGGCCATCATGATCGCCATGTCCAAGTCGGCGTCGGAGTAGATCAGCACCGGAGACTTGCCGCCCAGCTCGAGGGTGACCTTGTTCAGGTGGTCCGCGGCGTTGCGCATGATCTGCTTGCCGACCTCGGTCGAGCCGGTGAAGGCGACCTTCTCCACGTCGGGGTGGGCGGTGATCGCCGCGCCGGCGGTGGCGCCGTAGCCGATCACGAAGTTGGTAACGCCCTCGGGCACACCGGCTTGCGTGATCAGCTTCTCCAGCAGCACCGCTGACAGCGGCGTCTCCTCGGCCGGTTTGACGACGCTCGAGCAGCCCGCCGCCAGCGCCGGGGCGACCTTGGCGCAGGCGTTGAACAGCGGACCGTTCCACGGGTAGATCAGGCCGACGACCCCGTAGGGCTCCTTGTGGGTGTAGGCGTGGAAGTTGGCGTGGGTGCTGTTGACCCCGCCCTCCATCTGCACCTGGTAGCTGGTGCCATTGAGCTTGGTGCACCAGCCGGCGTAGTAGCGGAAGAACTCCGCGCAGGTGGAGACGATCATCTCGGCCTGAGCCGGCGGCATCCCGGCGTCCAGGGATTCCAGCTCGGCGAATTCCTTGGCATGCTCGTCGATCAGGTCGCCGAGGCGCCACAGCACCTTGGCGCGCTGGCGGGCCGGGATGTCGGTCCACACACCGGACTGGTAGGCGGCCTTGGCGCGGGCGACGGCGGCGTCGACGGCTTCGGGGCCGGCGTCGCGGAACTCGGTGATCTGCTCCTCGGTGGCCGGGTCGATCACCGGGATCACCTCGCCGGTGCCGGGGCGCTTCGCCAGATCATCGATTACCGACTGCAGTGCCATGGCGGGACCCTTCTAACGACGACAGCGGAGGTGCTGTGCATCTGCTTAGCATCCGGCGGGCGGCCGGGTCAACAGTGAGACAGTTTATCCACAGTTTGTAACGCTGCGGTATGTGCTGGCGCTGGTCAGGACAACTCCCGGGTAAGGACACCGAAACGGTGCGCCTTTGCCGTGCAGCTTCCGGCTGATCGCGGTGGGTACCGTTCCGGCTATGAAGCGACGTCGGCCCCGGGCACGGAGGCTCTGATGCGTACCCGAGGTTGGGGCGGCGATGTGCCCGCCAGCGATGAGGAGGCGGTGGCGCGGATTCTCGACGCCACCCGGCGCACCATCGACGAACGCGGCGAGCAGACCAGCATCGCCGACGTGGCCCGCACCCTCGGCGTAACCCGCCAGACCGTCTACCGGTACTTCCCCAGTACCGAGGAGCTGCTGTCGGCCACCGCGATCGACGGCGTCGGGGATTTCCTGGATCAACTCGCCGCGGCACTGGCCGGCATGACCGACCCCGGCGATGCGGTCGCCGAAGGTGTCGCGCTGACTTTGGAACGGCTCCCCGACGATCCCTACGTCGGCCTGCTGCTGCGCGCCCAGCAGCCCAGTGCCTTTGCCGTCACGGTAACCACCGATACCGGCCGCACCTTCGGGCATTCGCTGCTCGAGCGGCTCGATGTCGACTGGACCGGGTTCGATGACCAAGCCATCGACGACATCATCGAGATGGTGCTGCGCACCTTACAGTCGTTCATCCTGGCGCCGCTGCCGGCCCCGGGTGACGAGTTGCGGCGCCTGCTGCGCCGGTGGATCGCGCCGGCGGTGACGGCCGCCCGCGGCGCTACGAAGGTTCGCGGGTCATCGGGTAGGTCACGCCGGTGAGGTCTTCGGCGATCTTCCAGAGTCGCTGCTGAGCTTCGATGTCCTGGGCCCGGCCGGCGGCGCGGACCAGCACCGGCGGCCCGATCTGCTCGAAACGCCCTCCGGGACCGTAGAACTGGCCGCCCGTCGCGGCGGGGTCGGTGGCTGCCCGCAGCATCGGCAGCGCACCGCCGGTGGGGTCTTGGGTGAACCATCCCGTCAGATGGCGGAACCGGCGGTTGAACACCCAACGCACCGAACGGGGTTGCTCGCGCAGGATTCCCGTGCGGGTTCCGCCGGGGTGTGCGGCCAACGAGATCGCCGTGCTGCCAAGCGCTTCTAGCCGACGCTGCAGTTCGAACACGGCCATCAGCTGGGCGAGCTTGGACTGGGTGTAGGCCACCGCCGGGGTGAACGACTTCTCCAACTGCAGATCGTCGAATGCGATCCGGCCGCCCCGGCTGGTCTTGCTGTTCACCGCGACGATCCGCCCGGCCGGTGAAGCCAGGACGCGGTCGAGCAGCAACCCCGTTAGGGCAAACGGCCCAAGGAAATTCGTCCCGAAGTCGCCTTCGAAACCATCGGCGGTCAGCTGCCGGCTCTGGTGCATGACACCGGCGTTGTTGACCAGGACGTCGATGACGGGGTAGCCGGCCCGCAACTCCTCCGCGCAGGCGCGCACCGAGGCCAGGTCAGCGACATCCAGGGCAACGACGTCGATTCGCGCGCCCGGAACGGTCCGCAGAATGTCGTCGCGGGCCGCCGCCGCAGCATCGCCGTTGCGGCAGGCCAGCACCACGGTGGCCCCCAGTGTCGCCAGTCCCCGGGCGACTTCGAGACCGACGCCGGTGTTCGCGCCGGTCACAACGGCGGTCCGGCCATACTGAGGCGAACCCTGCTCCAAGGTCCAGTCCGTCGCACTCACACGCCGAACTATAGACGGGACACCAACACCTGTGTGTATGGTCCTCGTTGATGCACCACGACATCGACCTCACCGACCTGGACCGCTTCACATCCGGATTCCCGCACCACGTGTTCGACGTGCTGCGCCGCGAATCCCCGGTCTGGTTCCATCCGGCGACGGCGCACTCCCCCGGCGGTGAAGGATTCTGGGTGCTCAGCCGCTACGCGGACATTGTGGCCGCGGCCACCGATCAGCAGACCTTCTCCTCGGAGACCGGTGGCGGGCGCGACGGCGGCGGCACCACCTTAGAGGACATGCCGCTGCGTTTCGCGGTCGGTGCACTGTTGAACATGATGGACGATCCGCGGCACGCGAAATTCCGAAAGCTCCTGATGCCCAGCATGTCTCCGCGCGCCCTGCGCCGGATCGAGCAGGATCTGCGCCGGCGTGCGGTCGCGATCGTCGAGGCCGCCCTGGCCAAGCGGGAATGCGACTTCCTGGTCGATGTCGCCGCGGAGCTGCCGCTGCAGGCGGTCGCGGAGCTGGTGGGCGTCCCGCAGGAAGACCGACACGAGCTGATGAACTGGGCCAACGTCACGCTGGACTACCAGGATCGTGAGATCGGCGAGGTGAATGACCGGATGGTGCAGGCCCAGGCCCGGATGTTCGCCTACGGCGCGAACCTCTTGGAGCGCAAACGCGCCCAGCCCGCCGATGACCTGCTGTCGGTGGTGACGCACGCGGTGATCGATGGCGAGCCGCTCACCGACAACGAGCAGCAGATGTTTCTGAGCTTGATCATGGCTGCGGGCAGTGAGACGACGCGCAATTCGATCGCGATCGGGATGGCGGCGCTCAGCGAGCATCCCGAGGCGTGGGAGCGGTTGCGCCGGGACCGTGCGCTGCTACCGGTCGCCATCGAGGAACTGTTGCGCTGGGCGTCGTCGACGCCGTACAACCGGCGGACCGCCACCCGAGACGTCGAACTGCACGGCCGGCAGATCCGCGCCGGTGACAAGGTGAGCCTGTGGTGGGCCTCGGCCAACCGCGACGAAACCGTGTTCGCCGATCCCTACACCTTTGATATCGGCCGAAACCCGAATCCGCATTTGACGTTCGGCCGCGGCGCGCACTTCTGCCTCGGTTCCACGCTGGCCCGCATGGAGATGCGGGTCATCTTCGACGTGCTGTTGGACCGGGTTGGGGCGGTGACCCTGACCGGGCCGATCGAATACGTCCGCAGCAACAAGCACACCGGAGTCCGGCACATGCCGGTCGTCGTCGACCCGCGCTAACGCGTTAGACGCCGAGCGTGCGTGCCTGTACGCGACACGCCGACGTCCGGCGTACAACGGCGCACACTCGCGCCCAGTGCATTACCCGCGCCCGGCCGTGACGAACCGCGTGTCGGTGTAGCGGCGCAGGTTGGACAGGAAGCGGCGAAACGCCAGATTCATCAGCGGTGCACTCACCGGGGAGAACAGCTTCGCCGGTCCGGTCAGCCGGTTGGCCAGGGTCCACGTGAGCCGACAGCCCTGCGCGGTAGCTTCGATGCGGTAGTCCTCGACGAAGACCGCCAACGCCGAGGTCGAGCTCGCGTTGAAGCGAAAGGCCATGTGCCGTCCCGGATCCCAGGCCAGGAACTCCTCGTCACCGACAATGCCGCCCAGCATGTCGACGAGTCGGGTCGTGCCGACACCGTGCGGCTCGGGGCTGGTCCAGGTCACGTTGGTGATGACGGACGCCCAGTGCGGCCAGGCTTCGGCATCGGTGAGGACCTCCCAGACCTCGTCGGGCGTCACGGCCAGATCGACGCTGTTGCTGAACCGCTGCGGCGCGCGCTGGAGAAATTCCAGGCCGACCTGCTCACACGGATACATCCGAGACAACTGTTGATTCCTTTCCCGCTAGCGCGCTCCGCGCACCAGACGCCCCGGCCGTGCACCGGTGTCGACGCCGTTGCGCCGGGTGACGGTACCGCTGACGATCGTCGCAACATACCCGCTCGCCCCCTGCAGCAGGCGGCGCCCGCCGGCCGGCAGGTCATAAGCCATCCGAGCCGGGAGCAGGGTCAGCGCGTCCATGTCGATCACGTTGATGTCGGCCTTCTTGCCGACCTCGATGACGCCGCGATCGGTGAGGCCGAACAGCTGCGCGGTGTCGCGGCACTGTTTGCGCACCAGGTACTCCAGCGGCAGCTTGTCGCCGCGATGCCGGTCCCGGGCCCAGTGGGTGAGCAGGTAGGTGGGATAGGAGGCGTCGCAGATCATTCCGCAGTGCGCTCCGCCGTCGGAGAGCCCCAGCACGCAGGCGGGGTGGGTGAGCATCTCGCGGATCGCGTCGTGGTTGCCGTCGGCGTAGTTGAAGAACGGCAGCATCAGCATGGCGCCGGCATCGGCCTGCAGCATCACGTCGTACAACGTCGCCAGCGGGTCCTCGCCGCGCGCCGCGGCGATCGCCGCCACCGAGCGCTCCGGGGTGGGCTCGTAGTCCGGCGGGTCACCCAGGTCGTAGATGCGATGCAGCGAGTGTTGCACCAACGCGAACATGGCGTCGAACTGCACGGAGGGGTCCACCGGCAGGTCCTCTTCGGACAGGATCGCCGCCTTCACCGCCGGTTCGGCAAGCCGTTGCGCGAGTTCGGCGCGGCTGCATTCGGCCTTCAGCCGCCGGTAGGTCGGCCGGTGGGTGAACGCGTGATGCCCGGGGAAGCCGAGCAGCATGCCGAACGGCCGGGCGGCGATCTGCGGGTACAGCGCGCTGCCCGCCTGGTGGGCAGCCGCGGAGATATCCAACTGCTCACGCCACAGATTGGGGTCGGCGTCGACCTGGATCAGCGCGAACGACACCGGCCGGTCGATCTCGGCACCGAGGCGCTGCATCCATTCCAGCTCCTTCTTCGGCGCGACGATATCCTCCCCGGCCGCCCCCTGCGGGGCCAGTTCGAAGACCGCCTGCCCGCCGGCCGCCATGGCCCGGCCCAGGCCGAACAGTTCGTCTTCGGCGGCGAACGTCCCCGGCACCGGCTCGCCGTCCATGGCCCGATGTGCCAGGGTGCGCGACGTCGAAAATCCCAGCGCCCCAGCCTCGACGGCTTCCTGCACCAGGCGGCTCATCGCCGCGATGTCGTCGGGCGTCGCCGGCTCGTTGCGGGCACCCCGCTCGCCCATCGCGTAGGCGCGGACCGCCCCGTGCGCGACTTGGCTGCCGACGTCGACAGCAAAGTGCTGCCGGTCGAGCACATCAAGGTACTCGGGATAGCTCTCCCAGCCCCAGGTGATGCCCTCGGTCAGCGCGGTGCCCGGAATGTCCTCGACGCCCTCCATCAGCTTGATCAGCCATTCCTCGCTGCCGGGCCGGACCGGGGCGAACCCGACCCCGCAATTCCCGCTGACGATCGTGGTCACGCCGTGGCCGCTGGACGGCTCCAGGAGGCTGTCCCAGCTGACCTGCCCGTCGTAGTGAGTGTGGATATCGACGAACCCCGGCGCGACGACTTTCCCAGTGGCATCGATCGTTTCGGCCGCCGGCCCCGCCAGTCCCGGATCGTCGGGTCCGGTGCGGCGCTGCACCGCCACGATGCGCCCGCCCCGGACCCCCACATCGGCCAGGTAGCGGTCGGCTCCCGTTCCGTCGACGACGGTGCCACCGGTGATCGCGAGGTCATACACAGCCGTCTCCTTGAAGTCGTGGTGCTCGGGGCGCGCCCGAGCCGGCATTGATCAATTTGTACACATCTCGATAATGTGTGCAAGTGCCCGGTGAGAAATCGTCGAAACCGCTTTCCGCGCCGTTGCTGAAGGCTGCCACCGAGACCCTGCGCCAGCTCGGCCCCCGGCGCTTCAGCCTCACCGCGGTCGCCGAAACGGCGGGCGTGTCGCGCGGCACCGTGCACAACGCCTTTGGTACCCGCGATACCGCCATCGCCGCCGCACTCGACCATCTGTCCGCGGCGTTCATCGAAACCATGGCCGCCGAGGTCAACGAGCTGGACACCCTGGCCGAGCAGGTCGCGGCGGCCGCGGTGCTGATTTCGGCGCATCGCCGGAGATCGGCTGCCGAACCGCGGGCGATCAATCAGAGCGTGCTGGTCCTGCTACTCGAACACGGCGGCGACGACCTGATGCAGCGCTCGGTGGCGCTGTGGATGCCACTGGTGCGCGCCGCGCAACGCCGCGGTGAAGTCGACGACACCCTCGATGCGGGCCGCGCCGGCGAATGGATCGTGCGGATGCTGTTCAGCTTCGAACTGCTGCCGCCGATGCGGGTGAACCTGGACAGCCCCCGAGCCGTGCGCCGCTTCGTCTGCGACCACATCGTCGCCGGGCTGAGCGGAGCCCGGCCGTGAACGGGCCCGAGCCGGGGCCCATCGGCCGCGGCGGCACTTCGCCCGGTCGAAACAACCGGCGACCTTCGCCGCCGACCTGGCGGCGTATCCGTCTAGCGCTGGGGGCGAGGTCGGGGCGTGCGTAACTGGGCAGGTGCGACGCCGCTGGACCTGCTAAGTGCAGCAGTTGGGATCAATCGCAGTGCACAACGCCTGCAATGCCTCCCGGTGGACGCGGTGGAATACGTTCATCCCGCGCCGCTCCGAGATCACCAGCCCGGCTTTGCGCAGCTGCGTCAGATGGTGGCTGACGGTGGACTCGCCCAGACCCAGCACCGCGGCCAAGTCACCGGAGGACTCCTCACCGGCGGCCGAACTGAACAGATGCGATATGACTTTGACGCGCACCGGATCAGCTAATGCCTTGAGCCGCAACGCAATCTGCAGCGCATCTGCATCACTCAACGGTCCCGAGGCAACCGGTGCGCAACACACCGGCGCGGTCATGTCGATCACTGGCAATGCTTTGGGCATGCGGCCATTCTGCCACACCTTGTTGACATATGTCGAAAAGGTGGGCACGCTGGGCCACGTCCCCAAGTCCGATATGCGTCTTACAGCCGGAGGTGGTTGTCATGTCCCGCATTCAGCTCGCCCTCAATGTCGATGACCTCGACGCCGCGATCGCGTTCTACTCCAGGCTGTTCCACGCCGAGCCGGCCAAGGTCAAGCCCGGCTATGCCAACTTCGCGATTGCCGACCCGCCGCTGAAGCTGGTACTGCTGGAGAACCCGGGCCAGGGCGGCACCCTGAACCATCTCGGCGTCGAAGTGGCCTCGAGCGATGTCGTGCGAGCCGAGATCGCTCGCCTGTCGGAAGCGGGCATGTGCACCGAACAGGAGAGCGGCACCACCTGTTGCTTCGCCACCCAGGACAAAGTCTGGGTGACCGGCCCCGGCGGGGAACGCTGGGAGGTCTACACCAAACTTGCCGACAGCGACAGCTTCGGCGCCGGCCCACAACAGCTCGACGGCGATCAGCACGCATGCTCGCACAGCTCCGCGGGATCCGATGAGTCCGCGGCCGCGCCGGCCCGTTGCTGCTGATCGCAGTGCCGAGCCCACAGGCGGTGAGCGATGATTGACAACGCAACGGCGATACACCCGGTGGCGACACGGCTTTCCACCCTGGACCGGCTGCTGCCGATCTGGATCGGGCTGGCGATGGCCGCCGGGCTGGTTCTGGGACGCAGCATCCCCGGGCTGGGCGGCGCGGTGAGTGCGGTTCAAATCGACGGGATCTCACTTCCGATCGCTGCCGGGCTGCTGATCATGATGTATCCGGTGCTGGCCAAGGTTCGCTATGACCGCCTCGGCACCGTCGCCGCGGACCGGCGACTGCTGACCAGCTCGCTGGTGCTCAACTGGGTCCTGGGCCCGGCGCTGATGTTCGCGCTGGCTTGGCTGTTGCTGGCGGATCTGCCCGAGTACCGCACCGGTCTCATCGTCGTCGGGTTGGCCCGTTGCATCGCCATGGTCGTCATCTGGAACGACCTGGCCCATGGGGACCGCGAAGCCGCCGCCGTGCTCGTAGCGCTGAACGCGATCTTTCAAGTCGTCATGTTTGCGGTGCTGGGCTGGTTCTATTTGGCGGTGTTGCCCGGCTGGCTGGGGTTGCCACAAGCCAGCATCGACGTCTCCCCGTGGCAGATCGCGAAATCGGTGGTGATCTTCCTCGGCATCCCGCTGGCCGCCGGCTACCTGTCTCGCCGCGTGGCGGAACGCAGCAAGGGCCGGGACTGGTATGAGGTGCGGTTTTTGCCGCGTATCGGCCCGTGGGCGCTTTACGGGCTGCTGTTCACGATAGTGATTCTCTTTGCGCTGCAAGGCGACCAGATCACGCGCCAGCCCCTTGACGTAGTGCGGATCGCCATCCCCCTGTTGGCCTACTTCGCGATCATGTGGGGCGGCGGCTACCTGCTGGGCGCCACGCTGGGCCTCGGGTACGGACGCACCACCACGCTGGCGTTCACCGCCGCCGGCAACAACTTCGAACTGGCCATCGCGGTGGCAATCGCCACGTGGGGCGCCACCAGCGGGCAAGCCCTTGCCGGCGTCGTCGGGCCCTTGATCGAAGTCCCCGTCCTGGTGGCCCTGGTCTATGCCTCGTTAGCGTTGCGCTCCCGCTTCGCACGACCCGGCACCACCGTGACGATCTGATGCACCGTCCCCCGGTCGACGCCGCCGGCGAACGCGGAACCCGGTGGGCTGTGCGTCGGTGGCAATCGTCCCGACAACACTGAACCCGGCGACAAGCTCGCCTCGGCGCGGTGCGGAGCCAGGCGCGTCTCTGCGGCGCTGGGTGGCGCCCGGCCTCACACCGGCGCCGGCGGTTGAGCCCGCTGCCGTCGCGGACGCCAAGGCACGATCGTCGGCCACCAGAACCACGGCCCGTAGATGCGCACCAGCGACGGCACGATGAACGACCGCACGATCAAGGTGTCCAGCAGCAGTCCGATGCACACCGTGGAACCGAGCTGGCCGATGGTCCGCAGGTCGCTGGCCAGCATTGCCAGCATGGTGAACGCGAACACCAGGCCCGCCGACGTCACCACACCGCCGGTGCTGCCCAGTGCCCGGATCAGGCCGGTATTGAGCCCGGCGCCGAGTTCCTCTTTGAGCCGGGCGATCAGCAGCAGGTTGTAGTCCGAGCCGACCGCCACCAGGATGATGAACGTCAGCGGCAGGATCAGCCAGTGTAGGTGCAGCCCGATCAAGTGCTGCCAGATCAACACCGACAACCCGAACGCCCCGGCGTAGGAGAACGCGACGGTGCCGGGAATCACCAACGCGGCCACCAGGCTCCGGGTGATGACCAGCATGATCAGGAAGATCAGCACGAAGGCCGCGATGGCGGCGATCAGCAGATCCGAGCGCGAATACTGCTGAATGTCTTTGTTGTTCGAGCCGGATCCGCCGATGTAGATCTTCGCGCCGGCCAGAGAGGTCTCCTTGAGCGCGATCTTGATCGCGTCGGGGAACTTCTCGACATGCTCGATGCCCTCAGGCCCCATGGCGTTGCCCTCGTGGGTGACGATGAATCGAGCGGCTTTGCCGTCCGGCGACATCATCAGCTGCATCCCGGTCTTGATGTCTTCGTTGTCGAAGGCCGGGCGCGGTATGTAGAAGAAGTCGTCGCTGCGGGAGGCGTCGAAGTCGTTGCCGACGTTGATCATGTCGTCGAACGTCTGATCGGTGTTGCTGGCCTGGATGTCCGAGGGGCCGTAGGTGTTGACGATCAGCGACCGCAGTGTGATCTGGTCCTCGGCCATGATGTTGAGCTGGCTGACCAACTGGGGCAGCAGCGTGTCGACGACCTCCAGATGCGACACCGCGTTCTTGATGTTCTCGGCCAGTTTGTCGACGCTGTCCATCATGTCCCACAGTGACCGGAACGCCCAGCACACCGGGATGTCGTAACAGTGCGGCTCCCAATAGAAATAGCTCCGGATCGGTCGCATGAAGTCGTCCAGATTGGAGATCTCCTCATCCATCTGCTCGGTGAGGGCCTGCATCTCCTCCATCGTCAGCACCGTGGAATGCATCTCGTCGGCCAGCTTCTGCGTCAGTGCGATCGTGGTCTGCAGCACCTCGACGGTGTGGCCCATGATCTGCGCCTGCTTATCGGTGTTGGCATTCTGCTCGCGGGTGAACGGCAGCTGCTGACCGTTGGCGCTGCCCTGCATGGTGAACAGGTATGGCAGGGACGCGTGCTCCAGCGCGCGGCCCATCGGCCGGGTGATGCTCTGCACCATCGCGACACCGGGGAGCCGGATGAGGGCCTTGGCGGCACGGTCCAGCGAGATGAAGTCCGCCGAGTTGCGCATGTCGTGGTCCGACTCGATCATCAGCATCTCGGAGAACAGTTTGCTCTTGGGGAAGTGCCGATCTGCGGCGGCGAACCCCTGATTGGCGGCGGAATCGCGCGGCTGGTAAGTGCGGTCGTCGAAGCTGACCTGATAGGTCGGCACAAAGACGGCGCCGGCTGCCACCAGCGCGGCGCTGGCTGTCAGTATCGGCTTGGGCCAGCGCACCACGCTGGTCGCGATCCGCCGGTACAGCCGCGCCTTGACCTGCTGACGGGGATCGAAGAGTCCGATCAGGCTACCGACGCTGAGCACGGCCGGCCCGAGCGTCAACGCCCCCAGGACGGTCAGCACCATGCTGATGGCTACCGCCGGCCCCATCGTGTTGAAGTAGTTCAGCCGGGCGAAGCTCAAGCAGAAGGCCGCACCGGCGATCGTCAGTCCGGAGCCCAGGATCACGTGCGACACACCGCGATAGGCGGTGTAATACGCCTCCTCACGGCTTTCGCCGTTCAGCCGTGCCTCGTGATAGCGACCCATCAAAAAGATGCCGTAGTCGGTTCCGGCACCGAGGGTCAGCGCGACAACCAAGTTCACCGCGAACGACGACAGCTCGATGAAGCCGAAATGGCCGAGGGCGGCGATCACGCCCTTGGCGGCCAGCATCAGGATCAGTACGCCGAACAGCGGGACCAGCATGGTGACGTAGGAGCGGTAGACCATCAGCAGCATGAAGATGATCAGGAAGATCGTCGCGATGGTGATGTTGTTCAGGCTCCGGTTGGCGGTCGCCACGGTGTCGGCGGCCAGTGGCGCCGCGCCGCTCACATAGACGCTCAGGCCCGGCGGCGGGTCGGAGGTGTCGACGGTGTGCCGCACCGCGGCGACGGAGTCGTTGGCCTCCATCTGGCCGATGTCGCCAGCCAGCCGCAGCAGCACATAGGCAGCCCTGCCGTCGAGGCTCTGGGCGCCGGCCGCGGTGATCGGTTTGCCCCAGGTGTCCATGACGTACTGGACATGGTCGGTGTCGGCCTGCAGGGTGCGCACCAACGCGTCGTAGTAACGGTGCTCGGCGTCCCCGAGCGGGTGATCGGCCTCCAGCACCAGCATCGTCATGCTGGTCGAGTCGGATTCCTGGAACTTCTCGCCGATCGCCAGCATCGCGGCCTGCGAGGGCGCATACGTCGGGACCATCGGGCCGGCGAGTTCCTCGGCCACCCGTTCCACCTGCGGCACAAAGGTATTGGTGACCACGGCCAGCAGCGCCCAGAAGACGATGATCGGAATCGCCAGCAGCCGCACCATCCGGGCCGCCAGCGGACGACGCCGGCTCATGCGGACTTCACCCGGCAGGTGATGTCGGCGTTCGCCCGGGTGTTGGTGTGCTCGTCGCGGACCACGTCGTCGACGAGGATCCGGCAGCCGACGTACTCCCCGCCCACCTGCACCGAGATGCTCCCCGAGACCACCGTGAGCATCGTCGTCTCATGATGCGTCCAGGGCAGGGCGTCCAATTCGACGGTGTGCGGGTGCCCGTCGATATCGAGGTAGGAGACCAAGGCGCCCTGCCCGACCGACCCGAACACCTCGTAGGTGAGCCTCTTGGGGTTGAACTGCTCAGGCGCTTGGGGCAGGTTGACCGTCAGAACCGGTCCGGGAGCAGACATCTGGTGCACCTTCCACATCCCCAGTGCCCCGATGCCCACCGCGATCACCGCGACCAGCGGCATCCAGATGCGCGCCAGCAGGGACCGGCGCGGCGAGCGGGGACTCACTCGGCTTCCCCTTCGGCTGCGTGCCCAGCCGCGGGCAGACGCTTCTTCAGCTTGGCCGCCCGCACAAGCTGAGCGGTTACGTTGACTGACCCGAGCATGGGGATCACCCCGAGGAACGTGCGCTCTGAGGGGGTGGCGCCGTGCAGCTGCTCCAGACTGCCGAGCACGTAGAAACAGCCCAGCGAGAAGATGGCGGCGGGAATGCAGAAGGCCAGCGGGGTGCGCTGATCAGTGATGACGCGAGTGGCGAACTGCAGCTCTTGTGCCGACAACGGTTCGCGCTTGCGCACCTTGGCCAGCACTGCCTTTCGGGCCCCGATCCCTTCGCTGATCGGCAGCGGCGGGCGACTCTGCAAGCGCCGGATGTAGAGGAAGACCCCGGTCACAAACAGCAGCAGCGCCACGAAGGCGCCGACGGCCAGGTCCCCGAACAAGCGCCAGTTCGTGCCGAAGATATTCCAGTTCATTCCGCCCTCAGCCCTCTCCGCGGCGCACCCCTTAGCGAACGCAACATCCGGCGATGGAAACTACACGTCTAATAATCGGACGTCAACGTCTCATAATTGGGCGTGCTTGCGGCTATCATCGTGGAATGGACGTCGACGGCCGGGAGCTGACCGGTGCGCAATCGCGCACCCGGGCGGCGATCCTCGAGGCCACGGCATCCGTGCTCGCCCGAGACCGCACCGCCACGCTGCCCGAGATCGCCGCGGCCGCCCAGGTCGCCCGCTCCACCCTGCATCGCTATTTCGCCGACAGGGACCGGCTGATCTACGAAACCACCCTGGATTCCATCCGTGTCATCAGCAGCATCCTCGCCGCCGCGGCCACCGCAGAAGGCCCGGCGATCGACGCGATGCGCCGGGTGATCACCACGCTCGCCCCCGAGGGCGATCGCATCGTGTTCCTGTTCGCCGATCCCGCCGTCCTGCGCGACATCCCGGCCGAGCATCTGCCGAACTCCGCGCCGGTCCTCGAACTGATCATCCGCGGTCAGCAAGAGGGGGCCTTCGACCCCGGGCTGACACCCGAGTGGATCCGGATCGCCCTGTTCGGCATGCTGGTCAAGGCATGCAGCGAAGCCGCACACGGCACCGTGCCGCGCCACAGCATCGTGCCGTCGCTCATCCGCATCTTCGAGCGCGGCGTGGCGGCCGGCTGATCTCCGTTTCTTTTCGCCAGACACCGGCCGTCGACGGTGTCATCATCACCTGCAGCAGACCATCGTTTTTCCAGTCCACAACCTAAGGACGACGACATGGGTGAGCGGGTGATCGACCGGCTGATGGAGATCGCCGACCAGTTGCGCGAGCAGGCCGGCGAAGCCGAGAAGATCGGTCGGCTGACCGATCAGACGGTCAAGGCGATGAAGGACGCCGGCTCGATCCGGCTGTTGCAGTCAGCCAAGCACGGCGGGTACCAGGTGCACCCCCGTGAATGGGCGGAAACGGTGATGGCCACCGCGGCGCTGGACCCTTCAGCGGGCTGGGTCACCGGTGTGGTCGGCGTGCACCCCTACCAATTGGCCTATGCCGACCCGCGGGTCGGTGACGAGGTATGGGCCGACGACATCGACACCTGGATGGCCTCGCCGTATGCGCCGCAGGGCGTAGCCAAGCCGGTCGATGGGGGGTACCTGTTCAACGGCCGGTGGCAGTTCAGTTCCGGCACCGACCACTGTGACTGGATCATTCTGGGCGCCATGGTCGGCGGCGCCGACGGTATCCCGGTCATGCCGCCGGCCATTTTGCACATGATCCTGCCGCGCACCGACTACGAGATCGTCGACGACTCCTGGGATGTGGTGGGGCTGCGGGGAACCGGCTCCAAAGACGTCATCGTCAAAGACGCGTTCGTCCCCGACTACCGCACGATGGACGGCCTCAAGGTGATGGACGGCAGCGCTCAGCGCGACGCCGGGATGACCGACCCGCTGTATCTGATGCCGTGGTCGACGATGTTTCCGCTCGGGATCTCCTCGGCGGTGATCGGTATCGCCGAAGGGGCACTGGCCGCCCATCTGGACTATCAGCGGGCGCGGGTGAGCGCCACCGGGACCGCGATCAAAGACGATCCTTACGTGATGTACGCGATCGGCGAGGCGGCCGCGGATATCAACGCCGCCCGCCAGGAGTTGCTGGCCAACGTCGACCGGATCTACGACATGGTCGCCGCCGGCAAGGAGGTCGGCTTCGCCGACCGCGCCGCGGGACGCCGCACCCAGGTGCGTGCGGTGTGGCGTGCGGTGGGGGCCGTCGACCAGATCTTCGCCCGCTCCGGTGGCAACGCGTTGCGGATGGACAAACCGCTGCAACGGTATTGGCGCGACGCACACGCCGGGCTCAATCACGCGATCCACGTGCCCGGCACCACATTCCACGCCTCCGCGCTGAGCTCCTTGGGCATCGAACCGGAGGGCCCGTTGCGGGCCATGATCTAAAACGTTGGCCCTAGCGGCGTGCCGGGGCCAGCCGCTTCAGTGCCAGCCCACCCTCGAATGGCCGGTAGCCGAACCCGCCGGGGGCCACGTAACCGGTGTCACCCAACGGTGTTGCCACTTCGGCGACAGTGGGTCCGATCTTGGCGGCAACGGGCGCCAGTGCATCGAGGTCGAACCGGTACAGCCGAGCTGCGGTGCCGCCGAGGATCCTGCGGCACTCGTCTTGCGTCCGGTCATGCAAAGCCCAGCGGATGGCCAGTTTGGAATGCGGGGTGAAACCCTCCTCATGGGGATAATCACTGCCCCACATGATGTGGTCAGCGCCCAGGTAATCGATCGTCGCCACGTCGTAGGGTGTCAGCTCGCTGGCCAAATAGCAGTTCCGGCGGGCGTATTCGCTGGGAGCCAGGGTCATTTCGTCGACGGATGATCCGCCGAACATCCCGTAGGTGCGATTGTTCGCCTCGGACTTCATCGTGGGCACCATGGCGTCGAGCATCATCAGTTGCTGGTGCACCCACAGGGTGCCCTGCTCGGTCGGTACGAACCGTAGCGTCGGATGCCGCTCGAAGACCCCGGCGAGGATGAGGTGGCTCAGCGTGCGCTGAGCCCACAGTGCCATCTCGGTGATCAGTACCGCGTTGGAGGCCGGCTGGTCCATCGGCATCTCGGGACTGCCCGCGCCGGCGTGCTGCACCACCGTCAGATCCAGGTCCGCGCATAGTTCCCAGATCGGCTCGTAGCGTGTGTGAAACAGCGGGGCCACCTGCGGGTCCCCCGGCGATACCGGCGGGATCAGCACACCGCCGAAGCAGGCCTGCGCGGCGCCCCAACGAATCTCGGTGAGCGCCAGCTCGATGTCGTTGGGAAAGACCTGTATCAGGCCGCGACGCCGGGTCGGCGCCAGCCCGCAGAAGTCGACCTGCCAACGGTTGTGGGCCTGCACGCCGGCCCAGCGCTTCTCGAACTCCGCACGCGTGCGCGGCAGGTTGATGGTGATGTTGGGAGTGGTCGGGAAGAACGGTGGAACGGTGTTGGGCAGCAGTACCTCTGCGGCGACCCCGTCGTCGTCCATTTCGGTAATCCGCAGGTCGTGGTCCCAGTTGCGGTTGGCGGTGGCGACGATCAGGTCGTCGAACGGGCTGGCATAGGCCTTGGCCCAGGCATCGAACTCGTCGTGCAGTGAGGCGGGCAGATATGGCTTGTAGCCGTAGAGGTCGGCTCCGGCGTGGGTGTCCGTGGAGATCACGACGTAGCGGTCATCGGAAGTTGCAGCCATGGTGTCCTCAGTTCTGCACCAGGTCGGGGATCGGCTCGGCGTCGGTCAGCCAGTGTCGGCCGGCCTGTCGGGCTGCCTCCCACTTGGGGATGCTCACCGCATCGTCTTGCCCAAGGTCCTGCGGGGTGGGGCCGATGCGCTCAGCCAGCGGCGCCAGCGCGTCCAGATCGAAGTTGTACAGCTCGGCCGCCGCCAGGCCCAGCATCTGCCGGGTCTCCTCGACCGGAATGTCCCAGAAGGAACGCCGCAGCCAGTCGCGGGTGTGCGGCCACGTCCCCTCCGGGTGCGGAAAATCGTTGCCCCACAGCAAGTTGGAGACGCCGATCTCGTAGCGTCGGGCCAGTTCCCTACGCTCGGTGGTGGTGGCCCCGATGAAACAGTTCCGGTCGAAGTAGGCCGACGGCGGCATCGTCAGATCGCCCTCCATCTGGCGGCTCATCTTCTTGGCCGAGTGCTCACGCAAAAACCGGGTGTCCATCAGCCAGAGCAGATCGTTGGCCCAGAAGGCACCGCATTCGGTGACCCCCCAGCGCAGCCCGGGAAAGCGCTCGAACACCCCCGACCACAACGCGAACCACAACGGCCGCGCACCCCACCAGCGCACCTCGGTGACATAGATGCCCAGGTGCCCGCCGTACTCCTCTTGCGGGGCGGGCCCGGAGTGGGTGTGCACCGGCATCTGCAGGTCCTGGCAGGCCGCCCACACCTTGTCGTAGCGCCGGTCGTGGTACGGCGGGTAGCCGACCCAGCGTGCCGGGATCAGGATCCCGCCCCGCAGGCCGGATTCTGCCGCGCGGGTGATCTCGGCCACCGCCGCGTCGACATCCGCCAGGATCGGAACCACCGCAACCCCGGCGCGGCGCTCGGGGCTGTGGCTGCACAGCTCGGCCAGCCAGCGGTTGTGGGCCCGCGCTCCGGCCATAGCGCGCCCCGGGTCGAGGTCTCCCGACTGGCCCAGGCCCGCCCCGAACGGAGCCCCGGCAACTCCGGTCACCGCATCGGCGTCGGGGAAGATGACCTCGCCGACCACTCCGTCACCGTCGAGTTCCCGGTCCCGCAGGGCGACATCCCATCCGCCGGCGATTCCGTCACCGTGCTCGGAGAACCACTCGTGGGCGAATTCCTCGTCGATGAATCCACCGGCCTTGGCCGCGGCGGTCTTCTCGGCCAGGTACGCCTCGAAGTCCTCGGCGTATTCGGGGTCGACGTACTCGCGGTATCGCTCGGTCGGGAGTTCGGCGTGAGTGTCGGCGGAGATGATCAGATACGGTTTCACAGTTAGCCTTTCGCTACCAGGTGCGGATGGGGTCGGGCTCGAACACGGTGCTGCTCGCATCGGCGGGCACCTCGGCCAGCGGCTCGGCGACCTCGGCCACGGTCGGGCCGATGCGGGCCGTCAACGGCGCCAGAGCCGCCAGGTCGAAGCGGTAGACAGCCGCTGCATTGCCGCCCACCATGGCCGCCACTTCGGCCGGCGGGACGCCGGCGAAGGTGTAGCGCAACGCTTCCCGGGTATAGGGCGCGGTTCCCTCGTAGTGCGGGTAGTCGCTACCCCACATGATCTTCTCGACGCCGATGGCGTGCCGCTGCGCGCACTCGATGGGGCGCATGAAGCTGGCGCCGACGTAGCACTGCCGGAACCAGTACTCGCTGGGTTGGCGGCTCAGGGAGCCGGCGGTGGGCCCGGCGAAGCGGGCGATCGCCGAGCTCGGTCGCGCATAGCGGGCAGCCGCGACGTCGAGCGAGTCGAGTGTCGCCGGTATCCACCCGGCGCCCTGCTCGGTGAAGACCACGGTGAGGTCTGGATGACGATCCAGGACACCGCTGAAGACCAGGTGCCACAACGCCCGATGCGCCCACCAATGGGTCTCATACACCCAGACGGCGAACGAGCTGCCCCACCCGTCGATCGGGGATGGTCCGGCGTTGCCACCGTGGTGGTTGACCACCACCCCCGCTTCGTCGCAGGCAGACCACAACGGTGCCCAGTGCTCGGCGTAGAGCGGGGGGATGCCGGTGCCCGGGGCGACCCCAGGCAGCAGCACACCGCCGCGCAATCCGAGTTTGGCGATCTGCGCTATTTCGGCGACGGCTTGGTCAAGGTCGCCGAGCAGGATCTGGCCGACCCCGGCGCGCCGCTCAGGCGATAGGGCGCAGAAGTCTGCCAGCCAGCGATTGTGCGCACGCAAGCCGGCCCAGCGCAGTTCGAGTTCGCGGGCGGTCTCTGGCGGTGGAGCGGCCAGGCTCCCCTGGGGAAAAAACGGCGGGACGGTGTTGGGGTAGATGACTTCGCCGGCAATGCCTTCGGTGTCCAGGTCGGCGTTGCGTCGCTCACTGTTCCAGTTGCGCTCAGCCTCCGGCTCGGTGAGGTCGCCGAACGGGTTGACGTATTCCTTGGCCCAGCCGTCGAATTCGTCGCGGTAGCCCGGATCCAGGTACTGGCGATAGTCGAGCAGGTCGGCACCGGCGTGACAGTCGGCCGAGATGACGGTGTAGCGGTCCATGCGCTTATGCCCGCGCCGACTCGGGGCTGGGGGCGGCCAGCAGGGCCACATCGTCGTAGCGCTGATGGACGTAGGGCAGCAGCCATTCGGCCGGAACCCGCTCCACGATCCGCCCCACCTGGATAGTGCGGCGGCGACACCAGGTGATCGACCGGAGCTCGCGGATCACGATGTCGGCCACCGGATCCAGCGGGGAGTCTCCTAACTCGCACGTACCCTCGATCGTCTCCAGTAACTCGTAGTGCCGGTGGTATTCGCCGTAGACCAGGTGCGGGTCGGTGATGCCGCCGCCGTCGGGGGCACGCAGGAACTTGAAGTAGAACTCGGTGTTCACCTGGTCGGGAGGCAACTGTCCCGGACCGGTCACCCGGCCGCTCACCCGGATCAGCTGGTGGCCCAGCCGGTCCACACCCGCGGTGACGCGGTCGCCGTCGCGCTCGACCTCGATGTGGGCCAGTTTCTTGGGCTCGCCGAAGGTTTCGCGTCCGCCGGTGACCGATTGTTCGGTGGACTGGGGCATGAACAGCGGATAGTCGCCCTCGGTGTCGCCGTGCCGGGCGGTCACCGAGAACACCGCCGACCCGAACGGCGCTCTGCCCGTCAGCCGCACCCGCTGGACCTGGATGCGCACCAGCGGTTCGGCGGCCGGTTCTAGCGGTTTGGGCAGCACGGCCGCGACGATCTCCGGATCGGTGAGATAGGTGATGGTCACCGCCTCGGTGGCAATCGGCGCGGTGGTGGCGTCGATCTCGTGGTCGACCCGCTCCTCGGGTGGACGAGGGCCGTAGCGTACTGCAGTGGCGCTCAACGCTTTTCTCCTTCCTCCGTCGCGTTCTGGGCGTGCCGGCCCAGGACGTCAACCAAGTAGTCGGGCTCGCCGCGCGCGAGAATCGACGCCGCCTTGCTGGCCACGACCTGATCCGAGGCGGTGGGCGGGCCCATCATCCAGAAGCGGTCCGCTTGTATTCCGTCCACGACCTGATCGGCGACGGTCTCGAGCGGGGTGAACTCGACATGTGCGCCGGCGGCCTCGAAGCGGGCCACCACCGCGGCCAGGGTCGCCTCGGGGGTGCGCCGTTGCTGGGTGGCGGCGTAGCGCTGCGGTCGGTGCCGCCACGACTCCCAGATGCCGGTGTTCAAAAACCCGCCCGGGAACAGGACATGCGCCCGTACCCGTGTCCCGGTCATCTCCAGGTGGCTGTAGAGGCTTTCGGTCAGGCAGAGCACCGCCGCCTTGGTCATCGGGTAGACGGCGGTGGCCGGCCCGCCCATGGCCCCGCGGGCGATCGGCGCGAACCCACCGTTGCCCGAGCAGGTGTTGACGACGTGCCCCTCGCCCTGCTCGAGCAGGATCGGCACGAAAGCCTTGATGCCGTGGATGACGCCCAGCACGTTGACGTCGATTCCCCAGCGCCAATCGGCCAGGTCGTGCTCCCACAGGTAGCCCTCGGAGACCGCTCCGGTGCCGGCGTTGTTGCACACCACATGGACGGCACCAAAGCGTGCCAACGCCTCCTTGGCCAGCGACTCGACCGAGGAGTAGTCGGTGACGTCGGTGACCACCCCGACGGCCGCAATGCCCTCGTCGGTCAGGACCCGGGTCGCCTCTTCCAGCGGTTGGGCGAGGACATCGGCGAGCACCACGCTCATGCCTTCCTGGCCGAAGCGCCTGCCCATCGCCCGGCCGATGCCGCCGGCTCCACCGGTTACGACCACTACCTTGCCCCGAAGGTCCATCATTGTGGCCATCGTCACATGGTCGCGTATACCACCGCAAGGAGTCGCACTATGCGACTGTCGGGCTACGGTTGTTCCATGGCGCCGCGTCCCTCCCCGCAGACCGAGCGGGTCGTGAACCTGTTCGACCACCTGGCGGATCTGAGGAACGAGGGCATGACGCTGGCCGAGATATCGCGCCATTTGAGCGTCCACAAGGCCAGCTGCCACTCGATGTTGGCCGAACTACTGCGGGCCGGGTGGCTGCTACGCGACCCGGTTCGCAAGACCTACCACCTCGGCCCCGCTCTGGTCCGGCTCGGCCGCGAAGCGTCCGGCCGCTACCCGGCCCTGGTGCTGGCCCGCTCGGCGATGTCCGAGCTGTCGGCGACCACCGGTGCGCACTGCGTCGCCTTCTCGGTGAGCGACGACTACTCCACCGTCGTCGATCAGGTCCGCAGCCCCCAGGGCGGCGGTCACCCGATGCCCATCGGCACCCAGTTTCCGCACCGCCCGCCCTACGGGGCGTCGATCGTGGCCTGGTCGGGGCCGGGTGCGCGGGAGCGGTGGCTGGCCGCGCTGCCCGCGGACGTACGCCACCGCTACCGCCAGGCGCTGGCCGCCGCCGAACAACGTGGCTACGCGGTCGGGCTGCACATCCTGCCCGACCTACGCCTGCAGGAATTGGCGCTGATCGTGCGCAGCGCCGAGGTGCGTTCCACCCGCCTGAGCCAGCTGGCGCAGGCGTTGACCGACGAACTGATCCACACCGAGGAGTGGTTCCCGGCCAGCCTCGCTCCCGACCGCAGCTACAAGGTCAGCCACATCGACTCGCCCATCCTGGGGCCGGGATCCCGTATCGCGCTGATGTTGAGCCTGGTTCCCAGCGCCGACCCGCTGAGCGGCGCGGCGGTCACCCGGCTGGGAACGCAGCTGCACGCCGCGACCCGACGACTCAGCGCCGCTCTCGCCGACGAGACTGCGGGCTAGCTCAGCCCGGAACGGCGGCCTGCAACGACGCCAGCGCGTCGGTGCTCAACCGGGCCAGCTCCTCGGCTTCGGTCGCGGTCAGGGCGGCTGCGAACAGCTCCGCCATGCGCCGGTTGGTCCCCTGTTCGATCTGGTCGTAGCGGTCCTTCTTGTCCGCGCCGTCCGGGAACGGTTCGGGCCAGCCGAACATCGCGGCGTACTGCGGTCCCTTGTTGAGCATGTGCGCCTCGATCGGGGTGATGCCGGAGATCGCAAGCGCGTTGAAGTGCACGCCGGCCCGCAGTTCACGCAGGATGAACATCACCTGCAGCGCCCGCGCGGCAGCGTCGTCGGCCAGCGGCATGGCGCGCCAGCCGGCGAACAGCGGCAGCCCGGCGATCGGCGTCGCGGCGACGACCTTCTCCCCCAGTGCGGTGATCCGGTCCAGCCCCTGGGCATCGGCGAGGTACTTGCGGCCGAATTCAGCCGTTTGGGCCCAATACTGTTGCGCCGCACCAGCCGCGCCGCGCACCGCGACGCCGTCGTCCCACATCGCGCTCAGCGCGGTCGGTTCGAATACCGCGAACACCGCGCCGACGGTGGCCCCGGTGGTCTCGCCCAGTACTCCGGCGCGTCCGGCAACGTAGCCGGCCAGCGGATTCTGGTACCCGGCGGCGA
Source organism: Mycobacterium sp. NGS16 (assembly GCF_059813225.1). Classification (NCBI taxonomy): domain Bacteria; kingdom Bacillati; phylum Actinomycetota; class Actinomycetes; order Mycobacteriales; family Mycobacteriaceae; genus Mycobacterium; species Mycobacterium sp. NGS16. The sequence continues at coordinate 352,159 of NZ_JCALEE010000002.1, forward strand.
TGCTGTCGGCGAAGGTCTCCGGGTGGAGCATGAACACCGCGACGGCCTGCTCCATCGCCGCTCCGGCGGCCGCGGCCGAGGTCTCGATATCGCTCATGGGTTCGACTCCTTCTTCGGGTGTCTCATCGCGCATCACCGGCCCGGATCCTACTGGCTCCATAACAAACTAGTGCCGGCTCGGCATTACTACTACACTCTGTCGTAGCACCTGCTCTGCAGCTCCGGGAGATCGCCCATGGACGTCGTCGACGTATCGCGGTGGCAATTCGGGATCACCACCGTCTACCACTTCATCTTCGTGCCGCTGACCATCGGTTTGGCGCCGCTGGTGGCGGTGATGCAGACGGTGTGGACGCTCACCGACAACGTCGCCTGGTACCGGCTCACCAAGTTCTTCGGCAAGCTGTTCTTGATCAACTTCGCGCTCGGCGTCGCCACCGGGATCGTCCAGGAATTCCAGTTCGGGATGAACTGGAGCGAATACTCGCGGTTCGTCGGCGACGTATTCGGCGCACCGCTGGCCATGGAGGGCCTGGCCGCCTTCTTCTTCGAATCCACCTTCATCGGCCTGTGGATCTTCGGCTGGGACCGGTTGCCGCGAGTGGTGCACCTGTTGTGCATCTGGGTCGTCGCCATCGCCACCAACGCTTCGGCGTTCTTCATCATCGCCGCCAATTCGTTCATGCAGCACCCGGTCGGGGCGCATTTCAATCCGGAGACCAAGCGTGCCGAGTTGGACAGCATCATGGCGCTGTTCACCAACAACACCGCCCAGGCCGCGTTGTCGCACGCGGTCGCGGGCGCGTTCCTGACCGCGGGGACGTTCGTCGCCGCGGTCTGCGCCTGGTGGATGGTGCGGTCGCGAGCGGGTGTCGCCGCGGGCGGCGGCGGCCCGCACGCCGCCGGCGTCGACGCGGCCAGTATGTATCGCCCAGCAACCATCCTGGGGTGTTGGGTCGCGCTAGTCGCGGCAGTCGGGCTGTTCTTCACCGGCGACATCCAGGGCAAGCTGATGTTCGTCCAGCAGCCGATGAAGATGGCCTCGGCGGAATCGTTGTGCGACACCGCCACCGATCCGCATTTCTCGATCCTGACCGTCGGCCGGCAGAACAACTGCGACCACCTCACGCGAGTGGTCGAGGTGCCCTACGTGCTGCCGTTCCTGGCCGAGGGCCGGTTCAGCGACGTTCGGCTCGAGGGTGTGCGCGATATCCAGCAGCGCTACGAACAGCAGTTCGGCGCGGGCGACTACCGGCCGAACCTGTTCGTCACCTATTGGTCGTTCCGCGCGATGATCGGCCTGCTGCTGGTACCGGTGGCCTTCGCGATGGTCGCGTTGTGGTTGACTCGCCGCGGCCAGATCCCGAATCAACGCTGGTTCGCCTGGTTTGCGCTCTTGAGCATCCCCACCCCGTTCCTGGCCAACAGCGCCGGCTGGGTGTTCACCGAGATGGGCCGCCAGCCCTGGGTCGTGGTCCCCAATCCGACCGGCGATCAGAATGTGCGTCTCACGGTGGCCGAGGGGGTCTCGGGCAACTCCGTCGGCGTAGTCGTCACCTCCCTGGTGTTGTTCACGCTGGTCTATGCGGTGCTTGCGGTGATCTGGTGCTGGTTGATCAAGCGCTACGTCGTCGAGGGACCGCAGGAGCACGACGCCGAACCCGCGCCGCCGGCGCCGCCCGCCGACGACGAGGTGGCGCCGCTGTCGTTCGCCTACTGACTTGCAAGGAGGTCACCGGAGTGGGACTGCAACAGGTGTGGTTTGTGCTGGTCGCTTTCCTGTTCCTCGGTTTCTTCATCCTGGAGGGCTTCGACTTCGGGGTGGGGATGCTGATGGCACCATTCGGCCGGGTCGGACCACCGCATAGATCCGGTGACCCCGAGGCGCACCGCCGTGCGGCACTGAACACCATCGGCCCGGTCTGGGATGGCAACGAGGTCTGGTTGATCACCGCCGGCGGAGCGATGTTCGCCGCCTTCCCGGGCTGGTATGCCACCGTGTTCTCGACGCTGTACCTGCCCCTGCTGGCGATCCTGCTCGGCATGATCGTGCGCGTCGTGGCGATCGAGTGGCGCGGCAAGATCGACGACCCGAGTTGGCGGGCGTGGGCGGATCGCGGGATCGCCGCCGGATCCTGGCTTCCCGCGATTCTGTGGGGAGTGGCGTTCGCGGCCCTGGTCCAGGGCCTGCCGGTCGATGCCGACCATCACGTCCGGTTGACGGTCGGCGACGTGATCAACGCCTACACGCTGCTGGGCGGGCTGGCCACCGGTGGGTTGTTCCTGTTCTACGGCGCGGTGTTCACCGCGCTGAAGACTGCCGGCGCCATCCGCGACGATGCGCACCGCTTCGCGGTCTGGTTGGCGCTGCCGGTGACCGCACTGGTCGCCGCCTTCGGGGTGTGGACCCAGCTGGCGCACGGCACCCGATGGACCTCGCTGGTGCTGGCGTTCGCCCTCATCGCCCAGCTGGCGGCGGTGCTGCTGGTGTGGCGCCGGGTGTCGGACGGCTGGGCGTTCACCTGCACCGCGCTGGTAGTGGCTGCAGTGGTGATCCTGCTGTTCGGCTCGCTGTACCCGGCGCTGGTGCCCTCCACCCTGGATCCGCAGTGGAGCCTGACGATCTACAACGCGTCGTCGACTCCCTACACGCTGAAGATCATGACCTGGGCGGCGGTGATCTTCGCCCCGCTGGCCATGGTGTATCAAGGCTGGACGTATTGGGTGTTCCGCCAACGGATCTCGGCCGAACAGATCCCGCCGTCCATCGGGTTGGCGAGGCAGCCGTCCTGACTACCCGGGGTTCGCGGGCCCCGCTGGACCCGCGTCTGTGGCGGGCCTCAACGCAGGTGCGCCGCTTCCTGGCCGCCACGGTGAGCTGGGGTGCACTGATTTCGGTCTGTGCGATCGGATCGGCGATCCTGTTGGCGCACATTGTGTCTCATGTGATCACGGATCCGTCCACCCGCAGCGTCGGGCGCTGGGCGCCGTTGCTGGCGGTGCTGCTGGGGGTGTGGACGGTGCGCACCGTGGCGCAGTGGGCCCAGGCGCGGCTGGGCCAGCGTGGGGCCAGCGCGGTGATCGCCGACCTGAGCGGGCAGGTGCTCGCCGCGGTCACCGCGCGCTCCCCCAACCGGCTCGCCGCCGACCGCGACGCGGCGGCAGCGGTGGTCACCCGAGGCCTGGACGGTCTGCGTCCCTACTTCACCGCCTACCTGCCCGCGCTGGTGCTGGCTGCGGTCCTTACCCCGGCCACCGTGGTGGTGATCGCCTGCTACGACCGCAAAGCCACCCTGCTGGTGGCGATCACCTTGCCGCTGATCCCGGCGTTCATGGTGCTGATCGGCCTGGCCACCGCGGACCGGTCGGCGGCGGCCCTGGCGGCCATGACGACGCTGCAGGCCCGGCTGCTGGATCTGATCGCCGGCATCCCCACCCTGCGGGCGCTCGGCCGCGCCGCCGGCCCGGAGCACCGCATCGCCGAACTGTCCGCCGCTCACCGCCGATCGGCGATGGCCACCTTGCGCATCGCCTTCCTGTCGGCGCTGGTACTGGAACTGCTGGCCACCCTCGGCGTGGCGGTGGTGGCCGTGAGCATCGGGCTGCGGCTGGTGTTCGGGGAGATGAGCCTGACCGCCGGATTGACGGTATTGCTGTTGGTGCCCGACGTGTACTGGCCGCTGCGCCGCATCGGGGTGGAGTTTCACGCCGCCCAGGACGGGCGGGCCGCCGCGGAGCAGGCATTCGCGTTGATCACCGAACCGGACCGGCGCACGCCCGGGCGCCGGGTCGTGACGGCACGCGGCGCGCAGATCCGCCTTGAGCAGCTCAGCGTGGCGGGCCGCGACGGTGTTGCGCCCGCCGACCTGGCCGCGGAGATCGAGCCCGGCCGGGTCACGGTGCTAACCGGAGCCAACGGCGCGGGCAAGAGCACCACACTGGCGGCGATCGCCGGACTGGCCACGCCCACCGCGGGACGTATCACGGTGGCCGGTGTCGACATCGCCGACCTCGACCCCCCGGCGTGGTGGCGCCAGTTGTCCTGGCTGCCGCAGCGTCCCGCCCTGATCCCGGGCAGCGTCGCCGATAACCTGGCGTTGTTCGGCGAACTCGTCGATGCCGAGGATGCCTGCGCCGCAGCCGGATTCGATGCGGTCCTGGCGCAACTGCCCGACGGCCTGCACACCGGCTTGGGCCGCGGCGGCGTCGGGTTGTCGTTGGGGCAGCGGCAGCGGTTGGGTCTGGCGCGAGCATTGGGGTCGGCGGCGCCCGTGCTGTTGCTCGACGAACCGACCGCCCACCTGGACGCCGCCACCGAACAGCGGGTGCTGACGGCCCTGGTGCAGCGCGCCCGCACCGGGTCGACGGTCGTGGTCGTCGGGCACCGCGCACCGGTTCTGGCGATCGGCGACCGGATCATCACGGTGCACCGTCAGGCAGGGGTCGGCGATGCGCCGCTCTGATCCGCTCTGCACCGCCTTCGGGCTGCTGCGGCCGCGGCTGCCCCGGCTGGTGCTGGCCGGTGCGCTCGGCGTGCTGTCGCTGTGCAGCGCCCTGGCGTTGGCCGGGGTGTCGGCCTGGCTGATCACCCGCGCTTGGCAGATGCCGCCGGTGTTGGATCTGACGGTCGCCGTGGTGGCGGTGCGGGCGCTGGCGATCTCCCGGGGGGTCCTGCACTACTGCGAGCGGCTGGCCGGCCACGACGCTGCCCTGCGTGCGGCAGGAACGGCCCGCGCACAGATCTATCGGCGCCTGGCCCGCGGGCCGGTGGAGGGCGCGGCCCGGTGGCACAGCGGCGAGCTGGTCGCGCGGGTGGGCGCCGACGTCGATGCGGTGGCCGATGTTCTGGTGCGCGCCCTGCTGCCGATCGGCGTCGCGGCCGTGTTGAGCGTGGTCGCCACCGTGGCGATCGCGGTGATCTCGCCGGCAGCCGCCGCCGTGCTGGCCGGGTGCCTGCTGATCGCCGGGGTGGTGGCGCCGTGGTTGTCGGCGCGGGCCGCCGCCGCACAAGAAGACGTGGCCCGCCAGCACCTTGCCGAGCGTGACGTCGCGTCGATGTTGGCGCTTGACCACGCGCCCGAGCTGCGCATCGCCGGGCGCCTGCCCGCCGTCATCGCCGAATCGCAGCGCCGGCAGCGCTCCTGGGCTGCGGCCGTGGACGCCGCCGCCCGTCCGGCCGCGGTCGCGACCGCGATGCCCACCGCCGCCATCGGGGTCAGCGTGCTGGGGGCCCTGGTGGCCGGGATCGGGCTCGCGGGCACCGTGGCACCCACCACGGTGGCGATCCTGATGTTGTTGCCGCTGTCGGCGTTTGAGGCCACCACCGCCTTACCGGCCGCCGCGATCCAGCTGACTCGTTCGCGGATCGCGGCGCGGCGACTGATCGAGGTGGCACCGCCGGAGCAGGCGCCCGTTGCGGCGCACCCCCACCCGGTCGCCGGCCGCCGGCTGCGCGCCGATGTGCGCTGCGGGCACCGCGAGGACCACGCGGTGCGGGTGCGGCTGGATCTGGCCCCCGGTGACCGATTGGCGATCACCGGGCCGAGCGGGGCCGGCAAGACCACCCTGCTGATGACCGTGGCCGGCCTGCTGGCACCGCGGGGCGGGCAAGTGGATCTGGACGGTACCGCGCTGCAGGAACTCCCCGAGGACCGGTTACGGGCGGCTGTCGGCTTCTTCGCCGAGGACGCGCATCTGTTCGCCACCACCGTCCGGGACAATCTTCTGGTGGTGCGTGGCGACTGCCACGACGACGAACTGGTCGCCGCGCTCGACCGGGTCGGCCTCGGCAGGTGGCTGGCGGGGCTGCCGGACGGTTTGGCCACCGTCTTGCCCGGCGGGGCCCACGACCTGTCGGCGGGTCAGCGCCGGCGGTTGTTGCTGGCCCGGGCCATGCTGTCCCCCGCCCGGATCGTGTTGCTCGACGAACCGACCGAGCATCTCGACGCCGCCGACGCGGACGACCTGCTGCGCGCCGTGCTGCAGTCCCCGGGCCTGTTCGGCGCGGAGCGCACCGTGGTGGTGGCGACTCATCACCTGCCCGGCGGGGCTCGGTGCCGGCGCCTCGACATCGCTGGTGCTGCGGTGGCGCGCTAGGGTGCTCTGGTCAGCCTCAGCAAACAAGCCGACAGAACGGTTGAGTCCATTCATGACTGCAGCAGAGACATCGGCGATGGAAGCACGGGTCGGCCACTACTACCAGATGGACGGCACCTACCTGGTCGGCCGGGAGAAGGTACGCGAGTACGCCCGCGCGGTACAGGACTACCACCCCTCGCACTGGGACGTCGCCGCCGCTGCTGAGTTGGGCTATTCCGACGTGGTGGCGCCGTTGACGTTCACCTCGACCCCGGGCATGAGCTGCAACCGCGAGATGTTCGAGTCGGTGGTCGTTGGCTACGACACCTACATGCAGACCGAGGAGGTCTTCGAGCAGCATCGGCCGATCGTCGCCGGCGACGAACTCAAGATCGATGTCGAGCTGACGTCGGTGCGCCGGATCGCCGGCCGCGACCTGATCACCGTGACCAACACCTTCACCGACGCCGCCGGCGAGCGGGTGCACACCCTGCACACCACCGTTGTCGGGGTGACCGCCGAGGACATCGATCCGGCCATCAAGACGGCCGTGCACAACGCGATGATGCACGACGTCAACATCATGAACATCGGCGAATCCGACGCCGCCTATGTGAAGACGGTGCGTCCCGAGGGCGAGATCCGGGTCTCCCAGGGCGGTCTGACCCGGACCCCTGCGACCCCGTCCTTCGACGAGGTGAAGGTGGGCGACGTGCTTCCGGTACGCCACACCCGGCTGTCCCGCGGGGATCTGGTGAACTACGCCGGCGTGGCCGGTGACGCCAACCCGATCCACTGGGATGAGGAGATCGCCAAGCTGGCCGGGCTGCCCGACGTAATCGCCCACGGCATGCTCACCATGGGCTTGGGCGCCGGCTTCGCCTCCGCCTGGACCGGTGACCCGGGGGCAGTCACCCGCTATGCGGTGCGGCTGTCGGCGCCGGCCGTCGTGTCGGCCAAAGAGGGCGCCGACATCGAGTTCAGCGGCAAGATCAAGTCGCTGGATCCGGAGACCCGCAGCGGTGTCATCCTGGTCGGCGCGAAGTCCGCTGAGAAGAAGATCTTCGGCCTGGCGACGTTGCACGTGCGCTTCCGCTAGCCAACAATCTGCGGGCCACGTCGGCAGCCAATTCCACAGCGTCGTCATCGGGGCCGCCGGCCGCGAAGCTGCGGCGCACCAGGGCCAGGGGCGCGTCGATGACGGCCAAAAGCACCCGGTCGCGGTCGGCGGCCGGGAACCGGGCCAGGAAGCGGTCCAGCGCTTCGGCGGCGCGCCGGTCCAAGGCATCGGCCTCGGTCAGCACGGCGGCCGAGCAGTCGGCGCTGACGAAATCGGAGCGGCTGTAGCGGGCCAGCAGGGCGGCTGCTTCGTGGTGGTCGGCGCTCCAGCGCAGCACGTGGCTCGCGGCCGCAATGCCGATCGCGACCGGGTCGCCGTCGGCCGCGAGCAACGGCAGGAAGTCCTCTTGGAAGCGGCGCACGGGTGTCAGCCAGGCCGCGGCGAGCAGATCGCGGCGCGTCGGAAACCGGTGGTACACCGAGCCGCTGGGCGCTCCGACCACCTGGGCGACCGCACTGGCGGTGGCGGCGCCCGGCCCGCCCTCCAGGATCAGCCGGATGGCCGCGTCGACGAAATCGTCGGCGGTGAACTTCCCTGGCATCGGCATGAAGTAGAGAGTACTCTCTAATCAATTAGCGACGGGTCTCTAGATTGGAGGGTAGGATGCGAATCGACAATGTGCACAGCCGGGTGTTCGCCGCCGATAGCCTCGAGCAGGTGGGCACGTTGATAGACAGCCTCGCCGGTGACGACGACCGCCTATGGCCACGGGAGAACTGGCCGGCGCTGCGGTTGGACCGGCCGTTGGGTGTCGGTGCGACGGGCGGGCACGGACCGATCCGTTACGGCGTCACCGAATACGAGCCCGCTCGGCGGATCCGGTTCGCCTTCACCAAACCCGCCGGGCTTGACGGCTATCACGAGTGGGAGGTTCGACCGGTGTCCGGCGGCTACGAACTGCGCCACCGCCTCGTCGCGGACACCGTGGGCTCGACCCGGGTGAGCTGGCCGGTGATCTGGCGCTGGCTGCACGACGCGCTCGTCGAGGACGCCTTGGACAAGGCCGCTGTAAACCTGGGCTGTCGCGGGCCCCGCAGCTCATGGCCGGTGTATGTCCGGATGCTGCGCCGGGCCGTGAGTCTACGGGGCCGGCCGTGAGCGACCCGTTCGACAACCATGCCGACCTCACCGTCTGCGGTGGGCCGGTGCGGTGCTACCGCGGCGGTGAATCCGGACTGCCGGTGCTTCTGCTGCATGGGGCGATGCTCGACACCGCGCAGGGGGTGTGGCGCCGCGTCGCGCCGGCGTTGGCAGCCGATTACCGGGTTCACCTGATCGATCTGCCCCGCCATGGGGCCAGCCGGCCATGGCACGGTGTGCTCGATGACGCCTTCTTCCGCCGCTTTCTCGCCGACCTGCTCGATACGCTCGAGCTGCCGCAGGCGGCGCTCGTCGGGCTGTCGCTGGGGGCCGGTATCGCCACCGGCTTCGCCCTGGAGCACCCGCAGCGGGTGAGCGCTGTGGTGGCGGTCGGCCCCGGCGGGCTCGGCGCCAAGCGCCCGGCGCAGTTCCTGACCTGGCTGGCCATGCGCACACCCGGGCTGCTGCGCGCCGCCACCTGGTACCTGGCCCGCTCCCCCTCCGCCATCCGCCGGTCCATGATCGCCAATCTGGTTGCCGGAGAGCATACTCCGGATTTCGACGCGATCATCGCCGCCGCGGTGCGCGAGGCCCGTGCCAAGCACCGGTACGGCGAGAAGGCACTGGATGACTGGCAGATCGCGGCCTACGGCCCGACCGCGATGCGGCTGAACCTGCTGCCCGAGCTGCCGCGGCTGTCGGTGCCGACCCTGTGGGTCCGCGGCGCCGAGGATCCACTGGTCGGGATAGCGGAACTGGCGACGGCCCATGCCGCTGCACCGAATTCGCGCCTCGTCACCATCGCCGGCGCCGGGCACATCGTCACCTACGACCGGCCCGACGAGTTCACTCGCCTGGTGCGGGAGTTTCTCGAATCCGTCCCATAACTCCGTCCACCAAGAGGGCACGGCCATCCGCGGTGCCGTCGAGGCGTCGGGTGACCCGCTTGACGATCTGCCACTGCCCGGTTTCGGTTTCCCGCCGCAGGTGGAAGTAGTTGGCGCCCCCGCGCGCCACCTGGTATCCGGTTTCCCGCTTCACCAGCAGGGTCGACGCGCAGACCGCGACCGCGTCGTCGCCGTGGACGGTGACCACGGCGGGGCCGAGGAAGTGTACGCAGCCGCGGTTGATCAGATCCTGATGCCCCGACGAGCGCACCATCGCCTCGATGTCGTTGCGGCCCTGCATGAGCCAGTCCTCGACGTCATACACCCCGTCGTCACACCAGAGTGCGGCGGCAGCTTCGGAGTCGCCGGCATCCACCAATGGGCCGTAGCTGGCGATCAACCGTTCGATCGCGCGTTCGTCCTCGATCCGTTGCAGCCGGCGTTCCAGTTCGGCGAGCCGTTGCTCATTCATCGGCGCTCCGTTCCCGCGAGCTGGTGAGCTGCGCCAGAGCCGCCAGCTGCTCGCAGAAATGCGCCGAAGACCGTGCCGAGATCACACAGCTGACGTCGGTGGCGCCGGCTTCGGCCAGCCGGTCGATCTGTTCGCTCGCGTGCTGCGGGGCACCGATCGGGTCGAGCGGCGGTGTCGCCAGCACGACGGTGAAGCCGTCCGGAAGGTCGACGGAGTCCAGCAGTTTCGCCACCTCGGCCGTGGTCAGGCCGAACGGTGTCCAGCCGTCACCTAATTCCACGGCGCGCCGAAGCGAGCGCCTCGTACGCCCACCCACCCAGATCGGCACCCGCGGTTGCACCGCGCAGGGCTCCACGATCAGCCCGTCATAGCGGTAATAGGGTCCGTCATAGGCTGGCCGACTGATCGACAAGCACCCACGCAGGGCCTTCATCGCGTCGTCGGCGCGCGCGCCGCGATCGTCCCACGCGCAGCCAAGCAGATCGAACTCCTCGCGCAGCGAACCCACACCCACGCCGAGCGTGAGCCGGCCGCCGCTGATCCGGTCGAGGGTCCCGTAGCGCTTGGCGATCTCCAGCGGATGGTGATAGCCCAGCACCACCACCGAGGTCACCAGCCTGATCCGCGTGGTGCGCGCGGCGAGAAACGCCAGGGTGGCCAACGGATCCCAGTATGTCCCGCCGCGGACGGCCGCCACCTCGACCGGCACCGCGACATGTTCGGAACACGTGAGGTAGGCAAAGCCGAGGTCGTCCGCGGTCGCGGCGATCTCGGCGATGTCGTCGATCCCGCCGCCGGCTTCCCAGTCGGATGCTGTGCCGGGCACCTGGATCACCACCGGCGTGAATAGGCCGACGCGCATCAGCGAGCCCGGTAAACGTCGTACCGCAATGGCGTCATGCACTTTCCTTGCGCCGTGTGGCTGAGGTAGCCTCGTCCGAAACTGGAATGAATTTTAGTTATGGAGGTAGGTGTTGTCCAGCGGTTCCGATCAGGCGTGGGCGCGGCAGTACGGGCCGTGGGCGGTGATCGCCGGGGGCTCCGAAGGCGTCGGTGCGGAGTTCGCGTTCCTGCTGGCCCGGGCGGGGATCCACCTGGTTCTGATCGCCCGCAAGCCGAAACCGCTGCGCGACACCGCTGATCGCTGTCGCGAACTCGGCGTGCAGGTCCGCGAACTGGCCCTGGATCTGTCGCGGCCGGACAGTCTCGAGAAGATCGTCGCGGCCACAACGGGTCTCGAGGTTGGGCTGTTGGTCTACAACGCCGGGGCCAATACCCACAGTGCGGAGTTCCTCGATGGTGACCTGGCGGCCTTCCAGCAGGTGATCGATCTGAACGTCACGACGCCACTGGCGCTGATCCATCACTTCGCCGGCCCAATGCGTGCTCGCCGCCGTGGCGGCGTGATGTTGATCGGCTCCCTCACCGGCTATCTGGGTTCGGCGCGGCACACCGTGTACGGCGGGGTGAAGGCATTCACCCGGATCTTTGCCGAGGGCCTATGGCTGGAACTGCGAGACTACAACGTGCACGTTCTCGAACTCGTGCTCGGCGTCACCAAGACACCGGCCATGCAACGGGTCGGGCTCAATTTCGACGTGCCGGGACTGCGCGTGTCCGATCCGGCCGATGTGGCTCGCGAAGGCCTCACCCAGCTGGCCCGTGGGCCGGTGCACGTCGTCTCCGACCACGCCGACAACCCGGCACTGCACGCCGGCCCGGATCGGGCCGAAGCCGTGCTGGGCTCCCACCGGTGGATGCAGAAACTGCTGCAGCGCAAGCCTGGCCAGACCTCCGATGCCCCGCCCCCCGAGTGATCGCGAGCCCGCGACCCCCAGGACGCCCGCGCAACGCCAACGCTGCGACCGGATCCTGGCCACCGCGGCCCGACTCGGCGCCCGCGATGGGCTGGAAGCCGTCCGGATGCAGGACGTCGCGGATCAATCCGCGGTCTCGATCACCACCGTCTACCGCTACTACCCGACCAAACACCATCTGTTCGCCGCACTGCTGGAGCACTACACCCGAGCGGTGCGGGCCCCACATGCGGTCACCGGACGTGCCGCAGCCGATGTCGCCGAACTCATGGTCGGGATCTGCCGCAGCATGCTGGCCCGGCCCCTGCTGGCACGAGCGATGATCGCCTCGGTCAACGCCCGGCGGGCTGAATCCAGCACGACCGGCGACTTCAACCTGCGGGAGAACATTTTGTCGGTCGCTGCGATCACTGAGCCGTCGCCGCAGGACGCGCAGATCGCTCTGCTGGTCGAACAATGTGCCTACGGCATCCTGTCGTGGGCCGTGATGGGCGCGACCACGCCCGCCCAGGCCGAGTGCGACATGCGCCGCGCGTGTGAGCTGCTGTTGGCGCCCTGGGGTGAGAGGCCCGAAGGCGGCGTTAGGAGCGCATAGCGTGTTGGCACAGTGCGCACAGCAAGTTCTACGCACTTTCCACGACGCCGCAGCTCGGCGGGCCTCGCTCTCCGGCGAACCGGGCTGATGCGCAGCATATTTCGGCAGCCATTGCACAGTTCTGGGTTTTGCATCGGTCGTTTCATGCCGGGTCGCTACGAAAGCTGTAGCGCGCCAGTGCCTCTCGGCCTGCTATCGGTCTCGGGCGAGACGAACGACACGCCTGAGGCGTGCCGCTCGAGTTGACTCTGTGCACCGTTGCTGCCACCATGGCCGCGAACGCACCTCGCTAGGTGAGGCGTCTGTGCGGATACAGGCCACTGACCTCCAACGTCGAGAGACGCCCAGGGTCAGGACAGCTCTTCCCGGCTTAAGGGTTGAGCCCAAGTGGCTTCCGGCTTCTGACCGGATACGCCGTGCAGTGCCGAAGCTCTGACGAGAGGGGTGCCGGCCGGCTCTTCTGCCGGCACGACTCGCCCCGCTGTGCACGCCGCAACGGCATCCCCGTGTGCCCTGGCCGTGAGGAGGTGAGAGCGACATTGAGTCCGAGCGATAGTCCTTATCCGAGTTCGACGACCACTTCGTTCGAATCCGTTCCCGGCGCCGCCTTCACCCTCTGAATCGGTTTACGCCGTACCGTACCCGCGCTGTCCGACCGCACCGTCCAGCGCGGTTTCAGCGCGCGAGTTTGCCTGCCGAATCGGCGTAATTCGCCATGTCCAAAGGAGTTTCGATGTCTTTTGTATCCGCCCTGCCCGAAGAACTGACCGCGACAGCGGCGGATCTGCGTGGCATCGGCGCCGCTGTGGCCGCACAGAGCGCCGCAGTCGCGGCGCCGACTACCGGTCTGGTTCCAGCGGCAGCAGATGAAGTCTCGGCGCTGACCGCCGCTCAATTCGCCATCCACGCGCAGATGTATCAAGCGATCAGCAAGCGTGCCGCGGAGGTGTACGAGAGGTTCGTGGACACGCTGCAGATGAGCGCGCACTCGTATGCGGCGACTGACGCCGCCAACGTCATTTCGGTCTACTGAAAGGTTGTTTAGCGATGGATTACGGATCGTTTCCACCGGAGATCAATTCGGCGCGGATGTACGCCGGGCCGGGAGCCGGGCCGATGCTGACCGCAGCGGCAGCCTGGAACCAGCTTGCCGCTGAACTTCGGTCGGCGGCAATATCTTTCGAGTGGTCGGTGGCAAGTCTGGTGAGCCAGGGGTGGTGGGGTCCGTCTGCGTCGGCGATGCTGGCGGCAGCCGAGCCTTACATGACGTGGATGAGTCTCACTGCCGAACAGGCTGAGCAAACCGCGGCACAGGCGAATTCAGCGGCCGACGCCTATTTGTCGGCCTACGCCATGACGGTGCCACCGGCGGAAATCGCGACCAATCGAGTGATGTTGGCGGCATTGGTCAAGACCAATGCCCTCGGACAGAACACGCCTGCTATTGCAGCGACCGAAGCGCGCTACGGCCAGATGTGGGCCCAGGACGCCGTTGCGATGTACGGCTATGCCGCCGCTTCCGCGGCCGCCGCGAAACTGGTCCCGTTCACTGTCGCACCGGAGACCACCAGGCCGGAAGAGCAGGGCAGTTCCGGCGGCGTCCCTGCCGACGCCGCCAATGCGCACTCCCACGTGCCGAGCGCATTGCGGAGCATGGCGTCGCCGGCAGAGGGCACGTCGCCCTCGTCACCCGATTGGGACTGGACGAAGTTTTTCGATGGCCTGTTCGGAGATACCTGGGGCAGCGACGACGGATCCGGGCTGAATATCAATGCTCAGCTGTGGAACACGATCGCCGCGACCGGGATCTTCGACCCCGGTGGCAACATCGAAGGGTTTTCCGGTTTGGCGACACTCGGTTTTCTCGCCCGAGGTATGGACGGCGGCACGGCCGCCCTGTCCCGCGGCGGCCTCGGCGCCGCGCCAGCCATGTCGCTCGCGTCGTCAGCCACCAGCGGCCTCGACGTCGCCGGGCGTGCTGCCGGCGGCGCAAGCGCAAATGTGTCGGCCGGAGTGGGCCGTGCCACCCTGGTCGGATCGCTGTCCACGCCCCCGAGCTGGGCAACGGCGGTCCCGGCGGCGGCTGCCAGCACCGGATCGGCCAGCGGCTGGAGCGTCGCCCCGGAGAGCAGGTCCATGACCGCCATGCCTCCGCCGATACCGCCGGGCGGCGGCGGGCGCAACGGCGGCTCCGGTTTCGGGCTGCCGCGCTACGGCGTCAAGCTCACCGTCATGCCGCGCCCGGTCGTGGTGGGCTAGGCATCTCCGTGCCCCGCCAGGGAGCCGTCCGTCACCGGGTTAGATCCCACTGCCCGAAATCGGCCGCCAAGACGTCGTCGACGTCGACGTGGATGTCGTCGATCATGAAACCCGGGTCGGTTGCGGTGACCACTTCCCGCTGGAACAGCACAGCCGCCGGTTCGCGTTCGCCGCCGGACCACGCCTTGGTCTGCCACGCCCAGCGGTAACCGGGGCTGGTCGAGTGCCCGACGACGCCGTCGGCGATCGCCCAGCCCAGCTGGCGGGCACCGCCATAGATTCCGGTGCGCTCGTCACCGAGCACCGAGTTGATGCCACGGAACCAGTGGAGCGCGAGGCCTTTCCAGGTCTTGGCGTCGATGTCTTCGTCGACGCTGAAGAAGATCGGGGCCGAGTCCGGGCCACCGGCCGCACTGTGCAGCCGCAGCGCTGTGCGGGCGTCGGCCACTCCCCCGTCGTAGCCGCGGGTGAAGTCCGACGGGGAGTTCGCCCATCCTGGCTTGCCGAACTGGTAACAGCTGACAACCTGTAAACCGGCGGCGCGCAGGCGATCTGCATAGTCACGGGTGACGGGCTTGAAATCGAATGTGGCGCCCGGCCGCAACTCCGAGACGTAGACCAGTGCCCCGGCAAAGTCCGCCGCTCTGATCTGTTCGGGCTGCACCAACCGGTCGGCGAAGTCGATGAGCTGCAGTCCGTCGGCGGCGGCCGTGGGGGCGCCGGCCATCGCCCCGAGGACACCGGGGACGGCCAGCGCCGGTACGAGCAGCGTGGCATAGCGCAGGGCTTCGCGCCGGGAGACCGATCGCGTCACAAGGGGAAGGGTAGCCGCCGTCAACGTCCGGCGTGGCCCGAGCGGATCAGGGCGTTGCCCGGGCGCAAGAACCCGGGCTGCTGGAACCGGCGGACTGCACGCACGATCCCCGATGGGATCACCCGGGTGAAGAAGACGCTGGCGTCGAAGGCGCCGCGCACCTCGGTGACGTAAGACCGCGGAAGGCCGAATCTGATGAGGCCCTGGCTCACGTCGACGAGGTCGGCGCGGCGCACCGCCTCGACCAGCGGTGCGTACGGACGGGATGGACCGTAACCGGCGAGCCGGTGATGCTGGGCGACGATGAGCGCCAATTCGTCCGACCACACCTCGCGGCCGGTCTGCTGCAGCCACGCGTCCTGCGCCTCGATCGACGGCACCAGATAGTCGATCGTGTCGAACGCGGCCAGATCGTGAAATGCTGCGGCGATTGCCAGCTTGTCGTCCCGGTCGGGGTGCTCCGGCGCCAGCGCGCGGGCGAAATTGAAGATCCGGTACACGTGCGCTTTGTATGCGTCCCAGCCGATGTCGTCGCGGCCGGCGCGGTGGCGGTGCGACTCGAGGATCTCCTCGGCCAGCGGCACACTGCGGACGATCTCCGGCACGGTCACCCCGTCACATTAGCGCCGCCAGGGCGCCCCTTACGGGGCCTTCGTGATCACCGCGTCACCGAAGTGCTCTATCGCCTCGATCGCGTGCGTGAAGCTGTCGCCGGGGACGGCGACCTGTACCCAGGTGACGCCCACCTCAGCGAGATGACCCAGACCGTCCAGGTAGGCGCTCGCGTCGAAGTCGTGGTAGCCGAGGCGGCCGCCGGCCAGGTTGGAGAAGCAGATGTCGATGGCCGACCAGTCCCGGCCCGCCTCATCACAGCGCCGCCGCAAATCCTCGATACCTGCGGTCAATGCGTCGAGGGAATCCATGGCGGCGGTGCGGGCCGTGCTGGCCAGGCCCGGCGGCGCGGCGAACGGGACCCAGCCGTCCCCCCGGGTGGCGACGCGTTGCCGGGCGTTGCCGGTGTTTCCGCCGATCCAGATCGGCGGATGCGGCCTGCTGATCGGGCGCGGATGCGCGGTGATTCCCCTGGCCCGGAAGTGCCTGCCCTCGAACGACACGTCATCTCCGGTCCAGATGGCTCGAATGACGTCCAGGCTCTCCTCGACCAGCTCGGCGCGCTCATCGAAATCAACTCCGAGAGCGGCGAATTCACCCTTGAGGTAGCCGACACCGACAGCCAGCGTGAACCGTCCACCGGAGAGCAGGTCCAGCGTCGCCCCGGACTTCGCCACCACGAACGGGTTGCGGTACGGAAGGACGACGACGTTGGGGACGAACCGCAGCGTCCGGGTGTGCGCTGCGGCGAATCCCATGGCCACGAAGGGGTCAAGGCTGTCGTGGCCGCCGGCGTCGAGCCATCGTTGTGTCGGCGCCGGGTGGTCGGTAAAGCCCATCGCGTCGAATCCAGCGCCTTCGGCGGCCTGCGCCACGGCGGTGACTCCTTGCGGGGATACCAGTTGCGGGTCGCAGGGATGCGTGATGATCGGATAGGTGAACGCGAAGCGCATGCGTGTCCCTTTCAGCTCTCCAGGTTCGGCCGGGGCGGCCCGAGAATGTAGTCACCGCTGCCCGGATGGTGATACCACCCACCGGCCGCGTGCGTACCGCCGTCGACGTGCAGCGTCTGGCCGGTCAGGTAGGAGCTCAGATCGCCGGCCAGAAACAGCGCGGCGCCGGCCATCTCTTCAACGTGGCCGGGACGGCCCATCGGGATCATGTAGCGCGCGTTGGCCAGCATCTCGGGCGAGCCGACGCGCTCGATACCTTCGGTGAGCGTGAGGTCGGGGGCCAGACAGTTGACCCGGATACCGTGCGGGGCTAACTCCAGCGCCGCCGTCTTGGTGAAGTTGATGACTCCTGCCTTCGACGCTGCGTAGGCCGCATAGCCAGGAGCGGCGCGGGTGCCCTCGATGCTGGCGATGTTGATGATGCTGCCCGGCACACCCCGCTGCACCAGTGCCTGCGCGACGCGCTGCGTGCAGAGCAGGACGTGGGTGAGGTTCGAACGGATCAAGGTGTCCCAGCCCTTCGGCGCGGTCTCCAGCAACGCAGACGCGAACACCCCGCCGGCATTGTTGACCAGAACCGTCGGCAGGCCCACCTGCGCGACGGTCCCGGTCAAGGCCGCATCCACCTGATCGGGATCGCGGACATCGACCACGCAGGCCAGACCGCCGACGGCGGCGGCCGCGCTGTGCGCGGTCGCGGGATCCTTTTCCCAGATCACCACTTGGGCACCGAATTCGGCGAACGTCTCGGCGATGCCCCGGCCGATGCCGGAGCCGCCGCCGGTGACGACGGCTACTCGGCCATCGAGGGTCGCGGCGTCTTTCTGCAGGACCACAAGCCACCTCCGGGCGGGTTCGCCATCAAGGGGGTCACAGGCTGATGTAGACCGACTTGGTGTTGAAGTAGGCCTCCAGGCCCTTGCGGCCCCGCTCACCGCCCCAACCGGATTGCTTGTGCCCGCAGATCGGCATGGACGGGTCGGCGGCCAGTGCGCAGTTCACCCAGATCTGGCCGCCGCGAAGCTCGTTCGCGACGCGGTGGGCGCGGCTGAGGTTCTCGGTCCAGATGGCGCCGGCCAGCCCGTATTCGGTGTCGTTGGCGGCGGCGATCGCCTCCTCCTCCTCGTCGAAGGGAATCACTGATCCGACCGGCCCGAATATCTCCTCACGGATCAGCCGCATATCGGGAGTCGTGTTGGTGATGATCGTGGCCTCGTAGAAGTAGCCGCGCCGATCCATCGGCTTGCCGCCGGTGATCACTTGCGCTCCGGCGGCCATCCCGTCGGTGACGATGCCTGCTACGCGTTGACGCTGTTTCTCGCTGATCAGCGGCCCGAGCACCGAATTGGGGTCGTCGCTGCCGCCCATCGGCAGCATCTTGGCGAAGTTCGCCAGGCCTTCGACGACCTGGTCATAGATGCCGCGCTGAACGTAGATCCGCGAAGTGCAGGAACAGTTCTGGCCCGAGCCGGCCAGCAGCCCCATCCCGGCCATCATGATGGCCTTGTCGAGATTGGCGTCGTCGAACATGATCAGCGGCGACTTGCCGCCGAGTTCCAGGGTGAGGCGCTTGAGGTTACCGGCGGCCGCCTTGACGATCAGCCGTCCCACCTCAGTGGACCCGGTGAACGAGATCTTGTCGACGTCCGGGTGGGCGGTCAGTGCGGCACCGGTGGTTTCGCCGTAACCGGTCACCACATTGAGCACACCGTCGGGAAGACCCGCCTCGCGGAAGATCTCCTCGAGTTTGAGTGCGGTCAACGGGGTTTCCTCGGCGGGCTTGAGCACGCAGCTGCAGCCGGCCGCTAGCGCCGGGGCCACCTTGAGCATTGCGACGAAGAACGGCCCGTTCCACGGGATGATCAACCCGACGACGCCGACCGGCTCGAGCTGGGTGAAGGCGTGGTAGGTCTCGAAATTGCCGAGCAGGCCGTCGGAGACCAGGTTGCTGGACTCGCCGTGGATCTTGCCTACCCAGCCGGCGTAGTAGGTCAGCATCTCCTGGGAGACCTTGATGATCTGGCTCGCCCCCATCGCGGTCATTCCGTTGTCGCGGGACTCGATTTCGGCGAGTTCGGCGGTGCGTTCTTTGATGATCTCCGCGGCGCGGAACATGATCTCGGCGCGACGCGCAGCGGGCAGCTTGCGCCACACGCCGGATTCGAAGCTCTCCCGAGCCCGGGCGACCGCCGCGTCGACGGCTGCCTGATCGGAGTCGGGGACCTCGGCGATCTGCTCCTCGGTTGACGGGTTGAAGACCGGGATCATAGTGCTGGCCACTGGTTTTCGTCCTTTCGTAGGATCGGTTCGTCGGGTAGGCGGTAACCGTTGCGGGTCAGGATCCGGATCGGGTCGGTGCCGTCCCAGGTTTGGCAGGTGTGCGCAATCGTGGTGACGTAGTTGCGGAAACTGGGATTGTCTTCGACGATCTCGGTGAAGAATCCGAATTCGGCGAAGGTGTCGATGAATGCCACGCGTTGCCCGACATTGGACAGCTCGCAGGCCACTTCGTAGTTCTGGGCGAGGTAGCCGGCGACTTTGGCGTCGTAGTCGCGGGTGAGCGTGGAGACCTGGTGGAAGCCGAACGGGCGACTGCCGTGCCGGGTCGCCATCTCGGCGAACACCGAGCCGCCGTCAGTGTGGTCCTGGATCAGCTCGACCTGTACGGGTCCGGCCTGTGCCACACCGATCTGGACGTCGATAGCGGCGTCGGTGCCGCGGTAGCGGCAGGTGCTCTGCACCCGCGGCATGATGTGAAACGGGCCGACGCCGAAGACCTGCGCCCAGCGGCCGGCAGCGCTGAGGAGCTCTGGCACCACAAAGCCGAGTTGGAATAGCTGGAACTCCCCTTTGGGCCACTGGTGTTCAAACAACGGAGCCTTCATGCAGGTTGCTCCGGACCCGTGCCACGCGGTCCGCTCATCGGCCGAACGAGCACCTCCTGAGCGGTGCTGGCCACGTGCCGACCGTCGATGTCGACGATGGTTCCCTGCACCAGGGCGCGGTGGCCGCCGACAGCAACGGTCTGCTGGGTGTAGCTATGCCAGCGGTCGAAGCGCACCGGGCGGTGCAGCCAGACGGTGTGGTCGAGGGTCAGTCCCCGGTGGCTGGCATAACTGACAGGTCGCGGGTGGGAGCGCAAAGCCATATCCACCAGCAGATAGTCGCTGGCGTAGGCAAGCAACGCCGCATGTGTCGGCGGGCCACCGTCGATCCTGCGCGGCAGCCGCATCCAGTGGACTCGCGGTCCGGGGGCTTGTTTGCCACCGAGGAAGATGGGTGGTTCGCCGATGCGCATCTCCAGCGGAGGTGGGGTGTCAATCCAGGTACTTCCCGGGGCGGCCAGGCCAGCCGGGGCGAGCTGCGCCCAGTGCTGCAGCAGCGGCAGCGATTCCGGCGCCGTCGCGCCCTCCGCTGCGGTGACGGCATCGGCACTCTCGGAATGCGTGTCGAAGGACACCGTCGCCGTCACGAGCGCGTTGCCGTCTTGTTCGACGACGACCTGGCGCACCGACATCGAACGGCCGTCGCGGGTGTGGTCGACTACGATGTCCAGCGGCGCGGCCGAGTCGCCCGGACGCACGAACGACACGTGGATGGAATGCGGGCACAGCTCGCTGACCGTGGCCGAGGCCGCCGACATCGCCTGGGCGACGAGCTGGCCGCCGAAGATGCGGCCGAATCGGGAGACCTCGCTGCCCGCGCGGAACCGGTCGGCGCCGGCCGGCTGCAGCGTCAAGACTTGTTGCAGCTCGTCGAGCGCACCGAGCGTGGCGGTTTCCAGCCGACTGCCGGTAGCGCGCAGCGGGCCGGTGAAGTCAGGCTGGACGGTGACCTCGGGCATCGACATTGTGGCCCTCCTCGACGGTCTGCCGACTCGGCGAACCGGCGGTCTCGCTCATTTAAGTCAAACGTTTGACTTAGGTCAAGGGCGGGCTGTTGACTTACGCCATGCCGACGTCCATCCGCAGCCCGCGTTCCACCCGCGCCGTCGGCACGCGGGGGGCGCTGTTGGCCGCGGCCGAGCGGTTGATCGCCGAGCACGGGGTGGAGGCGGTGACGCACCGGCAGATCGTCGAGGCTGCCGGTCAGGGCAACAATGCCGCCGTGGCCTATCACTTCGGCACCAAGAAGGACCTGGTACGCGCCATCGACGACAGCCATGCCGGGCACATCGAAGCGCTGCGCACCGCCCGGGTGGCCGCCACCGGCGAGTCCGCGGAGCTGCGCGACTGGGTGGGCTGCCTGGTGCAGCCACTGACCGATCACCTGGCGTCGCTGCCGCGGCCGACCTGGTACGCCCGTTTCGCCGCCCAGGTGATGACCGACCCCACCTATCGGCGGGTGGTCACCCAGAACGCCCTGGAATCAGAGTCGCTGCGCCACGTCGTCGACCGCATCGGCCGGGGCGTTCCCGATCTCGCCAAACATGTTCGCGCCGAACGCAACGTCATGATGCGCACCATGCTCATGTACACCTGCGCGGAGATCGAGCGCGGCTTCGCCGAGGGGAGCGAAGGACCACGGTCGGACTGGCCCGGCGCTGCCGGCGGCCTCGTCGACGCCCTCGTCGGCCTGTGGCAGGCCCCGGTCACCGATCGATGACGCGTAACTCTACGCAGCAGGGCTGACCGGAGTGATTACGAAACCGGAATCTGCCTTTCAGTCTTGCGTTGGTAGTCCGTCCGGATACGCCTCGACGGCACGCTGCCACCACTCAGCTCTTGTGTCGCCGTAGATCTCGCATGTCTTGTACTCGCCGTCCGTCTCGCCGTCTTGCAATTCGACGCACGGGTGAGCTTTGACGTTGTGGTACCAGACAGGGTGTTTCGACGCGCCACCCATCGAAGCGACGATTGCGTACTGCCCGTCGTGTTCAACCCGCATCAACGGCGTCCAGCGGATCTTGCCGGTCTTGGCGCCGATCGGCGTCAACAGGATGACGGGTTTGCCCTTCATGTCAGTACCGGCGGTAACGCCGGACTTCATGATGTGTCCGCGTGATCATGCACCCGCTGCCACGGGCTGGGCTCGTAATCTCCGGTTAAAGCCATGTACGGGTCTCCTTGTCAGCGTCTTCGGCCAGACGGTGTACGCGGATCTCCGATCAGGTAGCGACTATCGAATCGCTGGGTTCGAGTTGTGCCAGAAACTGGTTGCGTTCGGCTTGCTTTCGGTATCCGGACGTATCACAAACGCAGTTCGGGCACCAATGACCGCCTCGCAGAACCAGTCTGGGGCTACCGGTGAAATCGTGCGCAAGGGCGCATCGCCATGCCAATGGCGTTGCGATATCACCCGTGGCCACGTCGGTTGACAGCAGCTGTCCACCACGGAAGTCGGCGGCTGCCGCATAGTCCTCCGCACTCCATGCCGCCCGTTCCTTGGTTTCGTCATAGCCGTGCTCCAGCAATCTTGGGGTTCGGTCCGGCCGTGGTGGCCAGAAGGTGGACCAGTCCCCGATTTCCTCCCACTCACGACGCGACCCGAAGTACGCGTTGATCTTTGCCTCTTCCTGGTCACGGATGTAGGCCATGGTGCCGCGTGGTTTCGTGGTGAGGGGTTTGAGGATGAGGTGCTTGACGATCCAGGGCGAGATCCTGCCGGCCAGCTTGAGGGACGGGTTGGCGGCCACCGCCCGGCTGAGGGCCGTATCGAAGGTCTCGCCGCGGAAAGGGACCAGTTCCTCCAGCTCGTCTGAATCGGTGTACCACTGACCATGGAAGTTTCGGGTGGCGAACCAATTGCGCTCGTACCACTTACGTACGTCGCTCACACCGAACGCCGCCGTCATGCGTGTCTGCAATTCCCAGTTCGTCAGCCGCCATGCCTCGCCGCCGCCGACGTTGTAGATGTGGCACCAAAACTGCTGTGGCACGTCATCTTCGCAGATGTTTGCGACCAAACGTGCTGAGTCTTCGACTGCGACCCACTCCATGACACCTTCGAACGGGGAGTGAGTCATGATCGGATCGCGGATGGCCAACATGCCGGGATGGAAGATGCCTGTTTGACGCAACCATGCCCATTTCGGCAGACCGGAATCGACCAGGACCCGTTCGGCGGCAATCTTGCTCTGTCCGTAGCCATCGAAATGACCGGCGCGCAGCGGGTCACCGATTCGGCCCCAATGGTGTGGCGGGTTGCGATCGCCGGTCTGAGCGACCGTGCCGATACCGACGACGCCGACCGCAGCCGGATCCGGCTGCGCCTGAACGGCCCGCACGATGTTGCGCATGCTTCCGACATTGACCCGATGCGCCAACTCCGGGTCGTCATCGCCGACCGGCGACACGATGCCGCCCAGGTGAACGACGAAGTCCGCCCCATCGACACATGCTTTGACGGCAGCGAAGTCGGTGAGATCGCCAAAACGCACCTCAAGGTTCGGCATGCCTTCGTAGCGGCGGATCACTGCGGTGTCCACTGGCGTGGGTAGCACCAATGCGACGACGTCGAACCTATCTGAGCGACTATGGAATTCATCGAGCGTGACACGCCCCCAGTTCCCGGTCGCCCCGGTCAGGAAGATTCGCTTGCGCGTCCGTGTGGCCATCGACGCTCCTCCTAGCTTCGTAGTGGCAGTCACTGCTCAGCCAGCGAACACGTCAAGAGACCCGACGGTGCCACGGTTGTCCTTGATGCGTTCGACCAACCGCCACCGACCGTCACGGCGCTCCCAGCGATCGTGGTAGTCGCCGAGAGTGTGGAACGTCAGGTCTGGATTACTGCGCGACAGGTGGAGATCCTGCACGTAGGCCCTGCTGGTAGCCCGGTCGCCGTCGACGTCGACTAGCACATTGCCAAGTAGATGCTGGGTCACTCCGCAATTGTCCAAGAACCCGCGGATCAGTTCGATGATCGCCGCGCTTCCTTCCAGCCGCCCAGTGCCGAGTTCACCGACAGCATCGTCGGCAAGGATCTGCGAAAGTCCTTCCCAGTCCCGGTCATCCATGGCACGGGCGAACCGGATCAGAGCTCGTTCGATGTCGCGCTCATCGTCTACCGGACCTGTTTCACTTGCATTCATCGATCATTCCATTCCGTAACGGGTCTTCTATTGCCTAGTCAAGCGCCCTGCACCGCCAATTCTGGCGTGTCCTCTCGTACTTCCAACGGGCTTGCCCATTGGTCGGATACACACTCACGACGAGTGCGTGTCGACAACTTCCTTGATCAGCCGAAATGGGGGCCTCCATCTCTCCGTAATCAACGGCCAGGCCCTGAGCCGATGAAAACGTCCCTGCGTCCCGGGCCGCGGCCAAGACGTCGGCATGTCGAGACAGCACCCAGTAGTCCTTATCCGGGGCATCGTCGGGGACCACGTGATGCACCGGGTCGTGTTCACGCAATTCCGCGTACATTGGATACGGGTCACGCCACGCAGCGCCACCACCCGGCGTGAACGCCACCTTTTGATTGCGCACGGTCGTAGTCAATTGAGCCTCCTGAGCGAAGACGAATCTCTTTGTGGCTTGCTGCGGTCGGGCTCAGTGTGTTGGGCCGCAAGGTGACCCGACGCCGAACTTCCCGCTGAACGGGATGAATTTGTAGTCGTTGACTACATTTGCTGTTGCTGGCCAACGGCGGCTTGCGGTACGAATCTTTGGAGGTGATGGCCGCAATCCTCGGACCGGCCACCGAAGCCGATCCCATTCGCGCTCGCGCACCCGCCGGGCGCTACCGAGATGCTCAGCGGCCCCATGTAATTGCACGGTGGTACCGGGCTCGCTGCCGCCCATCATCGGTACGAATCGTGTTGATCCGGCTCGGAAACCGGCGTGCTCGGCCGGCTGCAGCCGGTGCGTCGCCGCTATTAGCTACAGAGTTTGCAAGATCAGCTATCGGTCTGCCCAGCGCCCGGTCGGTCGCGCTAGCCTGCGCCCGCACCACTTGCTACTGGGCTCACGACGACGTTGGCGGTGGTTGCGCCGGGTCCTGAGGCGATGATCAACTCAGGAGAGATTGCCAGCCGCACCGCCGAGCAGATCACTGGTCAGATCACCAATGCCGAAATCATCAGCGTACACAGACGACGAGAAGATGAATGGCAACGTTCCGAACGCCAGGAACGCACCGACACCTGACACCAGGCGGCCCACACGCCCGCGACATGCCGTGCCATTCCACACTCGACGATTCCGAATCCCACTGCGCCAACCAGCCATCATCGAAACTTCCTGCGGTAGGAACCTTTAGGCACTGCCGACACCGTTTTCAGTCGGAATCGCTGAGCAGCGTGAAACGAGAACAAGCGGCGTCGAACACTTCGTTCCACCGAGCGGGGAAATCTCTAGTCATCGACTGCACTTGAGGGGGATGGTCCCGGTCACGGCCCAGACTTCCGAAACTCCAGCACAATCGATAGGGTCAAACACCGTGACCGGACGCGCGACATCGGGGCGCTCCCCTGCCGGCGGCCGGCCCTATGGCAACGTGGAAGTGAAGCCGGCAATCCTCAACGCGGCGCTCGACTTATTCACTGAGCGCGGCCCTGCGGCGACTTCGATTCGCGACATCGCTGCACGCGCAGGCGTCAACCATGGACTGGTCTTCCGTCATTTCGGCACTAAACAGCAGCTGATCGGCGCCGTGCTCGACCATCTCGACCAGCTGGTGTTCGACAGGATCGCCGAGGGCGGCCCCGAACTCGACTGGGCTATCGGCCTGCAGTCCCAACTGGTGGCGCAGGCCTCGCTCGCCGGGTATTCACCCGGTGAACTGCAAAGCCACTTTCCCGGAATCGCCTTGTTGGTCAAGCGGCTACAGAGCCAAGGTGCAGATCTCACTGAGGCTCGCGCCACCGCAGCCCACATCGTCGCCCTGCAGTTGAGTTGGCATCTGTTCGAACCGTACCTGCGGTCATCGGCCGACCTCCAGGCAATGGACGCCGAACAACTCCATCAATCCATCCGCGCAGCCATTGACCATATCGCCGCGCCTTACTCGGTCGAACCGGACAACGATGCCGACATTGATGAGTGATCTTCCCTCAGTCAACGGACACGCAGATTTCCGCACTGTCCGCCCCGCCAAGCCCCAAGATTAACTGGGCGGATTCGTCCGCTTAGATTGAGGCGGCCGCCGGTAAGGGTTCCAGTCAGTGAGAACTCATCACCCATCCACTCTCGGCACACCCTAATGTTGAGTCCTTGGAATTGCTTCGACGACAGGGGTTTTCAAGATCCTTTCGCACCTGAAGGGGAGAGCGATGCGTACCTCACTCCGCTTGTGGCGCCCACTATGCGGGCTCGACGTAGATGGAAAGCCTGTTCAACTTGGAGTCGATGCGGCTTCCCCAGGCAAGCCGGGGCTACAGACCCGCCGAGCGGATCGGAGGCGCCCCGGTGGCTCTGCCTGAAGGTGCGCGTCGTGCCCGTATCCTGAGTTCTGCATTGCGCCAAGCTGTCAATGGCTACGACGCGGTGCGGATCCGAGCCGTGGCAGAGGCCGCCGGCGTCTCGGCGAGCGCTGTCTACCAGTATTTTTCGTCCAAGGATGGGTTACTGCTGGAATGTCTGCATGGCTGGCTGAGTGAGTTCGCCGACCAGGACGCAATCGCTATCGTACCGGCGGCCGCGTCGGGCCATCGCCTCCTAATCGTCATCGAATCGCTCACCGAACGGCTGGCGTCGACGCCACGGCTCGCGGACGCCGTAGCACGCGCCTATCTCCACGCGACCGGGCCAGCTGCCGACAAAGCGGATCTTGTGCGGGACAAGCTGATACAGATCTTCGCAGACGCTCTGCGGCAAGACCATCCCCGTCGCCCCGACCACAATCGACAGGTCGCCGAGCTGGTGGCGGATGTCTGGATCGCGAATATCCTCGCGATCGCCCAGAAGCGGACAACAGCGCGCGACCTTCGGCTGCGGCTGGAAC
Organism: Mycobacterium sp. NGS16; assembly: GCF_059813225.1. NCBI lineage: Bacteria > Bacillati > Actinomycetota > Actinomycetes > Mycobacteriales > Mycobacteriaceae > Mycobacterium > Mycobacterium sp. NGS16. The sequence continues at coordinate 378,728 of NZ_JCALEE010000002.1, forward strand.
ACGCCATTGCGGCCGTCAGCAGGAATGCCGGCCACCTAACTCGGGTGCCCGGCTTCGGGGCGACGCTATCGTTTCAGGGCGCCTGAATCCGACCCTGCTGGTGCTCTCGTTGGATCTCTAGTGCGATGTCGATGAGTTGGTCTTCTTGGCCGCCGATGAGTTTGCGTTGGCCGGCGCGGTGCAGCAGCTCATGGGCGGGCACGCCGTAGCGCTCACCTTGGCGTACGGCGTGTTTGAGGAAGCTGGAGTACACCCCGGAGTAGCCCATGATCAGCGCGTTGCGGTCCAGCACGCACTCGGCCGGCATGGCGGGGCGTACCACGTCCTCGGCGGCATCGGCGATGTCGAAGAAGTCGATGCCGGTCTTGATCCCGACCTTGTCGAACACCCCGATCAACGCCTCGACCGGGGCATTGCCCGCACCGGCGCCGAACCGGCGCACCGAGCCGTCGATCTGCTTGGCACCAGCGCGCACCGCCTCCAACGAGTTGGCCACCCCCAACCCGAGGTTCTCATGCCCATGAAAGCCCACCTGGGCGTCATCACCGAGTTCGGCGACCAACGCAGCCACCCGATCCCGCACCCCTTCGAGCACCAGCGCCCCGGCCGAATCCACCACATACACGCACTGGCAGCCCGCATCGGCCATGATGCGGGCCTGGCCGGCCAGCTTCTCCGGGGACACAGTGTGAGCCATCATCAAAAACCCGACCGTCTCCAGCCCGAGCTCACGGGCCAGCCCGAAGTGCTGAATGGACACATCGGCCTCGGTGCAGTGGGTGGCGATCCGACAGATCTGACCGCCGTTGCCCTGCGCGGTCTTCATGTCGTCCTTGGTCGCCACCCCGGGCAGCATCAAAAACGCGATCTTGGCGTCCTTGGCGGTCCGCGCCGCCAACGCGATCAGCTCCTGATCCGGGGTCTTGGAAAACCCATAGTTGAAGCTCGAGCCACCCAGGCCATCACCGTGGGTGACCTCGATGACCGGCACCCCGGCCGCGTCAATCGCCGCAACGATCGCCGCGACCTCCTCGGCACTGAACTGGTGACGCTTGTGATGCGAGCCGTCCCGCAAGCTGGTGTCGGTGATCCGTACATCGAAAATGTGATCAGACATAGTCCCTACGCTCCTGCGGCCTTGGCGGTCGCCATCTCACGGGCGATCTCCTCACCCACCTTGGTGGCCGCCGCCGTCATGATGTCCAGATTGCCCGCATACGGGGGCAGGTAATCGCCGGCACCCTCGACCTCCACGAAGGTGGTGACCACCGCCCGTCCGCCGGAGTTCAGCGACGGCGCGTCGAACTGCGGCTCGTTGAGCAACCGATAACCCGGCACATAAGACTGCACCTGAGCCACCACCTCCTTGATGGATGCGGTGATCGCGGCGTGGTCGGCGTCCTCGGGGATCTGGCAGAAAATGGTGTCGCGCATGATCATCGGCGGATCGGCCGGATTCAAAATGATGATCGCCTTGCCCTGCTGCGCCCCACCGATGGTCTCCACCCCCCGCGACGTGGTCTTGGTGAACTCATCGATATTGGCCCGCGTGCCCGGCCCCGCCGACACCGAGGCCACCGACGCCACGATCTCCGCATACGGAACGCTGCCGCCCTGCTCTGCCACCGCCCGAGTCACCGCATACACGATCGGGATGGTGGCCTGCCCCCCGCAAGTGATCATGTTGACGTTCGGGGCATCCACATGCTCATGCAGATTCGCCGGCGGGATCACCGCCGGACCCACCGCCGCCGGCGTCAAGTCAATCGCCCGGATCCCCGCCGCCTCATACTTAGGCGCATACGCCTTATGCACATACGCGCTGGTGGCCTCAAAAACAAAGTCCGGCAACTCATTCTGGGCCAACAACCAATCCGCCCCCTCGGCAGAGGTCTCCAAACCCAACCTGCGCGCCCGAGCCAAACCCTCCGACTCCGGATCGATACCGATCATCCACCGCGGCTCGAGCCACTCCGAACGCAACAACTTGTACAACAGATCGGTACTGATATTGCCCGACCCCACAATCGCGACACTGGCTTTAGACGCCATGTCGACCTCCTTTACTTGAAAATCGTTCGGACGGGGATCAACGGTCATCGAGCTCAGGGTTTGGACCGCCCATAGCCGAAGAAGCGCACCAGGTAGCGAGGCAGACTCCTGGCGGGCACGGCGACCGGCCAGGAATCGGCGCGGAAGTAGGCATCAGATCCTCCGTCGACGAAAACGACGCTGCCGCACATGAAGTCAGCTGCGTCGGAGAGCATGAACAGCATCCAGTCGGCGAGCTGGCCGGCGTCGCCGTAGCCGCCAACCGGGACCGGGAATGCCTTGACCGCCTTGGCTTCTTTGGGATCTGCCAGCTGTTCGGCCAGCAGGGGGGTCATGATCGCTCCCGGAGCGAGCGCGTTCAACCGAATGCCGGCACCGGCCCACTCGCCGGTGACCGCGTGGCGGCGCACCCAGCGCGATACCGCGATCTTCGACGCCGCATAGATGATGGCCGCCGAATTCTTTCCGAAGACCCGGGCCGCGCGCAGCGCCTTGTCCACGTCACCGGCGAGCAGGGCGCGGATCGCCCGGCGGGGCACCAGCGGAGTTGTGGTGGTGGAGTTGCTGGCGATCACGACCACCTTGGCGCCCTCGGCGCGCGCCAATGCGGGCCGCAGGGCCATCAACAATTCGATAACGCCGAAGTAGTTGACCTGTGCGATCGGCCGTTGGCGGCCGGGGATGGGGCCCAGTCCCGCGGCGAGGACTGCCCCGTCCAGAACGCCACCACAGGCAGCCAGCGCCGCTTCGGCGGCCGCCCGGCGTCCCACCGTTGTCGACAGGTCGGCCGTGACCTCCGCGTCTTTGATGTCTATTCCGATGACGCCGTGCCCTGCGGCACGGAGCTTCTCGGTCGCTTGCCGCCCCATGCCCGATGCCGATCCGGTTACGACATACGTTCCCACAACGCGCCTTCCATTCCATCGATGGACTTCAAAGACATAGTCACCAGTCCAACCACGGATTGATGGCGCGCAAGGGGGTATCGAGCACTGTTTCGCCAAGGTCGGGCTGCGTTCGCGAGCCACTCATTTCCGCGATCCGGTCGCGCACCCGAACGGTCGTGGCCAGCGGATCGTCATCGAGGTAGAGCAGCCGCATCCGCAGCGCGCCCGCGGTATCGGAGGCTTCTTGCGACCGCAAGCCCATGGCGTTTTCCTGATGGCGATCGAGCGTGAAGGTCCAGGCGCCCGCCACACCGGGAAGCTGGAGCAACTCGGGAATCACAACCTGATCTTGTAGCCGGTACTCCTCGTGCGTATCGGTACCGAGCGGGTCGTTGTAGCGGGTGAGTGTCAGGTACAGACCCTGGTTGGGCCGGTAGGGAATCGCCGCCGGCGACACCAGCGACGACGGGGCCGAGTATCCCTTGACCGGCCGAAAGAAGGCCAACAGCGTTCGCCGCACCCCCGGGATCATCGGCCCTCTGCCCCACTGGAACGAATCGGAGCCAAGCCGCTCCCACTCCCGGACCGACCGGTCAACCGGTTCCCGAAACCAGTACATCGCTACGTAATCGACGCTCGCCTGCTCCGCAGTCGCCGTGGACATCTCTTTGCAGTCCGCGGGCCTTCGCCAGCGCTCTCCCGCGGCCACCCCTGGCAGCGCCAGATTCTCCGGGCGATGATCCAGCTGGTGCCACTCGTTGTAGCGACGATGGTCATCGGGGCCCGCGTTATGCAGCGAGATGAACGAGAAGAACACCAAGGGACATTCGCTCACGATCGGCTCGCATCCCGGTTGTGAAGTGGCGCGCCGCTCAGGCCCTTTCTCAGCATCCGGTGGGCGCCTTCGCTCCCTGCGAGCAAGGCGCTGGTCCGGCGGGAGATTCGCCAACCCACCTCGGACCGGACCAGTTCGAAGTGATTCACGCTGGCCCGCCAGACCATATATTCCTGAGCCGAGGATTTCCACGCCTGGCCCTCGAAGACGCTGTCCGGTAGCGGTTCTGGGCGGCGTACCAGTACCAGCGATTCACAAACCGCCACCGCCGTCTCGCCATTGACCGTGATCACGGCCGGTCCCAGAAAGTGGCAACATCCGGAGTAGACCAACTCGCGGTGCGCTTCGGACCCGACCATGGCCTGCACGTCGGAGCTGCTATTCATATACCAGCCGTCGACATCGTAGATTCCGTCGGAAATCCAAAGTCCGGCCGCAGTATCTGCATCTGCAGCGTCGACCGCGGGTCCGTAGGAGGTGATCAGTCTCGCGATGTCGCGTTCATCCTCGAGCCGCTGTAGGCGTGCGATCAGACTTGCGATGTCGGGATCGTTGTCGGTCATCTGGATGTCTCTTCGTGGTCGCTTCCCAATGCCGTGGCTATTTCTGCAAGTCGGATGATCTGCTGGCAGTAGTGCTCGGCCGAGCGGGCCATGAGACTGCACGAAACGGTAGTGGCCCCTGCCGCGGCGAGTTCGATCAGCCGATTCCGCACGCCTGCGCTGTCCCCGGTTGGATCGAGTGCACGACCGGATCCCAGAATCACCTCGAAGCCGCTCGGCGCGGCCTCTTGACGGAGCAGGTCTCGGATCTGCTCCGATGCCAGCCCGAACGGCATCCAGCCGTCCGCTAGACGCATGGCGCGTTGTAGCGATGCACGTGACCGGCCTCCAACCCAGATCGGCACCTGCCGCTGCAGCGCGTGCGGCTGTACCGTCATACCCGAGTAATCGAAGAATGCGCCCTGATAGACCGGCTCTTCCACGCCCACAGAGGCCCGTAACGCTTGGATCGCCTCGTCGGCGCGCTGCGCTCGAGATGTCCAGTCAGCTCCGATCAAGTCGAACTCCGGTGCCAGCGAGCCGATACCGACGCCCAGTAGCAGACGGCCGCCACTGATCCGGTCCAACGTTCCGTGTTGCTTGGCAATCTCCAGCGGATGGTGATAGCCCAAAACCAGAACCGCCGTGGCGAGACGGATTCGGCAGGTATGAGCTGCGAGAAAGCCCAACGTAGCCAAGGGGTCCCAATACACCGCACCGCGCGAGGCCACTTCGGCACTGGGAACGGCCACGTGTTCCGAGCACGTCAGGAACTCCAGGCCCGCTTCGTCGGCGGTGCGTGCGATTAGGGCGAGATCTTCGGCGGTTCCGTCGGCTTCCCATGCAGATGCCACGGCGGGGACTTGCACCACCACCGGTGTGGACAGTCCGATACGCATGCTAGTTCCGCTCATTCACCAGCGAAAGAATCTGCTCATGTGCCCTGAGAACGACGTCGGCGCGATCAGGCGCACTGTTGGCGACCGCGGTCGGTAGATTCCCTCCTGCGACATGGACAGGACCGTCAGCTAGGTGCGCAAGGCCTTCGGCAGCAACGTCGGCCGGATCATTAACGATCATTCCGGGAACGTCGAAATTGAGACCGACGCGTTCCATCGCCGGGGTCCGGGTCACGCCCAGAACCAACTCCAATACGTCGACATTACGGTCACGCAGCTCCAGCCAGAGGCTCTCGGCGAATATCCGAGAGAACGCCTTAGTGCCAGCGTATACGGTGTGACACCATGCTCCCATATAGCCGGCGAGCGAGCCGACGAGCAGGATGCCACCGCGTCGCCGATCCGACATCGCCCGGCCGAAGTGTTGAACCAGTTCGAGCATACGAGTGACATTGAGGTCGTTGACCTTCTTGAGCTCCGTCAACGACGCCTCAAGGAAGGGTTCATTACATGTACTTGCTCCGGCGTTGTAGATCAGCAGACCCACATCGAGTTCGGCAGTGGCCATCACGATCTGCTCGACCGCCGAGGTGTCCAGAAGGTCGACCGACAGCGTACGCACGTCGGCGCCCAACGCTCGGCAGCGCTGTGCCGTATGTTCCAGCGGCTCCGGCTTGCGGGCGATGAGCATTAAGTTGAATCCGGCCTCGGCAAGGAGGCGAGCGAACTCCTCACCCACTCCCTCGGAGCCACCGGCGATCAATGCCCACGGGCCATATTTACTCAGGTCAACCATGTTTCACTTCCTTTGTCGCTGAGTACTGCCGGCGTCCACAGGCAGGGTGACGGCCGTGATGTAACGGGCCTCGTCGGAGGCCAGGAACAAGCACGCATTCGCCACATCCACCGGCTCCACCCACGGGACATCGATCATGTTCATCGACCTCGCCGACTCGGCGAACTCCTCGCGGGTCGGTGGCCGGTCGAGGTCGGGCCGGAACGCGCTGCGGACCGCGTCGTTCTGGATCAGCGGGGTGTCGACGTTCGTCGGGTGAACCGTGTTCACCCGAACCCGGTGCGGCGCGAGCTCGTTGGCGAGGCTACGCATCAGACCCACCACCCCGTGTTTGGCCGCGGTGTAGTGCGCCACCCCGACCAATCCCTGAAGCCCTGCTATCGAACTCACCAGGATCATCGCACCGCCTCCACGCGCGATGAGATGCGGTGCGGTGACCTGGCAGGTGTGGAACACCCCGGTTAGGTTAACGTCGAGCATGGTGCGCCAGGTCTCCTCTGGCAGCTCAGCAGCCAACCCGCGCGAGGTGATACCGGCGGTGGCGCAGACGATGTCGAGTCCGCCGTATTCGCGGATCCCGCTGTCGATGGCAGTCCGTAACAGCTCTCGTTCGCGCACATCGGCAACCGCGGTGACCATCCGCCCGCCAACAGCCCGCACCTGCGCCGCTGTCTCGGCGAGGTCGTCGTGCGTGGACGGCGGCACCACAACGGTGTCGACCGGCCCGCACAGGTCGATCCCGATGATCTCGGCGCCCTCCTGGGCGAACCGCAGCGCCTGCGCGCGGCCGATTCCACGAGCAGCGCCGGTGATGACGGCTACCTTTCCGGCGAGTCGGCCGGTGGTCATGTCTTCTGGGTCAAGCCGGCGTCGACGACAAGCTGGGCTCCGGTGATGTAGCGGGCGTTGTCCGAAGCCAAGAAGACGACAGCGTCTGCCACGTCGCGTGGCTCCACCCACGGCACCGGCAGCAGGTTGCGTGCAGCAAGGACCTTGATCGCGTCGGCCTCGGTCGGATTGTCGATATCGGGGCAGAGTCTTCGGTAGGTGGCCGCGTTGCGAACCGTGGGTGTCGCCACCGCGCCAGGGTGCACCGTGTTCACCCGGATCCCCAGCGGGCCGAGCTCGTTCGCAAGCGTTCGAGCCAACCCCACGATCGCATGTTTGCTGGTCGTGTAGTGCGCGGTGTTGGCAGTGCCGCGAAGTCCGTTGGTGGAGCCGATGATCACTATCGCACCGCCGGCGCTCAAGTGTGGTGCGGCTGCCTTGACCGTGTGCCAGACGCCGGTGACATTGACATCGAGCGCCTCTTGCCAGACCTCGCTGGTCAGCTCCCAGGCGGGTGCGCCGGGGGCATGGACGCCGGCGTTGGCGACAACGACATCCAGCCCACCCAGCGCGGCCACTCCTGCGTCGATCGCCTCCATCACGGCGCGGAGGTCTCGAACGTCGGCAGTGCTGGTGAAGCAGCGCCGGCCACGCGCTGCGAGAGCTGCCGCCGTACTCGCCAGATCATCGGCCGCCGCAGCGGTATCGACGGCGATAACGTCGGCGCCCACGTCGGCGAGGCGTTCGCAATGCGTGCGACCGGTCCCGCGGGCGGCGCCGGTCACCACAGCGACTTTGTCGGCGAGGTTCAGCATCAGGAGGCCTTGAGCAGATTGAACCCCTTGTATCCGGCACTCGCGACCTCGGCGCAGATCTCGAGGTAGGTGGCGAATCCACCGATGAACAGCATGAAGACGCGGGGTTTTCCAGGGACGTTGGCGCCCATATACCAGGAGTTCGCCCTTGGGAAGAGCGTGGCGTCGGCGCGCTGGTTGCACTCGGCGATCCAGTCGTCGACGGCGTCTGCGGTGGCCTCGATGGCCGCGTATCCGTGCTGGTCGAGATATGCGATGGCGTCCGCTATCCAGTTGATGTGTGCCTCGGCGTGCAGCACCATGTTGGCCAGCACCGCAGGCGCTCCGGGTCCTGACACCAGGAAGAGGTTGGGAAAGCCGTCCACCCCCAGCCCGAGATAGGTGCGAGGCCCATCGGCCCAGTCGTCGGCCAGCTTCTGCCCGTTGCGTCCGACGATGTCGATCTTGGCCAACGTTCCGGTCATTGCGTCGAATCCCGTGGCCAACACGATAGCGTCAAGATCGTAGTGCGCCGCAGTTGTCCTGATACCGGACTTGTCGATCGCCTCGATGGGTGTCTTGCGGACACTGACCAGTGTCACGTTGGGCCGGTTGAACGTCTGGAAGTAGTTGGTATCGGTGCAGATTCGCTTGGTGCCGATAGGGTGATCGTTCGGGATCAACAGCTCCGCGACCTCCGGGTCGTCGATCTCGGCACGGATCTTCTCCTCGTAGAACCTGCGGGCTTCTTCGTTCGCCTCCAGACTGATCATCTGGTCAGGGAAGGTCTTGGAGAAGAGCACGCCGCCCAGCTGCCAGCGTTCCTCGAATGCCGCACGGCGCTCTTCGGGGGTGACCTCCATGGTCGGCTTGGGATGTGTCACATGCGGAGAGCCTCCACCGCTACGCCATGACATCTGCCGGCGTTGGCCGTAGGTGTCCTTGGCGTGCCGGATCTCGTCGGCGGTCAGCGGACGGTTGCCGGCCGGGACACTGTAATTGGGCGTGCGCTGGAAGACATAAAGATGGGCGGCCTGCTCGGCGATGATCGGGATCGACTGGACCCCTGATGATCCGGTGCCGATCACACCGACACGCTTTCCAGCGAAGTCCACGCCGTCGTGCGGCCAGTGGGCGGTGTGGTAGGTGTCGCCGGCGAAGGTGTCCAAGCCGGGGATGTCAGGCGTCAAGGGCGAGGACAACGGTCCAGTGGCCATCACCACGAACCGCGCCGTCACCGTCTCACCTGTGTCGGTGGCTACGGTCCACTGCACCGCATCTTCGTCGAAGACGGCCGACGCCACCCTGGTGTTGAAAGTGATCCCCGGCCGCAGGTCCAGCTTGTCGGCGACCCACTTGATGTATTCGAGGATCTCGCCTTGCGTGGCGTACTTCTCGGTCCAGGTCCACTCCTGCTGCAGTTCATCGGAGAACGAGTAGCAGTAGTCCAGGCTCTCGACATCGCAGCGCGCTCCCGGATACCGGTTGAAGTACCAGGTACCCCCAACCTCCGGTGCCGCTTCGAAGGCGCGGACCGCCAGCCCTTGTTGCCGGAATTTGTACAGGGCGTACAAGCCACCGAATCCTGCGCCCACCACAACGACATCGACATGACTTCCGGTCGCCCTGCTCACGACGGCTAGGTTAGGCAGACCCTGAGCTGCGGCCGGTAGGCGTTTCCCGGTCAACGGGCATCGAGATTTTCTCCCGTCCACCGGTGAGGGCCGGCCGCCGAATCCTCGCCGCTGCTCAAGATGTCACCATGACGGACGCAGAATCCCCGAGCCGATCCGGGGCCGGCCCCCGCGCCGCAATACTGACGATCACAGAGGTTATCGAGGAGAGCCACGACACGAAGTCACTGGTGCTCTCCGTTCCCGACGAGCACCGGCCACGGTTCGAGTATCGGCCGGGGCAGTTCCTGACCCTGCGCATCCCCAGCGATGTGACCGGCTCGGTGGCTCGCTGCTACTCGCTGGCGAGTTCTCCCTACACTGACGACGCTCCCAAGGTGACGATCAAACGTACGGTGGGCGGCTACGGTTCGAACTGGTTGTGCGACAACGCGTCCGTCGGCGCGCAGATAGCCGTACTGCCCCCGGCCGGACTGTTCACTCCGCACGATCTGGACGCCGACTTCTTGCTGTGGGCCGCCGGCAGCGGGGTCACACCGGTAATGTCCATCCTCAAATCGGTACTCGCCGCGGGCAACGGCCGGGTGGTGCTGTGCTACGCCAACCGCGACGAACGGTCCGTCATCTTCGCCGCCGAGCTGCGCGAACTGGCTGCCCGTTACGCCGGCCGATTCACCGTTCTGCACTGGCTGGAGTCGATCCAGGGCCTACCGACGCGCGCTCAACTGGCCGGGTTCGCCAACATGTTCACCGGGTACCACTCGTTCATCTGCGGCCCTGCGGCGTTCATGGCGGTGGTCAGCGAAGCGCTCACCGAAGTCGGCGTGCCTCGGGAGCAAATCCACCTAGAAGTCTTCCGGTCACTCACCGGCGATCCGTTCGCCGAGGTAGTCGACCAAGACATCGACGACGGGGGCGAGGTCGCCGAGGCCCAGATCGTCCTCGACGGAGAGGTTCACCACCTGCGCTGGCCCAAAGGACGCAATCTGGTCGACGTCATGCTCGCCGCCGGACTCGACGTCCCGTTTTCCTGTCGGGAGGGCAACTGCGGATCCTGCGCCGCAACGATGGTCGACGGAGAAGTCGACCTGGGTAACGCCGCCATCCTCGAGGAGCAGGATATCGCCGAGGGGCTGTTCTTGGCGTGCCAAGCACGCCCCCGGACTGACACGCTGAAGATCGAATTCTGATCGGCGGGTCTCGATCCCGCTCACTGGGATCGCGCGGCCTTTTGCACGCCCGCGACGTCCACCATCGTTGGCATGACTAAACGGGTGATCGACAGCGTCGCCGAGCTCTCCGAGCAGCTTCGCGGCCAGGCAACGGAAGCCGAGAAGATCGGCAAGCTGACCGACGACACGGTCAAGACGATGAAGCAGCTCGGCAATATTCGGCTACTGCAGCCGAAACGCCATGGCGGACTGGAGGTTCATCCGCGGGAGTTCGCCGAGACGGTGATGCTCACCGCCGCGCTGGACCCCTCCGCGGGCTGGATCAACGGCGTGGTCGGGGTGCACCCCTACCAGTTGGCGTACGCCGATCCCCGAGTCGGTGCCGAGATCTGGGCCGACGATGTCGACACCTGGGTGGCGTCGCCGTATGCACCCCAGGGGGTTGCGCGGCCGGTCGACGGCGGCTACCTCTTCAGCGGCCGTTGGCAGTTCAGTTCCGGCACCGACCACTGCGACTGGATCATCCTGGGCGCGATGATCGGCGACGCCGACGGCAAACCGGTGATGCCGCCGCAGATGTTGCACATGATTTTGCCCCGCAAGGACTACCAGATCGTCGAAGACTCGTGGGACGTCGTGGGACTACGCGGAACCGGGTCCAAGGACGTCATCGTCTCCGATGCATTCGTGCCGGCCTACCGAACGATGGACGCGCTGCAGGTCATGGACGGCACGGCGCAGCGGGACGCCGGGATGACCGAGCCGCTCTATCTGATGCCCTGGTCGACGATGTTCCCGTTGGGCATCTCGGCGGCCACCATCGGTATCGCCGAAGGCGCGCTCGCTGCCGCTCTCGACTACCAGCGTGAGCGGGTCAATTCCAGCGGCGTGGCGATCAAGGACGACCCGTATGTGATGTATGCGATCGGGGAAGCCGCCGCCGATATCAATGCCGCCCGTCAGGAACTGCTCACCAACGCCGACCGGATCTACGACATGGTCGCCGCCGGCAAGGACGTCTCATTCGAGGACCGGGCAGCCGGCCGGCGGACGCAGGTCCGCGCGGTGTGGCGCGCGGTGTCCGCCGTCGACGAGATCTTCGCCCGCTGCGGGGGAAACTCCGCCAGGATGGACAAGCCGCTGCAACGTTATTGGCGCGATGTCCACGTCGGGCAGGCGCACGCCATCCATGTGCCGGGAACGGTGTATCACGCGTCGGCGTTGAGCTCACTTGGTGTGGACCCGCAGGGCCCGCTGCGAGCGATGATCTAGGGAGTAGACCCGTGAGCCCGATCAAGAGCCTTGGATACGTCTTCGTGCAGACGAGCGACATCGAGCGATGGCGCCACTTCGCCTTCGGTGTGCTGGGTTTCGCGCAGGGCAGCGGCCCCGACGAAGGCGCGTTGTACCTGCGCATGGACGAGCGGGCCGCACGCATCATCGTCACCCCGGGTGATACCGACAAGATCGTCACCGTCGGCTGGGAGGTGCGAGACCACGCCGCATTGACCGATGTCGAAGACTCGCTGGGGGCGGCCGGCATCGCGTACCGGAAGCTGTCGCTGTCCGAATCCGATGCTCGCCGCGTGGAAGAGGCCATCGCATTCGACGATCCCGCCGGCACCCACCTCGAGGTGTTCCACGGCCCGGTGCTCGACCACAGTCCGGTAGTCACCCCGTTCGGTGCGAAGTTCGTCACTGGCGATCAGGGCCTTGGCCACGTGGTGCTGCCCGCGCTGGACGTCAACGGACTGTTCGAGTTCTACACCGCGACACTGGGCTTCAAGTCACGGGGCGCATTCCGGGTCCCCGCTCCGCCGGAATTCGGTCCGATACGCGTACGGTTCCTCGGCATCAACCAGCGACATCACAGCCTCGCGCTGTGCCCGGCAGCCACGCTGCGCGACCCTGGGCTGATCCATCTGATGGTCGAGGTCGACACGCTCGACGCCGTCGGCCAGGCACTCGACCGGGTCAACAAAGACGGCTTCCAGCTTTCTTCGACACTGGGGCGGCACACCAATGACAAGATGGTGTCCTTCTATGTTCGCGCCCCCGGCGACTGGGACGTCGAATTCGGCACGCAGGGCATGCGCGTCGACGAAAGTCATTACACCGCCGAAGAGATCACTGCCGACAGTTATTGGGGCCACCAGTGGGTGGATGACTTTCCTGCGGCGATGCGCCCATGACGGCTGACGTCTCCCCGGTTGCCGCCGCAGTTATCCGCAGCTGGGACCACGAGGCCGATGTCGTCATCGCCGGGTTCGGGGTGGCGGGCGCCGCTGCGGCCGTAGAGGCCGCGCGCGCCGGCGCCGACGTCCTGGTGCTCGAGCGCACCGGATCATGGGGCGGGGCAGCGGCGATGGCCGGCGGATTCATCTATCTCGGCGGCGGGACGCCGTTGCAGGCGGCGTGCGGCTTTGAGGATTCGGTCGACAACATGGCGACATTCCTGAATGCGGCCATGGGCCCGGGTGCGGACGAGACCCGCATCGCCGACTACTGCGCGGGCAGCGTGGCGCACTTCGATTGGCTGGTCGGCTGCGGAGTGCCATTCAAGGCCGAGTTCTTCGGCGAGCCCGGCTGGGAACCGCTGGGCGATCACGGGCTGATGTACTCCGGCGGGGAGAATTCCTACCCGTTCAACACGATCGCCGCTCCGGCACCGCGCGGGCACATCCCGCAGATGGCCGACAAAAAGCAGGGCGAGGCCAGCGCCGGCTACATGCTGATGAAGCCGCTCGTCGACACCGCCCTGGCCGCGGGCGCCCGGGCGCTCTACGACATTCGCGCGCAGCGGCTCGTCGTCGAGTCCGACGGCCGGGTCGTCGGCGTCGTCGCGCGCCAGTACGGCACCGAGATCACGCTCCGTGCCCGCCGCGGAGTGGTGCTGGCGACGGGCAGCTTCGCCTACAACGACGCCATGGTGGCGCAGTTCGCTCCCCGCATCGCGGGCCGGCCGGCGGCATCGGTGGAGCAACACGATGGTCAGTCGATCCGGATGGCCCAGGCGCTGGGCGCCGACCTTGCCCATATGGATGCCACCGAGGTCGCCATCTTCATCGACCCGCAGCAACTGGTGCGCGGCATTGTGGTCAACGGTCGGGGTCAGCGCTACGTGGCCGAGGACACCTATCCCGGTCGGATCGGACAGCTGACGCTCTACCACCAGGACAACATCGCCTACCTGATCCTCGACGACGCCGCCCAGGAAGCCGCGATGGCCTCGGTTTCACCGAAACTCATGATGCGGCCACCCACCTGGGTGGCTGACACCGTCGCCGATCTCGAATCCGAGTTGGGCATGGCCCCCGGCGCGTTGCAAGCCACGGTTGCCGCCTACAACGAGGGGGCGGCCCGCGGGATCGACCCGTTACTGCACAAGAAGCCGCAGTGGCTCAAGCCCATCGGCTCTCCGATCGGGGCCATAGACCTTCGCGAATGCACCGGCGGGTTCACTCTTGGCGGTCTGGCCACCACGCTCGACGCGGAAGTACTGCACGTGAGCGGCACGCCGATCCCCGGTCTCTTCGCAGCGGGACGTTCGGCTGCCGGGCTGGCCGCGTGGGGTTATGCCAGCGGGATCTCGCTGGGCGACGGCAGCTTCTACGGCCGGCGGGCCGGGCGCAGCGCCGCACAAGCCTGATCAGGCGCGGACGCCGCGGCTGTGCCGCAATCCGAATCCGGCGGTTCAGCGAGGCTCGACGGAGGAGAGCCGAAGCTGGGACCGCCGCATCAATCCGGCGATGGGTGTGACAGCAGGCACACACATGTGGTAGACATATGCCCATTAGGCATATGTCTATTAGTAATAGGGACGGAGACCTCAATGCCCCCCGCAACCACGTTGCCTGCAAGAGCACCTAAAAAGGCGGCGGCCGAAACCCCCAGCGCCGTCATCGACCGGGTCTCCCTGGTTCTCGACGCGTTCGACGGACCTGGGCGCCTGACGTTGGCTCAGATCGTGCGCCGGACGGGTCTGCCGCGTTCCTCTGCGCACCGGATGCTCGAGCGCCTGGTGCAGCTGCGCTGGCTACGCCGCAACGGACGCGACTACGAGCTGGGGATGCGGCTGGTCGAACTCGGTTCGCTGGCAGTGCACCAGGACCGCTTGCACAAAGCGGCCATCCCCAAGCTGCACGAGCTGCACGCGGCGACCGGCCTGGTGGTCCACCTCGCCGTCCTCGACGGGTCCGACGTCGTGTACATGGAAAAGGTCGGCAACCGGATGACGGCAGCGCTGCCGTCCCGGGTCGGGGGTCGCCAGCCGGCGCATTGCACTGCACTGGGCAAGGCGATGCTCGCCTTCGCCGACGAGTACGGCGCCGACGCCTTGGATGCCGGTCTGCTCCCCCGGCAAACCAAATACTCGATCTCCACACCTGCTCAACTCCGTAACGAGCTACTCAAAGTGCGCTCCCGCGGCATTGCCTTCGACCGCGAGGAATCGCTGCCCGGGTTCGGCTGCGTCGCCGCGCCCATCGGCGACCCGGGTGAAGCCGTTGCAGCGATTTCGGTCTGCGGGCCGATGAACCGGATGATGTTCGACCAACGCCTGGTCGCCCCGGTGCGAATCGCCGCGATGGGCATCTGGCAAGCCGTGGACTGCGGCCCCATCCGCGTGGCACCGACGCTGCAGCAGATGCGGCCGCTCCGGGGCGGCCCGACCACCCGCTCGGCGATGCACAGCACGAGCCTGCAGCTCGCATGATTCTGGATCCGCAGATCGCCGACATCATCGAGGTGCTGGACGCCGGCTTCCCCCCGGTCCACACCATGACCGGCGACGAGGCCCGCGCCGCTATCAGCGCCCGTTTCACACCGTCGGCGAATCCCGAACCCGTGTCCGAGGTGCACGACCGCACCATCGCCGGTCCGGACGGACCGGTGCAGATCCGGGTCTATCGCCCCAGCGCGGCAAGCCAAACCTCGGTCCCGACTCTGGTCTACGCTCACGGTGGCGGTTGGGTGTTCTGCGATCTGGACAGCCACGACGGCCTGTGTCGCGATTTCGCCAATCGCCTTCCGGCCGTGGTTGTCTCGGTGCACTACCGACGTGCATCAGAGGAGGGCCGCTGGCCCGCTGCGGCGGAGGACACCTACGCCGTCACCGCCTGGGCGGCAGACCACATCGGCGAACTCGGTGGTGACCGGGACCGGTTACTGATCGGCGGCGACAGCGCCGGCGGCAACCTCGCCGCCGTAACGGCGTTGATGGCGCGTGACCGGATGGGGCCGCGCCTGGCCGGGCAGCTGCTGCTGTATCCGGTAATGGCCGCTGACTTCGATACGCGGTCCTACCGCCAGTTCGGCCGCGGCTATTACAACCCGCTGCCTGCGCTGCAGTGGTATTGGGATCAATACGTGCCCGACATTGCCGACCGCACCAACCCGTACGCGTCGCCATTGCATGCCGCCGACCTCTCCAGGCTTCCTCCGGCAGTCGCGGTGATCGCCGGCCACGACCCGCTACGCGATGAGGGTCTCGCCTATGTCGAGGCGTTGCGGCGGGCGGGCGTGCCCACGGTGCAGCGCTACTTCGAGGGTGCCGTGCACGGATTCATGACGATGCCCAGCCTCGACATCTGTGAGCGGGCGCGCAAGCAAGCGTGTGCCTACCTCACCGGGCTGCTGCCCCGGCCGGCCAGGACGGAACGTCAACGGGCATAGCGGTGCGGTAACGCTGGTCGGGGTCGAGGACGCAGTGCGTGCGTGCGAAGACCGTCACCATGCACTTGTTGCAGTGGGTGCAGCGGCTGCGCACCTCGGCGTCCTCGACCATCCTGTTGACCAGATCCGGTTCGCGCAGCAGCGCCCGGCCCATGGCCATGAAGTCGAATCCCTCGCGCATACCGGTTTCCAGGTGTTGACGGTTGGTGATGCCGCCGAGCAGGATCAGCTTGGTATTGCGCATCACGGGTACGAACTGACGTGCCGCCGAGAGCATGTAGAGATCCTGGTAGGGATAGTCGCCCATCGCCCACTTGCCCACCATCCGAACCCCGGGACGCATCGCGCGCGGCATCACCCGGGCGAATTCGCGGACCGGTACATCACCGCGGAACAGGTACATCGGCTTGAAAACCGACGAACCCTGGGTCAATTCGATAGCGTCCAAGGTCGCGTCGGCGTCGAGGAGTTGAGCCGTGCGCAACGCCTCATCGATCCAGATGCTGCCCGGCAGGCCGTCATCCATGTCGAGCTTCGCGATCACCGCGATATGGCCCTGCACGACGTCCCGGACGCGTTCGGCGATCTCGCGCACCAGCCGTGACCGGTTGTCGATCGTCCCACCGTAGTCGTCCTTGCGACGGTTGATCAGCGGGCTCAGGAAGGAGCTGGGCAGATATAGGTGGCCGAAGTGCAGCTCGACCGCGTCGAATCCGGCGTCGACCGCCACCTGTGCCGCGGCGGCGAATTGGTCGATGACAAACCGGATCTCGTCACGGCGGATTTCGCGGCAATAGGCGAACGACGTGGGGTTGACAAAGCGGCTCGGGGCGACCGCGGTCACGCCGGTCAGCTTCTTCTGCGCCACCACACCAGCGTGACCGAGTTGCGCCGAGATGGCCGCACCCGCGCCGTGCACCGCGGCGGTCAGCCTCTTCAGGCCCGGCAAGGCCCGCGAATCCATGACAATCTGCCCCGGCGCGCTGGCACCTTGCGGGGACACACAGCAGTAGGCCACCGTGGTCATCCCGACGCCGCCCTCGGCGAATCGGAGGTGGAAGTCGATCAGGTCATCGGTGACCAGCCCATCGGGTGAACGGCCCTCGGATGTCGCGGCCTTGATGACCCGGTTACGCAGGCGCACCGGGCCCAGCTCGGCCGGGGCGAACGGATTCGGGCTGAGATCTGCCATGCGTCAACAGTCGTGGCCGCGGGCCGTCGGCGTCAACGGTGGTCTCCCGATATCCGGGACTGCAACCGCGGACCGGGCCGGCCGGTCCCTAGCCTGACTGCCATGGCTGAGGTGTTCGTGATCGACCGGGTGCTGACCAAGCCGGGCCAGGCTCGGCGATTCGTCGACCGCTACCTCGCCGAATACGCGCCCGGGGCGCGGGAACGCGGCATGACGCTGCGCAATGTACTGGTCAGTCCTCCGATCTGGTTCACCGACCAGTCGAATTCGGTCACGATCACCTGGTCGTTGCCCAGCCCGCTGGCGTGGTGGCAGATGACCTGGCAGGGGCGGCCGGATCCCACTCTGGGCCCATGGTGGTCGTCGATCGACGAGTTGGTGGTGGAGCGGACCCGCTCGGTCGCGGCGGCCGCCGACGACGTCGACACGCTGTGCGACATGGAGGCAGGGCCCGATGTTTAACGTCACCCGGCTCCTGGACGTCGAAGCACAAGATCGCAAGCGGATGCTTGCAACAATCCGTGCGGCCGCCGAGCACAGCGGGGCGCTGCGCTGGGTCGTCGAGCCGACCGAATCCGGTTCCCGCAACGGTGGTGACGTGCTGGCGCACCTTCGCTTCGCCGACCGCGGGCACTGGCAGGCCGCGGAGCCGGGTTTTGCCCGAGCGCTGAGCGATCCGGCGATCACTCGGGTCAACGGGGCGACTTATCGTGGAGACGCCGCCTGCGGAGGCAGCCCGGGCACGGTGTACCGAACACTGCTGCTGCGCGTGCAGCCCGATACAGCGCCGGACACCGTGGCTCGTTTCGAAGCAGAGTTGGCCTTAATGACGAACTACATCACCACGATTCGAGCCTGGCAGCTCAGCCGGGTGCTCGAGCCGGTGGGCGACAGTGACTGGACGCACGTTTTCGAGCAGGAGTTCACTGACGTCGACGGGCTGATGGGACCGTACCTGATGCACCCGATCCATTGGGCGGTGGTGGATCGCTGGTTCGATCCGGAGAGCACCGACATCATCATCCGCGACCGGGTCTGTCACAGCTTCTGCACCCTGGATCGCCCCGTCTTGCATCCGCCCCGATGAACAGCACGCGGGGTGGGCCGGTCAGAGACCGGCGGGCAGGATATTGGGGTTGGCGGCCGTCGGCGGCTCGAGCGGTGGCAGGCGTGTAGTGCCGTCGAGGCTGTGCACAGCCAGCTGCTGTGACCACGGGTAGTGCAGGCTGAACGCCACCAGGCCGGTGCGCTCGGCGGCCGGAAGGTGACACATCGCCAGCACGGTCTCGGCGAGGTACTCCACCGGTTCGGTCGGAAACTCCTGGGGTATCAGGCTGTCGGCGCCGGGGGTGCGTACCGCGCTGGAGGGACCCACGACGTTCACGGCGATGTTGGAGTCCAGCAATTCAGCTGCGATTCCCTGGGTGAGCCGGTGCAGTGCCGCCTTCATCGACGCGTAGACCACGTCCCCGGATGACTTGTTGTACTCGCGGTAGGGCCGTGCCGGTGCCAGCCCGGTGACCGACCCGATGTTTACGATCCATCCCGCGCCTTGCCGGCGCATATGTGGAATCGCCTGCTGCATCAGTACGAATGGTGTACGCACATAGTGTTCGACCGTGCGATCGAAGGTTTCCATCGACATCTTCTCGACGATCGAGTAATCGGCATAGCCGGCATTGTTCACCAGGATGTCGAATCGCCCGGTACGCTCGACCACCTGGTCAATCAGTTCGGCCCGCTGCCCGGCATCCTCCAGGTCGGCGGCAATACCGAAGGCCGAACCACCGGCGGCCGCGATCAAATCGACGGTCTCGGCGATAGTGCCGGGTAGCGCTGTCGTGTGTCCGGCGCGCGTCGACGGCGAAGGTTGGTGCGAACGGGCCGTCACGGCCACCGTCGCGCCTTCAGCAGCCAACCGCTGCGCGATCGCCCGTCCGATACCTCGGCTGCTGCCGGTCACCAACGCCGTTCTACCACTGAGTAACCCGCTCACCGGAGCCTGAGATCCTCTTCGACGGGGGCCCGGTGGCTGCGCCACACGTCGATCAGCCGGAACGGAAACGCAGTGACGATACGGCCGCCGCCGGCGCGATAGTAGGTGTGCGCGGTCGGGGTGTGGCACCAGACCGTTCGGGACATCGCGTCGTCGATCTGCCGGACGTAGCCCTCGAACGCCTCTGGCTTGACTTCGATGGTCGACGCGTCGCGCAGCGCCATCAATTGCAGGCATTCCATCACGTAGTGCACCATCACCTCGACGCCGAAGTTATGGCCGGCGCCATGGCCCGGGCTGTAGTTGGGTGCCGAGGAGATGAACAGGTTGGGGAATCCGGGCACCATGCCGCCCCGGTATGCGCTCGGATTGTCTCCCCAAACCTCGCTGAGCTTGAGCCCGTCGCGGCCCCGGATATCCACGGTGGAAAGGAAATCCAGGTAGTAGCCGGTGGCGTAGATGATGACGTCCAGGTCGATCTGCCGACCGTCGTGCGTGACGATCCCGCGGTCGTTGACCCGAGCAGGCTCGCTGGCCTCGACATCGACGTGGGGTTCGGTCAGCGCCGCGTAGTACCCGCCGGGGTCACGGATGATCCGCTTGCCATACGGCGCGAAGTCAGGGGTGACCTTCTTCGCCAACTCCGAGTCCGCCCCGAACACCCGGTCGATGTAATCCAGGCACAGCTTCAACAGCACGTCATTGGCCGGCGAGATCGACAGGTGCTCGGCAGCCCAGTCCGGATCCCGCACAATGACCGGATAGTTGTTGTCCGCGGTGCCCCAGAACGACTTGAGACGGTTCCAGTTGGCGTAGAACGGGATGTGGGTGTTGAGCCAGCGGCGGTGATCGGGCACATCGTCGGTCGGACGTTTGCGCGGCGCCACCCAGTGCGGCTGGCGCTGGAACACCGTCAGGTGCTCGACGTCGCCGACGCACGCATCCACGATCTGTACCGCGGTGCAGCCCGCTCCGATGATCGCTACCTTCTTGCCGCGCAGGTCGAGCGCGCGATCCCACTCAGCGGAGTGGATGCTGACCCCGGCGAAGGTGTCCCGGCCCGGAAGATCCGGATACCGGGGGCGGTTGAGGTAGCCGGCGGCCGGGATGACGACGTTGGCGTAGCTGAGATCGCGCTCGCCGTCAGCATTTACCGAGTGGATCTGCCACTGTAGACGGTCTTCGTCCCACCACAGAGCCTTCACTTCGGTGCTGAACCGGGTGTGATCGCGCAGGTTGTTCTTGTCGGCCACCGACTGCAGATAGTTCTGGTATTCGGCGCCTTGCGGATAGTAGCTCGACCAGTCGCCTTTGATATCGCGCGACAGCGAGTAGTAGGCGGACGGCGTGTCGACGCCGATGCCCGGATACACAGTGGTGTACCAGGTGCCGCCCACCTCATCGTTGCGGTCGATGATCTCGTAATCGATACCGGCAGCGGCGCATTCCAGTGCCGCGGCCATCCCAGCGATACCGGCGCCGATGATGACCACCTTGAAATCGGCCGGAAGCGTGGCGGTCCGCGGCAACACCGGCTGTGACGGCTGGAAGCCGCCCTGCTCGAGCAGCAGGCCGATGTATTCTTCGTCCACCGACGTACCCAGCGCCAGCGGGGCGATGCGGGCGAAGAGATTGGGGTCGTCGTAGGGCAGGGCGCCCCGCGGACGCGGCGTGCCAAGTGCCGCCGCCACCGCGTCCACCAGCAGGGCACGCGTCTCAGTGTCGGTGACGCCGACCTGCTCGGGTGGGTCGGGCTCGAACGAGATCTTGTCCGCGAACTGGTCGACAACGGCAGGGTCACCGGTCAGCTGCGCCAGCACGGCGACCAGAACGCCGGCGTCCGCCTGTCGCAGATTGGCCCGCAGCTCCTCGGGTTCCAAGCCTGTGCGGTCGGCCGCCACCGTCGCGTCGGTCGTCATCGAACCTCCTTGCTCGCAACGCCAGTATCCGATCGCCGGCGGCGAAGTACCGGGCTCGTGTCTACTCAGCGGGACGCTGTTTGGTCGTGAATCGACCGCTGGGCCTACAGTCCCGGTCATGAACGAGCTCGACGCTGTGCTCGCATCGGCCCGTAGTCA
Organism: Mycobacterium sp. NGS16; assembly: GCF_059813225.1. NCBI lineage: Bacteria > Bacillati > Actinomycetota > Actinomycetes > Mycobacteriales > Mycobacteriaceae > Mycobacterium > Mycobacterium sp. NGS16. Next base: position 400,106 of record NZ_JCALEE010000002.1, read on the forward strand.
CGCGCTCGGCGACATTCCGCGGCGCCCGGCCCGCAAGCACCCGAACAAGGTCGCTGTGATCGACGGCGAAGTTTCGCTGACCTTCGCTGAATTCGAGCACCTGGTCGATCGCGCTGCAGCTGCGTTGCAGGACCGTGGACTCGGCCCCGGTGATCGTGTCGCGGTACTGGCGCACAACTGCTGGCAGTACGCGGTGCTCGCCTTCGCCACCGCTCGCGCCGCAGTGGTGCTCGTTCCGATCAACTTCATGCTGACCGCCGAGGAGATCGCGTTCATCCTCGAGCACAGCGGGGTCAGCGGATTCATCGTCGAAGCCGAGCTGGCTGCTACGGCGCAGGCCGCGATGCAATGCAGCGGGTCCGTGCGTACCACGGCGGCCTTGGTACCGCCCGGCCAGATGCTGCCGTCGGGTTGGAGTGACTTCACGCAGTGGCTGCAGACCACCTCAGCGGCTCCGGAGCCGCATGTCGCCGACGATCAATTGATCCGGCTGATGTACACCAGCGGAACCGAGTCGCAGCCGAAGGGCGCGATGCATTCCACCCGAAGCCTGATGGGCAACTACATCAGCTCGATCATCGCCGGTTCGATGACGGGCACTGACATCGTGGTCCACTCCCTGCCGCTGTACCACTGCGCGCAACTGGATAATTTCTTGATCCCGGCCGTCTACCTCGGTGCCACCAGCGTCATTCTTCTCCGACCAGCACCTGAGATGGTCCTGCGAACGATCGAAACATACGCCGCTACAAGCTATTTTGCGCCACCGACGGTATGGATCTCACTGCTCCGGTCCCCGCTTCTCGAACAGGTCGACCTGTCCAGTCTGCGTAAGGGGTACTACGGCGCCTCGGCAATGCCGGCCGAGATCCTGGCCGAGATGCGTGAGCGACTGCCCGAACTGCGGTTGTGGAACTTTTACGGCCAGACCGAAATGGCGCCGCTGGCATCGGCTTTGGGACCAGAAGACCAAGACGCACACGCCGGATCGGCAGGCCGACCGGTAATCAATGTGGAAACGGTAATCGCCGACGACGAGGGTACCCCGGTGGACACCGGCGTGGTGGGCGAGATCGTCCACCGCAGCCCACACCTGATGCTGGGCTACCTCGACGACGAGGCGAAGACCGCGGATGCGTTCCGCGGTGGCTGGTTCCACTCCGGTGATCTCGGCTACTACGACACCCACGGGCTGCTGCACGTGGTGGACCGCAAGAAGGACATGATCAAGACCGGCGGCGAGAATGTCGCCAGCCGCGAAGTCGAAGAGGTCATCTACCGGCATCCGGGCGTCGAGGAAGTTGCGGTATTCGGTCTGCCCCACCCGCGATGGGTGGAAGCGGTGGTCGCCGCGGTGGTCGCCCGCGACGGAAGCGTGGTCACCGAAGACGAACTCCTCCGCCACTGCCGTACGCATCTGGCCGGATTCAAAACTCCCAAGCAGCTGTTCTTCGTCGACTCGCTACCCAAGAACCCGAGTGGAAAACTGTTGAAGCGCCTGTTACGCGACCGGTTCAGCCGCGAGCAGAACGCGGTGGGATGAGCGACTGACCGCTGGGCGGGAAGGACGAAGCCACCCGGCCCGGTTGGCGAATACGGTGCCGCAAGGACATCGCTGCGCGCCTACAAGCGCCGCCAACGGTCGCATCGGCAACGCCTGCTGAGCGGGCGCGCTGCGTCGAATCTGGCTTTGACCGAGAGGAATCCGCTCGTGAGTACTGGTCCGCGCACAGGGCGTATCGCCCGCTTCGACGACCCCGGCAAGCCGTTCCAGATCGACACCGTCCCGGTACCGGAGGTCGGCCCGGGCGAGATTCTGATCCGGGTGGCGCGCGCCAATATCTGTGGGTCGGATGTGCACGCCTGGCACGGCACCTTCGCCACCCGCGGCCTCGGCGGGCAGCTCCCCACCGTCTTGGGTCACGAAATGGTGGGCTCGGTCGCAGAACTCGGCGCAGGCGTCACCACCGACGCCAACGGCAAGCCGCTGGACGTGGGTACCCGGGTGGTGTTCCCCTACTTCTTCTGCTGTCACACCTGCCGCAACTGTTTGGCCGGGCGCCGCAACGGCTGCCTCAACCTGAAGATGGCGATGCTGGGCCGCGCCGACGAACCGCCATACTTCGTCGGCGGTTACGGCGACTACTTCCTCCTGCCGGCTGGGGCGGTCGTCTACACCGTGCCGGATTCGGTGCCGGACGAGATCGCCGCCGGCGCCAATTGCGCTCTGTCGCAGGTAATGTACGGGCTGGAGCGAGTCGAGCAGCAACTCGGTGAATACGTCGTGGTCCAGGGTGCGGGTGCGCTGGGGCTGTACGCGATCGCGGTGGCCAAGGCGCGCGGTGCTGCCAAAGTGATCGCCATCGACGGTATCGCCGAGCGCCTCAAGTTGGCGGCAGCGTTCGGCGCCGACGCCGTCATCGACATCACCGAGGCCACCACCGACAAGGAGCGCGCCAAGATCGTCCGGAACCTCACCGACGGGCAGGGCGCCGACGTGGTGGTGGAGGTGGTCGGCCATCCGGCCGCCATCGACGAAGGGCTCAAGCTGCTCGGTCAGTTCGGTCGCTACGTGGAGATCGGCAACATCAACATCGGCAAGACATTCGAGTTCGACCCATCACGCTTCGTGTTCGGCAACAAGACCATGGTCGGCGTCTCGCTCTACGATCCGGCCGTGCTGTCCCGGGCATTGGACTTCCTGGCGGACTACCAGAACAAGCTACCTTTCGAGCTGCTCGCATCCGCCTGTTACTCGCTCGATGACATCAACGAGGCCTTCGCGGCCGCCGACGGCCGACGCGACGTCCGAGCCAGCATCGTGCCATGAATTCACCCGACCGGAAAGCGATGATGAGCAACCACGACTACGCCCGCAGCAAACTCTTCATCGGCGGACGGTGGGTCGAGCCCGCCGGCACCGCCACCATCGACGTGATCGACCCCGCGACCGAACAGGTATGCGGCTCGGTGCCCAGCGGCACCGAAGCCGACGTCGATGCCGCCGTCGCGGCGGCACGCCGCGCGTTCGACCCGCTGATCAGCGTCGACGAGCGGCGGGAACGCCTGGAAGCGGTGATCACCGCGATGGAGAAGCGGCTGCCTGACATCGCCGAGACGATCACACAGGAGATGGGCGCCCCGATCCGCATCGCGCAAAGCGTGCAGACCCAGGTCCCTCTTGCCGTCGCCCGTGGGTTCGCCGACGCACTCGCCAGGTACGAGTTCGAGGAGCGGATCGGCAATTCGCTGGTGCTTCGTGAGCCCTACGGTGTGGTCGCGGCCATCACGCCGTGGAATTACCCGCTGTACCAAGTGGTCGCCAAAGTCCTGCCGGCCATCGCCGCCGGGTGCACCGTCGTGCTCAAGCCCAGCAACGACGCACCACTGTCGGTGTTCGAGTTCGTCGACGCCCTGGAGGACGCGGGCCTACCGCCCGGTGTGGTCAACCTGGTCTCCGGGCCCGGCCGGGTGATCGGTGAGCGGATGGCCGCTCATCCCGAGGTCGACTTCGTGTCCTTCACCGGCTCCACCGGCGTCGGCAGCCGGGTCGGTGAACTGGCCGGCCAGTCCATAAAAAAGGTCGCCTTGGAGCTCGGCGGCAAGTCGGCCAACGTGATCCTCGACGGCGCGGACCTGGCCACCGCGATCAAAGTCGGCGTCGGAAACGCCTTCCTCAATGGCGGACAGACCTGCATGGCCTGGACGCGGATGCTGGTGCCGCTGTCCCGCTACAGCGAAGCGCTGGATCTGGTGCAGGCAGCGGTGTCGAAGTACTCCGTGGGTGACCCGTGGGACCCGGGTACCCGCATCGGCCCGTCGGCCTCCGAAGCGCAGTACCAGACGGTGCTCGGGTTCATCGAGCGGGCCCCGCAAGACGGGGCGCGGCTGGTGACCGGCGGTGGACAGAAAGTCCGCGACGTGGGCTACTACATCGCTCCCACGGTCTTCGCCGACGTCGACCCGGCCTCCGAATTGGGGCAAGAAGAGGTGTTCGGGCCGGTGCTCGCCGTCATCCCGTTCCGCGACACAGACGAGGCGCTCACCATTGCCAACGGCACGCCGTACGGTCTGTCCGGTGCCGTGTGGGCCGCCGACGACGACACCGCGATCGCCTTCGCCCGCCAGGTGCAGACCGGCCAGCTCGATATCAACGGCGGCAAGTACAACCCCGCGGCACCGTTTGGCGGCTACAAGAAATCCGGTATCGGGCGCGAACTGGGACGGATCGGCTTCGAGGAGTATCTGCAGACCAAGTCGCTCCAACTACCGTGAGACCGGTATCAGGCACGCCTGACGCACCGACCGCTCACCCGATGAGAATTCGAGGTTCCCAGCCATGACCACGTCAGCCGGACCTCTGGTCATCACGACAGAGAACGCCATAGCGGTGTGGACCATTAATCGGCCCCACATCGGCAACGCCATCTCCGACACGGAGTTCGTCACCGCCTTCGAGGCCGCCGTCGACGCCGCGAATCGCGACGCATCGGTGCGGGCGGTGATCTTGACCGGTGAAGGCAAGATCTTCTCCGCCGGCGGCAACGTCAAAGAGATGGCCGACCGGGAGGGAATGTTTGGCCTCGACCCGCTCGCCCAGCGCTATGCCTACGTCGACGGAATTCAGCGTCTGCCCCGTGCCCTGGCCCGACTCGAGGTTCCGGTGATCGCCGCGGTCAACGGCGCGGCGATCGGCGCCGGTTGTGACCTGGCCGCCATGTGCGACATTCGGATCGCCTCCGAACGGGCTTCGTTCGCGGAGAGTTTCGTTCAGATCGGCCTGGTTCCCGGTGACGGCGGCACCTGGTTTCTGCAGCGGGCCGTCGGCTACGAGCGGGCCGCCGAGATGACGCTGACCGGCGACCGTATCGACGCGGCGACCGCGCTGGCGTGGGGACTGGTCAGCCGGGTCGTGCCGCACGACGAACTCCTCAGCGCGGCCGAGGATCTGGCCGACCGGATCGCCAAGAACCCGTCGCATGCGCTGCGCATGGCCAAGCGCCTGCTGCAGGAGTCGCGAACCGGCCCGATGGAGTCGACGCTGGCGATGGCGGCCGCCATGCAGCCGTTGGCCCATCGCGACGCCGAGCATGAGCGTCGCATCGCCAAATGGCGGAGCTCCTGATGGCACTTCCCCGCTTGGTTCCGGCAGCCACCGCGGAGTCGGCGAGCAGCGCGGTTCTACGCGCCGAGGTCCGCGCGTTCCTTGCCGAGCAGCTCGCCGCCGGCAGATTCACCCCATCAGTGGATGCCTGGTTGTGCGGTTGGGACGAGGCCTTCACCGCAGCGCTCGCTGCACGCGGCTGGCTCGGCATGACCGTGCCGAAGGAGTACGGCGGCCAGGGCCGTTCGTTCGTCGACCGGTTCGTGGTGACCGAGGAGCTGCTGGCCGCCGGCGCCCCGGTGGCAGCGCACTGGATCGCCGACCGCCAGATCGTGCCGTCGCTGCTCAAGTACGGCACCGAGTCACAGAAGCAGGAGTTCCTGCCGAAGATCGCGGCCGGGGAGTGCTTCTTCGGTATCGGTATGAGCGAACCGGACTCCGGTTCGGATCTGGCCAGCGTGCGCACCCGCGCGGTGCAGACCGACGGCGGCTGGAGACTGACCGGTACCAAGGTGTGGACATCCGGTGCGCATCGCGCGCACGCCTTCATCGTCCTGGCCCGCAGCGCACCGGTGGATGCCGGCCACCGGCACGCCGGTCTGAGCCAGTTCATCGTCCGTCTTGACGGTCCCGGTGTTCAGGTGCGGCCTATCGTCTCGATGAGCGGAAGCCACCATTTCAACGAGGTCATTCTCGACGACGCGTTCGTTCCCGACGCCATGGTGTTCGGCAAGATCGGCGAGGGCTGGAGCCAAGTCACCTCGGAACTGAGCTTTGAGCGCAGCGGACCGGAGCGGTTGTTGTCCACCTTTCCGCTTCTCGCCGCCTCGGCACGGGCCATGGCCGAGCAGCAGATCCCGCATGACGCCGCCCTGGGTCGTTTGGTGGCCAGGACCGCTGGGCTGCACCAGATGTCGACCGCTGTGGCCGGGGCACTGGAACGCCGCCAGTCCGCCGACGTCGCGGCAGCCGTGGTCAAGGTCCTCGGCACCAGCACTGAGGGCGACATCGCCGACTTCGCCGACCTGCACACCGGCGACAGCTCGGGGGTCGAATCCTCCTACCGGGAACTCGTCGCGGCCGCGGTGGACCAACGCCCCGGCTTCACGCTGCGAGGCGGAACCAATGAGGTGCTGCGGGGCGTGATCGCGCGTGGATTGGGGATGCGATGACCACCTCCGAACTCAACACCAGCGGTGTCGACCGCCAACTGGTCGACATGATGGATGCGGTATTCGCCGACTACCGGGACACCCACCCGCCCACCGGGCCGGTCCGCCGTGACACCGAATTGTGGTCCAGGCTGGATCAATTGGGCTTGGTGCGGTTGTCCGGCTCCGAAGAGGCCGGGGGAAGCGGCGCGAGCTGGTATGACGCTGCCGAACTGATGTCGGCGGCGGTGCGGCACGGCGTGCGGGCTCCATTGGCCGAGCACGATGTCCTGGCCTGTTGGCTCCTCGAGGCAGTCGGGGCGCCGATCGACGGGGCCGCGCGCACCGTCTGCACGCTCGATGCCTCCGGCACCGCCACCGCGGTGCCCTGGGCCTCGGCCGCCGAGAAGATTGTGGTGATCTGGCGGGACAAGGACATTCATCTGGTAGCCGATGCCGACTGCGCCGATCTGCGAATCACGCCGGGCTGCAACCTTATCGGCGAACCACGCGACACCGTCTCCGCCGAGGTCTCGGCGCTCACCGGTGTCGCGGCGACCCAGGAGCTTCTGACGAAGCTTCGGCTCCGCTCCGCGTTGGTGCGTTCGATACAGGTCTGTGCGGCCTTGGACAGGATCCTCGAGCTCTGCGTCGAGCACACTTGCTCCCGAACCCAGTTCGGGCGGCCGCTGTCGAAGTTCCAGGCGATCCAGCATCTGATCGCCGATATCGCCGCCGAGGCCGCGCTGGCCCGGGCGGCAACCGAAACCGCCCTGGCAGCGGCCATCGGTAGCGACTGGTCGGCACCAAACCTGGGGTTTCTCGTCGCGGTGGCGCGGTCCTGCGCCGGCCACGCAACCTCGGTGGCGGTCCGAAACGGCCACCAGGCGCTCGGAGCGATCGGCACCACCATCGAACACCGGCTGCCTGAGTACACCCGGGCCGCACTGGCGTGGCGCTGCGAGTTCGGGTCGGTCCGACACTGGGACGAGGAGGTCACCCGGGAGGCGCTGGCCGCCGGGGCCGCCGGCCTGTGGAGCTTGATCACCGACTGAGCGAGCACACAGTCCGGTGCCGGTGTTCCACTGACCGGTTATCACCCATGCGTAGCCGGCCGATCGGCGGTTGACTCTGAGGAGCACCTGGTTTCCGCACTTATACTTGGGAGACATGTTCCGTGAGCACTGACAACACCATCTCGCTGACCGAGCTGCAGAACTTCATCGGCGAATTCTGGTACCACTACGATCGGGCCGACTACCCGAAAATGGGTGCCGCTTTCGCCGCGGATGCCACCTACCTCAGTCGAAGTGACTCCGGCGCATGCCCCTTCGAAGAATCCCTCGCTGCTGACCTGACCACTGCCGCGGAGGTAGTGCCGTGGCTTATCGAGCATCGCAACGCAAGTCCATACCCCCTGCGCCACCACACGACGAACCTGCACATCACCGGTCACGAGGGTGACGTCACCTTCGCGCGCTTCTACCTCTTCGTCAACCAGGTCACCAACTTCGTTCCCTTCGCGGTATCCAGCGGAGTTACCGAGGTCGGTGTCCGGCGCGGAGGCAGCAGTCCCAGCGGGCTTGAATTCACCACGATGTCGGTCATCCTCGACGTCACGAACTCCGAACCATTGGTCGGCGGCGGGCTTCCCGGCGCTGAGAACGCCTCGGCGAACACCTGACCGGTGGGCACCGGTCCCTTGAACGACGTCTTCGGCGGCGGAGTCGCCGTCATCACCGGAGCCGGCGCCGGAATCGGCGCCGGCCTCGCCCGGCAGGCACACCGGCTGGGCATGTCGCTGGTACTGGCCGACATCGATGGCGCTGCCGTCGCAGCGCTGCGGGACGAACTTACCGCCGACGGCGGAACGGCCGTCGACGTGGTGTGCGACGTCCGTGACCCGGCCGCGGTGGACGCGCTCGCCGAGCGGACCTACCGCGACGTCGGCCCGGTGCGGCTACTGGTCAACAACGCGGGAGTCGAGCAGTTCGGCTATCTGTGGGACACCCCGGTGACCAATTGGAATCGGGTGATGGACATCAATGTCAGTGGGGTCTTCCACGGTGTCCGTTCCTTTCTGCCCAGGATGATCGCCGCCGGCACCCCGGCATGGGTGTGGAACCTGTCGTCGATCGGCGGGGTGGCGACCGTCCCGCTGCAAACGCCCTACATCGTCAGCAAACACGCGGTGCTGGCGCTGACCGAATGCCTGCGGATGGAGGTCGCGCTGGCCGGCCATGCCGATCACATCCATGTTCAGGCGGTCCTGCCCGGAGCGGTCAAGTCCAACATCTTCGAGGCCGCCGGCGGTGTCGACGCCGACGGATCCGGTGCCGACGTCACCGCGGCGGAGTCCCAGCGTGAAGCCATGCTCGACGTCAAAGCCGGCGCGCTAGATCCCCTCGACGCGGCCGAGGCGGTGTTCGCGCAGTCTGCGCTGGGCGGGTTCTACCTGTTGACCCAGCCCGAACAGGTCCGCTCGGCGATGGCCGAGCGGGCGCAAGTGCTGACCACGCTGGTGCCGCCGCAGCTGCGCAGCCGGTCCCGCTTCGATCCCGCCAAACCCTAGGGAGCTCACCGTGATTGCGTCGCGTCGCCGCGTGCTGGATCCCGATGCCGAGGCCCGGCTGGCAGCGTTCGGCCCAGCCATACCGCTGCGGGAGCGGGGACTGGCGGCGGTGCGTGCTTCGCTGGAGGCCGCGCCCCCGCCGGCCGACATGCCGGAGATGGCCGACATCGCCGATACCGCGGTACCCGGTCCCGGTGGCCCGGTGCCGATCCGCATTTACCGCCCGGAGTTCACCGGCGGGCTGTCACCGGTGATCGTCCACCTTCATGGCGGCGGCCTAGTGATGGGTTCCAATCACTCGTTCGAACCGATGGCCCGGGCGATGGCCGCAACAAGCGGCGCGGTGGTTATCGCGGTCGATTATCGCCTGGCGCCGGAGAATCCGCCGCCGGCACAGTTCGAGGACGCGTGGGCCGCCACCGAATGGGCTGCCGCCAACGCCAAGGAGCTGGGGCTGGATCCGCACAAGCTGGTCATTGCCGGCGACAGTGCCGGCGGCGGCGTGGCAGCAGCAGTCGCGTTATGGGCGCGAGATCATGGTGGCCCCAAGCTCTTCGCCCAGGTCCTGATGTATCCGGGCGTAGACCGAGACATGGCAGCGGCGTCGATAGTCAGCCAACCGGATGCTCCGATGCTGGCCCACGATGACATCGTCTACCTACATGAGCTCGCCGATGTCGGAGCGGGCGCCCCGCATGACATCCATCGCGTACCCGCTTACGCCACCGACTTGAGCGGTCTACCGCAGGCCATCGTGGTCACCGCTGAGCTGGACCCGATCTCCGACTGGGGCGAACGCTATGCGCGGCGCCTGCGCGACGCGGGAGTGCAGACCACGATCACCCGCTATCCCGGTATCTACCACGGTTTCTTGATGCGATCCGAAGCGACCGCGCGGGGACGTCTGGCGATGGCCGAGATCGGGGCGTTGCTGCGGGCCAAATTCGCTCATCCACTGCCCTTCTAGGAGATTCCCACACCGCAGTCAGCGGCCCGGCAACGTCCCAGTGGCCGGACACCATGGGTACGCGACGCCGGTGACACCGCAGACAATCGAGAACAGCAATGGCGCGCAACGACGCCGCCAGCACACCAGAAGGAGTCCTTGTGATGCTCACCGACGAGCGGCGAACGGAGCTTTCCGACATCCTCCGCCCCGCTTCGCCGCCCCGCGAAATCGACAACGTCTACACCGACGACCAGCGGGAACGCCTCCTCGATGTAGTCCGCACGGATGGCCCGTGGAAGCTGATCCTGGCTCAGCATTTCGCGTCGCCGGAAGAGCTGATCGCCACCATGAGCGGCCAGTTCCCCGAGGGATACACGCCTACTCTGGACCTCTTCCTGACGCCGACCTTCCGGGGTTTCCTGGCCAACCACGGCACGGTGCTTTATCCGGAACTGCACGACTGCTTCTACAACGCCGAGTTCCTCGACATGGCGAAGTCATATTGGAACGCCCAGTACGCCAAGCCGCAGATGATGCTGTTCAACATCAACGGCCCCTGCGCCAACCGCGACCCAGGGCACCTCGACTCGCCGAGCTTCCGCGGTGTTCGGTATGAGAACGCGCCCACTTGGCTGGTCAGTGTGATGGGCAAGTCCGGATTGTTCACCGACTACCTGATCAAGATGGCGCAAGTCATCACCTGGTTCTCCTTGGATGAGGGCAGTGGATTCACCTATTGGCCCGACGGTCCGCTCAAGGCGCCCAAACGTATTCAGCCGCCGATGTACAACCGGGGAGTCGTGGTTCAGAACGAGATGCTGGTCCACCGGGGCGAGGCCAACGGTCCGCTCGACCAGCAAGTGCCCGCCGGCTTGGCGTTCGACACCGTATTCGCCGGCGATCCCCAGTCACGCGATCATTGGGTGCTCAAGAACGGCGATGACGTCATCGCGCGTCATCACACCGATGAACTGCGCTTCCTGGTGCACTGGTCATCCGAGGTCTACCACGACTACGACGAGCTCAAGAAAAACATGGACCACACCGACGACCTGACCATCGACAAGGCCATCGACATGATGGTCGACGATCTCAGCAAAAAGGGTGTCAAGCTCGACATCCCGAGCGCTCCGCTGCACGATCCCGCCTTCATCGGCGCCCTGAACGCCGGCTACGACCTCGGCGGCCCGGCAGTCTACCCGGACGAAGCCCCCTTGAGCGCATTCCAGTTCAGCTGAGGCCCAACGTATTCCGGAGTGGCCCTGCGGTCCAGTCCGCAGGGCCACACCAGGACTAGGGCGCTATCAGAGCTCGTCGAGCACCGGTAACGAACCCGCGTCCGCAGCCGCCTCGATCGAGGCGCGCAGGCCTGCACACACGAGGAAGATGCCCTCCCGCAAGACCGCACCTTCGATCGACGTAGGCTCGTCCACCCGCTGGCGCTCGCGGCACCGACTGATGGCCGCACCATTCCACTGCACGCTGGTCTGCTCCCAGCTGCTTTTGCGAGCCAGCACCTGCGCCCCGCACGACCCGCAGGTCACCGGCGTCATCGGTGCGTCATTCAGGCGATTATCGCGGCGCATCAGCGTGTTTGGTCAAGCCCACCAGACGCGGTAGGCGGTTGTTAACGAGGTTGTCCTCGACTTCGTTCATCCACGCCTCGCGGGGACGGGTGGTGTCGATTTCGAACTCGAATCGGTCGACCATATCGGGGGTGACATCGTCGACGTCGACGTAGAACTGTTCGTACCACCGGCGTACCTGGTAGACCGGCCCGTCCTCTTCGCACAGCAGCGGATTGTCGATCCGCGCCTTGCGCCGCCAGATGGCCACATCCTGCTCGAAGCCCATCTTCACGAAATCTCCCAGCGCGACTGCCATCTGCATCGCGGCGTCTTCGGGCAGCATCTCCGATTTCTCCACCGTGATCCCGTATTGCAGGACAAACGAATTCGCATCGATCGGGTAGTGGCAGTTGAGCAGAACCGTGCGTTGATCTCCGTGCTCGTAGTGATAGGTCAGATCGTCGATCATGAACGATGGCCCGTAGTAGGAGGCCACCGACGTCGTTCCCAGGATCGTGGCTCCCTCACCGGAGCCGAGATCCGGTCGCGCTTCGCTCTTGTAGTACTGGGTGGCGACGTGGCCCTCGAATACGTTCTTGAAGCTGGTGGGAAGACCGCCGTGAATGTAGAAGAAGTGTGCCATGTCGACGATGTTGTCGATGATCTCGCGGCAGTTGGTGTTGACGATCGTGGTGTACCAATGCCAGTCCGTCCACTGCTCGCCCCCGACCCCTTCGATACGCGGAATTGTCACGTCGGTCGGCGGAGCCTTCTTCTCCGGGTCGTTCCAGACGAACAGCATGCCGTCTTGCTCCAGGGTGGGCCACGCCGCTGTGCGGGCCAGCTTGGGAACCCGTCGGCTGTACGGGATCTTCTTGCACCGGCCATCGCCACCCCAACGCCAGTCGTGGAACGGGCAAGCGATCTCATCGCCCTTGACCTCACCATCCGACAGATCGCCGCCCATGTGCCGGCAGTAGGCGTCGAGGACATTGATCTTCCCGTCCGCTCCGCGGAAAGCCACCAACTTGCCGCCGAACGCGGTGACAGCGTGCGGTTTTCCATCGCCTAGATCGCGGGTCAGCCCGAGGCAGTGCCAGCCGCGTGCAAAGCGGGTCGGTGCGGCCTGCGCCTCGATCTGACGAACCTCTCCGAGGCAGTCGGGCTCTAACGCTGTCATTTCGGACATCCTCGCTGTTCATCGCTGGTAGGAACCGTTGCTGTTGTAACACCGCCACACTCGTCGATCAGCGCTGTGTTCCACTGACCGGGCATAGCGGGGGCATGTTGTGGCTAGTGGCCCCAGAATCGGCCGGTGACCGATCCGCACACCATCACCGTCGACCTTCTTGTCGTTGGCTCCGGAACCGGGATGGCGGCCGCCCTAGCGGCCCACGAACTCGGCCTGTCGGCGCTGATCGTGGAGAAGACGGGCTACGTCGGAGGCTCGACCGCGCGGTCGGGCGGCGCGTTCTGGATGCCGGCCAACCCGATTCTCGTCGAGGCGGGTTCGAATGACACCCCCTCTGCCGCGCGCGCCTATCTGGACGCGGTCGTCGGTGACGCCGCCCCTCATGATCGCGCCCACGCCTACCTCGACCACGGCGCGGCGACGGTCGAGATGCTGCGGCGTACCACACCGATGAAATTCCAGTGGGCCAAGGGCTACTCGGACTACCACCCGGAAAGGCCCGGAGGCAGCGCGCTCGGACGTACCTGCGAATGCCGACCATTCAACACTGCGATGCTCGGCCCGGAGTTGTCGCGGCTTCGTCCCGGGGTGATGAAGTCCTCGTTTCCCATGCCGGTGACCGGGGCCGATTATCGCTGGCTCAATCTCATGGCGAGAACTCCGCTGAAGGCGTTGCCCCGCATCATGTTACGTGCGTTCCAGGGGATCGGCGGCCTCTTCCTGGGTAGACGCTATGCCGCGGGAGGCCAAGCGCTGGCAGCGGGAATGTACGCCGGGATATTGCGGGCCGGCATCCCGGTGTGGACCGATTCACCGGTCTGCGATCTGATCGTCGACGGCGACCGGGTCACTGGGGCCGTCGTTGACCATAACGGCACGAGAGTCTCGGTCACCGCCCGGCGCGGCGTGGTGCTGGCAGCCGGTGGCTTCGACCATATGATGAGCTGGCGGCACAAGTTTCAGTCCGAAAGGCTCGGTGAACACGCCAGTCTCGGCGCCGAGGGAAACACCGGCGATGCCATTCGCCTTGCCCAAAACCTGTGCGGCGCCGACACCGCACTGATGGACCAGGCGTGGTGGTTTCCCGCCTTTGCGCCCCTGCCCGGGGCCGAGCCGACGGTCATGCTCGCCGAGCGGTCCCTGCCCGGCTGCCTGCTGGTGGATCAGACCGGCCAACGCTTCGTCAACGAAGCCATCGACTACATGTCCTTCGGCCAGAAGATGCTCGAACGCGAGCAGGCCGGGAACCCGGTCGAGGTCATGTGGATGGTCTTCGATCAGAAGTACCGCAACAGCTACCTTCTTGCCGCAGAACTGTTCCCACGCATGCCGATACCCAAAGCGTGGTACGACGCGGGTATTGCGCATCGCGCCGACGATCTGCCGACGTTGGCGACCGCCATCGGCGTCGACCCGCTCGTGTTCGTCGCCACCATGGATCGCTTCAACGCGATGTCTCGCGCCGGTGTGGATGCCGACTTCAATCGCGGCGTGAGCGCATACGACCGTTACTACGGGGATCCGACCATCAGCCCCAACCCCAACCTGCGGCCTGTCGAGGGCGGGCCGTTCTACGCGGTGAAGGTTGTACTGAGCGACTTGGGTACCTGCGGTGGCCTTCGCGCCGATGTCCGCGGTCGGGTACAGCGCGAGGACGGCTCGGTGATCAAGGGTCTCTACGCGATCGGTAACACCGCTGCCAATGCTTTCGGCGCGAGCTATCCCGGCGCCGGCGCCACCATCGGGCAGGGTCTGGTATTCGGCTACATCGCGGCGCTGCACGCGGCCGGCAAGCTCGAGTGATCCGACTCCAGGCGGGTTATGCCTGGTCGTCGTCCTCGGCGGCACGGCGTTCGACCTCATACCAGTAGTCGCGCACCGGGAACTTCGTGCCGTCTTCAGTGACCTTGGCGAATATCTCTTCGACCTCGTCCAGGTCTTTGATCATCCGCAGCGCCAGCTCCCGTTCTGCCGCGTAGTAGTCCTCTGACCACCGCAGCGCCAATCGTGCATAAGCCCACGCCGGTTCCTCACCAGCCAGCCGGGCATCGGTCGCCGCGGCCCGATGCATCTGCTCGACGTGGGCGACGTGCGCGGTGAGCACCTCCCGCAGCCGGCCGGGGTTCATCAGGTGACCGAAAATAACCCGTAACAACGGGTTGTGTTTGAGAGTGGGTGGCTCGACCGGCTCATCGTTGGCCCACCGCGTCACCGCGGTCAGGCCCAGCTTGGTGATCTGGTACATCCGGCGACTGCGCACCCCGGCATCGACGCGAGACGTGACCAGACCCTGCTGCTCAAGCCGCTTCAACTCGGAATAGATCTGGCTGTACGCCGGACTGGAGTAGAAGAATCGGACGGTCCAGTTGAACCACTTCTTGATGTCATAGCCCGACAGCTCGTCCCCGCCGGACAGCATGCCCAGCAAAGCCCACCCCGTCGGCGACACATTCAATCCGTCGGGAACATCGTCGGTGGCTTCGCTCACTGAACAAGGCTAACAATCTCCGGCACGCTGGAAAGTCCACGACTACCGCTGATCGGGAGCCTGCGTTGCGCCGCCAGCTCCCCGGGGCCGAAGGTAGCAAGCAGTGATGTCCACTAGCGCGAGGAGAGGCATGCCCAACAAGGCCACCGGAGCCCAGGCCGGTCAACTACTCACGCCGCTCCCACCGGAGATGCGTCGCGTACTCGGTCACTTCTGTACCGGGGTAGCCGTCATCACCGCCCATGACGGACAGCGTCCGCTCGGCTTCACCTGCCAATCGGTCACCTCGGTGTCGTTGGACCCGCCGTACATTTCCTTCTGCCCGGCCAACACCTCAAGCAGCTGGCCCCTGATCCGACAGGTCGGCACCGTGTGCGTCAACATCCTGTCTGAGCAGCAGGGCCCGCTGTGTGCGCAATTCGCCGTCCGGGGCAGCGACAAGTTCGCCGGGGTGAGTTGGCTGCCGGGCGCCAACGGTGCGCCCGCGCTGGAGGGCGTCCTCGCTTCGATCGAGGCCGACGTGGAGTTCGAACACGCAGCAGGCGACCACACCATCGTGGTGGCGCGGGTAACCGGTCTGCAAGCTCACGAGAAGCGGGGTCCGCTGTTGTTCTACCGCGGCGGATACGGCGGATTCGACGGTGGCCGCCGTGCCTGACTTCGACTTCGATGTGATCGTCGCCGGCTCAGGCGGCGGTATCGCCGGTGCCTATACCGCCGCGCGCGAGGGCCTTTCGGTGTTACTGGTCGAGGCCACCGAACAATTCGGGGGCACCACCGCCTACTCCGGCGGAGGCGGAGTCTGGTACCCGTGCAATCCGGCACTGCAGCGCGCCGGCACCGACGACACGATCGACGAGGCCCTGCAGTACTTTCACGCGGTTGCCGGCGACCGAACCCCGCGCGACCTCCAGGAAACTTATGTCCGCGGTGGCGCCGGATTCATCGAATACCTAGAGAAGGACACGGGATTCGAGTTCGCGTCCTTCCCGTGGCCGGACTACTACGGCTCGGTCCCCGGCGCGCGCAACGACGGCTACCGCCACACCGTCCCGGTGCCCTTGCCCGATAGGGAGCTTGGACGCTACACCGGCTTGGTACGCGGACCGCTCGACACCGAACGGCTCGGTTCGCCTGCGCCCGATCTCCTGGTCGGCGGTCGCGCCCTGGTCGGCCGGTTCCTGGCGGCACTCGACAAACTGCCGAACGCCTGCTGCTGGCGCAACGCCCCCCTGACCGAGCTGATCGTCGATGGCGGCCGGGTGGTCGGCGCGGTGGTCGAGCGCGACGGCACCCCCGTACGGGTGCAGGCCCGCCGCGGTGTCCTGCTCGCCTCGGGCGGTTTCGAGCAGAATGCGGCGATGCGCACCCAGTACGGAGTGCCCGGTAACGCGAACGACACGATGGGCGCCCCCGGCAATATCGGACTTGCTCACCGGGCAGCCATGGCGATCGGCGCGGCGGTCGATCTGATGGACCAGGCTTGGTGGTCACCCGGGATGATCCACCCGGACGGACGTGCGGCATTCGCTCTGTGGTTCACCGGGGGCATCTTCGTCAACCAGGACGGCCGCCGATTCGTCAATGAGTCGGCCCCCTACGACCGGCTTGGCCGCGAGGTGCTCCGCCAGGTCGATGCCGGTGACGCAGCGCTGCCGTTCTGGATGGTCTATGACGACCGCGCCGGCGACATCCCACCGGTGGCTGCCACCAATGTGTCAATGGTCGACGCCGCCGACTACCGCAAGGCCGGACTGTGGCACACCGCGGATAATCTCATTGACCTCGCCGCGGCCATCGGTGTGCCGGCAGGCAATCTGACCACCACGATCGAGCGGTTCAACAAGTTCGCATCGCTGGGCACTGATGAAGACTTCGGCCGGGGCAACGAAGCCTACGACCGGATGTTCACCGAGGGCGCGTCACCGCTTGTGCCCATTGACACGCCGCCGTATCACGCTGCCGCCTTCGGCCTTTCGGATCTCGGCACCAAAGGCGGGTTGCGGACCGACACACACGCCCGGGTGCTCGCCGCCGACGGTTCCCCGATTCCGGGGCTCTACGCGGCCGGGAATACCATGGCGGCCGTCAGCGGAACCACCTATCCCGGTGGTGGCAACCCGATCGGAGCATCCATGCTGTTCAGCCACTTCGCCGCGCTCGACATGGCCGCGCCGGAGATCAACAGGTGAGCCGACACGTCACCCCGGAGGAAGTGCAGCGCGGCGAGGCCGTCTTCGGTCCGTTGACGCAGTCGCTGCGTGAACTCATCGACGTCGCGATTCGTAGCGATGCCGATGCGGACGACGCCCGCCGGGCACACGCGCTGATCGAGGAAGCGACCGCACTGCTCGGGACCCGGCTGGACCCGAAACCGTTCGGTGTTCCCAGCACCGGCGATGGCCGATACCTGCCGTGGGGCAACGTGGCGATGGGCCTGCGCAATGCGATCGCCCCTCCGCTGATCATCCAACGCGACGACAACGACAGAGTCGCAACGGATCTGGTTCTGGGTGCGGCCTATGAAGGCCCGCCCGGACAGGTACACGGTGGCATGTGCGCGCTGGTCCTCGACCACCTGCTGGGTGCGACCGCCCATCGCGCCGGGGCGCCGGCTTTCACCGGCACGTTGACCCTTCGCTACGTCGCGCCCACGCCACTGGGCCGGTTGCGGGCCGAGGCCTGGATAGAACGCGAGGACCGCGGAAAGACCTTTGCTGCGGGCCACATCCTCGATGCGCAGGGTGTCGCCACCGTCCAAGCGGAAGGGGTCTTCATCAGGCCCAGAGGTAACGCCTGACCAGGCGCCGATCAGACGGGCGTCATATCCGAAGGGGCGAAGTAGCTTCGCAAAGAACGGATCTCGCCGTTGGCGTTGAACATCACGGTGTCGATCGGTTGCAGGCACAGCGGCGTGTCTCCGGCTGTGAACGTGATCGTGAAGGCGAAGGCCGCTTCATCCGCCACGACTCGGAGAATCGTCAGTTCCGTTCGGCGTTCCAGGTTCTCCAGCGTGTTGAAGAACTCGCGGATCGACTCGCGCCCTGAGCGAACCGCGCTTCCGACTGGGTCCTCCACGGTGGCGTCCTCGGCGAACAGCGCGACGAGATCATCCGCGCTACCTGACTCCAGGAGCGACACGTAGCGACGGATCGTGTCCGCGGCGGCGTCGTTGGTGTGTGTCGACATGGCTCTCCTCTTCCCGCTCCGAATGCCGGTCAATCCAGTGTGATGACGACCTTGTCGGCGGCGCCGGGCGTGCCGACACAGCGCAATGCCTCGTCCAGGTCGTCGAACTCGAAGGTGTGGCTGATGATCACGCGGTACGTCTCCCAGTTCTCGACGATGTCCTTGGTGACCTCGAAGATCTCGCTGGGGTAACCCATCGAGCCGACGACAGTCAGCTCATTGCTCATCACGTTCATTAGGTCAAGGCTGACGGGTTCCTTATGAACGGCGACGATGCCGAGCTTGGCGCCACGTTGAGCGACACCCAACGCCGTGTCGATCACCGCCGGCACGCCGGCGGCGTCCAGGAAGATGTCGGTGGCCGCCCGGCCGGGCCACATCGAATCGCCTTCACCGTGCAGCTCGATCAACCGCGCGGGTAGGTCCTCCGCATTGGAGTTGATGACGGCGTCGGCACCGACCTCCAGTGCCTTGTTCAACCGGTCGGGGAGGACGTCGGCCACGACAACATGTTTGACCCCCCGCGATTTCAACGAGATGGTGATGCCCAGCCCGATGGGGCCCGCGCCGAAGACCAGCACCTGGTCTGTTGGCCGGGGCGCCACTTGGTTGACCGCATGACGGGCCACAGCCATCGGCTCGTTGAGCGCGGCTACTTCATACGGAATGTGTTCGGGAACCACTTCAATACTGCGGCCCCGCACCGCGTCTTTGATGAGCAGATAATCGGCGAGGGCGCCGGTCGAGCCCCCGTTACCGATGATGTCGTCGGGCACGGCCATCGGGTTGATCACCACGCGGTCGCCCACCGCGATGTCACGCACGTCCTTGCCGACCTCGACCACCTCACCGGCCGGTTCGTGCCCGATCGGCATGCTGCCCTGGCGTGGCGGCAAGCCGCCGATGGATATGTAGAGGCTGTCCGATCCGCAGATACCGCACGCCCGGATCTTGACCAGGACGTCGGCGGGACCGGGCGCCGGAGTCGGCACCTCGATGATCTCGGCCTTCTCGGGAGCGGTGATGATGGCGGCTCTCACGCTGAATTCTCCTTTATGTCAATACCTTCGGGGTGTCAGTCACAGCACGCTGTAGCCGCCGTCGACGACCAGCGCCGACCCGGTGCTGTATGCCGCGTTTGCGCTGCACAGGTACAGGATCGGGCTGGCGATCTCCTCGGGCCTGGCGAACCGGCCCAGGGGTGTGTGGTCGATCTGCTGCTGCTTTACCTCGGGCACGTAGTCCATCGGCGCGGTCATGCGGGTGGCGACGATACCCGGAACGACGGCGTTTACCCGGATGCCGTCACCGGCCCATTTCGCGGCGAGGTTGCGGGTCAGCGAGAGCATTCCCGCCTTCGCCGACCCGTATCCGGGTACTACGGGTACCGCGCGGATCGCGGCCATGGATGCGAACATCACTACGCTCGCACCGCCGTCGGCCTTCGACGCCCGCAGCGCACCGTGCAGGCGTTCGGTCAACCGGTACGGCGCCAGCAGATTGACGTCCACAGAGGCTGCGAACCCCTCGGCGGTCGATTCATCCAGGCCGCCGGGGAAGTTGGCTCCGGCGTTGTTGATCAGGATGTCCAACTCCGTAAAGGAATCGGCGAGTGCTTCGATCCCGGCGGAGTCGTCCAATGCCAGCTGACGGTACGTCAGGCCAGACAGGTCGACGTCATAATCCTCGGGCCCCGGCCGGGTTCCGGTGATGGTGACGTGCGCGCCGCTGTCCCGCAGGAGCGTTGCCGTGGCATGACCGATGCCGCTCGTGCCGCCGGTGACCAGCGCTGTCGAGCCGGTGAAGTCGAACCGGACGCGGTTGGTCATGTCAGTCTCTCGATCTGCTTGCGAAGCCAGGCGGCTTCCCAGAAATTTGTGCTGCTCTGCAGCAGAGCCTCGTGAGCCGTGATCAGCACCTGTTTGGCCTCCTGGTTGTCGGGTTCGGCGCGGTCGGCGATTTCGGCGAGCCGGATCGCCCGCACCGGGTGGCCGGCGTCGAGGAGCTGGCGGGCTCGATTGAGAATTGCTGCCACGCCTACCAGTTCGAGGAGATCCGATTCGAACCGGTCCGGGCTTTCGGCATAGAGTTCAGACGTGGACCGATGATGGAACCAGCCCGCATAGCTCTCCCAGATGGCGCGTACGTTCCACCGCACCGTTCCGTACCCTTGGCCGACCTCGAGTTCACGCGGCAGCACCACCTCGCGCATGAGCGTGTGGACGTCCTTGCCGGCGTTCATGCCTTCGACCGTGCGGTCGTGGATGTAGGCGACGGCATCACGGAGTCGCGTCAGTTCGCGTCGGATAACGTCTTTTCCGACGATCGGGCCGAAGTGGCCGGTGAGCAGGGTCTCGGCGCCGAGGCCGCGGACCCGGTCGATGGATTCCACGACCGTCAGCGCATCGCGATAACGGTCGCCGCGCA
This sequence comes from Mycobacterium sp. NGS16, assembly GCF_059813225.1. Taxonomy (NCBI): domain Bacteria; kingdom Bacillati; phylum Actinomycetota; class Actinomycetes; order Mycobacteriales; family Mycobacteriaceae; genus Mycobacterium; species Mycobacterium sp. NGS16. The sequence continues at coordinate 420,746 of NZ_JCALEE010000002.1, forward strand.
TGGTGACCAAGTTCGGGATGTGGCCGAAGAGTGCTCCGAATACGTTGCCGCACAAGCAGACGCCTTCATCGGGTAGCCACGCCACCAGGCTGTCGGTGGTCTCACCACCTGGTGTGGCGTACAGCTCGATGACCCGGCCCCCCAGTTCGATGGCGAATTGGTCCTCGAAGGTGATCGTCGGCACCGGAACGCTCTGCGGGGGCACCGTCCCGAATCGCGCTGCCGTCCGCTCCACCGTGGCCATCACCTTGTCGACCCATGCGAACGCGGAGTTCTGCGCGCGGAACTGCGCCAGAAGTTCGTTGTCGCGTCGCCACGTCTGCCAGTTCTGTTGGGCCACGATGTCGCTGTCGGGGTCGGCGACGGAATCGAGTCCTCCGACGTGGTCCACGTGTCCCTGGGTGAGAATCACGTATCGGACGGGTGCAGTGCTGACGGCGTCATAGTTGGCGCGGTGCACCGGCCCCTCGAAGCCCATTCCGGTGTTCAGCACGATCCGGCCCTCGTCGGTCGTGAGCATGAACGAATTGGACAGGCCGGGCGACATCCAGATCCCCGGGCTGACCTCCTCCGCGGGCGCGCCCGCACCAACGATGTCCTCGGCGCCGGGTCGGGACAGGTATACGGGCTGGTGCGGGCTCACCCTTCCTCCCGCACGTCGAACCGGTCGAAGTAGAAGCCGAAGCGCGAACGGATGTCCTCGGCCGATCGCCCGAAGTGGCCTTGGAGGTCATACCGCAGCCTGCCGTGCTTGCCGCGCGGGTTCGCGCCGAGGTATCGCTGGAAGGCGGTTCGCGCCTCGGTGGTCAACTCCGTGCCGTTCTTGGCGTAGAGCATCTCCAGAATCGTCATCTCGTTACCGTTGAGCTGGTGGAAGGAGATATCCAGGCTCTGGCCGGCGGCCACCATCTCGCGGTCGCGCACACAGGCGCGCAGCAGCTGTTCGACGCGGTCGACCCAGTACTCCACCAGCCCTTCCGGGTCGATCTCCCTGCGGCGGATGCGATCGCCGTAGGCCAGCATGGTGATCGCAGACTGGATGACGGCCACCGGATCGCGGTGGGTGAAGGCGACGGTGGCATCGGGGAAGGTGCGGATCAGCGGTCCCAGTTGCTCGCAGTGCTGCGGTGACTTGAGCACCCACTGCCGGGGGCCCCGCAGAAACGTCAACGCCTTGAGAATGGTCCGCAGATAGGCGTAGTGGGCGTCTTGATCCAACGTGAGATAGAAGTCGCGCCACTGTGGCACCCGGGCATGCCACTCCAGCACATAGCTGGCGAAGTCGAGGTCGAGAAGCTCGACCTCCTCCTCGATCGCCTGCGGAAACCGGTCGTGCATCGCCTGTACGAGGGGTGTCATCACCATCGCCGACTGGTGCTCGAAGACGCTGCGGGTGAACCGAGGGTCGACACCGTTGACGTCGGGACCCTCGCCGCGCAGCGTGAAAGGTTCCTGGCTCTCCCAGTACGGCAGCGCCCGCCGTCGGGTATCCGCCGCGATGAGGTTGACCAGATGCGTGGTGCCCGAGCGCGGCAGGCCGACGACAATGATGGGTCGCTCGATCTCGATGTCATGGATCTCGGGGTAGCGGCGCAGCAGGTCGGTCAACAGCAGCCGCTGCGAGAGCAGTCGCAGGATTCGATTACGCAGAATCAGACGATTCAGGTTCGTGTTGCCACCATCGGCGTCGGCGGCAGCGGCGTACGCGTCGAGGCGGGAACGAAAGTCCGCAGGCCCGAAGTCATTCAGCCCCGTCTTGGCGATCGCCTCGTCGATCAGCGCTGCGGGGTTCAGGTCCACGGTCAGTCCATCGAGCTGTTCGAGGATCTGGCGTTGTGAGGAGTTCAGTACCGGGCGCGTCAGGTCGTCGATGGTCAGTGTGGCGCCGGGCATCGGGCCTCCATTTCGCGCATGCCGAATATTCGTCGTAGGATCCGAATATATGGACGCCAAGTTAGGATCGGCGCGGGGGCCGAGTCAAGACCCTTCACCGCCCACCCGCCGCGTCGTCGCCGTCATCGAGCTCCTCGCGACGGCTCCCGCGACACCATTGACGCTGGCCGATATCTGCCGTGACCTGGGCATCACCCGATCCACCGGGCACGCGATCCTGGCCACACTGTGCTCCTATAACTGGGTTCTGCGTGACCCACTCAGTGGGACGTACACCCTCGGCAGCGGCTTTCCCCGACCCCAATCCGTCGACATGCCGATCATGGGGAAGTTGCGCGGTCCGCTGCGGCAGCTGTGCGCGACGCTGGGTATGCCCGTCTGCGTCTCCGAGGTCAACGCTGGGCACATCACCGTCATCGCATCGGTGGCTCCGGATGCCGCGCACGCCTATGTGCAAGCCGGCCAGCGACTACCCTTCGTTGCACCGTTCGGGCGCGAATTCGTGGCGTGGGCATCTGCGGCTGCGCAGCAGATGTGGCTGGACGCGGCGGGGCCGGTGAACGACATCTACCGAGCCCGTATGCCCGAGGTGCTCAACGAGATTCAACATCGCGGGTATGGCATCGAACGGCTCAGCGATTCACTGCTCAAGGTGTACGCGGCACTGCTTGCCCTGGAAGCCGGTAACGTGCCGGACCCGGTAGCGGTGCGGCTAGCCGCTGCTGTCGCCGACCTGACGATCGTCGACTTCCTCCCCGGTGAGCTGGCGCAGATTGAGCAGTCCGCACTTGCGACCATCTCGGCGCCGATCTTCGACCATCACGGTGAGGTGGTGATGACGGTGTCGGCGCAGCCGTACAAACAACTGACCCTGGAGCAGGTGCGCAGTATCGGCGATCATATTCGGGAGTTCGCCGGGCACGCCGGTTCGCTGATCGCCGGCGGCAGCCCCTGATCCGCGCGGAACGTTGCGTCCGTGGGTGATCGAGGCCGGAGATGCCTATACCGGGTCCAGCGCGGAGACAAGCCATTCGTTGCCCGTCTTCGTCAGACTCACCACCACACTGCTGGCGGTGCGTGCCGGCTCTGGCCGGTCCCGGCTGACGGTCTCCTGATTGAGGAACACCAACACCTTGGCATCATTCGGCCGGATCTCCATCAGCGCGGTGCTCAGCACCTGGGCAGAAGCTCTGATTCCTTTGCTCCGCACGGCCGGAGCGACGACATCGGTGGTGAATTTTCCGTAGTAGGTCGAGAAACCACCGGTCATCAGCGCCCGCGCCCTCTCCATGTCACGATCGAGGGTCTCGGGGGCGTAGGACAGCAACGCCACCGTCCCCGTCGATGCGGCGTCGACGACGCTCTGCGCGGCCGCAGCACCAGACTGGCGATCGGATCGGTGGACGGTGGTGTAGAGCGCTCCCGCCAACGCCGTCGTCGCCGACAGAAGTGCCGCGAGAGCCAACGTCTTCCAACGTGCGGTGAGCGCAGTCTTGGTTCTCGCTGCCAGACCGGGCGCCGCGGTCGGTTCGTCGGCGGGATCGGCCTGCGTGCCGGCGCAGTCGGTGCGTTCGGCGTCGACTGTCTCGTTCACCGTCACGGTACGAACTCCACCTTCGACATCTTGATCTGATCTCCCTCACGCTGCAGGTCCACCGTGAGCCGCCACCGTCGCGGCGTCTCCTGTGCGCCTGCCGCGTTGGTCACGGTCGAGGATGCGGCCACCAGCACCACCGCGGAATCCGGTGTCATCGACTCGACGGCGGCGGCATTCACCGTCGCTTTGGTGGTCACCTTCGCGTCCTTGGAGACCTTGATGAAATCCTCGGCGGCGCCCTGGAATTCGGTACGGAACGGGCCGGTGGAGTTGTCGACGATGCGCTGCACGTTGGCTTCGGCGTCGTTGTAGTCGATCGACATCAACGTGACGACGGCCTGGCGTGCGACCGCGACGAACTCAGCGCGGTGCCGCTGGTCGGCCTGGATGTGCTGATGTTGCCGGATCATCCATGCGCTGAAGGCCAGCAGCGCACAGCTACTCACCACGACCGCCACCGCGGCTAGCCGTCGCCAGCCGGGCACGAGATCTCGGACACCGGCGAATCGGGACACGCCGGCATTGGCCGGTGGGTCGGCAGCACTGGGGCGCGGCTGGTCGTCTCCGTCGGCGCCGGCGTTCTGTGCCTCCTGCAACCGGATCGCCCGTGCGCGCGCCTTCGCCGCCACTGCCTCGGCTTCGGCGGCCTCAGCTTCCGCCAGTGCCACCAGCGTCCCGGTTCTCGACATACCGCCCACCGGTGTCCCTTCATTGCCGGGCCGGCCATTCGCGGGCCGGCGTAGGCACCGTAATCCGCGGCGCTGCCGCTCGATCGCCGGATTCCCACCCAGTGGGCGGTGTCAACGGCGGATCACCAATGCCGCAGGGCGCACAACGCGCCCTTGGGGCCGTCCGCGGTGGCGACCACGGCCCCGTCCACCGACAACTCGCAGTGAAACATCGGCTCGGCCGGCAATCGGCCGCTCGTCGCTGTCACCATCGCCCAGCGCTGCGGGTCGATCAGGGTGGCGTGCAGCACCCATGGCTGTCCCGGGCCCACTTCGACGCGAGCCTTGGGGCTGAACTCGTACGGGTTGTGGCTGTAGTCCGCCCAGGTCGGCGGGTCGACGTCGCGATAGTAGATATCGGCGGTGACCGGGGTGGCAGCGGTGACGGTATAGACGACGTGGTGCGGAGTCGGCGTGTCCGCGTGCGCGGCCACCACGGCGGTGAGCCCGCCGGCAGCGCCCAGCAGCGCCACCAGCGCGAGCCTAGCTATCACCGCGACTCCACCGCGCGGTGCCGTTCTTGGACTGGCAACTCAGGAACAGCCCGTCGGGAGCTTGTGCGACCCAGTTTTCGTAGCCTTCACAGCTGGAGTCCAATTGCTTGACGCCGGCCATGGACGGCGACCGGAAGTATCGCGGCTCGTATCGGCGCGGTGAGCCGCAGAACACCAGCCGCCCGGGCTGGATGGACGGGCCCGCAACTGCGGTGCCGAAGACGTAGCGTTCCGTGTCCGGGCACGGCGCACCGAGGGTGACACCGGGAGTGATCCCGGGGACGCACGCCGGCTCGTCACAAGAGATCGGGTCCGCACCGGCGTGAACCGGGATCGCCACCGTCGAGACCACGGCTGCCGCAGCCAATACCACTGTTCGCCGCATACCGCGGCACTCTGTCAGGCCTCCCGAGCCCGCGGACGACGATGGTCCACTCAGCGGACATGTTGAGTCGTCGGCTGCGGCCGACGGTGTTTACTTTCCCAGCACCACCGTTTTCGTGCCTGTCCGAGGAGGGGCAATGCTGCGTGCGCCCGCCGTCGCGGCGACCGCCGCGGTCCTGATGCTCAACGCCGTGTCCACCGGTGCGATTGCGGCGGCCGACCACCCGGACTGGGGCCTCAACGGCACCTACACCGCCACCTCCAACGGCGAGTGGGCGCGTAAGAACGAGGTCTTCTACGAGCAAGAGAGCCGGCGCAGCACCTGGACGATCACCACACAGTGCAGCTACCCGGGCGAATGCACCGGCACCGTGCACAGTGATGGCGGCTGGACGGCGCCGATCTATCAGCGGAGCAACGTCTGGTACGTCAAACACCCTGTCGACAACTGGATTCCGTGCCCGGATGGCGGAACCGCCCCCGGGTTGCAGACTTTCCGGTTCAAGGCGATGACGCCCGAGGGCGCCTATGCGGACCCGGCATCGACCACACTGACCGGCGAAGACGTCACTACCGGCCCCAGCGGTGCATGCGGAGTGAACAAGCCGGTGTACATCAACATGCCCTTCAAACTCGTCAAGATCGGCTGATCCACCGCGCAACGCGTCACTTCGGCAGCAGGTCTTCCCAACTCTGGGCGGCCGGCCGCACCAGGTCGGTCTGGCGGTACACCTTGCCGTCGGGCGTCGCGTACTGCCCGGTCCGCGGGTTGTAGGTGGCAACGGCCACCGAAGGTCCCGCTACTCCCGCGGCGAAGCCGCTGGGCGCTGCCGCAGGCGTGCCGTCGACCGGCGCCGTGGGCGGGCCGACTGGCGCCTCAGCGGCCGGCGGCCCGCTTCCGTCCGCCGCGGCCGGAGGGGGCATCGGCGTGCCCTCGACGGGCCCGAAGATCTGGCCGTCCAAGGTGATTCGATCATCGGGGGGCACGCCCTGCGCGATCAGGTTGGGATCGATCGGGTACGGCCCGGTGACGTGCTGGCGCATCGCCAGCGGTTCGTATGGGCGGTCGCTCTCGCAGATCTCGACGGTGGGCGCACGTTTGCCAGGCTGAGCCATACACGGGTAGTTCCGCGCCCCGCGCACGCCGATCGGGGAGTCCTGCGGCAGTTTGCAATACAGCCCGTCGGGGGTGTCGACATCGCTGAGATCCGCCGGTGAACGCCACGACGAGGGCGGCAGAAATCCGACCGAACAGGCCGGCGGGTCGCCAAGGGTGAGGGTGAACTCGGCCAGCGCCATGCCGGTTGGGTTGTTCAGCGACGATCCGTAGGACTGGGTGGCGGCCAGATAGGGCGGTAGCAGCACCAGCAACTGTTCGATCGACGGGTGGTAGGTGAGGCCGATCTGGCCGACCGCGGTGAGATTGGCCAACAGCACCGGCAGCGTCGGCTTGACCTGATCGAGCAGACGGGATGCCTCATCGGCGGCGCCGGATCCGGTGCGCAGGATGGTCCGCACCTCCGAATCGCGCGCGGCGACCTGTTCGGTGATACCGGCCAGACTGCGCGCCCAGGTTCGGATGGCATCGGCGCTGTCGGCCTGACCGTCCAACAGCGGGCGGCTGTCGTCGATCAATGCCCGAGTACTGTCGGCCACGCCGTTGAGGTCGGCCGCGAGCTGGCTCGACGACTCGAACAGTGCGCCGAGGTCGTTACCGGTTCGGTTGAGCGCCTTGAAGGATTCATCGAGCAGGACACCGAGCTTTCCGGTCGGGATGCTGTCCACCAATGTGTCCATCTGATCGAGCATCGGGCCCACCGGTTTCGGCAGCGACGCGTTGGCGGCGCTGATGGTGGATCCGTTTTTGAGATAGGGCCCGCTGTCCGTGCGCGGCACCAGGTCGACGTACTGTTCGCCGACCGCCGACACGCTGCGCACATTGGCTTGGAGGTCGGCGGGGATCTTCGGCGAAGGCTTCAGCGACATCACCACTTCAGCGCCGCCACGAGTGGGCCGGATGTCGGTGACCTTACCGACCTCGACGCCCCGGTAGGTCACGTTGGAGAACTGGTACAGGCCTCCGGTGGAGGGCAGTTGGAGTTTTACCGAGATACGGCCGAGGCCGAGCAGCACGGGGGCTTGCAGGTAGACGAGGACCATGGTCCCGACGCCGATCACCGAGGCGATCGCGAAGATGATCAACTGATTTCGGACGAAACGGGTCAACATCAGCTGCCCCCTTGGCCCGGGTCCTGGTCGGTCCGAGGCGCCACCGGCGCTGGCTCGGCGGCACCTTCCGTGGGTGCGTCGACGAGCGGCGGTACGGTGGCCACCTCGCTCGGTGGTGCGGTCAGCGGGGCTTTGAGCGGATCGCGCGTGTAGGTGGAGTACCAGGGGTCGCCCGGTGCCGGCACCAGCGAGGCGCCCGGTTCGCCCCATCTGGTGCCGAGCAGGAGCCCGTTCTTCAGCCGGGGAATGGTGAAGTCGAACACGATGAACTGATTCATGAAATCGCCGCGGATCCCCCGATCGATGAACTCCTGCGTATACGGGTACGTCGGCAGGTAGGCCAGCGCGGTAGCCAGATCGGGACCCACATCGGCCAGTGCCCGCACCGTCGGTTCCAGGTTCTTGAGGTTGCGGACGATGTCGGCATGCGAGTCATGGAGGAGTTGTGTTGCGGTGGTGCTGAACTCGCCCAACTTCGTCAGGGCGGTGGTCAGCTGTGGACGCTGCTTGTTGAGCACGTCGAGCGCTGCCGGGATGCGGTTCAGGGCGGCGGTGAGGACGTCGCGCTGGCCGGCGAAGGTCTCGGCCAGTCGGTTCAGCGATGCGATCGACGCGATGATGTTGTCGTGCTGGGTGTCCAGCAATGTCACCACGGTGTTCATTCGGGTCAGCAGATCGCGAATCTGGACCTGCCGGCCGTCGAGCGCTGCGGTGAAGTTGCGGACGATGTCGCCGATCTGGGTCAGTCCGCCACCGTTGACCACCACCGACAGCGACGAGAGGGTCTGCTCGGTGGAGGGGTACGTCGAGGACTTGGAGATCGGGATGGTCGCGCCGGGACGCAAACGCCCAGTCGCAGCCTCGCCCACGGGGGGATCCAACGCCAGATGCATCGATCCGAGCAGGCTGGTCTGGCCCACCCTGGCGACCGCGTTGGCGGGGATGGTCACGTCGGCTTTGACCGAGATCTCGACGTTGGCACGCCAGTTGTCAACGACCATCCTGCGGACCGTACCGACGATGACGTCACCGACCATGACCGGTGAGTTCGATTCCAGCGAGCCGACATTCGCTATCTGCACGTGATAGGTGGTAGCGCCGGCGCCGGTTCCGACCGTACCGGGAAGAGGTAGCGAATTGAGGCCGTCGAAGGAGCAGCCGGAGCACCACAGGACCACGCTGCATGCGACAACGGCAAATCGTCGCGTCATCCTCACGGTGTGCCTCCCGGCGATGTCAGTCCCGCTTCGGTGGGCAATAGCAACTCGGGAAGGCTCGATGCGGCCGGCGCCGGGGGCGCTGCTGCCGGGACACCGGGGGGAATGGGAGCGCCCGGGTACAGCGCCGGGTGCGGGTCGGCGGGCAAGCCGTTGGGGGCGTATGCCCCGGGCGGGTGTGGTGGGTCGGTCCACCCGGGCGGCGGCGGCATATCGCCGGCTCCGGTATATGCCGACACCGCGGGCGGTATCTCCGCCGGGCTCGGGGCAGGCCCTGCGCCGCCTGGTGCCAGTTTGGGGTCGGAGTAGATGACGTTCTTCGGGGCCGGCCCCAGATAGGCGTTGAAGGGCAGCGGAAGGTAATTGAAGTTCATCAGTCGCAGCGCCGGACCGAGATACTCCACGCACGCCTTGCCGGACGCCTCCGCGGTGACATTCTCCACCGCTGCGATCGCCGAGCAGATCGTGGCGACGGGGTTCGCGAAGTTGTTCATGGTGAAGGAGCCGCGGGGCCCGCCGGTGTCGGGGTTGTAGATGTTGTAGCCGTTGACCAACGCGTTCGGCGCCGCGTGCAGGATGTTCTTGACCACCATGCTGTTGTCGGTCAACACCTGCGTCACGTTGGCCAGTCGCTGGATCTGCTCGGCGGTCTGGTCCCGGGAACCGGCAATGAATCGCTGCACCTTGCCGATTGCGCCCGAGAGCTCGTTGATGGCCGAGTCGAGGTCAGCGCGACTGCCGTCGATCACACTCGTGACATCGGCAAGGCGGTCCTGGAATTCCACGATCTGGGTGTTGCTGTCGCGCAAGGCGGTGACGAAGACCTGCAGGTTCTTGATGACGCTGACGATGTCACCGCTGCCTTGCCCGAGGATGCGTCCGACGTGCGACAGTTGGGTGATGGTTTCCCGCAGTTTGTCGCCGTTTCCGGCCATGGCATCGGCGGTGGTGTCGATGAAGCGGCCCAACGACGTGTTCGACACCCCGCTGGACGGGCCCAACTCGGCGGCAAGCCGGGTGAGCTGCTCTTTGATCTCGTCCCACTCGACCGGAATGGCCGTGTGGTCCTCGCTGATCTCGGCTCCGTCGGCCATGGTGGCGCCGCTCGCCTGCGGACTCGATCCGTATGCGGGGGTCAGCTGCACATAGCGGGCCGACACGAGGTTCGGCGCCACGATGATGGCTTTTGCGTCGGCGGGTATGGGTACGGCGCGATCTACTGCAAGGGTGATCCTGGCCCGCGTCCCCAGCGGGTCGATGGATTTGATGGTGCCTACCCGCACTCCCACCACCCGCACTTCGTCCCCGGGATAGATCGCCGTCGCCGACTTGAAGTAGGCGATGATCGTCTTGGGGCCGAAGAGTTTCTGGTAGCTGACATACCCCGCAGCTGCTGCCAGCAGCGCCGCCACGGCGATCACCAGCAGCTTGGTGGCCCGCCGCCCGATCACCGCGAACCTCCAGGAATCCCGTTGTAGGGGAAGGGGAACTCTGCGCGAGGCCCGGCGTTGTCGGGAGGTTGCCCGGCGTTGACGCCGCGGCGGAACCCGAGTGCGTAATCGAGGAAGGGTTGAATTGCCTGGGCCGGAAGCAGGTTTGCGGGGAATCCGTAGTAGTAGAACCCGTTGTTGACGGCCTCTCCCTGCGTCAGCTGGTATTTGGACAGCCCCTTGAGGGACTTCTCCAAGTTGTCGCGGTTCTGTTCGAGCATCGCCGACACCTTGTTGAGCTGCTCGAGCGTAGGAGCCAGTTCCTGCTCGTTGTCGTCGACAAGACCGGAAAGCTGCTGAGCCACAGCGGTGGTGTTGGCAAGGAGGTCGACGATCGCACGGCGGCGGTCCTGTAGCACGCCGAGCAGGTCGTCGGCGTTGAGGATGAGCCGGTTCACCTGGTCGCTGCGTTCGGACAGGATCCCGGTCACGTTGGATGCGGCCGTGAGCAGACCGGCCAGCGACTCATTGCGGTTGTTCAGTGACCTGGACAACCGGCTGATTCCGTCGAAGGTGGGGGCCAGTTGCGGTGCGAGTCGTTCGACGGTCGCCGAGAGCGTGTCCAGCGACCGGTTGATGGCGGCGGTGTCGGTCGAGGCGGTGTTCGATGTGAACTCACCGAGTGCATCTGTCAATGAGTACGGCGAAGCGGTGCGCGTCAACGGGATGATGCCTCGCGCGCCGATGCGACCGCTGCCGCGCGGTTCGATCACCAAAACCCGCTCGCCGAGCAATGTTCCGATGCCGATGTGTGCCGTGGTGTCCTTGCCGAGTCGGACGTTGCTGTCCACGGCGAAGGTGACCAGCGCTGTGCCGTGGTCGAGTTCGACAGCGGACACCGCGCCCACGTTGACGCCGGACACCTTCACGTTGTTGCCGGCGGCCAGCCCGCCCGCCTCGGCGAAGACCGCCTGATATCGGATCGACGTCGCCATCGCCAAGAGCTGTTTGGGATGCAATCCCACCAGGATGATCAGCACCGCCAGCACCAGACCGACGAGCCCGGTACGCACTAGCGCGGAATCGCGATACTTGAGCATCAGGGTTCTCCGCACCTTCCGGATTGTTGGATAATCCAGGGGAACTGTGCGGTGCGGCCCTGCAGATCCGTCACCCGTACTGCGATTCCGCAGAGGTAGAGGTTCAGCCAGCTGCCGTATGAGCCGAGGCGCACCAGTTTGCGGTAGTTCTGCGGTGTCTTGTGCAGCAACAGGTCAAGCCGGGCGAGGTCGGTTTCGTTGGAGAGCAGCGGGGCGACCCGGGTCAGCTGATCGACGGTTCCCGACAGGGGTGGCCGCGCTTCGGTGAGCAAAGTGGCCAGCGACGCACTTCCGTTGTCCAGCGCCGTGATGGCCTGACCGATCGGATCACGCTCCTGGGCAAGGCCGCTGACCAGCCGCTCCAGCCCGTCGACCGCATGGGAGAACTTCGCGCCGTCCTTGGCCAGCACACCCAACGTGTCGTTGAGGTTCTCGATGAGCCGTTCGACGGTCTGCCCGTTGTCGGCCACGGTGTTGGTGAACGACGATGTCCTGGCGAACAACGACTCCAGGTCACCGCCCTGCCCCTGCAGGATCTGAATCAAGGAGCTGGTCAGCGCGTTGACGTCGTCGGGGTTGAGGCCTTGGATGACCGGCTTGAGGCCGCCGAGCAGCAGGTCGAGGTTGAGGGCCGGCTCGGTTCTGTCGGTTTCGAAGCGGGAGCCCGGTGGCCGGATGCGGGCCGGCCCGGGGGCGTCGATGAGCTCGAGGTAGCGGTCACCGACGAGGTTGAGGTAGCGCACCGCAACCTTGGTGCTCTCGGTGAGCCTCACGTTGTCGTCGGCATCGAAGGCGACCAGGGCGGTATTGTCCGGCTGCAGTGCGACCTTGCGGACGGTGCCGACGCGGATACCGGCGACGCGAACCGAGTCACCTGACTTCAGGCTCGAGACATCCTGGAATACCGCCGAATAGGCGTTGGTGGAACCGGACCGGTACTGGCTGAAGATTACGAGCAGGCCCGCGGTCAGCACCACCATCGTGATCCCGAACGAAGCCAGCTTGACGGCGGTCTTGCCGAGCCCACTCATCCGGGATGCCCGATCTGTGCGCTGTTGCGTGGTGGTCCGTCGATCGGCCCGTACAGCAACTGCTTGAGGCCGTCGGAGTTCAGCAGGATCCCCTCATTGCCGTACTGCGCCGGGTTGGCGTTGACGTCGGTGATCACGAACGGTGGGCGCTTCTGAAACCCGACTTTGGGCAGATCCGTGCACTGCGGCCCGCCCGTTGCGGCCACTTTGGGCAGATTCTGCGGATACCGGTAGCGCTCCACGCCTAAGACCACCGTCTGCAGCAGAAGGCCGCCGGGCACGGGAGTGCCCGGGGCTTTGGCCAATTGGACGGCCCCACCCAGGCCGCAGGTGAGCGCCTCGTGGTACTGGTTGGTGAGGTCGGTGGTCGGGCCGAGCAGTGCCATGGTGTCGGTGATTGCCTGGCGGTTGGTGCCGACGACGTCGTTACCGGTGTCGGCCAGGCCGATCACGCTGATCAGCAAGGCGTCTAGGTGGTGCTGTTCGCTGACGGTCAGATCGCTCATTCGGGTCGCCGCGTCGGCAGTGCTGATCAGGCCCGGTGCCGCATCGGCATACGCCTCAGTCACACGGGGGGCCACGGTGAATTCGCGCTCCATGGCCGTCAGGCTCGGGTCGACCCGGGCCAGAAAGTCATCGAGGTCGGCCATCATCTGCCCGATCCGATCGCCTCGGCCGTCCAGCGCGGTCGACAACGCCCCGAGCGTCTCGTTGAGTTTGGTGGGTTCGATCTTCGCCAGTACCTGCGACAGCCGCTCGAAGACCGTATTGATCTCCACCGTGACGTGATCGGCGTGCAGCACCTGACCCGGCTGCAGAGCGCCTTCGGAGGGTTCTGCCGGTGGAATCAGGTCGACGTACTTGGAGCCGAACACTGTCGAGGAGGCGATGTCGATCCGGACGTTTGCCGGGATGACCTCCATATAGGTCGGGTCCATGGCTAGGTGCAGGGCCGCGCGTCCGTCGGGCAGTGATTCGATCGACTTCACCGAACCGACTTGCGCACCATGCAGTTTCACTTTGGCATCGGCGTTCATGACCAGCCCGGCCCGGCTGGACAGCACGGTGACAGGAACAGTGCTGGTGAAGCTTCCCCGAAACAGTCCCACTGCGAGTGCGACCGTGGCCGCGGCGACACCCACCGTGGCCAGTCCCGTCATGGCCCGTCTGACGCGTAAAGTCATTGCCATCGCGCTGACCTAACCGGACAGGTTGAAGTTGCCGTTGGAGCCGTAAACGGACAGTGACACCAGCAGAGTCACCGAGATTACGACGATGAGCGATGTCCGCACGGCGTTGCCGACGGCCAAACCCACGCCGGACGGCCCGCCGCCGGCGAAGTACCCGAAGTAGGTGTGCACGAGCAGCACCGCGAGGGCCATCAGGATGGCCTGCAGAAACGACCACAACAGGTCTTTGGGGTTGAGAAACGTCCCAAAATAGTGGTTGTACAGTCCGGCCGACTGCCCGAACATCACCACCGCGGTCAGCTTGCTGGCCGCGAACGACAGGATCACCGCGATGGAGTAGAGCGGCGCGATCGCCACCATTCCGGCCACGATGCGGGTGCTCACCAGGTACTCGACCGCGCGGATGCCCATGGTCTCCAACGCATCGATCTCTTCGTTGATCCGCATGGCGCCCAACTGTGCGGTGACACCTGCGCCGAAGGTGGCGGCCAGCCCGATGCCGGCGACCACGGGCGCAGATATCCGGACGTTGATGAAGGCGGCCAGGAAGCCGGTCAGCGCTTCGATGCCGATGTCGCCGAGCGAGCTGTAGCCCTGCACCGCCAGCGTGCCGCCCGCGGCGAGGGTGAGGAATCCGACGATGACGACGGTGCCGCCGATCATCGCCAAGGTCCCTGCTCCCATGCTGATTTCGGCGATAAGCCGAATAACTTCGCGGCGGTAGCCGGTGGCGGCGTGCGGCACACCCGCCAAGGCGCGGCCGTAGAAGGCAGTGTGGTCGCCGAGTCGGCTGAGGGTATCGATCGGTCGGTTCAGCTCCCGCGCCACCTGCGGGTACAGCACACGGAGGCCAGTCATCGTCGTATCCCGGCTAATCCGATGTCAGCTGGATGCCGATGGCGGTGACCACCACGTTGACCACGAACAAGGCCATGAAGGCGTACACCACTGTCTCGTTGACCGCGTTCCCCACCGCTTTGGCGCCGCCTCCACTGATCGTCAGACCGCGATAGCAGGCCACAACCCCGGCGATCAAACCGAACAGTGCGGCCTTCACGCAGGAGATGATGACCTCGGGAACTCCCGTGAGCAGCGTGATCCCGGCTGCGAAAGCCCCGGGATTGACGCCTTGGATAAAGATGGAGAAGGTGTATCCGCCCAGGATCCCGATGATGACGACCAGGCTGTTGAGCAGCAGCGCCACCACGCCCGACGCCAGCATCCGGGGCGCCACCAGCCGCTGCACGGGATTGATGCCGAGAACTTCCATCGCATCGATCTCTTCCCGGATGGTGCGTGACCCCAGATCGGCGCACATCGCCGTCGCCCCGGCGCCGGCCACGATCAACACCGTCACCATCGGACCGACCTGGGTGACCGCGCCGAACGCCGCACCGGCACCCGAAAGGTCCGCCGCACCCAATTCACGCAACAAGATGTTCAGGGTGAAGCTGACGAGAACGGTGAAGGGAATCGCGACCAGCACCGTGGGCATCAGCGACACCCGCGCCACGAACCAGGACTGCTCCAACAGTTCCCTGCCCTGAAAGGGCCGGTGGAACAGGAACTTCACCGCGTCGACCGACATCGCCAGCAGGCCGCCGACCGCCCGCAGCGGTCCGGATGTGCCGGCGCCGATCGTGGCCAGCCCCGAGTACCAGCTGTCGTGGGCATTACTCGCCATGTGCCGCAAAACCCTCCGGACCGAACGCCGTCGCTTATGCCGCCCGAGTCAGCGGCTTCCCAAGACGGTGACAGCCGAACATGACCGGCGACACGCTACGTCCCATCCACCGGGAAGGGTCACAGCGCCGGAGCGGCTGGGGCGGGAACGTAGCCTGCTGTCGACGTGCACGACCGATAAGAGCGACAGGAGTCTCCCGTGTCCCAGCCCACCGAACAGTCACCCGGCCTCTCGCGGTACGCCGGCCGCCGAGTGTTGATCACCGGTGGCGGTTCCGGGATCGGACAGGCATGCGTTCTGCGGATCCTCGCCGAGGGTGGCCGGGTAGTCGCCGCCGACATCAGTGCCGACGGCCTGGAGGACACCGTCGCGAAAGCCGGCGAGCTCGAGAGTCGCCTGTCGACCGTGGTGATGGACATCGGTGACGAACAGTCGGTCCGCGCCGGCGTCACCACCGCGGTGGAGTCCTTGGGCGGGCTGGACACCCTGGTCAACGCCGCAGGCATCCTGCGCTCCTCCCATTTGGCACAGACCACACTGGCTGACTTCGAGCAGGTGCTGCGGATCAACCTGGTGGGGACGTTCCTAGTAACACGTGAGGCCATCGGCGCGCTGCACGAGGGCAGGTCCCCGTCGGTCGTCAACTTCAGCTCGACGTCCGCGCACTTCGCTCACCCGTATATGGCTGCGTATGCGGCCTCCAAAGGCGGGGTGTTGGCGATGACCCACGCCTGGGCGATGGAGTTCGCGAAAGCCGGTATCCGGTTCAATTCGGTTCAGCCTGGTTCAATTTCGTCAGGAATGACCGACGGGACCGGCGCATCCCGGCAAAGCGTCGGCCCCGGGCTTCCCGAGGACGCCGATTTCACGCTGTTCGGCAAGGTGGCGCCGATGTTGCCGCTGGGCGGCGGCGCCATCTTCGCTGCCCCGGATGCAGTCGCGGGCGTGGTGGCGATGCTGGGAAGCGATGACGCCTCTTTCATCACCGGTACCGAGGTCCGGATTGACGGTGGCTCGCATATGTAAGGGCACCGGTGTTCGGCTGAGCGAGCCAGGTACGACCGACGGAGGACGGTAATGAAGGTCGCAGGTCTGCTGGGGGCGCTTGCTGCGGTTGTAACGACCGGGTTATTCGCCGCCCCGCCAACGCATTCCGAGCCGTTCTTCGCGAACTACCAACTTGTGTTGCCGGATCGCTTCGACTTCCACACCTGGACGTGGGCGGTATCGCACTGTGTGTCGGCGGCGGAGAACTGTGCGCACATCCAGGCGATTCCGATGCCGGTGGCCAAGGCGTTTGAGTACTCCGGCGACGCGCACCTCGCCGACGGGCGCTATACCCTGACCGTCGATGTACCGGACGGATTGCGCTGCGGCAACGTCTACTACGGGTCCCTCGTTTCAACGCGTGACGTGTACTCCTGGGACGCGACGACGTTGCAGGGGACGTTGACGTCGTCGCCGGCCAGTGGATGCGACGGCGGGCCCGGCGGTGTCCTCAGCTACCCGTTCAGCTTGGTTCGGCTGTGATCAACGGCACCGGGTCTGGCGGCGTTGCTCCCAGTGAGTGGAACGGTCCGTGTCTGACCGAGCCTTGCCTCTACATGCTTTATCGCTAGGCCCAGACCGAGGAAGGCCTGGGAAGAACCTGAAAGTCCCTACGGTGCATGGGAGATGGGCGATGTCCGGTCAGCGCAGCAACACCAACACCCCGCCACGAGATGTCCGGGCGGGCCGTCGGCGCGCCGTCAGCCTCGGTGCAAGCGCCGGCGCATTCGTGGCAGTCGGCCTGTCCGCGCTGTCCACCTCTGCTGCCGCCTATGCCGATGATTTCGGCTTTGGCGATTGGATCACCGACCTGTTCGGTCATCTCGATGACGGTTCGCTGGGGACTGCCGATGCGGTCGGGGATAACGGCGCGCTGGCCGCCCAAGCGGCGTTGGCCACCGTAGAGCCAGTCAGTACGGCTATGGACACCGTGACCGCCCCCGCAGAGGCCTGGTTCCAGCAGTTGATCTATGCGCCCATCCACACCGCCATCGAGGACTGGATCAACAGCCCGGTCGGTGAGCAGGTCGGCGGATTCATCAACCAGATCTCCGGGCAGTTCCTGATCGGCGACGGCGCGGACGGAACAGCAACGCACCCTGATGGCGGCGCCGGCGGATTGTGGTTCGGCGACGGCGGTGATGGCTACGACCAGAGTGGTAACGCCGGTGTGGCCGGCGGTGCCGGCGGCGACGCAGGCTGGTTCGGCGACGGCGGCGACGGCGGAGCAGGCGGCGCTGGTGCCGCCGGTGGTGACGGCGGCGACGGCGGAACTGTCTTCGGTATCGGCGGTGATGGCGGTAACGCCGGCGATGGAGGTGACGGGCTACCCGCCCTGGGCGGGGCCGGCGGCAACGCCGGCATGCTCGGTATTCACGGCACGGTCGGCCATTACGGCACCCTGGCCAGCGGCCCGCCAGTCCAGGACAGTGGCGGCTTGAGCACCACGGACTCCTGGCTCACCAACAGTGATGGGAAGGTCGTTATACCCCACGGGTTCAACTACTCGATGGAGTACGCCGGCACCGGCAGCGACAGCGAGGCCGTAATCAGCGACGCGAACGCAGCCTTCCTCGCCGACAACGGTTTCAATGTCGTGCGGCTGGCCATCTCCTGGGCCGCAGTGGAACCCGAACCCGGGGCGTTCAACGACGCCTACCTCGCGTCTGTCGATCAAACAGTACAAACCCTGGCTAGCCACGGCATCCGCACCATCATCGACATGCACCAGGACGCCTACAGCAGCGTGTTCGGCTATGACGGTGCACCCGCGTGGGCGGTGCAGGATGGTGGGCTACCCAACCCCTCGCTGTCCTTCCCGCTCGCCGTGTTCTTCAATCCGGCGGAGAACCACGCCTGGGATGCGTTCTGGGCCAATGCCGATACCTCAAACGGACTGGGACTGCAGAACCACTACGCGCTGATGTGGGAATACGTGGCGGCCTACTTCAAGGGCAACGCCGGCTTGGCTGGCTTCGAGATCATGAACGAACCCTACTCGGGTTCGCAGACCCTGCCGAGCCTCCTCGGCAGTCCCTTCTTCGAGGCCCAGCAACTTACGCCCTTCTACGACCAGGTGACATCAGCGATACGGTCCGTCGACTCCACGACGCCGGTCTTCTTCGAACCGAGCATGCTTCCGGCCACCGCGGGCTATCCCACCGCCCTGGGCACTGTGGACTTCCCCAACACCGTCTACTCGTTTCACGACTATTGCGAGTTCCCCTTAGGGGCACTCGGTTGTCTGCCTAACGTCGCCGGAATCGTGTCAAACGCCGCTACCTACGCCCAGGCACACAACATCCCGGCGTTCATGACCGAGTTCGGATTCAGCACCGACAACACCAGTATCGCCGCCACAATGCAGCCCGCCGACCAGAACATGATGGGCTGGGCGGAGTGGGCCTTCAGCGGACAAGGCCCCAACTCGTTGGTTTACGATCCCAGCCAGCCACCCGTCGGGGACAACGTCAACACCGCCCAGTTGGAAACACTGGCCCAGCCCTATCCGCAGGTGGTTGCCGGCACCCCCGAGTCGTATTCCTTCGACAACGGCACCTTCCACTTCAGCTACTCCACCGAACGCGTCGACGGCTCCGGGGACTTCCCCGCCGGCTCTCGCACCGAGATCGCGCTCCCGAAGATCCAATTCCCCGACGGGTATCAGGTGAGCGTCGTGGGCGGCCACGTCGTCTCCGATGCCAATGCACCGGAACTGGTCATCGCCTCCGACGCGGGAGCCACTACCGTCAATGTCACCGTTACGGCGTCACCGGCAACGTAAGGCGGGTCTGCGGTGCCGGGGTGGCGGCATACAGCCGCGCCACGCTGATCGCCACCACCAGGCCCATCGTGAACCATGCAGCGGCAGAACAGGTCGCATAGATATCGGATACCGGAACGACCCGGCCGCCTTGCAGCGTCGCGGTGGCATCACCTGCGCGCAGCATCTCCAGGTTGACCTGCAGGGCGAGTCCGAACCAGATGACGACCGGCATCAGCAGTGCCGATCGGGGCGAGGCAACGGGCTCCCGCCGCCACCGCCGTTCCAGCAACGAAAACAGCTGGAACAGCACCCATCCGGTGAACACCCAGCCGAAATAGTTACTCAACGGGACACCGAGAGCGCCACTTGGCGACCCATAGGAGTACAGCCCCCGCGCGTACGCGGCGATCGGATCGATCACCAGGTCATACCCGCCGAGGATGAGCGTGGCCACGACGGGCGTCACGACCACGGACACGCGCCGGTCGCGATACTCCCCCACGATCACCCGGGCCAGCACCCACGCCAGCCAGGCCAGCACCACCCAACCGAACACCACCGTGAACGGCACCCCGAGCAACCGGGGCCCCTCCAGGTGGTGAACGTAGGAGCCGAACGGGAAGCCGGTCGCCACACTGCATGCCTCGAAGCCGAACGCCACGACCACGGCGATCGTGAGGTAGCCGATGACGCCCGCGGGCTTGTACAGCGTGTGGGTATGCAGCACCACGAACACTGCCAGGCAGGCACCGTAACCGGCTTCGGCCCCAGCCTGTAGCGCCGATCCGCCACTTAAAGCCGCGATCATAGTCGCCGCCAACCAAAGCGCGACGAGACACCAGCCGGCCACGACCTGCCATCGAGTACGTGTCGACACGGGCGCATCGTATCTGTGGACCTCGCCCGGCGTGGGCACCATCGGTAACAGTAGCCACATTGTTAACATCGGGCGATGCCCGACAATCCGCTGCCCAGTCGCGCGTCGCGTCTGGTTTCCCGACGTGATGTGCTGCGGTACGCATCCGCCGCGGCGCTCACCGGGGCCGGCGCTGTATCCGCGGTCGCCAACACACCCCCGGCTTCCGCCGCCGCACCCACGCTGATCGACTACGCCATGCGCCAGATCCCGGCGCAGGACATCCGGGCAGCCGGCCATGCCGGGGTGATCAACTACGTATCGACGTCACGTCCCGGCTCGAACTTCGGCGCCAAACCGATCACCCGCCCCTATGCCGAGTCACTGACCGCCGCCGGACTGGTGATCGTCAGCAACTACCAGTACGGCAAGCCGGGCGGGACGGCACCGTCGGACTTCACCCGCGGCTACGCCGGCGGCGTCTCCGATGCGCAGACCGCCTGGAATCTGCACACCGCCGCCGGTGGCGGCCGCAGCGCGCCGATCTTCTTCAGCGTCGATGACGACATCAACCGTGACACGTGGAATAATGTTGCGCTGCAGTGGTTCCGGGGAATCAACTCCGTGATCGGAGTCCAGCGGACCGGTGTCTACGGGGGGGTCAACGTGTGTCAGTGGGCCGCCGCCGACGGGGTCATCGGGAATTCCCGCACCCCCGGTCACCGCTGGGCCTGGCAGACCCGATCTTGGTCGCGCGGGCAACGATTTCCTGGGGCGGTGCTGTTCCAGCGCATCGTGAGCACCGCGTCGACGCCCGGCCCGATCGTCGGCGGGATCGAGGTCGACGTCAACGACGTGCTGGCCCAGGACTGCGGGCAGTGGAACCTGCACCCGTGACGCCGCGAACCAGGCGGCGCTGGTAGACGAAGCGTCCCGGTAGTCGGGAGCCTGGCCGCGTAGCGTCGCGAATGGTCCTTAGTGTCACGTGCATGCGGCGCGACAACCGACGCCTGACGCCGACGCCGCGCCAGCGCCTTGCCGCCGCGGACCACAACCACTGATGGCCCCGCGCCGGTTTGGCGGGCAGACCATTCGCACACTGCGCGATCTGCCGCTGCAGCAGTCCGAAGACGAGGAACCATCATGAAATCGGCGGATCAGTACGATGTCATCGTCGTGGGCTACGGAGCGGCGGGGGTTTCCGCCGCTATCGAGGCCGCCGATGCCGGGGCGCGCGTGCTCGCATTAGACCGCGGGTACGGCGGAGGGGCAACCGCTCTTTCCGGCGGAATCATCTACGCGGGCGGCGGAACACCCGAACAGCGCGCCGGCGGCTACCGGGACACCGTCGAGAACCTGCGCGCATACCTACGGCAAGAAGTCGGCGATGCCGTCACCGCGGAGACGCTCGACCGATTCTGCGACCAAAGCCCGGCGATGATCGCTTGGCTCAAACACCAGGGTGTGGAGTTTCGGGGCGGCGAAGTCTCCGCCTACAAGACGTCGTACCCGACCGACCGCCACTATCTTTACTATTCGGGAAACGAGAAAGCCCACCCGTATGTCCAGCACGCGACACCCGCCCCGCGCGGCCACCGCGTTTTCGCCCCCCGCATGAGTTCGGGCAAGGTGCTCTACGAACGCCTAGGCGCATCAGCGAAAGCAAAAGGGGTGGATTTCATCCCCCTGGGCCGAGTAGATCGCCTCCTCATGGAAGACGGTCGCGTCGTCGGCGTCCGTTACCGTTCAATGGATCTGTCGCATCCGCATGTACGCCGCCATTCTGTACTCACCAGAGCCACCGGAAAGCTCGGCAACTGGCTGCCCGGCCTCGTCGAGGGCGCCGTGTCCCGGGCAGAACGCCTCTGGTCAGATGCCGCAGTCGAACGCACCGCGTATGGCCGCACCGTCATTCTGGCCGCCGGCGGATTCATCTACAACCGGGAATGGGTCAAGCAGTATGCGCCCGGATTCATGAAGGTCTCTCCGCTCGGCACACCAGGCGACGACGGCACGGGTATCGCTCTTGGCCTCGACGCCGGCGGCATGCTCGACAAAATGGAAAACGTCACGGCCTGGCGCTTTTTGGCGCCGCCCAGCGCCTTCCTCGAAGGCCTAACCGTCGGGACCGATGGAAGCCGGATCGCCAACGAGGACCTCTATGGCGCCACCCACGGCGACGTCCTCATGCGGCGATTCAACGGAGCCGGCTGGGCCGTCTACGACGCACCCACCTGGCGGAAGATCAAAGCGCAAGTCCGCGAACAGACCCAGCTGTTCCAGCGACTCCAGCTGATCTATCTCTTCACCACTGGACACAAGAAGGCCGACACCATCGAAGACCTGGCCCGTCGCAACGGCATCGACGCCGCCGGCCTCCGCCGCACGGTAGACGATTACAACCACAGCCTCCGCCGTGGCGACGGTGATCCTGCGCATAAGGCGGCGGAACTGTGCCGCCCTTTGACAGTCGGGCCCTTCTACTCGATCAACATTTCCGCCGACGCGTCGATGTTCTACCCGATCCCGGGGCTGACCCTCGGCGGACTCGTCGTCAACGAGAGCACCGGCGAACTGCTACATCGTGACGGCGGAACGATTCCCGGGCTGTACTCGGCGGGCCGCAATGCGGTCGGCATCTGCTCGAGCAGCTACGTCAGCGGGCTATCCCTTGCCGACTGCATCTTCAGCGGAAGGCGAGCCGGAGCGCATGCCGCGGGTATCGCCCTCGAGCGGTCGGCGCACCAGCAGACTGCCCACGACCAGCTCACCGATTAGCCAGGTCCGCCAACGCGATTGGCCGAATCCCTTGGTTTACCCCGTGGCCGCCGGGCTCACCGTGACGCTGACAGCGGTGGCGCCGGCATTCGAGGCGATGATCAGTGCCGGGGCGTTCGGCGCCGAAATGACCTCCCCGCCCGTCACGGTCACCTGATACCCGCTCGGGAATTCGACGGTTGGCACCGAGATAGTGGTCTGCGAGCCGGCGGCGAACGCGCCTGTGCCGTCGGCGTGCTCGGTGGAGTAGCTGAACTGGAAGACGCCGTTGTCGAACGACCAGGAGTTCGGTGTCCCGGCAACTACCTGAGGATAGGGCTGGGCGAGTGTCTCCAGGTTGGCGGTATTGACATTGTCACCGATCGGCGGCTGGGTGGGGTCATAGACCAAGTCGGGCGAGGTGCCGTCGAGGCCAACACCCGATTGTGGGCCGCCATAGACCCATGCCGTCCAGCCGATCATGTTCTGGTTGGCGGGAGGCAACGCAGCCGCAAGCGTTGACTGGTTGCTGGTGGAGCCGAACTCGCTCATAAACGCCGGGATATCATGCGCTTTCGCGTACGAAATAGCATTGTTCATGACTCCGGTGACGTCTGGCAGGCAACCCAGGGGACCGAGGTTCGCGTAGCAGTAGTCGTGGAACGACAAGACGCCGTTGGAGGCGTCCACGTCGCCCAACTGGATCGGCAGACCCGCCGTGGCGAGGATGTTTGGCTCGTAGAAGATCGGTGTAGTCGGGTCGACGGAGCGGATCGCCGACGAAACTTGGTCATAGAAGGGAGTGAGCTGCTGTGCGTCGAAGAACGAGCTGCCAAAAACGGTCGGCAGGAACTGAGAGCCCGGCAGTGGCTCGTTCATGATCTCGTAGCCGAGCACATTGGAGTTCCCATTGAAGTAGTTCGCCAGGTACTGCATCATCTGCGCGTAATGATTCTGCAGCCCAACCCCATCCGGTCCGGTGGTGTTCGCCCAGAACGCATCCACGGCGTGGTTCTGCGCGGGATCGAAGAACATGCTGAGCGGGAACGGCAAGTTGGCGCTGGGCAGTCCGCCGGTGTCGATCGCCCACGCGGGCCCCAGCTGCTGGTGCAGGTCGAGCAGGCTGACGATGTTGTGGTCCCCGAGGGTCTGCACGGTCTGAGCTATCGACGCCAGGTACGCGTCATCGAAGACGCCGGGCTGAGGCTCCAAAAGGGACCAGTCGACGCCAACCCGCACCGCGTTGAAGCCGTTGGCCGCCAAGAATGCGGCGTCGTCATCGCCGAACCCGACGCTGGCCGGCGAGCCCAGGGGCGGCACGATGATCACCTGATTGAACCCGTGCAGCGTGACAACCTTTCCGTCGCTGTCGGTGAACCAGGTCCCGGTCGTGCTCAAACCGTCGATGCTGCCAGATGGCGGTCCTCCAGGTAGCGTGCCGGCATTACCGACGTCACCGTGGACGCCCAGCATGCCGGCGTTGCCACCGGCCCCACCGAGGGCAGGCAATCCGCTGACGGTATCGCCGGCGCCACCGTCGCCGCCGTTGCCGCCGATACCGAGAAGCGATCCGCCATCTCCGCCATCGCCGCCACTTCCTCCGGCCCCGCCATCGCCGCCGTCACCGCCGTTGCCGAACCAGCCCGCGTCGCCGCCGGCGCCGCCGGCCACCCCAGCCTGAGTGCTATCCCAGCCCTGGCCACCGTCGCCAAACCACAAGCCGCCGGCACCGCCATCGGGATGTTCTGCCGTCCCGGCGGCTCCATCGCCGATCAAGAATTGCCCAGAGATCTGGTTGATGAACCCAGCGACTTCCTGACCGAAATCACTGCTGATCCAAGCCTCGACGGCGCTGTGGATCGGGTCGTAGATCAGCTGTTGGAACCACATGTCCGCCGGCACGCTGAGCATATCGGCGGCCGAGGCGATGCCGGCCACCGCCGATGCCTGATCAATGCCTTGGGCGCCAACGTCGAGCGCGCTGAAGAGACCATCGGCGGGAGCGCTGGCCACGGCCCCAGCTGCTGCCGTCGCATCACCGGCTCCACCGAACAGCTCAAGGATCCACTCGCCCAGGCCTAGGTCGTCAGCTTGGGCGAGCGGCGGTGCGGACAACGCCGTCATGCCAAACGCCAAGAATGTCCCGACGCCCGTGCCGAGGCCGACTCCGCGACGGCGCCGCTCTTCGGCACCCTTCGAGCGATGATTGCGCTTGTTTTCGCGGTGGCTGACCATCATCTACCTCCGATGCGACGCAGGGCATTCCCATATGTTGCTGAAACCGCGCTTAGCAGCACTTGTGGTGAAGCATGGAGTCGAGGAGTTAAGCGCGGAACGTCACGTTCCATTCAGTGGGAAGCCTGCGCCAGATGCCGGGACCGTCACCGGTACCGGTCGGCGGTATCGAGGTCTACGTCAATGACGTGCCGGCCCTGGACTGCGGGCAGTGGAACCTGCACCCGGTGAGGTGAGTTCCGCGCTACAGCATCACCACGACTTGCAGGATGTCCATAGCGGATCGGATCGGCCGGCCGCAGCTCGGGCACCGACCCGTGTGGCGGTACAGCAACCGGCCGAGGACCGACGGCTGCAATTCTCGCCAGCTGCACTCAGCGGTGTACTCAAACGCCGCGAGATGCTGGGCACACAAGTAGCCGCATGCATTGCCGTGCTCATTGCAGTCGAAGCGTTTGCAGTATCCCACCATATGGAACTCGACATACGCCGCTGCCGGCTCAGAACAGCGAAACCCGCTGTCCAGGAAGGCGACCCAGCATTCGGGGGTGAAATCGAGATGCTCGATCCCCAAGGGGTCGACTAGCGGCTTACGCACGGGAGTGACTCTTGCCGGGCAGCTTCCAGTCCGGCCGGATGAAGTGGCAGGTGTAGCCGTACGGGAAGTGCTGCAGGTAGTCCTGGTGCTCGGGCTCGGCTTCCCAGAATTCGCCGGCCGGGCTCACCTCGGTGACCACCTTGGCGGGCCACAGGCCCGAGGCATCGACATCGGCGATGGTGTCCAACGCGATCTGCCGTTGCTCGTCGTTGAGATAGAAGATCGCCGAACGGTAGCTGGAGCCGACATCGTTGCCCTGGCGGTTGACGGTGGTCGGATCGTGAATCTGGAAGAAGAACTCCAGGAGTGTCCGGTAGTCGGTCCTGTCCGGCCGGTAGGTGATCTCGATGGCCTCGGCGTGGCCGGGATGGTTGCGGTAGGTGGGGTGCGCGTTCTCTCCCCCGGTGTAGCCGACCCGGGTCGATACCACCCCGGGTTGTCTGCGGATCAGCTCCTGCATACCCCAGAAGCACCCACCGGCCAGGACCGCTACCTCGTCGCGCACCGTCATGGCCGGTCCTCGCGGACGGCCGCCGGGCCGCGCCGTACCGGAGCCGGTTTGGTGAACAGCTCCAGGTACTGCCCGTAGCCCTCGGCTTCGAGGTTGTCGCGGTGGATGAAACGCAATGACGCAGAGTTGATGCAGTAACGCAGGCCGGTTTCGCCCGGGCCGTCGGGGAACACGTGGCCGAGGTGGCTGTCACCGTGGGCCGACCGCACTTCGATGCGCTCCATGAAATGGCTGCGGTCGCGCCTTTCAACGATGTTGTCGGCCTCGATAGGCCGGGTGAAGCTGGGCCAGCCGGTGCCGCTGTCGAACTTGTCGAGGGAGGCGAACAGCGGCTCGCCGGAGACCACGTCGACGTAGATGCCGGGTTCCCTATTGGCCCAGTACTCACCGGAGAACGCTCGCTCGGTCCCGTTCTCCTGCGTCACGTGGTACTGCTGCGGATTCAATGCGTCGATCGCGGCCGCGTCCTTGCTGTACTGGTGCGACATATCTTCTCCTTTTGTCATCAGGTGCGCTGTGTGACCGGACTAGCTAGTTGTGGCCGGCCATGATGCCGCCGTCCACGTTGAGGATCGCGCCGGTGACCCAGCTGGCCTGGTCGGACAGCAGATAGGTGACCGCATTGGCGACATCGGCGGGCGTACCCACTCGCCCCAGCGGATGAAGCGGCGCAAACGTCGCCAGGGTGGCATCGATCTCGCCCTTCGGGATGAACCCTTCATACAGCGGGGTCTTGACGACCGCCGGTGCTACCGCGTTGACGCGAATGTTGTACTCGGCGAGCTCAATTGCGAGATTGTGGGTGAGCGCATGCAGCCCGGCCTTCTGCATCGAATACGCCGACGACGGCGTCAGCCCGATGGCCTGATGTGCCCACATGCTGCCGATGTTGACGATGGAGCCGCCTTCGCCGTTGGCGATCATGCCGGCAACGACGGTCTGCGTCAGGAAGAACAAGGCGTAGTTGAGGTCCATGTATGAGTCGTAGAACTGCGCGTCGTACTCGAGAAATGGTCTCGGGATGAAGAATCCGGCCGCATTGACCAGCAATGTCGCGTCGCGGTGCTCCTCGGCGAGCGCCCGCTGCACGTCGGCGACCGCGGCGCGGTCCGTCAGGTCGGCGGTGATCCCGCTGACCGTTCCGTGGCGGCCGGTCAGCGTGGCTACGGTCTCATCGACCCGGGTCTTGGAACGTCCGACGATCACGGCGCTGCCGCCGTGGTCGACGACGTCGGCCGCAACCTGCCGGCCCATCCCCGCGCTGCCGCCGACAACAATGACCTTCTTGGCCTCGAAGTGCATGCCTGGACTTCCCTTCCTGTCTGACAGTCGATGCCCGCGACGGCCCGTGGGTGCTGCCCCAAGTTCGCCGGGATCCGCTCCCGTCCGAGATTGCCGCCGATCGGGGTGAACCGTCATCACCCCCGTGCTCTGTTCACCCGGGTGATCGAGCCGAAAAAGACTCGCCTGTCGCCTTCCCGCTCGAGGGCCAGCCCGCGTCAGCTTGTGATGCGCAGGGCTTTACGGTCTTCGAGCTCCTCTTCGGTTGCCCATTCGCGGAGCGGCTTCCCGGGAACGAACAGCATTGTGAGTACGAAAGTGCAAGGGATGTCAGTCCGGTTGTTCGCGTCCTGATAGTGGATCTGATCGCCGCCGGGCGCCCAGAAGGCGTCTCCCGCGCGCAGGACGCGGGGAGCGTGACCTTCGAGCTCGAACAGCATCTCGCCGTCGATCATGTAACCGAATGCCGGCCCACCCGGAATGCGATGCGGCGGGTAGCCGGGGGCGCCCGGTGGATGGTTGATGACAACGGTCAGCACCTGGGCATCGTCGGGTATCGTCGGCGGTCGCACCTGTTGCACTACGGTGATCGTTGATTCCGAATGGGAGTCAGGCGGCTTATGCACCATCGGTTATCCCTCTTGTTATCGGCCGGTGGCCGTCGGCGGCCTAGCCTCAGCTGCGCGGGCTGAGGTGTGTCTCGATCCAGTCGGAGTATCGCGTGGTGAAGATGGTGGCGTTCTCCGCCGGCGCGAGGCTGTGATCGTCGATCACCGCTCCGAAGTACGGGGCCTGCACGTCGGTGACGACGCTGCGCCGATCGCCGACGGCGGCAAGGCCTTTGCGGACGAACTCGTCCATCGGCATTGTTTCCGGTCCCGCGATCTCGGTCACCCCATTGGTCGGTCGGCCGACTGCCGCTCGGGCCACAGCCGTGGCGACGTCGTTCGCCGCGATGGGTCTGAATGATGCCGGTGGCAGCGTGACAACATCACCGTCGGTAGCGGAATCGGCCAAGCCGACGGCGAATTCGTAGAACGGCGTGGCCCGCACGATCGAATAGGGCCGGCCCGACTCCCGGATCAGCTTCTCCTGCGCCGCCTTTGCGGTGTTGTAGCCGCTGTCCGGCATGACCTGCGCACCGACCACGGACAAGGCGACATGGTGTTCGACTCCGGCTTGCAACTCCGCGGAGAGCAGGTTCCTCGTCGTAGTTGTGAAGAAGTGCATCACGGGCTCATCGTCGAACAATGGCGAGTCGGCAACGTCAACCAGAGCATCGGCACCGGCAAGGGCCTGCGTGAGGCCCGCGCCGGTGAGCGCGTCAACCCCTGATCGTCGCGAGGCGGCAAGTACGTCGTGTCCCTGCACGCTGAGCTTGGACACCACTTTTGAGCCGATCAAACCACGGCCACCGATGACTACGATCTTCATGATCAGACCTTCCAGAGTTTTGCGTTCGACTGGCTGCCGGTGATCGAGCCTGCGTAGCGAAGCTCGTTTCTCACATGGGTTCGCCCGGGAATTTCAGGCCGAAGCGTCTGCACAGTTCCGGGACACTGTCGACATCCATCTCCAGGTCGTAGCGCGCACAGAGTTCATCGAGCTTCTCCGCCGATATCGTGTCCACACCGCCGAGGGCGGCGACGTCGTCGAAGAACTGCTCAAAGCCTGCGGGAGAGATGATCTCGAGGATACGGGCCGGCTCGTCACCGGCGTTCCAGAAGGTGTGCCACTGGCCTCGTGGCTTGAAGATGAAGTCGGCGGGTCCACCATGGAGCACTTCGTCGCCGAGCAGAGCGCCGATGCGTCCCTCGATGATCCAGCTGTACTCGTCCTCGTTGTGGTGGCGATGAAGCGGTGCGCCCAGCGCATGCGGCGACATCGGATGTTCGAGAACCGAGAAGCGACCGTCCGCCTGAGCCTTGTCGACGATGTGGCGGGCACCGATGGTGCCAAAGAACACGGATCTGCCTTCGGTGCGGCCGACAGACTTGGCCGGCGGGCCACCTGGCCTCAAAATGTCGTTTGTCATGTCAATCTCTCCCGGTTCAGTTGCGGCCGGCCATGACGCCGCCATCGACGTTGAGGATCGCGCCAGTGACCCAGCTGGCCCGGTCGGAGAGCAGGTAGGTGACGGCGTTGGCAACATCGGAGGGGACGCCGACCCGCCCCAGCGGATGAAAGGGCGCGAATGCGTCGAGCGTGGCATCGATCTCGTCCTTCGGCACCCATCGCTCCAGAGCGGGCGTCTTCACCGCGGCCGGTGCTACCGCGTTGACCCGGATGTTGTGCTCGGCGAGCTCGATTGCGAGATTGTGGGCGTCCGATGATCACCGCACTGCCACCGTGGTTGACGACATCGGCCGCGACCTGCCGCCCGATGCCGGCACTACCGCCGACAACAATGACCTTCTTTGACGCGAAATGCATTTCCGGGCTCCTTTCTGTCCTGGCGTCCCGACTACTCGGCCCTCGGTTGCCTACAGATTGATGGCACCCCCGGCCAGGGCGTGGAAGCATTCCTGCAGCCCTTCACCGAGTGTCGGATGGGTGTGGACGTTTCGCGCCAGTTCGGTGGCGGTGAGGTCCCAGAGTTGAGCCAACGTCAGCTCGGGGAGAAGCTCGCTGACTTCGCTGCCCACCAGATGCGCTCCCAGCAGCTCGCCGTGCGCATCGTCGGCAATCAGTTTGATGAAGCCGCCGCGGTCGCCCAGTCCGTGGGCTTTGGCGCTGGCCCGCATGGGGAAGGTAGCGACTCGAATCCGGTGGCCCGCGGTGCGTGCCTGCTCTTCGGTGTAGCCGAAGCTGGCGACTTGCGGCTGGCAGAAGGTGACTCGCGGCATCATCGGGTAGTTCAACGGCATCGTCTCGACCCCCGACATGGTTTCGGCGGCGATTACCCCTTGCGCCGAGGCAACGTGGGCGAGTTGGACTTTGGCGGTGACGTCACCGACTGCATAGATGTGCGGTTCGGACGTGCGCATGTGGTCGTCGACGTCGATGGCGCCCGTTGCGTTGAGAAGCACGCCGGCGGCGTCGAGCCTGATCCCTTCGACGTTGGGGCAGAAGCCAATGCAGATGAAGGCCCGGGTGGCCTCTGTGGTGGAGGATGTTCCGTCGGCTCCGGTATAGCTGACGGCGACGTGCCCGCCATGGTCGACAACTTTGTCTACCCGGGTGGAGGTACGGATCGTCATCCCGCGCCGCACGTAGTGGCGCTGGAGTTCCCGGGAGACGTCAGCGTCCTCGTTGGGGAGAACGCGGTCGGCGAATTCCAGTATCTCAACCTGCACGCCATAGCTGTGCAGGATGTAGGCGAATTCCATACCGATTCCGCCGGCTCCGATGATCACGATGGACTCGGGCAGTTCAGCGCTGAGGATCTGCTGTTCGTAGGTCACAATGTTGTCGCCGACAGCAACTCCGGGCAGCATGCGCACCCGCGATCCGGTCGCGATGACAGCGTGCCCGAAGGTCAGCGAGCGACGGCCTCCCCCAGGCAGCGCAACACTGAGGCTGTGCGGACCGGTGAAATGGCCACGGCCGTCGATCTCGGCGATGTTGTTCTTGCGCATCAGAAAATGCACGCCGCGGACCCGGGCGTCGGCGACTTCGCGGCTGCGCGACACGGCACGCGCATAGTCGAGACTCACGTCGCCGGAGATGCCGAAGGTAGCGGATTGGTGAGTGATGATGGAAGCGATCTCGGCGTGGCGCAGCAGCGCTTTTGACGGGACGCAGCCGGTATTGAGACACACCCCGCCCCAATAGCGCTCCTCGACGATCCCGACGCTCATCCCGAGTTGGGCGGCGCGGATAGCGCAGACATACCCTCCTGAGCCTGCGCCGAGGACGACGAGGTCGTAATGGTCCTTGGCCGGCGGCGTCATCTCGGGGCTCGGGTGGCGTCGACCGCATCCGCCAGCAGCCACAGCGCCAGGCCGAGCAGTGCGATGTCCTTCATCAAGAACTCCCCGTCGGCGGAGAGCACGGGAAAGCCGCCGGCAGACGCCTCACCGGTGCCGGGGGTCGTGACCATGAAACTCAGCGTGGTCACGAAGAACAAGGAGGCGACGATGCCGCCCGCCACGGACACCTTCGGGTACCACGGCTTGGCAGCCAGCAACACCGCGGTTATCAATTCCACTGATCCGTTCAATCGACCGAACGCATCGATGGACATGAAGTGGTAGACCCAGCTCATCGCGGGGCTGTTGGCCACCCAGTGTGAAATCCCGTCGGATTCATAGTGAGTGAACTTCATCGCGCCGAACCAGACCAAGACTATGACCAGGCCGTACCGTGCGAGCAGGGCCGCCATGTCGCTCACGCGAACCTGGACAGCCTCTTCCACCGTCGTTGTGGCCCCACCGCGTGACATACCGCCTCCGTTCTGCATGACTGGTTCCACTCCACGGTCGGGGCACACCGGGTGAGTTGTCCTCATCCGCGCCCGGAATTCACCCGGGTGAGAAGCCCATGCCCCGGTCTGCGATAGGTCTTCGCGGCCCGGTCGCATCCCGCCGGTCATAGCAGTCCCCACCGTTCTTCGCCGTCGGTGTCCTCGTCGACGACCACATGCATCGCGGCTTCCTCAGCCGACGCCGCACCACCGTCAATGCCGACGTCGTAAGCCCGGTAATCGGAGCCGGCGTCGGTGGGATCGAAGTCGAAGGCGACGAGCCGACCGGCCCGCCAGTCGCCGACCTGATCATCGATCGGTTCGCCATCGCTGTCGGCGCTATCGCCGATCCCGTCACCGTCCCCTTGATCGGTCACGTCGGGAACCTCGCGGGCCAACCGGCGCGCCAGACTCTCCCCGAGGCGCGCCTCACGTGCAGTCAGGCCCCATGCCCGTAATTCCAGCGGGCGTTCCGGGGGCGAGTAGCCTTCATCCAGGTCGACACCCGTCAGCTCTGAGTCCACGGCCTCTTCCGGCTCGAGCAGATGGGCCGCAACGTCATCGAATTCAGAAGTCCCCATCGCCGCGGTCTCCGTTCCCTATCCCCTATGTCAGGCCTGCGCAGCGCATCCCAGCGATCCGCCCGGGCAGCCGAACCCGGCCGCGCAAACGTCCGGTATCACAAGCCTGGCCTGCAGGAGGGTGAATTGTCCTCGCCCGTCGCGGGAATTCACCCCGGATGACGACGGCTAGAACAAGCCGAGTTCGCGTGCCCGCCTGACCGCTGCGGCGCGGTGCTCAACGCCGAGCTTGCGGTAGATGGCGCGCTGGTGGGTCTTGACGGTATTGAGCGAAACATACAGCCGCGCACCGATCTCACGGCGGGAGAGCCGGGTAGCGAGCAGCCGCAGCACCTCTAGTTCCTTGGGGGTCAGCTGCTCACCGACCGCGCCCACCACCATGCGCGGACCGCCCGCGCCGGCTGCGCTCGGCTCGACCGAAGCGAGCAATGTCGCGGTGATTCCGACGTCCGCGCAACCACGGATGAGCGTGCGGGCCTCGTCGAGGACGGCGTTCGCGGACTCCTGATCGCCGAGGCGCTCGAACACCCCCGCTTTCACCAGCAGCGCTTTGGCTACCTCCAGGCTCGCTCCACCGTGGCGCGCGGACATGACGGCCCTGTCGGCGGCCACCGCCGCGGCAGGTATGTCACCGCGCGTGGCCAGGAGTTGGGCCGCGGCAAGCGCCACCATCGCGTCTACGAAGTGTTCCCCGTCTTCCAGGTTTCTGGAGCTGCCGGAAGCGCGGCGGATCTGACGCTCGGCGTCTGCGAGCTGACCACGTTCCGCCGAAATGAGCGCCAGATAGCCGAGTGCGTAGCTGTGGACGCGACGGTCGCCCACCTTCTCGGCCAGTTGCGCGGCCCGCTCGAAGGCGGCCCGCGCCTCGTTGGTGCTGCCGGAAAAATACAGCGCGGACCCATAGGTGCTGTGGGCGCTCGATCGGCTCAGCGGCGCGGTGCGCAGATCGAGAGAGATGGCCCGGCGAGCCCCCTCGAGTGCGGCAGCGACTTCAGCCGTCTTGAATGAGTGGACCGCGCGCAACACCACGACTTGGGCGCTGATCGCGTCATCATCGGCCGCGGCGGCCGCCTCGACTGCCTCGATCCATTTGGCGGCGTCGTCGAGTTGACCCGTGCTCAACGCGAGCCACGCGCGGGCCAGACTCAACCGCGGATCCTGTAGGACGGTGTCTCCGGGAAGCAGATCCAGCCAACCCGAGACGGTCGACAGCCCGCCGCCGTTGAACTCATTGACCCAGTCCCCAGCGATCAGATCGGCGGCATGCACTGTCTCGCCGGCTGGAATCAGGTGGCGGACCGCCTCGTCGACGAGGCCTTCGGCCTCATACCAGGCTGCGGCGCGTCGGTGCAGGTCGGCGACGAGGTCGGGCTCGGCGCGGTGCAGTTCGGTGCGTAGCAGCTCACCGAACAGCTGGTGGTAGCGATACCAGTGGCGCGACATGTCCAGCGGCACCACGAACAGGTTGTCGCGCTCGATCTTGTCCAACACCGAAGCCGAGCCGGACGTTTGCAGCGTGGCGTCGCACAGCGCGCCGCTGAGCCGTCCCAGAACCGAAGTCCGGAGCAAAAAGCTGCGTATTTGCGGTGGCTGACTCTCCAGCACCTCGGCCATCAAGTAGTCGACGATGTGCCGGTTATCGCCTGCGAACGTCCTGATGAACGCTGCGGTATCAGAACGCCCGGCCAGCGACAGGGCGGCGAGGTAGAGGCCGGCTGCCCAGCCTTCGGTGCGGCGGTGCAACAGCTGGATGTCGGCGTCCGGCAAATCCAGCCCGAGCACTTCGTTGAGCAGCCGGTTCGCTTCACCGGCACCGAAGCGTAGGTCGGCGGTTCGCACCTCGGCAAGCTCGCCGCTGGCCCTCAGCCGAGCCAACGGCAACATCGGATCGGATCGGGTGGCCAACACCAAGTGGAGATTTGTCGGCATTCGGCTGATGACGAACGCCAGCTGTTCGTGAACCGTTCGATTCACCACCAGGTGGTAGTCGTCAAGAACGAGCACGATGGGGTCAGTGATCGTCTCCAGATCGTTGAGCAGCGTAGGCAGAACGACCTGGGTCGGATCGGCGCCCATCGTCAACAGTTCGACTGCGCGACTTCCGATCTGGGCATCGATCTTCTGCAGCGCGGCGACCACGTACATCCAAAACCACACCGGGTCGTTGTCGGAGGAATCCAGCGACAGCCAGCCGAACCGCCGGTCCTCGCCCGCACCCGCGGCCCACTGAGCGAGCAATGTTGTCTTGCCCCAGCCCGCGGGCGCACTCAACAAGGTCAGCTTGCGGCGGCGTCCCGCCGATAGTGCTTCGAGCAGCGGAGCCCGGTGGACGAGCTGGGACCCGAGGGTTGGGACATGCACCTTGGTGTCGAGCAGGACTGCTCGGGCGACCTCTCCAGCATCGCCGTCATCGTGTTCGGTTGAGTCGGTCACGCCCGACCTCCTCGACTCCCTTGAACCCAGAAGCAAAGTCGTGAAACACGGTGTGGAAGCGGCGCCGGTGCCAACCGGCACCTTTCCAGCCCCGTTGGTCTCTGCCGGCCCCGACTGGTCCATGCCCGACAATCGCGGTGATCCCATTGAATCAGACCGGACAGTCAGGTTTACCCCGAGCGCTGGCCGGCGATACTCGTTTGCCGTGTGCCCGCTCACCGTCCTCCCCTTTGCTTCACATGGATGTAATGACTACGTTGGCAGCCTCACCCTGCCGTCACCATCGCCCAGCGGGTGATCTTTAGGGCAGAGTCGGGGTATCTCCAGGCACCCGATATTTGACGATCCGGTCAATCCGTATCGCGCGTGAGCTGTGTCAGTTGAGTCCGGGAGGTGACGCCGAGTTTGGCGAACGCATTGCGTACGTGGGTTTTCACCGTGTGAGGAGAGAGCTGCAGCTGCTGGGCGACGTAGCGGTTGGTCGCGCCTTCGGCGATCAAGTTGATGACCTTGAGTTCGGAATCGGTGAGGCTGTCCCAACCGGTTCTGGCCCGCGAGTGCATGGCAATACGCCGCTGGACACCCAATCGGCGCAGCGTGCGGCCGACCCGGCGGGCATCGGCAGTCGCTCCGCACTCGATGTAGGTGTCAAAGGCGGCGTTGAGCTGATCGAGCGCCTCAGCGTTGCGGTGTCCGCGACTCAGCTCACACCCCGCATCCTCGGCGGCGCTGGCATAAAGAAGCGGGCGCGACGACGCGCGGAGCAACTCCGCAACAGCCACCAACGCCTGGGCATCGTGTTCGAGGATCGCGCGGGCATACCCGGCCACGGTCGCCAACATCGGCAGTGCGGGCCGCTCG
Organism: Mycobacterium sp. NGS16; assembly: GCF_059813225.1. Lineage (NCBI taxonomy): Bacteria > Bacillati > Actinomycetota > Actinomycetes > Mycobacteriales > Mycobacteriaceae > Mycobacterium > Mycobacterium sp. NGS16. Next base: position 456,055 of record NZ_JCALEE010000002.1, read on the forward strand.
CGCTCCAGTATCTCGGTGGCCTGCAGGACCCGCGCGCGCAAGCCGGCATCACCGGCGGCCGAGGCCACCCGCGCACCCAAGACCAGCCGAACCAATGCATGCGGGAAAAATGGTGTCGCCAGTAGGATGACGTCGCCGAGCCAGCGCATCGCATCATGAACGTCCTCGCGCTGCCACGCCGCCCGCGCGAGCACATACGCCGACCCTCGACGTATGCCGGCGGAGCCGGTGGAGTGGGCATCGCGCGCATCATTGACCATCTGCTGCAGCAAGTTCCGGTCATCGGTGTGCGCCGCCACCTCGGCGAGAATCACCATGCGAAGTACGTCATGCTCGGTTGCCCCCGTCGGCTGTGGGGGCGGAAGGGACTCCGTGGCATCGCGAGCGGCCGACAGCCGGCCCGCAGCGAGGTCGACGAGCCCGCTGAAGACGGCCCACAGGCCGAGGGCCATCGCGTTGCCTTCCCGGCGGGCTTGCTCTATGCCATCGGCGACTCGGGCTGTCGCGTCGTCCAGCCGGCCGACCACTGCCAGCAGATTTGCGTCGTACATTCCGGCATAGGCATGCGCCAACGCCGTTTCATTCGTGTGAGCGAGCGGGCGGAGCTCTTCGAAACGGCGTAGTGCGCGGGACGTGTAACCCTCGCCAGCATCGAGCAGAGCGCGGGTGACGTCAGCCATGATCGTGGCCTCGAGATCACCGGTTGCTAACGCGGCCGCGGCAGCCGCGTCGGCGGCCGCGCGCCGTTGCCCACCTTCGTCGAACACCAGGTTGTACGCCAGCCACGCCAGATGCCGGGCCCGGGTGATGTCGCTGATGCCGCTCAACTTGAGCGCACGCCGATTCTCCGCCACCCGCCGCTGGTCAGTGTGCTTGGCATGCACGGGTAGCCGGAGCCGGATCTCGGCCTCGACTTCGGGCGAGGCCGCCTCCGACAACGCCACGACGGCCAATTTTTCCGCCTCGCCGTGTCGGCCGGCCCTGTTGAGCCACTCCACCGTTTCGGCGACCAGGGATCCATGCTCCGCGTCGTCGGTGGGCAACAACTCCAACGCGCGGTGGCTCAAGTCCGCGGCGCCGCTTGCATCGCCGCGGCCCACCGACTGCGCGGCCTGGCGTAGTGTCTCAATCGCCTCCCGGTCGCCGGGCTCGGCGCTGCGTGCCAGTTGGGTGGCCACCTCGGCGGGGCTCGCGCCGATACGCAGCATGAGCGATGCGGACTGGCGCTCCATTGCCCGCCGCAGCGACTGCGGCAGGGCCTGCCGGGTGGCTTCGCGCAGCAGGTCGTGCCGAAACCTCAACTGCTCACCGTCTTCGACGATGAGATCCGCGCGCACTGCTTCCTCCAGCGCCGACAGCAACGAGACCGGCTGGCGGTCCAGCATCGCGGCGAGCAGCCGGACCGAGAACCGGTCGGGCAGCACGGCGGCTACCCGCACGACTTGGCTCGCAGGGTCGGAGAGCTGGTCCAGTCGCTGCTGCATGCTGTCGCTGAGCCGTCGCGGCAGCGTGTCTCCGGTGGCAACCGCGCACCCGCCGGTGACATCGAGCCGGCCTTCCTCGTCGAGTCCCCGTAACAGTTCTGTCAGCAGGAACGGGTTGCCGTGTGCCTTGTCGGCCAGACTGACCAGCGACGCATCCGCGTTGGCTCGCACGGTGTCTTGGACGATATCGACGACCGCATCCGGTGTCACGGCCGTCAACCGCAGAAACGTGGCGTCTTCGTGTTCCAGCGCGCTCAGTGTCTCGCGGACGGCCGGCCCGCCCGCGCCGGTTCGCGCGGTGAGCACCCAGAGCACCGGGGCGTCAGGGCGCGCCGCGGCCAGCGACCGCAGTGCCAAAAGAGTGGCGTTATCGGCCCAGTGGATGTCCTCGAGGACGATCGTCAACGGCGTTCGGGATGCGGCTTGGTGGATCGCGGCCTGCAGATCGCGCACCACCCAGTAGCGGAGATCGGCTGACGAGCCCAAGCGACGCAACGCCTCGGCATCACCGACCGGGGGATCGGCATGCAGCGTCGCCATGAACAGCGAGAAAAACGGCACGGTCTGCTGGTACTCGAACGCCTCGCCGAACAGCGCCCGAACACCGGCCTTCTCGGCGAGCGCCAAAACCTCGGTCAACAAGCGGCTCTTCCCGATGCCCGGCGGCCCCTCGATGACCAGCGCCCCGCCGCGCCCTCGCGCCACCCCCGCGATCGCGGCGCTGATCGCTTTCAGCTCGTCCCCCCGCCCACGAATCGGCGGTATGCGCATCTTTCCCGACGCCCTCGCCGCACTCACGCGAATCGCCGCCCGCCAACAAGAAATAGGCGGGTGAAGGATGTCCCCGATGTGCTGTCCACAGTCCTCGTCACCGCTTGCGCTGGCAAACAGTGTAGGCAAGTTCGCCGGCGAGCATCTGCAATCGCAACGTGCGAATCTCACCCGGGTGAGACGGCCCGCCGGGTGATGACGACGCAGGCCGCGTCGGGGCACGCTGCTCACAGGAGGCGGCGGTCAGACCGCCCCGGCTCCGTCACCCACCGAAGGGTCCCGACAGTGACGTTGCGCGATGCGGCCCCGACCAGCCGCGCGATGGTGGTCGCGGTGATGGTGTCGATGGTCGCGTTCCTCGACTCCACTGTGATCAACCTGGCCTTGCCCGCCGTCGAACGCGACCTTGGTGGCGGCCTGGCCCTGCAGCAATGGGTCGTCGACGGCTACTTGTTGGCGATGGCCACGGTCATTCTGCCCGGTGGGTCGATCTCGGATCTGCTCGGCCGCATTCCGGTGATGCGGTGCGGCCTGCTGGCTTTCGGGGTCGGCTCGGTTCTGGCGGCGGCCGCAACGTCGCCCGCGGCGCTCGTCACTGCGCGCATCATCCAGGGCCTCGGCGCGGCTTTCCTCGTGCCGGGCTCGCTGGCGCTGATCAACACGGTGTTCGACAAAGCGGCCCGATCCGCAGCGATCGGCGTCTGGACCGGGTGGACGGGGACCGCCTTCGCGCTGGGCCCTTTGTTGGGCGGGATATGCGTAGATTTTCTCGGCTGGCGCTGGATTTTCGTGTTGTCAGCGATCCCTATGACGGTCGGGTATGCGCTGACGTTCTGGTTGTGCCCGATGTCCGATCGGGTGGAAGGCGCCCGCGTCGACACCGTCGGGATGGCGCTATCGGCGGCGGGGCTGGCCGCGACGGTGTATGCGTTGATCGAAGCGCAACACTACGGCTGGACTGACCCGGAGGTCGTCGCCAGTTCGGTGGTCGGGATAGCCGCACTTGCCGGCTTCGTGAGTTGGCAGCACCGCAGTAGGTTTCCGATGCTTCCGTTGCCGCTGTTCGCCTTTCGTAATTTCGCTGCCGCGAACCTCGTCACCGCGCTCGTCTACGGCGCGTTGATCATGGGATCGCTGGCCATCGCCCTGTACACCCAAGAAGTCGGCGGCTACTCAGCCACCGCCACTGGGGTGGCCACCCTACCGATTCCGCTGCTATCCTTCGCGCTCGCCCGTCGCGTCGGGCGCATGGCAGATCAGGTGGGACCACGCGTGTTTCTGATCACCGGGCCGGCGTTGGCGGGTGTCGGGCTGTTGTTGATCCGGCCGAAACCCGATGGATTCCATGCCATCACCGACCTGATTCCCGGGATGCTCGTGCTGGCCACCGGCCTGGTCGCGACCATCACACCGCTGATGTCGGTCACACTGGCCTCGGTGCCAGCCGAATACGGCGGCCTGGCATCGGCGATCAACAACGCTGTCTCGCGGCTGGCTGCGCTGGTGGCGATCGGGTCCGTGGGTCTGGTCAGCGCGGGCACGACGAATGCCGCCGGTTTCGCCCGCGTGTTAGAGGCGGGTGCCGCACTGTTCGCCCTGGCGGCGTTGTGCGCCGCACTGTTGATCGCCAATCCTCCTGCCGGGTACCGCCCCGTGCCCTGCGACATCGCGGCACTGTGCCGCGACCGGCCGGGTGTACAGCCAGCACTGGCCAGCGGTCCCATGGCCGCGGCGGGGCCGTCCCGGTCGCCGTAGTCGCTCCTTCGGTTCACCCGGGTGAACTGGCTCGCCGGGTGATGACGAATCACCCCGCGTCGGCCAATGCTGGCTTGCTAGACGGCCAGCGGCGCACACGCTTCCGACACCGGAGCCATCGCCAACGGATACACCCGCGCTATCAGTGCTCGTGCACGCAACACCCATCAGAAAGGACCTGCAATGCAAGCCATCATCGTCAAGGACCGCGAGGCCGGTGTCGCCGGCCTGTCGCTCACCGACCAGCCCTACCCCGAGGCGGCCGACAGCGAGGTCATCGTTCAGGTACACGCCGCGGGTTTCACACCCGGCGAGCTCGACTGGCCGCACACCTGGACCGACCGCGCGGGCCGCGACCGGACACCGAGCATTCCCGGCCACGAGCTGTCGGGCGTGGTCGTTGAGTTGGGCTACGGCACCACCAGTTTGAGCATCGGTCAGCGGGTGTTCGGGCTCGCCGATTGGGCCCGTAACGGCTCGCTGGCTGAGTACACCGCTGTCGAAGCCCGCAATCTCGCACCGCTACCATTCGACATCGATCACACGGTCGCCGCAGCCCTGCCGATCTCTGGTTTAGCCGCCTGGCAGGGCCTGTTCGACCACGGACGCCTCACCGCGGGACAGACGGTCTTGATCCACGGCGCCGCAGGAGGGGTCGGGTCACTCGCGGTGCAGCTCGCCCGCGAGGCCGGGGCGCGTGTCATCGCTACCGGCCGGACACCAGATCGGGATCGAGCCATTGCGCTGGGTGCCCATGACTTCGTCGACATGGGTACCGAGACGCTCGAGGACGCCGGCGCAGTCGACGTGGTGTTCGACGTGATCGGTGGCGAGGTCCTCGCCCGCTCAGCCGCATTGGTGCGGGCCGGCGGAACGCTCGTCACGATCGCCGAGCCGCCCGCGACCCGCCCGACGGACGGTCGGGCCGTCTTCTTCGTCGTCGAGGCCGATCGATCTCAGCTTGCCCAACTCGCCGCGCGAGTGCGCGATGGACGTCTCACACCGGTGGTGGGTGCTGTGCTGCCCCTTGCCGACGCTGCTGCCGCCTTCGCTCCCGAACAGCGCATCCACGGCAAAACGATTCTTCGGGTTGCCGAAGGCTGACCCCGGACCCTGAGTCAGACTCCGGCTCTCGGAAGGGAATTGAACTATGGCGCTGAAAATGCGGCTCGCAGTCGTGATCGCCGGTGTGATCCTCGCACCTGCGGCACACGCCGAGCCGACCCCGCAGACGCCAGGCGAAACCCCCGTCGTCCGCACCGTTTTCGATCGACCTAGCAACGTGCCCGGCAAATCGCTTGAAGCGGTGGCCGTCAGTTATCCGCCAGGAGCCAGGAGCGCTGCTCACCACCATGCGAATTCGGCGTTCATCATGGCTTACGTCATCTCCGGGCGAATTCGCAGCCAACTCGAAGGAGAGCCGGTGCGGGTGTATCACGCCGGCCAGACGTGGAGTGAGGCACCCGGGGCGCACCACGTGATCAGCGAGAACGCCAGCGCCACCGAGCCCGCTGAATTGCTCGCGGTCTTCCTTGTCGACACCGGCGATGGCCCTTTGACGACCGACGACAACGCGGAACGCTGAACCTCAGCGGTAAAGAAACTCCCCCTACCAAGGAGCTTTGAGATGACCACCGTTACACCGATATTGACCGGAGTGGCTGCACACATCGCCAAGTACGCCGATGCTGTTGCCGTACCCGGTGGCGGTACCCAGATATTCGTCTCGGGAACGCCCGGGCTGCGCGAAGACGGCACTGCGCCGGAGGACTTCACCGAGGAGGCCCGGCAGTGTTGGGCCAACGTCGAAGCCGCACTCGCCAAGGCCGGCGCCAAACTGACCGACGTCGTCAGCATGCGGCAATGGCTGACCAACCGCGACGATCTGCCGGCCTACATGGCAGTGAACCGGGAGTTCATCCGCCACGAGCCGGCCGGCATGCTCGCCATCATCGACGGGCTGGTCTGGCCCAACCTCCGGGTAGAAGTCGAAGTCGTCGCTGTCTTACCGGCCTGATCGTGAACCGTTGCCCAATCGTCGACTTGTCGCCCGACGAACTACTGACTACGACGCGCTCGGTGCGCAAGCGTCTCGATTTGACCAAACCGGTTCCCATTGCCCTGATCCGGGAATGCCTGGAGATCGCGGTGCAGGCGCCGACGTCCTCCAACTTGCAGAATTGGGGATTCGTCGTGGTCACCGACGCCGCACAGCGTCGCGCGATCGCAGATGTGTACCGCCGCACATGGGACTGGATCGTTGCCTCCCCGTTCGCGGTCGCCGACCGGTTCAGGAACGACCCCGCGCGCAATCGCCAGCAGCGCAAAGTGTCCGACAGCGCGCAGTACCTCGCCGACCACTTCGGTGACGTCCCCGTTTTGGTGGTCCCGTGCGTCGAGGTCATCGACGGTGACGGCACATTGACGGCTGAAAACGCCAACCAGTATTGGGCGTCGATCATGCCTGCGGCATGGAACTACATGCTCGCGGCCCGTTCGCGAGGACTGGGAACCACCTGGACCGGGGTGACCGTGATGGCCGAGGAGGAGATGCGGAATATCCTCCGGCTGCCCGATAACGTCTACCACGCCACGACGATCCCCACCGCCTACTACACCGGCACAACTTTCCGTCGTGCCGAACGAATTCCGCTTGACGACGTGGTGCATCTCGAAAGGTGGTGAGTCGCCGGCCTGATTCGGGCGGGATGCTCGCCCGGGCGATTTGACTTGCCGGATGAGGACCGCTCACCCGGCTACGGCGAAGGCTGAGTCAGTAGATGACGAACGGAGTGCCCAGTGGAGCCGACGATGTACCGGATCTGCGTTCGGGGTTGCGTCTCCGAACGGCTTGGATCGGCATTCGAGGGGATGCGACTTGAGCCCGGCCCGGGAGAAACGGGATTCGCCGGAGAAATCTGTGACCAGTCGCAGCTTTTCGGCCTTCTCGACCGAGTCCGTGATCTGGGTCTTGAACTGGTCAGCGTGCAACCGCAGGAGGCGGCTGTCCGGCCGGAAGACTCCGTACCGGACGTCACGGTCCAGGACGGCCGATAGCGGAACCTGCGACCGTGAGGTGAAGGAAGGCCGCGGTCTATCTCAGATGCTGGGCGCGGGCGCCAATTCGGCATACACCTTGATCTGTTGGAACTGTTCGAGTGCGTGCGGACCGTAGACTCCCCCGGCCGACGGCTACCTCAGCTCGGCCCGGAACGCCGGCCCGCAGCGCTGCCGGCACTCCGATCGCGCCGCGTCGCGCCCCACAGCCCCACGCCGATGCCGACAACCGCTCCACCCAGGCCGATGAGCTGCTGTCCGCGGGTGAGATCGGCATGCACGCTCATCCCGCCCAGTAGGTCGGCCGCGTCGGCGCCACCGGATGCCAGGAACCACCCGCGGGTGTCCCGGCCGCGCAACGCCGCGCTCAGAAGCAACCCTCCGATCAAGGCGTCGCGGTAACCCATGGAACGAAGCAGCAGCCGCGCGGACGGGCCCGGGTCATCCGGCTCGCCCCACCACCGGTTCGCCCGAAGCGGATCCACCAGGAAGGAAAGACCCGAGGCCAGCCGGATGGTGCCCGCGACCAGCGCGGCGCGGTCTTTGATCATGCACCGCAGCCTAGGGCCGGCCGCCGGCTTCCGGGCCTACTTCCAGGCGAACACGGGCTGTTCCAATTCGTCGACCCGGTCGGATCGGCCCTCCAGGCACAGCCACCGCAGCTGCAGCAGCACGGCACCGGTCGGCGCGTGGATAAGGTCATTGCCCAAGGGGATCTGCACGACCGGGCGTGAGCTCTCCGGGATGCTGATGTAGCGCGGCGAATCCTCACGCTGCAGCTGGTGCAATCCGACCCGGTAAACGGCCACCACCTCGTCGGGCGCGGGCCGAGGATCCAGCCGGCCACCGCCCCAGATCACCACCGGCGTGATGACGTATCCCGACCGGGTCGGGTAGTCGTCGAGCAGGCCCAGCACTGCCGAGTCGGGCAGACTGATGCCGACCTCCTCATCCAACTCGCGCAGCGCGGCCTCAACCGCGGTCTCGCCCGGATCCAGCCGGCCACCAGGCAACGCCCACTGGGCGGCATGCGAATTGAGGCGCGACGCTCGGCGGCACAGAAAGAATGCGGCGCCTCCGGATACGTCGATCATGCGGCCGTCGAGACCGGCATCCGGCAGGGGCCGCCCGGCGATCCAGTCGTCGACCGGCGCCGGATCGACCCGGTCCTCCCCGATGTCGGAGTCCACGATCACCACCGCGACGGCCGCGTGCCGCTTGGTCGGGTCGGTCACGGCCCGGCGGTCGTGCCCGCGCAAGTGTGTCCGGATCTGCTGACGCAGTGCCCGGTCGTAGCTGATTGTCACCGTTTGACCATAGGCAGCGCACGGACTACGCACTTTCCAGGGCGCGCTCGACCGCACGGGCCGGCAATCGTCAATCCCGGATCGCATCAGCTCACCGCGGCACCGATCAACGGTCATGCCGCATCGATCGAGGAGACGACTATGAGCTTGGACAATGCCTTACGCCCCGGTACGCGCGCCCCGGAGTTGGTGCCGTCGCGCTACGCGGTACAGGTCGGCGAGATCGACGTGCTGATCATCAGCGATGGCGTGCTGCCGATCACCGCAGCGACGATGGCCACCAACGTCGACTCCGCGGACCTGACGCGCTGGCTGGACGACAGCTTCCTGCCGCCGGACGTGATCAACTGGCCGCTGAACGTGGTCGTGGTGCGTACCGGCGGCCGAACCATCCTCGTCGACGCTGGCCTGGGCGTGGAGTTCCCGGACTTCCCGCGGGCGGGGCAGACCGTCCAGCGCCTCGAGGCCGCCGGCATCGATCCCTCCTCAGTGACCGATGTGGTGCTAACCCACCTGCACATGGACCACGTGGGTGGCTTGCTGAGCGACGGGCTGAAGGCCCGTCTGCGCCCGGATCTGCGGATCCACGTGGCGGCCGCCGAGGCTGAGTTCTGGGAGGCCCCGGATTTCTCCGGCACCCAGATGCCCGCGCCGGTGCCCGGCGCGCTCCGATCGATCGCGACGCGGTTCCTGGACGAGTACCGCAGCCGGCTGCGTCCGTTCGAGACGGAGCACGAGGTCGCACCGGGAGTGCTGGTCTGCCGCACCGGTGGCCACACCCCCGGGCACAGCGTGGTCCGTCTGGCCTCCGGCGGCGACCGCTTGACCTTCGCCGGCGACGCCATCTTCCAGGTCGGCTTCGAGAATCCGGAGTGGCGCAACGGGTTCGAACACGACCCCGAGGAGGCGGCACGGGTCCGGGTTCGTCTTCTACAGGAACTGGCCTCGACCGGCGAGTCGCTGGTGGCCACCCACCTGCCGTTCCCCTCGGTGTGCCGGGTGGCCGCCGCCGGCAACGCCTTCCGGTGCGTACCGGCGGTCTGGGACTACTGATGGCGGGCGCCGGGCCGCCCGCCTATTGTGCAGACGCTGGCGACGCTCGACTAGGCGCCTGTTGACAGGAAGAGTGCCAAGGTAAGCAGCACGACGCACGCGATGCACGTCCAGACTCCCAGGCTCGCTGACGCCATAGGTCGGTTCCTATCTGTGATGAGTCGGTTGGTCTCGGTTGGTTCAAGGCCGGTCTGCGCAGTTCGCGCAGGTGAAGGCCTGCCGGATGGTCACCAAGCTAGCCGTACGGCTTGGTGGACGTCAAAAGGGGCCGTCCCGCGACGAAGTCGGCCGGAGGGGTCCGACATGCGTTGCCAGGCGTACCGAGGTTCGCGGTGACCTTCTCAGTCGACGAACTGGTATGGCACTTCGAGTACCCGATAGGTGCGCCTGCTGTCGGGGGTGACGCCGAGCGCCGCCCGCAGCGCTTCGGGAATGACCAGCCGGCCCAGGCGGTCCACCCTCAGGTTCATGGCACCGAATCACCGGTTCATTGGCGAATCGGTCGCGGCGGTGCGTTTCCCGGCCGGTAAGCGGGTATAGGGCACCCCGTACGGCACCTGCAGTGGGGCCGGCGGACGGAGGAATCACTGCTGTGGTCACGATGGCGCCATTGCGGCGGCGGCGCTCCGGGCTCCGCCGGATCACCAAAGGTCTCGGCGAGCTCGACGCCGAGGTGTTCACGGCGATCGCGCGCTCACCCAGCCGACTCCTCGACACCACCATGCCGGCGCTGACCCGCGCCGCCGACCACTCCAAACTGTGGTTGGCCCTCGCGGCGGGGATGGCTCTGACCGGCCGCCCCGCCGCCCAGCGCGCCGCCGCCCGCGGGGTGGTCAGCCTGGCACTCACCAGCCTGGTGACCAACCAGGTGGTCAAGCGGATTCGGCCCCGGTCACGCCCGGACATCATGCAGGTGCCGCTGCTGCGCCGCGCCCGCCGGTTGCCGCTGTCGAACTCGTTGCCGTCGGGCCACTCCGCCAGTGCGGCGGCCTTTGCCACCGGAGTCGGGTTGGAGAACCCGCTGCTGGGCCTGCCCGTCGCCGCGCTGGCCGGTCTGGTGGGACTGTCGCGGATCGCCACCGGCGCCCACTACCCCGGCGACGTGCTGGCCGGACTGGGCATCGGGGCGTCGATCGCGGTCGCTGGGGCACAACTGGTGCCGCCGATCGCGTCCCCGCCGCTGCCACGCGCCGATGCGCTGCGGGTCGACTGTCCCGCACGCCCGGACGGCACCGGCGTGACGTTGGTGGTCAACCCCCGCTCCGGGGGCGGGCGCGCCGGCGAGGTCGCCGAGCAGGTGCGTGAAGCGCTGCCGGGCATCAGCGTCGTCGAACTCGGTCCCGACGACGACGTGACGCAAGCGCTGCGCCGGGCGGCCGAGTCCGCCGAGGTGCTGGCGATCGCCGGCGGCGACGGGTCGGTGGCCGCGGCGGCCGGTGTGGCGGTGGACCGCGGTCTGCCGCTGGCGGTATTTCCCGGCGGCACGTTGAACCACTTCGCCAAGGACATCGGCTGCGATACCACCGCGAAGACCATCCGGGCCATCGCCGACGGCAGCCTGTCGCGGGTGGACGTGGTGCGGTTCAACGCTGAGACGACCGTGGTCAATACGGCCAGCATCGGCGCGTACCCGACGTTCGTGCGCCGTCGGGAGCGGTTGCAGCACAAGGTCGGCAAGCCGGTGGCCAGCGTGTACGCGATGCTGTTGACGCTGCGTCGTGAACAGCCGGTGCGCATCAACTACGACGGCAAGACCCTGCAGACGTCGCTGTTCTTCCTCGGCAATTCGGCGTATCAGCCGGCCGGATTCGCTCCGGCCGTACGGCACCGGATGGACGACGGGCTGTTGGACGTGCGGATCCTGGAAACCGGCCGGCCGTGGTCCACGCTGCGGATTCTGGCGGCACTGCTGACCGGACGGCTGCAGCGCAGCCGGCTCTACCACGAGCTGCGGGTTCCGCAGTTCCGGTTCACCGCGGTCGACGGTCCGGTGCCGCTAGCCCGCGACGGGGAGGTCGACGAGCCCTGCGCGGAGGCCGAGTTCGCCGCGTGCTACCGCGCGTTGCAGGTGTTTCGGCCGCTGCCGCCGGGGCCGCGGTGACGGCCGTCGACGTCGGTGTGGTCGGCGGTGGGATCGTCGGCCTGAGCACCGCGTACGCCCTGACCGAGTTGGGTGCCACGGTGCGGGTGTATGAACGGGGCGTGCCGGGCGACGGGCAGTCCGGCGGCGAATCCCGGATCTTTCGGCACGCCCACGACGACGCGCGGCTGGTGGCGCTGGCGCGGGCAAGTCGCGCGATCTGGACGCAGTGGGCCGAACGCGCCGGCACCGAGCTGGTCTCGTCCGACGGCGCGGTCGCGATCGGTCCCGCGGTAGAACGCCGGCTGGCGGTACTGGAGAAGGTGGGCGGCGTACCGGTGCGCCGCATCGACGGCACACAGTTGCATAGCCTGCTGCCGCCGCTGGCCGGCTACGACGGGCCGGCGATGCTCGACCAGGCCGGCGGCGCGATTCGCACCCGGGCGGCGATCGGCGCGCTGACCGGATGGCTGGGTGAGCGGCTGGTCGCCGACGAGGTGCTGGCGGTGCGCTCGACCGGCAACGGAAGGGCCGAGGTGCTGACCGGCGGCGGGCGCGCCGAGCATTCCACGGTGGTGGTGTGCGCCGGGCGGGGCACCGCCGGGCTGGCGCGCGGCGTCGGGTTGGCGCTGCCGGTGCGGTTATCCGCGCACGTCCGACTGACCTTCGCCGTCAGGCAACCCGCGCCGCGGTTGGCCTGCCTGCAAGACAGCAGCGGGGCCTTCGGGGAGACCGGCACCTATGCGGCGGCGCTGCCCGGCAACCGCTATTACGGCGTTGGGCTCAGCGAGAGCGTCGGCGTCGATCCCGACGGCGGCTTCGCCGATCCCGGGGAACTGACCGCCTTGGCCGACCGGGCGGTGGCCTACGTGCGCCGTGCGCTGCCCGGCCTGGACCCGGCGCCGGTCGGTTACCGGCACTGCTGGGTGACCCGGGTGCCGTGGAGCGACGACGGTTTCGCGACCTGGCAGCAGGAAGGGTTGGTTTTCGTCGCCGGCCACAACCTGTTCAAGCAGGCGCCGGCGATCGGGCGCGCGCTGGCGCGACTGGCGCTCGGTGAGCAGCCCGAGGTAGACCTGGGGCCCGAGTGCCGGCTGGGCGCGGGCTCCTGATCGGCTATCTCGGGGGACGCAATAGTTTCATGGCGCCCCGCAGCACCGGTTCGGGGATGCGGTCGCGCATCGCCAGTGCGCCGGCGGCGGCGCGGGTGCGCAGCGGCGTGCCGCGGCCGAACATCCGGTTGAGCGGTCCGCCGGTCGGCTCGATCTCGACGTGCAGCGGCGGTGTGCCGACCGCGGCACCGAGGGCTTGGGCGATCACCATCCGCTGGATCTCGCTGGTGCCTTCAAAAATGGTGTACAGCTTGGCGTCTCGGTACCACTTCTCCACCGGATGGTCACTGATGTAGCCCCAGCCGCCCAGGGTTTGCACGGCACGCTCGGTGACCCGCACCGCGGTCTCGCTGGCGGCCATCTTGGCCATCGATCCCTCACCGCGGCTGAACTCGATGCCGTTGACCGCCATCCACGACGCCCGCCAGGTCAGCAGGCGCGCGGCGTCGATCGCGGTGGCCAACTCGGCCAGCGGAAACGCGACGCCCTGGTTGTCGATGATCGGGCCGCCGAAAGCTTCCCGGCGGGTGGCGTAGTCGGTCGCGTATTCCAATGCGGCGCGGGCAATGCCGATCGCCTGCGCGGCGACCATCGGCCGGGTCTGTTCGAAGGTGCCCAGCGTCGCCGAACCCGATGACGCTGCGCTGGAGAGCCTTTCGCGGGCCTTGGCGAGCTTGTGCTCCAGCTTGTCCTGCCCGCCGAGCAGGTGGTCGGCCGGGATGCGGACGCCGTCGAAGCGCAGTTCGGCGGTGTGCGAGGCCCGGCAGCCCAGCTTGTCGAGCTTGCGCACCATCTCCAGGCCGGGTGTGCCGCCGGGGACGATGAACAATGCCTGGCCGCGGTGGCCCAGGTCCGGGTCGACGACGGCGTTGACCACGTGGACGTTGGCGATGCCGCCGTTGCCGATCCACATCTTGTGGCCGTCGATGATCCAGTCGTCGCCGTCGCGACGAGCAGTGGTGCGCAGGTTACGGACGTCGCTGCCGCCTTCGGGCTCGGAGATCGCCAGGGCTGCGAGCTTGAGATGGCCTGGCGTGCCGAAGCATTCGGGCGCCCACTGCAGCATCTGTTCGGCGGTGGCGGCCTGCCCGATCGCCGACAGCGCCAACGCGGGCATCACGATCGCCAACCCGATTCCGGCGCAACCCCAGAACAGTTCTTCCATGAACATCGGCAACGACAATCCCGTCGAGTCTCCGATCAGGTCGCGGTAGAACAGCGGGCTGTAGAAGCCTTGGGAGGCGGCCTCCTCCAGCACCGGCCACGGGAACTCCTGGCGCTGGTCGTAGTCGAGTGCGACCGGCCGGATGATCGATTCGGCGAATTGGTGGGCGCGGCGGGCCAGGTCGTGCTGCGCCGCCGTCGGCGTGAGGTCGAAGCCCATGGACCGTCCCTTGAGGCGTCAAGGTCGGCGTCGGCGTCGCCGGCCCGAACATCTGGGATTGCCGGTTCGCCGGCGCGTCAAACGCCGCGGCGGCGGGCGGGTCAGGAGGCGATCACGGCGTCGATCTGGTTGAGCGCCGACGTGGTGCCCTCGATGACGCCCATGTCCAGCACCTTCTGCAGGTCCTCGACCGAGGCGAACGTGGTCACGTAAGTCGCACGGGTGCCGCCGTCGTGCTCGGCGAAGGTGTAAACGTTGCTGGCGACCGGCGTCCCGGGGATCGGGTTGAAGTCGGCGTCGGCGAAGCCGTCGACGAAGGAGAAGCTCCGCGGCTCGTCGACGGCGGTGATCTGCCAGTACCCGGCGTACTTCTCGCCATCGGGCCCGGTCATGAAGTACGTCGTGCGGCTCCCGGGCGTGAGGTCGTGGTCGACCACGGTCGCGGGGTGCGACGGCGGTCCCCAGATCTTCTCCAGCTGACGCGGGTCGGCGTAGATCTGCCAGATTCGCTGCACCGGCGCGGCGAAGTCGGCGCTGATGGTCAGGGTGAGGTTCTCGAGGTCTTGCTGGACGTCGATCACGGGCATGGTTCAGCCCTCCTTGATTTGCTCGGATGAGATGAGTTCGTCGATGCGTGCGATGCGGCCACGCCAAACCTGTTCCAGTTCAGCGAGCATCGAGGCCACCGACCGTACCGCCTCGACGTCTCCGCGGGCCAACTGCTCGCGGCCGCTGCGTCGCTTGGTGAGCAGTCCGGACTTCTCCAGCACGGTTACGTGCTTTTGTACTGCGGCGAAGCTCATCTCGTAGTTTCCCGCGAGCGCGGAAACCGAGTGCTCCCCGACCAGCACGCGGCGCATGATGTCCCGCCGGGTGCGGTCGGCGAGCGCGTGGAACAGGGCGTCCACCCGGTCCTCGTCGAGCACGGCCACGTGCCGATCGTACAACCGAATGGTTGTACGTTGTCAAGGTCAGGCGTCGGGGAACCAGTAGTCGAGTGTCTGCTCGACCCCGCCCCAGTCGATACCCATCCAGTCGGTGAAGAAGCCTTCGATGTTGCCGAAGGCGCTGTACACAAGTGCCACAATCGAATTGAACAGGGCGTCTATCCCGGCGCTGTCGAGCAACCCGCTACTGAAGGCGTTGAGCCAGGCGCTGAACTGGTCGATGTCACCGGAGATGTCGATGTTGGTGAGCATGCCGTCGGTGCTTGCGATGTGGTCGGCGACCTGTTCGGGAGTGAGCCCCAGGTACATGACGTGCTCGTAGAACAAGCCGAGCATCGAGTTGGAGCTGGCATCGGCGACGGGGTCACCCGGGAATGTGTAAATGGTGGCCGGGTACGCCTCGTTGGGTGTCTGGATGCCGTTGAGGATCGGCATGTCGAAGAGCCTGTCGAAGAGCGTGTCGCTGTGGTTGTTAGGCGTGACGCCGTCGGCGTCGGACGGATCGCCGATGAACACGAAGTGCAGCAACTCCGGGGGGACGCCGTCGTGGGCCAGCTGCGCCATCGCGATCGACCCGGCCGTGGCCCCTTGCGAGTAGCCGAAGATCCACAGCGGGTTTTCGGCATCGTAGGTACCCGGGTTGGCTTCCAGCTGGGCATGCACCGCCCGCACGATCTCGGCGGCCCCGACGAAGCTGCTGTGGCCCTGCAGGATGAGTTGCGGGGTGGAGAGCACCTGCAGCGGCGAATCGCAGGTGCCGACGCCGATGACGCACACCGTCGGATCATCGCCGGCGTCGAAGCCCAGTGGCTGCAGGAAGAGATCGGCCGCGGTCTGCGCGAAGGCCGCCGACGGCGTCGGCAACATCGTGCCGCCGACGAAGATCGCGGTGTCCGACAGCAGGGCCACCCGGGCGAATGTCGTTTGGACGACCGGAGCTGCGGCGACGCCAGCGGCGATCACGCTCGCGGCGGCGAGCGGGGCGAAAGCTTTGGTTACGTTCATTCCGACACACCTAGTTTTTATGTAAGAGCCGGCCGACAGGACATGAAAAGCCGATAATGGCATTCTCGCGTGACGAGAGTCAACGGCGCCGCGGTGGTAGGAGCCCGGAATAGCGGCCGTCCCAGATGGCAGTCCATTGACTTCT
Source organism: Mycobacterium sp. NGS16 (assembly GCF_059813225.1). Classification (NCBI taxonomy): domain Bacteria; kingdom Bacillati; phylum Actinomycetota; class Actinomycetes; order Mycobacteriales; family Mycobacteriaceae; genus Mycobacterium; species Mycobacterium sp. NGS16. The sequence continues at coordinate 472,155 of NZ_JCALEE010000002.1, forward strand.
GTCCGGCGTCGCTGCCATGATCGCCCTCAGGAATTCTTTAGCTTCTGCGGTGAAGGGGACGCCCCGTGATGCTGACCAAGGCCTTGACGCCGATTGCGATTGCCAGCACCGTCGCGGGCGGGGTGCTCGCCGCGCCGGCGGTCCACGCCACCTATACCGACGTCAACCTGCTCGCCGATACCGCGTTCTTCATCGGCCCGACCACCTTGTCCACGCCGTCACCGACCTTCGCCCAGACCGCGGCCGATCTCTTCCTGCAGCCGCTGGGCTTCGACGTCGGCGATGACCCGGCCTCGTGCGTCGTCGGCTCCGGTGACTGTGACGCGCCGCTGCGGGTGCTGTCCACCCCGGCGCTGATCCAGCAGGGCCACAGCAGCTTTGTCGGGGCCGCAGAGATCGTGCGGGCGGTGCACGCCGAACTCGATGCCAACCCCGACGCCTACGATGCCGACCACCCACTGTGGGTCTTCGGTTGGTCGCAGGGCGCCACCGCCGGGTCGATCGCGATGGCGCAGCTGGCCCACGACGGCGTCCCCCCGGAGTTGCTGCACTTCGTGTTCATCGGCAATCCGGTGGGGGCGGACACCGCGTCGCTGGACGGGGGCGGGGCCTCCTCCCCCGACTTCTTCGACACCGCTCTGCTGTCCGGCGTCCAGACCCCGAACAACTGGTTCGCGGTAACCGACTACACGATCCCCGGCGACCCGGTCACCGACCCCAACTCCACCTCCGAGCTCGGCTTGTTCTACGAGCACATGATGTATCTGGGGCTCACCCCCGAGCAGGTGGCTAACCACATCGCCACCACCGACGGCATGATCACCGACGTCGACATCTCCGGTGACTTCGACCAGTTCAGCGCCTGGCTCAACGCCTGGCCCCACGGGCTGGTCGACAGCGGCTGGTGGGAGGGCCTGTTCTACTCGGTGGTGGCGTTCTTCTACAGTGCCTTCGGCAACATCGAGGACTTCTTCGGCGACTGGATGGGCATCCCGTGGAGCGGCGTCGAGGACACCCTCGACTTCTGGTTCCCAGCGGAGGCCTAGCGCGGACCGGGTCAGTCGGCCTGGTCAGTCAACGAACTGGTAGCGCACACCGAGTGCGCGATAGGTGCGCTCCGCCCGACAGTCGCGGGTCAGCAGGACGCGCCGATTCGTCGAGGCGGCCTGACCGACAAGAGCGTCATAGACCGACCCGCCGACGATGCCGAGGTCGGCGAGCCGCTCGAAAAGATCGCCGGTCGCTCGTGCGTCAAGCCAACACGCGGCCGGGAATGCCTTCGCCAGTACCGAGCCGGCCTGAGTTGCGTTCAGGCGCAGCGGAAGGGGCAGGCGGGTCAGCACCGAATACGTCTCGAACGCCGCGTGACCCGCAAGCGCGGGTCGACGTTGAACAAGGGCGTGGCGGCAGGCCGCGTGGGCTTCGTGGGCCGAGTCAAGAGCGGCGACGGCAACGCTGGTGTCGCAGGCCCAAAGGTCATCGTTGGATGTCATCACGAAGTCGGCGCACATCTTCGTCGGTCAACACCGCACCCTCCACCCGGCCGAGTACCGGAAGACCGTCGCGGGTCTCGATCGGGCGGGCACGCCGCTGGACGGGCTCAATCCGTAGGCCAGCTCCGTCCGGAATCAGTTCGAGCTGCGTGTCGGGGGTGATCCCGAGCGCCACCCGCAGCGCTTTGGGGATGACCAGCCGTCCTAGTCGATCCACCGTCACAGTCATGGCACTAAGTTACCATCTAATTGGCAAAATGGCCGTTACCAGGTATTTTGCGAGGCGGCAGTTCGCACCAACCAGGCCCGGCTAGCGTCGACTCGTGGCGGTGTCGAGATTGTGCGTCGCTCGGGCCTGCGCCGTTGGAAGCGTCTTGTTCGCTCTTGCGGCGGCCCCGGCATGTGACCGCCTGGAGCCCCCACCACCTGCTGTCAGCACTGCGACAACCACCGCGGCGGCATTGGTGCCGCGTGCCGACGCGCCCTACCTACCGCGCCCCGAGCTGATCGCTCCGGTCTCTCAGCTGATGAACGACGCGATCGCGGTTCCCCGGCTGCCGGGTGCGGTGGTCCGGATCGGGCACGCCGGCACGGTCGCCTTCAGCCAGGCTTTCGGCGCGCGCAGGCTGGCAGACGAACCCGCGCTTGACGGCTCGCCCGCACCGGCCGAGCCGATGACCGAGGACACGATCTTCGACATCGCGTCGTTGACGAAGTGCCTCGCGACGGCCGTCGCGGTCCTACAGCTCTATGAACAGGGCCGGGTGGCGATCGACGAACCCGTCCAGACCTACCTGCCGGAGTTCAACGAGGCAGGCGACCCCCGACGCGCCCAGGTGACGTTGCGCATGCTGCTCACCCACACCTCGGGCATCGGTGGGGATCTGAGCCACCAGGGGCCGTGGGGCCTGACCGAGGCCGACCAGGACGGTGGTGTGCATCGGGCACTGACCGCGCCGCTGGAGTTCGGCCCCGGCGAGATATTCCACTACTCGGACATCGGTTTCATCGTCCTGGGCGTACTGGTCGAGACGATGACCGGCCAACCGTTGGACACCTACGTGCAGGACCACGTCTTTGCGCCGCTGGGCATGACCGACACCCGCTACCTGCCCGCCGTCAAAGCCTGTGGCCCCCACCGGATCCGCGGTACGGCCATCGCATTCGACACGAGCCTTGCTCAGGGCGGTGGGTGCCCGGCGGACAGCTGGAGCACCGACCTGTTGGCCCGGATCGCGCCGACGGCCCATGACGAAGACTCCCCCGGGATCAACCCCGACTACGACCAGCTGCTGCGTGGCACCGTGCAGGATCCGACGGCACGCCGCATGGGCGGGGTGGCCGGCAGCGCCGGAGTGTTCTCGACCGCCGCCGACATCGGCAGGTACGCCCAGGCGCTGCTCGATCGGCTCGCCGGGCGCCCCAGCCCGTTTCCGTTGCGGCAATCGACCCTGGAGTTGATGACGACACCGCAGCAACCCGGGCACGACGCCGCACAGCTGGCGGGTGCGAACGCCGCTGCGCAACAGGCGAATGCAACGTCGCCCAACAGAGCCGATCCCCTGCTCTCCGCGCAGTATCCGGCGATCATCGGACAGGATCTCCGCGGTTTCGGCTGGGATATCGATACGCCGCACTCCCGGCCGCGCGGCATGATCTTTCCAATCGGCAGCTTCGGGCACACCGGATTCACCGGCGTGACGCTGTGGATCGACCCGGGATCGGATAGCTACGTGATCGTGCTCGCGAACGTGATCCATCAGCGCGGCGGTCCGCCCATCGCAGGGCTCAGCGGCGATGTGGCCACCGTGACCGGCCGGGCGCTGCATCTGTACGGCAGCTGAGGGACCTGCCACCCCGTGGTCGCAGCCGGCCGCGCGCACCTGGCGATAATGGCCGGGTGGCCGATCGCAACGCTCCCGCTATCCCCGTTATCGCGTTGACGGGGTATCTCGGGGCGGGCAAGACCACGCTGCTCAACCATGTGCTGCGCGCTCCGGGCGCTCGAATCGGAGTCATTATCAACGACTTCGGCGAACTCAACGTCGATGCCGGCCTGGTCACGGGCCAGGTCGACGAGCCGGTGTCGATCGCCGGTGGCTGCATCTGCCATCTGCCGGATGAGGGTGGGCTTGACCAGGCGCTGGAGAAGCTGGCCGACCCGAAGCTCGCGCTCGACGCGATCATCATCGAGGCGAGCGGGGTGGCCGAACCCGCCGACGTGTCGCGAGTGATTCGGTTCAGCGGGGTGGAGCGGATACGCCACGGCGGTGTTGTCGACGTCATCGACGCAGCGGAGCATTTCGACACGGTCGACACCGGATCCGCCCCGCCGCAGCGTTACGGCGTGGCCTCCCTGGTCGTGGTCAACAAGCTGGATCGGATCGCCGAGGATGCCCGCGAAGAGGCCCTCGCTCGGGTTGAAGCCCGTGTGCGAGAACTCAATCCGCACGCACACGTGGTGGGTGCGACAGGAGGACGCGTGGATCCCCGGTTGCTCTACGACGTCAGCGACGGCGGTGAGACCGGGCAGATGTCGTTTCGGGAACTGCTCCTCGACGCGGCCGCCGACGCCCACCAGGAGCACCACGATCACGTGCATGCGGCATCGGTGACCGTCGTCGGCGGCGGCACCGTTGACCCGGGACCGCTCATCGACCTGCTCGAACAGCCGCCGCAGGGCGTCTACCGGATGAAGGGAACGGTCGCGATCGGCAAGCGCCACTACCTGGTCAACGTTGTCGGCACCTCCGTCCATGTGGTGACCGCGCCTACGGGGTCAGGGGCCAGCCATCTCGTCGCGATTGGTACGCACCTCGACATCGCGGGCGTTCGCGCACGACTTGAAGAAGCTCTTCGCCCGGCCGGCGAGAAGGTGGCCGCCGCCGGGATGCGACGGCTGCAACGGCTGCGGCGCTACAGCATCTAGGCCGCGTCGCCGCTAATGCGCGTAGGCAGGGGTGTTCGTGTCGCTGTCCAGACCGGAATCGCCGGCGGCGGCACTCGCCGATGGTTGCTCGACGCGCCAGCGCGGCAAAGCCGTGGGATGCGTGCGCTGCAGCCACTCGACCATGCCTTCACGGACAGCGCATCTGAGGTTGAACAGCGCACCGGAATCGGCCGCGCTCACCGTGATCCGCACCCGGAGGTAGCCGTCGACGGCGTCGGTGACCACCAACCCGCTGGATCGACCATCCCACATGTCGCTCGCTGAGAGCAGTCGGTCCAGCTCGGCGCGCATCGGCTCAACCGGTGCAGTGAAGTCCACATCGAGTTGAACGGTGCCGAGCAAGTCCGTCGTTCGGCGGGTCCAGTTTTCGAAGGGGGTCTTGGTGAAGTAGGTGGTCGGAAGGATCAGGCGTCGCTGATCCCAGATCTGGACCACGACATACGTCAGCGTGATCTCCTCGATGCGTCCCCACTCACCTTCGAGCACGACGACGTCGCCGACCCGGACGGCGTCGGAGAACGAAATCTGCATGCCGGCGAACACCGAGCCCAGGGAGGTCTGCGCGGCCAGGCCGGCGACCACCGAGAGAATCCCGGCCGAGGCGAACATCGTGGTGCCGATCTGGGTGAAGGACGGAAAAGTCATCAACGCCGCGGCCGTGCCGAGGACGACAACGACGGCGATCGCGAGCCGCCGCAACGTGGTGATCTGGGTTTTGACCCGCCGCTGGAGCCGGTCGGCATCGCTGACCTCCAGCTCGCCGCCGGCGAAGCGGGCGATGGCGCGCCGCTCCGCCAGCAGCGTGAACGCGGCAACCAACCAGGTCATGGCGGCAATCATCAGGATACGGAACAGTTGATCGACCCAGCCACGGCCCGGCGCCGATGCCAGAACAGTTGCACCGACCGCGATGCGCGCGGCAATCACCATCAGGATCACCCGAACCGGCATTCGGGTCAAAGCCGCGAAGTCGTTGACCAGGGCGCTACGCCGGCTGACGCGCTGCAGCAGCCAATACAGCGCCCAACCGAGCACCCAGGCGCCGGCGATCGCGCCCGCCAGCCACGCGGTGGTGGCAGCAAGGTGGATCGCGGAACCTCGATCGAGTTCTTCTGGCATAGCCATATCACCTCTTTCGGTCGGATTCGGATCGCCCGTGCGTCTCGGTGAGATCGCCGTTGCGCCGCCGATGCTGCGTGCCGGTGCGACGCGACAACGCCGGTGCGAAAACGCCCGTACCGCAATACCCCGTTGGGGGTGTTTTTCAAACGGTCGCGGGGCCGATGAACTCGACGCCCGCGCGAATTGCGGGACGGTGCCGCAAGATTCGGAAATGCGCCAGCCGGCCGAGACCCGACGTCGTCATCAAGTTGGCGCCAGGCCAGGACGCGACGACCCGTTCGCTCGTCTCGTAGGGCGTCTCGGGATCATCGGGGTCGTGGATGAGCAGCAGCGGAGGATAGCCGGTCTTCTTGGCGACCCGAACCATGTTGGTGTCCTCCAGCGACATGCCGATGCGGCGTTCCAGGCGTCGATGCAGGCCGGTGCGGATCCGTCGGCCGAAGTTGTGGCGCGCGGCGAACAGATCAAGGTAGATCGGGAACTCGCCCATCGGCGCGAGGAATACCAAACGTCCGACCGTCGCACCCCACGACGCCGCGAACGCGGTCGCGTTGGCCCCGAGGGAGTGGGCGACAACCGCGCGGGCCGGCCCATGGGTCCGGATCATGGCGGCAACCGCTTCGGCGCACTCGATGGCGGTGGTGCGGCCCGGTGCGAGCGCACCCGGATCTGACTCGTTATGGCTCGGCAGGTCGAACGCGATGACCCGATGCCCGGATTCGACGAGAGGTTTGATGAACATGCCGAGGTGCGGGCGACGCCCACCCCAGCCGTGCACCAGGTAGACCGGCGGCCCCTCGCCCCAGGCCTCGCCCACCACCCGGTGCCCGTCCCAGTGCGCCTCCAGCGGCTGACCGGGCGGCACGCCGGGCGGCATCCGCAGGCTGGACTCCATCACCGGTGGGGTGCACCACAGTTCAGTCGCCCACCGCGACCCGATTGCCGGGGCAACTCGCTCCAGCAGCCAGAAGGCCCGACGCACCCGCGGCGCGACCGGCGGTTGGACGCCGGAGCCTTCCACATCCAGAACGATGGGGCTGGGAGAACTGGCATCCCTTCGAGTGGTCGGGTTCGCTGGATCTGCCACACATCGAGGTTAGCGAGATGAGGCAGCCCGAGCCATCCTCCAGCCGGTAGCGGTTCACGCCTGAAGTGTTGGCGTGATCGCCGCATCGATGCTTGTGGTGTCGCGGATGACGGTGGTCAGATTGCGGCGTAGCGCCTCGGCGTCGATGACCCGAGCGAACAGGTCGCGGTGTTCTGGTCGCTGAGGATCACGGCTGCCGGCCGAACCGCGCGGTGCCGCGCTGATCGAGACGAGCTGCGCGACGGGCCGACCATGGCTGGTGAGGGTGAATGACGCGCCGGCCTGGACGTCGGGGGATGACGCGATGTCAGAACGAAGTCGGTGCGTCGGAAGAACGCAGTTCACCGATCTGTTCGGGCTCGTCGCTCGCGGCTCCGAGGGCACGAGCAAGTTCTGGCAGGACGGCTCGGTCTTTCCGGTCGTGCCCGTCGAAGCAAATCACCTCGCCGTCCTGGTGGAACCTGACCCAGAGCTGGGGCCGGTCGCGCCAGGTCGACTCCCAGGATTCTTTCCACACGACGTAACGGACCGTCGCGCGATCAAGCTTCCACGCGTAGAGGCTCCCGCGGGGGCGTTCGGCGATGGCACCGTGCTCGAACACGTACACACGGGCGCCCTTGACCCGGACCATGCCGACCAGCAGCGGTACGGCGAGCCACACGGTGCAGCCGAGGAAGAACAATCCGGCGATGCCGGAGGCGACCATGCCGGGCAGGGACGGGGCATCGTTTCCGCTCCACGGCGAGGCGAACCACGCCATCCAGGAAAACACGCCGGCCCCAACCGGCAACATCAGCACCGCGATCGCCAAATGCCGGTCGCTCATACGGTTTACCCGAAACGATGCCTGATACGCCCCGTACCCTTGCTCTCCGGCGATCGCCGCCGCACGCGGGGTGAGGTCATCCTGCGGCGCTGGAAGTCGTGCAGTCATAAGGCCCGGTCTCGTCGGGTGCGGCGGCCCGGGTGGGCCACCCGGCCTAGTGTGCGCCTCTGTCCGACCACACCGCCGGTGCGCCTTCGCGTCATCGGCCAACGACGATACCGTTGAGCAGGTTTTCCAGGGCCACGAGGGAATCCTTGCTCGCGCGCTTCGGGTCCGCTGAGCGGGCAACCGTCATCGCGGCTTCGCACATCGCGCCGTGAATAAGGTGCGCCAGCGGCTCCACGCGCTGGCGGCCGAGGTGGCCGTCGGCGATCGCTTGCGACAGGCCCTGCCGCAGCAGGGAAGTGACATGCTCGTCCTCAAGCTTGCGCATCATCTCCCAGCCGAGGACAGCGGGCGCGTCGATCAGCGTGATGCGCTGAACCCCCGGATCCAGCACAGCGTCGAAGAACGCTCGGCAGCCGGCCAGGAAATTCTGCCAGCTGCTCTTGCCGCCTCGGGCAGCGCGCAGCACCGCCTGGCCGATCGCGGCCTGCTCGGCTTCGTAAACCGCGGCGAACAGCGCGCGTTTGCCGGCGAAGTGGTGGTAGAGGGCGCCCTTGGTCATGCCGGCACGTTCGACGATGCCATCGACGGAGGTGGCGTCGAAGCCGTCATCGGCGAATGCGCGGCGCGCCACCGACACGATTTGCTCGATGGTGACGCGCGTGCGTTCTGCCTGGGTACGCGGGCCGGTCACAGCGGTCAGCATAACGTACTTGAGGTACATACTTGCGGTACATACCGGCAGTATGTTTATACTGCCGGTATGCAAATCCGACGGCATGTCTGTTCGCTCTGCGAGGCCGGTTGCGGTTTGGAGAGCAGCGTGGACGGGGGCGCGGTCGTCTCGATTCGCGGCAATCGTGACCACGTGTTGAGTCGCGGACATGTCTGCCCGAAAGCCTTCGGGCTCAAGGAGCTTCACGTCGATCCCGACCGGTTACGTACACCGCATCTTCGCGGCGCCGCCGGGCGGCTCCAGCCCACGTCCTGGCAGGAGGCGTTCGCGGTCGTCGATCAACGACTCACCGCGGTGATCGACCGGCACGGTGCAGATGCCGTGGCCGTGTACCTCGGCAACCCGGTGGCACACGACTTCGCCACGACGCTGTATGCCAGTGCCGCGATGCGGGCCCTGGGCTCACGCAATATCTACACCGCCAACACCGTCGACGCGATGCCGAAATTCGTTTCCTGCCAGCTGATGTTCGGCGGGATGTACACGGTGCCACTGCCCGACGTCGACCGCTGCTCCTATCTGTTGATCTTGGGCGCGAACCCGGTGGTGTCCAACGGAAGCCTGCTCACCGCTCCCGGGATGCGGGCCCGGCTACGCGCACTGCGTCACCGCGGCGGACGGTTGATCGTGGTCGACCCCAACCGGACTCGAACCGCCCAGGAGGCCGACGCGCACTACTCGATCCGGCCGGGGACCGACGCGCTGCTACTGGCGTCGTTAGTGCAGGTGCTGTTCAGTGAGGGTCGAATCGATCTTGGTCGGCTGGGCCCGCACGTTCGCGGCGTCAAGACCGTGGAGGAGGTCGTGCGCGAGTTTTCTCCGGAGACCGTTGCGCCCTATTGCGACATCCCGGCCGAGGAGATCCGCGGGCTCGCACGTGATCTCGCCGCCGCGCCGGCCGCGGCCGTGTACGGCCGTACCGGCACCTGCACTCAGCGATTCGGGACCGTGACGAGCTGGCTGGTCGACGTCCTCAATGTGCTGACCGGCAACCTCGATCGGCCCGGCGGTGCCATGTTCGCCCGCCCGGCGGCCGATCTGCGACTGGTGACGGCGGGGCGGACGGGCAGCACGATCGGGCGGTGGCGCAGCCGGGTGCGGGGCGCCCCCGAAACGCTCGGCGAGCTGCCGCTGGCGTGCCTTGCCGAGGAGATCGACACGCCGGGAGCAGGGCAGGTGAAGGCGCTGATCACCGTAGCCGGAAATCCGGCGCGCTCAGCCCCGAACAGCTCTCGCCTCGCGGCGGCGTTGGAGCAGCTCGAGCTCATGGTCAGCCTGGATCTGTACCGCAACGAAACGACCCGGCACGCGCACGTAGTGTTGCCGGCGCCCTCGCCGCTGACCAAGCCCCACTATGACTTGTTTTTCGGCCATTTCGCGATCCGCAACACCGCGACCTATTCGCCGCCGGTGCTGCCCGCGCAGCCGGGCGACCAGGCGGACTGGCAGATCTTGCTGCGCTTGATCGGAATCCTGGCACGGCAAGGCGCCGCAGCCGACCTGAATGTGATCGACGATATGGTCGCCGAAACGCTGAACCGTGCCGTCTACGGGGCCGGGGAAGCTGGCGCCGATTCGCCGGCCGAGCTGGGCGGCCCGGAACGTCTGCTGGACATGTTGTTGCGGGCCGGGCCGTACCGCGACGGTGACCAACCGCTGACCCTGGCCCGAGTGCGCCAGTACCCCGACGGGATGGATTTCGGCCCCCTGACCCCACAACTGCCCGGGATACTCAACACGCCGTCGGGGCAGATCGAGCTCGCCCCGCCACCGCTGGTCGACGATGTCGCCCAGCTGCGTACCAGGCTGCTCCGGTCCCCGAAAGGCAGCATGGTGTTGATCGGGCGGCGTCACCTGCGGTCGAACAACTCGTGGATGCATAATCTGCCCACGCTGGCCAAAGGACCAGACCGGTGCACGTTGCAGATTCACCCGACCGACGCCGCACGCCTGCAGCTCAGCACGCACGCCCGGGTAAGGTCGCGTGCCGGCGTCGTCGACGCCCCGGTGGAGGTGACCGACGCGGTGCGCCCCGGCGTGGTCTCACTACCGCATGGGTGGGGACATGACGAACCCGGAACGGTTGCCGCTTTCGCGGCACAACAGCCGGGAGTCAACAGCAACATCCTGGCTGACGGTCTAGAACTCGATCCGCTGTCCGGCACCGCGGTGCTCAATGGCATCCCGGTGCAGATCACTGCGGCCCCCGCACCGGCGACCAAACCGTAACTGAGGAGGCAATGTTCGTGCGCGCCATCATCCAACATGCGTGGGACGGCCCCGCCTCGGTACGGTTAGCGGAGGCCCCTGAACCGCGGCCGGCTCCGACCGAGGTGAAAGTCCGGGTCCACGCCGCAGGTGTCAACCCGGTGGACTACTACACAAGTGCAGGTCGGGCATACAATCGGGTGCTCACTCTGCCGTTCATTCACGGCTGGGACGTGGCAGGGGTCATCGAGGAGATCGGCTACGGCGTCAACCGATTCCAGGTCGGCGATCGGGTTTTCGGAATGCCGTGGTTCCCGCGGCAAGCGGGCGGGTACGCCGAGTTCGTCACCGGGCCGTCACGGCACTTCGCGGCGATGCCCGCCGGATTAGACTTCACCGAAGCAGCCGCCCTTCCGCTCGCCGGGCTCACCGCATGGCAGATGCTGGTCGACGTCGCCCATGTTGCGCCCGGCCAGCGCGTGCTGATATCGGGAGCCGCTGGGGGCGTTGGGCATTTGGCGGTCCAGATCGCCAAGGCGCGCGGCGCCTACGTCATCGGCACCGCCCGCGCCGCCAAACACCGTTTCCTTGCCGAGCTGGGTGTTGACCAGGCGGTGGATTACACGGTCACGCCGGTCCACGAGGCGGTCCGCGAGGTCGACGTGGTGATCCAGATGTTCGGGGGTGATGCCGGTATCGAGGCATTGGCGTGTCTTCGTCCCGGCGGGATCCTGGTCAACGCTCAAGCTGCCTGGACGCCAGGGCTTTACGAGCGTGCAAAGAAGCTCGGCGTTCACGCCCGCGGCTACCTGGTCGAGCCCGACGCGGCCGGCCTGCAGAGCCTCGCGCAACTCGTCGAATGCGGACAATTGCGGGTGCATATCGCCGAGCAGCTCCCGCTCTCCGCCGCCGCACGTGCCCTGACCATCAGCAGCCAGGGCCGCACCAGCGGCAAGATCATTCTCACCGTGGCGTGACCGACCATGACTTCTCATGCATTGCGTGTCGGGGTGGTGGCGCTGCTGGCCGCCGACCAGTGGCCGGGTACCGAACCTGGCCAACTCGTCCGTATGGTGCGAACCGTCGAGGATCTCGGCTTCGACTCGCTGTGGGCCAACGACTCGTTGATTGGCCCCCGTATCGAAGCACTGACATTCCTTGCGGCCGCCGCTTCGGTGGCTGAGCGGCTAACACTGGGCACCGCCGCGCTTCTTCCCGCATTACGCAGACCTGTGCAAGCCGCGCAAACGCTGGCCTCCCTCGATCGATTGGCGCAGGGTCGACTCGTCGTCGCCGTCGGTGCCGGCTTTCCGGGGCTATCGGAGACCGAATACGCGGTGTCGGAAGTATCCTGGCGACGCCGCTCCCGGCGGCTCGATGAGACCGTTGCGCTCTGGCGGCAGCTCTGGGCCGGAGCGGGCCCGAGCACGTTTCGCGGCGAAACGCTGAGTCTTAGTGACATCCCCTCTGGCATAACGCCGTTCAATTCGGGCGGGCCGCCGGTCTGGCTTGCCGGCGACACTGCGCGCGCCCGTGCCCGCGCGGGGTCGACCTATGACGGTTGGCTGCCCTACCCGCCGACACCATCGCGTTTCGCGACCGGTCTCGGTGAGGTTCACGCCGCAGCCGCGCTGGCTGGGCGAGCGACTGACGCCGTCACCCCGGCGCTCTTTGTGACGGTCCTGGTGACGGACTCGCCAGATGGCGGCCGATCCGAACTTGATCGATTCACCACCGCTACGTATGGATTTCCGCTGGCGGCCGTCGAAAGTATCCAGGCCTTCGCCGCCGGGTCCGCTGAGGCGGTTGCGGCCAAGCTGGCGACCTACATCGAGGCCGGAGCGCGTCACTTAGTCTGCCGTATCGGAGTGCTCACGCAGGACGCGTTCCAGGTGCAGCTGAGGCGGCTGCGAGATGTGCAGGAACGCTTGGAGGAGTCGTCCTGTGCTCACCCGTGAGCGCACGACGGCCGGCTTGCTCCGCGAGTACCAGAGCTTCGCGGATCTGCTGGCCACGCTCGATACATCGATGTGGACTTGTGCCAGCCGCTGCACCGGTTGGCAGGTGCGCGACGTCGCCGCCCATGTGGTGGGTCAGGCGCTCGACACCGTCACGGGCGCAAGCGGGACGCGCAACGCCGATAAGCAGGCGGCGTCGCTGCGCGCCCAACCGCCCACCGGCCTTGCCGCCCAGATGCGGAAGATCGGCGAGGCGATGGCCGAGCTGGTGGCCGCCTTCGACGACCACATCTGGGCCCGGCCCAGCCCCTTACCGCGTTTCACTATTGGTGAGGCGATACATGCGCTCTTGATGGACGCCTACGTGCACGCCGACGACATCCGCAACGCCATCAAGGCGCCATCGGATTTGGGCGAGGGGCTTGATGACAGCCTGGATTTCGTCCTTGGCGCCCTACGCCGCGACCCGATCGCTGCGGCCGACTCGGGCTTGGCCCGCCTGCTTGCGCTACCGGCCGCGGCATTCCCGGAGGAAAGCGGAATCGACGCCCACGAATTCCTTCTCGCTGCTACCGGGCGCCACGACCCACGCACCCTGGGACTTCGCGAGACAGTCAACATCTTTCGGGTGTGACCGGTGACGGTGCCGGCAACTCCGTAGCCGAGATACTCGGGCACGGGGCGATGCGTTCCCAGCCTGCGCGACATCCGCCGGCGCTTGCCGCATGGCCTTCCGGCTGCCAGGTTGCCCGATGACTGAGCCCCGCGCGCCGGCGGCGTTCCGTGCGGCGCATCGCAGGGAAGTTGGTTAGCCTGAGTCGGTGATCGTGGAGCTCAACGGGAGCCAACGGGGAGGGTGGCTCTATGCCGACGGCACCCCTTATGCGCAGCGATCGCTTCCTCCCAATCTAGCGATCAGAGAATTCTCTCGGTTCGAGCTCGCCAGTGGCAGCGAGCTTCCCCTCGGATGGCATATCGAGTCGTTCGTCGCGGCTCCATGGTTCGGCCAGCCTGGCGGTGGTACTGCGTATCGGCTGCTCGATCAGAACAACCACACCGGCCCCTTGTTACGGCTCATCGATGCCGGGCTCGCGAGACCGACGCGTGCCGAGATCGCGTCGCTCCCCCTACCCCCGGACCACATCGCAGTTCCCAGGGTCGATCTGCGTGCCTACCCCGAGCCGTACCGCCCTGTCGCCCAGGCATGGTTTCAGTGGCGGATTATCGCGACCGAGGGCAGGCACCCGTTTTTCGACGCCGAACGATTTCCTTGGCTGCCTGCGGACTTTGGGCCTTTGTTGACGGCCAGCGAGAGACTGTGGGGTGAGGAGCACCCGTCAGTCACCGATGGCATGCTCACCTTCAGTCTGGGCGGTATTGAGTTCGGGTTATTTCTCAACTCCGACGACAGATGGGTTGTACAGCAACGTGATCGCAATACCTGGCGCCAGAATTGGGGGTTCCTCCTACTCGACGACGCTCAGAAGTTCCTGTTGTTCCTGATCGCAGAGGAAGCCAGAGCCTTGCGCGGACTACCGAACATCGGCACCAGCTGGTACCGCGACAAGCCGGCTCGCGGAATCGAATTCGTTCGATACCAGCAGGACTCGCGCGCAGGGGCGGTGTTCGTACGGACTGCGGGGTCCATGAGTGAGTACTTGGCGTGGATGGACGAGTGGGATGCCACCCGGTTCGCACCCGCTTTCGGGCACAGCTACGACGAACTGCACACGGTTCTCAGCCAAGATATTCCACCCGCGTGGTTCGTCGAACTCGAGTGAGCCGCTGCATGAAGACTGCCCCCGCCCGCATGACACGAGTTGAGACGTACGGCCAGGGCATGACACCGTCACGCCCCGTGAGGCACTAAAGAGCAACGTGCGCGACATCGCGTTCAATCTTGTCGAGCACGCCTTCTCCGCGACGATCCCGGCGTAATAGCCGACGCGATTGCGCCATCTCGCCGCTGGGCCGAGGACGCCAAGTGCCGTACCCGCACGTGCTGGTAGCACTTTATGTGCTACAGTCCGGGGCGTGAACGTTATTGGGGTCCGCGAGTTACGACAGAACGCGAGTAAGTACCTGGCCCGGGTCGAAGCGGGTGAGGAGCTGTCGGTAACGATGCGGGGCCGGTTGGTAGCGCGGCTGGTTCCGGTCACCGCCACTGACCGCACCCGAGACAGCCTCATCGCCAGCGGTTCCATGAAGCCGGCCCGCCGGCGCGGCGGTCTCGCTTCGATCGAGACCGAGGGCCTGCCACGGCGGGACTTGAGTGCGGTCCTGACCGAGTTGCGCGAGGACCGATGATCTACATGGACACCTCCGCGCTGGTGAAGCTGATCGTGCGGGAGCCCGAGTCGGCCGATCTTCGGCGGTGGCTGGTCAGCGCCCAGGACCGCGACCATGTCACCAGTGCCGTGGGGCGCGTGGAGTTGATGGGAACCGCGCTCCGGAGCGGGGACACCGAGATCGTCGCCACCGCGCGGCGCATCCTGGACGAGGATCTCGACATCCTTGCCGTCACCGACGAGGTGGTCGAGATGGCCCAAACGATCGGACCGGAGACGCTGCGCTCTCTGGACGCCATTCATCTCGCGTCCGCTGCCCAGCTGGGTGATGCGCTCACTGCTGTCGTGACCTACGACCACCGACTGATCGAGGGCTGCCGCGAGCTCGACTACCCGGTCGAAAGTCCTGGAGCAGTCCGGTGAGGCTACAGCCATCGGAGACCGACGTTTAGGCGCGGCCTCGAACGGAGCCCGGGCAGGCGCGCTCGAACGAAGCCGGGCATTTCACGCGGCTATCCTGGCTGCCGCCACGGACATTGGCCTTGCTTTGTAATCAATTCCATTTCTACTCATTCCTATTGGCGCCCGCTCGCGTCACGACTGCTAGCGGGGCCGGTGCGAGCTACATGGGTGCGGGCGCGCGACACGTTCGTGAGACACATGACAAGGACGTGACACGGCCGCGGAGAATATGACACGCAGCGTAAGACCCTACAAACTGGCAGTCCCTAGTGCGCCATATTCGTAAACCGCGACAAGTGCAGTTGATGCGCCACCGTTACGGTCTTCGTCGGCCCATTGCGGTGCTTGGCCAAAATCAGGTCGGCCTCTCCCCCGCGGGGGTCGTCGCGCTCGAAGGCGTCAGGGCGGTGCAAAAGTATAACCATGTCCGCGTCTTGCTCCAAACTTCCACTTTCGCGGAGATCTGCCAGCATTGGCTTCTTGTCGGTGCGCTGCTCGGGGCCACGGTTGAGCTGGCTAAGGGCGATCACCGGCAGCTCCAGCTCCTTAGCCAAAAGCTTGAGATGCCTTGAGAATTCAGAGACCTCGATCTGCCGCGACTCCACCTTTTTGCCGGAGGTCATCAGCTGCAGGTAGTCGACGACCACCAGGCGCAGGTCGGCCTTCTGCTTGAGCCGGCGGGCCTTGGCGCGGATCTCCATCATGGTCAGGTTCGGCGAATCGTCGATATACAGTGGCGCTTCGCTGATTTCGCTCATCCGCCGCGCCAGCCGGGTCCAGTCGTCGTCGGTCATCCGGCCCGAGCGCATGTCGCCCAGCTTGATCTTTGCCTCGGCCGAGAGCAGCCGCATGACGATCTCGGACTTGCCCATTTCCAGCGAGAAGATGACGCTGGGCAGGCGGTGTTTGATCGAGCACGACCGCATAAAATCCAGTGCCAGAGTCGATTTGCCCATACCCGGCCTCGCCGCGATGATCACCATCTGCCCCGGGTGCAGCCCGTTGGTCACCTCGTCGAGGTCGGTGAAGCCCGTCGGCACGCCGCGCGCGATCCCGCCGTGCGAGGCGATCGCGTCGATCTCGTCCATGGTGGGCTGCAAAAGGTCTTCGAGCGGGACGAAGTCCTCGGACAAGCGCCGGTCGGCGACGTCGTAGATCTCGGCCTGGGCCCGATCGACGATCTCGGCCACATCGGCGCCCTCGGCGCCGGCGTAGCCGTACTGCACCACGCGGGTGCCGGCCTCCACCAGCCGGCGCAGCAGCGCCTTCTCGGCGACGATGCCGGCGTAGTAGCCGGCGTTGGCCGCCGTCGGCACCGTCGAGATCAGCGTGTGCAGATACGGAGCCCCACCCACCCGGCGCAGCAGGCCGCGGCGGTCGAGTTCGGCGGCCACCGTCACCGGGTCGGCCGGCTCGCCGCGCCCGTAGAGATCCAGAATCGCGTCGTAGATGTTCTGGTGCACCGGCCGGTAGAAGTCGCCGGGCCGCAGCCGCTCCAGCACGTCGGCGATGGCGTCCTTGCTTAGCAGCATGCCCCCGAGCACCGACTGTTCGGCGGCGACATCTTGGGGCGGCTGGCGGCCGACATCCTCGCGGGGCGGCTCCTCGAGCTCAGAGTGCCCACGATCGTCGACCACTGCCATACGCCCCACCTCCTCCGCGGCACGTTCGAACGTCTATTCGACGCTGATGCCGCGACCATAATCGCGGGCACCGACACCCCCGTCGCTTCGTGCCGGGTTGACGGTAGGCGTTGCTGGCGGACGCACCAAACGCGCTTGTTCACAAAGCTGTGGATGAAGTGTGCACACCGGTCCTCCACTTGTTTGGGACGGTGGGGAAGACCTGTGGATTGTTCCCTTCCGTTCCGCTATCTCCGCAGGTAAGCGCACCACACCGAGGCGTTGGAGCTGTGGAGGACAATCTCTTCGGCGTGTCGTTTCAGGTTGCCATCTTGGGCGTGTTGCCTTGCGAGCAGGTGGACGGCGCTCCACGACCCGGTAAATAGCACCAGGACTATGCACGTGCCCAAAAGTTAGCCAGAGTTAACCGACGTTAACCGGATCCGAGCACAGCAAAACCCCGGCGGAGCCGACCAGGGCCCGCCGGGGCTGTGCGGGTAAGCGCTTAGTTCGCCGCGGTGACGTCGAGCGTGACGTCGACGTCGACGTCGGGGTGCAGGTGCACCGACACCGGGTGGCTGCCGACGGCCTTGATGTGGGCCTTGGGCAACCGGACGATCCGCCGGTCGAGGTTGGGCCCGCCGGCCTTCTTGATCGCCGCGACCACGTCGGCGGCGGTCACCGAACCGAACAGCTTGCCCGAGTCGGCGGCGGTCTTCATCGGCAGGGAAACGGTGCCCAGCGCCTGCAGAGCCTCCTTGAGCTCCTTGGCGTGGTCGAGGTCGCGCACCTGCTTGGTCTCGCGGGCCCGGCGGATGTCGTCGGCCTGCTTCTGCGCGCCGCGCGAGGCGACGATCGCCAGCCCCCGCGGGAGCAGGTAGTTGCGGCCGTATCCGTCCTTGACCTCGACGGTGTCTCCGGCCGCCCCGAGGTGATCCACCTCAGCGGTCAAAATCAGCTTCATCGTTTCGTACTTTCTCGGCTGGACTGATCGGCTAGCGCGCCGACGAGGTGAAGGGCAGCAACGCGACCTCGCGGGCGTTCTTCACCGCGAGCGCGATGTCGCGCTGGTGCTGAACGCAGTTGCCGGTCACACGGCGGGCGCGGATCTTGCCCCGCTCAGAAATGTAGGTGCGCAGCAGCGAGGTGTCCTTGTAGTCGATCACCTGCTTCTTGTTGGAGCAGAACGCGCACTTGCGGGTCTTGATCGGCTTTTCGGGAGCCGGCCGCCGCTTGTTGGATTTCGCCATCTATCTATCTCTTTCGTGCTGTGGTTCGTTGGTCTAAAAGGGCGGTTCGTCGTCGGCGCCGCCGAACGAGCCGGACGCCGGAGCACTGCCCCACGGGTCTTCGGCGGGCGCGCCGCCGGACGGGCCCGCCGAGGCCGGCATGCCGCCGCCCCCGCCGAAACCGCCTCCGCCGCCGCCGCGGCTGACCTTGTTGATCTTGGCGGTGGCGTACCGCAACGAGGGGCCGATCTCGTCGACCTCCACCTCGTAGACGGTGCGCTTCTCGCCCTCGCGGGTTTCGAAGGACCGCTGCCGCAGCCGCCCGGTGACGATCACCCGCGATCCGCGGGTGAGGCTCTCGGCGACGTTCTCCGCGGCCTCACGCCAGATATTGCACCGCAGGAACAGCGCGTCGCCGTCCTTCCACTCACCGCTCTGCCGGTCGTAGACCCGCGGGGTGGACGCCACCGTGAAGTTGGCGACCGCCGCCCCCGACGGGGTGAACCGCAGATCCGGGTCCGCGGTCAGGTTTCCGACGACGGTAATCGTGGTGTCACCAATAGCCACGGGGCCCTCCTAGGGTCGGTGTCGACGCTGCATGTGTCAGCTGAGCCTACGCAACGGCGGCGACAGCCTGCTACGACTTGTCGGTCCGCATCACCTTGGTGCGCAGCACTGCCTCGTTCAGGCTGAGCTGACGGTCAAGCTCGGACACCGTGGCCGGGGCGGCCTTGACGTCGATGACCGCGTAGATGCCCTCGGCATGCTTGGCGATCTCGTAGGCCAGCCGGCGCTTGCCCCAGATGTCGACCTTCTCGACCGTTCCGCCGTCCTTGCGGATGACGTTCAGGAACGTCTCCAGGGACGGGGCGACGGTGCGCTCGTCGAGGGTGGGGTCAAGGATGACCATGATTTCGTATGGACGCATGGGAACCTCATCACCTCCTATGGTCGTAGTGCGGCCGTGGATCTGACCACGGCAGGAGGGTCGCCTGCGTCGGCAACCCGGCTAGGTTACCGGAGGCAGACCGCCGGTGCGAAATCGGTCGGACCTGCCCCCCGATTAGGCTCACCGCCATGGTGAGACTCCGTCATGGCCGCGCTGTCCCGTCACGCCACCGCCGATCATGCGTCGTGGGGGCGATTGCCGCTGCGGCACTGGGCGCGTTTCCGGCTCCGGCGGTCGCCGACGACAACTGGGTGCAGCCCGGCCAGGTCATGACGCTGATCCCGTCCGACGACGAGGTCAGCGGCTACGCCGGGATGCCCATGTCCAGCACGGGTCCGGTGAGCATGGTGCCGGCGCCGCCGGAACGGCTCCGCCAGCGAGATGACTGTCGGGCGTTCTACGAGGTGGGCACCACCGAGCTGGTGGGGAGCAACTATGCATCGCACCGATGGCAGCGGTGGGAGAACCGCTCCCAGGACGCAGCCGCGGTCGTCGCGGTGACGACCTTTCCGTCGGTGGCGGAGGCGGACGCGGCGTTCACCAACACCTACAACCGGCCCGCGATCGACCGCTGCCGCAATGCACGGCTGGCTGGGGCCGATGTCGATCCGGGCGTCACCATGGACCTGGTGCACATCGAATCCAACCCGGACGCGAGAGTGATCTCCTGGCTGCTCTCGGCTCGCCACAACGGCGCGAATATGGGATTCACCTCTGCGTTCCTCGTCGCCGTCGGCGCCAACTTCATGATCGAGGTGATGACCAGCCAGTGGGGCAACGCCGCGGTCACGATGGATCGGCTCAGCCAGCACGTCTTGGACCGGGTGCACTGACCCCGGCCGCGGGTCAGACGGCCGGGATCCAGACCATCAGCCGCTCGGCGAGTCGGGCCGCCTCCTCAGCCCCGCCGCCGTCGCGCCGGCACAGCGAGGTGTACAGCAGCACATTGCTTTTGACGTCGGCCTCATAGGCGCAACTCCAGTCGACCGGCTTACCGTCGACCAGCTGCACGCGACTCCACTGCGCGCGGGTGCCCTCGACGGTGGTGACGTGGAACTGCCAGCTGAGGTTGGCGGCGGTGTCCCGTGGGTTGTGCACCGCAACCCCGTCGCACTTGCGCAGCTCGGCGGGGAACGCCGCGGCGAACGCGGCGCGGGCCTTGTCCGGGTCGGGGTAGGACGCCACGCCCTGACCGACGACGGTGTCGGCGTTGTCTTCCCGGTCCTTCTGCTGGGCGCCCTTGTAGGCCGTCCACTCGAAGCCGAAGGCGGGCATGGCCGGGCCGAGCAGCACCGCGCACTCGGCGTGCTCGCCCAGATCCACCGGTGGGGCGGGCTGGTCGTAGCGCTTCTCGAAACCCAATGGTGACCCGACGATGGGGCCGGAGACGTCGGGCGGCAACAGCAGCGTGCGCAACCGATCCGGCAGCACCAGCGGTGGCGGAACCGGGGTCATCGAGGAACGGGCGGCGGGCTCCCCGGTGGGGGCCACCGCCTCGGACGTCTGGGCTTTGGTGGTCTCCCCCGGGGCCGGCAGCCGGACGGCCTGCGCGGGTTCGTCGGCCGGGTCACCGTTGTGCGAACACCCCAGCAGCGCCATCGCCGACAGAGCCGCCGCACCCATCCCTGCAAAAACCCGCTTCATCAGGCCACTCCTGGACGATTCGTCGTTCACCTAATCAGCCACCGATCCGGTCTGAGATCAGATCCGCCATCTGTTGTGCGGTTGCCACCGGGTTACCGAACTGGCATGCCCCAGCGCGCTGCATCACGTTGCGCTGCACGCGGATCCGCGTTGAGCAGCGCCATCCGGTCATCTGTTGGTGACGGATTTCCGACAGCGTCACGGACAATGCGGAGCCGGTCACCGTGAGCGAATCGACACGCCACGTCGTCTGCTCATCGTTCTCGGCGGGCAGCGTCGCCGTTTTGCAGCGCGCCTGCAGACCGGGGTTGATGCTGCGCTGAAACACCCGGGACGCGGTTCGGGTGTCCTCGTAGGTTGCGGCACCCTGCCACGCGAAGAAGTTCACCTCGTCGCTGTCCTGATGTGCGACCTGCCGGTAGGCGGTGAAGTCACTGGTCCACAGATCCTGGTCGGAGACCGTCAAGACCTTGCAGTCGTTGCGATCCCGCAGCGTGACCACAGCACCGGGCCTTTTCCAGCTGCCGGTCGGCTGCATCGGCAGCCCGACGATGTTGCTGATCGTGTCGTCGGAGAGCAGCAGGGCACCGAGGCGCCCGGGCGGCAGCCCGTCAGGGGGCGACGCGGCGGTGGTCTTGGCGGCCGAAGACACATCGGCCATCATCGCTTCGACGGGGACTCCTGCCGTGGTCGTGCTACAGCCGGCCGTCGCCAGCAAGACCAGCGAAGAGCACGCCGCGACACGAACTGCACGGTTCATCGGATATCCCATATCTCTCGGTAGCAGCGCCGGGTCAGATCGTCATGATCGTAGCGGCTACTCGACGGCGGAGGGCTGTTCTGCCATCGGGTTCATGCGGCGGTCCCGGCTTCAGCTCCCCGCCGTCGAGCCGCGCTGAACCGCCGGGCATCGGGCGCCCGGTCGAACACCCCGCCGGCGGGGTCGTCGACGCCGCGCTCGCGCACCAGATCCAGCTGCGGGCGATAGATCTGCCGAATCACCAAGGCGCACAAGCCCAACACCGCCAGATCACGCACCAACACCGTGGTGGTGAACCACTGCTCGGGCAGACTGCGATCCGGGACGCTATAGAGGTAGTACATCCGCGGCACCCACACCAGCGCGTCGACGGTCATCCAGGCCAGCAGCACCCGGCGGTGCGGCAAGGCCAGCACGGCCAGCGGGACCAGCCACAGCGAAAACTGCGGACTCCACACCTTGTTGGTCAGCAGGAACGCGGCGACTACCAGAAAGGCCAGCTGGGCCAGCCGTGGCCGCCGCGGCGCGGTCAACGCAATGTAGCCGATCCCGACGCAGCACAGCCCGAACAACACCATGACCACGCTGTTGAGCACCGTCGGGGGTTCCCACAACCCCAGTTCGCCGTCGAAGCCGCGCCAGCCGGTCAACGACTTCACCACGTTGTACAGCGAATCCATGTCGTCGCCGCGGCGGGAGTTGAGCCGGAAGAATTCACTCCAGCCGCGCGGCGCGACCACCAGCACCGGCAGGTTCACCACCGCCCAGGCCACCACCGCCGCCACCGCCGTGCGCCTGACTTCACCCAGCCGCCCGGTCCTCAGCCCCAGCACCAGCAGCGGGAACAGCAGCAGCACCGGATACAGCTTGGCCGCGGTGCCCACCCCGAGCAGCACCCCGGCCGCCATCGGCCGCCGTCGCGCCCAGGCCAGCAGCCCGCACCCGGCGAACGCGGTGGCCAGCGCGTCGAAGTTGGTGAAGATCTGGAAGATGACCAGCGGTGAGGCGGCCACCAGCGCCGCATCCCACACCCGCCGCCCGGCCAGCGCGGCGGTGGACCACACCGTCGCCAGCCAGGCCAGGGCCAATCCCAGCGCGACGACGTCGAAGAACACCACCACTTCGGCAACCCCGCTGAGCGCCGGGATCTTCACCACTTTGCTGATCGCCGTGTAGGTCTTGGCCAGCGCCATCGCCGAGTACTGGTAGAGCCCGGTCACCACCGGATACTCCATGTAGCGCTTCGCGGGCTGCCCGTCGTAGCGGATCTGCTCCTTGCCGGAGGAGTCCTTCTCCACCCAGCTGGACTTGTAGGGGAACTTGCCCTGGTTCAACAGCTCGGCGGTGTAGAGCGGTACGACGTCGGAGTAACACAACTGGAAGTAGGCGCGTTCGTTGTTCCAGTTGGCCACCCGCTGATCGGGTCCGCCGCTGCCGATGCTCTGCAGGCATGGCGACTTGGTCGTCCAGCCCAACGCCAGGAACAGCACGGCGATCAGGAACATCACCCGCAGCGGCGTCATGAACCGACTGCGCCCGATCAGCGCGTGCCGGCCCACCGGCCCGCCGATGGTGTTGGACAGGGCGTGCACGATTGCGTCGGTGCGGCTGGGCAGGTCGCGGTCGTCGGCGCTGCGCAGATCAGCGGCCAACGGCTGCGGCGAGCAGACCGTGCGTTCCGTCACGGCAGAGCCTCCGGTGGCGGTGGCGGTGGCGGGAACATCTCCGGCAGCGGGAAGGGCGGCGGCGGAGGAAGTTCCGCCGGCTCGTCCGGTGGCGGTGGCGCATACCAGATCGGCGGCGGGGGCGGCGGCGCCGCGGGCACCCCGGCGAAGCCTCCGATCGCGGCGGGCTTGGGGAAGCCCCGGATGGGGGTGCCCGACAGCGCACCGTCCATGCTGGCCTTCCAGATCTGCGCCGGCAGGCCCGCGCCGTACACCGGCCCGCCCCACTTGTTCGTCAGCGGCTCATCTCCCTTGTCGGTGCCGACCCAGACCGCGGTCGACAGAGTCGGTGTGTAGCCGACCATCCAGGCGTCCCGGTTGGCACCGGTGTTACCGAGCTGGGTGGTGCCGGTCTTGGCGGCAGCGGGCCGCCCGCCGGCCAGCTCGTGCCCACCCGCCCAACCCGGGATCGCCTTCATGGCGTCGGTGACATTGTCGGCCACCGCCGTGGGGATGCGCTGCTCGCCGGTGTCCCGGGCGGTGACTGTGACGTCGAACAGTACCCGGCCGTCCGGCCCGGTGACCTTCTGGATGAAATGCGGCCGGTGATAGACGCCCGAGTCGGCCAGGGTGGCGTAGGCCGAGGCCATGTCGATCACCCTGGTCTGGTACTGGCCGAGCACGATGCCCGCCGCCGGCGGCCCGCCGCGGCCGTCCTCGGACAGCGTGTAGGGCACACCTGGGAAGCTCTCGGCGATGCCGGCGGCGTGGGCAGCATCGGCGACGTCTTGCGGGCCGTGCTCGAGCTTGAGCATCAACCGGTAGTAGGCGGTGTTCAAGGAGCGCTTGAGCGCCTCGGCGATGGTGCAGACCCCGCAGCTGGCGCCGCCCACGTTGGTGATCGTGGTCCCGCCGACCGTCAACGGTGCGCTATCGACTCGGTAGCCCAGGCCGAGGCCTTGCTCCAACGCGGCGACCAGCGCGAACACCTTGAACGACGACCCGGTCTGCAGCCCGGCCTGGGCGAAGTCGAAACCTGCCGGATCGGCTCCGCCGTAGTATGCCCGGACCGCGCCGCTGGTCGGGTCGATGGCGACCACCGCGGCGCGCAGCGCCGATTTCTGCCCGGCCATGACCGCGCCCACCGCCTTCTCCACCGCCCGTTGCGCTTTCATGTCGATGGTGGTGGTGATCCGCAGCCCCTGCATGTTCAGCGTCTGCTCGTCGATGCCGAACATATCGAGCAACTCGGCGATGACCTGACGCTGAATCAGCCCGCTGGGCCCGGACGCCTGGTCGGCGTTGCGCGCCTGGTCCGGT
Source organism: Mycobacterium sp. NGS16 (assembly GCF_059813225.1). Classification (NCBI taxonomy): domain Bacteria; kingdom Bacillati; phylum Actinomycetota; class Actinomycetes; order Mycobacteriales; family Mycobacteriaceae; genus Mycobacterium; species Mycobacterium sp. NGS16. The sequence continues at coordinate 496,578 of NZ_JCALEE010000002.1, forward strand.
GGGATGGTGGCCGGGAACCGCTGCCGGGCCCGCTCGGCGAACGTCAACGCACCAGTCGTCACCATCCCGTCAAGCACCCAGTTCCACCGGTTGACAGCGCGTTCGGCGTTGATCGCGGGATCCAGGGCCGACGGCCGCTGGATCAGCGCCGCCAGCAGAGCACCCTCGGCGACGGTGAGTTCCTCGACGGGTTTGCCGAAATAAGCCCGTGCCGCCGCGGCGATCCCGTAGGCGGTGCGGCCGAAGTAGATGATGTTGAGGTAGGCCTCCAGCACCTCGTCCTTGGGCCACGCCTGCGACATCTTGGTGGCGACGACGAGCTCTTTGCCCTTGCGGACCACGCCGGCGACACCGGCGCGCTCGGAGCCGACCAGCGCGTTCTTCACGTACTGCTGGGTGATGGTCGAACCGCCCTGGGTGTCGCCGCCGAGCAGGTTGTTCTTGACCGCCCGGAACAGTCCCGGGAACGAGTAGCCGGAGTTGGTGTAGAAGTCGCGGTCCTCGGCGGCCAGCACCGCATCGCGCACATGGACCGGCACCTGGTTGATCATGACGTCGATCCGGTTGCCTTCCGGCGGAACGATTCTCGCCAGCTCGGTACCGTCGGCGGCGAGGATCGTCGATACCTGATCGGTGTGGATGTCGCCGGGGTCGGGAATCTCGACGGTGCGGTAGGCCATCCCGAAGGTCACCATCGGGGCCACCAGCACCGTCGCAGTGACGGCATAGAGGCCCCGCCGGATCCAACGCCAGTTGCCTCGCCGGCGGTCCACGGTTCCCCGGGAAACCCTTGCCGAACACGGCTTTTCGGGCAGCGGCCGCTCCAGGGCCGCGACGACCAGCTCGATGGGGTCGCGCAGATCCGGTTCGTCGGCGATGGTGCTGTCGAGACCCGGCGCCGCCGGGCCCCCGTTCTTCACCGCAGGTGCGCGCAGCGGCCGGAAGTCACCCCGGTCAACGGCGAAGCGCCTGGAAGCCCGTCCTCCCGCATGCGTCGCTGCAGTCGCATGCTCACCAGCGTACGTCTGCGGCGGCCGGCGTCGCGCTGAATCCAGACGCCGAAAGGCGCTGGCTAGGGCGCTGGAACCGCCGGTTCGGCCGGCGCGGGCGCGGACTGCTCAGGTCCCCCCGGAGACTGTGGTTCCTGGGCCGTGGACGGCGCCGGTGGTACGGCCGAGATCGTGGTGGGCGGACCGATCGGGATGGTGATGCCCGGCGCGATCTCGATCGTCGGCTGGATGACTGTCTCCGAGGGTTCGGTCGGCGGCGCGGACTCCGGCGCCGGCGGCGGTGGCGCGGCGGCCGGCACGCCCGCGTAGCCGCCGATCTCGGTGGGCGTCGGGAAGGATTCGTTGGAGGTGCCGCGCAAGGCGCCGTCCATGGTGGCCTTCCAGATGTCGGCTGGAATGCCCGCGCCGTACACCGGCCCGCCCCACTGATTCACCAGTGGCTCATCGCCGCCGGTGGTGCCGACCCACACCGCGGTCGACAGCGACGGCGTGTAGCCGACCATCCAGCCGTCCCGGTTGGCCCCGGTGTCACCGAGCTGAGTGGTGCCGGTCTTGGCCGCCGACGGCCGGCCCCCGGCCAGGTTGTGCCCGCGCGACCAGCCGGCGATGGGCTGCATGGCCGCGGTGACGTTGTCGGCGACCGCCTTGGGGATGCGCTGCTCGCCGGTGTCTTCCGAGGTCTGCGCGTCGAACAGCACCTGGCCCTCGGCGTTGACCACCTTCGCGACGAAGTGCGGCGGGTGGTAGACCCCCGAGTCGGCCAGCGTGGCGTACGCCGAGGCCATGTCGATCACCCTGGTCTGGTACTGGCCCAGAACGACGCCGCCTTCGGGCGGGCCTCCGTCTTGGGAAAGGGTGTGCGGCACACCGGGGAAACTCTTGGCGACGCCGGCGGCGTGCGCCGCGTCGGCGACGTCCTGCGCACCGTTCTTGAGCTTGAGCATCAACCGGTAGTAGGCGGTGTTCAGGGAGCGTTTGAGGGCCTCGGCGATGTTGCAGACTCCGCAGCTCTCGCCCTCGGAATTGGTGATCTTGGTTCGGCCGTTGTCGAGGGTCAGCGGCGAGCTGTCGATCTGATACCCCAGGCCGATGCCCTGTTCCAGCGCGGCCACCAGCGCGAACACCTTGAACGACGACCCGGTCTGCAGGCCGGCCTGGGCGAAGTCGAAGCCGTTGGCGTCCGAGCCCCCGTAGTAGGCGCGCACCGCGCCGTCGCGCGGGTCGATGGAGACCACCGCCGAGCGCATGTTGGGGATCTGGTCTTTGAGGTAGGTCTCCACCGCGTCCTCGGCGGCCTTCTGCGCCTGCGGGTCGATGGTGGTGGTGATCTGCAGGCCCTGGGTGTTCAGGGTCTGCTCGTCGATATTGAACAGCTCCAGCAGTTCCTTGGTGACCTGGCGCTGGATCAGCCCGTTGGGCCCGGTGGTGATGTTCTGGGAGCGGGCCAGCTCGGGCGACACCGTGTCCGGGAACTGTTGGGCGGCACGCTCACCGGCCGTCAACGCTCCGGTCTCCACCATGCCGTCGAGCACCCAGTTCCACCGATCGAGCGCACCTTCGGGGTCGACGGCCGGATCCAGGGTGGACGGACGCTGGATCAGCGCGGCCAGCAGCGCGCCCTCGGCGACGTCGAGCTGTTCGACGGGCTTGTCGAAATAGGCCTTGGAGGCCGCGGCGATCCCGTAGGCGCCGCGGCCGAAGTAGATGATGTTCAGGTAGGCCTGCAGCACATCGTCCTTGCGCCACGCGCTGGACATCTTGGTGGCGATCACGAGTTCTTTTGCCTTGCGGACCAACCCGCCCAGACCGGCGCGCTGCGATCCGACCAGCGCGTTCTTGACGTACTGCTGGGTGATCGTCGAACCGCCCTGGGTGTCACCGCCGAAGAGGTTGTTCTTGATCGCGCGGGCGAACCCGGACACCGAGAAGCCGGGGTTGGAGTAGAAGTCGCGGTCCTCGGCGGCCAGCACCGCGTTGCGCACGTGCACCGGCACCTGGTTGATGTCGATGTCGACCCGGTTGCCTTCCGGCGGAACGATTTTGGCCAGCTCGGAGCCGTCGTTGGCCAGGATCGTCGACACCTGGTTGGTTCGGATATCCCCCGGCGAGGGCACGTCGGTGATGGAGTAGGCCATCGCGAAGGTGATGATCGGCAGCAGCAGCATCACCGCGACGGCGATGTAGAGCCCGCGCCGGATCCACTGCCAGTTCGGTGGGTGCCGGCGCAGCCAGTCCCGCAGGTCGGGTGCAGCGGGCCGCTCCGTCTGCTCGGACCGCGTGGTTCGCCGCGGCAGCACCGGGGCCGGTTCCTCCGGCGGTGGCCGCCGGGAACTGCGTCCGCTCAGCGCCTGCTCGCGTTGCCGCGGCGCACCGTCGAGAGCCGCCTTGACGGCGTCGATCGGGTCGCGCAGGTCGGCGGTGACGGCGTCGTCGACGGCCGGGATGATCGTGGTCTGCCGGTCATCGGGCGCCGCCGGCGCGCGGCGAGCCCCGACGTCGGAAGACCCGGCCGAGGAAGCCTCCGGCCGGTCGTCGCGGTGTTTACTCACTGGCGGTACGGGCTCCGCTGCGTGCCGTCCGCCGACCCCGGGACCCCTTCGGCGGGCGCGCGAGGCCCAGCACATATGACTTCACCAGATGATTCCAGCTGCAGGTCCGGCACACCTCGACCACGTGCACCGAGAACTCCGGGTAACGGGTGGCCAGCAGGACCAGTTCCTCGGCGGAACGCGCCGAACCCGACACCGGCCCCAGGTCGTCGCCGTAAACCCACGAGACCAGGGTGAGCTGCTCCTTGCGGCAGATGGGGCAGACCACCGCACTGGGCTTGCCGTGGAACTTGGCCGCCCGAAGCAGATACGGGTTGGCGTCGCACACCTCGGACACCCCGGTACGCCCGGAGTAGACCTCGGCCAGCAGGGAACGGCGCCGAAGCGCGTAGTCCACCACCTGTCGCTGCAATCGCACGGTGACCAGAGTACGTCGGGTCCGCGCGGGCGGGTGTGACGAACGCCCCTATCCCGCACCGACCGGCGGATTCGCCGGCCCTCGTTGGCCTCGGGCTTCTAGCATCATCGCCGTGGCAACGCGGCAGACGCCCGGAACCCGGGCCAAGGACAGTGACCGAGATGACACCTGCCGGATCCTCGATGCCGCTCTGGCCGACGGCCAGTTGTCGTCCGAGGAACACCGGGAACGGATCAGCGCGGCCACCCGCGCGGTCACCCTCGGCGAGCTGCGCGACCTGATCACCGATCTGCAGACCGCCAGCGCGCCGGTGCAGCTGCCGGTCCTGGCCAAGCCGTTGAAACTGCCCGGTCGCGGTATCGCCGCGGGGGCGTTGGTCGCCGCCGGCCTGCTCGGGATCGGGATCGGCTGGGGCGTCTACGGCAACACGAGTTCCCCGCTGGATTTCACCAGCGACCCCGGAGCCAAACCGGATGGCGTCACCCCGGTGGTGCTGACCGCGCCCCGGCAGCTGCATTCGCTGGGCGGGTTGAGCGGCCTGCTGGAGCAGGCACGCCAGAAGTTCGGTGACACCGTGGGATACCGGCTGGTCATCTACCCCGAATACGCGTCGCTGACCCGGCCCGATCCCGCCGAGGCCCGCCGCGAACTGAACTACACCTATCGCGGTGGCTGGGACGACCCGTCCAGCTCGGCCAAGAGCAGCGATGCCGTCGCGGTCGACCTGAGCGGGTTCGACCCCAAAGCCGCGGTCGGAATCCTGCGCGGAGCCCCCGAAACGCTGGGGATCAAGCCCTCCGACGTCAAATCCACCTATCTGATCGTCGAGCCGGCCCGGGATCCGACCACACCGGGCGCGGTATCGCTGTCGGTCTACGTCTCCAGTGACTACGGCAGCGGCTACATCGCCTTCGCCGGCGATGGCACCGTCAAGCGCATCAATTACCCGTCCTGACCGGCCGACTACGGCGGGCGGTGTAGTTCGGCGAGCACGAAATCCGGCTGGCAACCTCGCCCCGGTGAACGTTGGGCGAACGCTAGGCCACTTGGGTTCGGTTATATCGGCGCGATACTATGGCCCGAACCGTCGAACGGTCGTAGCTAACTCATCAAAACGGGAGGTGAATCGGTGCTTGAGCTTGCCATACTCGGCTTGCTGCTCGAGTCGCCGATGCACGGCTACGAGTTGCGGAAGCGGTTGACCGGTCTGCTGGGCGCGTTCCGGGCGTTCTCCTACGGCTCGCTGTATCCGGCGCTGCGGCGCATGCAGACGGCCGGGTTAATCGCCGAGGACGCTGCACCGGCCGGGACCCCGGTGCGCCGGGCCCGGCGGGTGTACCGGCTGACCGACGCCGGCCGTCAGCGCTTCAACGAGCTGGTGGCCGACACCGGACCGCAGAACTACACCGACGACGGCTTCGGGGTTCACCTGGCCTTCTTCAACCGCACCCCCGCCGAGGCGCGGATGCGGATCCTCGAAGGCCGCCGCCGCCAGGTGGAAGAACGCCGCGAGGGCCTGCGCAACGCCGTGACGCGGGCCAGCAACTCGTTGGACCGCTACACCCGCCAACTGCACCAGCTCGGGCTGGAATCCAGTGAGCGGGAGGTCAAATGGCTCAACGAGCTGATCGCGGCCGAACGCGTCTCGCAGGGCCGAGCCGAATCCTCTTGAGCCTGCACGGCGCGGGTCTCAGGACAACACAAACAAGCACGTCAGCAGTGACAGCAGAAAAAGGAGAACGTCGGAAATGACTGAGCAAACGACGGATGTGCGGGTCGCCATTGTCGGCGTCGGTAACTGCGCCTCCTCGCTGGTCCAGGGCGTCCAGTACTACCAGAATGCCGACGACAGCTCGACGGTGCCCGGCCTGATGCACGTGCGATTCGGTCCCTATCACGTCCGCGACGTGAAGTTCGTCGCTGCGTTCGACGTGGACGCCAAGAAGGTCGGCTTCGACCTGTCCGAAGCCATCTTCGCCTCAGAGAACAACACCATCAAGATCGCCGACGTGCCGCCGACCAACGTGGTGGTGCAGCGTGGCCCGACCCTGGACGGTATCGGCAAGTACTACGCCGACACCATCGAGGTCTCCGACGCCGACGCCGTCGACGTGGTCGCGGTGCTCAAGGAGGCCAAGGTCGACGTGCTGGTCTCCTACCTGCCAGTGGGCTCGGATGAGGCCGACAAGTTCTATGCCCAGTGCGCCATCGACGCCGGGGTGGCCTTCGTCAACGCGCTGCCGGTGTTCATCGCCTCGGACCCGGTCTGGGCCAAGAAGTTCACCGACGCCGGCGTGCCGATCGTCGGCGACGACATCAAGAGCCAGGTCGGCGCCACCATCACCCACCGGGTGATGGCCAAGCTGTTCGAGGACCGCGGCGTCACCCTAGACCGCACCTACCAGCTCAACGTCGGCGGCAACATGGACTTCAAGAACATGCTCGAGCGCGAGCGGCTGGAGTCGAAGAAGGTGTCCAAGACCCAGGCCGTCACCTCCAACCTGACCGGCTCGCTGGCCGGCAAGGTGGAGGACAAGAACGTGCACATCGGGCCGAGCGACCACGTGGCCTGGCTCGATGACCGCAAGTGGGCCTACGTGCGGCTGGAGGGCCGGGCCTTCGGTGACGCGCCGCTGAACCTGGAGTACAAGCTCGAGGTGTGGGACTCGCCGAACTCGGCCGGCATCATCATCGACGCGGTGCGCGCCGCCAAGATCGCCAAGGACCGCGGCATCGGCGGGCCGATCATCCCCGCCTCGGCATACCTGATGAAGAGCCCGCCCAAGCAGCTGCCCGACGACGTTGCCCGGGCCGAGCTCGAGCAGTTCATTGTCGGCTAGGCGTTGACTCTGCGCTGAGGGCCCGGTCTACTCGCACTTTTCCGCCGTGGACGCTGAGTCAACGCCCAAGATGACTGACGACGAGCTGGCCGGGCTGGGCGAGTTCGCGCTGCTGGCCGGCAACGCCGAACAGGCCGGCGTGACCGGTCCGTTGCCCGCCGTACAGCGCATTCAAACCGCAGACGTCAGCGCGCTGAGCTGGGGGACCGCGCCGCCGCGGGTGGTGTTCCTGCACGGTGGCGCGCAGAACGCCCACACCTGGGACACCGTCGTCCTGGGCCTCGGGCTTCCCGCGCTGGCGGTGGATCTGCCCGGTCACGGCCGTTCCGCCTGGCGCGACGACGGCGACTACTCCCCGCAGCGCAACGCCACTGCCCTGGCGCCGGTGCTGCGCGCGCTGGCGCCGTCCGCGGAGTTGGTGGTCGGAATGTCGCTGGGCGGGCTGACCGCGATCCGGCTGGCGGCCACCGCGCCGGAGCTGGTTCGCCGCTTGGTGCTCGTCGACGTGACTCCCTCGGCGCTGCAACGGCATTCGCAGATGAGCGCCGCCGACCGCGGCACCGTGGCGTTGGCCCAGGGCGATCGGACGTTCGATGATTTCGGCTCGATGCTGGCCGCGACCACGCTGGCCGCACCCCACCGCGACCCGGAATCGCTGCGCCGCGGGCTGTTCCACAACAGCCGGCGGCTGCCCGATGGCCGCTGGACCTGGCGGTACGACAACATCCGCAGCGTCGGAGATTTCAGCGAACTCTGGACCGACGTCTCGGCGATCACCGCACCGACCACCTTGATCCGCGGTGGTGACTCGGCGTTCGTGTCCGCCGAAGACATCGCCGAGTACGCCCGGCGCTCGCCGGGCCTGACCACCCACGTGGTGGCCGGCGCCGGCCATTCGGTGCAAAGCGATCAGCCCCGGGCCCTGGTCGAGTTGCTGCGTGCAGCACTCACCTGATAGCGGCCGATTCCGGGGATAGGGTGGCGAAATGACCCGACCTATCCGCATCGGGGTGCAACTGCAGCCCCAGCACGCCCCGCAATATCGCGCGATCCGCGACGCCGTCCGGCGCTGTGAGGATCTCGGTGTCGACATCGCCTTCAACTGGGACCATTTCTTCCCGCTCTACGGCGACCCCGACGGGCCGCATTTCGAATGCTGGACCATGCTGGCGGCCTGGGCTGAGCAGACCTCGCGCATCGAGATCGGCGCGCTGGTCTCCTGCAACTCCTATCGCAATCCGGAGCTGCTCGCCGACATGGCCCGCACCGTCGACCACATCGGCGGCGGCCGGCTGATCCTGGGCATCGGCTCGGGCTGGAAGGACCGGGACTACCACGAATACGGCTACGACTTCGGAACCGCCGGTAGCCGGCTCGATGACCTGGCGGCCGCACTCCCGCGAATCAAAACCCGGTTGGGGCAACTGAATCCGCCGCCGACCCGGGCGCTGCCGATACTGATCGGAGGTGGCGGCGAGCGCAAGACCCTGCGCATGGTCGCCGAGCACGCCGATATGTGGCACAGTTTCGCCGACTCCGACGTCTATCCGCGCAAGGCGGCGATCTTGGCCGAGCACTGCGCCGCGGTCGGACGCGACCCGGCCAGCATCGAACACTCGGCCGCGTTAGGCGGCGACCAGACGCAGGGCAATGTGACCGACTTGCTCGCCGAGGCCGAGCTGTTGACCGGCCTCGGGGTGCGACTGCTGACCCTCGGCTGCAACGGCCCCGACTATGACCTGACCGCCGCCGAGGCGCTGTGCCGATGGCGCGACCAGAACTAGCCGCCCGCGTTAGCGTTGCCTAGTGAGGTCCCGCGCGCACCGGGTAGCGCTACTGGGCAGGAAACTGTCGGCCCTGATCGCCGCGTTGGTGATCGTGGGCAGCCTGGCAACGGCGCCACCGGCGGTTGCCGGACCCGATCAGTGCGCACCGCCGGGCATGGAGGGCGCCGTCGTGCTGCCCCACCAGCTGGCCACCGCCAAGCGGCCGCGCGAGGACAAATACACCACGGCCGGCGTCGAACCGTTGAGCTCGATCGACGTGACCAAACTGGGCCTGGCCACCCCCGGGGTGCTGACCGTCGGCACCCTGACCGAGAGCCCGCCGACCAACTGCATCAACGCCAAGGGCCGGTACACCGGCTTTGACAACGAGCTGCTGCGGGCCATCGCCAAAAAGCTGGGCCTGCGGATCCACTTCGTCGGCACCGATTTCTTCGGGCTGCTGGCCCAGGTGGAGTCGGGACGCTTCGACGTCGGTTCGGCCTCGATCAACGCCACCGACGAGCGCCGCCGCACCGTCGGGTTCACCAACGGCTACGACTTCGGGTACATGGCCCTGGTGGTTCCGGCCGGCTCGGAGATCACCGGCTTCGACAAGCTGACCGCCGGCCGGCGAATCGCGGTGGTGCAGGGCACCGTGGAGGACGCCTACGTTGTCGACACCCTGGAGCTGGAACCGGTGCGGTTCCCCGACTCGATCACGCTGTATGCCAGCTTGAAAAGCCATCAAGTCGACGCATGGGTGGCGCCGTCGCTGACCGCGATCAACCTCCAGCGGCCCGGCGACCCGACCGAGATCGTCGGCTACACCTTCAGCCCGGCCGGCTTCGAGGCGTACGCGGTGGCCAAAGAGAACCGGGCGCTGATCTCGGCGTTGAACTCGGGTCTGGATGCGGTGATCGCCGACGGCACCTGGCCGCAGCTCTACACCGACTGGGTGCCGCGGCCGTTGCCGCCGGACTGGCAGCCGGGCTCCAAGTCGGCGGCTACCCCGCACCTGCCGGACTTCGTGGCCATCGCCGCACGCCACCACAAGGCCGAGTCGCAGCCGTACGCGCCCAAATCGACTCTGGCGCAGCTGCGCGACTCCTTCTTCGACTGGCAGCTGTACCGCGAAGCCCTGCCCGACCTGCTCAAGACCGGCCTGCCCAACACCCTGCTGCTGACCGTGAGCGGCGGCATCATCGGCTTGGTGGCCGGGCTGGGCCTGGCCGTCGCCGGGATCTCGCGCACCCGGTGGCTGCGCTGGCCGGCCCGGGTCTACACCGACATCTTCCGTGGCCTGCCCGAGGTGCTGATCATCCTGCTCATCGGCTTGGCGGTCGGGCCGCTGGTGAGCGGGCTGACCCATAACAACCCGTACCCGCTGGGCATCGCGGCGCTGGGACTGACCGCCGCGGCCTACATCGGGGAGATCCTGCGCTCAGGCATCCAGAGCGTGGAGTCCGGCCAACTGGAGGCCGCCCGGGCGCTGGGGTTCGGCTACCCCGAGTCGATGCGCCTGGTGGTGATTCCGCAGGGCATCCGGCGGGTGCTGCCGGCGCTGGTCAACCAATTCATCGCGCTGCTGAAAGCCTCAGCGCTGCTGTATTTTTTGGGCCTGGTCGCCGGCCAGCGCGAACTGTTCCAAGTAGGCCGCGACTTCAACGCCCAGACCGGCAGCTTGTCCCCCCTGGTGGCGGCCGGTGTCGTGTACCTGGCGCTGACCATCCCGTTGACGCATCTGGTGAACGTCGTCGACCACCGGCTTCGGCGTGGGCGGCCCGCCGAGCCCGACGATTCGGTTGAGCTGAGCCCGGCGCTGTCCAGTCAGGAGATGACGTGACCGCGGCAGCCTCCCGTGAGCCGGTGTCGTTGGTGGCCAAAGGGATTCAGTTGTCCTTCGGGAAGAACGCCGTGTTGCGCGGCGTCGACCTCGACGTGCCGGCGGGCAGCACCGCGGCGGTGATCGGGCCGTCCGGCTCGGGTAAGTCGACGATGCTGCGCACGTTGAACCGGCTGCATGAGCCCGACGCCGGCGACATCCTGCTGGGCGGTCGATCAGTGCTCGGCGACGATCCCGACCAGCTGCGCCAACGGATCGGCATGGTGTTCCAGCATTTCAATCTGTTTCCGCACCGCAGTGTGCTGGACAACATCAGTCTCGGCCCGCGCAAGCTGCGCGGGATGTCCCATGAGGCCGCGCGCGAGCTCGCGCTGAGCCTGCTGGAGCGGGTCGGGCTCAAGAACAAGGCGGCCGCGCGGCCCGCGGCGCTCTCGGGCGGGCAGCAGCAGCGGGTGGCGATCGCCCGGGCGTTGGCGATGGCCCCCCAGGTGATGCTCTTCGACGAGGCCACCTCGGCGCTGGACCCCGAGTTGGTCAAGGGGATCCTGGCGCTGATCGCCGAACTCGGCGCGGACGGCATGACCATGGTGGTGGTCACCCACGAGATGGCCTTTGCCCGGTCGGCGTCGGACACCGTGGTGTTCATGGACCGCGGGAAGGTGGTGGAATCGGGTCCGCCGGAGCAGATCTTCGACAACGCCGAGACCGAGCGGCTGCAGAAGTTCTTGTCCCAGGTGCTCTGACAGCAACCTGCGCGACCTATCCCCCCTCATGAGAACCACAGGTTAGACTGGCGAACTATGGCGGAGAGCAAAGCCGATACGCCGCAGGTGACGGCGGTCGCAGAAGGCTTGCATCGTTCGCTGTCGAAGCTGTTCTCGATACTCCGGCGCGGCGAAATCAGCGGCGGCGAGAAGACCGGTGAATTGACGCTGGCTCAGCTGTCGATCCTGGTCACGCTGCTGGACCGTGGGCCGATCCGGATGACCGAACTGGCTGCCCATGAACGGGTGCGTACCCCGACCACCACGGTGGCGATCCGCCGGCTGGAGAAGATCGGCCTGGTCAAACGCAGCCGTGACCCCTCGGATCTGCGGGCGGTGCTGGTCGACATCACCGAGGAGGGTTTGGCGAGTCACCGTCAGTCGCTGGCCAACCGGCATGCAGCCCTCGCGGCGATGCTGAGCCGGCTCAGCCCGGAGGACTTGGACACCCTGACCCGGGCGCTGGAACCCCTGGAGCGGCTGGCCAACTGCGGTGCCGCCGACGTGGCCGCTGCGTCCGGGGACGATGCGGCGGACTGCCCGCTGGATTGCGGTTGATGCCGACCGCGCTGATCACCGGCGCCGGCGGCGGGATCGGTTCGGCGATCGCGACCGCCCTGGCGCCCACTCACACGCTGCTGCTGGCCGGCCGGCCGTCGGCACGCCTGGACGCCGTGGCCGAACGGCTCGGCGCTACCACCTGGCCGCTGGACCTCGCCGACGCCGAGGAGATCGAGTCGGCCACCGAGATCGTCGACCAGCTCGACGTGCTGGTACACAACGCCGGGGTGATGCTGCCCGGCGCGGCCGGCGAGTCCTCGATCGAAGAGTGGCGGGCCACCTTCGAGGTCAACGTCTTCGGCGCGGTCGCCTTGACGTGCGCGCTTCTGCCCGCGCTGCGGCAGGCTCGCGGACAGGTGGTGTTCATCAACTCCGGTGCCGGACAACGGGTTTCGCCCGGGATGGCGTCGTATTCGGCCAGCAAGTTCGCGCTTCGGGCGTTCGCGGACTCGCTGCGCAACGACGAGCCTGCGCTGCGCGTGACCACGGTCTACCCCGGCCGCGTCGACACCGAGATGCAGCAAGACCTGGTCGCCTACGAGGGTGGTGAGTACGACTCGGGCCGCTTCCTGCGTCCCGACACCGTCGCCGAAGTGGTGGCTGCCGCGGTGCACACCCCGGCCGAGGCGCAGCTGCAGGAAGTGGTGGTGCGGCCGCGCTAGCAGGCCTCCGCCGGCAGTCGCCGCGAGTGGTGGTGCCGGCCGGAGATCAGCCGGTGATCTCCGCGCGGACCCGGTCCGCGACCTTCAGCGCCTGATCGGACATGATCCCGGTGGTGCACGCCAGCACCTCGATGGCCACATTGGCCTTGCCGGTGATCACGTGTGAGCAGGTCGAGTGGTCCGATACTCGGTTGGTCCGCACCGCGAACGCGTCGCCGGCTTCGCCCGGCGTCTGCACATACCATTTCTCGTCGTCCTGGCCGGCCAACGTCAGGTTGACCTCTTCACCGCTGCAGTTCTGCCAGGACTGTCCGGTCTCGCTGACGAACGCCGTTGCGGCTTCCTCGGTGGGGAACGCCGCGATCGCCGTGGTGACCCGCACCCGGACCGGCCCGGTGGTGTCGCTGGTCAGGGTCTGCACATCGATCGCCCGGTAAGAACTGCCCCCGTAGGCCGATTCGGTCCCGGGGTAGACCGCCCCGACGCAGGCCCGCTCGGTGGACACGTAGTTCTGCAGCCCGGTGGAGTGGCCGGTGACCGTCAGCGACGGATTGCGCAGGCCCGGGCCGGCGAAGAGGTCGTTGAGTGCGGCCGGATCGGGCTGCAGACCGGCCAGGTCGCCGGTGTCGACCGGCGCCGCGAACGCCGGTGCGGCACACAGCAATCCAGCTGCGGCGATGACGGTGGTGAACATGCCGAGAGGGTGCGAATCGCGCATGGGGAAGCGGACCTTTCCTGGTTCGGAGGTTGCCGATTGCGGCTAGCCGAGGTTGCGGACGATCTGCGAGCGCAGGCTACGTCCCTTGCCGCCGGGGTTGGTGTCGTTGCAGAGCCGGACGTCGACGACGTAGTTGTTCTTGGCCTGCAATACCCGCTCGCAACCGGCGCTGCCCTTCATGGGATTGGTGAACAAGGTGGCGACCAGCTCCAGCCCTCCCGCGGTCACGACCCCGGCCTTCAAGTCCGCGGTCATGCCATTGGTGTATTCGGCGGTGAACGGGGTGCCCTTGCAGTTCTTCCAGATGCCGGCCTGCTCGTTGAGGTAGGTCTGCGCCGCTTTGGCGTCAGCGAATTCGGCTACGGCCTGAACCACATTGGGGCTCACCTCCCCCCCGGGCTGGCGAAGGGTCTGCACCACGATGTCGGTGTAGCCCGAGCCGTCGTAGCCCGCCGCGGATCCGGGCGCATACACCGAGGCGCAGTTGGCCGGCGTGGTGGTCGGGGTGGTCAGGGGACGGGTGCCGGACTCGGAGCTGATCACCTGCATCGGGGTGTCCATCCGCTCGCTGATGTCGTCGGCCGAGAGCAGCACCGTGGCCAGATCCGCCGCTTCCGGGGCGGCGTGCGCGTGCGCGCCGGTCAAAGTGCCACCGATCAACGCCGCGGCCGAGACTGCCACCATCGCGGCCAGCTGAATACGCATCGCACACCACTCCGTTTCGCCGTCCTGAGTCCCCGGCCGGCGGCCGGGGCTGTCCGCATGCTAACCCGGTGTTCGTGGTGGACCGCAGGCGAACCCACCCCCGAATATGGTTCTATTCGGTGGAGGAAAGGCCACAACCCCAACGTGAAGGACGTGCAATGCAACGGGACGACACTGACCGGTGGAGCGTCGGTTACCTGGCGCTCGCGGCCGTGACCTGCGCCGTCGGGGCGCTCACGGTTCTGCCCGGACCGGCCTCGGCCACCCCGGGAGCCCCCGGGATCGACAGCATCACCAGCGTCGACCTGGCCGCCCTGCAACTCACCTCCGCGGAGGCGGCGCCCATCGTCAAGTGGCCATCCGACCCGCCTCCGGAGCTGACGGTGTACAAGACCCAGACCGCGCCGATCACCGGTTCGGCCGGCACCTCCGATGCCCAGTGCGCCTCGGCGGTCTACGCCGGTTTGGACAGCACCTATGACGGCACCGGCTTCACCGACCTGAACTACCAGGAGCTCACCGGATTCGGGTCCAAGAACAGCTATTCGGTGGTCTCGGTGGCCTCAAGCTACGACGACGAGCACGCCGCGGCCAACATGGTCGCCAACACGATCCAGAAGTGGAATGACTGCAACCGCAAGAAGGTGACCGGCGATCTGAGCGGCGCAAGCGAGACCCGGACCGTCAACAACGTGGTCTCCACACCCGACGACATCTACCTGGTCAACAACGTCGCCGAAGGCGGCGCCTGCTCACACGCCATGACCTCGCAACGCAACGTGGTCGTGGAGGTCTCGGCCTGCCGGACCAATATCGGCCTGGTCAAACAGGGCCTACAACTGGCCAACAAGATGCTGGTGAAGCTGCCATGACACATCGACTTCTCGCCGCCTGCTGTGTTGGGCTGGCCGCTTGGGCGCTCGCCGGCTGCTCCGGGGACGACCCCGACCGCGACGACGCCGCCGCCGCGGTGGCACCCGCCGCCGCCGCGGCACCGAGCCTCCAGCAGGACCCGACGGCGCCAGCGGCGCCCGCCGCGGAACCGAGCGCACCGCGGGAGGCATCTCCGACGCCGGCGGCCGGACCCCGCCTGGTAACACCGGGCAAGCTCAGCGCCCTGCTGGTGCCGGTCGAGGAGCTCAACGACCTCGTCGGCGCGAAACTGGGCTTCGAGACGGTGTTCAACAGGCCCGCTGCGCCGGCCGGCGGACTCGGCGACAAATCGGGATGCGCGGTGTTGTTCGGATCGAACTCCGACAGCTACGCCAACCAGTACACGGGCTTCCGGCGGCAGAGCGTGCGGGACGGCGAGGACAGCTCGCAGCACTTCGTCGCCCAAGAAGTGGCCACCTTCGCCGATGTCGCCACCGCCACCGAGAACTTCGGCAAGGCCTTCGACAAGACCGCGCTGGCCGGCTGTGACGGTGCTGTCGTGCACCGCCAGGGCGACGACGACCGCATCACGTGGCGGATCAACGTGACCGGCATCGGCGCCGACGACGCCCGCTGGACGCTGACGCAGCACGCTGACGGCAAACCCAACGACTGGATCTGCGCCCACCAGGCCCGGACCCGTAGCAACGTCGAGTTCGCCGTTACCGTCTGCCAATTCGGCAATGGGGCACCCGCCGCCACCGCAATCGGCAACCAGATCGCCGACTGGATTCCGCAACCGTGACCGAGGAGATGGGGCAACCATGAAGGGACCGAAGCGTTCGCGTCTTGCGATAGGCGGCGTGGCGTGCCTGGCCGTGCTGTCCGCCGGCTTCCTGCCCACCGCCGCGGCCGACTCGGCCGATCCGTACGTGCCGGCCGGCAAAGTGGAGTCCCTGCTGGTGCCCGCCGAAAGGATCGGCGACATCGTCGGGGTGACCTTCGAATACCAGAAGTCCAATCGGCGGCCGTTCCGGTCCGACGACCTCGGCAAGGACTCGGCCTGCGCGATGATGATGGGCCCCGACGTCGAAACCTTCGGCCGGGACTTCACCGGATACCGGTTTCGGGTCGACCGGGACACCGCCGAGGACGCCGATTTCATCGTCCAGCAGCGGGTGGCGACCTACGAGGATTCCGCCACCGCGGCACAGGCCTTCGGCAAGACGTTCAACAAGGGCGTGCTGGCCAAATGCAACGGCAGCGTCGTCGCGATCAAGGGCGACGACACCGATACGCAGTACCGGCTGCGGATTCAGTCGCTCACCCCTACCTCCGCGCGGTGGGTGAAAGACCAACTGCTGCGCGAAGAGCCGATGGGCTTCAGCTGCTCGAACGTCGCCGGGGTGAAAGGCAACGTGCTCTATAGCGCCAAGGTGTGCCAATTCGGCAACGGCGCGCCCGCCGCGGCCACCATCGCCGAGCGCATCACCAGTCAGGTGGCCGGCGTCCGCGCCTGATCGGGCACATCAACCCTCCGAGAATCCATGGCCCCGAACAACTTCGAGCACCGCACCGCATCGCTGGGCCGGTGGCTGCGCGGCGAGCTCAGCCGGCTCAAGCTCGGCCAACTGCGCTCGGTTGCCGCCGGGTTGATCCTGGCCGTCGCCGGATTCTTCGGCGGGCTGGACACCGTCGATTCCGGCCCGACGGTGTTCGCCGCCGACGAACCCCACAGCGACGGCCAGTACACCCTGACCGTCGTGCGCGCCACGGTGGTCGACGAGCTGCGGGCCGGTCGGCGGCTCATGGCGCCGGCGCAACCCGGTCTCCGCTATCTCGGTGTGGTGAGTACCGTTCGCAACGACGGGACGATCCCCGGGCGGTTGCTGGGCGAATTGCAATTGGTCGGCCAGCCGCAAAGCACCCCCGTGGGGGTGTTCCGGCTGGCTGACGGCGCCCCCGCCACCCAGTTGGGGCCCGGCCTCGAGGACAAGCTGGTGTTCGTGTGGCGGATCCCGGACAGCGCGATCCATCCGGATCTCGAAGTGACCCTGCGGGTCCCGCAGAAGCGCTTCACCGAGTTGCTGGTCACCTACGGCAGGAATTGGGTGGACAGCCCGACCGACTACGCCGAGATCACTTTGCCGGTGACGGTCAAATGAACGCCCCCGTGCGGCGACCACCGCGGGGACTGACCGCCCTGTGGGCGGCGCCGATCCTGGTGGCCGCCGCGCTGCTCTGGCAGCACCTGCCGGACAGCACCCAGGTTTACGCGCCGTTCGACGTGTACGGCCGGTTCGGTGCCCCGGCGAGCGGGCGGGCTCTGACCGTCACCGTTGACGACGTGCGGCTGGCGCCGAAGGCCCAGGGATCGGCACGGTGGGCGCTGCCGCCGCCGGTCACCCCGGCCGGCCGGTGGTTGGTGGTGCGCGCGACCGTGTCGGCAACACGGCAGACGGTGCTAGCCAACGCGCAGCTTCGGGTCGGCCCCAACACCTACCGGCCGTCGGACCGGTTCCCCGGCTACGCGATGGGTGACCGGGTCGATCCGGGAATCAGCCAGCACGGCAGCTGGGTATTCGATGTCCCGCCCGGCCTGTTCGACCCGCCCGGCCCCGACCCCTTCGAACTCCTGGTGTGGCCGGGCCTCGACGAGCGCCTCGATGACCGACTGGTCATCACCCTGCGCGGCCACCTGCAGTCCGAATCGGACACCGTCACGGTCTTCGCCCCCGAGGTCAGCGGATGACGCCCCGCACGCTCATGCTGTGGCAGCGCAACGTGATCGGTCTCGCGGTGGCCGCTGTGGCCATGGTGGTTCTCGGTATCACCGACTTGTACCCGCACTGGTCGGCCTACCGCGCCGGCATCACCCCGGCCCGGGTGATCGCGAAAGGGGACACCGCGACCGTTGACGGACAGACCTGGCGGGTCGGGGCGATTCATCACCTCAACGCGGTGCCGCACGCTCGGGAGCGTCTGCCGGCCCATACCGCGCTAACGGTCGTCACCGTCGAGCGGACCGGTACCCCACCGCCCCGGGAATGCACTGCCGTCATCACCGACGGGCGGCGTCGCTGGCAGACCGCTGCCCTCTCGAACCGCGCGCCACTGGTCGGCGGCGCCACCGACCGGTGCAGCAGGCCCGGCCCACTGCAGCTGAGCTTCCTGCTGCCCTCCGATGCGGTCCCCACCGCCGTGGACCTGATCGATGCCAACAACGCCATCATGCTGCGAATCATGTTGTGAGCCGGCGACTTCACCGGCGGCGGCGTTGGCGCGGTACACGCAGTAGGCGAACATCGCGGCGATAAGGGTGATCCGCAGCGGTTGCACGATCAGCTGCGAGATCAGGCTCATGGTGCCGCCGAATGCCGACCAGAACTCCGGGCCGTGCGGTCCGACAAGCTTGGCCATGCCCCGGAATAGATAGCCTTCGGTCAACTGGGTCCGGTAGAAGCTGCCGCGCATGTCCAGCCACGCCAGCACGAGATAGGCCAGTATGTAACCCGACAGGGCGACCGGGCCGCCGTGCAGGATCAGCCGGGCGGCATCGACGATCGGGCCGAACCTCCCGGT
Organism: Mycobacterium sp. NGS16; assembly: GCF_059813225.1. Classification (NCBI taxonomy): domain Bacteria; kingdom Bacillati; phylum Actinomycetota; class Actinomycetes; order Mycobacteriales; family Mycobacteriaceae; genus Mycobacterium; species Mycobacterium sp. NGS16. The sequence continues at coordinate 514,869 of NZ_JCALEE010000002.1, forward strand.
CTTCGACCGGGCGTACTCCGACGCCCGCGACCGCAGCTGTTCCGGTGCCTGACGCCAGCGCTGCGCGAACCCGGCCGCCGCGTCGCCGGGAGCCGGCCGCCGCAGCATCGCCGGCCAGTGGATCTGCGTCGACACCCCATAGACGATTCCGGCTGCGGCCAGCCACATCAGCGGAACCGCGGCTCCGCCGAACGCCGTCCGCACCAGCCACATCAGGCCCTGCCATCCCGACTCCAACGGTTGAACGTGCGAGAACGCTTCTGCGCGTAGGTTGTTGAACCACACCACCAGCCGACGGTGACTGAGCCACTCTCCCGGCTTGATCAGGAAGGTGATGCCCGCCGCCAGCGAGAAGGTCAGCACCAGAAACACCCACAGCGCGTCGATGTAGACCCGCACCGCGGTCAGCGCGGCCGGCAGCCGGCCGCTGAAGTGCGCCAACACGAATCGGGCTGCCAACGCAGCACCCACCACCACCCAGGTGACCCGGGAGATCGGCAGCATCTCGGTGTTGACCCCGCTCATCGCGTCGGCCACCCGATAGTTGAGCGCCAGGCGCTGGTAGGCCAGCCAGTCTTCCTTGAACATCTGCCAACCGAGATAGATCGCGAAGAACGGCACGATCACGCCGGTGAACAGATCTACGCTGCGCAGCGACCGGCGCGGCATCCCCGCCAACGCCGGGATTCCGGTCCGCAGCACCAAAAACATCGCCACATACGAGCCCAGCTGGGCCAGCCCGGCGCAGGGCATGATCAGTGCCGCCCAGAGCGGATTACTGTGTCCGGTCCAGGCGGCCGCGGCGATCACCACGCGGCGGACGACCAGGCCGACCAGATAGCACGCTGCCAGCTGCGGCCAGTACCGCCACCACAACGTGAAAGGCGTCAGTAGGTTCCGCAGCACCGGCATCGTTCTCACACCACCAGATTCACCAATCGGCCGGGCACCACGATCACCTTCTTCGGGGTGGCACCGGACAGGAACGCCTGCACCTTCTCGTCGGCCAGCGCAGCGGCCTTGATCTCGTCCTGGCCCGCGTCGGTGGCTACCGTGACCAGTCCACGCTTCTTGCCGTTGACCTGCACCGGGTATTCGACGGTGTCGGTTACCAGATAGGCCGGGTCGGCCACCGGGAACGGTCCGTGCGCCAGCGAAGACGCGTGGCCGAGCCGCTGCCACAGTTCCTCAGCCAGGTGCGGGGCCAGTGGCGCGAGCATCAGTGCCAACGGCTCGACAGCAGCGCGTGGAACGCCGTCCCGGTGCTCCTTGGTCAGGTGATTGGTGTACTCGATCAGCTTGGCTGCGGCGGTGTTGTTGCGCAGTGCGGCATAGTCTTCCGAAACGCCCACGATTGTCCGGTGCAGCAGGCGCAGCGTCTCGGTGTCCGGCTCGGAGTCGAGCACCCGGGTGGCGCCGGTCTCCTCGTCGACGACCAGGCGCCATACCCGCTGCAGGAAGCGATGCGCGCCGATCACGTCCTTGGTGGCCCACGGCCGCGACATGTCCAGCGGACCCATCGACATCTCATAGACCCGCAGGGTGTCGGCGCCGTAGCTGTCGCAGATCTCGTCGGGAGACACCGAATTCTTCAGGCTTTTACCCATTTTGCCGTATTCGGCGAAGACTTCGGTGTCACCGTCGGCGCCCGGGAGGTAGAACTTCCCGTCGCGTTCCACGACATCGGCGGCCGGCACATAGGACCCGCGGGAGTCGGTGTAGGCGGCCGCCTGGATGTAGCCCTGGTTGACCAGGCGGCGGTAGGGCTCACGCGAGCTGACGTGCCCGAGGTCGAACAACACCTTGTGCCAGAAACGGCAGTACAGCAGGTGCAGCACCGCGTGCTCGGCACCGCCGACGTAGAGGTCCACGCCGCCCGGATCATCGGGACCGTGCTCGGCAGGCCGCGGGCCCATCCAATACGCCTCGTTCTCCGGCGCGCAGAACTGCTCGGCGTTGTGCGGGTCGGCGTAACGCAGCTCGTACCAGGAGCTTCCAGCCCACTGCGGCATGACGTTGGTGTCTCGGGTGTAGGACTGCAGGCCGTCGCCGAGGTCCAGCTCGACGTGAACCCAGTCGGTGGCCTTGGCCAATGGCGGCGAGGGTTCGCTGGCGGCGTCGTCTGGGTCGAACAGCACCGGCGAGTAGTCGGCGACGTCGGGCAGCTCGACCGGCAATGCCGCGGAGTCCAGCGGGTGCGCGCGGCCGTCGGTGTCGAACACGATCGGGAACGGCTCGCCCCAGTACCGCTGCCGGGCGAAAAGCCAGTCCCGCAGCTTGTATTCGACGCGGGCCCATCCACGGCCATCGGCCTCCAGCCGTTGCGTCATCGCCTTCTTGGCGTCGGCGACGGTCATGCCGTCCAACGGGCCGGAATTGACCAGAGTGCCGTCCCCGGCATACGCGGCCTGCGAGATGTCGCCGCCGGCAATGACTTCCAGTACCGGCAGGCCGAATTCGGCGGCGAACTCCCAGTCCCGCTGATCGTGGCCCGGCACGGCCATGATGGCCCCGGTGCCGTAGCCGGCCAGCACATAGTCGGCAATGAAGATCGGTATCTGCTTGCCGTTGGCCGGGTTGGTGGCGTAACTGCCAAGGAACACCCCGGTTTTGGCCTTGTTCTCCTGGCGTTCCAGATCGGATTTCGCCGCGATCGCCTTGCGGTAGGCGGCCACGGCTTCCGGCGGCGTGGCGGCTCCGAACGTCCAGCGTTGATCAACTCCCGCTGGCCATTCCGCGACGGTCAACCGATCGACCAGGTCATGTTCGGGGGCGAGCACCAGGTAGCTGGCGCCAAACAGCGTGTCCGGACGGGTGGTGAATACCTCGATGTCCACTGCAGCGCAGTCGGTGGTGTCGGCGCCGAACAGCGCCGCCGCCCCGGTCGAGCGCCCGATCCAATTGCGCTGCATGGTCTTGACCTTCTCCGGCCAGTCCAGCACATCGAGGTCGTCGAGCAGCCGGTCGGAGTAAGCGGTGATCCGCATCATCCACTGCCGCAGCCGCTTCCGGAACACCGGGAAATTACCCCGGTCGCTTCGCCCGTCCGCGGTCACCTCTTCGTTGGCCAGCACGGTGCCCAGCCCCGGGCACCAGTTGACCATCGAGTCCGAGCGGTAGACCAGCCGGTAGCCGTCGATGATGTCGGCCCGCTCCCCGGCCGACAGCTGCGCCCAGTCCCGCCCGTCGTCGAGTGCCCGGGTGCCGGCATCGAATTCGGCGACCAACTCGGTGATCGGGCGGGCTTTGTTGGCGCTGGTGTCGAACCAGGCGTTGTAGATCTGCAGGAAGATCCACTGGGTCCATTTGTAGAAGTCGACGTCGGTGGTGGAGAAGCTGCGCCGACTGTCGTGGCCGAGCCCCAGGCGGCGCAGCTGCCGGCGGAAGTTCTCGATGTTGGCCTCGGTGCGGATACGCGGATGGGTGCCGGTCTGCACCGCGTACTGCTCGGCGGGCAGGCCGAACGCGTCGAAGCCCAGTGCATGCAGCACGTTGTGGCCGGTCATCCGGAAGTAGCGGGCGTAGACGTCGGTGGCGATGTAGCCGAGCGGGTGGCCGACATGCAGGCCGTCGCCGGACGGGTAGGGGAACATGTCCTGGACGAACATCTTGTCGGCGGGCACCGCGGAACCGTCCGACGGTGCCAGCGTGCCGACCGGGTTGGCGACGTTGAAGGTCCCCGCCCGCTCCCAGTGTTCCTGCCAGGCGCCTTCGATGCGCCCGGCCAGTGCCGCCGTGTAGCGATGCGGGGGTGCCTGGTCGCCGGGTTCCTGGGTGGTCGGGGCTTCGTTCACCTCAACAGGGTAAAGGGCGGGGTTCGCCAGGCCGCTCGCCACAGCTTGATATCGGTTGCGTTGCAGGCCGATGAGGGGTTCGTTCCAGCTCGGTTGCAGCCCTGGTGGGGTGCCGCACTGCTGGTTACCGTCGAGGCACGGTCGGGGCTCCCTTGCCCGGCCCGTCGGTGGAAGGACCTGAGGAGATGACGAACACCGTCCGCCGTTGGCGGCTACTGGTCGGCTTCGCGGCTGTCACAGCGGCAGGCTTCGGCGGCCCGGTGGGGATCCCGGCCGCCCTGGGCGACCCGCTGCTGCCGACGCCGCCCAACCCGTACGGCCCGGCTGCGCAACCGGCTGCCGTGCCGGTGACCCCGCCGCTCCCGGGGGTACCGCGGCTGGTGCCGCCGCTGCCGGCGGCGCCCGGACCGGCCGTCGTACCGGGATCTGCGGTGCCCGCCGCGGCCCCGGCTGCGCTGGTTCCGGCGACCTCGGGAACGTTGCGGGACTACTTCGCCGCCAAGAACGTGCAATTGGAGCCGCAGCAGGCCGCGGGCTTCACTGCACTCAACATCACCCTGCCGATGCCGGTGGGCTGGACCCACGTGCCCGACCCCAACGTGCCGGACGCGTTCGCGGTCATCGCCGACCGGCGCAGCGGGTCGCTCTACACCCCCAACGCGCAGGTGGTGGTCTACCGCCTGGTCGGGCAGTTCGACCCGAAAGAGGCGATCACCCACGGGTTCGTCGACAGTCAGAAGCTGATGGCCTGGCAGACCACCAATGCCTCGCTGGCCGACTCCAACGGGTTCCCATCCGCGGTGATCGAGGGCACGTACCGCGACGCCGACATGACCCTGAACACCTCCCGGCGCCACGTGATCGTGCCGACGGACGACACCGCCTACCTGGTGTCGCTGACCGTGACCACCGGGGCCGGGCGCGCGGTGGGCAATGCCCCGGCAACCGACGCGATCGTGAACGGCTTCCGGGTGGAGCGCCCCGGCGTCGCCCATCTACCGAACGCGCCGCACGGACCCGTGGCGCCGGCCCCGGGGCAGCTGCGGACGGGCACCGCAGGCTGACGGTCCGTCCCCTCGTATCCTGGAGCCCATGCTGATCATGGGTGTGTTGTGCCTGATTGGGGCCGTCGTGTCCCTGGTGTTCGGAGTGCGGACCCTGGCGCGCCCGCTCACCGGCGACCCCGAGCAGTTGGTGCTGCGGGCGGTCGCACCCGCTCAAGTCGCCGTCGGGGTGGTCCTGGCCGTGGGCGGGGCACTGGTACTGGCCGGCCCGCCCTCGCTGGCGCTGCTGGCCCTGATCATCTCGATCACCGGCGCGTTGGCCATCCTGGCGGCCGGCGCCTGGCAGGGAGCGCGCTACGCGGCGCGCCAGGCCGAGGCGGCGGCATCCGGTGGCTGCGGCTCGGGCTGCGGCTGCGGCGACAGCGCCCCCGCCGACGAGGTTGGCTGCGGACCCGGCTGCGGTTGTGCCGAGAGCGCACCGCCGGAGCCGGCGTCGGGCTGCGGCAGTGGTTGCGGCTGCTCGTAACCGGCTTGCCGGCGCCGCTCAGTTGCGGCTGATGTCGATCGGATGGGTGGCCAGCAGCGCCGTGGGCCACGGCTGGCGCCGCAGCGCCCGGCCCCACAGATCCACCCGCGGCGGCACCAGCACGTCCGACGGCAGCGCCGACAGCACGATCCAGTCATCGCGCTCGATCTCACCCTCGAGCTGGCCGATGGTCCAGCCGGCGTAGCCGGCGAAGATCCGCACCCCCTCCACATGGGGGGCGATCGTCTCGGGTTCGGCGTCAAGGTCGACCATCACCAGCCGGCCGTCGATGTGGCGCAGGCCCGGGACACCCTGGGGTTCGGCACCGACGCGCAACAAGCCGACACACAGTGCGGCGTCGCGTTTCACCGGGCCGCCGATGAACATCGTCTTGGGCTTGGCGGCCAGCTCCGACCATTGCGGCAGCACGTTGTAGACCGCGGTCTCGCTCGGGCGGTTGAGCACCACGCCCAGCGTGCCGCCGTCGTTGTGCTCGACCACATAGATCACGGTGCGGCGAAAGGTGGGTTCGAGCAGGTCGGTGTTGGCCAAGAGCAGCGTCCCGGCCCGGACCCGATGCGCAGCGGGCGCGACGTAGTCCTCGGGGTCTTCGGGATGCGCCACCCTCCCATAATGTCACCCGAACCCGGTGAACGTGGGTCAGCTGTGCCAAACGCCAAGCGACCTCGAAGATTTGTACTCTGGTTTGGGGCCGGTGCCGCGCCGCCGCCCGCGTCCGGAAGTAGGTCTTGTGGTGGACACCCGCGCACCCGCATCGCTGTGGCGATCGGCGCGCAGCCTGCCGGAATTCTGGCGGCTGCTGGAACTGCGGGCGGCAAGCCAGTTCGGTGACGGCCTGTTTCAGGCCGGCCTGGCCGGCGCCCTGCTGTTCAACCCGGACCGGGCCGCCGCCCCGTGGGCGATCGCCGGGGCCTTCGCGGTGCTGTTCCTGCCGTATTCGGTGTTGGGACCGTTCGCCGGCGCGCTGCTGGACCGCTGGGACCGGCGACTGGTGCTGGTGGTGGCCAATCTGGCCCGGCTGGTACTGGCGCTGGGCATCGCGGCGCTACTGGCGATCGGCGCCGGTGACCTGCCGGTGCTGTGTGCGGCGCTGATCGCCAACGGGTTCACCCGGTTCATCGCCTCCGGGTTGTCGGCGGCCCTGCCGCATGTGGTGCCACGTGAGCAGGTCGTCACGATGAACGCGCTGGCGATCGCCACCGGTGCGGTGGCGGCGTTCCTGGGCGCCAACTTCATGCTGGTGCCGCGCTGGCTGGTTGGCGCCGACGACCGCGGCGCGGCCTCCATCATCGCCGCGGTGGCGGTGCCGGTCACGATCGCGCTGGTCCTCGCGCTGCGCTTCGGATCCCGCGTACTCGGCCCCGACGACACCAAGCGCGCGATCCATGGATCGGTGCTCTATGCGGTGACCACCGGCTGGCTGCACGGCATCCGGACGGTGCGGGCCCGGCCCACCGTCGCGGCGACGCTGTCCGGGCTGGCCGCGCACCGGATGGCGTTCGGGATCAACACATTGCTGGTGCTGGTGCTGGTGCGCCACGTCGGCGAGCACACGGTGTCCGGGCTGGGGACCACGGCGTTGTTCGTGGCCGCCGCCGGCGCCGGCTCGTTTCTGGCCACCGTGCTCACCCCGCCGGCAGTGCACCGCTGGGGCCGGTACGCCACCGCCAACGGAGCGCTGGCGGCCGCGGCGGTGATACAGCTCGCCGGGGTCAGCCTGTATCTGCCGGTGCTGGTGCTCTGCGGATTCCTGCTGGGAGTGGCCGGGCAGGTGGTCAAACTCTGCGCTGACACCGCCATGCAGATCGATGTCGATGACGCCCTGCGCGGACACGTGTTCGCGGTGCAGGATTCGCTGTTTTGGGCGTCGTTCATTCTTGCGGTGGCCGGCGCCGCGGCGGTGGTGCCCCCCGATGGCCAAGCGCCGGTGCTGATCGTGGCCGGGACCCTGCTGTACCTGGCCGGTCTGGCCGGGCACAGCCTGATCGGGCGGCAACGGGATCCGGTGGGCGGCATACAGTACGGGCATGGCAGAAACTGAACCGATCGTTGCCGACCTGAGTGCCGAGAGCGACGACCTGGACACCTTGGTGGCTCCGCTCACCGACGGCCAGTGGGGGGCACCCACGCCGGCGGCGGGCTGGAGCATCGCCCATCAGATCGCTCATCTGCTGTGGACCGACCGGCTCTCGCTCAAGGCCATCACCGACGAGGCCGGGTTCGCCGAGGAACTCGCGGCGGCGATGGAGAACCCGACCGGGTTCGTCGACGCCGGGGCCGCCGAATTGGCGACGCGGGCGCCGGCCGAGCTGCTGGCGGACTGGCGCTCGACCCGGGCGCGGCTGCACGAGGCGCTGCTGGGCGTGCCCGACGGGCGCAAGCTGCCGTGGTTCGGTCCGCCGATGAGCGCGGCGTCGATGGCCACCGCCCGGCTGATGGAGACCTGGGCCCACGGCCTGGATGTCGCCGATGCCCTCGGGATTCGGCGGGCCCCCACCGCGCGGTTGCGGTCGATCGCGCACCTGGGGGTGCGGACCCGCGACTATGCATTCACCGTCAACAACCTGACGCCACCGGCCGAACCGTTTCACGTGGAACTGCACGCCCCCGGCGGCGGGGTCTGGGCGTGGGGACCGGTGAACGCCGGGCAGCGGGTGACCGGGTCGGCCGAGCATTTCTGTTTCCTGGTCACCCAACGTCGTGCACTGGCTGATCTGGACGTCGCAGCGCACGGGGATGACGCCCAGCGCTGGTTGGAGATCGCTCAAGCCTTCGCGGGGCCTCCCGGCCGGGGGCGATGAGCGCGCCAGCGCGAAGAGAGACCCGGCCGCACCACCACCGCCGGGGGCGATGAGCGCGCCAGCGCAACTCCCCTCCCCGACTGGGAATTCGCCGAGGTACTCGCGGCGTGGCGCGTGGTCGGATTCCCACTCGGCGGTACCGTCGCAGCACTGGCGCCGCGCGGCTCAGAACCAGGCCAAGACTCCGCCCACGATCATTTCGGCCGAGTTCAGCAACGCCTGGAACATGTTCACGTTGGCGGAGTCGATCATGTGGTACGTCGTGTTTCCGATCACCTCGTCGGTTGCGGAGCTGATCTCCTCCGGCGACAAGCCCAGGTACGCCAGGTGATCGCTGAACATGCCGAACGTTTGGTGGCCCTCGTCCCAGTTGGCGAACCCGTCGCTGGACAGGGAGTACACATCGGTCGTGAAGAGGTCACTTGGGGTCACCAGGCCGATGACTGAGTCGATGTGCATCATCTCGGCAAACTGATAGACCATCTTGATCACGTCGTCATGCCACGACTCCGGAAACCAGCCGAGCAACGTGGGCAAAAACCCGCTCAGGAATCCGCCCTGCGCCGCGCTGTTCCCCACCATCACGAAATGCAGCGCATCCAAGGGCATGTCGGGATATTGCTGATGGAGTTGTTGCTCAGCCAGCCCTGCAGCGGCGTTGGCCTGCGAATAGCCGAAGATGTATAGCGGATCCTCTGCGCTGAAGCTGCCCTCTCCGTCGTTCCACCGCTCCGCGATGGCGTCGACCAGGATCTTGGTCGCACCGGTGATGCTCGCGTTCAGGTCAGAAGTCTCGGGCACCTGCAGGAACGTCGCGGTGCCATTGCTGGGAAACCCGTTCGGTTCCAGATACAACTCTTTGCTCAGATCGAGCCAGTTCTGGTTCATCGCCGGGATCATCACCAGGGCTTCGGCGGCCAGCGCGTAGTCCAGGATCAGATGATCGCTGCCGGCGGCGGGTGCCGGGGCAGCCGTCGCGCCCAAGACGACTACCGGTGCCGCCAGCAGTGCCCCCACGGTGGTCTTGTTCACTGGTCCTCCCCGTTGCGGCGTGTTTCTAAGAGCCAGCGGAATGTTCCGGCGCCGTCATTAACTTAGCCGATCCGACATGGTGGAGTCCACTAAAGCGATCTTGCGCCGCGGAATCCGCTCGAACTCCCACAAAAATGGTGGTGAGTGTCGCAAATGTGTTCGGCATCCGTCCGGAGCGTCGCGCCGGGCTCCCAGCCGCCGCGCAGAACCGGCGTTTTGGAGTTGTCCACGCCGGCTGCCTCAGCCGGCCGCAGGATCAGTATCCGCGTCCGGAGCGCTGCGATCAACGGAATGCAGCGGCGAAAACCGGCGACGCTTGCCGGCCTCACAAGCGGGCGGCGCCGTCAGCGGCGCCGTCACCGTCGGCATCGGTGAGTTTGACGTCCCACCGACCGTCGCCGTCGGTGTCGACGTAGGCCGCCCGGTAGCCGAGAGGCCCGTCCACGTCGTTGCCGATCAGCACCCGGTCGGCGCGTCCATCACCGTCGGAGTCGAGCAGCAGGTCATTGATGCGTCCATCGCCGTCGAAGTCCACCAGCGGCCCACCGGTGTGCTCGACCTCGTCGAGCCCCCACCAGCGCAACCCACCGGACCGGTCTGCTGAGCCCGCCGCGACACCGTGGCCCCAGGTGCCGGAACCGTCGTCGGTGAAGGAGGCCTCCGGGCTCCCGTCGTCGTCGAGATCGAGCATCAAGTGGTCGGCCACCCCGTCGCCGTCGAGGTCGACCAGCGCGTCGTCGCGCAGGCCATCGCCGTCGAAATCGAGGCTGATCGCATCGGCGATCCCGTCGCCGTCGAGATCAAGGTCGGGCGGGCCGGTCCACATCGTCGCCGCGCCATCACCATCGCCGAGGCAGTAGTCCATACCCGAATCAGACGAACTCGCGCGGCTATTGGTTCCCCTGGTCCTGCCACCACGCCAGCAGTTCGGCGGTGGCCTCCTCGCGCGACAGTGGCCCGCGCTCCAGGCGCAGCTCCTTGAGGTAGCTCCAGGCGCGGCCCACCTGCGGACCGGCCGGGATGCCGAGCAGTTCCATGATCTCGTTGCCGTCGAGATCCGGCCGCACCCGCTGCAGATCCTCCTGCTCGGCCAGCACGGCGATCCGTTCCTCGAGCTGGTCGTAGCTGGCCTGCAGGCGAGCCGCCCGCCGCTTGTTGCGGGTGGTGCAGTCCGCGCGGACCAGCTTGTGCAACCGGCCCAACAGCGGTCCGGCATCGGTGACGTAGCGGCGCACCGCCGAATCGGTCCACTTGCCGTCGCCGTACCCGTGGAAGCGCAGATGCAGATACACCAGCTGCGAGACGTCGTCGACCATCTGCTTGGAGTAGCGCAGCGCGCGCATCCGCTTGCGGACCATCTTCGCGCCCACCACCTCGTGGTGGTGAAAACTCACCCGGCCGTCGGCCTCATGGCGCCGGGTGTCCGGCTTGCCGATGTCGTGCAGCAGCGCCGCCCAGCGCAGCACTAGATCGGGGCCGTCATCCTCAAGGTCGATCGCTTGGCGCAGCACGGTCAGGGAATGCTGGTAGACGTCCTTGTGCTGGTGGTGCTCGTCGATCGCCATCCGCATGGCACCGACCTCGGGCAGCACCACCTCGCCCATCCCGGTGGCCACCATCAGGTCGATACCGGCGGCCGGGTCGGCGCCCAGCAGCAACTTGTCCAGTTCCGTGGCGACCCGCTCGGCGGTGATACGGGACAGCTCCTGGGCCATCTCCTCGATCGCCGCACGCACCCGCGGCGCCACGGTGAACCCGAGTTGGGCCACGAACCGGGCGGCGCGCAGCATCCGCAACGGGTCGTCGCCGAAGGAGTCCTGCGGCGCCGTCGGGGTGTCGAGCACCCCGTCTCGCAATGCGGCCAGCCCGCCCAGCGGGTCGAGGAACTCCCCCGGGCCGGCCGGGGTGATGCGGACGGCCATCGCGTTGGCGGTGAAATCCCGGCGCACCAGGTCTTCGTCGAGCGAATCGCCAAAGCGCACTTCGGGATTGCGGGACACCCGGTCGTACTGGTCGGCCCGGAAGGTGGTGATCTCCAGGCGCTGGCCGCCCAGGGCGGCCCCGATAGTGCCGAACTCGATGCCGGTGTCCCACATCGCCTCGGCCCGGCCCCGCAGGATGCGCTGCACCTGCTCGGGGTGGGCGTCGGTGGTGAAATCCAGATCGGGGCTGGGCCGGCCCAGCAGGGCGTCGCGGACCGATCCACCGACCAGGTACAGCTGGTGGCCGGCGGCGTCGAACATGGCGCCGAGGTCACGCAGCAGCTCGGCGTGCCGGTTCAGCACGACGGCCGCCGTTGTCAGCAGGTCGACGTCCTGATGGGTTTCGGGCACGTTCGATGAGCCTAGCGGTGGTCGCAAGCGCGGCGGAGCCGGGCGCAGCGGGCCACCACCATCGACACCACCACCGCCAGAACCGTCAGCCCGGCGAGGGACGCGGGTTGACCCGCTGGTGCCAGCTACTATCGCATGGGTGTCGGCCGACGGCGGAGAAGCCAATTCGGGACGGCGCCGCAGGCGGCGCCGCGGTCGACGCACGTCAGGTCCGCAAACCAACCACACCGAGCCCACGGCCAGCGACGGCAACACCGGTGCGGCCGCGACAACGGCTCGCTCGGCGCAGCGCCGGCCCCGCAGCGCACGGCACGGGCCGGCGCGACTGCGCACCGTGCACGAAACCTCCGCCGGCGGTCTGGTCGTCGATGGCATCGACGGGCCGCGGGAGGATCAGGTCGCCGCGCTGATCGGGCGCGTCGACCGGCGGGGCCGGATGCTGTGGTCGCTGCCCAAGGGCCATATCGAGGTCGGCGAGACCGCCGAGCAGACGGCGATCCGCGAGGTCGCCGAGGAGACCGGCGTCCAGGGCGACGTGCTGGCGGCCCTGGGCAGCATCGACTACTGGTTCGTCACCGACGGCCGCCGGGTGCACAAGACGGTGCACCACTACCTGATGCGGTTCTCCAGCGGGGAGCTGTGCGACGACGACGTGGAGGTCACCGAGGTGGCGTGGGTGCCGATCCGGGAGCTGCCGTCCCGGTTGGCCTACGCCGACGAACGCCGCCTCGCCCTGGTCGCCGACGAACTGATCGACCGGCTGCAGGCCGACGGCCCGGCCGCGCTGCCGCCGCTGCCGGTGACCACGCCCTGGCGGCGCCCGCAGACCCATTCCCGCACCCGCCACTCTCGACCCGACGAGCACGCACCGGACCGGAAGAACGGTCGCGGGCTGGACCCGTGAGCCGCACCCGACGCAGCGGCCGGGGTCACGTGCCCGCCTTCGCGCGGCCCCGCACGGCCCCGCTGGCGGTGGTGGCCGCCTTCCTGATCGCCCTGGGCATGGCTCTCGGTGCCGCCGCCGCCCCACCCGCCACCGCCGGCGAGCCCGGCGCGGCACCGTTCGTCCAGATCCGCATCGACCGGGTCACCCCGGAGGTCGTCACCACCTCCAGCGACCCGGTCGTCACCGTCGCCGGCACAGTGAGCAACGTCGGCGACCGACCGGTGCGCGATGTGATGGTGCGCCTGGAGCAGGCCGCCGCCGTCGCGTCCTCGGCCGGCCTGCGCACCAACCTCAGCGGCGCCAACGACCAGTACCGGCCGGTGGGCCCATTCAACACGGTCGCGACCGAACTGCAACGCGGCCAGGAAGCCCGTTTCACGCTGTCGGCCCCGCTGCACTCGTCGAGCCAACCGGCACTGAACGTCGACCGTCCCGGCATCTACCCGGTGCTGGTCAACGTCAACGGCACCCCGGACTACGGCGAGCCGGCCCGCCTCGACGACGCCCGCTTCCTGCTGCCGGTGGCCGGCCTGCCGAAAGCCGAGGCCGACTCCGGTCCCCTGGCCGGCGCCATCGCGCCGGACACCTCCCAGCCGGTGCGACTCACCATGTTGTGGCCCCTGGCCGACCGTCCCCGGCTGACACCCGGGGCGCCCGGCGGCACACTGCCGGTTCGGCTCACCGACGATGACCTGGCGACCTCGCTGGCCCCGGGCGGCCGGCTCGACGCCCTGCTGTCCGCCGCCGAGTTCGCCACCAGCCCGACCGTCGACGGTGGCGGGGTGGTTAACCAGGCGCTGTGCCTGGCGATCGACCCCGACCTGCTGGTCACCGTCAACGCGATGACCGGGGGCTACGTCGTCGCCGACTCCCCCGAGGGCGCCACCTCCCACCCCGGCACCGGACGCGCGGCGGCCACGACGTGGCTGGAGCGACTGCGCCGGCTGGCGCGCCACACCTGTGTCACCGCGATCCCCTACGCGCAAGCCGACCTCGACGCACTGGCCCGCGTGGGCGACCCGAAACTCGACGCGATCGCGGTGAGCCGGCCGGCCGAGGTCGTCGACCGGATCCTGCAGGTGTCGTCGACCCGCGGCGCCGTGGTGCTCGGCGACGGGAAACTCACGGCCGGCGCCGCGAAACTGATCGGCGCGCAAGGCGATGCGGTGGTGATCACCGCCGGCGACTGCTCGGCCCACGACTCGGTCACCGGCGCGTCGGCCACCGCCGACGTCACCCCGCGGCGGCTGTCCCCGCAACTGGTGGCCGCGCCGTACGACCCGGCCGTCGGCGCCGCCCTGGCGGCGTTGGGCACCGACCCGGTGGCCCCGACCTACCTCGACGGTTCCCTGGCGGTCCGGTTGCATCACGACTCCGCGCTGGCTCGCCGGCAAGACGCCCTCGGGTCGATGTTGTGGCGCGCGCTGGAGGCCCCCGACGGTCCCGGCGCAGCACGCAACGAGATCCTGGTGCCACCGGCGTACTGGAAGCCGCGGGCCGACGACGCCCAGGCGGTGCTGACCACGTTGGCCACCGCACTGCGATCCGGACTGGCCGTGCCCCGTCCGCTCAGTGCGGTGATCAGCGAGTCCCGGGGCGTCACTGCGGCCCCAGCGCATCCGCTGCCGGCCGAGCAGACGGCGGGCGGTTTCGGCCCGGAGATCGTCGCCGCCGTGGCCAGTGACATCGGCCGGCTCTGGGGATTGACCTCCGCACTGACCACCGACGTCCGCACCGGCTTGACCGGCGAGGCCTACACCGCGCCGCTCGCCGAGGACATGCTGCGGGCGCTGAGTCAGTCCGAGCCGCTCGACGTGCGCGGCGGTGTGGCAGCGCAACGGCTGACGATCGTCGGCGACACCGTCGCGGATCTGATCAGCGCGGTCACCATCGTCAACCCGGCCGGCTCCTACACCCTGGCCACCGAGCACAGTCCGCTGCCGCTGGCGCTGCGCAACGATTTGGCGGTGCCCATCCGGGTGCGCCTGCACGTCGACGCGCCGCCCGGCATGACGGTGGCCGATATGGGAGACCTGGAGCTGCCGCCCGGTTACCTGCCGCTGCGGGTTCCGGTGGAGGTTCGGGTCAACCAACACTTCGTCGTCGACGTGGCCCTGCAAACGCCCGGCGGGCTGCCGCTGGGCGAGTCCGCGCGGTTGTCGGTGCATTCGAATGCCTACGGCATGGTGCTGTTCCTGCTCACCATGACGGCAGCGGCGGCGCTGACGGTACTGACCGGGCGGCGACTGTGGCACCGCTTCCGCGGCCAGCCCGACCGCGCCGACTTGGACCGCCCCCGCACGCCGGGCCCGGACCGCCCGCCCGCGGCAACCGTGGGCCGGCCCGACCGGGGTGCGGGCCGGTGAACGCGCCGGCGCCGCAGCCGGCGCGCCCGGAGCTGACCGACGCCGCAGTGGTGTCGCGGTCGTGGGGCATGGCGCTGGCCACCCTGATCAGCCGCATCACCGGGTTCGTCCGCATCGTATTGCTGGCCGCGATCCTGGGTGCGGCGCTCTCAAGCGCCTTCTCGGTGGCCAACCAGCTGCCGAACCAGATCGCCGCGCTGGTGCTCGAGGCGACGTTCACCGCGATCTTCGTGCCGGTGCTGGCCCGCGCTGAACGCGACGACCCCGACGGCGGCGCCGCGTTCGTACGGCGCCTGGTCACGCTGGCCACCGCGCTGCTGCTGGCCACCACGGTGATCTCGGTGGCCGCGGCGCCGTTGCTGGTCTCGTTGATGCTGGGCGGTGACCCGCAGGTCAACCAGCCGCTGACCACGGCGTTCGCCTATCTGCTGCTGCCGCAGGTGATCTGCTACGGACTGTCCTCGGTGTTCATGGCAATCCTGAACACCCGCAACATCTTCGGGGCGCCGGCCTGGGCGCCGGTGGTCAACAACGTCGTCGCGATCGCCACGCTGGTCGTCTACCTGCTGGTGCCCGGGGAACTGGCCGTCGACCCAGTGCGGATGGGCAACGCCAAGCTGCTGGTGCTGGGCGTGGGCACCACAGCCGGTGTGGTCGCCCAGACCGCGGTCCTGCTGGTGGCGATCCGGCGGGAGCGCATCAGCCTGCGCCCGCTGTGGGGTATCGACGACCGGCTCAAGCGTTTCGGGGCGATGGCCGCCGCGATGGTGCTCTACGTGCTGATCAGCCAGATCGGCCTGGTGGTGACCAACCAGATCGCAGCCACCTCGGCCGCCTCCGGCCCGGCGATCTACTACTACGCCTGGCTGCTGCTGCAACTGCCGTTCGGGATGATCGGGGTGACGGTGCTGACGGTGGTGATGCCGCGGCTGAGCCGCAACGCGGCCGCCGGCGACGACCCCGCGGTACTCGCCGATCTGTCGCTGGCCACCCGGTTGATGATGATCACGCTGATCCCGATCGTGGCGCTGATGACCGTGGGCGGGCCGGCGATCGGTAGCGCGCTGTTCGCCTACGGCAACTTCGGCGACGTCGACGCCGGCTATCTGGGCGCCGCCGTGACGATGTCGGCGTTCACCCTTATCCCCTATGCCCTGGTGCTGCTGCAGCTGCGGGTCTTCTACGCCCGCGAGCAGCCGTGGATCCCGATCGCGATGATCGTCGTGATCACGACGGTGAAAATCGTCGCCTCGGTGGCCGCCCCCCACCTGACCGACAATCCGGAGTTGGTGGCCGCCTACCTGGGCCTGGCCAACGGCGTGGGCTTCTTCGCCGGCGCCGCCGTCGGGCACGTCCTGTTGCGGCGCGCGCTACGCCCCGTCACCGGTCACCTCCTCGGCCCGGAGGTGGTGCGCACCGTGTTGGTCACGGTGACAGCATCCCTGCTGGCGGGGCTGGTCGCCGAGGTGCTCGACCGGGTGCTCGGGCTGCGCGGTCTGACCGATCACGGCGCAGCCGGATCGATGCTGCGCCTGGTGGTGCTGGCCGCGGTGATGCTGCCGATCATCGCGGCGGTCATGGTCCGCGCCCGGGTGCCCGAAGCCGAGGCGGCTCTGGCCGCGGTGCGCCGCAGGCTCGGTGCGCAACGCCTGGATATCAGCGCGTCAAACCGGCCGTCCCGCGATCCCCGCGTCCCGTACGCTGAGCACAACCATTTGCCCACACCGGGCGGGGACGTGACGAACGCTTCCGCCCGGCGCATGCCTCCGGAGCACGTCGCCGGGGGCTGGACACCGAAAGGTACGGAGGTGGCCAACAAACCTTCGGAGGGTCCCGGGGCTGGCGCGGCGTCGCGATCGGTTGCTCCGCCGCAAACCCCGCGGCCCGCCGGCGGCCCGGCCACCCCCGAGCCGGCCGTCGACGCTCAGGCCGGGGATCCGCTGACACCGGGGCTGAGCATCGCCGGCGGACGCTACCGGCTGCTGGTACGCCACGGCGGCACCGCGGTGCTGCAGTTCTGGCAGGCGCTGGACACCGCGCTGGAGCGGCAGGTGGCGCTGACCTTCGTCGACCCGGGGCAGACCATGGCCGAGGAGCAGTTGGCCGGCGTCCTGTCGCGCACCCAGCGGCTCAGCCAGATCGACCTGCCCGGGATCGCCCGCGTGCTCGACGTGGTGCGGATCGGCACGGGGGGGCTCGTCGTGTCCGAATGGGTCCGCGGCGCCTCCCTGCAAGAGGTCGCCGGCACGGCGCCGTCGCCGATCGGCGCGGCCCGCGCGATGCGGGCCCTGGCCACCGCCGCCGAGGCCGCCCACCACACCGGGGTCGCCCTGTCCATCGACCACCCGGCCCGGGTCCGGGTCAGCATCGACGGCGACGTCACCTTGGCCTTCCCCGCCACGCTGCCCGAGTCCAAGCCCGAGGACGACATCCGGGGCATCGGCGCCACCTTGTACGCGCTGCTGGTCAACCGGTGGCCCCTGGATTCCGGCGCCGGCTGCGGGATCGCCCCGGCCGACCGGGACGCCGCCGGTAATCCGGTCAACCCCGACGCGGTCAACCCGGAGATCCCGTTCCAGATCTCCGCGGCCGCCAGTCACGCGATCCAGCCGGACGGCGGCATCCGCGGCGCCTCGACGTTGTCGAACCTGCTACAGCAGGCCACCGCCCTGCACGAACAGACCGAGCTGCTGGGGCCGATCGACGACGAGCCGCCCGCGCCACGGCGCGAACCGCCGCCGTTGGATGCCGAGAAGCGCGCCGAGCGGCGCCGCCGGGTACTCATCGGGGCCGGGATCGGCGGCGCCGTCATCCTGGTCGCCCTGCTGGTGCTGGCCTCGGTGCTCAACCGGATCTTCGGCGACGTCAACGGGCTCGACAAGACGGAGCTGGGCCTGAGCAGCCCGTCGGTGTCGTCGTCGCGGTCGGGTTCGGCCAGCCCGGGCAGCACCGTGAAACCCGTGCAGGCGACGGTCTTCTCGCCCGGCGGCGAGGCCGACCGGCCCCAGGACGCCGGGCTGGCCATCGACGGAAACCCGGCCACCTTCTGGTCGACGGACACCTACTCCGATCCGGTGCCGTTTCCGAACTTCAAAAGCGGTGTCGGGCTGGTACTGCAGCTGCCCAAGCCCACGGTGATCGGCAGCGTCGGGATCAACGTCTCCAGCACCGGGACAAAGGTGGAGCTGCGCTCCGCCTCGACTCCGAAGCCGACCCGGCTCGAAGACACCACGCTGCTGGCGCCCGCCAAGGCGCTGCAACCCGGCGCCAACAAGATCTCGGTCGACTCGTCCTCGCCGACCTCCAACCTGCTGGTCTGGATCACCACGATGGGCAGCACCGGCGGGGAGAGCCGCACCCAGATCTCCGAGATCACCGTGCAAGCGGCGTCGTAGGGCGACGATCGCACGCGGGTCGCCGAGACGGCTCACCCTGTGCATAGCCGAAGTGCCGTCTGGCCGCCGGCTGGTTAGTGTCCGGCCATGGGGCACCCAGACCGCAGCGACGCCGAACTGCTGGCCGCGCACATCGCCGGTGACCGCGACGCCTTCGGCGAGCTCTACCGCCGCCACCAGCGCCGGCTGCGCCGGCTGGCCCGGCTCACCACCGGCTGTCCCGAAGATGCCGAAGACGCCCTGCAGGAGGCGATGCTCTCGGCGCACCGGGGCGCCGGGTCGTTTCGCCACAACGCCGCCGTCGCCAGCTGGCTGCATCGCATCGTCATCAACGCCTGCCTGGATCGGCTGCGGCACAGCCGGATTCACCGCACCGAAGCGCTCGGCGAGCATGTCGCCGTCAGCGATCGCACTGCGGAGGTGGAGACCGCAATGGAGGTGCACGCCGCGCTGCGCCGGTTGCCGGCAGCACAGCGCGCCGCGGTGGTGACCGTCGACATGCACGGCTACTCGGTCGCCGATGCCGCCCGTGCCCTCGGCGTGGCGCAGGGCACGGTCAAGAGCCGCTGCGCCCGCGGCCGGGCCCGGCTCGCGGTGCTACTGAGCCAAGGCCATACCGGTGTGCCCGGCGGCGGCGGCCGGATAGCCTTGACAGCTGACGGCGCCATGCACAGCCGGATCGACGACTGCGCATAGCCACCAGGTCGAGCGGAAGCAGCGGCACTGCCATGGATGCAG
Source organism: Mycobacterium sp. NGS16 (assembly GCF_059813225.1). Taxonomy (NCBI): domain Bacteria; kingdom Bacillati; phylum Actinomycetota; class Actinomycetes; order Mycobacteriales; family Mycobacteriaceae; genus Mycobacterium; species Mycobacterium sp. NGS16. Next base: position 533,825 of record NZ_JCALEE010000002.1, read on the forward strand.
GTGATCGAGAAGCCCCCGAACACGCAGGGCATCCGGCGCATGCCAGCCGGCCGCTGCCCCGGTTCAACCGGATCGCCGCGGCGGCCGGGACCGCGGCGGCCCTGCTCGCGATCGGATTGGGCACGACGGGCTTGATCCGCTTCCCCGCTGACACACCCAGCGGCCCGCGGTCCTTCGACGCGATTACGGTGGCGTCCGAACCGGACCCGGTGCTGCCGCTGACCGAAGCAGAGCTCCTCGAGTTGCTCGACCGCAGCCCCGAATACGGCGCGCTGGCCGACCCTGGACGCCGCACCGGCTGCCTGGCCGGGCTGGGCTATCCGGCGTCGACCCGCGTGCTGGGCGCACGCGAAGTCGCCGTCAACGGGCATCCCGGGATCGTGCTGCTGCTGCCCGGCGCCGCGACCGGCACGATCGTCGCGCTGGCGGTGGCGCCCAACTGCAGTTCCGCCGATACCGGACTGCTGGCCGACACGACCGTTCGCCGACCGTAGCGGCTCGGGGAACAACCGCCGCCTACGCTGACGTTGATAGCCCCTGTAACCGACCCGAGCGGAAAGGCTCTCGATGCCCTCGCTGCCTGAGACACCGACCATCCACGATGTGATCATCATCGGTTCCGGCCCGGCCGGGTACACCGCGGCCATCTACGCCGCCCGGGCACAACTGGCTCCGCTGGTGTTCGAAGGAACCTCGTTCGGCGGGGCGCTGATGACCACCACTGAGGTGGAGAACTACCCCGGCTTCCGCAACGGCATCATGGGTCCCGACCTGATGGACGAGATGCGCGAACAGGCGCTGCGCTTCGGCGCCGACCTGCGCATGGAAGACATCGAATCGGTGGTCCTGGACGGCCCGGTCAAGTCCGTCGTCACCGCCGACGGCGAAACACACCGGGCGCGGGCGGTCATCCTGGCCATGGGGGCCGCCGCCCGCTACCTGAACATCCCGGGCGAGCAGGAACTGCTCGGCCGGGGCGTGAGCTCGTGCGCCACCTGTGACGGATTCTTCTTCCGGGACCAGGACATCGCCGTCATCGGCGGTGGTGACTCGGCGATGGAGGAAGCCACCTTCTTGACCCGGTTCGCCCGCAGTGTGACCCTGGTGCACCGCCGCGAGGAGTTCCGCGCCTCCAAGATCATGCTCAACCGGGCGCGCGAGAACGACAAGATCCGGTTCCTGACCAACACGGTCCCGGTCGCAGTGGAGGGCGAGAGCACGGTGACCGGGCTGCGGGTGCGCGACACGGTGACCGGTGCGGAGTCCACGCTGCCGGTGACCGGGGTGTTCGTCGCGATCGGCCACGACCCCCGTTCGGAGCTGGTGCGCGGAGCGGTCCAGCTCGACGCCGACGGCTACGTGCTGGTCCAGCAGCCGAGCTCGCGGACCTCCCTGGCGGGGGTGTTCGCCGCCGGCGACCTGGTGGACCGCAGCTACCGACAGGCGATCACCGCAGCCGGCACCGGCTGTACGGCCGCCATTGACGCCGAGCGCTGGCTGGCCGAATCGGCCGAGATCGACTATCCCCAGGACACCACTACCGAAACCTTGATGGGAGCACCACAGTGACTGACAACGGCCACCACACCGTCACCGTCTCCGACGCCACCTTCGCCACCGACGTGCTGGGCAGCAGTAAGCCGGTGCTGGTGGACTTCTGGGCGACCTGGTGCGGCCCCTGCAAGATGGTCGCACCGGTGCTCGAGGAGATCGCCGCCGAGCAGGCCGGCCAACTCACCGTCGCCAAGCTCGACGTGGACGCCAACCCCGAGACCGCTCGGGAGTTCAACGTCGTCTCCATCCCGACGCTGATCCTGTTCAAGGACGGTCAGCCGGTCAAGCGGATCGTCGGCGCCAAGGGCAAGGCGGCCCTGCTGCGAGAGCTTTCGGACGTCAGTTAGCGCCCCGAGCGGGCGGTTGCAACCGGCACCGTTCTGGCCTCGTCGTTTTCAATAATCCGGCCAGCATCTGAGACAATGCTGACTAACCCGCTGGTAACCGCCAGCGACGTTTTGGCAGCCACCAGCGACGACCGGAGGGCTCAGTGATGTCGGGTCGGCACCGCGGCGCGGACGACGTGCTGCGCCGCGGCGACCGCAGCAGCGCCGTGGTCGAGATCCGCGAGACGCTGGCCACGCTGGGCCTGCTCGATAGCCCGGATGCGGATCTGACCACCGGCAAACACGTCGCGCTGGATGTGTTCGACGACGATCTCGACCAGGCGGTGCGCGCCTTCCAGCAGCAGCGCGGGTTGCTCGTCGACGGGATCATCGGCGAGGCCACCTACCGCGCGCTCAAAGAGGCGTCGTATCGGCTGGGTGCGCGCATCCTCAATCACCAGTTCGGCGCGCCGATGTACGGCGACGATGTGGCCACGTTGCAGGCCCGCCTGCAGGATCTGGGCTTTTACACCGGAATGGTCGACGGCTACTTCGGCATCCAGACGCACAATGCGCTGATGTCCTACCAGCGGGAGTACGGCCTGTACGCGGACGGCATCTGCGGGCCGGAAACGTTGCGGTCCTTGAACTTTCTGGCTTCACGGGTGACCGGAGGATCGCCACACGCGATCCGTGAAGAAGAGTTGGTGCGGCGCTCGGGACCGCGGCTGTCCGGCAAGCGGATCGTCATCGATCCGGGCCGCGGCGGCAGCGACCACGGGCTGATCACCCAGACACCGTCGGGCCCGATCAGTGAAGCAGACATTTTGTGGGACTTGGCAAGTCGTTTGGAAGGCCGGATGACGGCCATCGGAATGGAGACCTTCCTGTCCCGCCCGAACGGCCGCAGCCCGTCGGATGCCGAACGCGCCGCCACCGCGAACGCCGTCGGCGCCGACTTGATGATCAGCCTGCGCTGCGCGACCCACAGCAGTCCGGCGGCCAACGGGGTCGCGTCGTTTCACTTCGGCAACTCCCACGGCTCGGTGTCCACCATCGGCCGTAACCTTGCCGACTTCATTCAACGAGAACTCGTGGCGCGCACCGGATTACAGGATTGCCGTGCCCACGGTCGGACGTGGGACCTGCTGCGCCTGACCCGGATGCCGACCGTCGAGGTGGACGTCGGCTACATCACCAGCCCGCGCGATCGCGGGATGCTGGTCTCCCCCGCGACGCGTGACGCCATCGCCGAGGGAATGCTGGCCGCGGTCAAGCGGCTGTACCTGCTCGGCAAGAACGACCGGCCCACCGGCACCTTCACTTTCGCCGAATTGCTGGCCCACGAGCTGTCGGTGGAGCGGACCGGCCGGCTCAGCGGCGGTTAGCGAGGCTCGACGAAGGAGAGCCGAAGCTGGGCCGCCGCAGCAAACCCAGCGGTTAGCCAGGCTCGACGAAGGAGAGCCGAAGTTGGGCCGCCGGATCAGCCGAGGTTGCTGACCGACACGCGGCCGCCGAGGCCGCCGGGGCACCCGCTCCCACCGGCTGCTCCAGTTGGGCGCTCTCCAGTAGCCGCTCCAGCGCCGCCTCCACCTCCGCCTTCCAGCCCAGACCCTTGTCGAGCTCCAGGCGCAGCCGGGGGAAGTACCGGTGCGGCGCCACCACAGTGAATCCGACATCGGTCAAGAAGTCTGCGCCGATGATGCAGTGCTCCACCGAGCAGTCACCCAGGGCGTCGAGCACCGGTGCGACATCGGGCTGCACGTTGGCCGGGTCCAGTAACTCCCCGACCGCCGGGCTCCGGCCGAATGCCTCCAAGGCCCGGACGCCGCGGCGGACCAGTTCGTCGACCGCGCCGGCGATCAGGTCCTGCGGCAGACCGTCGGCCAGTGGAGCCGGTTCGACCCCTATCGACGTCAGCAGCACCGCGTCGGCCGACACCGGTGCCGTGGGGAACCGATGGGCCCGCGGCACCGCTCGGGGCGGGGCGTAAAGCACATAGCCGAGGCACGGCGAGTCTTCGGCGCCGGAAGCCGACGGGGTGGCAACCTGGCCGCAGCAGCCCCACTCCAGCATCACCATCGACAGCCAGGCTTCTTTTTCGAACTCCGGATCCGACAGGTGATCGCCGCGTCCGAGGGTTGCCGGATCCACCTCCCAGAACACGCATCGACGTGCGTGCTTGGGAAGCTGCTCGAAACACTCGAGCCTCAGCGGTGCGATTCGCACAGACACGCCCACTCCCGGTCTTCACCTGTGCTGCCAGCAGAGGACAGCCCCTTAAGGATAGGAGGGTTGAGCCGCCGGATGCCACCATCGGCGCCGGCCAGCGTTCCCGTCCCCCGAAAATTCGAAAATCGTTGTCTGTCAGTATGTTTCGCTACGGCCCCAGCCGCCCCGGCGGCCTACCGTCACAGTGACGTAATTGCCATGGGGCCTTGGTCGTGGCCGAACGCCGGTGTCAGGCGGTTGCGGAGTCCATCAGCGCGACGATGCGCTGCAAGTCGTCGACGGACCCGAATTCGACCACGATCTTGCCTTTACGCTTGCCGAGGCTGACCGTGACGCGGGTGTCGAAAGCCGTCGACAGGCGCTCGGCGACATCCTGGAGACCGGGCATCTGGATCGGCTTGCGCCGCGGCGGCACGGGCGTCGCGGTGTCGCCGCGGTTGGCCAGGGTGACCGCCTCCTCGGTGGCGCGCACCGACAGGCCCTCCGCCACGATCCGGGCCGCCAGCTCCTCCTGCGCCTCCGACCCGCCCTCCAGCGACAGCAGGGCGCGGGCATGACCAGCCGACAAGACCCCGGCGGCCACTCGGCGCTGGACCGCGATCGGCAGCCGCAGCAACCGGATCATGTTGGTCACCAGCGGCCGCGAACGACCCAGGCGAGTGGCCAGCTCGTCGTGGGTCACCCCGAACTCGTCAAGCAGCTGCTGGTAGGCCGCCGCCTCTTCCAACGGGTTCAGCTGGACGCGGTGGATGTTCTCCAGCAGAGCGTCGCGCAGCAGATTGTCGTCCTCGGTCTCCCGGACGATCGCCGGGATCGTCTCCAGGCCGGCCTGCTGGGAGGCCCGCCAACGGCGCTCCCCCATCACCAACTGGTAACGCGGTGCACCGGGCGCGGCACCGGGCAGCTCCCGCACCACGATCGGCTGCATCAGCCCGAATTCGCGGATCGAGTGGACCAGCTCGGCCAACGCCTCGTCGTCGAACACCTGCCGGGGCTGACGCGGGTTCGGCTCGATGGCGGTCGGGCTGATCTCGCGGTAGACCGCCCCCACATCCGCGGCGGGGCCGGCCGGGACCGTGGTGCCCGCGCTCCCCCGGCTTCCCAGCACCACGTCGGCCGCGGCGTCACCCATCCGCGGCCCCATGCCGGCTCCGCGTTCCCCGGCAGACGCGGGTCCCTCACCCGGCCCGGTCGGGATCAGGGATGCCAGGCCGCGGCCCAAGCCGCCCTTCTTACGCGACGGTCCGGTCATATGTGTCGTTCCTTCTTGCTAACGGCGGGCATCAGCGCCGCCCCTCCTGCGCGCCGGCGGTGTCCCGTTCGACGAGTTCGCGGCTGGCGTCCAGATAACTCATCGCCCCGCGCGAGCCCGGGTCGTACTCGATGATGGTCATGCTGTATCCCGGCGCCTCCGATACCTTGACGCTGCGCGGGATCACGGTCCGGAGCACGCGGTCACCGAAGTACCGCCGGACTTCGTCCGCGACTTGGTCGGCGAGTTTGGTGCGCCCGTCGTACATCGTCAGCAACACGGTCGTCACCTCCAGGCGCGGGTTGAGGTGAGCCTTCACCATCTCGATATTGCGCATCAGCTGCGACACACCTTCCAGGGCGTAGTACTCGCACTGAATCGGGATCATCACTTCCGGCGCCGCCACCAAGGCATTGACGGTGAGCAGGCCCAGCGATGGCGGACAGTCGATGAAGACGTAGTCGAAGTCGGAGCCGTCCAGCTCGGCCAGCGCATTCCGCAACCGGTTCTCGCGCGCGACCATGCTCACCAACTCGATCTCCGCGCCGGCCAAATCGATGGTGGCCGGAATGCAGAACAGCCGCTCGTTGTGCGGGCTCTGCCGAAGCGCGGCGTGGACCGGCATCTCCCCGATCAGCACCTCGTACGACGACGGGGTGCCGGATTGGCGGTCGGCGATGCCCAGCGCGGTGCTGGCGTTGCCCTGGGGGTCCAGGTCGATCACCAGGGTCTTGATTCCCTGTACCGCAAGGGCGGCCGCGAGGTTGACCGCGGTGGTGGTCTTGCCGACTCCCCCCTTCTGGTTGGCCACGGTGAAGACCCGGCGCCGCCGCGGGCGCGGGAGGCGGTTATGGGTGTGCAGCACCTGCATGGCGCGCTCGGCGGCCGCGCCGATCGGGGTGTCGAACTCCGATGCTGTTTCACGTGAAACCGGGGCCGCCGATGTTTCACGTGAAACCGCGCTCGTTCGGCGGTCCGCGTGCTTGACCGACGGCGGCGGGGCGGCGGGGCCGACGGGTCTGGTCATGTGGGCCTCCTGGTGGCCCGCCGCGGCGGGCTTCCTGTCCGACGACGGTCGCGCGCCGTCTTGGGCTCTCCCCGCAGCGCCATCACCACGGTCGCGGGCGGGGTTAAATAATTCACGCCACATCTCACCACCCTTACGTCGTTCGCGCCTAGTCCGATCATCACACGGCGGTGCTCCTCGACCTCGGCCTGTGCCCGCTCGCCTTTCATCGCGAGCATCCGCCCATTCATCCGGAGCAGCGGCAGGCTCCACCGGCTGATCTTGTCGAGGCTGGCGACCCCCCGCGAGACCACGGCATCGCGCTCCCGGAACTCGTCGCGCACCGCCCGGTCTTCCGCCCGTCCCCGCACCACCGCCACGTTTCCGAGAGCCAGCTCCTCGACCGCCTCGCGCAGAAACTCGCTGCGCCGCAGCAGTGGCTCCACAAGCACCACCTGCAGATCCGGCCGGGCAATCGCCAACGGGATCCCCGGCAAACCGGCGCCGCTGCCGATGTCGGCCACCCGCTCGTCGACGTCGAGCAGCTCCCCAAGCGCCGCGGAGTTGAGGATGTGCCGGTCCCAGAGCCGGTCGACTTCGCGGGGCCCGAGAAGGCCGCGCTCCACGCCGGGCCCGGCCAATAGTTCCGCGTAGCGCCGCGCGGTTCCGAGCCGGTCGCTGAAGACGTCGGCTGCCGCCTCAGGCGGTGCGGGCGCCGGCGTTCCCCCGACATGTTTCACGTGAAACATTCCTCCGGCTTCCCGGGCCGCGGTGCGGAATTACCCGAATGTAATTCCGCGCGGTCAGTCCCGTCAGTCCCGCCGAACCACGACACGGCGCGACGGCTCGACGCCCTGACTCTCGCTGTGCACACCGGCGACGGCGGCCACCGCATCGTGGACGATCTTACGTTCGAACGGGCTCATCGGAGCCAGTTCCTCGTCCTCCCCGCTCGCCAGCACCCGGCGGGCGACCTCATCGCCCAGCGCGGTGAGGTCGTCCCGGCGGCGGCGGCGCCACCCGGCGATGTCGAGCATCAGTCGGCTGCGCTCGCCGGTCTTCTGGTGCACTGCCAACCGGGTCAGCTCCTGCAGGGCGTCGAGCACCTCGCCCTTGCGGCCCACCAGCTTGCTGAGGTCGTTGCCGCCGTCGATGCTCACCACTGCTCGGCGGCCCTCGACGTCGAGGTCGATGTCGCCGTCGAAGTCCAGCAGATCGAGCAACTCCTCCAGATAGTCGCCGGCGATCTCCCCCTCGGCCACCAGGCGCTCTTCCAGGTCGGCCGCCGCCGTACCGCCCGAGTCCAGGGCTTGGCGCTCGGTGGTGTCGGCGTCGTTCGTGTCGGTCATGTCGGTCATGTCGTCTCCCTCTGTGCCCGGCAGCTCACGCGCCGGTTGGCTTGTCGCGGGTGGGTCACCGCTTGCGTTTCTTCGGCTTGGCGCCGGCGCCGGAGCGGCCACCCCGCGCCGCGGGCCGGCCCGGGTTCCGCTTGGCGGCGTCGGTCTTCGCCAGCTGGCCAGCTTCCGGCGCGGCCGTGTCGGTCGCTGCCTCGGTTTCGTCGGGGGCCGCGGTGTCGGCGTCGGCGGTTGCCGTGCGGCCGGCCCGCTTGGGTTTGGCACCGGGCGCCGGGGCGTTGGCCGCCCGGCGGCGCAGCGCCTCCTCCTTCTTCGCCTCGTCCTCCTTGGCGATCAAACCGAACACGTAGTGCTGCTGCGCGAAGGTCCAGATGTTGTTGGAGAACCAGTACAAGATGATGGCCAGCGGCAGGAACGGTCCACCGACGACCACGCCGAGCGGGAACACGTAGAGCGCCAGCTTGTTCATCATCGCCGTCTGCGGGTTGGCCGCCGCCTCCGGACTTTGGCGTGCCACCGACGCCCGGCTGTTGAAGTAGGTCGCGATACCGGCAGCGATCATGATCGGGACACCGACCGCGATCACCGAGATCCGGTTGAACTCGGCGAAGGCGTCCAAACCGGTCCGTTGGATCATCGTCGCGCCCAGCGGTGCCCCGAACAGGTTGGCGTCCAGGAAGTTACCGACGTCCTCGGCGCTGAAGAAGTAGTTGCCCAGTTGCCGGTTCAGGTCCGGCGATAGCCCCAGCTGCCCGATCCCGGTGCTGGTGCGGTTGAACGAGCGCAGCACGTGGAACAGCCCCAGGAAGACCGGGATCTGCGCCAGCATCGGCAAACAGCCCAGAATCGGGTTGAAGCCGTGTTCCCGCTGCAGCTTCTGCATCTCCAGCGCCATCCGCTGACGGTCTTTGCCGTACTTCTTCTGCAGCGCCTTGATCTGCGGCTGCAGCTCCTGCATCTGCCGGGTGGTCCGGATCTGCTTGACGAACGGCTTGTAGAGCAAGGCCCGCAGCGTGAACACCAGGAACGTCACCGACAACGCCCAGGTAAAGAAGCTCGCCGGCCCCAGTAGAAGGCCAAAAGCCTTGTACCACAACCACATAATGCCCGATACCGGGTAGTAGACGTAGTCCAGACTCCGGGGATCAAAGGACACCGCGTTCACCCTCCGCTCGGTTGTCCGAGGCGTTCCCGGACCGACAGTCGCATCCAGCACCACCCTGGGACCGCTCCGGTATCGGATCCCAGCCGCCTTGATGCCACGGCCCACACTTTGCCAGGCGCACGGCGGCCAGCCAGGTACCCCGGATCAGCCCATACTCGCTCAACGCATCCACCGCGTACTGGCTGCAGGTTGGCATGAAGCGGCAACTGGGCAGCCGCAGCGGCGAGATCATGTGCCGGTAGAGCTGGATGAGAAAGATCAGTCCGCGAGCCGGAGCCGCCGCGACACCATGGCTCACCGCGCCACACCCCCGGATCGGTGCAGCGAGCGCAGCCCGGCACGCAACTGGGTCCGCAGCGCGTCCGACGTGGCCCCGTTACTGCTGGGCAGCGCCCGGATCACCACTTGTTCGCCGGTTCGCAGCTCCCTGAGCATGTCCCGGGCCACATGACGCAGCCGACGGGCCACCCGGTGCCGATCGACCGCCGAACCCACCGACTTGGCGATGATCAGGCCGACTTGTGGCGGCGCCGTCGCGGAGGTCTCGGGGGCGCGCCGGTCACCGGCCACTCGGCTGTACACGATGACGTCGGGCTGCACCGCCCTTCGGCCCTGTTTGACCGTCGCACCGAAATCCGCCGACCGTCTCATCCGGGATTGAGCCGGGAGCACCGCGGTGCTGCCTGTGCTCAAGCAGTCAGCGAGCGACGGCCCTTGCGACGCCGGCCCGAGACGATGGCGCGGCCAGCGCGCGTACGCATCCGCAGGCGAAACCCGTGCACCCGGGCCCGACGTCGGTTGTTGGGCTGGAAGGTCCGCTTGCCCTTGGCCACGGCACACTCTCCTCGTTGCGTCTTGCGTCACGTCTGCGCCCGACACACCGGAAGCCCGTTGTGCCTGCCGCACGCGACGCACTCGGTAAGCTCGGTGAACTTCTGCGTCTTGCTGGTAACCGGCGCGGTCTCCGACCAGAGGCCGGTCGCTGCCGTATCGCCAACGTTCGGGCGACTGTTCGAGGGTACTGATGCAGGTTCGCCGGGTCAAACCCCGGCACTCTCCGCACCCGATGCCCGCTGCAGCCGCCTCATCGCACCGCTTCGAGACCGGTGGGTACGGTCCCCATCATTCACAGTGATCACACCCGCCACGGCTGTTGTGGGCACGGCCATTTTTGACCGATTCATCTCGAAGAAATGAGTAGTCGCCCGCGCGGAAACCTGTTAACTTGCTTGCCAGCGCCGAGTCGCGACTGGAGCGGGTTTCGGCCGTAATCGAAGAGGACGAAGCGGCCTGCGCTTCAGGTATCGCCTGACCGTCTGGAGTGGCCGTTGCCGAGCAACTGGCCTGGAGGGCCTCAACGGGGTATGCGCACCTCATCCACACCTGTGGATAACTGTGTGGATAGCATGTCACCGCACGAGATCCGTGCAGCACGACTTCGAGCCGGGGGGATGAGGCATTGACCGATGACCCCGGGTCTGGGTTCCTGACCCTGTGGGACGAGGTTGTCGCGGAACTCAACGGTGAAGCCCCCGCGCCCGATGTCTCGGCCCCGGTCCTGACGCCCCAGCAGAAGGCCTGGCTCAACCTGGTGCACCCGTTGGCGATTGTCGAGGGCTTCGCGCTGCTGGCGGTTCCGAGCAGTTTCGTTCAGAACGAGATCGAACGGCACCTGCGCACCCAGATCACCGCTGCCCTGAGCCGCCGGCTCGGCCACGACATCGAGCTCGGTGTGCGCATCGCGCCGACGCCCCCCGACGACGGGCCCGCCTCGTCCGACGGTGTGGCCCCGAGCCGCAGCACCGACGACGAAGACGACGAAGACGAGCCCACCGACGTCGAGTACGACTGGCCCAAGTACTTCACCGAGCGGCCCAGTGACGATTCGGCGACTGCCGACGGCGCCAGTCTCAACCGGCGCTACACCTTCGACACGTTCGTGATCGGCACTTCCAACCGGTTCGCCCACGCCGCCGCCCTGGCCATCGCCGAGGCGCCGGCTCGGGCCTACAACCCGTTGTTCATCTGGGGTGAGTCCGGCCTGGGCAAAACCCACCTGCTGCACGCGGCCGGCAACTACACCCAGCGGCTCTTCCCCGGGATGCGCGTCAAGTACGTCTCCACCGAAGAGTTCACCAACGACTTCATCAACTCGCTGCGCGACGACCGCAAGGTCGCGTTCAAACGCAGCTACCGCGACATCGATGTCCTGCTGGTCGACGACATCCAGTTCATCGAGGGCAAAGAAGGTATCCAGGAGGAGTTCTTCCATACCTTCAACACGCTGCACAACGCCAACAAGCAGATCGTGATCACGTCTGACCGGGCGCCCAAACAACTTGCGACACTGGAGGATCGGCTCCGGACCCGGTTCGAGTGGGGCCTGATCACCGATGTTCAGCCGCCGGATCTGGAGACCCGGATCGCGATTCTGCGCAAGAAGGCGCAGATGGAACGCCTCGATGTGCCCGGCGACGTGCTCGAGCTGATCGCCACCAGCATCGAGCGCAACATCCGCGAACTCGAGGGCGCGCTGATCCGGGTCACGGCGTTCGCGTCGCTCAACAAAACCCCGATCGACCGGGCGCTGGCCGAGATCGTCCTGCGCGACCTGATCGCCGACGCCAGCACCATGCAGATCAGCGCCGCGATCATCATGGCGGTGATCGCCGAATACTTTGACACCAGCGTCGAGGAACTGCGCGGCCCGGGCAAGACCCGCCCGCTGGCCCAATCCCGGCAGATCGCCATGTACCTGTGCCGCGAGCTGACCGATCTGTCACTTCCCAAGATCGGCCAAGCCTTCGGCCGCGACCACACCACGGTGATGTATGCCGAGCGCAAGATCCGCGGGGAGATGGCCGAGCGCCGCGAAGTCTTCGATCAGGTCAAAGAGCTCACCACGCGGATCCGGCAACGCGCCAAGCGCTGATCTCGGCGTGCCCGCCGCGGACTGCTTGCAAAAAACTTCCGACCCACTGGCACCACCCGTTTCGGTCGCTGCCTGTGGATACCGTTGCGGACAACTTGTCCATGAACCGACTACGAACCCACCGCGGATACACAGCGGCTGGTCCATGCACAGCCGGCCCGGCCCGCCCCGGCGTGTTATTCACCGTTGGTCCCCAGCCCGATCGGCCCGCCCAGCAGCACCGATGCCCCGCTGTACCCACCATGCACAGGCCTTACTACTAATACTGAGATCTCTTCGCCGAATCTCTCTCAAAACAGGCCGTTGGGGATTCTCGTCGCAGGGAGCTGTTCACAACCGCCGCGCGTCCGCTGCGCGCAGGGCCCTTCTCAGGCCCCCGGTGTCATGGATTAACTTTCACGACGGGCTTCTAGGCTCTACGGTTGGTGACCTACCGCCCTTTTTGTCGGGGGCGATGCACGGCCGCAGGTGGGGGTGTTCACCGGTCGCCGCGGGGTAGAGCTCGATATCGGGTGACGAGAGGACACGATGGACGCGGCGACGACGAACGCGAGTCTGACCGACTTGAGATTCCGCCTGGACCGAGACGACTTCGCCGATGCGGTGGCGTGGGTCGCGAAGTCCCTGCCTGCCCGGCCGACTGTGCCGTTGCTGGCCGGGGTGCTGTTGACCGGCTCCGACAACGGGCTGACCGTCTCCGGTTTTGATTACGAGGTATCGGCCGAGGTCCAGCTGGCAGCCGAAATTGCTTCTCCCGGAAGCGTTTTGGTGTCCGGTCGGCTGCTGTCGGATATCACCCGCGCCCTTCCGGCCAAGCCGGTCGAAGTCCAGGTGGAAGCTACCCGGGCGTCGTTGACGTGCGGCAATGCCCGGTTCTCGCTACCGACGATGACGGTGGAGGACTATCCCACGCTGCCCACGCTGCCCGAGGAGACCGGGGAGTTGCCCGCGGACCTGTTCGCCGAGGCGATCGGCCAGGTGGCGGTGGCGGCCGGCCGCGATGACACGCTGCCCATGTTGACCGGCATTCGCGTCGAAATCTCCGGCAACACTGTGGTTTTGGCTGCCACAGACCGGTTCCGGCTGGCGGTACGTGAACTGACCTGGTCCGCGGCACCGGGCACCGAAGCTGCCGTGCTGGTTCCGGCCAAGACGCTGGCCGAAGCCGCCAAAACCAGCAGCGACGGCACCGAGGTACATCTGGCGCTGGGAGCGGGCCCGACGGTCGGCAGCGAAGGCTTGCTGGGTATCACCAGCGGGGGCAAACGCAGCACCACCCGACTGTTGGACGCCGAATTCCCCAAATTCCGTCAGCTGCTGCCCAGTGAGCACCTGGCGGTGGCGACCATCGGGGTGGCGGAGCTGACCGAGGCGATCAAACGTGTCGCCCTGGTCGCCGACCGTGGTGCGCAGGTCCGCATGGAGTTGTCCGAGGGAACCCTGCGGTTGTCCGCCGGCGCGGAGGATGTCGGCCGGGCCGAAGAGGATCTCCCGGTGGACTTCGTCGGCGAGCCGCTCACCATTGCGTTCAACCCGACGTATCTGACCGACGGTCTGAGCTCGCTGCACAGCGAGAAGGTCTCGATGGGATTCACCGATCCCAAAAAGCCCGCCGTGCTGCGGCCGGCCAGTGCCGAGGACCCGGTGCTCAGCGGGGCCGGCCCGTTCCCGGCCGTACCGTCGGACTACGTCTACCTGTTGATGCCGGTTCGCCTGCCTGGCTGACCGGCGCGGCCGCCACGACGGAGGGTTGGATTCGCGGTGTATGTCCGCCACCTGGGCCTGCGCGATTTCCGGTCCTGGGCGCACGTCGACCTCGAACTGGAACCGGGGGCGACGGTTCTGGTCGGCCCCAACGGTTACGGGAAGACCAATCTTGTTGAGGCGCTGTGGTATTCGTCAACCCTCGGTTCGCATCGGGTGGCGACCGACGCCCCGCTGATCAGATCCGGCGCCGATCGTGCGGTGGTGTCCACGATCGTCGTCAACGAGGGCCGCGAACTGGCAGTGGATCTGGAGATCGCGGCGGGACGAGCCAACAAGGTTCGGCTGAACCGGGCTCCGGTGCGTCATGCCCGCGAGGTCGTCGGGGTGCTGCGCGCGGTGTTGTTCGCGCCGGAGGACCTGGCGCTGGTCCGCGGCGACCCCGGTGAACGACGCCGCTACCTCGACGAATTGGCCAGCGTGCGCCGACCGCGGGTGGCGGCGGTGCGCGCCGACTACGACAAGGTGTTGCGGCAGCGCACGGCACTGCTCAAAAGCGCGCCGGCCGCGCTGCACCGTGGTGACCGGTCGGTGTTGGACACCCTCGACGTCTGGGATGCGCAGTTGGCCGCGCACGGCGCCGATCTCATGGCTGCCCGGATCGACCTGGTCAACCAGCTGGCACCGGAGGTCGAGAAGGCTTACCAGCTGCTTGCGCCCGGTACCAGGAACGCGGCGGTCGCCTACCGGCCCAAGCTGGAGATCACCGGCGACGGCGCCGAGGACGGGGCGGCCGAACTTCAGGAACTGCTCTTGGCGGAGTTGGGTCGCCGGCGGCGTGCCGAGCTGGAACGCGGGGTATGTCTGGTCGGTCCGCACCGCGACGAGTTGGAACTGCGGCTTGGCGACCGGCCGGTGAAAGGCTTTGCCAGCCACGGAGAATCGTGGTCGATGGCGCTGGCACTGCGGTTGGCGGCCTATCAACTGCTGCGCAGCGAGGGCGCTGAACCGGTGTTACTGCTCGACGACGTGTTCGCCGAGTTGGACGCCGCGCGCCGGCGGGCACTGGCCGATGTCGCCGGGTCGGCAGAGCAGGTTCTGATCACCGCCGCCGTCGCCGAGGATGTGCCGACAGACTGGCGGGCCCGTCAGATCCGCATCGCGGTAGTCGAGGGCGATCACGGCCGGGTCTCCGAACTGAACGGGGGTGGCTCATGAGCGATTCCGAGGTGGATCCGCCGGCACACCTGGCCGGGCTGGCCGGCATGGATCTGGTCCGGCGGACCTTGGCCGAGGCCCGCGAGGCGGCACGCAGCCAGGGCAAAGACGTCGGGCAGGGACGCCGGGCGCCGCTGCGCCGCCGAACGCCCGGTAGCGGCGGCGGCCGCCGCAGCTGGTCGGGGCCGGGGCCGGATCGCCGCGACCCCCAGACCCTGGGCGCCGCCACCCGCGACCTGGCGCAGGCGCGGGGCTGGTCGGCGCAGGTCGCCGAGGGCACGGTGCTGGGCCGATGGCGGGCGGTCGTGGGCGAGGACATCGCCTCGCACGCGACACCGACCAGGCTCTCCGAGGGGGTGTTGAGCGTGTCGGCGGAGTCAACGGCCTGGGCCACCCAGCTGCGGTTGGTGCAGGCCCAGTTGCTGGCGAAGATCGCCGCCGCGGTCGGCGACGGGGTGGTGACGGCACTGAAGATCACCGGACCGACGGCACCGTCGTGGCGCAAGGGCCCGCTGCACGTCCCGGGCCGCGGCCCACGCGATACCTACGGCTGATCCGGGACGGGCGACCGACGATCCGCGGCTCAGCGGCGCTACGAGCCCGAAAATTGCTTCGGCCAGCGGCCGGACACATGGTTGAGCGCGATATCGGCGTCACGGCCCAATCAGATGGGTGGAAACGCCACAAGAAAATGCCCGCCGTCGGTTCGTCACGGTAGACTGTTCCGGTATCCCCCGCGCATCCCATGATGTGGTGCGCCGATTGCTTGCTTGCGACTCTGAGGAGAGCTCCCCGACCGTGGCTGCCCAAAACCAGTATGGTGCCGATTCGATCAAAGTTCTCGAAGGCCTCGAAGCCGTCCGTAAACGACCTGGTATGTACATCGGCTCCACCGGTGAACGCGGTCTGCATCACCTGATCTGGGAGGTCGTCGACAACGCCGTCGACGAGGCGATGGCCGGATTTGCGACCAAGGTCGCGGTGCGCATTCTCGAAGACGGTGGCGTCGAGGTCGCCGACGACGGGCGCGGTATCCCGGTGGCGATGCACGCCACCGGCATCCCCACCGTGGATGTCGTCATGACGGTGCTGCACGCCGGCGGAAAGTTCGAAGAGGGCGCATACAGCGTCTCCGGTGGTCTGCACGGCGTTGGCGTGTCGGTGGTCAACGCGCTGTCGACGCGGTTGGAAGCCGACATCCACGTCGACGGGTACGAGTGGTTCCAGACCTACGACAAGTCGGTGCCGGGGACCTTGAAGAAGGGCGGCAAGAGCAAAAAGACCGGTACCACGATCCGGTTCTGGGCCGACCCGGAGATCTTCGAGACCACCAACTACGACTTTGAGACCGTCGCCCGGCGGCTGCAGGAGATGGCCTTCCTCAACAAGGGCCTGACCATCGAGCTCACCGACGAGCGGGTGCGTACCGAAGAGGTCGTCGACGAGGTGGTCAGCGACACCGCCGAGGCGCCCAAGTCCGCTGAGGAGAAGGCCGCCGAAGCCCAGGCACCGCACAAGGTCAAGCACCGGGTCTTCCACTATCCGGGCGGCCTGCGTGATTTCGTCGCACACATCAACCGCACCAAGACGGCGATCCACCCGACGATCGTGGACTTCGACGGCAAGGGAACCGGCCACGAAGTCGAGATCGCGATGCAGTGGAACGGCGGCTATTCGGAGTCGGTGCACACCTTCGCCAACACCATCAACACCGCCGAGGGCGGCACCCACGAAGAGGGCTTCCGCTCGGCGCTGACCAGCGTGGTGAACAAGTACGCCAAAGACAAGAAGCTGCTCAAGGACAAGGACCCCAACCTCACCGGCGAGGACATCCGCGAGGGGCTGGCGGCCGTCATCTCGGTCAAGGTGTCCCAGCCCCAGTTCGAGGGCCAGACCAAGACCAAACTGGGCAACACCGAGGTGAAGTCATTCGTGCAGAAGGTCTGCAACGAACAGCTCGGACACTGGTTCGAGGCCAACCCCGCCGAAGCCAAGGTGATCATCAACAAGGCGGTCTCCTCGGCGCAGGCGCGCGAGGCGGCACGAAAGGCCCGGGCCTTGGTGCGCCGCAAGAGCGCCACCGACCTGGGCGGGTTGCCCGGCAAGCTGGCCGACTGCCGCTCGAACGACCCCAGCAAGTGCGAACTGTATGTGGTGGAAGGCGATTCAGCCGGCGGCTCGGCCAAGAGCGGCCGCGACTCGATGTTCCAGGCGATTCTTCCGCTGCGCGGCAAGATCATCAACGTCGAGAAGGCCCGGATCGACCGGGTGCTGAAGAACAACGAGGTCCAGGCGATCATCACCGCGCTGGGCACCGGGATTCACGACGAGTTCGACATCGCCAAGCTGCGCTATCACAAGATCGTGCTGATGGCCGACGCCGACGTCGACGGCCAGCACATCTCGACGCTGCTGCTGACGCTGCTGTTCCGTTTCATGCGGCCGTTGATCGAGCACGGACACGTCTTTCTGGCTCAGCCGCCGCTGTACAAACTCAAGTGGCAGCGCGGTTCGGACCCGGAGTTCGCCTACTCCGACCGGGAACGCGACGGCCTGCTGGAGGCGGGCAAGGCGGCCGGAAAGAAAATCAACATGGACGACGGCATCCAGCGCTACAAGGGTCTCGGTGAGATGGACGCCAAGGAGTTGTGGGAGACCACGATGGACCCGTCGGTGCGGGTGCTGCGCCAGGTGACCCTCGACGACGCCGCCGCGGCCGACGAGTTGTTCTCCATCCTGATGGGCGAGGACGTCGAGGCGCGGCGCAGTTTCATCACCCGCAATGCCAAAGATGTTCGCTTCCTTGATGTTTAGCGACGTTTAGCGGTATCTGACCTTCCCGACAGCTGACTGAACGAGGAACAGATGACAGACACCACGCTGCCACCCGGAGACGACTCGCTGGAACGGATCGAGCCGGTCGACATCCAGCAGGAGATGCAGCGCAGCTACATCGACTACGCGATGAGCGTGATCGTGGGCCGCGCGCTGCCCGAGGTGCGCGACGGCCTCAAGCCGGTGCACCGCCGGGTGCTCTACGCGATGTACGACTCCGGGTTCCGCCCCGACCGCAGCCACGCGAAATCGGCGCGCTCTGTTGCCGAGACGATGGGTAACTACCACCCGCACGGTGACGCCTCGATCTACGACACCCTGGTGCGGATGGCCCAGCCGTGGTCACTGCGTTACCCGCTGGTCGACGGCCAGGGCAACTTCGGTTCGCCGGGCAACGACCCGCCAGCGGCGATGCGGTACTGCGTGACGGGCGATACCTTGATCGGGTTGCCCCAAGAACGCTCGGTGCGGATCGCCGATATCGTGCCAGGTGCACGGCCGAACTCCGATACCGAGATCGAGCTGAAAGTTCTTGACCGGCACGGAAATCCCGTAGTGGCAGACCGGCTTTTCCACTCCGGTGAGCACCAGACGTACACAGTGCGGACCGCCGAAGGTTACGAAGTAACCGGTACGGCCAACCATCCGCTGCTCTGCCTGGTGGACGTCGCCGGCGTACCGACGCTGCTGTGGAAGCTGGTCGAAGAGGTCCGTCCGGGCGACTACGCGGTGCTGCGCCGCGCCGACTGTGTCGGTTCTGGCAAGGGATTCGGTGAGATCGCGACCACAACATGCACAGTCGACGAGGTCCCCGGGCTTGCAAGGTTCTTGGCAGACTTCGGTGCTGATCCCGACGCCACGGCGATCGCCACCGATCTCACCGACGGCCGGTTCTACTACGCCGAGGTCGCCAGCGTTACCGATGCCGGTGTTCAACCCGTCTACAGCCTGCGGGTCGACACCGAGGACCATGCCTTCATCACCAACGGGTTCGTCAGCCACAACACCGAGGCGCGGCTCACCCCGTTGGCCATGGAGATGCTGCGTGAAATCGACGAGGAAACAGTCGATTTCATTCCGAACTACGACGGTCGGGTGCAGGAGCCGACGGTGCTGCCCAGCCGGTTCCCGAACCTGCTGGCCAACGGCTCCGGCGGCATCGCGGTCGGCATGGCGACCAACATCCCGCCCCACAACCTGCGCGAGTTGGCCGAGGCGGTGTTCTGGTGCCTGGACAACTACGACGCCGACGAAGAGGCCACCCTGGAAGCGGTGATGGAACGGGTCAAGGGCCCGGACTTCCCCACCTCCGGGCTGATCGTCGGGTCGCAGGGCATCAACGACGCCTACCGGACCGGTCGCGGCTCCATCCGGATGCGCGGCGTGGTCGAGATCGAAGAGGACTCGCGGGGGCGGGCCCTGCTGGTCATCACCGAGCTGCCGTATCAGGTGAACCACGACAACTTCATTACGTCGATCGCCGAACAGGTGCGCGACGGAAAGTTGGTGGGAATCGCCAACATCGAAGACCAGAGCAGTGACCGGGTGGGCCTGCGCATCGTCGTCGAGATCAAACGCGACGCGGTGGCCAAGGTGGTGCTGAACAACCTCTACAAGCACACCCAGCTGCAGACCAGCTTCGGCGCCAACATGCTCTCGATCGTCGACGGGGTGCCGCGCACGCTGCGGCTGGATCAGATGATCCGCCACTACGTCGCCCACCAGCTCGACGTGATCGTGCGACGCACTACCTACCGGCTGCGCAAGGCCAACGAGCGGGCGCACATCTTGCGCGGTCTGGTCAAAGCCCTCGACGCCCTCGACGAGGTCATCGCGCTGATCCGGCGGTCGGAGACCGTCGACGTGGCGCGCCAGGGCCTGATCGAGCTGCTCGACATCGATGAGATTCAGGCGCAAGCGATTCTGGACATGCAGCTGCGCCGGCTGGCCGCCCTGGAACGCCAGAAGATCATCGACGACCTGGCCAAGATCGAAGCCGAGATCGCCGACCTGGAAGACATCCTGGCCAAGCCGGAGCGGCAGCGCGCGATCGTGCGCGAGGAGCTCGCCGAGATCGCCGACAAGTACGGCGACGACCGGCGGACCCGGATCATCGCCGCCGACGGCGAAGTCAGCGACGAGGATCTGATCGCCCGCGAGGACGTCGTGGTCACGATCACGGAGACCGGCTACGCCAAGCGCACCAAGACCGACCTGTACCGCAGCCAGAAGCGCGGCGGCAAGGGCGTGCAGGGTGCTGGGCTCAAGCAGGACGACATCGTCGCGCACTTCTTCGTCTGCTCCACCCACGACTGGATCCTGTTCTTCACCACGCAGGGCCGGGTGTACCGGGCC
This sequence comes from Mycobacterium sp. NGS16, assembly GCF_059813225.1. Lineage (NCBI taxonomy): Bacteria > Bacillati > Actinomycetota > Actinomycetes > Mycobacteriales > Mycobacteriaceae > Mycobacterium > Mycobacterium sp. NGS16. Next base: position 553,759 of record NZ_JCALEE010000002.1, read on the forward strand.
AAGGCCTACGACCTGCCGGAGGCGTTGCGCACCGCACGCGGCCAGCACGTCGCGAACCTGCTGGCCTTCCAGCCCGAGGAGCGCATCGCCCAGGTCATCCAGATCAAGAGCTACGAGGACGCGCCGTATCTGGTGCTGGCCACCCGCAACGGGCTGGTCAAGAAGTCCAAGCTGACCGACTTCGACTCGAACCGGTCGGGCGGCATCGTCGCGATCAACCTGCGCGACGGTGACGAGCTGGTCGGTGCGGTGCTGTGCTCGGCCGAGGATGACCTGCTGCTGGTGTCGGCCAACGGCCAGTCCATCCGGTTCTCGGCGACCGACGAGGCGCTGCGGCCGATGGGCCGGGCCACCTCCGGGGTTCAGGGCATGCGCTTCAACGCCGACGACCGGCTGTTGTCACTCAACGTGGTCCGGGAGAACACCTATCTGCTGGTGGCCACCGCCGGCGGCTTCGCCAAGCGGACCGCGATCGAGGAGTACACCGCGCAGGGTCGCGGCGGCAAGGGCATCCTGACCATTCAGTACGATTCCCGGCGAGGCCGGCTGGTCGGGGCGCTGATCGTCGACGATGACAGTGAGCTCTACGCGATCACCTCCGGTGGCGGGGTGATCCGTACCGCGGCGCGGCAGGTCCGCAAGGCCGGGCGGCAGACCAAGGGCGTTCGGTTGATGAACTTGGGTGAGGGCGACACACTGATAGCGATCGCGCGGAACGCCGATGAGGAGTCGACCGACGAGGAATCGGGTAGCTGAACCGACCAGAAGCCAGCCGCCGGGCGGCTCGGATACACCAGCGAAGGAGCCGTGGGTGAGCGCACCGAAGGAACCGGGGCACCCGGGCAACGGTCCGGGTAAGGCCGAGTCCCCGGCCAGCGGGTCGGTCGATGCCGCTGGTCAGCGGCCCGCGGGCCGGCCCGGCCGGATCACCGAGACCGGGGAGGCACCGCCCTGGCAGCGCGGGGGCCAGGGCCGGCAGCCGGGCCCCTCCCGGGCGGCCGACCCGGCGCGCCCGGCCGATCCGGGCGCTGCGCACTCCCCCGGGGTTGACGAGCGACTGCGCCGGTTCATCTCCGGTACCGCCGCGCCCGCTGCGGCGCAGCCCGCGTCGGCCAAGCCCGCCAAACCGGCCGGCCAGCAGTCGGCCAAACCGGCGGGCCAGCAGTCGGCCAAACCGGCCCAGCCTTCGGCATCGGAGGACGCCTACGGCAGCGAGTTGCCGGATCTGTCCGAACCGGCCCATCGGCGTCCGGCCGCCCGGCGCCCGCCGGTCACGGCCGGACCGCGCGGCCCGGTGCGGGCCAGCATGCAGATCCGGCGGATCGACCCGTGGAGCGCGCTGAAGGTGTCGCTGCTGCTGTCCACGGCGCTGTTCTTCGTCTGGATGATCGCCGTCGCCGTGCTATACGTCCTGCTCGGCGCGATGGGGGTCTGGAGCAAGCTGAACAGCAACGTCGGTGACTTGTTGACCAACAACAGTGCCGCAGAACTGGTTTCGGGCAGTTCGATCTTCGGCGGCGCCGCCTTGATCGGGCTGGTCAACGTTGTCGTGCTGACCGCGATGGCCACCCTCGGCGTGGTGATCTACAACCTGAGCACCGACGTGGTCGGCGGTGTCGAGGTGACCCTGGCCGACCGGGACTGACCGGCATCGCGGGCCATTTTGGCCGGGGGGCTCGGGTGCGGTAATCTCGGCGCTCGGTCGTAGTCGACATTGGGCCTATAGCTCAGGCGGTTAGAGCGCTTCGCTGATAACGAAGAGGTCGGAGGTTCGAGTCCTCCTAGGCCCACGAGTCCCATCAGGGGCCTTAGCTCAGTTGGTAGAGCGCTGCCTTTGCAAGGCAGATGTCAGGAGTTCGAATCTCCTAGGCTCCACAAGCTTGTCAAATCTTGGGTTGCGACTCCACGCTCGGCGGCCGCGGCGACGGCTCCTCGGCCCCGTTCGAGCGGCGAACCAGCAGCACCACCCCACCGGCCAGCAGCGCCGCCCCGGCGACGCCGGCGATCACCCAGGAACGCCGAAGCCGCCGACGCCGCGGCTCGCCGTACGCGAGTACGTCGGGCAGCCCGGAGACCACCTCCTGCGCGGCGGCCAGCTCCCGCGCGGCGGCGTCGGCGGCCTCGGCGACGTGGTCGGCCAGCCGGCTCTCCCGGTAGCGCCGGCGCAGTTCGACCGCACCGCGCTGCACCGCGGCCCCCCCGAGCCCGACAGCGCCCCGGGCTACGTCGACCGGCCCACCGGCGGTGTGTGCCAGGCCCCGGGTCAGGCGTTCGCGGTGGGTCAGCTGGTTCTGGGTCGACAGGCGCATGAGAGCAACGCTACCCGTGACGCAGCCCACTACGCCGCGAATGGCACACTGTGATCCCATGACCACCAGCCCCATTGCCACCGCAACCGCCACGCTGCACACCAACCGCGGCGATATCAAGATCGCGCTGTTCGGCAACCACGCTCCCAAGACCGTCGCCAACTTCGTCGGGCTGGCCCAGGGCACCAAGGAGTACTCGACCACCAACGCCTCCGGCGGCTCGTCGGGCCCGTTCTACGACGGCGCGGTGTTCCACCGGGTGATCAGCGGCTTCATGATTCAGGGCGGCGACCCGACCGGCACCGGTCGGGGCGGGCCCGGATACAAGTTCGAGGACGAATTCCACCCCGAGCTGGTGTTCGACAAGCCCTACCTGCTGGCGATGGCCAACGCCGGCCCCGGCACCAACGGCTCGCAGTTCTTCATCACCGTCGGCCAGACCCCGCACCTGAACCGCAAGCACACCATCTTCGGTGAGGTCGTCGACGCGGACTCGCAGCGCGTCGTGGACGCCATCGCCTCCACCGCGACCGACCGCGCCGACCGGCCCACCGAGCCCGTCGTCATCGAATCGGTGACGGTTTCCTAAAACTTGCGTCAGCGGCCGGTGTAGCCGGCCGCTGCCAGCGCGTCGAACACCTCGCGCGGATCCGTGCCCAGATCCCACCGGGACAGGATCAGCAGCTCGTCGGCGTTGGTCTCGATCTCCAGCAGCCGCTGCGTGCGCCCGATCCGCTGGAACTCCGTGACGCGGACCCGGGTGAGGCTGCCCGGCGCCAGCAGCCGGGTGCGCCACCAGCCGCGCAGGGCCAGACCTTGAGCGGTCAAGGCCAGCTTGGGTCGGGCCCGCCAGGAGAGCCCGGCAAACACCAGCATGCCGACCCCGGCAATGCCGGCCAGAACACGTCCGGGCAGGTCTGTGGCGACGGTCACAGCACTGATAGCTAACACCACGCCGGCAAGCGCGCAACCAGCGATTCCGGCGGCGGGAGGCGACCATTCCATTTGCTGGTGCCCATTCTCAGACAAGGCGACCTGCGATTTCGGAGTTATTCACAGGGGTTGTCCACAGTGGGGATAAATCACATCGTTGTGATTGAGCAACCGCTTGGTTACCCGGCTGGCATCGCCGACCCCGCGACATAACCAAAACCCGAGGCCAGGGCCGCTCAACGCCACCGCATCGTGAGCAACAGCCCGGCGATCATGAAAGCAAACGCGATCGCGTAGTTCCACGGACCCAGTTCACTCATCCAGTTGAGCGCCGCGGGGGTGTCGAGCCCGGTAGCCGCCAGCTGATACACCATCAGCCACACCAGCCCGAACAGCATCAACCCCAGGAACAGCGCGACGAACCACACGCTCGACGGCCCGGCTTTGACTTTGACCGGGGTACGGCTCACCGCCGAGGGGCTGAAGCTGGTCTTCTTGCGAACCTTCGACTTGGGCATCGGTACCTCGGGACAGTGCGGCGGTGAAGCTGCGAGTATTAGGTCGGTACGAGATTAACCCAGCCGGGCAACCCGCCGAGAATTGGAGAGCCGATGGAGGTCCCGTCCGGGCGTCGCTCCCCTTGGCGCATGGGCGTGCCCGTGGTGTGCCTGCTGACCGGGTTGCTGCTGGCGGCCACGCACGGCGTGTCCGGCGGAAAGGAGATCCGCCGCGGCGACGCGCCCCGCCTGGTCGACCTGGTTCGCGCCACCCAATCCACCGTGGCGGAGCTGACCGACCAACGGGACGGTCTGGCGTCCGCCGTGGCATCGGTGCACGGCCGCGGGGCCGGCGCGGCGCTGTCGGCGATGCGCCACCGCACCGACCAGATGGCCGAGGCCGCCGGCCTGGAGGCGGTGCACGGACCGGGCCTGGTCGTGACCCTCACCGACGCCCAGCGCGACGCCAACGGCCGGTTTCCCCGCGACGCCTCCCCCGACGATCTGGTGGTGCACCAGCAGGACATCTCCGCAGTGCTCAACGCGGTGTGGAGCGCCGGCGCCGAGGCGGTCCAGATGCAGGACCAGCGGATCACCGCCGAGTCGGCGCCGCGGTGTGTCGGCAACACCTTGCTGCTGGGCGGCCGCACCTACAGCCCGCCCTATGTCATCACCGCGATCGGCGACCCGGCTGCGATGCAGGCGGCGCTGGCCGCTGCTCCCCTGGTCACGCTGTACAAGCAGTATGTGATCCGGTTCGGCCTGGGCTACAGCGAACAGGTCGGCACCGATCTGCAGGTGGCCGAGACGCCCGGGCCCGCCCGGATGCGCTACGCCGTCCCGGCCGGCCCGGTCGACTACTGAAGCCCGGTAGCCTGTGAGCGTGCGGATCCTGGTCGTCGACAATTACGACAGCTTTGTGTTCAACCTGGTGCAGTACCTGGGCCAGTTGGGCGTGCAGGCTGCCGTCTGGCGCAACGACGACGCCCGCCTGGCCGATCCGGCCGCCCTGGACAAGGTGGTCGCGGATTTCGACGGGGTCCTGCTCAGCCCCGGCCCGGGCACCCCGGAACGCGCCGGGGCGTCGATTGCCCTGGTCGGCGCGTGCGCGGCGGCACGGATCCCGGTGCTGGGAGTGTGCTTGGGCCATCAGGCGATCGGCGTCGCCTTTGGCGGCACCGTGGGCCGGGCACCGGAGCTGCTGCACGGCAAGACCAGCACCGTCTTCCACACCGACACCGGTGTGTTGAAGGGGCTGCCGGACCCGTTCACCGCCACCCGCTACCACTCGTTGACGATCCTGCCCGAGACGCTGCCCGCCGTTCTGGAAGTCACCGCGCGCACCCGCGGCGGGGTGATCATGGGGGTGCGGCACACCGAGCTGCCCATCCACGGGGTGCAGTTCCACCCGGAGTCGATCCTCACCGAGGGCGGCCACCGGATGCTGGCCAACTGGCTGGACTGCTGCGGCTACCGGTGCGACGAGGCCCTGGTGCGCCGATTGGAGGACGAGATCGCCGCCACGGTGCAGACCGCGCGGGTGGGCACGCCGGTGATCGCAAGCGGGGCGTAGTCCGGCGCAGCGGGAGCCGGTGGTAGGACCCAGCTACTGGCCGAAGCGCAGGGTGATATTGCCGTCGGTGTTGACGCCCTGGCCCGCGGCCGGGCTCTGGTAGAGCACCCGGTTGTGGCCAGAGCCGCCCGCGTCGACGTCGGCGCCCTTGATCAGCATCCCGGTCCAGCCCAACGCGCGCAGCTGCGGTTCGGCATCGGTCCAGAACATCCCGGTCAGATCCGGCATGACGAACTGGTTGCCGCGCGACACCCGCAGCTCGATCACCCCATCGACGGGCGCGGTCTCCCCGGTCGGCGGGCTGGTGGCGATCACCTCGCCGGCCGGACGCGGGCTGTCCACCGTCACCTCGGTGATCTTGGTGAAGCCGTAGACAGTCAGGTTCTTACTTGCCAACTCCACGGTCTGGCCGGTGACGTCGGGAACCGGCTTGGTGGCCGGGCCGCTGCCGATCACGATCACGATCTCGTTGGTGACCGCGGTGGTCTGGTTGGCCGGCGGGTTGGTGCCGACCACCTTGTCCTTCAGCTCCGGGGTCGACGGCGAGTTGACCTGCTTGAACTTGCCGAACCCGGCAGCGGTCAGCTTCTTGACCGCCTCGGCGTAGCTCAGCGACGCCACATCGGGCAGCTGGCGCTGCTCGGGCCCGTAGGAGATGTTGACGGTGATCTTGTCGCCCTTGTTCGCCGGGGCACCCGCCGGCGGGTCGGTGCTGATCACGTGATCCGGCGGCACCTCGGAGTCGGCGCGCTGGTCGGTGCGGGTCTTGAAGCCCTTGTTCTGCAGTTCGGCGATCGCGTCGACCGACGCCCGACCGCGCACATCGGGAACCTGGATCTGGTGGGTGCGTCCGCCGAAACTGTTGATCGACACCGTGACGATGACGGTCAGCACCGCCAGCACGATCGCGGCGACCAGCCACCGCCCCACCGAACCCGGCCGCTCCTGACCGAAGTCGAGTTCTTGGCGCGGCAGCGGGTCGGTGTGCGCTGCGTGGGCGTCGCCCGGCCGGGCCGCCATCATCGAGGCGCGGTCGGCGTCGGTGAGCACCCGGGGGGCCTCGGGCTTCTCCCCGTTGTGCACCCGCACCAGGTCGGCGCGCATCTCGGCGGCGGTCTGGTAGCGGTTGTCCGGGTTCTTCGCCAGCGCCTTGAGCACCACCGCGTCCAGGTCGGCGGGCAGGCCGGGCAGGCGCTGCGACGGCGGCACCGGGTCTTCACGCACGTGCTGGTAGGCCACCGCAACCGGCGAGTCGCCGACGAAAGGTGCGTCGCCGGTGAGGATTTCATACAGCACGCACCCCAGCGAATACACGTCGGAGCGGGCGTCGACGCCCTCGCCGCGGGCCTGCTCGGGGGACAGGTACTGGGCGGTGCCGATCACCGCCGCCGTCTGGGTGACGCTGTTGCCGGCGTCGGCGACCGCGCGGGCGATGCCGAAGTCCATCACCTTCACCGCGTTGTGCTTGTCGATCATGATGTTGGCGGGCTTGACGTCGCGGTGGATGATGCCGTGCTGGTGGGAGAAGTTCAGTGCCTGGCAGGCGTCGGCGATCACCTCGATGGCGCGGGTGGGCGGCATCGGGCCGTCGTTGTGCACGATGTCGCGTAGCGTGACGCCCTCGACGAGCTCCATCACGATGTAGGGCAGCGGACCGGCCGGGGTCTCGGCTTCGCCGGTGTCATAGACCGCGACGATCGCCGGGTGGTTCAGGGCGGCAGCATTCTGCGCCTCCCGCCGGAACCGCAGATAAAAGCTCGGGTCGCGGGCCAGGTCGGCGCGCAGCACCTTGACGGCGACGTCACGGTGCAGGCGGGTGTCGACCGCGCGGTGCACCTCGGACATGCCGCCGAAGCCGAGGATCTCGCCGAGTTCATAGCGGTCGGAGAGCCGCTGCGGGGTGGTCATCGTGAATTCCTGGTCCAGGTCCAGCCGGAGGAGTGCGCGGGGGGCCCCGCGGGGTGCGACTCAGAGGTCGACGACTCGATCGGGGGTCCACCGGTGTCGGTGACGGTGGCCGGCGCCAGCGAGCCGCCCGGACTCTTGGCGTTGACCACGATCAGCACCGCGATGATGATCGCCAGCGTGCCCAGCACCCCAGCCGCCCACAGCAACGCGCGCTGCCCGGCGGTGAAGGCGCGTCGCGGCGCGGGCGGGCGGTGATTGCCGGTACCGGGCCGGGCCCGTCGTGCCGCGGTGGCGCGTGCCGACACCGGGGGCGCGACCCGGGTGGCGGCCGTCGACGGGATCGCCGACGGGGCGGCCCGCCCGGGCGGCAGCGATTGGCTGGGCCGGGGCGGTCGCCGGCCCGAGCGCACCGCGGCGACCGCGTCGGCGAATGGGCCGCCGCTGCGGTAGCGCATCCCCGGGTTCTTGGCCAGGGTGATCTCGATGAGCTCCCGCACGTTGGGCGGCAGCTCGGCCGGCAGCGGCGGGGGCGGCTCCTTGATGTGCTTCATGGCGACGGTCAGCGCGCCGTCACCGGTGAACGGGCGGCGCCCGGACAGTACTTCATACCCGACGACACCCAGGGAGTACACATCGCTGGCCGCGGTGGCGTCCTGCCCGAGCGCCTGCTCGGGGGCGATGTACTGGGCGGTGCCCATCACCATGCCGGTCTGGGTGACCGGCGCGGCGTCGACGGCCTTGGCGATGCCGAAGTCGGTGATCTTCACCTGGCCGGTGGGCGTGATCATGATGTTGCCCGGTTTGACGTCGCGGTGCACCAGCCCGGTGCTGTGGGCCACCTGCAGCGCCCGGCCGGTCTGCTCCAGCATGTCCAGGGCGTGCCGCAGCGACAGGCGCCCGGTCCGTTTGAGCACCGAGTTCAACGGCTCGCCGTTGACCAGCTCCATCACCAGGAATGCGGTGCGGCCCTCACCGTCGAGATCGGTCTCGCCGTAGTCGTGCACACTGGCGATCCCCGGATGGTTGAGCATGGCGGTGTTGCGTGCCTCGGCGCGGAACCGCTCGATGAATTCGGGGTCGGAGGAGAACTCGGGCTTGAGTACCTTGACCGCCACCCGGCGGCCCAGCCGATTGTCGACGGCCTCCCACACCTGCCCCATGCCGCCGGTGGCGATGAGTCGCTGCAACCGGTAGCGCCCGGCCAGCGCCGCGCCGACCGCCGGACTCATGATCGCCCCTGGAGTGCGGCTTCGATGACGGCCCGGCCGATCGGTGCGGCCAGCGCGCCGCCGGTCGCGGCCAGGCGGTCGCCGCCGTCCTCCACGACGACGGCGACGGCCACCTTCGGGGCGCTGGCCGGGGCGAAAGCGATGTACCACGCGTGCGGCGGAGTGTTCCGCGGATCGGGACCGTGCTCGGCGGTGCCGGTCTTCGACGCGATCTGTACGCCCGGGATGGCCCCCTCCTGCTGGGTCACTTTTTCGGCGTCGATCATCAGTTCCGTAAGCTTAGCCGCGACCTGCGAGGACACCGCACGGCGTTGTTCGCGCGGTTGCGTCGTCGCGATCCCGGCCAAGTCCGGCCCCTCCAGCCCCTCGACCAGGTAGGGCTGCATGGTCAACCCGCCGTTGGCGATCGTTGCTGCGATCACCGCATTCTTCAGCGGCGTCACCGCGACATCCTTCTGGCCGATGCTGGTCATTCCCAGTGCGGCGGCATCGCGGATCGGGCCGACAGTGGACTCGGCCACCTGCAGCGGGATGGGTTCGGGCGTGATGTCCAGCCCGAACCCCTGGGCGGCGGTGCGCAGGGCATCGGCCCCGGTGCGCAGCCCGAGCTGGACGAAGGCGGTGTTACAGGATCGGGCGAACGCCACCCGCAGCGACACGGTCGCCTCGTTGCCTTCGCAGGTGTTGCCGCCGAAGTTCTCCAGCTTGACGGTGCTGTCGGGCAGGGCGATGCGCGCCGCGTTGGTCAGCTGCTCGTTCTCGCCGACGCCGGACTGCAGCGCGGCCGCGGTGGTGATCACCTTGAATGTCGAACCCGGTGGGTAGGTCTCGCTGAGGGCGCGGTTGGTCAGCGGCGAGCGGGGGTCGTCGCGCAGCCGCTGCCAGGCCTGGCCCTGTTGCGCCGAATCGTGCGAGGACAGCTGGTTGGGGTCATACGACGGCGCCGAGACCAGCGCCAGGACCTTGCCGGTGGACGGCTCGAGAGCCACCACCGCACCGCGGCAGCCGCCGGCGCAGCCGTTGCGCATCGCCTCCCAGCCGGCCTGCTGCACCCGGGGCCGGATGGTGGTCTCCACGGTGCCACCGCGGGGACTGCGGCCGGTGAAGAAGTCGGCCAGCCGCAGCCCGAACAGCCGCGGATCTGACCCGTTGAGCACGGTGTCCTCGGCCCGCTCGAGGCCGCTGCTGGAGTAGCGCAGCGAGTAGAACCCGGTGACCGGCGCGTACACCGCGGGGTCGGGATAGATGCGCTGGTATTTAATCCGGTCGTCGGTGGCGACCGAGTAGGCCAGCAGTTGTCCGGCGGCGGTGATCTGGCCGCGCTGGCGGGAGTATTCGTCGAGCAGCACCCGCTGGTTGCGTGGGTCGGCGCGCAGCCCGTCGGCGGCGAAGACCTGGGTCAGGGTGGCGTTGCCCAACAGCAGCACGATCAGCGCCATCAGGGTCATCGTGACGCGGCGCAGGGAGGTGTTCATACGCGCTCGATCACCGCCGTGCCGGTATCGCCGATCGAGGGCGTGCGCTTCGGCTGGGTGCTCAGCGGCCGGCGGGCGGCGTGGGAGACACGCAGCACGATCGCCAGCAGCACATAGTTGGCCAGCAATGACGACCCGCCGTAGGACAGCCAGGGCGTGGTGAGCCCGGTCAGCGGAATCAGCTTCGTGACGCCGCCGACCACGATGAACAGCTGGATCCCCAAGGTGGCGGCCAAGCCGGCGGCCAGCAGTTTGCCGAAGCTGTCGCGGACCGCGATCGCCGTCCGCATGCCGCGCACGATCACGATGGTGTACAGGATCAGCACCCCGGCCAGCCCGACCAGACCCAATTCCTCGCCGAACGCGGCAATGATGAAGTCCGTCGACGCCGCGGGCACATAGCCGGGCTGGCCGTTGCCCAGGCCGGTGCCGAAGATGCCGCCGGTGGCGAAGCTGAACAGCGACTGCACCATCTGGTAGCCGACGCCCTCGGGGTCGGCGAACGGATCCAGCCAGGTCTGCACCCGCACCCGGACATGGCTGAACATGAAGTAGGCGGCGATGCTGCCGAACGCGAACAGCAGCAGCCCGATCACCATCCAGCTGAACCGGCGGGTGGCCAGGTACACCATCACCAAAAACGAGGCGTACAGCAGCAGCGACGTGCCGAGATCCTTCTCGAAGATCATCACCCCGACCGAGATCACCCAGGCGGCCAGCAGCGGGGCCAGGTCGCGTGGGCGGGGCAGGTTCATCCCCAGCACGTGTTTGCCGGCGCTGGTGAACAACTGGCGTTTGGACACCAGCACCGCGGCGAAGAAGACCAGCAGCAAGATCTTGGAGAACTCCGCGGGCTGAATCGAGAAGCCGGGCAACCGGATCCAGATCTTGGCCCCCTGTCGTTCCGAGAGCGAAGCCGGCAGCAGGGCGGGGATCACCAGCAGCACCAGGCCCACCAGCCCGCAGACGTAGCCGCTGCCGGCGAGCCGGCGGTGGTCCTTGAGCAGTTCGAGGACCAAGGCGAACACGATGACCCCGACCAGCGTCCACAGCATCTGGGCGCTGGCACCCGGGCGGGTCCCGGCGCCGTCGAGCCCGGCACCCAGATCGATGCGGTGGATCATCACCAGTCCGAGGCCGTTGAGCAGCGCCACCACCGGCAGCAGCAGCGGGTCGGCGTACCGCGCCGAGCGGCGGATGACCAGGTGCGCGAAGGCGAACAGCACCAGAAACGCCGCCCCATAGCCGACCAGATCCCAACGCAGACCCTGTTCGTGGCCGGCCTCGACGATCAGCATCGCCACCGCGATGATCATGGTCGCAAAGCACAGCAGCAGCAGTTCGGCGTTGCGTCGATCCGGCAGCGCCGGGGTCAGCGCCACCGGCGGCTGCGGCGCTGTGCTCAATTTGCGCCGCTCCTGCTCATCGCTTCGCACGCCCCGCTCCGCGTCGTCGCCGGCGCGGGTCATGAGGCCGCCCGGCAGTCGGTTCCCGGTTCGGGCGGGGCCGGCGGCAGGTTGGTCAGCGTGGGCAGATGTGGCACCCCGGAGGCCGAGGTGGGCTGCGGCGGGCCGGGCCGGGGACCCGTCGGGCCCGGGCCGGGATCCGGCGCGCGCGAGGTTGTCGCACCGCTGCCGCCCGCCTTGCCCGCGCTGGTACGTGCCGGGCACGGCGGCAGCAGGGAGTCCCGCGCCAGGTTGCGCAGCTGGGTGATCGCGTCGTCGAGGGTGCCGGCGGGCAAGCCGTTGCTGACCTGCTGGCGGGCCGGCAACCGCAGATCCTGCAACGTCATCAGCCGGCAGGCCAGCTTGTCGCCGGACTGGCTGAAGCTGATCTGCACCAGATCGCCGCGGCTGTCGAGGCAGCCGAGCAGGTAGGGCTCCTGCAGCGGCACCCCTAGGATCGAACCCTGCACGCCCCGCATGATCGCCACGGTGCCGCCGTAGGCGGTGACGTAATAGTTGGTGCGGACGATCGCCCGCCCGATCAGCAGCGCGGCGGCCAGCAGCGCCAGCAGCAGTATCGCGATGAGGATCTTGCGGCGCCGCGACCGGGGCGGTGCGGCCAGGGTCTCGATCCGGGGCAGCACCCGCTTGGCGACGGTCTTGCGCGGGGAGATCGCCGAAGCCCGTCCGGCGGCGGTGTTGAGAACGGTGGTGTGGTCGTCGTCGTTGTCGGAGACCGCCCCGGCCAGGATCGGCTGGGTCTGGCCGTAGTCGACGTCGACGACGTCGGCCACCACCACCGTGACGTTGTCGGGTCCGCCGCCGCGCAGCGCCAACTCGATCAACCGCAGCGCGGCATCGTTGACGTCGGGAATCTCCAGCGCCTCATGGATGGTCTCGGTGCTCACCGGGTCGCTCAATCCGTCGGAGCACAGCAGGTAACGGTCGCCGGCCTGCGCCTCGCGCATGATCAGCGTCGGCTCCACCTCGTGACCGGTCAGCGCCCGCATGATCAAGGACCGCTGCGGATGGCTGTGCGCCTCCTCGGCGGTGATGCGCCCCTCGTCGACCAGGGTCTGCACGAAGGTGTCGTCCTTGGTGATCTGGCTGAGTTCGCCGTCGCGCAGCAGGTAGCCGCGCGAGTCGCCGATGTGGGCCAACCCCAGCCGCGGGCCGGCGAACAGGATCGCGGTCAGGGTGGTGCCCATGCCCTCAAGTTCCGGATGCTCCTCGACGTAGGCCGCGATCGCCGAGTTGCCTTCCTGCACAGCGGATTCCAGTTTCGCCAGCAGGTCACCACCGGGCTCGTCGTCGTCGAGGTGGGCCAGCGCTGCGATCACCAGCTGGGAGGCCACTTCGCCGGCGGCATGTCCGCCCATACCGTCGGCCAGGGCCAGCAGGCGGGCTCCGGCGTAGACGGAGTCCTCGTTGTTGGAGCGCACCAGGCCGCGGTCACTGCGGGCGGCGTACCGCAGAACCAGGCTCACCGGCGGAGCTCGATCGCGGTCTTGCCGATTCGTATCGGCGTCCCGATGGGAACCCGTACCGCTGTGGTCACCTTCACCCTGTCAAGGTAGGTGCCGTTGGTCGAGCCGAGGTCTTCGACATACCATTCCGACCCTCGTTGAGATAGTCGGGCGTGCCGGGTGGACGCGTAGTCGTCGGTGAGCACCAGCGTGGAATCGTCGGCGCGGCCGACCAGAACCGGCTGATCGCCGAGCGCGATCCGGGCTCCGGTCAACGGTCCCTCGGTCACCACCAGGTGGCGTGCACCGGTGCGTGGTTGACGCGATGGCAGCAGCACGCCGCGGATCGACAGGCCGCGGCGCACCATCACCGCGCCGGTCGGCGCGTAGATGTCGGTCCGCAGTATCCGCAGCACCGACCAGATGAACAGCCACAGCAACGTCAAAAAACCGGCTCGCGTCAGCTGCAGCACGAGTCCCTGCATCCGGCGTCCTCTCCGTCCTTGCGCCGTCCATGTCGTGCTCATCGCGCGGAGCACTTCGGCAAAGTCACGATACTTGGACGTGGGTGGCCGTAGGGCGAAGCGGGAGCGCTTCGCTATCTACCAGGCGGCGTGGCTCCGGTTGTCCCTAGTGAACCCGGACGATGATTTCGGAGTGACCGAGCCGGATCACGTCGCCGTCGGCCAACTGCCATTCCTGGACGGGGGCGTTGTTCACCGTGGTGCCGTTGGTGGAGTTGAGGTCGGACAGCAGAGCCACCCGCCCGTCCCAGCGAATCTCGAGGTGACGGCGTGACACCCCGGTGTCCGGCAGCCGGAACTGGGCGTCCTGGCCGCGACCCACCACGTTGGTGCCCTCGTGCAGCTGGTAGGTCCGGCCACTGCCGTCGTCGAGCTGCAAGGTGACCGTGGTCGGAGCCGAGTAGGCGCGCTGGCCGTAGCCGCCGCCCGGAGCGTCATAGCCGCCCGGCGCCGGGGGCTGACCGTAGTCGTAGCCCGCTTGCGATTCGCCGTAGCCGCCCTGCTGGCCGTAGTCGTAGCCGGCCGGGGCGCCCTGCTCGCCGTAGCGGTAGTCGGGCTGGCCGTAGTCCTGCCGGCCGTACGACGGCGCGCCCTGGTCGTAACCGCCCTGGTCCGGGTAGGAGGGGCGCTGCTCGGGCTGGGCCTCGGGGTAGGCCCCCGGCTGGGAGTAGTCGTCGTGGCGGACCGGGGGGCGCTCGTAGTCGCCGTACCCGTGCTGGCCGCCGCCGCCCGGGTATGCCGGCGGAGGCTGCTGGTGCGGGTAGCCCGGTTCGTAGCCGGTGGGGGCGCCATAACCGCTCGGCGGGCGCTGCTCGTAGGACTGCGGGTAACCGCCGCCCTGGCCGCCGGGGTAGCCGCCGTGGTCGGGGTAGCCACCCTGCTCGGGGTAGCCGCCCTGCTCGGGGTAGCCGCCCTGCTCGGGGTAGCCGCCCTGCTCGGGGTAGCCGCCCTGCTCGGGCCGCCGCGGCGGGGCATAGCCACCCGGGCCGCCCTGGCCGCCCGGGCCCTCGGGGTAGGCGCCGACGCGCTGGTCCTGCTGGTAGGGCTCGGGCTCCGGGGCGTAGTGGCCACGAGGGTCCTGACCGCCGCGGGCGTCGTCGGCCGGGCGGCCGTAACGCGGGTCGTAATAGTCGTCGCCGGGACGGTCCTGTTGCCCGTGGGCGCCGCGGTAGCTCGGGTTTTCGGTCATCGGTGGCACTCCTGATTCTGCGGTAAACGCATGATCTGATTGTGGCGGGCGGGATTCACTGACCGTCTGGTGGGGGCGGGCGTCCGGATTGACAGCTCCCCGCGTGCGAACCTGACCGGTACGCAGACTCGGTGACTGTTCGAACCGGACAACCACATCACCATACGTTTGCCACCCCTGCTCGCCGATATATCCCGCTAAATGCCGGGCGAAGGCCTTCGACGTCAAACCCTGGTCGGCGCCCACATTGTCGTAGTCGTCCACACCGAGGGTAATGACGTATTCGTTCGGTGCCAAAAGCTGATTTCCGGCCAACGCCCGCACCCCCGCGGCGGCCTCCCGCCGCAGCGCGGCCTCGACCTCCTCGGGGACGACGGCCCCGCCGAAGACCCTGGCCATCGCATCCTCCACGGCGGATTCGAGCCTGCGCTCGATGCGCTGAACCAGCCCGCGCTGGCTGTCCATCCGCTGCCGCCTCACTCGCCGCCGTCAAATCGTCGTGCCGGGGGACGCGTCGCTGCGGCGTGTCGCTGCGCTGCATCCGCCCTGGACATGGTATCGACCCGGTATGCCGCCGCGGCACCCTTGTCCGGCGGAGAATCGGATAAGAGCAGGTCACGAAGGGGTCACGGCAGCCTGCGCTACGGTGGGCTGCGGATACCGAACCGGGTCGGAAGCACCCGTCGGGAGCCGTGATAGGCTCCCCCGGTCGCTCGGGCGAGTGGCGGAATGGCAGACGCGCTGGCTTCAGGTGCCAGTGTCCTTCGGGACGTGGGGGTTCAAGTCCCCCTTCGCCCACAATTTTTGTTCGGCAGCACCCCGGCCTTCTTCGGCCGGGGTTTTCTGTTTGCTGGGCCGGTTGCGGAAACGGGCTGCACCAGGCGCCCAGCGCTAGGGACCCGCCCCCGGCGCCTGCCGCAGCCCCGGCAGCACGTACCGGCGCAGATGCCGTCGCACCGCCGCCGGGTCGTCGGGATCGATGTGATTGCCCGGGACGCTGCCCAGGCTGATCATCACCCGGGCAATCCACTCGCTGGCCTCCGGCAAGTCGGTGTCGCGGTGGATGTCCCCGGCGGCGGCGGCCGTCTCCAAAAACGGATACCAGAACGCCGCAAGGTCGGGAACCAGGCCACGTACCCCGGCTCCGGCACACGCGGTGAACTCCTCCGGTTCCGCGGTGCGCAGCCGCATCAGCAGCGTGCCCGGATCGTCGTAGGCGCGGCGGCCGATCTGCACGCCGGCTACCAGCTGCTCCTCGAAACCGGGCAGCGTCGAGAGCTCGGCGCGCGATTGCGCCCAACTGGTCTCGATGAGCCGGATGATCGCGGCGCCGACCAGCGAGGGCTTGTCCGGGAAGTTCCGGTACAGCCAGGCGCGGGACACCCCGGCGCGCTCGGCGACGTCGATCATCGTCGTCGCCCGGATCCCCTTGTCGGCCAACAACTGCTCGGTCGCGTCCAGCAGCCGATCGGTTGTCGACGACACCGATCCCGGCTTTGCGTCCACGAGGCACCTCCTGGCCGGCAAGCCTAACAAGGGAGTAGACAGATTCGAAGATCTGTGTACTATTGCCACCCATTAGGTAGACACTTCGTCCGAACCTGTCTACTCCCCCGACGCCGGAGGTTCACCCGTGTCCGCACCTCGCACCGCGATCATCGGCGCCGGCATCAGCGGCCTGACCGCCGGAAAGATGTTGTCGGACTACGCGATCGACTACACCTGCTTTGAATCGTCCGACCGGATCGGGGGCAATTGGGCGTTCGGCAATCCCAACGGGCATTCCAGTGCCTACCGGTCGCTGCACATCGACACCTCCAAGCACCAGCTGTCTTTCAAAGACTTTCCGATGCCTGCCCACTACCCGGACTTCCTGCACCACACGCTGGTCAAGGAGTACCTGGAGTCCTACGCCGAGGCCTTCGCGCTCAAACGCCACATCGAGTTCGACACCGAGGTCGCCCACGCCCAGCGGCTGCCCGGCGGTGGGTGGGAGCTGGAACTGGCCGGCGGCCAGCGCCGCCGCTTCGACCTGTTGGTGGTCGCCAACGGCCACCACTGGGACCCGCGCTACCCCGACTTCCCCGGCGAATTCAGCGGGCAGACCCTGCACGCGCACCACTACATCGACCCCAAGACACCGCTGGAGTTCACCGGCAAGCGCATCCTGGTCGTCGGCCTGGGCAACAGCGCCGCCGACATCGCCGTGGAACTGTCGTCGAAGGCGCTCGACAACGAGCTGACCTTGTCAACGCGCTCGGGCGCCTGGATCGTGCCGAAATACCTGGCCGGCAAGCCCGCCGACAAGTACTACCGCACCAGCCCCTACCTGCCGTACTCCTGGCAGCGCAAGTTCGCCCAGTGGGCCCAGCCGCTCATCGCCGGCCAACCCGAGGACCTCGGGCTGCCGACACCCAACCACAAGTTCTTCGAGGCACACCCCACCCAATCGGTGGAGTTGCCGTTGCGACTGGGATCCGGCGACGTCATCGCCAAGCCCAACATCAGCCGATTAGACGGCGACAGAGTGCATTTCACCGACGGCACCAGCGGCCCGTACGACGTCATCATCTACGCCACCGGCTACAACATCACCTTCCCGTTCTTCGACCCGGAGTTCATCAGCGCACCGGACAACCGGATCGACCTGTACAAGCGGATCTTCTACCCCGGCATCGACGACCTGGTGTTCGCCGGATTCGCCCAAGCCACCCCGACGCTGTTTCCGTTCGTGGAGGCCCAGGCCCGGCTGATCGGCGCCTATGCCGCCGGCCGCTACCGGCTGCCGCCGGTCACCGAGATGCGCCGGGTGATCGAGGCCGACATGCGTAAGTACACCGGCCACATGCTCGACCGGCCCCGGCACACCCAGCAACTCGATTACTTCCTCTACGAACACGACCTGCGCACCGCTGAGATCCCGCGCGGCGCGCGGCGGGCCGCCGAACTCGGCGCGCCGGCCTGGGCGGGGGTGCACACGATGGGAGCATCTGCGTGAACACGGTCCGTTTCGACAGCGGCGGCACCAGCTGTGTCGGCCGGTTCTTCCCGGCCGCCGCGGGGCGCAACGACGGCGACGGGGCTCCGGTGGTGGTGCTCGGGCACGGCTTCGGCGGCACCGTCGACTCGGGACTGATCCCGTTTGCCGAACGACTGAGCGCCGCCGGCTTCGCCGCCTTCGCCTTCGACTACCGCTATTTCGGAGCATCCGACGGCCAGCCGCGACAACGGTTTTCGATCAAAGAACAGCTCGCCGACTTTCGCGCGGCCTGCACCGCGGCGGCACGCCGGCCCGGTGTCGATCCGCAGCGGCTGGTGGTATGGGGCGTCTCGCTGGCCGGTGGGCACGTCTTCGAGGTGGCCGCCACCACGCCCGGCGTGGCGGCCGCCGTCGCGCTGACCCCGCTCGTCAGCGGACCGGCCGCCGCCGTCGCGGCGCTGCCGCACCACCGACCGTCGACGTTGCTGCGCTCGACGCTGACCGGCTGGCGCAGTGCGCTGGCCCAGCGGGCAGGCCGCGGGCCCGCGACGATCCCACTGGTGGGCCGGCCCGGTGAGCTGGCCACGCTGACCGCCGAGGGCTACTACGAGGCCTACCTCGCGATGGCCGGGCCCACCTGGCGCAACGAGGTCGACGCCGGAGTCGGCCTGCAGTTGGGCGGCTACCGCCCGGCCGCCAAGCACGCCGCGGCGATCCGCTGCCCGATGCTGGTGCAGATCGCCGACTTCGACCGCGGTGCTCCCCCGCAGGCCGCGGCGAAGGCGGCGTTCGCCGCCCGCGCCGAAGTCCGGCACTATCCGTGCGACCACTTCGACGTCTTCGCCGGCGGCGACTGGTTCGACCACGTCGTCGATCACCAGATCGCCTTTTTGGCCAGGCATCTGGCCGTACCGACCGCTACCGTCACGGGTTAGGAGGGCGCGATGGCCGAGACGATGCAGCAACTGCTTACCGAACGCGCAGACGCCGACGGGCCGGCAGTGCTCTACAACGATGCCCGCGGCGGGCAGCTCCGCTGGAGCTGGCGCGAATACATCGCCCGCGCGGCCCGCCATGCCGCCGCGGTGCTCGCCCGCGCCGATACCGACCGCCCGATGCACGTCGGTGCACTCTTGGGCAACACACCGGCGATGCTCACCGCGGTGGCCGGCGCCGCGCTCGGTGGCTACGTGCTCTGCGGGGTCAACGACACCCGGCGTGGTTCGGCGCTGGCCGCCGACCTGCGCACCGCCGACGTGCAGATCCTGCTGGTCGACGCCGAACACCGCCCGCTGCTGCAGGGCGTCGACCTGACCGGCGTCGCCGTCATCGATGTCGACGACGCGGCCTGGCAGCAGACGTGCGACGGCGCCGGCGAGCTGACCCCGCACCGGCAGGTGCAAGCGAGCGACCCGTTCATGCTGATCTTCACCTCCGGCACCAGCGGCGACCCGAAAGCCGTGCTGGTCAACCACCTGATGGTGCTGGTCGCCGGGCAAGCCCTCACCGAACGGTTCGGCCTGGGCTCCGACGACGTCGTCTACCTGTCCATGCCGTTGTTCCACTCCAACGCGATCGCCGCCGGCTTCGGGCCCGCGGTCGCCGCCGGCGCGGCGATGGCCCCGGCCAAGTTCTCCGCCTCGCGCTTCCTCGCCGACGTCCGGGGCTACGGCGCCACGTACATGAACTACGTCGGCAAGCCGCTGGCCTACGTGTTGGCCCACCCCGAGCAGTCCGACGACGCCGACAACCCGCTGCGGGTCGCCTTCGGCAACGAAGCCTCCGAACGCGACATCGGCGAGTTCGCCCGGCGGTTCGGCGTCCAGGTCGTCGACGCCTTCGGCTCCACCGAGAACGCCGTCACCATCACCCGCGACGAGGGCACCCCGCCCGGCTCGGTGGGCCGCGGGTTTCCCGGGGTAGCGATCTACCACAGCGATCCCGTCGCCGAATGCGCGCCCGCGATCTTCGACGAACACGGGATGCTGACCAACCCCGACGAGGCGATCGGGGAACTGGTCAACACGACCGGCGCCGGCTTCTTCTCGGGCTACTACAACAACGAGGCCGCCACCGCGGAACGGATGCGCGGCGGCATGTACTGGTCGGGTGACCTGGCCTACGCCGATGCCGACGGCTGGATCTACCTGGCCGGGCGCACCGCCGACTGGATGCGGGTCGACGGGGAGAACCTCGCGGCCGCGCCGATCGAACGCATCCTGATGCGGCATCCCGACATCAACCAGGCCGCGGTGTATGCGGTGCCCGACGGTAACGTCGGCGACCAGGTGATGGCCGCGCTGGTGTTGCGCGACGACGCCGGACTGACCCAGGACGAGTTCACCGATTTCCTTGCCGCCCAAGAGGACCTGTCCCCCAAGGCGTGGCCCCGTTACGTCCGGCTGATGGCGCAGCTGCCCGCGACGGCGACCAACAAGATCCTCAAACGGGTGCTGGTCGCCGAGGGCAGCGAGGTCGGCGCGGACCCCCTGTGGGTGCGCCCCGACCGACAACGCGCATACCTTGCGGCGACGGGATCACCCGCATGACCGGGCGCGCCCCCGTCGCGCTGATCGTCGGCGGCGCCTCGGGAATCGGCCTGGCCACCGCGCACGCCTTGGCCGCGCGCGGTGACCACGTGGTGATCGCCGACATCAACGCCGAAGCAGCCCAGCAGCGGGCGGCCGAGATCGGCGAATCGGCCAGCGCCGTGGCCGCCGACGTCACCGACGAGGACAGCGTCGCCGCGGCGTTTGCGGCCGCCTGCGCGGCCGGACCGCTGCACACCGTGGTCAGCTGCGCGGGAATGTCGATCATCGGCGCCATCCCCGACATCGAACTGGCCGGCTGGCAGGCCACCATCGATGTCTGCCTGACCGGCACCATGCTGGTGATCAAGCACGCGGCCCGGGCCCTGCAAGACGGCGGCAGCATCGTCGCGGTCTCCTCGCTCAACGGCCGGCAGCCCGGGACCGCGATGGCCGCCTACTGCAGCGCCAAGGCCGGGGTGAACATGCTCATCCAGGTGGCCGCCCTGGAGCTGGCCGCCCGCGGCATCCGGGTGAACGCGGTCTCCCCCGGTCTGGTCGACACTCCCCTGGTCGCCGGGCTGGCGATGGTGCCTGGGCTGACCGATGAATACCTGGAGAACACCCCGCTCGGGCGGGCCGGAGTGCCCCGCGACATCGCCGACGCGGTGGAGTTCTTGACCTCCGAGCGCGCCGCCTGGATCACCGGGTCCGCCTTCGACATCAACGGCGGCGCGCATCTGAAGCGCTACCCCGATGTGCTCGGCAAAGTGCAAGCCCTAGCTGAAGGATGACCCCATGCGCAGTGTGGTAATCGATGCGCCCGGATCGATCCGGGTCGACACTCGCCCCGAGCCGGTGTTGCCCGGCGCCGACGGTGCTGTGGTCGCGGTGACCGCGACCGCGATCTGCGGCTCGGATCTGCACTTTTACGAGGGTGACTACCCCATCGTCGACCCGGTACCGCTGGGCCACGAGGCGATCGGCACCGTCGTCGAGGTCGGCCCCGAGGTGGCCTCGGTGCGCGTCGGTGACCGGGTGATGGTGTCCTCGGTGGCCGGCTGTGGGCACTGCGCCGGGTGCGCCACCCGGGACCCGATCCGCTGCCATTCGGGTCCGTTGATCTTCGGCTCGGGCGCCCTCGGCGGTGCGCAGTCGGAGCTGCTGGCGGTGCCGGGAGCCGACTTTCAGCTCGCCCGCATCCCCGACGGGCTATGCGACGAAGAAGCCCTGCTGCTCACCGACAACCTCGCCACCGGCTGGGCGGCGGCGTTACGCGCCGACATTCCAGTGGGCGGCACCGTGGCCGTCATCGGGCTGGGGGCAGTGGGGCTGTGCGCGGCGCGTAGCGCGCTGTTCCTCGGCGCGGCAACGGTTCTCGGCGTCGACCCGGTGCCGCAGCGCCGCGAACGGGTGGTGGCCATGGGGATCACCCCGGCGCAGCCGTCGGCGACTGCCGCGGCGATGGAGCTGACCGGCGGGCGCGGGGTGGACGCGGTGATCGACGCCGTCGGCTCCGATGTGACGATGTCGGATGCGCTCACCGCGGTGCGGGCCGGCGGAACGGTGTCAGTGGTGGGAGTACATGACTTGGCGCCATTTCCGTTCCCGGCGTTGCCGGCGCTGGTGCGCAGCATCACGTTGCGGATGACCACCGCCCCGGTGCAGCAGACCTGGCCGCAGCTGATTCCGCTGCTGCAGTCCGGCCGGCTCTCGGTGGACGGCATCTTCACCACCGAGATGCCGCTGGATGCGGCGGCCGACGCCTACCGGGCTGTGGCCGCCCGCTCCGGGGATGTGGTCAAGGTGCTGCTGACGCCGTAGCGCGGGCGGTCAGCGGGAACGACGTTGACAGTGTGCAGCGCTGTGATCACAGCCACGGGCTGCTGGTCGCGTCGGCGACGGGCCTTCCTGAAGCCGTTCCTCACCTAGCCACCGCGCGCCGGCCGCGGCCGCAGCCGCACCGGCGGCAGGGGCGGGGCGGGCAGCCGACCCAGCCGGCCCCGGTAACCGGTGACCGCACCGAAGCGTTCGTCGCCGTCTTGCCACTGCCGCCGGAACTCGGCGACCTCCTCATGGCTGCGGCCGATGAGGTTCCACCACAGCACCAACTCCTCGCCGAACGGCACCCCGCCCAGTAGCAGCACCCGGGCGGGAAAGTCACCGGTATTGCGCAGCGGCAACACCTTTCGACCTGGCCCCTGGTAGCCCACCGCGCCCACACCGACAGCGGCCCCGCCCAGGGTGACCGCGCCCCGGTCACACAGCACGCCGTGCTCGAACGCGGGATCGACGTCGAGCACGAGTTCGCTGCGGGGGTCCAGGTCGACTTGGGCGCCGAGCAGGGGAGTGAAGGACGGCACGGGGGAGCGGCGGCCGGCCAGCTCGCCGAGAAACACCTGCGCCGTGCCGCCGGGCAACGAAACCGGTTCGGGGACAAAGTGGTTGAAGGCACGCCCGGTGAAGCGCGCGGAGTCCGGCAGCGCCACCCACAGCTGCACGCCGTGCAGGATCGGCGCGTCGACGGAGACCTCCGAATGACAGATGCCCGCACCCGCCGTCATCAGGTTCAGCTCGCCAGGGCGCACCAGCGCGTGCACGCCGGCGCTGTCGCGGTGTTCGACCAGCCCGCTGAACAGCCAGGTCGCCGTCTGCAGCCCGGTGTGCGGGTGGGGCGGCACGTCCATGCCGCCATCACGGCCGATGTCATGGGGCCCGTAGTGGTCGATGAAGCACCAGGCGCCGATCAGCGAGCGCTGCCGCTGCGGCAAGGTGCGGCGCACCCGCATGGCACGCGGGCCGCCCAGCGGCACCTCGCGCGGGTGCAGTACCTCAATGCCGTCGGCCGGGCCTGCGGCACAGGCGAATTCAGCAGAGTCGGTCTCCAGGTTGCTCACACCGTCCACCTCCGCGCCGTGCACCAAGCCGCGCCGGTGACACTACCGCTCACGCCGCAGTGGGGGAGCCGATCCCGCCGGAGGGCAGGTGAAACACCGCAGCTGTCACCGGCAGCTGCTCACCTTCGTGGTTGGCCAGCAGCGTCTGGTTGTCGGGCAGCTCGCGCGCGTTGATCTCCCCGGCGGCGATCGCCCGCAGGGTGGCGTGGGCACGGGCGAGTTCCGCGCGCTTGCGGTACTGGCCGCCGGGAAGCTTCACGCCGGCCCACACCCCGTATTCCTCGCTGCGTTCGACGGCGAGAGCGGCGCACTGGCGCTGTTGTGCCAGCGGGCAGCGGCGCAGGCACAGCAGCCGCGCCTCGATCGAGGACTGTTCGTAGGCCCGGGCCTTGGCGGCCCCGTCGGCCCCGTCGGCGTCGGGGTAGCCGAACCACAGTTCCGGGTTCGTGGAGCAGGGCGGTTCCATGGGACAGCCTCCTTGTGGAAACAGAGCGAATAACGTAGATAGAAACGTATACACCTGAAGGGGGCTAGCGCAAGCGAAAGGGGATAAAAACATATATGTAAGTAGAGATGGCCGAGGCTGTGTAGTATCCGGACATGGTCGGGGCGCAACGATGAGCCGCGAATCGGCGGGCGCGGCCATTCGGGCACTGCGTGAGGCGCGGGACTGGTCGCTGGCCGAGCTTGCCGCCGCCACCGGCGTCAGCATCATGGGCTTGAGCTACTTGGAGCGCGGCGCCCGTAAACCCCACAAAAGCACTGTTCAGAAGGTCGAAAATGGTCTCGGCTTACCGCCGGGCACCTATTCCCGGCTCTTGGTTGCCGAAGATCCCGACGCCGAACTGGCGCAGCTGATGTCCACGAGCGGACCCCGGATGACGCCCGCACGGCCCGCCGGAACCGTTGTCGTCGACCGCCACAGCGACACCGAAGTGCTGGAGGGATTCGCCGAGGCGCAGCTCGACGCGTTGCGTTCGGTGATCGCTCGACTGCCGTCGGAAACATCAGACGAATACGAGACGTATATTCTTTCCGTGATCGCGCAGTGCGTGAAGGCGGAGATGCTGGCGGCGAGTTCCTGGCGCGTCGCCGTGAACGCGGGCGCGGATCATGCCGGCCGGCTCATGGCGCACCTGCAGGCCCTGGAGGCCACCCGCGCCGAGCTGCTGCAGCGTATGCCGACCAGCTTGACCGCCCGGTTCGATGAGGCGTGCGCGCGGTCGTCGCTGCCCGAGCCAGTGATCGCGTCGCTGCTCGGTGTGAGCGTCGAGGAGATGTGGGACATCCGCAACAAGGGCGTCATCCCCCCGGGCGCGCTAGCCCGGGTGCGCGCGTTCGCCGAGGGAGAGAGGCAACCATGACCGACGGCGATGTCGAGGTACTGAACCGTGCCTACCGGCTGTTCGCGGCCCACCCGCAGCCGGTGTCCTTGGATGCGCGGCTGGATCGTTATGTCGATCTGCTCGAACGAACCGCGCAGTTGGATACCGGCCCGGGCCATGAGCGTTACCGGCAGGCGGTGCTCGCCCAGCGCAACCGGTTGCTGACCAACGCCCGCACCGATGCCGCCGCAACGGCCCTGCTTGCCGCCGCAGTCGCCGACCATGCCCGGGCCGGACAGCAGACCAAGGGTGTCGTGGCGGCGGCCCGTGCCGACTCGGCCGTCGTCGCCGATACCCCGCTGGCACAGCGTGAGGCGATGCGCCGACGAGCAGCACGGTTGCGTGCCCAACGAGCCCACGTGCTGCTGGCCCGACACCGCGCACAGGCACATCGAGCAGGGCTGCGACGACTCCGCTACCGGACACGGGGCCGGACGCCGAACTTGAATCAGTTGCGGCTACCCAACACTCGTGCCGGGTTGGCGGTCCGCGCCGCGTTGTCGCGGCTCGGGAGGCCCTACGTGTGGGGTGCCACAGGCCCGGACCGATTCGACTGCTCGGGGCTGACCCAGTGGGCCTATAAGCAAGCCGGTGTGCCGCTGTCGCGCACCACGTACACCCAGATCCACGACGGAATCCCGGTGCCGCGCTCCGCTATTCGCCCTGGCGATCTGGTCTTCCCCAGCACCGGTCACGTCCAGCTGGCAATCGGCGGCAACATGGTGGTCGAAGCGCCGCATGCCGGAGCGAGTGTCCAGATCAGCCCGCTGGGCGCGCACGTGGCGATTCGGCGCCCGGTGCCGTGACCGCCCTGTCCACACCGGTCCGGCGGGTGAATTGTCGGCGCACCGCGGCATCTGTACAGTCACCGGCCATGGAGCGGTCAGTACCTGAACAGCGGCCTGTCGCACCGGTGTTGGGCTGAGGACATGACGTCCCGCGACGATGTGCTCGACGCGATCCACCGGATCGAACGGGCCGGCGGCGCGGGCGATGCGACGCGCATGGCGCAGGCGGCGCTGACCCTGCCCCTTCCCGAGGCGGGTTTCGCCCGCATCCTCGACGGACTGCAACCGGCTCAGGCGGCGGCGGTCCAAGAACAGCAGGGGCGTGCGGTGCAAGCGATGAAGACCGCCGAAGCCGCACTGGCGCAGCAGCTGTCGGCGACCGCGGAGTTCGATCGGCAGATCATCGAAGCGCTCCAGCACGCGCACAAGACCACCCTGGAGGGCCGTCGGCGACTGGACAATCTGCAGATCGAGATCGTCGGCGCCGCCCAAGCCTGGGACCTGAGCACCGCCGCCGGCGCCCGGGAGTTCCAGCGGTTCTTGATCGCCAAACTCGCCGCGATCATCCAAGTGGTCGAAGAGGCCAACGATGACGACATCTCCAAACAGGCGCTGGCCACCGCGTTGACGGCACTGTATGCCACTCAGACCGACCGTGAAACGCCGGCGCCGGTCGGGCGTGCGCCGGACCCTGACGACGATCCGGCATTGCTTCGCTCCGCGCCGGGTGGCGATGAGGACCCCTACCTCGATCCGCTTCCGGAAGACGAAGCGGAGGCGGATTACCTACTGTCACCGGAGCGGACGGCGGAGGCGCCGGCGATGCCGACAGTCCCCGGCCTCGGCGGTGAGGGCCCGGGATTCGGCGCGATGCCTGCTGCCATGCCTGCCGGGTTTCCGACTGCCGGACTGCCATTCGGCCCGGTCGGCGGCGATGCACCCGCCGACGATGAGGTCGAACCGGAGCAGATGTCGCCGGCCGACGACACCGCCGCAGCCGAGGATGACGAGACCGATGACGACAGCCTGCCGGAAACCCTGCACGACGACGGCCCCGTCACCGTGACGCTGCCCGACGGTGCGACGACCGCCATCGCCGATCCGCGACTGGCTGCGGCGATGCAGGCCGCCGCCGACGGAACGCCCGTCGCAGAGGCGTTCCGCCGTCAGGGGATTGACATTCCACCGCCCGGCATCCCGGTGACGGCACCGGTCGACCAAGCCCGGCTGCGGCCCGGTGACATCGGGGTGTTCACCGACCGCCATGCGGTGGCCGTCGGGGACGGCAGGGCACTGCTCGACGGACAGCTCCACCTCGCCGCTAACTTGCGCGGTCCCGGATTCCTGGGCTGGCAACATCTGCGAATCGAGGACCACACCGGGACCGGTGAACCGGCCCCGACCCGGCCGGCCGGGCTTTTGCGAGGCCCGCGAGCTTGAAAATCCGCGTTCCACCCGTCATCGTCGATTAGCCAGGGAGGTAGGAGATGCCAGAGAAGATCCACGTCGATCAGGCGGTTCTGACCAACGCCGCCGGGAACCACCAGCAGGCTTCGGATTACCTGGCCACCGTCGCGGCATCCCACGAGGGGATCCGGACGACCCTGAATGCGCTCGGCCCGATCTACGGCGACTTTCGCCAGGCGGCCGGCTCGTTGCTCGACGCCCGCAAGAACTGCTACGACGATCAGTCGAGCGAGCATTCGCAAGTGTCGGACAATCTGAACCGGGCTGTGGCAACGTGGAACAAGCATGAAGACGACTCCGCCGCGGCCTTCCGGCACCTCACCGACGGGCGCTGATGACTGAACCGAATCCGGCGTTCGATACCACCCATCCGAGCGGTGATGTGCTGTTCCGGTCCTGCCGCGGCGGCTATCTGCACAGCGTGGTGCTGAGTGAGGCGGCCATGTCGGCCGACGCCCATCGGTTGGCCGAGGCCATCATCTTGACTGCGGACGTGTCGTTTCTCAAGGCGGCGTTGGAGATCCGCGCCGAGATCGTCACGGGCGGGCACGTCCCTTCAGCAGCGGTGCCGACCAACGAGGAGCTGCGGGTGGCCACCGAGCGCCTGCTGAACCACCAGCTGCACGCCGGCCATCAGGCCGGTGACGGCATCGGACGTTAGACCACCCAGCGCCCGGCGGCATCGGCCCGGGGTGCAATATCGGTGGGAGGATCAACCACCATGTCCCCGAACAGGTTCCGGGCGCGGGCCAACAGGGCGAGCACTTCGCTCAGCTGCGCTGCACACCCTGTTGCGGGTGACCCGACATCGGCCATGGTCTGCACGCTACCGACCTGCTGTGGGACTGACAATTCACGGCGCGCAGCGGCTGTGGATGACCGGCTGCCGGTGTGCACCGCGGGTTCGCGGGGGCGACGAAATAGCGTCGGGGCGGCACGGCGGCAACGGTAGGCTTGCGCGGTGGCAATCTTCGGTCGACGGTCGGCGCGCCAGCGCCTGCGGAGCGCGGCTCGGGAATCACTGGCGATCCCGGCCTTCAGCGCTCCGGTCGACTGTAGTGCCTGGGTGCTCGGCGGTCTGTGGCCGGCCGAATTGGCCACGATCACCCCGGAGACCGCCCCGCTTGCCGACTACCTGAACGCGGATCTACAGCGCATTGCGCACTCGGCGAACGAGAAGTTGTACGCGATCCGCCGATCCGACCTTACCGGGCAGGCGCGACAGACCGCCGAGGCCAGGGTCATCAACGTTGCCAGGGCATTCGCGGTCCTGCGGGTGGAGTCGACGGTTCGGCAACTTCACAAGGAAGCTCTGGAGTTCCGCACCGAATACCTCAGCCTTGATGCGGCACCGCGGCCCGTCGAGCCGGTTGAACAGGTCCCGCCCGCACCGCCAAGTCCACCGAGCCCGCCCGAACCAGAGGAGTTCGACGCGCCCGAGCCGCCCCGGCAGAGCGCTAACCGGCCCGCCGGAAGGGCGCGCCACCGGATGCCCGAACCGGACGTCGCCGAGCCCCCCCTCGATCTGCCGACCCCGAGTACGCCGACCCCGGCGCCGGCCGAAGTGGCTCCCCCGCCGCCGGTGCCGGAGGTGCTGCCCGGGCCGCCGGCGCCCCCTCCGCCGGTTCCCGAGGCCGCCGAGGTGTTGGACGTGGTGGAACCGGCCCCGGCCGTCGCGCCGTTCCGGCCGGATCCGTTGGTCATCGACAGCGTCGAGGACGAGCCGCCGACCGCCGCATTCCCCGCCGAGCCCGTTGCCCGCCCCGCCGGGCCGCCCATCGCGCCGCCGGTCGAACCGGTCGTTCGGGCCGAGGAGCCGTTCGTCGCCCCGGAACCCGTCGCGCTACCGCTGGCCGAAGCACAGGAAGACCTGACCGCTGTCATTCCGGCGGCCCCCGAGCCGGCCCCTGAACCGGCCGCGGCGCCGTCACCCCCGCCCCCGCCCCCACTCGCCGCGGTCACCGAGTCCAGCGAGCAGCGGTTGCAGCGCCTGTTGGCCTTCGTGGCCCGCCAGGAGCCCGCCCTGCGGTGGGCCATCGGCACCTTCGCCGACGGAACAACGCTGCTGGTCACCGATATCGCCCACGGGTGGATCCCGTCTGGGATCGAGCTACCGGCTGGGGTGCGGCTGCTGGAGCCGGGCCGGCGGGCCGGGACCGCCACCGCGATG
Source organism: Mycobacterium sp. NGS16 (assembly GCF_059813225.1). NCBI lineage: Bacteria > Bacillati > Actinomycetota > Actinomycetes > Mycobacteriales > Mycobacteriaceae > Mycobacterium > Mycobacterium sp. NGS16. The sequence goes on from NZ_JCALEE010000002.1 coordinate 582,522, forward strand.
CTGGGCACCCCGACAGAATCGGCCTCCTACAGCCCTGGCGACCGGCTCGGCTGGGCAAGTGACTTCGGTGCGACGGACGCGTCGGTGCAGCCCCGCGAGCTGGCGCCCATCGACGATCTGGGCTGGCAGCTCAGCGACGCCACCCACTGGCGTGACGGGTTGCCGCGTATGGCGAACACCCTGGCGAAAGCCGGATCCGCCGGAACCGGTGTGGTCGACGCCGAAATCGACCTCCTCCGGGTACATCTGGACACCATGCGCTACCAGTTGTTGGCGCAGTATCCCGACGCCGATACCGCCGTGGTGCTGAACTGCATGCTGCTGGCCGCCACCGAAGGCATTGCCACGGGCGACACGGTCTCGGCCAATTACCACTACAGCTGGTTCAGGGCGCTCAGCGCACCGCCAGCCGGCCAGTGGGATCCGCAGAACTAACGGCGATGATGAATTGACGCTACTCATACCGGCTCGACATACTTAGCCAATGTCGGGGCCGGACAGCCGCGCGGAACTCAGCGACAAGGACCTCGTTGAGGCCGTATTGCGGGACCTTCGTGAAGCCGCCGAGAAATGGGAAGCTCTGGTCGCCGAGGCCGAGAACACCACCTACAGCGTCGATCTCGGAGACGTCCGCGCCGTCGCGAATTCGGACGGTCGACTGCTGGAATTGACGCTGCACCCGTGTGTGGTGAGCGACTACACCAACAGCGAACTGGCGGATCGGCTCAACCTCGTCTTCACCGCGCTGCGTGAAGAGGCCGAGTCCGATTTCGCGGCCAGGTACGGTACCGGCCCGGTCTGAGTGCGCCCTACCAGCTGATCGCGGCCATCTCGCGTTTGGTGTCGCACACGGCGCGTACCGCGGTGTCGATGTCGGCGGCGGTGATGGTCTTGAGGTCCTCGACCGTCACCTCGTGGCCGGCACGCTTCTGAGCGGCCACCCGGGTGTCGCGGGCCAGTTCGGCTTCCTCGATCACGTTGCGGGCGAACCGGCCGTTATGCATGATGTTGATGCCGTGCTCGCCGCGCGGGCTGACATAGGCGCGAATCGTGGTCGCCATGTCCAGGAACCGCTGTCGCGCTTCCGGATTCAGTTCGGTGGCCCGGCTGGAGCCGTACCGCTCACCGATCTCGACGATCTCCTCGGGGGAGTAGGACTCGAACCGGATCTTGCGGTTGAACCGGCTCGCCAGACCGGGGTTGACGGTCAGGAATTCGTCGACCTGGTCCTCATATCCGGCGGCAAGGAAGCAGAAATCGAAGCGGTGCTTCTCCAGCGCGATCAGCAGCTGGTTGACGGCCTCCATGCCGATCATGTCCGGGGTTCCGTCCTGGTGGCGTTCCACCAACGAATAGAACTCGTCCATGAAAAGGATTCCGCCCAAAGCCTTTTCGATCAATTCGTTGGTCTTCGGGCCCGACGAGCCGATGTGCTCGCCACAGAAATCCGAGCGGCGCACCTCGGTGATCTCCGGATTGCGGACGATGCCCATTCCCGCGTAGATCTTGCCCAGCGCCTCGGCGGTGGTGGTCTTACCGGTGCCGGGCGGGCCGACCAGCAGCATGTGATTGGTCTGGCCCTCCACCGGCAGGCCGTGTTCCAGACGCATGGCCCGGATCTCAAGCTGGTCCTCCAGGGCCTTCACCGCGCGTTTCACCTCGGCCAGCCCGACCTGCTTCTCCAGCTCGGCGCGGCCTTGCGCGAGCAGCTCGGCGCGGCGGTCCAGCGCGTTGTCTTCGTCGAGTTCGGCCCGGCTTTTCGCCGTGTCGGCATCCCAGCGGTCGGTGCGGCTGTTGATGATCTGTTCCTCGGTGACCACCAGGCGCAGATTCGGCTCGGCCAGCGCGGCTTTGGCCGGCTCGGTCAGCACACCGTTGATGGCGGCCTTGGACAACCAGACCTGCGCCTTGTCCTCCTCACCGAGCTGGCGGTGCACCATCCCGCGTACGTAGGCCAGATCCGCGGCCAGCAAGGGGATTTCGCCGGGGTTGATCGACGCGGTCAACACGCCGGCGGAGAACCGTTCGGAGGAGCGGGCCTGCCCGGCGATGTCCACCCGATCCAGCCAGTCCAATGCCACCCGGCCCTGCCCGAGGTGCGCAGCCGCGTAGGCGGCCAGTGCGCAGATCGACGCGGTGACCGCGGGCATGACGATCGCCCGTTCGGGCAGCTCCTCGGCGGCGACGGTCAGCAGATCCGGCCACCGCTGCGTGACGAACATCAGGTAGGCACGGGCCAGTTGGTGCCACTGGTGGTTGATCCAACTGTCCAGCAGACCCTTGTCGGCCAACAGGGTGTCGGCGCGCTCGTATTCACCGGCCACCGTCAGCGCCGACGCCAACGCCAACCCGACATGCGAGGCATCGGTCACCGTGATCGACAGATACGGCCCCAAGGGGATCTGGGCGGCCAGGTGACGGCCCAGCCGGGTGGTCTCCTTGTGCAGCCAGTCGCTGTTGGCGTACAGCCGCTTGAGCGTGTCCAGTGCGGTGTCACCGCAGGCGATGCGGCCCAGCCAGGCGTCGGCCATTGAGGGATCGGCTTCGGTTGCCGCCACGAACTCGGCGAGCGCTTCTGGGGAGGAGTCGGGGTAGCCGTACCGCCCGTCCATGCTCACCATGGCCCGGTCGAAGTGCCGTCGGGCCGCCAGCAAGTCACTCAATGTCTGTCGTCCTCTGTCGCATGTACGGGTTGTCCGGCTGTCTGTCGATCCGGCGCGGTGTCATCGTGACGACATCGGCGCCAGCGCCTCCGGGCTGCAGTACCGGTTTTCCGCCCGGAACAACTCCACCGTAGCCAGCCACGATTTTCCGGCCGCGGCAACCCGTACCGCGGTCCGGTCGATCTGCTCGATGCACACCTCGACCGCGTCCGGCGGCGGGGGAGGCGTACCGGGCGGTGCCACCGTGATGACGGTAGCCGGACGCGGTGACGGGGCGATCGGTCCGTCGACCACGCTGACCGTGGTACGCGGCGTCGGCCTGGACTCGCTGACCAGCGATACTTCGGGCATCCGGACGCTGGCCCAGCGCGCCTTGTCCCGGGTGTGTACGCATACCCGCTCCCCGGCCCCGGCGGCACGGATGATGATCCGCTTCGCGATGAGGTCTTCGGCGGCGATGAACACCCGGCTCAACTCACCGGAGTCGGTCAGCGGAACCATCAGCCGATCGCCGTTGGCCAGCTTTCCGACCAGGACGCCGGAGGGGCCGATCTCGACGGGCAGGCTCTCGGGCAGCGGCCCCGGCCGCAGCCCCCGCAGCCGCGGCCGCGGAACGCACATGTTGGCTTCGACGGCGGCGGCCTGCTCGCCGTTGAGCCGCCGCAGCACCACCGCCGGGGGAGTGGGCGCCGGCTGCGGCGTCTGCAGCGTGACGGTGACCGTGCACGTGGCATCCGGGAAAATCGTGATGTTCTGGACCACCTCGTCGACGGGCAGGGTCCAGACTTGGGCCAGTAGTTGCGCGCTGATCGCGCCGGCCGGGTAGGCGTAGGTCGTCACCCAGCCGCCCTCGGAGCGCAGCGTCTTCCAGCGCTCGGCGTCGGCCAGCAGCAAGGCAGCACCGAGCCGGCGGTCCAGTTCGGCCAGATCACTGGCCGTGGCGACCCGCGCGCGCAGTCCCTCGCAGCGCAGCAGGCCGGCGATCCGCTGGGCGACGCCCACCGCGGTGGCACCCAGGGTGGTGCGCCAACGCAGCGCGGCGGTGTTGTCGATGACCCGCAACCGCAGCAGCAGCCAGGTCTCGCGTTGGCCGGCGTAGGGCGGTGTGCCGATCTCGGTGTCGTAGACCCGCGGATAGTCGCCGGTGGTGGCGCGGCGGGCCCCGATGCTGATCACGCTCATCGAGTCCAGCACCAGCCCGAGCGCATGCCGCAGCATCGGCAGCAGGGCGGCGACGTCGATGACATTGTCGGTCTCGACGTTCACCGATCCGGTGGCGACGGTGGCGGCGTGGGCGCGGCCCAGCAGGTGCACTGCCACTACCGCCACGCCGTCGGAGATCCGGACGCCGCCGCCGGCTCGGTTGTTGGCCACCGTGATCGGCTCGGCCCAGCCCGCCGTCGGCCGTCGTCGCAGCCGCAGCAGCGCCCATGACCAGGCCGGCTGGCCCCACCAGGGCACCAGCACCAGCAGCACCGCCAGCGGTAGCGCGACCGCGACACCGATCAGACCGCCCAGCGCCCAGCCGGCCAGACCGCACAGGGCGACGGCCAGGGCGCACAGCAGCCGCCGGTTGCTCGAGGCGCTGAACCCGGTGAGCCGCACCTGGTCCTGGCTCATTTGCGGGCCCTTCGGATCCGGGCGGTGACGGCGGCGGTCAGCACAGCGGCGGCGATCACGCCGAGGAACCCGAGGGCAACGGTCCGGGCGCGATGATCCGGCGGTGGCGGCGGCGGCGCCGGCGTGATGACGCGGCTCTGTGACCCCGGCGCCACCGGCTCACCCGGCGGCACGTTGAACGTCAACGCCGCCACCGGGTCGACCAGCCCGTACCCCACCCGGTTGTCCACGCCCGCCGGCGGATTGTGCGCGGTCTGCACGATCCGGTTGATCACTTGGTGCGCGGTGAGCTGGGGATATTTTGCCCGCACCAGAGCGGCAACGCCACTGACGTAGGCCGCGGAGAAGCTGGTGCCCCAGAACGGCATGTTCTTGTCGCCCACCCGGGCCGGCGGGTACGCGTTGACCGGTCCCCCACCCTGCGGCGACAGCCCCATGATGTGGGTGGCGGGCGCGGCCACGCCCACCCAGGGCCCGGACATGCTCTTGTCGATCGGTGCGCCGGTGGCGTCTACCCCGCCGACGGACAAGACGTAGTCGGAGAACCACGACGGGCTGGAGATCACCTTGACCTGGTTCCAATCCCGGGGGTCGCTGGGGTTCAGCGGGTCGTACATCGGGTTGTTGGCGCAGCCGGCTTCGCCGACATTGCCGGCGGCGGTGACGATCACCGCGTCCTTGACCGTCGACGCGTACCACAGCGCCGCGCCCAGGGCGCGCTGGTCGAGCGCGGCCGCCACCTGAACACAGGAGGTCACTGAGATATTGATGACCTTGGCGCCCATGTCGGCGGCATGGACGACGGCTCGGGCCAGGGTGGCCAGCGTGCCCGCCTTGACCCGCTCGTCGTCGTAGCTGAACCGTTGCGGGTTGACCGGCTCGAACGCCCGGGAGGACTGCCGGATCGAGATGATCCGCGCGTGCGGCGCAACCCCGACGACGCCGTCCGGGGCGCCCGGCGGGGGCGGCGGCACGGCGGGCTCCTCCTCGGTCTGCGGATCCGGCGGACCCGAAGCCGGTGCCACGCCAGGTTCCTCGGGAGGAGGGGGTGGCGGTGGCGGCGGTGGTGGTGCGACCTGGGTGATGGTCACCGGTGTCGGAACTGGCGGAGGCGCCGGAGGGCCCGGAATGTCAGCGGGCGGCGGCGGTTCGGCGATGCTGGGGGGCGGCCCGGCCGGTGCTGGGAAGGCCGGGACCTCCGGCATCGGTCGGGGCATCGGCAGCACCCCGAGCGGGGCCGCGGCGATGATCGATGCGGCGATCGTGCCGTGGGCGTCGCAGTCCTGCAGCCCGCCCAGGCCCTCGGCTCCCCCCATGATGTAGTCGCCGCCGGCGATGGCCGGCAACCGCGGGTTCGGTGTGACCCCGGTGTCGATGACCGCCACCGGTACGCCGTTGCCGGTGGAGTACTGCCACGCCGCGGCGATGCCGAGCATGTCGAAGCCGGGCGCTAGCTGGGCCACGTCGGGGTTGCTGACCGTGATCGGGACGCTGCAGGAGTTCGAGCGGCGCATCGGCTGGTCGGGGCCGGGCGGCCCGTCGGCGGGCGCGAGCGCAGGATCCACCGTGGGAGGTTCGATCGCCCGGGCCATCGGAGGAATGTCCGCGAGGCCCGCCAGCAGCACCACGGCCGTCAGTGCCCCGGCCCGGGTGCGCAGCCGACTCAGTTGCGCACCCACACGAACAGTCCTCCCAACCAGGCGCCGAGCACCCCCACCACGATGAAAGCCAGCACTTCGAGCCATTCGACGGCCAGCCGGATCCAGGGGACGAATTTCGTCTCCGGAACCAGCAGACCCGCGGCCAGACCGAGCCCGGCGAAGACCGCCACAGCCGCGGCCGGCCACAAAAAGCCGCCTGCGGTGTAACCGGGGGCCGCCAGCGCGTACTTGGTGATCCCGACGAGCACCGCTGCGCACGCCCCGCCGACCAGGGCGATCGCCTGCACCCGGCCGGCGAACCCACGGCCCTGGGTGATGAACAGTCCGGCGACCAGCCCACACAGTGCCACCGCGCCGCGCTCGTGGGTCGAGCCCGGGGCCAGCACCATCCACACCGCGATCGGCAGCGCCGTTGCGACCGCCACGCACATGCCGACCTGTACCGCGTTGATCAGCCGTGCCGACGCCGCGATCGCCGCCCCTCGTGCCGAGATGTCGACCAAGTCGTCCTCGTCGTCCTCGCCGTCCTCGGGGGCGACGGGGGAGACGGTGTCGATCGGCATGTTGGCGCGACGGGCGAACAGATCCCGCCCGGTGATCGAGCCGAAGTACGGTGGCCGCACCCGCGCGACCCACAGCGCGATCGTCGGTGACATGCGCACCAGCATCAGCAGGCCGAGCAGCATGCAGATGCCGATCACCTGGGGGGACACCGGATGCCACATCCGCACCGACGCCACCGCCCCGCCGATCCCGCTTGCCGTGACGACCGCGGTGGCCACCGCGGTCTGCGACCGCAACAGAACGCTGAGTGCGATGGCGCCTATGGCCAGGACCGTCACGCCGATCAACAGGTGGGGTGCGCCCAACGGCCCGGGGGCCGCGCACAGCGCCGCGCCGGAGAGCGCCATCACTGCCAGCCAGCCGAATCCGCTGAACAGGTCGTCACGTGCGGGCCAGTTCCGGCGGACCACCGCGGCACCGAGGGTCAGCAGTCCGCCGAGACCGGCCAAAACCGCGGCGGGTGGCCAACTGTCGCTGAACGTGCGGGCACGCACCGCCAGCGCGAAGAGCACGACGACCGCCATTGCCAGCAGCCCGATCGCGGTGTGCGCCGCGGTCACCGCCGTGACCGGTGCGAACATCCGATCAACCCGCACATTGAGCAATCGGGTGACGGTCTGCTCGTCGGCTTTGTGTCCGCACTCGGCGCACTGAATCTCGGGTTGCGTGCCGAGTCGGCGGGCCGTTGCGGCCAACGCACTCGACAGCGACTCGTATTGCGGTTCGAACGAGTCACCGCCGACCACCGGCACCAGAACCAGGGTGTCGCCGTCCTGCACACCGAGGTCGTCGAGGCTGCGGGTGATATCCAGCCGCACCCCGTTGACTTTATGCAGTTCGTAACTCCCCGGCGGCAGAGCGACGCCGTCAAAGCCGTGATGCTTCAAATCCTCGTCGAGCAGTTCGACCATGCCCTCGAAGAATTCCTCGACCGGAATTCCGGCCGGGAAGACCTGCGACACGAGGTGTTTGTCGTAGGCCAGGCTGACCGCACAGCGTGCCGGAAACGCGACTTTAGCCGGTGTCGGATTAGTCACCCGGGACTACCTTTCAGTGTCCGGCACGTATTTATCGGCCAAGCCGGCGGTTATTTCAAATAACCGCAGCCGCGTCCGTTTCTTGACCTCATTGTGGACGTCGATGATGCCGCCTTTAGCCAGATGGGCGTCGTAGGGCATTACTTCCACGGTGGCGCCGGTTTTGCTGAACCGCTCGGTCAGATAGGCGACCGCCGCGCTGTCCTCGATGGGGGAGGAGTGGTTCAGGATCACCGTCGCCCGTGACACCAGCTCGTGATAGCCCTGGGCGGCCAGATAGTCGACCGCCCGCAGCACCGGCCGCGACCGGTCGGCGGTGATACCGGAGACGAAGACCAGCGTGTCGGTGTTCTCCAGCACCGGCTTCATCACCGGGTGTTCCAAGTCTGAGGCGGTGTCGACGATGATGACGTTGTGGGTCCGGCGGAGCCGCGACAACACCCCGCTGAACATGGCCGGGACGAGCGGGCGAAGCTGGTCCGAGGTGCGGTTGCCGGCCAGCACATCCAAGCCGACGGCATTTTGCCCGAGGTGTTCGCGGATATCGGAATATCCCTGTACATCGGTGTCGCTGAGAACGGCCGAGTAGTCACCGGGCGGGTGCTCATCGATGCGGTCCGACAGCGTCCCGAAGCCGGGCACGGCGTCAATGGCGATCACATTTTCCGGCCGGCATTCACGGAAGACGCTGCCGATGGAGGCGGCCATGGTCGTCACGCCGGTGCCGCCTTTTCCGGACACCAGTGTGATCACATATTGCCTACGGATGTGCCGCCGAATTCTGTTCCGCAGGTCGCGGTAATGACGTTCCCGGGGGGATTCACCAGGATTAATCACCTTTGCCGACGCCAAATACACCAGTTTGCGCCAGCCTGAGCCCGGCGGAATCTTGCGTGGTGTCGCCAGGTCGGAAATGCGCATGGAGTCCGATACGGAATCCCGGTAGCGGTGGCCGGTTGCCGGATCCCGCCGCCCGGATGCGCCTTCGTCAGGCATATTGGGGCTATTCCATGGGCTCGTCACGTGCGTGATGTTAACACGGTCGCCGATACCTTGTTTACAGCGTTTCTAACTACCGGCAGTAATACATGATAATGGCGGCCAGCTGAATTCACTGTTACACAACCCGCCGGTGTGAATGCCACTCCGCGCCGGCCGGAAGACGGCGGATGAGCCGCAGGATCGCATTGGCGACATCCGCGCGGGTCCCGGGCGAGACGATCTGGTAGCGCCGGCCGCCGTTGTCGATGTTCTCCACGCAGACCCGGCCTGCCGGAGTATCGGAGATCATTACCGCGGTGTCGCCAATGGCCATTCGGGCCAATTCCTCCGGCCCGGCACCGGTCTGGAGGGCGACGATATTGGCCTGCCCGGACACCTCCGGGTCGGCGGCCATCATCACCAGCTGCTGCTGGTCGATGTCGAGCCGCTGAGCCGCCAGGTACCTGCGGAGGCTGTCGGGGTCCCGCACCTGCTCGAGCAGCTCCTTGGTGTCCAGGGTGACCGGCCGCAGCGGGGCGGCGTCGGTGACCCCGCAGAGCCGCTCGATCTGGCCGACGACCAGATCCCCCGCGGCGGCCTCATCGGTCGCGGTGCCGGCCGGGTACAGCCGTACCTCCTGGTCGTGCCGCTCCAAAACGACCCACCAGGAGGCGAACCGGCTGATCGACACCCGGGTCATGTGCTGCGGGTCGCCGTAGGGGCGTCCGGGGAAGTTCAGCTGCAGCAGCAGCGCGACGTCGCGGCGCATGACCACGGTCAGCCACTCCCGGATCATCGGATCCACCTCGCCCTGGTCGTCCAGGGCGCCGATGTCGGTCAGCTCCTCGGCGATCGGATGGCGCAAGGCCCGTTCGGCGGTGTCCAACCGGGGCAGCAGCGGCCGCAGGCCCAGCTCCGGGCAGAGCGTTTCAATCCCTGTCACCGCCTGCAGCACCCACAGCCCGTCGAGGCTCGTCGTCAGCACGTCACTCCTCGCCTTGCCGGTGATGTGTCGGTTCAACGCGCGAAGTGGGGCACCTGCGCCGGTCGCGCAGACACCCCACCTCGTCGCTGCTTTGTCGCCACACCGCTCGGGGCACGCACATCCGGCGCCCCGCGGTGGTGGTCAGAAGAGGCTGCTGATCGTCTGGTCGGTCTGCATGGCCCCTTCCAGCACGGAGCTGATGGTCGAACCGTGCTGGCCGATGGTCTCGATCAGGCCCTGCAGGCCCGAAAGCATCTGTGCCTGGGCTTCGAAGAAGCCGGTGGCGCCGTGGCCGGCGAAGTACTCGGTCAGCATCTGGGTGAGCTGGTGGGCGTCAGCGTGGATCTGATCGAGGGTGCCGGCACTGGTGATCACGCTGTGCGCCTGGTCGGCGACGGGGCCGGGGTTATAGGTAATGCCATCCATTGGAATCGGTGTCCTTTCGAGTACGGGGGGTCAAAGAGGGCTCAGGCGGACTGTCCGCCGAACAGCGAGTGGAAGGCGTGCTCCGAGTGGGACTCGTGGGATTCCATCAGGGCAGCGGCCTGGTTGAGGCCCTCGGTCAGGCGGGTGCCGCCGATAAGGACTTTTTGCATGTCCTCATGGATCTGGGCGGCGGTGGCAAACGAGGCCTTGGAGCCCGCGCCGTCCCACGTCCCGGCACCCAGGATGTTCTCGTGGTCAGCCAGGTACTGGTTGGCGATCGCCTGGGCGTGTTCGATGTGCTGCGACAACTTCGACGCGGTGTTCCGCATCAGTTCCGGCGTGACGACAATGGCTGCCATCGATTCCTCCTTGGTTGTAAAACAACCCCCCGGGTTCGGCGGGATGTGCCTTGCGGTAGTGTATGAGCTTCTCTGGAATGTGTCGATTCACCCTGTGGACGGCGAACGCCCAGCTCACACCCGGTCATCAACCACTCGCACGGTGTTGGTCCGCTCGGAGGAACGGTCACCCTGGCCCTTTGCGCCGGCTCCGGCGGCGTGTCCGATCGGCATTCCACCCATCCCGCCGCCGCTGGTCGTCGTCACCCGCTGCGATTCCACGGCACCAAGAGCACCACTGGGCCGTAGCCCCACTGGGCGACCGCCGCCGGACTCGAAGGCGCTGACCGGCCGGGTGAAAGCCGACACCGGTGCCCCGGCACCACCGACGCCGCCTCCGCCGACGCCCACCCCGGGGGCGGCCGTCGCGCTGGACAACATCGCGGTGGCGGGAACGCCGCCGGCCCCGACGGAATTGAGTGCGCCACCGAACATGCTCGGGTTCATGAACATGCCCATCATCGACTGCATCGGGCCCATCATGGTCTGCGGGACCTGAGTCAGCATCTGCGGCGCCTGCATCAGCGACGAGCCGACCTGCTGGACCGGGCCGAGCAGGGAGCTCATCTGCCCGCTCATGCCTTGGGCCGCCGACGCGCCCTGCCCGGTCGCGTTGCTCGCCATCGAGGTGCCGGTGTAGGCGGCGCGCATGGCGCCGCCGGCCGCCACCTGCGAGGTCGCTTCGCCGACGGCGCTGGCCGCTGCCGCGGGAGCGGCGGGCGAGGCACCCATTCCGGCGACCGGCGCGGGAACGGTCAGGCTGGACGCCAAGGCGGTCAGCGTGGCCCCGTAGGAGGCGCCCACCGCGGCGTTGTTGGGCCAGAACAACCCGAAGTATTCGAATTCAAGCGAGGTGATGCGCGGTGTCAGGGCCCCGAGCACCAACGGGTTGATGCCGTAGTCGGTGGCGGTCTCGATCCGGTTCTCTTCGCACTCCTGGGCGGTGCGCATGCTTCCGAAGGCCAACTGGTAGGCCTCGACCGCCGCCGCGACGATCGGCGCCTTCATATCCACCCAGCCGGCCAGGCCGTGCAGGGCGACGTTCAGCAGAGTCGCGTTGAGCGCCGAACCCGCCGACCCGGCGCCGATCCATCCGACCGACGTCAGCGCGGTGTTGACCGCGGAGGCGATTCCAGAAGCATGGTGGGCTGCGCCCAGCGCCGTCCAAGCGGCCCCGTTGGCCAGCATGGTGGCGACACCCATGCCCGTCTTGATCAGTGTGTCGTTGACCTCCGGCGGACGGGCTGCCCACCCCGGGTCGGCCATCGGCTAACCGCCGAGCGCAGCGGTGGCTGCCCGCAACGCCTCGGTGGCGCTGTAGACGCCGGCCGCGGTCGCCTGGGCTCCGGAGAACAAGCCGCGCTGGGCCGAGTGCTCGGCGACGATGCCGAGGTATTCGGTGCCGGCGGCCAGCAGGGCCGCCTGGAACGCGATCGAGTCCGGGTCGTTGCCCATGGGCAGTACGCCGAGCAGCGCCGGGCTGGCAGAGGAGGCGGCCGCGGCGGTCTCCGCGGTGATCGCCGCCTCGACACCGGATGATGCCAGGACAGCTTCCGGTTCCACAGAGAACATGTTTCCTCCCGATACCTCATCGCTGATGTGCCGACGCTGGCAGGTCGGACTAGATCCTAAACCGAAGGTGCGGTACTCGTCACTTCACCCAGGCAAAAAAAGGCTATTGTTGCTCGAAATTGTGGATCATCGACGACGGCACGCCGACCAGCACGCCCTCCACGCTGGAGTCGTCGATGACCAGCAAACCGCGGCCGGCGGGCAGCGCTTGCGCGCGCACGTTCCGGCTGACCTTGTTCTGCGGGTCGTTGTCCATGAACAGCGTCGGCACCTTGGCGCTGCGCTGCGTCTTCACCCAGGGGTCCATCTCCAGCTGGCCGAAGTTCGACGAGTTTCGGGTGGCGAAGACGTGTAAGCCGACCTGGCGTCCGCGTTCCATCAGCTTCCACAGTGCGGCGCCCACTGGAGGTTTGGCCGGGTGGATCTGTGCCGGGCGCAGATCTTGGACATCGTCGATCAGGATGAAGTGGCGCGGGCCCTCCCAGGGCTTGAGTGCCCGCAGCTCCTCTTGGCTCAGGCCCTTGGCGGGCAGCCGGGGCAGTAGCACCTGCTGGGCCAGCGTGGTCAGCACCTCGTCGATCTCGTCCTGGTCGTAGGCGTAGGCGTTGACGTAACCCGGGCCCTGCAGGTCACGCAGCGGCCCGGTCTTGGGGTCGATGATCGTGATCTGCGCTTGTTCGGGGCCGAAGCGTGCCATCACGGCTTCGCCGACCGCTGCCAGGGTGGCGCTCTTGCCGCACAGCGCACGGCCCAGGATCATCATGCCGGGGTGTTCGGACAGCTCCAGCGGGACCGGCAGCAGGTCGTGCTGCTCACCGATCATGAACGCGATCGACGGCGCGGTCTGGGCGGGCGGACGCTGGGCGACGTCGTAGGCCAGCACCTCCGACAGCGCCACTGCCGGTGGGAGCCGCTTGAGGGTGGCGTGCTTGGTCACGCCGGCGACCTCGGCGACCCGGGTGCCCAGTTCGCGGGTCCCGATCCGGGAACCGTCCTCGCCTGCCAGCTCCGGCATCCCGACGAGCATCTCGTGCAGGGATTCGGTGAGCCCGAAGCCGGGCCGGTTGACGGTGCGTTTGGCGGCGTCGCGCGCGTCCAGCGAGGCGGTGCCCATCTCGTTCTCACCCGGGTTCTGCAGCCGCAGCTGGATACGGACGTCGGAGTTCTGCAGCAATGTCTGGCGTTGGCCGTGGATCCAGCCGGAGGCGCTGGTCATCAGGTGCACGCCGTATTCGGGGCCGACACCGCTGAGCGCGATGATCCGGTCGCCGAGGACGGCGTCGGCGGCGTAGAGGTCGGAGAAGTCATCGATGACCAGGAACACGTCCCCGTACGGGTCGTTCGGGTCGGTGCCGCCAAGGCCGTCGGCGCCGGATCCGAACCGCCGCTCCCGGAACTCGTTGATGTCGATCTTGTCCCGCCGGAAGGTGTCCTGGCGGGCGCTGACCAGCGCGGCCATCGTCGCTACGGTGCGTTCTACGCCCTCGCGGTCGGCCGGGGAGACGATGTCGGCCACGTGCGGCAAGGTCTCGGCGTAGCCCAGGGTGGCGCCGCCGACGCAGAAGAACGTCAGCCGGGCCGGGGTGTACATCAGCGCCGCCGAACACATCAGCGTCATCAGCGTCGTCGTCTTGCCGCGGCTCTTGGCACCGACCACCATGACGTTGCTGCGCAGCACGTCGACGCAGTGCACCAGCTGTTGGGCGTCCTCGGGGATGTCCTTGATGGCCAGCGGCCAGACCAGGCCCGGGTTGCGCCCGTAGTCGACGTCCCAGGATTTGCCCCGGTACAGCGCAACCAGCGAGTCGACCGGCTCGGAGACCTCCAGCGGAGGCAGCCACGGCAGGTGGGGTGCTTTGCGGTCGGCGGCGATGAGCGACTCGCGCAGCACGTCGACGATCTTCTTCTTCTTGAAGCCGTCGGCGTGCAGCAGGAACTCGTCCGGTTCGGCGTCGGTGGCCGACATGTCCTGCAGCGCTTGGGCGTCCGCCTCGTCCAGTGGCTGGTACTGCCAGGTGTAGAGGCGGGGTTTTGTCAACGTCATATCGAGGGTCTTGGCTGTCGATGCCTTGCGTTTGGGCACGATGAACGGTGCCGACAGGTAGAAGCAGCGGAAGGGTTCCAGATCCCGCGGACCAACCTTGAGCAGTCCGAAGCCGTTCTCCTTCGACGGCAGGTGGTACGCGGCGTCCGAGCCGATCACCTCGCGGCTGTCGTCACCGGACTCGGCGCGCAGCGCGACGCGGAAGGCGATGTTGGACTTGACTTTCTGCAACGACGACAAGTCCAGGCGCTGGCCACCGAGCATGAAGAAGACGTTGGCGCCGCGGCCTTCCTGGCCGATGTGGATGATCAGGTCGATCCACTTGCCGTGGTTGGCGAACAGTTCCAGGTATTCGTCGATCACCACCAGCAGGATCGGCACCGGCTCCAGGTCGCGTCCGGCCAGCCGGATCTCCTCATAGTCGTTGGCGTCGCGCGCGCCGACGGAGTTGAACAGCCGGTAGCGCCGGGCGATCTCGCCGTCGATGGCTCGCCGCATCCGCTCGGCGAGATGACGATCGTCCTTGCCGAGGTTGGACAGCGCCGCTGACACGTGCGGGATGCCGAGGATGTCTTGGGCGGCGGACTCGAACTTCATGTCGACGAAGATGACGTTGAAGGTCTCTGGCGAGTGGGTCAGCGCGATGCCGTACACCAGCGACAAGAAGAACTCCGACTTACCCGAACCGCTGGTGCCGATCACGACCGAGTGGAAGCCGAAGCCGCCGAAGTCTTTTGCGCGCAGCACGATGTTCTGCAACTCGCCGTTGGGTTTGGCCCCGACCGGGATCTCGGCCCACCGCTCGTCGCCGCGGCTGCGCCGCTCGGCCCAGAGCCGGTCCACGTTCAGCTCGCGCGCGTCGTCGATTCCCAGCGCGCGCAGCAGTTCCAGCGCGCCGCTGCCCGAGTCGGTGACGTCGACGCTCGCCGTCGGCGTCCAGCGCGCCATCGCGCGGGCGTAGCGGTATGCGCGTGGCACCGACAGCTGGTCGGCGTGCGCGAAGAACTTGCCGCCGGCGCGCAACATCGGCGGCGGGGACGGCTCGGCGCCGCGGCCGTTCCGGCGGTGGGCTGCGGAGGGCTCGTCGGTGCGATTGTGCCGGGACGGATGGTCGAGGACCTCGAAGATCTCGTCGCGGGCGAACCCGACGCCGGTGCCGAGCCGGGAGGCCACCCGCAATACCGTGATGCCCTCCTTGCCGACGCGTCCGACCACGCTCTCCCACGCCTCGGGGCTGCCGGTGTTGTCGTCGACGATCACCCAGTGCGGCCCGAGATCGTGCCCGTCACCGCCGGTCTCCAATGCCGAGCCCATGGTCGTCGGGCTCGGCGCCGACGGCGGCCGCCACGCGCCGCGCTTGCCCTTCATGTGCAAATCGGCGCCGAGCGTCGACTCCAGCTCAGCGGGCGTGGTGAAGACCAGCCGGCGCCATCCGCAGGCGTCGAACAGCTCGTCGTGCTGGTTATGCGGCAACCACACCATCCACGACCACAGCTCAGGGTGGCGGGTCACCACCATCAACTTGACGTCGAGCGGATTGTGGAACACCGCCAGCGCACTGAGCACGGAGCGCAGCAGGGAGCGGACCCGGTCGAGGTCCTCGCCGACGAAGCTGAACCCCGGGCGCGAGCGCAGGTTGACCACTTTGGCGATGTCGCGGATCTTGCGCTGTTCCAGGATGAAGTCGCGCAGCGCCTGGCCGGTGACCGGCTCGAGTTCCTCGTCGACCGGGATCTCCGGCCACTGCACCGACAGCACCGAGTCCGGCGCGTGTTGCACACCGACGCCCAGCCGGACGTCGAGGAAGTCCGGGTCGGAGCGGCGGCGTTCCCACATCTGCGGGCCGCCGATGACGGCGCCTAGCCCCTGGGGGTTGGAATGCACCATTTCCTGGGCGCTGCGTTGGGCGCAGACCGCCTTCTGAATCTCGTCGCGTTCGGCATCGAGTGACCGCAGGTAGCTGCGCCGGTTCTTCTCCTGCTCGCCCCAGCTGATCTTGCGCGCCCGCCCGAACCGCCCGGAGAACATCAGCATGCCCAGCCCGGCCATGCCGACCATCGGGAACATGCCCGACCCGAGGCTGCGCACCCCGGAGACATACAGCATCACGATGGTGCCGATCAGAGCGACCACCAGGGCGGGAAGACCGATCATCACCCACAGGTTGCGCGGTTCACGTTCCGGCAGCGCATCGGGCGCTCGCGGCGCGACGCGCACCGGCTTGGGTTCGGGAACCTGAAGGCGGGCCGGCACGAAGGCTCGTTTCGACATCGGTCAGTGCCCTCCCGGCATGGCCTGCTGATTATTGGGCGCCACCGGCATCACCGCGCCGGTGGACGGAAGCGTGTCGCGGGCCAGCAGGGCGGCATGCCGAGACAATTCCGGGCCGGCCGCAAAGGTGCGCAGCAGTGGCCAGGGTGCCTGCTGCGCCGAGGCCGGGTCCAGTCCGAGCCCGCGCAGCGTCTCGTCCTCGGCGGCGATGCCGAACCGAACCCCGTTGGGGGACACCCAAAACAAGGTTTCACGTGAATCGGACTCAAGCAGTGCGCTGGTCGACGTCACGAAGTTGGTCGCGCCCGGCAGCACGAGCACCTGGTTGGCCACCACCGATCCGGGCGTGCGGTCGTCGCGCACCAGGTGCACGATCCGGTTGTCCATAGCCGGTGACACCGGCAAGCCGCGGCCGTTGAACACCGTGATCCGGGCCTGGCGATCTCCGGAGGCCTTCTCCCAGCCCACGCACGTCGTCGGGTCGGCGGCGGTGTCGACGAACTTCAACCGGCTGTTCGGGTAGTACTCGACCGGCAGCGTGCCGACTTCGGGGATGTTGACCAGTTTGTCGGGGCTGAGCACCGGCGGCGCCACCGAGCCGAACGAGTTGGCGCTGCGGATCAGATCAGCCACGAAGCTGGTGATCTTCTGCACCCCATCGGGCAGCAGCACGTAAAACTGGGAGCCGCCGCCGGCGGTCCGGGTCTCCAGGACGGTGCCCACCCGGGAGCCGGGCACCCAGTGCGATGGTGTCCCGGCCAACGGGATCGCCGGAACCCGCAGGGGTTCGGTGCTGGGCAGCGCGTCGAACAGCGCCCGCGACATCTCGACGGGGACAGTCGTTCCCGGGTCGATACCCAGGCTCAACGTGATCGCCCGGTCCGCCGGATCGATCTGCGAACGCTTGCCGCCCCAGATGACGTAGGTGCCGCCCTGGAAACGGGTCAGCACCGCGGCGTCGGGGGCCAGTGGTGCGGCCCGGCCGGCGCGGCTCAAGGTGCCCGCGATCGCGGTCACTACCGGGTGTTCGGCCCGCCGCGGTGAGCCCGCGGTGTCGCAGACCGCCCACGCCGACGGAGCGCCGGTGCTGGCGATCAACGCCGCCGGCGCGCCGGGGATGCCGATCATCGGGCCGGTCGGGTATTTGGCGATCTCCGCGGGCTTGACCCAGGTGGGAAGCTCGGCGTTGCCGACCGCGAGCCGTGCCGAGGTCATGTTGAGCGCCGGATACAGCCGGCCGTTGATGCGGGCGTAGATCGCGCCCGAGTCGCGGTCACCGACGATCGCCGAGGTCCGCACGATTCCGGCCGGCCGCAGCACGTTCAGCAGCAGCATCCAGCCCATGCCGATGAAGATCAACACGATGGACAGCACGATCGCGGCGGTCTGCTTGCGGTCGTCGTGCTTCATCCGCACCGAGAATTTGGTGGTGGCCGCGCGCAACCGGCGGTTGTAGAACAGGTGACCGGAGTTCTGGTCCCGGTTCGACAGACTCAGCGGCATGATCTAGCTGCTCCTTTGACGCAGGCGCGACAACCGCACCGCGACGACAATACTGGCGTCAGCCAGCGGGAACCAGTCACTTCCGATGACTTGGTGAGGCCGATGGGCGTAGTTTTTGCGCCATGCCGGAGGTGTTGGGCGCATTCGCCGATGCGGCACGGGCGCGCGAAGAGCAGTTGGTGCGGCGGTTGGCGACGTCGGTGGAGCTCGACCGGGGCTTCGAGTCGGTCCTGCGCGGCGCTCACCAGTTCAACCTGCAGTCGCGGCAGCGCCTCGATGCGCTGGAAGTCGAGATCCAGCAAGCCGCCGCCTCTTGGCCGGGGCTGGACACTCCGGCCGGCGCCCGAGCGTTTCAGACATACCTGGCCGGCAAAACCCGCGAGATCCACAAGATCGTTGCCGACGCCGCCGCTGACAGCCAGCAGCGGGCGGCGCAGGTGCAGGCATTGACCGGGCGCTATCCGCTTCGTGGGGACCGAACTATCCAATCGGCCGATTTCCCTCAACACGGTCCGCCGCCCGTCGACCCGCTTGAGCAGATCTTGAAGACGTACCAGGTGTCGGAGGACCCGGATGGCGAACTCGATTGGGAGCCGCCGTGGCCACTCAGTTTGGCCACCGACCCCGTGCACGTGACCGCGGGGGAGGCGCGCATGCTCGAGGACCTCTCACCGTTTGCGCTGCGAGATCTGAACCAAATCAAGGAAGCCGCCGCAACCGAAGCCAAGGTGCGTTTCCCGCCCCAGAATGGGGCCAACGACACCGCCGACAACCACACCGACGCCTTCCGACACGCATACTGGAATGCCCTGATGACGCAACGATTCGGCGAGGACTGGACCCGCGACTTCGCGACCGCGCACGAACGACTGCCCAACAACCCCGCCGCCGCCGAGGCGATGGATCTGTACAACAACGAAGTCGGACGCGAAATCGCAGCAGCTAACCCGCGCGCCACTCCGGCGCAGCTTGCCGACCTGGTGCAGCAGGCTGTGGACAGGGGCGACACGGTCGTGATTGCGCCCAGCGGCGACAAGCTGGCCTGGAGCCACACCGTTGCCTGGGGCGAGGCAGGCACGACGACGAACGCGACGCTGCCGGGCCAGGCGCCCACGCCGACCGGTGCCGGGCCCGGCGGGGTCTACGATCCGGGCCAACCCGGCGGCTACGGAACATCAGCAGGAGGATACTGACCGTGGCGATCAAAGCAACGCCGATACGCACTGCGCTCAGTCTGTTACTGCTGTGCTTCTGGTTGACGAGTTGTGAGTTCACTAGGAAATCGATGGACATCGACTACAACGATCAACGACTCAACAACGGCTTAGAAAGCCTTCTGCATCAAGGTAAGTCGGGCAGACTGAGTGACTTCACCTCGTGGCCCTGGGATGAGGTGCATCTGTTTCATGAATACACCGAGCGGGATTTCATCGAGAAAACCGTCGGCGCACCGGTGATCCGATCGAACTTCTTTCAATCCAAAGCCAGCCTGTTGGTCTTCGAGAACCATGGGAAGCCTGTCAAGGCCGTCGGTGTCAGCGGCGACTACCTGCGGGGGCAGGACCATCGCGTGAGTTGGCCCGTCGATGTGATGCTGCAACCGTGGGGTGCGGGGTTTCTGCAGTTGACGTTGCCATCGGCTGGAGGGTGATTTTCGCCGTTCCACCGGTATAGGAACCAGCCGCTGGCGGTGACGCGGTGACGGCGATACGAGTAGTTTCTGCGC
Source organism: Mycobacterium sp. NGS16 (assembly GCF_059813225.1). Lineage (NCBI taxonomy): Bacteria > Bacillati > Actinomycetota > Actinomycetes > Mycobacteriales > Mycobacteriaceae > Mycobacterium > Mycobacterium sp. NGS16. The sequence goes on from NZ_JCALEE010000002.1 coordinate 601,973, forward strand.
TATGCCGGACGTGACGGGGGCATTCGCCGACGCGGCACGGGCGCGAGAGCAGCACCGGCATCACGCGTGTGGCACTCTACTTCAGTCCCAGCAAGGCCGAGTTGGCTCAACCCGACCGAGGTGGCCGCTCAGGACGGCAAGGCCTTCCTGACGACCTGCACTCCCGATCCGGCCAAGAAAAGCCGTCAATGATCGCCCCGCCCGCGCGATCCTCGTGTTGGGCATGATGTTGTTGGCCGGCCGTGGCCCGAACAGGGCTGACATCCCCCAGTGCACCGTTCGCGCCGTCGTTGCGGCCTGCGTTCGGCGCCCGGGTCACCGACGGGCAGTTGCGGATTTGGACCGGGCAGTCGTCCGCAGTTGCAACGCGATCGGCTAATCCGTTGCCACCTCCTGTAAACGACGCGGCCGTGGTGCCCGGTCCAGTATCACGATTGCATTCGCGATGCAGGTACTGGTGGGTGACGGAACGACGACGGTGTGCACGGCCGGGTTTTACGTGCATTTCCCGCACGCGAACGACCCGGGAAGGCGACTCTCCGGGTTTGTGACCGCTGCCCAATGTGCTCGCGGCGACCAGAACGCACCGGTCGCCATCATGAAGGTCGAAGCCGCTGGGTTGGCTCCGACTCAGACGAAGATTGGCGAGATCACGTACCTGACTTCCGGCGACGCGAGCCCGAGCGTGGCCGGTAAGTCGTGGACGATGCCGATATCTCCGTTCGCGGTGTTCAGTTCCGGGCGCGATGATTGGGTTCTGCCCGTCGATGCCACAATCAACGACGAGCCACCGCTAGCTGGGGCCGTTCAGACGGCCGACGCGGTAGAGGACAGCCGGGCTCTGGCAGCCTGGACCGGTTTGGACGGGCGTGTTGCCGCCGGGCATCTACTCGATCCCGCCGCTACGCCGGAATTGCGAAACCTCCCGGCCGGCATCCACCGGGTCGTCGTCGCCGCGGACAATGCGGCCACGCCGATCGGCGAGGCGCTAGTCGGCGCTCCCGTGACGGCACACGTAGATGGATCCACCCAGAACCTTGGAATCATCACCGGCATCGAGGAGGCGCGGCACTGGGTCGTCGTCGACTTGATCGGCCCGTTCCTCACGCGACAGAACGCAGAGCTCGTCGTAGACAGGTGAAGCGTCGACGCAGTCGCATTGGTGTCAGCCGACGGCCTCGGCCGCAGGCCAAGCACGTGCCAACCGCTGGTCCGTGGTGAGCAACACCAGTCCTGCGGTGTCGGCTAGTTCGACGTAGAGGGCATCGGTGAGGCGCAGAATCTCGCGCCGCGCCCACGCTCCAGCGAGCAACGACGAGACTTCGTGTCGAGTCACTGGTGCTCGACCGAGCTCATCCAGCGCCGCCTCCACCTGCGCAGCGGCGAGTAAACCAGCGCGATGCATGCGCCCCAGCGCCGACAGCACCTCGGCGTCGAAGTGTGCTGGCGCGTGCATCACGGTGCCAGCCAGTCGCGCAGTCACCGCCGAGAACCGATCCGGGGTTCGGGCAAGCAGATCCACCATGGCACTGGCGTCGATGACCACCTGCTCTGGTCGTGAAGCGGGGGACGTCCTCACGCTCCGAACTCATCGCGGGCGGCGTCGAGTGCATCCAGCACATCATCGTGTCGAGCGTCAGTGCTCCTGGACTCCAACCCCTCCAGCCAGGTGTCGGTTGCAGAATTCTCCAACTCGGCGCTGATCGCGGCCTGGGTCAGCGCCGAAACGTTAAGACCCCGCATCCTGGCTCGCTCCGCCAAGTCGTCTGGAACGTACACGTTCAATCGGGCCATACACACAAATATACACACATAATCGCGCGGCGATGCATGACACGAGCTGAGCCACTACTTCGACGTATCGTCCTTGTCGACGATGCGTTTCAGCGGTGTCAGGCCGGTTGGGCCGGCGTCCTTGGCGACGGACTTGGTCACCGGGACGTTCGGCGGGGCCGTCGTGCGGCCCTTGACCGGTTGGCCGTTGGGGACTCCAGGGGCGGCGATCCGCTTCTCGCCGACCTTGTCGTCTTTGCCGCCCTTGGCGCCCGCGCCGGCGCCGCCCGGCATCATCGGCATCATTCCGCCGCCGCCGGCACCGCCGGTGGCGGGCGTGCCGCCGCTGGGACCGGCCGCGCCGGTGTTCGCCAGCGAGCTGGTGGGAGTCGTCGGTGTCGAAGTTCCCGGCACCGGGGGCGGCCCGAGGTTGCTGGCGGGGGTGGTGCCCATGCCTAGCCCGCCGCCGCCACCTCCGCCGGTGCCGAGGTCACCGCCTCCCAAGCCGGCAGCGGGGCTGATGTCGGAGGCGAGGGTGGCGCCGGTGCCGCCGAGACCTGCCTTGCCCAGGGACTGCGCCGCACTCATCAGTGGCGACAGCGCACCCTGGCCGGCCTGCATCAAGCCCTGCGGCAGCTTGCTCACCGAACCGAGCGCGCCGCTGAGTGCGCTGGTGATGCCCTGCATCGCTCCGGTCATGCCCTGCATCGCTCCGCCCATGGCTTCCTGGGCGCCCTGCTGTGCGTCGCCCTGGGAAGCGACATCCTGGAACTGCGAGACCGCGTCGCCTTCGTGGGTAGCGAACTTTTGCGCCGCGTCAGCGGCATGGCCGGTGCGGTCGGCATGGTCTTCGGCGAGGTGGGTGTTCGTCTCCACCAAGTTCAGGTTGGTTGCGGCACCAAAGGCCGCCATTGTGGCGTCGACCGGGGACGTTCCGCCCGGGTGGACCGGTCCGGGCGGGATCGGCAGCGGCGGAAGGCCGGCCGCTATCGCCATGTAATCCAGCGGGTTGACTTCGATCGGGTCTGTCATGGCCTAAACCCTCCGTGCGGTGCCGACACCGCCTGGTGCCACGCCAGGTGGTAGCGGGCGAGTTCCTCGCTTCCCTCGATCAGGGCGTCGATGGCGGCCAACAGCATCCAGTCGGCGGCATCCCTGGGCGCGTGTTCGGGATAGGCCGACAGTACTCGCGTCGCGGTGTCGCTGACCACCTGCCGGAACAGCTCGATCTCGTTGTCGGCGACGCCGGATCTGCGGGCCATCGCCTGTGCGACGGTCTGCACGATGCGCGGCAACCGGGTACCGGCCCCCGGCGGCGTCGATCAGTGTCGGCCCCAGTTCGTCGAGATGCCGGCCGTAGCGGGCGCGTTCCCCGGTCCCGGGAATCGGATCGTGCGGGTCTGCCTCGGTGATGTAGGTGTTCGGTTCGTGAGTTGCCGCTGCAATCACCGCACCGAGCAGACCGACCGCGCTGGTGCCGAGGCGGCGCTGCGCCGGTTCGAGCAGGGTGACTCCGGGGGGAAGCTTGACCGTGGGGGGAATCCAGCCGCCGGCCAGGTCGGTGGCCACGACGGTGGTGGTCTCGTCTTCGCGTAACCCGGCGGCCCAGGCCAGGCTCGGTGCCTGCCGGGCCACCGCTTCGAGGGTGCGCTGCAGATCCTGATGTTCGGCCAGACGCCTTGCGGCCGTGCCGGCCCCCGCGCCCGCAGTCCCGCCGGCCCCCATGTTGCCGGCCACCGAGGCAGCCGACTGCCCTGACGCACCGGCGGTCGGCTTACCCGGTGCGGGACGATCACCCGAGGAGGCGACGGTGGTACCGCCGGAAGCCGGGGTCGTCGGGCCGCCGCTTCCCCCGCCGAGGCCCGGCAGGGACGACAGTGGGGGCGACCCGATGCCACCTCCTTCGCCCGGAGCTGGGGAGGACATTCCAATGCCTGCGCCACTCGCAGGGGCAATCGTCGCACTGTCGAGCGGTCCGCCGCCGCCGTTTCCGCCGCCGCCGACTGTGCCGGCTGAGCCGCCGCTAGCGTCGCCGCCTCGGCCGCCGCCACCGTTCCCACCGCTGCCCACTGTGTTGGCTGAGCCACCGCTAGTGCTTCCGCTGCTGGCAGTGGTTGTGCTGCCGGCTGGGCTGACTCCCGCAGGTGGGCCGGCGCTTCCGGGTGTGGCGCCGGCTGGGCCGACAGTGCTACCACCGGGTGCGGTGTTGGTGCCGCCAGGTGCGGTGCCCATTGGGCTGACTCCGCCGGGCGTGTTGGTGCTGCCGGGTGTGGCGCCGGCTGGACCGACAGTGTTCCCGTTGGTTGCGCTGCCGGCGGGGCTGGCTCCGCCGGGTGTGTTGGTGCTGCCGGGTGTGGCGCCGGCTGGGCCGACAGTGTTACCGCCGGGTGCGGTGTTGGTGCCGCCCGGTAGCGCGCCGGCTGGACCGACAGTGCCATCGCTACCCGGACCATTAGCGGAGACCCCGCCGGTTCCGGCGTCTGTAGCGCCGCCGCCGCCGTCGGTTCCTCCGCCTTTGTGAGGGGTCCTGTTCACGTCATCCGCGCTGATGTGTGGCGTGGGTGGTATGCCGAAGTTGGCGCCGTGGTTTTTAAGCCATTCCTGGGCGTCTTGGGCGACGTCCATGTCGTTGAACGTCGACTGGGTCGCGTTGATAATTGCACTATTGGCGTCAATGCCGGCATTCGCCGCTAAAGCGTTGGCTTTGGCGATCACCCCGTTGATCTCAGGCAGTTTCGATTCCACCGAGCCTTGCCGCGAAAGGATGTCATCGATCTCTTGGTTGCCTTGACGCGCGATCTCGGTCAGCCGATCGCGAAGATGGTTTACCGCATCAGCAACTCTGCCGTTGGCGGTGCTCTTAGCGCGGCAGTCGTCGCCAATTTTTCTGAGCCTCTTTATTCCTGTCCGCAGCTTGGCAATCATGTCTTCGGCGGTGTGGCCGCGGTTGTTCTCTCCGAAGAATGTGAGGACTTTGTCTAACTCGCCAGCTTCTCGCTCTTTGACATCGGCATGGTCGGTCCAGAAGCTGATTCCGAGCGTCGGCTGCGTAGGCGCCGCGGGCCATGAGGCACCCACCAGCCAGGCTGACCAGGCCCAGGGCGGTAGGTCACTCACCGCAGAGCTCTTCCATCGTTCCCACCTTGGCGTTCGTAGTTTCGATCGCCGCTTGATATTTTGCGGCGTCCGCCAGGCTTCCTGTAGCTGCCATGTTCTGATAAGCGGCCGCTAACGCGGGTGCCGCGTCGCGATCCTTTGGGGCTAGCGCTGGGTCTGCGGCCGCGGTTTCGAGCATAAGCGCACCGTTAATCATCGAGATTCGTGCCCGTGCAGTGTCGCCATCCGGCGCAGTTTCGATGTGGGCAGCGCGCGATGCGAGCTTGTATTTGACGCATAGTTGTTTCCGCGCTGCGGTCTTTTCAGCCGCGGTGTATGCGGGACCGGGCGATGGCCGGACGAGTGCCAAGATGGCTACGATCAAGGCGGCCACAGCTGTCAAACCAGCTAGTACCGGAAGTGCGATCGCGGTTCGGCGGTGCGGTTGAACTGGAGGTGGTACAGGCCAGGGCTGTGTCATGGTCACATTGCGGATGGTAGACCCGATGGGCCCTTCTGCGCTTACACCGCTGCTTCATTGGCTGAGCAATGAAAGTCGACTGCGCGCATGCTTAGGTTGGTCGATGCGCGGGCCAACGGGCTGCGGGCGTCGCGTGCGGCACCTATGCCGAGGCGCCTTTCACCGCCAGTCGGCCCATCGAGACGGGTAGGGAACGGTGGAAGGCCGTTTTGCAGAGTTTCTACGCAAGCAGTTTCGGCACGGAACGACCGGCCGACTTTGCCGCACCAGCCGCGAGGCCCCAGAACGAATCGAGCCTGACATGACCACGAGTCGGTACCGACGCTGGGCCGCGGCCATCGCGGCACTTGTCGCCATTGCCTGCTTGGCAGCCGGCGTTGTCTGGGCGGTGCGACATCACCGCACGTCACCTGTCGCCTCCGCCGACGACTGCGCCGTGGTGGCCCAGTTGGCCCAGCTGTGGCGAGTGGAGTCGGAAAACTCGATGGATGCGCTAGCTCGAGACGAGAACATCCCACTTGCCGAAGCCGATGGCACCGTCGCGCTTAGCGCCAAGGTACGCGCCGCGGCGCAATCAGTTTCCGATCCTGCAATCAAGGAGGACCTGGACAGCTGGGCGGACGGTTTCGCGCTGCTGGGCCAGGTCATCCGAGATGACGCGCAACGGTCCTCGCCCGGAGGTCCCACCGGGGAATCCGAACGCATTCATCAAGCCGGCGATCTGATCTATCTGACCGCGGACAAACTTCGGGCGGCCTGCCCGGATGCCTTTCCGGCCCGACGCTGACCCCCTACCGCCCCAGCGGCTTGTAGAACACCAGCCCGTTGCCCTTGTTGTCGTACACCACGGCACGACGCTCATGGGCGTCGTCGTAGGGGCCCTTGACGATTCCGCCGCCGCTGGCCTCGATGGCCTTCGCGGCGCCGTCGACGTCGTCGGTCTTGATGCCGACCACAACCTGGCCGTGGATGGGGTGATCGACCGCGGTCGCCAACGCCAGCGTCACCGAGCCGCCGTCGAGGGCGGCGAAGTGCGCACCATCGCGGAACTTCAACGCCATGCCCAGGGTTTCGCTGTAGAACTTGATCGATTCATCCAGGTCATCGGTGGACAAGACGATCATCCGAATGTCGTGGTTGCTCACGGGTGCCTCCTGCGGGTTCGGTCTCGATCCAGGCTATGCCCGCGATAGCGTCAGCGGGTGGGTAAACGCCTTGCCGCTGGGGTCGTCGCGGCCGTCCTGGTGGCATTGCTGGTCAACACGGTGGTGACCGACCGCATCGCACGGGCCGCCGAACCCTTCGCGGCGGACGGGTACTGGAGCTGCCCGGGCCGGATCTGAATGTCCGCGAATACGGCTCGGGTGGGGAGCGCGCCATCGTTCTGCTGCACGGATATTCGGCATCGATCCAGTGGTGGGAGGCGGTGGCGCCGGCGCTGGCGCAGGGCACCCGGGTGATCGCCATCGACTTGGTCGGCCACGGCGGCTCCGAAGCGCCCCGCGATCAGGCCGCCTACAGCGCCGACGCCCAGGCGGCGGTGGTGCACCAAGCGCTCGACGCACTCGGTGTGCGGCACGCGGTGGTGATCGGTCATTCGATGGGCGGGACGGTGGCCACCGCGCTGGCGGAGAGCGCATCGGATCTGGTGGACCGCGTGGTGGTCTCCCCACCTACGCGGCGGCACAAGGGATGGTCGCCATGCCGGCGCTGGGTAATGCGGTGTGCTGGCCGGTGCTCGGCGCCGCCTTGGACCGCTTCCGCAGCATCGACGGCGTCGACAAGTCTGCGCTGCAAACCGGATTCGCCGCGGACTTCCCGATTCCCGAGCTGGCCTACCGGTCACTGAAACGCATGACGCACAACGCGTTGTGCGATGCCAAGACCGCCGGGCGGATCAACGAGCAGCGCGCAGTCGCCGACCGACTGGCCGGCCTGGGCAAGCCGGTGCTGGTGCTGTGGGGCGACCGAGATGTGCTGACCCCGACCCAGGCCAATGTGGACCGCTACCGCGCGGCGGGCCTGGACCCGGTCGTCATCGCCGGCTCAGGACACAGTCCGATGGTAGAGAAGCCAGCTGAATTCGTCAGCGCAGTACAAGGTTTCATCCAGGCGCATTAGACTCACCACGTCTGCCGGGCCACGCGGTGGAAGTTGCCGCCGAGCACCGCGCCGATGTCGGCGTCGGCCCAACCGCGCGCGGAAAGATGCGCGCGCAACTGTAGCCAGGTCTCCGGTGGCATCCACTGGATCGGGCCCCAGCGGGTGTAGCTGTCGTCGAACAACCGGGGATGGGCGGCCATCTCGTCGGTGAGCTCGGTGTGATCGAACGAGTAATCCGTGCTGACCCCGACGTGTGCGATGCCCACCAGCTCGACCGCGTACTCGAGGTGGCGCGTCATCGCCTCAAGAGCCGGAGTGTTGGGGCCCAGGAAGATTCCCACTCCGGTGATGCCGACGACTCCGCCGGTGGCCGCGCACGCCCGAGCCTGCTCGTCGGTGATATTGCGCGGGTGCTCCCAGATCGCCCGCATGCAGGAGTGGCTGTAGATCACCGGGCCGGTGGAAACCTCGCACAGATCCAGGCAGGTACGCGCGCTGCAGTGCGACCCGTCGGGCACCATGCCGACGGCATTCATCTCGGCGACGACCGCGCGCCCCCACGCGGTGAGTCCGCCGTCGATAGTGTCCAGGCAGCCGTGCCCGGCCCGGTTGGCGTGGTTGTAGGTGGGTAGCAGGGTGCGCACCCCGAGCTCGACCAGTACCGCCAAGTTGTCGAGATCGTCATCGAGGGGGTTGGCGTCCTCCAGGTCGAACACCACCGCGATGCCGCCGGCAGCGGTGATCGTCTCGACGTCGGTCAGGCCGGCCGCCACGGCCAGGCCCGGGTGGCCGTCGATCGCGCGGTGAAAATGCCGCAGCAGCGCCATGGTGTCGGCGAAGCGCTGCGGGGAATAGCCCGCGTTCACCGACAGCACCGCGCCGCCGGTGTGCTGGTAGCGCGCCAGCGGCGTTACATCGGTGCCGGCGCGCAACGGCAGACAGGTGTGCTGATCCCACAGCAGGGTGCTCATAGCCGCTGATCTTGCTCTGCGCGGCGCCCGGATGCGACGCATTATGGTGTCCGGATGGCTATTGAGGTGCGGCCCGCGCACAAATCCGATATCCCCGCCCTTGCCGCAGCATTGGGGCGCGCGTTCTATGACGACCCGGTGTCGGTGTGGATGCTGCCTGACGATGACCGCCGCACCGCACAGCTGTCGAAGTTCTTCGCCACCTCGACCCGCTACCACCACCTGGGTGGCGGCGGGGTGGAGATCGCCTGCGACGGCGCGACCGTCGGGGCGGCGGCGCTGTGGGACCCGCCCAACCAGTGGAGGCAGTCGAAGGTGTCGCAGCTGCGGATGGTGCCGGCGCTGGTCTGGTCGTTCGGCCGGCATATCGCGCGCGGGCGGGCGATCTCGGATCTGTTGGAGGCCAACCATCCTGAAGAGCCGCACTGGTATCTGGCGGTGATCGGCAGCGATCCCTCGGTGCGGGGGCGCGGGTTCGGCCAGGCCGTGATGCGCTCCCGGCTGGAGCGCTGTGATGCCGAGTACGCCCCGGCGTATCTGGAGTCCAGCAAGCTCGAAAACGTGCCGTATTACGAGCGATTCGGCTTCCAGGTGATCGGGGAGATCACGTTGCCCGGCGGTGGGCCGACACTGTGGAAGATGTGGCGGGCGCCCCAGACGCCGTAGCAGTCAGTCGGCCACTGAGGCGCCGAGGCGTTCGGCAGCCGCAAGATAATCCTCCACGAACTCCAACACGACCTCGCGCGCCGGCTTCACTTTGTTCATCAGCCCGACGCCTTGACCGACGAAATAGGTGGACAGGGCTTGCGCGCCCGGGTGCCCGGCGGCGGCCAGCTTGTCGACGCGGCGCAGGGCCGGTTCGGCCAACATGGACTGCAGCGGCAGCGGCAACGTGGCATGCCCGCTTTCGTTGGGCCGCCACGCATCAGTCCAATCCGAGACCAGCTGTCGCGCCGGTTTCCCGGTGCGCCCGGAGGAGCGGATGGTGTCGCGCGAGGTCGCCGCGAGCATCTTCTGCACGGTGTGCGGGGCGGTTTCGGCTTCGTCGGTGGTGAGCCACACCGATCCGGTCCATGCTCCGGCCGCCCCCAGAGCCACGCAGGCGGCCATCTGCCGGCCGGTGACGATTCCGCCGGCGGCCAACACGGGCACGGCGTTGTCGATGGCGTCGATGACTTCCGGCACCAGCACCAGCGTGGAGACTTCACCGCAGTGGCCGCCGGCCTCGGTGCCCTGGGCGACGATGAGGTCGACACCGCTCGCGACCTGCTTGAGGGCGTGTTCCTTGGCCCCAACCAGGGCCGCGACCGGGATGCCGTGGTCCTTGCCGGACTTGATCATGTAGTCCGGTGGCACGCCGAGCGCATTGGCCATCAGCCGGATCGGATGGGCCACGGCAACCTCGAGCAGCTGCTCTCCGGCGCTACCGGTGAGGATGGCCGACCCCAGCCGGGGGGTGTCGTCGGGCTCGATGTCGTGCTGTGCCAACAGTTCTGCGATAAAGGTCTTGTAGTCATCGGGGATGCGGTCGGACAGTTGACGCCCGGACAGATGCTCGCCCTTGCCCTCGAATTTGGCCGGCACGATGATGTCGATGCCGTAGGGTCTTCCCTTCACCTGCTGGTCGATCCAGGTCAACTCCTGATCCAGCTGCTCCGGGCTGTAGGCGGCGCCGCCGAGGACGCCGAAGCCGCCCGCATTGGTTACGGCGGCCACCACGTCGCGGCAGTGGCTGAAGGCGAACAGCGGGAAGTCGATGCCGAACTGCTCGCAGATGGGGGTTTTCACGGTTCTGCCGCTCCTTCGTCGAACACCGCTGGTGCGAAGAAGTATCAGCCCACCAGGGCGTCGACGTCGAGCAGCGAGGGCAACTCGGAGTCGCCCAGGTCGGGAACGGTGAACTCGGCGCCGCCCGGCAATGGCAGTGGTGCATCGTTCGGTGCGATGACACCGGCCCCGGTCAGGTAGCCGATCGCTCGTCCCAGGTCGGTGGCCACATCGGCCACCACCCCGCCGACGGACTTGAGCATCCACTGGGCGCCTTGGGCCAGGTCGCTGACCAGGAAGATGTCCTGGTCGACGATCGTCTGCAGGTAATTGAGGATCGGCGGCAGGAAGTAGCTCTCGAGGAAGAACCCGGCACCGCCGGCCAGCGCGCGCAACCCCAGCATGAGCTCGATGCCGAGGTTCGGGTAGCCGTAGCTGTTGATGGCATCGGTGAGGGACGCCTTGAGATCGACCGGCATGATGAAGCTGTTGAGGATGTCCGGGTCGGTCTGCATCGGCACCCCGTCGAAGTCCGATCGCATCGGAATGCCGAAGACTTGCAGGATCGTCGGCGTGATGTCGGCAATGGAATAGTTCAGGTTCTGGCCGCCGGCCTGCGCCTCGTTGCCGGCCAGCGAGAACATGACGAAACTCGATGTCTCGTTGGGGGATTGGAAGCCGTGGCCGAGGCTGAAACCGGGCAGGGTCACCGTCTGCTGGTGGCCGTGGTCGGTGACCGCGATGATGGTCCATTTGTCGCCGGTGGCCGCCTCGGCTTGGGCCACCGCCTCGAGGATCTGCTTGAAGTTGGCCCCGACGTTGATGACGGCCTGGGCGTACTCCTGCGACCCGCCGCTGAACGAGTGTCCGGCCTGGTCGACCTGGGACTGGTAGGCGAACATGAAGGTGTCGATGTTCGGGTTCGTCGTGGTCGCCAGGATCCGGGAGATGGTCTCCTCGGTGACCAGCGCGTCCGTCTCCGCTGAGGTGGAGCCGCCGGTAATGCCGATGATGTTGTCGGCGGGATAGCCGCCGGTGGAGGCCATCTCGGTGAAGAGGCCCCGGCCGGAGATGACGGTGGTGTCGATCTCCGGCTTGTGGTACTCGATCAAGTTGAACACCGACGGCCAGGTCGTGTACGGCTCAGGCCGGTAGACGTTGCTGACCACCCCGTGCTTGTCGTCCCAGACCCCGGTCAGGATCGTCGACCACGACGGGGTCGACATGGTCTGGTGGCCGATGATGCTGGTGGCTCCGGTGACGCCCCGGTCCATCAGCATCTTGAAGCCGCTGTCGTCGTTGTAGGCGTGCTCCAGGATCTTGTCCAGGTTGGTGCCGTCGGTGCCGAACAGCAGCACATGCTCGGCAGCCAGCATCCATTCGGCGGTCAGTGCGGACAGCCGGGCCTGCGTTCCGACCACCGACGCGGTTCCGGCGACCAGGCCGGCGACGGCCGCACCACAGAGCGCCTTCTTCACTGTTGCCATGTCAGCCCAGCAGCGCTTCGACGTCGACCAAGCCCAAGTCCGGAAGGGTGAACTCGGCGCTGCCCGGCAGCGGCAGCGGCGCGTCGGTCGGCGCGACGACACCCGCCCCGGTCAGGTACCCGACCCCGAGGGCCACCGCGTTGGTCGCGTCCACCACCGCGCCGCCGACGGTGTTGACCACCCACTGGGTGGCCTGGGCCAGCTCGCTGAGCAGGAAGATGTCCTGGTCGACGATCGACTGCAGGAACTTGTCGACCTCAAGGATCCCCTTGTCGAGGAAGTACGGGATGCTGACGAATATCGTGCGGATGGCCAGGCTGATGTCGTTGCCGATGTTCGGGTAGCCATACATTCCGATCGCATCGGTCAGCGCCTGCTTGAGATCGACGGGCGTGACGATGCTGTCCAGGACGGCAGGGTCGTCGGCCATCGAGACGCCGTCGAAGTCCGACCGCAGCTGGATCCCGAACAGCGACAGGATGGTCGGGGTGATGTCGGCAATGGAGTAGTTCAGGTTCTGGCTGCCGTCGGTCGCGTCCTCGCCGGCTTGATCGAAGATGACGAACGACGTCGTCTCGTTGGGCGACTGGAAACCGTGACCGGTGCCCAGCGACATCTGGTGACCGTGATCGGTGGTGAGGATGATCGACCAGTCGTCGCCGGTGATCGCTTTGACCTCCTCGATCGCGGCCAGGATCTCCTTGATGTTGGCACCGAGATTGATGATGGCCTGCATGTACTCGTCCGACCCGCCCCCGAAGGAGTGCCCGGCGTGGTCGGTCTGCGACTGGTAGGAGAACAGGAAACTCGAGACGTCGTCCGGGTTATCTTTGGTCGCCAGGATCTGGGCGATGGTGGCCGCGGTGACCAGGGCGTCGGAGTCGGCCGCGCTGCCCTCCACCGGGATAAAGATATTGTTGTCGGCCGAATAACCGCCCGCGGCGGCAAGGTCGTTGAGGTACTGCCAGTTGCTGATGATCGTGGTGTCGATCTCCGGCTTGTGGTACTCGATCAGGTTGAACACCGACGGCCACTTGTCGTACGGCTCGGGCCGGAACAGGTTGTTGACGACGCCGTGCTTGTCGTCCCACACTCCGGTGAGGATCGTCGACCACGACGGTCCGGAGAGCGAGGTGTGGTTGGTAATGCTTGCGGTTCCGGTGATGCCCTGATCCATCGCCGTTTTGAAACCGCTGGCGTCGTTGTAGGCGTACTCCAGGATCTTGGCGAGGTTGGCGCCGTCGACGCCGATCAGCAGCACGTGCTCGGCGGCCAGCATCCAGTCGGCGGTGTGCACCAACGAGGCCGGGGCTGCGACAGCAGCGCCCGTTCCCGCAACCAGGCCGGCGGCGGCTGCCCCACAGAGGAACTGCTTGATCGTTGTCACGAGCGACTTCCCTCGGCTAGATCGGCCCGAACTAATTGACGGCGATGCTAGCAGTCACCCAGGAAAAACTCAGGTTTCTCTCGTGATCCGACCGTTTCCCCTGGAAGTTACTGAGGGTTCTGTGGGTGGCCGACTCGGAGGGCGGCGCCCATGCGCTCAAGTAAGGCGCGGAGATAGTGTCCCCACTGACCAGCTTCACGCGGAACTGCATCTCCCGATACGGCCAGCCGGTCGCCGTATTCCATTGCGACATCAGCAAGCCCACCCCGCCGGCGGCGTGACGCGTGCCGATCTGGGCGCCGGGCTGACGTCGGCCAATTTGCCGGCGACGGTCCGCGCGGCGGGGCTCACTGAATCAGGGCTTGCTGCGCCAGCTGCCAGCAGCCAGGGCGATCATCCGAAGTTGTTTGACGGCAACATGTTTGATTTCAGCGAGTGTCGCCGGGTCCGGTGCCTCCTCGATGGCCTCGGCGGTGACGATCATCGCGTTGACGAACAGCCCGGCGAGTACGTTGAGGTCTTCGGTGCTCCACGCGCTCGCGCCGGGGAAGCGGGACAAATCGGTCGCCAGCTCGGAGGTGATCAGCTTGATCTCGGTGCGAATCGCATACCGCAGGACCGTCATCCCGCTGGAGCGTTCCCGGTTGATGAACCGCCAGTATTCCGGCCGCGACGTCACGCTCTCGATGAGCACCTCCACCGAGGACTCGATGACCCGGGCCGGGTCCACGCCACCACTGCGGGCGTCGCGCAAGGTCTCGCGCAGCGCGCGAAACGACTCGTCGATGAGCACCAGGCCCAGCGCGTCCATTGACTCGAAATGCCGATAGAAGGCGGCCGGGACGATGTTGGCCGCCCGGGTCACCTCGCGCAGGCTCAATGCGCTGAAGCTGCGCTCGTCGAGCAGGGTCAGCGCGGCGCTGATGATGGCCCGGCGGGTGGCCTCCTTGCGCTCCTCGCGGGAGGGCCGCTCGGGCCGTTCCGGCCGCTCGGCGCGGGGCGGTCGCGGCGGCCTGGTACGCCCGGACCGTGAATTGGGAGTACGACTGTTCACTGTTGTGAAGCCTAACACAATGGCCGAATAAGCCTTGACTCGTCGTGAACGACTGTTCACTGTGTACATATGTTCACTCAAACGTTGACGCGGCGGGTACTCGGCTCCGGCCTGCTCGACCTGCTCACCGGCCCCCACGGGGTCGACCGCTACACCGAACTGGTGTCACCGACCTGGACCCGCAATGACGCCCGTGCTCGGGTGGTCGCCGTGCGGCGCGCCACCGCGCGCAGCGTCACCCTGCTGTTGGAACCCAACGACGCGTTTCCCGGATTCAAGGCCGGCCAGCACATCAACCTCTCGGTCGACATCGACGGGCGCCGGCGCACCCGGTGCTACTCGCCCGCCAGCGCCGAAGGGCAGCGGCTCATCGAGCTCACCATCGGCCGCCACGAGAACGGCCTGGTCTCCGAGCACCTGTACCGCCACGCGCGGCCCGGCATGGTCGTCGGCCTGGACAAAGTCGGTGGCGACTTCGTGTTGCCGGCGATCCGGCCGCGGCGCGTCCTGTTGATCTCCGGCGGCAGCGGCATCACCCCGGTGATGTCGATGCTGCGCACCCTGATCGCTGAACGCTATGCCGGCCGGGTGACGTTCATCCACTACGCCCGCTCGCCCGAGGAGGCCTGCTACCGCGACGAACTGGCCGCGATGCCGCGGGTGACGGTGCTACACGGCTACACCCGCGCCCCCGAGGCCGGGGATCTGCAGGGCTACTTCGGCGCCGAGCACCTGGCTGCGGCTGGCCCGGAACCCGACGCGGTGTACGTGTGCGGCCCGCCGGCGTTGGTGGCGGCCGTACGCGAGCAGCGCCCCGATGCCATCTCGGAGAGCTTCGTGCCGCCGGAGTTCGCCGCTGAAGCCTCCGGGGGACGGGTGAGCTTCCTGGGCAGCACCATCTCGGTGACCGACGACGGCCGGCCGCTGCTGGAACAGGCCGAAGCGGCCGGGCTGCAGCCGGCCAGCGGATGCCGGATGGGCATCTGCCACAGCTGTACCTGCCGCAAAACCGGTGGCACGGTGCGAAACCTGATCACCGGAGCGATCTCCACCGCCGAGAGCGAAGACATCCAGATCTGCGTGTCGGTGCCCGTCGGCGACGTCGACATCGACCTCTAAGACCAATGACCCCCCGCGAATCGGAATCACACGACGACACCACCGCGTGTTGCGTCGGGAAATTCCGAGTCGCGGACGATGACCAAAGGAGCCAACCATGACACAGTCCGTCCTCGAGCGCCCGCAGACCGCGCAGCCACAAGTCCCCACCCGCTCAGACCTGCCGCCGAACCTCGATGCCTTCGGCGCCGAGCTCGACGCCATCCGCCAGGCCGTCCTCGACGACCTCGGCGAGCGCGACGCCGACTACATCCACCGGATCATCAAGGCCCAGCGTGCGCTGGAGGTCGGCGGGCGCGCGTGTCTGTTCTTCAGCATCATCCCGCCGGCCTGGCTGGCCGGCACCGTCATGCTGGGGCTGTCGAAGATCCTCGACAACATGGAGATCGGCCATAACGTCATGCACGGCCAGTACGACTGGATGGGCGAACCGGCGTTGTACGGCAAGCACTTCGAGTGGGACACCGCCTGCCCGGCCGATCAGTGGCGGCACTCGCACAACTACATGCACCACACCTACACCAACATCGTCGGGATGGACCGCGACGTCGGCTACGGCA
Organism: Mycobacterium sp. NGS16; assembly: GCF_059813225.1. Lineage (NCBI taxonomy): Bacteria > Bacillati > Actinomycetota > Actinomycetes > Mycobacteriales > Mycobacteriaceae > Mycobacterium > Mycobacterium sp. NGS16. The sequence continues at coordinate 617,771 of NZ_JCALEE010000002.1, forward strand.
TTCTGCGGATGAGCGAGAAGCAGCCCTGGGAGCCCTACTTCCTGGGCAATCCGTTGTATGCCTTCCTGCTGATGGTGCTGTTCCAGTACGGGGTGGCGGTCCACGAACTGGAGGCCGAGCGCATCCGCGCCGGCGAGATCGGCGTCGCCGACAAACGCGAAATGCTGCGGGAGACCTGGCAGAAGGTGCGACGCCAAACCCTCAAGGACTACGTGGCATTCCCGCTGTTGGCCGGGCCGTTCGCGCCGCTGGTGTTCGCCGGCAACCTGACCGCCAACCTGATGCGCAACGTATGGGCCTACACCATCATCTTCTGCGGCCACTTCCCGGACGGCACGAGTGAGTTCACCATCGAGGAGACCGAGAACGAGTCGCGCGGGATGTGGTATTACCGCCAGATCCTCGGTTCGGCGAATTTGAGCGGCGGCAAGTGGTTTCACATCCTGACCGGCAACCTGTCGTTCCAGGTGGAGCACCACCTGTTCCCCGACCTGCCGGCGCATCGCTACGCCGAGATTGCGCCGCAGGTGCGCGAGATCTGCGAGCGCTACGGCGTCCCGTACAACACCGGCCCGCTGCTCAAGCAGTTCGGCAGCGTGGTCCGCAAGATCTGCAAGCTGGCACTGCCTTGGACGTAAGTGGCCGTGACCGGCTACTCGACGCCGACGGTGACCTCGGTCGACTTGATGAACACCGTCGCCGGCTTGCCGACCTTGAGGTCGAGGTCGAGGGCGGCGTCGCGGGTGACCGACGAGGTGATCACCTGCTCGCCGCCGTCGAGCCGGATCTTGACCACAGCCATCACCGCGCCGATGTCGACGTCGGCGATGGTTCCGGTGAGTTGATTGCGCGTTGAGAGTTGCATGGTGGTCCTCTTCGATTCTCCGATGCGCCTGACGGATCAACGGTAGATCAGCACCGGGGGCCAAGCAGCGCAATCGAGGCATCGACCGCGGGCTCGACGATGGCACCGATGTCGGCGCCGTCCTCGACGGCCAGCGCGGTCAACTCCCGCAGGCCGCCCAGCAGGATCACCGCCAGCGCCGGGCTCAGCGGCGGCAGTTCGGCCCGCTGGAACCCCGGGCTGCCGCTGAGCTCGATCAGCAGGTTCGACATCAGATCCAGGCCCCGCCGCTGGGCCGGTCGCGCCACCTCACCCAGCGCCGGCAGCTCCCGGATCCAGCTCAGCGTGATCGCCGGCCGGGACCGAATCTGGGCGACGTAGGCCCCCACCGCCTGGCGGATCTGTTCCTGCCAATCGGCCTGCGGATCGACCGCGGCGCGAATCCGTTGCGCCAGCGCCTCGTTGTCGGCGCGCAACAGCTCAAGGAAGCACTCCTCCTTGCTGGCGAAGCGGTCATAGAAGGTGCGCTTGGAGGTGCGCGCCGCGCGCACGATGTCGGCGACGGTGCTGGCCCGGTAGCCCCGTTCGGCGATCGCCTCCGCCAGGCCGTCGAGCAGGCGCTGCCGAAACGGGTCGGCGTCCTGCGCCGCCTCGCCGCCGGCTACCAGCACCGTCATCGCCGTTCCTTCCACCCGCAGGCCCTTGCCAGCCATTGGTACTTAAGGGTACCGTTTCCCACAAGCATCTGGTACGCACCGGTACCACAACTCGCGTCGGGAGGCGCCCCATGACCCAGACCGCCGTCGGCAACAGCACTGCAACCACGGACGCGCCCGCGATCAACCTCCCCCCGGGCCCCCGAGTTCCCAAGGTGCTCTCGGTGCTGCTGTTCAGCCTGGCCCGGCGGCAGGTGGTGCAGCACCTGACCCGCCGCTACGGCCCCGCCTTCACCGTCACCAGTCCCATCTTCGGGACGACGGTCTTCGTCACCGAACCCGACTTGGCCAAGCAGGTGTTCCTCGCCAACCCCGACGAGCTGGGCAACATCCAGCCCAACCTGTCCCGGATCCTCGGACCCGGTTCGGTGTTCGCCCTCGACGGCGCCGAGCACCGCCGCCGCCGTAACCTGCTGAGTCCGCCGTTCCACGGCAAGAGCATCCGGGCCTACGAGCAGATCATCGTCGAGGAGACCCTGCGCGAGATCAACGACTGGCCGATCGGCAAGCCCTTCGAAACGCTGCTGCCGATGAACCGGATCACCCTGAACGTGATCCTGCGGGCGATCTTCGGTGCCGAAGGCGCCGAACTGGACAAACTGCGGGCCGAACTGCCGAAGTGGGTGACGCTGGGCTCGCGGCTGGTGGCGCTGCCCATGCCGACCCGCACCTACGGGCGGTTCACCCCGTGGGGTCGGCTGGCCGCCTGGCGCGACGAGTACGAAGCCGTCCTGGACAAGCTGATCGCCGACGTGCGTGCCGACCCGAACTTCGCCAACCGCACCGATGTGCTGACGCTGCTGCTGTCCAGCACCTACGACGACGGCACCGCGATGACCCGCCAGGAGATCGGCGACGAACTGCTCACCCTGCTGGCGGCCGGGCATGAGACCACCGCGTCGACGATGGCCTGGGTCTTCGAGCGGCTGAGCCGCTACCCCGACGTGCTCAACGAGTTGGTCGCCGAGGCCGACACCGACGAGAACACGTTGCGCCGCGCCACAATTCGCGAGGTGCAGCGGGTGCGCACCGTCATCGACTTCGCCGGCCGGCACGTCTATGCGCCCAGCGTCCAGATCGGCGAATGGGTGATTCCCCGCGGCTACGGGGTGATCGTCGGCATCAATCAGATCCACCAGAACCCCGCCGTCTTCGAGGACCCGGACCGCTTCGACCCCAAGCGCTACCTCGACGGCAACCCCTCGGCGTTCGAGTGGCTGCCTTATGGCGGCGGCAGCCGGCGCTGCCCGGGCTCGGCGTTCGCCAATCTGGAGATGGACGTGGTGTTGCGAACGGTGTTGCGGCACTTGACCATCGAGCCGACCACCGCGCCGGGGGAGAAATTCCACTCCCGCGGAGTGGCCTTCACCCCGAAACGGGGCGGGCGAATCACGGTGCGCCGGCGAGGCTGATCAGGGCCACCGCTTAGGATCGGCGGACATGAGCACACCGGAGACGATGACCGCCGCGATCGAGCGCACCATCCCGGTCGCGCACCGGATGGGGGTGCGGATCCTCGAGGCCGGGCCCGGCCATGCGGTGGCCAGCGTGCCGGTCGAGGGCAACGGCAACCATTTCGGCGTCATCTACGCCGGGGTGCAGTTCACCGTCGCCGAGATCCTCGGCGGGGTGATCGCGCTGAGCACGTTCGACGCGGCGAAGTACTTCCCGCTGGTGAAGAACATCGACATCTCGTTCGTCGGGATGGCCCGCTCGGAGCTACGCGCCGAGGCCCGTCTCGACGAGGCGACCATCGCCCGGATCGAAGCCGAGGCCGCCGAACGCGGCAAGGCGGACTTCGAACTGGAAGCCGTGGTCACCGACGCCGAAGGAAAGACCGTCGCCACCACCCGCGGGCTGTATCAACTGCGGGCCCACGGGAAATAAGCCCGCCGACAGCCGCTAAGTCTGGCGTTGCAGCTGCCAGTCCGGCCGGATGTAGTGGCAGGTGTAGCCGTTCGGGTACCGCTCCAGGTAATCCTGGTGCTCGGGCTCGGCCTCCCAGAAGTCACCGGCCGGGCTGACCTCGGTCACCACCTTGCCCGGCCAGCGACCCGAGGCGTCCACGTCGGCGATGGTGTCCAGCGCGATCTGGCGCTGCGAGTCGTCGAGGTAGAAGATCGCCGAACGGTAGCTGGTCCCGACGTCGTTGCCTTGCCGGTTGCGGGTGGTCGGGTCGTGGATGGCGAAGAAGAACTCCAGCAGGCTGCGGTAGTCGGTGGCCGCCGGGTCGTAGACGATCTCGATGGCCTCGGCGTGGCTGCCGTGGTTGCGGTAGGTGGCGTTCGGTACGTCGCCGCCGGTGTAGCCGACTCTGGTGGACACCACGCCGGGTTGCTTGCGGATCAGATCTTGCATGCCCCAGAAGCAGCCGCCGGCCAGGATCGCTCTGCGGTAATCGGTCATGCCCCCGATTATCCCGGCTCAGCCACGGCCCGCCAGCAGATAAGAGCGATAGCTGGTCAGCACCGCACTCGGCTCCCGGCACGGAGCCCCCAGCGCGGTCAACACGGGGAACCGGTCGAACAGGGCCCGCAGGCCCGAGCGGATCTGCATCCGGGCCAGCGGGGCGCCCAGGCAGACGTGCGGGCCGAACCCGAACCCCAGGTGGCCGGTCTGCAGCCGGGCCAGGTCGAGCCGGTCGGGATCGGCGAACACCGCCGGATCCCGGTTGGCGGCGGCCAGCCCGAGCAGGATCGGGGCCCCGGTCTGCACCACACAGTCGCCGATCTCGATCGGCGCGGACGCCACCCGGGAGATCATCTGGGCCGGGCTGATCAGGCGGACCAGTTCATCCACGGCATGCGGGGCGCTGAGCAACCGCTGTTGGCCGGGGTTATCGATCAGCAGCGCCACCGCCCCGGTGAGCACGGCGGTGGTGGTGTCGTGCCCAGCCGACAGCAAGAAGATGGCGTTGTGCAGCAGTTCGTCATCCGAGAGCGGCAGCCCGCTGGTGGCCACCACCGACAGCAGGTCGTGGCCCGGATCGGCGCGGCGCAGCTTCAGCAGGTCGGCGAGCAGCGCCTTCATCGCGGCGGCGGCGTCGTCGGCGGCGGTGAACACCGCCCGCGGCGCGGCCGGTTCCAAGGCGGCGATCAGCGCCATCGACCAGGCTTGCAGATTGTCCAGTTCGCTGTCGGGAACCCCCAGCAGGGTGGCGATCATCCCCAGCGGCAACGGCTTGGCGAACTCGGCCACCAGGTCGAAGCCGCGCCCGTCCAATCCCGCCGCCAACGCCCGGGCGCGGGCGGCGACTTCGGGTTCGAAAGAGGCCAGCGCCCGCGGGGTGAACGCCCGCGACAGCGGAGCCCGCAGCCGGCGGTGATCGTCGCCGGAGCGGTAGAACAGGTTGTGCTCCACATGGGTCAGATACGGCCGCCCCGGATCGAGCTTGCCGCGGTACAGGTTTCGCCGGTCGGTGCCGGCCCGTTCGTCGCGCAGCATCGCCAGCACGTCGGCGTAGCGGGTGAGCACCCACAGCCCCTGGCTGTTGCGGTGCACCGGATCCGCCTCGGCGAACCGGCGCTGATAGGCCAGCGGGTCGGCATGCAGGTCGGGATCGCGGAAGTCGAAGTCGGGCGCATCCATCAGGTGCGTTCCGCGATCCAGGACGCCACCAGGTCGGCGCAGACGGTCCGGCTGTCCGCCGGCTGCTGCAGATAGTGGTCGCCGGGAATGAAATGCAGTTGTTTGTCGGTGCTGGCCAGTGAGTCGTGGATGTGGTGGGCATCGCTGGGGAACACGCCGGTGTCGGCGGTGCTCTGGATCACCAAGGACGGCAGCGTGATCCGGCCCAGGTGCGGGGCGCCCTGGCAGAACGAGGTCTGCAGACTCCACATCGACAGCCAGGTCCGCAGCGTGCAGTGCGCGGCGATGTTGTACGGCGCACGGTTGGCGCGCCGGGGGTCCCCCAGATAGCACTGGTTCAGCGGGCGATCCGATGGGTCGAGCGAGGGGTCCAGGTAGCGCAGGTCGGCCCAGACCCGATGCACCGAGAAGCTGCGGTCGTAGGTCCCGGCAGCCTTCAGCCGCTTCAACTCCGCCTGCGCCCATGCGGTGATCCGGTCATTGCGGTCTCGCTGGGCCTGGCGGTAGCGGGCGATGAACTCCTGGGTGTAGGGCGGGGCGTTGTGTTCGGCGTACATGTCCAGAGCCGGATCGCAGGACAGCGGGTCGGACTCGTCGGTCACCGAGGGGTCGATCCAGGCGGTCAGCACCTCCGGGCGCCCGGCGTGGGCCTGGGTGGACACGTACAGGTCGCCGGGCGGCAGCGCGTTGACCGCGTCGGGCACCGGGCCGCCACCGACTCCTGTGATATGCGGGTCGACGGCTTGGGATTGGTAGGCCGCCATCAGCGAGCCGCCGCCGGAGTTGCCGAGCAGCACCACCACGTCGACGCCGGCCTGCTCGCGCAGCCACGCCACCCCCGCGGCGATGTCGGCCAACGCGTGTTCGAGCAGGAACACCGATTCGCCGCTGCGGAACCGGGTGTTCCAGCCCAGAAAGCCGTAGCCCCGTTCGGCCAGCAGCGGCGCCAGGTAGTGCTCGGCGAAATCCACGTTGTAGTGGCTGGCGATGACCGCCACCTTCGGGGCGACGCCGGCCGGGGTCCAGTACAGTCCCTGCGCCGGGTGGTAACCGGCGGGGTTCACCCCAGCCGATGCCGAAGTGAGCGAGACGAATTCGCGTGTTACCGCCACTGCACAACTCCTTTGGTCAGGTCCTGTCACCGGGCCAGCTCACCGAGCGATACCAGGTGTCGGTGAGCGTTTTGATCGCCGCTTCGTCGTCGAGTTCGCGGCCCGCCACGTCGCCGCCGGCCACCAGCCAGACGTAGGTGAACTGGTTGAGCATCGCGACGATGGCGGAGCCGACCAGTTCCGGGTCCGCGTCGGGTGCATAGCCCTTGCGTTGGGCCATCCGCACCGTCTGCGCCACCCAGTCGATCGCATCGGCGCACATCTCCCGCCAGCGCCGGGCGAACTCGTCATTGATCATCGCCAGCTGAAACACCCCGACCATGACCCCGAGGTGCTCCCGGTAGGTCTCCCAGTGCGCCCGCACCGATTCCTCGATGATCTGCCGCAGGTCCTGGCCCGGGTGCAGCGCCTGCACCGCACGGCTTTTCGCTGACGCCCGGAAGTCCTCGGCCAGCGAGGCCAGCAGGTCCTCCTTGGATTCGAAGTAGTGGTAGAACGAGGCCGGCGAGCGCCGCGCGGTCGAGGTGATGTCGGTGATGGTCGTCTTGAAGAAGCCTTTGCGGGCGATCACCTCGCGGGCGGCCTGCTCCAGGCGGGCCTGGGTGTCGCGGCCGCGCACGGTGGGGCGGGGCACCACCACATCGCCGGGCATCAGGCCGGTTCCGTCTGGTGCAGGCCGGCCACCAACTCGGCCAGCCGCCGTTCCCCGCCGGGTGTCTGGCCGCCGGCGTCCAGGAAGCGTTGCATCCTCGGCAGCGCGGTGCCGCGGCCGAGCACCTGGGCAAACGCCGAGCGTTCCACCGCCAGGCCCGCGTCGAAATCCGGGGCGCACAGGGTGGCTTTGACGGCGGCGATGTCGGCCAGCGGGACGGTGCCGAGACGCGCCAGCAACCGGTCGAGGAACGGCCCGACGTCGCCCGGGTCCAGCGCCCGGTTGACCAGCCCGTAGCGTTCGGCCAGGTCGGCATCGAGATCGTCGTGGGCCAGGATGACCTCCAGCGCCCGGCCGCGGCCCAGCAGCCGACGCAGGTGCTGGGGACCCGAACCGGCCGGGATGACCCCGATCCCAGTCTCGATCTGGTTGAACACTGCCCGGCCGGTGACCGCGAACCGCAGATCGAGGTTCACCAGTAGCTCCATCCCGCCGCCGGCCACCCGCCCGGCGACCACCCCGACGGTGACCTGCTCGAGGGCCCGGAAGGCGCCGACCAACTCCTGGAATGAGCCGACCGCGGCCGCGGGATCCGCAGCGGACGCCTGCAGCAGCGCCAGATCGACGTGGGCGATGAAGAAGTCGGGGTTGGCGCTTTCCAGCACCACCACCCGGACCTGATCGCCCGCCGCGCGCAGCCACTTCACCAGCCGCCACAGATCGCCCATCATGGCGGCGTCCATCAGGTTGATCGCGCCGTGGTCGATGCGCACCCGGGCGATCGGCCCGTCGTGAATGACGTGCAGCGTCGTCAGCGAATCGAGGGCCATATGCGGCCGGTTCAGCCGAGGTGGGTGGTGGTCGAGCGTGACGTGACCACCTTGGGGTCGGCCGCGCGCTCGGTGCTGGACAGCAGTGCGCGGGCCCGCTCCGGGTCGCGTTCGAAACCGGGTGTGTCCCGGCACAACTCGACCATGATGCCGTTGGGGTCCAGGTAGTACAGCGAGTGGCACCAGCCGTGGTCGACGTCCATCAACGCCTTGACCCCGGCGGCGTCCATCCGGGTCCGGACCTCGTTCTGCTTCTCCTCGGTGGCCCGGAAGGCCACGTGGTTCACCCACACCGGCAGGCCATTCGGGCGGGACAACGAGCTGGACCAGTCGGGTTTCTCCCCGACGCCGTGCAGGTCGAAGAACGCGATGCACGAGCCGTCGCCGAGGTCGTAGAACACGTGCCGGAAAAAGCCGTCCTGTAGGTGTTCGACCTCGGTGTGGACCAGCGGGAACCCCAGCAGGTCCTCGTAGAAGTGATGCGTCGCCTCCAGATCGGCGCAGGCGTAGGCCGCGTGGTGCAGGCCGACGGCCGGTTTGCTGGGCATCACCGCAATCTCCTTCGGGCCGGGGACCGGTCCGGGTCACCGTAACACCGATTCGAATATAAACCCAGATTCGAATCCAAGACCCCTCGACAACGTCGCTAGAACGTGTTCTAGTTCTTGGCATGACGAACCCGCAGTTCAGCCGCGCGGAGCTCGCGGCAGCCTTCGAGACCTTCGAGCAGACCGTCGCCCGCGCCGCCGAGACCAAGGACTGGGATGCCTGGGTGGGGCACTACACCCCCGACGTCACCTACGTCGAACACGCCATGGGCACCATGCACGGCCGCGAGGAGGTGCGCCGCTGGATCCGCAAGACGATGTCGACGTTCCCGGGCAGCTACATGACCGAGTTCCCGGCGCTGTGGTCGGTGATCGACGAGGACGGCGGGCGGATCATCTGCGAACTGGACAACCCGATGCGCGACCCCGGCGACGGCACCATCATCAGCGCCACCAACATCTCGATCATCACCTACGCCGGCGATGGCCTGTGGAGCCGTCAGGAGGACATCTACAACCCGTTGCGCTTCGTCGCCGCGACCATGAAGTGGTGCCGCAAGGCCCAAGAACTCGGCACCCTTGATGACGAGGCGGCGGCCTGGATGCAGCAGTTCGGGGGTACTGCGTGAACAGCAAGGCCAAGCTCGTCATCGGCGCCAACGGGTTCCTGGGGTCGCACGTCACCCGCCGGCTCGTCGATGCCGGTGAAGAGGTGCGGGTCATGGTGCGGCCGGGCGCCAACACCGTCGGGATCGACGACCTCGACGTCACCCGCTTCCACGGCGACGTCTTCGATTCCGCCACCGTGGCCGAGGCGATGACCGGCTGCGACGACGTCTACTACTGCGTCGTGGACACCCGGGCCTGGCTCCGGGACCCGAGCCCGCTGTTTCGCACCAACGTCGAGGGCACCCGCAACGTCCTGGACGTCGCTAAAGACGCCGGCCTGCGCCGGTTCGTGTTCACCAGCAGCTATGTGACCGTCGGCCGCCGCCGCGGCCACGTCGCCACCGAGGCCGACCCGATCAACCGCCGCCGCCTCACCCCCTACGTGCAGTCCCGGGTGCAGGCCGAAAACCTGGTGCTGCGTTATGCGGCCGAGGCCGGCCTGCCGGCGGTGGCGATGTGCGTGTCGAGCACCTACGGCGACGGCGACTGGGGCCGCACCCCGCACGGGGCATTCATCGCCGGCGCCGTCTACGGCAAGCTGCCGTTTGTGATGGACGGCATCCGGCTGGAGGCCGTCGGGGTCGACGATGCGGCGCAGGCACTGATCCTGGCCGCCGAACACGGCCGGAACGGGGAGCGCTATCTGATTTCCGAGCGCATGATCACCAACGCCGAGATCATCGCGATCGCGGCCGACGAGGCCGGGGTGCCGCCGCCGGCGCGGTCGATCCCGGTGCCGATGCTCTATGCGCTGGGGGCGCTGGGCACGCTGAAGGCCCGGCTGGGCGGCAAGGACGCCGAGCTGTCGCTGAAATCGGTGCGGATGATGCGCGCGGAGTCCGAACTCGACCATTCCAAGGCGGTGCGCGAACTGGGCTGGCAGCCACGACCGGTCGAGGAATCGATCCGGGAGGCGGCGCGTTTCTGGATGAAACTGCGCGACGCCAGGAAGCATGCGGACAAGCGAGGCACCCCAGCATGAACAATCGACCGGTTCTCACCCCGACCGCCGAATACCCGATCACCGTGACCCCGACCGGCCGGCACGTCACGGTGCGCATCGGCGGCGAAGTCATCGCCGATACCAACGATGCGCTCACCCTGCAGGAAGCAAATCATGCTGCGGTGCAATATATTCCGCTGGCTGACGTCCGGCGCGAGCTGTTGACCCGGACCGAGACGACCAGTTACTGCCCGTTCAAGGGCGACGCCGCTTACTACACGGTGACCACCGCGGCCGGCCAGACCGTCACCGATGCGATCTGGACCTACGAGCAGCCGTTTCCCGCGGTCGCCGCGATCGCCGGGCACGTCGCGTTCTACCCGGACAAGGCCGAGATCAGCGTCGCTGCAACCTAAATCCCCAGCACCTCAGCGGCGAATCGTGTCTCGGTGTACTCACGCACCGACACAATCCGGCCGTCGTGGGTGTCGACGATGAACACCAGCGGGCTGTCGTAATGGGAGCCGTCGGCGGTGGTGCAGTCACCGTGCGCCTCGATCACCACCGTTTCGCCCTCATTGATGCAGCGGGTCAGCTCGAGAGTGATCCGCAGGCCGTGGCGGCGCTCCTCCACTTGCTGGCGCAAGGCGCCTGCGTCGATCGCCTCGCGGGTCAGGATGCTCCAGTAGGTGAAGTCCTCGCTGACCAGAGTGAAAATGTCGTCCAGGTCGTCGTCGCCAGAGATGCCCTGTAGGAACATCCACGCCAATTCCGCCTGCGGATCGTCGAACGGGGTGGCCACTTCCTCATGGTGGCGCGGCGACGGGATGCGGTCAACGTGCAAACGGCGGTCCTAGGATCACGTCATCAACAGTTCGCTTTGCCGTACCGTCACCTTCCCCGGGCCGGCCAGCCCCGCGCTGACCTTGTCGCCGCTGCGCCGCGGTCCCGGCGATCCCTGCTTGCAGATCATTGACGGCGTCATCTGGCGGACCAGCCTGATGCCCAGTGGGCCGGTGACCGCGCGGATCACCCAGGCGGCGCCGGCGGTGGTGGACTGCGCGGCGTGGGGCGCCGGCGCCGCCGAGTTCCTCGACGGCGTGCCGGGACTGCTGGGCGCCGACGACGACGTCTCGGACTTCGCGCCGACCGAACCGACGGTGGCCGCCGCGCACCGGCGCCTGCCACACCTTCGACTGGGCCGCACCCACCGGGTGCTCGAAGCGCTCATCCCGGCCGTGCTCGAGCAGCGGGTGCCGGGTGTTGATGCGTTCCGGGCCTGGCGGGTGCTGGTCAGCGAGTTCGGTGCCCCGGCGCCGGGACCGGCGCCGGCGCGGATGCGGGTGCCGCCACCGGCCGAGGTGTGGCGAACCATTCCGTCGTGGAAGTTCCACCGCGCCAACGTCGATGGTGGCCGGGCCCGCACCGTCGTGCGCTGCGCGCAGCGGGCGGGATCGCTGGAACGACTGGTGAACCGTCCGGCAGCCGAGGCCCGGGCGGCGCTGATGTCGCTGCCCGGCGTCGGGGTGTGGACTGCGGCCGAGACGGCGCAGCGTGCCTTCGGCGATGCCGACGCGCTGTCGGTCGGCGACTACCACATCGCGAAGATGATCGGCTGGACGCTCCTGGGCCATCCGATCGACGACGACGCCATGATCGACCTGATGGAACCGATGCGACCGCACCGGCACCGGGTGGTGCGGTTGCTGATCGAAAGCGGGCTGGCCGTCGAGCCGCGGCGCGGCCCACGGCTGGCGGTGCAGCGCATCAGCTCGCTGTGAACGGCTGTTCGGGGAAGGCCGTGCTCGCGGCGCCGGCGAAGCGGCCCGAGTCGAGCGCCTCGAGCAGTTGGGCCGATAGCCACTCGATTACGGCGCGGTCGCGCGGCAGCAGCGCCTGCTCGTACCCGATCAGCAGGTACATGCCCCAACTGGCGAACAGGTGGGCCGGACGCTCCTCTCGCAGGACCTGCAGCGCCGACTCGTACATGATGTTGAAGCGTTGCCGGTCCACCTCGGCCTGCACGGCGTGCACCGTCGGATCCGCCCAGCTCCACGCCCGGATCGCGGCCTCGGCTCCGTGCGGCAGTGCCAGGCCGATCTGGATCAGGCTGTCGAGCCGTTCGCGGGGGTCCGGCATGGCCCGCACGAACTCCACGTGCTGGACGGTGCGCTCCTCCAGCCAGTGTTGTACCAGGTCACGGGTGTACACCGGCCAGCTGGTGAAGTAGTGGTAGAACGAGCCCGTCGTCACCCCGAGTCGGTTGCACACCTCGGCCAGCTTGAGACCGCCGTAGCCCAGTTCGGACAGCACATCGAGACCTGTCTCGAAATATGCCTGCCGGGAAAGGACCGCGCCCATAAGTCGACTTTAGTTCGCTGGATCCCGCGTGGGAACGTATCGGGGGATACAGAAGTGAATGATCGTAATGGGGAATTTACCGACGAGTAACGGGTGCGGTGACAGAATCTACATCGTGCAGGAAGCGGCGTTTCACCGGCTCGGGCGCCCGCGTGGCGCGCGATCAAACGTGACCCGGGAACGCATCGTGATCGCGGCCAGCGGGGTCTTCGGGGAGTTCGGCTACCACGCGACGACATTTCAGGCGGTTGCTGCCCGCGCGCATCTGACCCGGCCGGCGATCAACCACTATTTCGCGAGCAAGCAACTGCTCTACCAGGCGGTGCTGAACCGCAACGAGTCGATCCTCGACCACGCCGTGGAGCGGGCGCGCACCGAGCACGGTCTGATCGCCCGGCTGTCGTCGGTCATCTATGCGTTTGCCCAACTCGGCGAAGAAGACCGCACCGCCGCGGCCTTCGCCGTCACCGCGGTGCTCGACGCTCAACGAGACCCGCAGCTGCGGGTGTTGGTCGGTGACCTGCAGGGCCCCACCCGGCGGTTCCTCACCGAGACGCTGACCGAGGCCATCGACCGGGGGGAACTCGCCACCGCGGCGACGGTCGGCGACCTGACGGAGACGCTGTTGGCGCTGCTGTGGGGACTCGGGTTCTACATGGCCGCGGTCGGCGACCGTGACGAGTCAGCCGCGGTGATCGCCAACATGCAGGCGCTGCTGGCGAATCGACTCTGGCAGCTGCATCAGCCGGGCCCGCCGGTTGCCGCCGAAAGCAGTGAATAGCTCGCCTAACTTTTTCGGTAGCATGGCTTGCGACAGCCACGGCAAGCAAGCGAGGTAACCGATGAGTTCACTGCGTACCCATGACGACACCTGGGACATCGCCACCAGCGTCGGTTCGACGGCGGTGATGGTGGCCGCAGCCCGCGCGGTCGAGACCGACAGCCCCGAGGCGCTGATCTCCGATCCCTACGCCAAACTTCTGGTCGCCAACGCCGGCACCGGCGTGTGGGAGACACTGCTCAACGAAGCGCTGATCGACAAGTTAGAGTCCGTCGACCCCGAGATCGCCGCGGTGTATCACCACATGCGCAACTATCAGGCGGTCCGCACCCACTTCTTCGACGCCTACTTCGCCGCGGCGGTCGACGCCGGCATCCGCCAGGTGGTGATCCTGGCCTCCGGGCTGGACTCCCGGGCCTACCGGCTGGACTGGCCCGCCGGCACTACCGTCTATGAGATCGACCAGCCGAAGGTCCTGGCCTACAAGGAGACGACGCTGGCGGCCCACGACGTGACGCCGTCGGTGCCGCGCCGCGCGGTGGCGATCGACCTGCGCCAGGACTGGCCCACCGCGCTGATCGGCGCCGGCTTCGACCCGGCGGCCCCGACGGCGTGGCTGGCCGAGGGCCTGCTGATGTACCTGCCTGCCGACGGCCAGGACCGGTTGTTCGAGCAGATCACCGCGCTGAGCGCCCCGGGCAGCCGGATCGCGGCGGAGACCGCGGCCAACCACGCCGACGAGCGGCGCCAGGAGATGTCGGAGCGGTTCAAAAAGGTCGCAGAGCAGATCGGCCTGGAGCAGACCGTGGACGTGCAGGATCTGATCTACCACGACGAGAACCGGGCGGCGGTGTCGGAATGGCTCAACGGGCACGGGTGGCGTGCCACCGCGCAGCACTCCACCGACGAGATGCGCCGCCTGAACCGCTGGGTGAACGTGCCGATGGGCGACGACGCGCAAGCGTTCGCGGAGTTCGTCACCGCGGTGCGCAGCTAACCGCCGGGGCTGATTCGGCGGTTCAGCGTCGCCTCTCCTTCGTCGAGGCTCGCTAACCGCCGGGGCTGGTTCGGCGGTCCAGCTTCGCCTCTCCTTCGTCGAGGCTCGCTAACCGCCGGGGCTGGCGGGTCGGCCCGCAGTAGGAATGGGCTGCCGGTTGCTTTAGCCTGGCGATGAGCAAGCCCACGCGAAAGGAACCTCATGCCCGGAGTGCAGGATCGTGTTGTCGTCGTCACCGGAGCCGGTGGGGGCCTGGGCCGTGAGTACGCCCTGACCCTGGCCCGCGAGGGTGCCGCGGTGGTGGTCAACGATCTCGGCGGCGCCCGCGACGGCACCGGAGCCGGCCACAACATGGCCGATCAAGTGGTCGCCGAGATCAAAGAGGCCGGCGGGCGGGCCGTCGCCAACTACGACAGCGTCGCCGACGCCGACGGGGCGGCCAACATCATCAAGACCGCGATCGACGAGTTCGGCAAGGTCGACGGGGTGGTCAGCAACGCGGGCATCCTGCGTGACGGCACCTTCCACAAGATGACCTTCGACAACTGGAACGCCGTGCTGCAGGTGCATCTCTACGGCGGGTACAACGTGGTTCGGGCCGCTTGGCCGCACTTCCGCGAGCAGAGCTACGGCCGGGTCGTGGTCGCCACCTCCACCAGCGGACTGTTCGGCAACTTCGGGCAGGCCAACTACGGGGCAGCCAAGCTCGGCCTGGTCGGCATGATCAACACGCTGGCCATCGAGGGCGCCAAGTACAACATCAAGGCCAACGCGATCGCCCCGATCGCCGCCACCCGGATGACCGAGGACATCCTGCCGCCGGAGGTGCTGGAGAAGCTCAAGCCCGAGTACGTGGCACCGGTGGTCGCCTACCTGTGCACCGAAGAGGTCGCCGAGACCGGTTCGGTGTTCATCGCCGGCGGCGGCAAGGTGCAGCGGGGGGCGCTGTTCGAGAACGCCGGCGCGGTCTTCGAGAACCCGCCGTCGGTCGATGACGTCGCGGCCCAGTGGTCGACGATCGCCGACCTGTCGGCGGCCAAGGCGGCCAGCTTCTCACTGCAGTAGCCGCTCTACCTCAGAAGCCGAGGCCGGCGAACGCGGCGTTGATCTCTGCGATCGTGTTGGTGATGAGCTGGACCTCGAAACCGGCTGCCAGCGTGTAGATCGCGGTGTTGGCCGCCATCGGCAGTCCGAACGCGTCGAGTAGATCACCGTTTTGCAGGTTGGTGGTGAGCAGGCTCAGATCGTAGGACGGCACGCTGGTGACCAGGGCGTTGATGATGTCCGAGGTCCCCGACAGCGCGCCGTTGATCGCCGATGTCGCGCTGGTGAACGCGTCGACGATGTCGGTGAACGACGGCAGGGTCGTGGCCGCCGCGTGGGTGACCGCGTCGGCGACCGCGGGGGAGAACGCCGCCATCATCGCCGCCGGGTTCGCCAGATCGGCCTGAAATGCCGTCCAGCCTTGCTCGACCCGGTCGACGAGGTCGTTGAACACCGTGGTCGGGTCGACGTCGGGGAACAGCCCGAACGGGGTGGCCACGTTGGCCGGTGCGGTCGAGTAGCCGAAGTCGCCGTCGCCGTAGCCGAGGTTGATCAGGTACGTCAGGGCCGGACCCAGCAGGTCCTGCAGTGGTTTCGGCAGCAGCGCCACCAGCGGCGCGGTTATGGGCTGCCCGCCCAGCGTGTCGATCATGTAGTAGTCGGTGAGGCTGCCCGTGGTGCCCAGGGACTGCGAGCCGGGCAGAAGATGCGCGTTGGCGATGTCTTCGGCGGTTGGTCCGCTGCCGTCGACGCCGCCGTTCAGGTACGTGCCGTGCAGTGTCCGGATGCCCAGAAAGGCGTTCAGGTCGGCCAGGAAGTTCAACGGGTAGCGGGGGAAGTCGGTGAAGCCGTCGTACTCCATCGAATAGATGGACGTCTGGAAGGCATCCGACGGGGTGGAGCTGTCGAAGCTGAAACCCAGGCTCGGCAGGTTGAGCGGCAGGTCGTGTACCTGTCCCGACGTCGTCTCGAAGCCGCTGAAGCGCTCCAGGATGCCGCCGTTGGGGGCGCTGGGGTCGCCGATGAGCAGGAACTGCACGGGCGAGTTGCCGAGGCCTTCGCCCTGGAGCTTCTCCATCTCCAGGCTGGCGATGGTCGCGCTCTGCGAGTATCCGAACACGGTGGTGGCGGCCCCGGCCGCATTGTTGGCCTTGATCCAGTCGTCCAGAATCGTCAGGCCCTGGCCCACCGAGGTGCTCTGGGCCGGAAAACCGCTGGCATCGTTGGGGTAGTTGAAGCGCAACACGTTGATGCCGTCGAGCGGATACAGCCCCTCCGGGGTGAAGACGCCGTTGGCGAGCACCCCGGGGTAGGTGGTGCCCGGATAGATGGGATGCAGCGGATTGTCGATGTAGAGCTGGTCTGCGGCGCCCACATACTGGGAGCCGGGGATCGGTACGCCGCTGCCGCCGATCACCAACCCGATCGACGGATCGGCGGAGGGATCGCCGGCCGTGAGTCGCACGGCGTGGGACTGGAGGTCCGGGGGTGCGATCGGGCTGACGACGACGATGCCGGCGCCGACCAGGGCGCATCCGATCATCAGATAGGGGCGATGTGCAGCTTTCATGAGAAACCCCCTAGGCGAACCTCAAATATCGACGCTAACTTTCCGGTTCGGTGGAGGCAAGGGGGAATTTCAGGCGGGAGGGATTCCCAAGCCGATCAGGCCACCAGCGCGGCGCGCAGCCCCTCCCGGTCGGCGTCGGTGACCCCCGAGGCGCCCAGGAAGCCGTCCAACGAACCGAAGTTCTGCTCGATCGAGCGTTGCGCGGCTTCCAGGTAGTCGGCGCGTACGCCGAGCACCTCGTCGGAGAGCCGGGCCTCGGTGAAGGTCAGCACCTCGGGGGTGATCTCGTCCTCCGGGCGCTGCCGGATCATGTCCATGATCCGCTCCCGCAAGATCGGTACCGCGGTGTTGCTGCGGAGGTAGTCGGCCACCACCGCGTCCCAGTCGACCCCGGCCGCCTGCAGCACCACCGCGATGACGAACCCGGTGCGGTCCTTGCCGGCGAAGCAGTGTGCCAGCACCGGCCGGCCCGCAGCCAGCAACGACACCACCCGCTGCACCGCCCGGCGGGAGCCGCCCAGCGTCGGGAAGCGCTGGTACTCCTCGAGCATGTAGCGGGCGGCGACGTCAGCGGCCGAGTCGGCGTCGGGCTTCTCGGCCATCATCTTGCGGAAGGCGTCCTCGTGCGGCGAGGAACTGTCGGGCGACTGGTCGCCGGCCAGGTCGGGGAAGGGCAGCAGGTGGATATCGACCCCCTCGGGTACCAGGCCGGGCCCGCGACGTGTCACCTCCCGCGGGGATCGCAGGTCTGCGACATCGGAGACGCCGATCCGCAGCAGCTGTTCGCGGCCGCGATCGTCGAGGCGGCTCAACTCGCTAGAACGAAACAGGCGGCCCGGGCGCAGCGCGCCGGTGGCCTGGGAAACGTCGCGGAAATTCCACGCTCCGGGCAGTTCCGGCTGGGAGGTCACCTGGCCACGATAAGACACGGCCCAGCCGGCCCCGCCGGCCAGACGTAATCGGCCCCCGATCCGCTGGGTGGATCGGGGGCCGTGACGTGTGCTCGTGGAACTAGATCGGCGGGTAGTTCTGCGGGGGGTAACCGCCACCCCCGTCGACACCGCGCAAACCCCAGGTGAGGTACTTGAAGAAGAACTCGGCTTCGTCGGTTATCTCATAATCCGGATTCGGATCGTAACCGTAACCAGGACCCATGTCATCAACCCCTCAGCTCGGATGGCACCAGTTTAGTCGGCTCGTCAACGGTCCAACACCGGACTGCATAGAATCCTTCCAACCAGTTGATTGAGTCCGGGTAGCTCCGGCGGCCGAATAGCGAGTGCACATGTCAAACGACAAGGGCGGGTCGGGGAACTCCGCCCAGGGACCCTCCCGCCGCGAGGAGCTGCTCGCGGTCGCCACCAAGCTATTCGCCGCCCGCGGTTACCACGGCACCCGGATGGACGACGTCGCCGATGTGGTTGGCCTGAACAAGGCGACCGTCTACCACTACTACGCGAGCAAGTCGCTGATCCTCTACGACATTTACCAGCAGGCCGCCGAACGCACGCTGGCCGCCGTGCACGATGACCCGTCCTGGACCGCGCGGGAGGCGCTCTACCAGTACACGGTGCGGTTGCTCGACCAGATCGCCGTCAACCCGGAGGGCGCGGCGGTCTACTTCCAGGAACAGCCCTACATCACCGAATGGTTCACCGAGGAACAGGTCGCCGAGGTCCGCGAGAAGGAGGCCCAGGTCTA
Organism: Mycobacterium sp. NGS16; assembly: GCF_059813225.1. Lineage (NCBI taxonomy): Bacteria > Bacillati > Actinomycetota > Actinomycetes > Mycobacteriales > Mycobacteriaceae > Mycobacterium > Mycobacterium sp. NGS16. The sequence goes on from NZ_JCALEE010000002.1 coordinate 636,127, forward strand.
CGAGCACGTGCACGGGCTGATCGACCGGGGCATCGCCAGCGGGGAGTTCTACCAATGCGATTCGCATGTGCTGGCGCTCGGCTACATCGGGATGACGCTGGGGGCCTATCGCTGGTTGCGGCCCAGCGGCCGGCGCAGCGCCAAGGAGATCGCCGCGGAGTTCTCTACGGCGCTGCTGCGCGGGCTGATCCGCGACGAGGCGATCCGGGTCGAGTCACCGCTGGGTAATGGCGACTCGGGGGCGGCTAAGGCGCCGGTGCTTTGAGGTTGCGGTCCAGGAACTCGATCTGGTCGGCGACCACCCGCTCGAAGGCCTCGCCGACGTAGATGTCGAAATGCCCCTCGGCGTAGCGCTTCACCGTGGCGCGGGGCGCCTGCGCGGCGTAGCGCAACGTCGGGCCCGCCGGGGCGACGGAGTCGGTGTCGCAGACGCAGAACAGAATCGGGCAGCTGACCTTGGCCGCCTCACGGCCCGGCCGGTAGGTCAGGACCTTCATGCCGATCCGCGCGGCGACCTCGTTGCGCACAGGCTGTCCTTCCGGCATCAGCTTCAGGTAGCCCGGGTAGGCGTCGGGTGTGCTCATCAGCGCGACCTCCCCGGGCCGGCCGGCGGTGGCCACCATCACCGGCGGGTTGCCCAGCCGGGCCGCGGCCAGATCACGCAGGGCCAGCAGGGTGATCCGCGCGGTGGTCAACGGCGGAATGGTGCGCGCCGAGGCGATCCCGTCGGTGAACGGGCACTGCGCCACCACCGCCGCCACCGGTAGTCGGGCCGCGGTGGCGATGACGTGCCCGCCGGCAAACGAGGTGCCCCACAAGCCGATTCGGGCCGGGTCGACGCCGGCCAGGGTGTGTGCGAAGTCGACGGCGGCGGCCCAGTCCGCCAACTGCATGCCCACATCGAGCAGCTGGCGCGGGGCGCCGCCGCTGGCCCCGAAGTTGCGGTAGTCGAAGACCAGGCAGGCGTAGCCGGCTGCGGCGAACCGCTCGGCGTAGGCGTCCAGGCGCATGGTGCGGACCGCACCCAGTCCGTGCGCCATGACCAGCAGCGGCGCCCCGTTCGGGCCGCCTGCGCCGGCCGGGTCGGGCCGGTACAGCCAGGCGCTGATGGAGGCATTGCCGGATCGGAAGGAGACGTCGTCGCGGGTAGCCATAGGGAAAAAGGTAGCGCGGCATGTGGTAGACCGGGGCGGTGACAGCGAGCCTGCTGCAGCGCCTGGCCGATGTGGTGGGTTCCGCCTATGTCACCGACGATCCCGACGTGCTGGCCGGACGCAGCGTCGACTACACCGGCCGCTACCGGGGCCGGGCCAGTGCGCTGGTGCGGCCGGGGTCGCCCGACCAGGTCGCCGCGGTGCTGCGGATCTGCCGGGACGGCGGCGCGCACGTCACCGTGCAGGGCGGCCGCACCTCGCTGGTGGCCGGCACCGTCCCCGAACACGACGACGTGCTGCTGTCCACCGAGCGGCTCAACGCACTCGGCGACGTCGACGCGACCGAGCGCCGGGTCGCGGTGGGCTCCGGCGTCACGCTCGCCGCGGTGCAGCATGCCGCCGCGGCAGCCGGCCTGCTGTTCGGGGTCGACCTGACCGCCCGCGACACCGCCACCGTCGGCGGGATGGCCTCGACCAACGCCGGGGGGCTGTGCACCGTGCACTACGGCAACATGGCCGAGCAGGTGCTCGGCGTCGAGGTGGCGCTGCCCGACGGCTCGCTGCTGTCTCGGCACAGCGCGGTGCGCGCGGACAACACCGGCTACAACCTGCCGGCGCTGTTCGTCGGCGCCGAGGGCACCCTGGGCGTGATCACCGGCCTGGATCTGCGGCTGCGCCCAGCCCCGGCGCACCGGGTCACCGCGGTCTGCGGCTTCACCGAGCTCGACGCCCTGGTCGATGCCGCGCGGGTCTTCCGCGACCTGGCGGGCATCGCAACGCTGGAATTGGTCGACGCCCGCGTCGCCGCGCTCACCGCCGAGCGGCTCGGTGTCGCCGCGCCGGTGGACGGCGCGTGGCTGCTGCTGGTCGAGCTGGCCGGCGACACCGACCAGACCGAGCGCCTCTTCGGGCTGCTGCAGCGGGTGTCCTGCACCGGTGAGCCGGCGGTCGGCGTGGACACCGCCACGCAGCAGCGGCTGTGGCGGGTGCGTGAGGCGGTGGCCGACGTACTGGGGGCGTTCGGCCCGCCGCTGAAGTTCGACGTCTCACTGCCGTTGGCCGCCGTCGCCGGATTCGCCGCCGCGGCGGCCACCGTGGTGGGCAGGCACGCACCCGAGGCGCTGCCGGTGTTGTTCGGCCATATCGGCGAGGGCAACCTGCATCTCAACGTGCTGCGCTGCGCGGCAGCGGCCGAACCCGCGCTGTATGCGGCGATGATGGAGCTCATCGCCGAGTGCGGCGGCAACGTCAGTTCCGAACACGGGGTGGGCAGCCGCAAGCGGGCCTACCTGTCGATGTCGCGCGGGCCGGCCGATATCGCCGCGATGCGGACGGTCAAAGCCGCGTTCGATCCGACCGGCTACCTCAACGCCGCGGTGCTCTTCGACTGACCCGTGTCCTCAGTCGCGGTGTTTGATCCCGACGGCCTGGCGCAGCTGGGCGAGGAACTGGTCGGAGTCGTCACTGCGGATGATGTAGTGCGAGATGGCAATCCGGATCGCTGCCGCCGCCTTCACCGCGGCATCCGGACCGGACAGCATCCGCTGCAGCCCCTCGCGCATCGGGACGATGATCCGGGAGAAGTCGCTGAGCACATGCTTGGGTTCGATGTCGATCATCCGCACCCCGGTGGAGGAATGCTGATAGTCGACAATGAAACGCAGTGCGGCATCAAGCTTTTCGGCTCCCTTGAGACCCTGGGTGGCCTTGCTGAGGCCGCTGTCGAAGATGTGCCGCTCATAGCGGGAGAACGCCGAGATCAGCTCCTCTTTCGACGGGAACCACCGGTACAGGGTGGGGCGTGACACCCCGGCCTGGGCGGCCACCTCCGACAGGCTGAGCTTGGTCATCCCGTTGCGGCCGAGCACTTCGGCGGTGGCCGCGAGGATCCGCTGCCGGGTTGAACTGTCGGGGCCGTCCACCGTGCTGCGGGTCATGGGAGAGACTTTACAAAAAATAGCGAGAGTGTCACGCTGGTTCGGTGTCTGACCATCGTTCCTCACCGTCGCGGGACCACCCTGGCTAGTCCGGTAGGGCAATTATCGTGATCGAAGCGCCACAAGTCACGTGCGAGGAACGCAGCCACCCACCGCGTGTCGTCATGATCATCGCTGACGCGTCCGGGATCGGGCGGGCGGCCGCGGCCCGCCTGGCCGGCCACGGCCACCTGGTGCTGATCGGGAGCCGCGAGCTGGAGAGCACCGAACGCTTGGCGGCGCAGCTTCGCGCGCGCGGGGGCAGTGCGTTCGCCGCCCGCCTGGATCTGACCGACCCGCACTCGATCAACGGGTTCCTGGCCGCCGCGGAGTATCTCATCGGCACCCCCGACGTGCTCATCACCGATCTCGGCCTCGCGGCCCCGGGCTCTCGCGCGCACGGGGTCCGGGTGGGAGCGCAAATCCTTGCCGCCCGGGTGATTCCGGCGATGATCGCGCGGGGGCGTGGTGATGTGGTGTTGGTCGGCCCGGAATTGGCCGGGGCGCGCGGCGCCGCGGCCCGCCGCGAGTTCGACGCCTGGTCCGCGGCCTTGGACGCCGAGTTCGTCGGAACCCAGATGCGGGCGTCGACCGTTCGGTCGGCACAGCCCGGCGCCGCATCGAGCGCCGACGCCGGGCATCTGCTCGCCGCGATGATCACCGGCGCGCGGCTGTGTCTGATCGAGCTGCTCCCGCCGGCGGTACCGGCCCGCTAGCGCCGCCGCACCAGCACCGATTGCTGGATGCCCGCCACCGCGCCCTGCTCGTCGAACAAGGTGCCGATGGTCGTGCCGATGCCGTCCGGCCCGTAGTTGGTCTCGGCGCGGATCCCGATCCACTCGCCGTCGGGGATCCGGTGCACGTGCACCACCAGGTCGGTGTTGAGGAACGTCCACGTTCTGATGTCGAGTTTGGCTCCGACACCGTTGGCGTCGTCGGCGACCGCGAACAGCCGCTGCAGCGGGGTCATCGCCTCGCCGGCCACCAGGTCCACGGTCGGGGAGATCCAGGACTCCCCGGCGCCGGGGGCGAGCGGCTGGGTCAGCCACCGCCAGTCCAGGCTGTGCACGTAATTGCGGTCCCAGTTCGCCGCCATGTTGTTGCTGCGTGCCTCGCTGAGCGGCCGCAGCGGCGGAGCCGAGGCGTGCATGAGCTCCTCGGTGTCCAGGGTCTGCAGCCGCCAACCGGTCGCCCGAGCAACCGGCCGCGGGTGTTGGTCGGGGCCCGGCGCCAGCATCTCGGCGCTGATGAGTTCGATCTGCTTCCCGGCCCGCTCGACCTGGGCGCGGACCCACAGCGCACCTTCGACCGGGACCGGCCCCAACAGATCGATGGCGACGCGGCTCAATCGGGTGTCGTCCCGCGTCTCCTGGCGCTCCAGCGCGCGCACCAGCAGCGCCGAAACCGGTGCGGCGTGCTGGATCTGAGCCGACCAGGTGCCGCGCACCAGGTCGGTGGCACCGAACTTCTCGCCCCGGGGATCGGCGGTGTCCAGCAGTTCGTAGTACGAGTCGGACATGCGTTCGCCTTTCAGGGCCGCCCGGCGCCGGGTATCTCCACGGTCACCGTGTCCAGCCGGGAGTCGCGGGTCCCGATCAGGCGCTGGGGGTAGGCGTCGGTGCTGGACAGCAGAAACAGTGTGCGGCGCGCCGGACCGCCCAGGGTGCAGGCGATCGCGGCCCGGTCGCCGATGTCGATGCGGTGGGTGACGGTGCCGCCCTGCGTGATGCGCTCGAACTGGTGGGCCAGCGTCATCGACGTCCAGACTCCGCCCGCCGCGTCGAGCGCGATGCCGTCGGGCGGCCCGTCGAGCCCGTCGGCGAAGATTCGGCGGTCACGCAGCTCGCCGGCGGCGCCGATGGTGAACGCGGTGAGCCGGCGGCCCATCGATTCGGCGACGATCAGCGTGTCACCGTCGCCGGTGATCACCATCCCGTTGGGAAAGTCGAGGTCCTCTGCGACGGTGTGCACGCCGGCATCCGGATCGATCCGCACGATCACCCCACCGGTGTAGGCCTGCGAACCGATGTAGCTGCGCCCGGCCGTATCGACCACCATGTCGCCGAGGGCCGCGGGCACCTCGGCGCGCAGGTCGGCCAGCGTGGTGACCGTGTCGCCGTTGTAGCAGAGCACCTGCCGGTCCTCGGCGGAGGCGATGAGCAGCGAGCCGTCCGGCCGGAACCCCAGCCCGGTGGGGCTGTGCCCGGGCAGCGGCACCGTGGTCATCGAGCCCTGCAGGTCAACGGTGTGGATCGCTTCGCCGAGCATGTCGGAGAACCACAGCAGGCCTTCGAACCAGCGCGGGCCCTCGCCGAAGCAGAAGCCGCCGGCCAGTGGTGACGCAGTCAGGCCGGTGGCCGGTGTGCCGGGCCCGGAGCCTGTTTCGGTGGTGCTCGACACGGGCGTCCTCCTGTCCGGCGGTCGCGGGTGCGACCTGGCCTACTTTACAAAACGTGGCTTAAATGTCACGCTCGCAAAATGTCGGAGCCGAGCATCGAGACGTCCCCATCCACCCACTGGTCAGTCACCGGCCTGCTCGACCTGTTCGACGTGACGCCGCAGGGCCCGGACCGGTTCACCGGTGCGACCGGCCTGGCCGCCGACGACGAACGGCAGGTGGTGGAAGGCACCCAGCTTCTGGCGCAGGCCATCGTCGGGACGGCGAAACGCTTCGGCGACAAGTCGATCCGTTCGGCGCACGCCGTATTCGCCCGCGCCGTGCTGGTGGGCGCGCCGGCGGAGTACACCATCGACGTGGTCAACGAGGGCCGCTCGACGGCCACCGCGGTCATTTCCGTGCTGCAGAACGGCAAGCGCTGCGCGACGATGACCGTACTCGCCGATGTCCCGTCGGCCGACGTCATCACCCACCACCTGCCGCGCCCGGACGTCGCCCCCCCGGCGCAGGCCCACCCCTGCCAGATGCCGATGGCGGGCCGCCAAGTGCGGCTGGTCGACGTCGTCGACGTCAACAGTCCCGACGAGGTGGGCCCGCCCGAGCTCTACGCCTGGCTGCACTACGACCCCATTCCCACCCGCGACGATCTCGCCAAGGCGCTGATCGCCTATTTCACCGGCCATTTGGGGATCTCGACCACGATGCGCGCACACGCCGGCATCGGCACCAGCCAGTCGCATCTGACGGTGTCCACCGCGCCGATGACCGTCACGGTCAGTTTCCACGAACCGGTGCGCTGGGACGGCTGGATTCTCTACGGGCACGAGAGCACCCAGGTGGGCGCGGGCATGTCCTACGTCCGCGGCACCGTGCACACCCAAGCGGGTGACCTCATCGCCTCGTTCGCCCAGGACGGTCTCATCCGCCCGCTGCGCACCAGCGACGGCAAGATCGCCGAACAGGCCCGGCTATAGGCCGGCGGGCAGTTCGGCGAAGCCGTCGACGCGGGTCATATCGAAGCTGAAAAACCCTGCGACAGGGAGGCTTTCGGGCGGCGGATCCGGGTAGCTCCAGGCCACGTCCTCGACGACGGTCTCGCCGACGACCGCCGACCAATACCTGGCGTAGCCCTTGTAGTTGCAGTAGGTCGAGGTCGTCGACGCCTGCAGCAGATCGGTGCGGACGTGGTCCGGGGCGACGTATAACCGCGGCGCAAGGGCCGTCTCGAACAGGATCACGGTGTCATCGGTGTCCACGAGGCCCACTCCGGCGACCTCGACCCGCAAGGCGCGACGGGTGCGCCGGCAGTCGACCCGGTGATAGGGGTTGGGCGGGTAGTGCACCAGCTCGCGACCCTCTTCGAACCAGGTGTCCACCGCATCCCACGGGATTTGGACGAACCCCGGCGCCTCCGGCACCGCCCGATGCGGCAGATCCCCGACCACGTCGGCCGGGAAGGCATAGCTCAGCGGCTGACCTCGGCGGTGCACCAGCAGGACACGTTCGGTGTCGAGCACGGTGCGGTCGCCGCGAAGCGCCTGCACCCGGCGCGGGTGCGGCTCGACGTAGACCAGGTCTGCGGTGATCGCGGGCGCGAACCAGCCGGCTCGCTCGGTGCTGAGCGGGCCGTGCCCGGCGACCAGACTCACAGCGGCTCCCCCCTTTGTTCAACAATTCGTGACTTTACAACTTCAGCGTCAACTGTAATATCTCCCAGAGTTGGGCTCCGCGGTCGAGCGGAGCGCATCCGGCCGGTGGTGCCGTCCGGATTCTCACGACGAGCTGGGATGATGCGATGACAAGCACCGCTGCGGCGCTGGACCCGCCGTCCGAGGAGCCGCATCTGCGCTATCACCTTGATGTCATGGCACTCGACGTCACCGCGCTGGTGCAGGCGGCCGGCGGGTGGCTGTATCACCGGGTGGCCACCGGGTGGGACGTCACCGTGATGGTGCCGGCGCACCAGAACCTCCGGGCGTTGCAGATCCTCGGCGTGCACACCGCCGACCTGGAGGCCGAGCTGTCCGCAGCGACCGGCGACGTGGCCGGACACGGCCTGGCTGTCGCCGCCGACGCGTCCGCCAGAGATCCCCGGATCCGCCAGCGGGTGCAGGCGGCGCTGCGGTGCCGTGTGACCGAGGTCGTCCTGTGGGGCGAAAGCGGGCCGGTGGCGGTGAATCACCGCCTCTGCGCCGTGCGGCACGTGCTCACCGTGGCGGGGCGCGCCTTCAAGCGGCAAGCCCTGCTGGCCGCCGGCGCCCCGGCCGACGGCCGAATCGACGCGCCGGAGATGTTCCGGAGCGACCAGAAGCGCTGCCTGCCGGTCCGTTCCGATCTGGTGCCGGTCGATTGATGCGCAAACACTACGACCACACGCTGCTGTATCTGCACGAGACCATCGAGCTTGGCCGTGGCGGGAGCGCCGAATTCACCGGCGCGTTCACCGAGCTCTACCAGCCGATGATGAGCGAGCTGGGCGCGCGGCTGTTCGGGCTGTGGGAGACCACCCGCTACAACGGTCACTGGCCGCAGGTCACGATCCTCTGGGAGATCGACGCCTTCGCCGACTACGCCCGCATCGGGCGGGCGCAGGGCCGTGGTGGCAGCCATGAGCACACCGCCACCGAGTGGGCGAAGTACCTCACCGGCATCGGCGCATCCGGGGAGGGCCGCATCATGTATCCCGGCCCGCACAACAAGACCCTGGCACAGCTGCGCGACATCGACTTCGATGCCACCCTGGTGATCCAGGAGATCATGCAGACCAAGCCCGGCCGCCAGGACGACTACATCCGGGAACTGGAGCGCCTGTACGTGCCATGGTCAGAACGCACCGGCAAACGCTGGCTCGGTTCGTTCACCACCACGTTCCGTTTCAACGAGGTCATCCACTACTGGGCGCTCGACGGCGACTGGGATTGCTTCGCGCAGCACTACCCGTCCTGGAAGGATCAACCGCCGGCTGAGATCGTCACCTGGATGAGCATGGCGCCGGCACTGCGGGACGGCTGGGAGGACGCCATCCTGCAGGCGCTGCCGCCGTGTCCGCTCCAGGGTGGCGCCGAATGAAAACGGCTGCGCCTCCGGACTTCTCGTATGATCCGTTCGACCCGGCGGTGATGGCCGACCCGCTGCCGTACTATCGCGTGCTGCGCGATCACCACCCGGTGTACTACGTGCCCAAATGGGACCTGTACGCGCTTTCCCGATTCGACGACATCTGGGAGGTGCTCGCGGTCAGCGACGGCACGTTCGTCGCCTCCGAGGGAACGCTGCCCGCGGCCAACGTCCTGGCCCACCACAACAGCGGACCGGTGCCGGATCCCCCGCTGCACCCCCTGCCGTTCCACGCGGTGTTCGACAAACCGATCTACGACGACATCCGCCGGCTGCAGTCACCGGCATTTCGGCCCCGGTCGGTGAACGACTGGGCGGACCGGATCCGCACGCTGGCCAATCAACGGCTCGATGAGCTGCTGCCACAGGGCAGCTTCGACCTGACCGGTGACTACGGCGGAATCGTGGTGGCCCAAGTGGTCTGCGAGTTACTCGGCATCCCCCTCGAGCTCGCCGCCGACGTGCTGGCGGCGGTGAACGCCGGCAGCCTCGCGCAGGCCGGCAGCGGGGTCGACACCGCCGCCGCGCGGCCCAACTACCTGGAATACCTCATCCCGGCCGTGCAAGCCCGGCGCGCCGAGCATCGGCAGGACGACCTGCCGATCGTCGACGGGATGCTGCACTACCGGTTACCGGACGGCCGTGCGCTCGATGACGTCGAAGCGGCAACACAACTGCTGTGCATCTTCATCGGCGGTACCGAGACGGTGCCCAAGATCGTCGCGCACGGGCTGTGGGAGCTGGCGCGGCGACCCGAGCAGCTCGCCGCGGTGCGCGCCGACCTGAACAGAGTGGAACAAGCCCGCGAGGAGATGATCCGCTACTGCGCTCCGGCGCAATGGTTTGCGCGCACCGCCCGCAAACCGTTCACGGTGCACGACACCACGATCGCACCGGGGCAGCGCATCATCACCTTGCTGGCCTCGGCCAGCCGCGACGAACGCCAGTACCCCGACCCCGACGAATTCCACTGGGATCGCCCGATTACCCGATCGCTGGCGTTCGGCCGTGGACAGCACTTCTGCATCGGCTACCACCTGGCCCGCCTCGAAGTCACTGTGCTGGTGGCCGAATGGCTGCGCCGCGTCGGCGACTACCGCATCGTCGAAGACGGGGCGACCAGGCTGCCGTCGAGCTTCCAGTGGGGCTGGAACACCATCCCGGTGGAGGTCTGAGCCATGTGGGCCCACCGGCTGATCGCCCCTTACCAATTCGAGCGGATCGAGGTCCCCGACCTCACCGAGCACCAGGTCGGCGACGGGCAGGTGCTGCTGGCGTTCGTCGCCGCCGGGGTGTGCGGCAGCGACTTGCCCGCGTTCCGTGGGGCGCAGGGCCGGCTGCCGGGGGACAGTGGTGTCAGCGCAGCGGAGAAGAACGGCTTCCCGATCCACGAGATCGTCGGGGATGTGCTCGCCAGCCGGCATCCGCGGCACCGCCCCGGCGACCGGGTCGTCGGGTGGGCATCCGGTTTCGACGGCCTGATGCAGCGGGTCATCGCCGACGGTGACGGACTCGCCCGCTACGACCCGGCGCTGGCGCCCGCGCAGGCGGTGGGACTGCAACCGCTGGCCTGTGTGCTCTACGCCGTCGAACAGCTTCCCGACCTGGCCGGCCGCCACGTGGCGGTGCTCGGCCAGGGCTCGATCGGCCTGCTGTTCAGTGCGGTCGCCAACGCCGCGGGCGCCCGGCGGGTCACCGGCGTCGACCCCGTCGACCGGCGCGCCGTCGCGGCCGCCTTCGGCGTCGACACCGCGGTGCGGTCCACCAGCGATCGCTGGGTACAGCGCCTCGATGCCGACGACCGCCCCGAGATCGTGATCGAGGCGGTCGGCCACCAGGTCGCCACCTTGAGCCACGCCATCGAAGCCGTCGCGCCCGGCGGCACCGTCTTGTACTTCGGAGTTCCCGACGACGACAGCTACCCGATCAGCATGCGCACGATGCTGCGCAACAACCTGACGTTGATATCGGGGGTGACCCGCGACCGCGCGCGGATGCTGGATGCCGCCGGTAGGTTCGCCGCCGAGCAGCCCGCACTACTGGGCGACTACGTCACCCACATCTTCGGTTGCAACGACGTGCAGGCCGCGTTCGAACTGGCGACCCGTCCGGTACCGGATCGGGTCAAGATCGCGATCGTCGCATGATGCCCGCGTTGCGGGCCGCCCTCGGCGACCGGACACCGCTGTGGGGCGGCTGGATCACCGGGCCCACGGTGCTGGGGCCGGAGGAATTCGCCCGGGCGGGCTACGACTACGTGGGTTTCGACGCCCAGCACAGCTACCTCGACGACGCCGCGATCGCCGGCATGCTGCGCCAGATCGAACACCTGCCGATCGCCACCGCGGTGCGGTTGCCGAATGCGGATGCCGCGCCGATCGGCCGGGTGCTCGACGCCGGGGCCGACGCGGTCATCATCGCGCTGATCGAGACCGCCGAGCAGGCGGCGGCCGCGGTGTCCGCCACGCGCTACCCGCCGGACGGGGTCCGCAGCTTCGGTCCGTTGCGGCCCGCGCTGGGCCGCGACCTGTCCGCTCTCGAATCACGCGCGGAGGTGTTCGCGATGATCGAGACCGCCGCCGCCCTGGCCGATGTGGACCGGATCTGTGCGGTGCCCGGGCTGGCCGGGGTCTACGTCGGGCCCGCCGATCTGGCGATCTCGATGGGAGTGCCGGTAGCGCAGGCCACCACCCACCCCGGCCTGCGGGAGGCGATGACCCGGATCCAGCGCGCGGCGTCGGCGGCGGGGGTCATCGCCGCGATCCACGGCGGATCCGGTGCGGCCGGACGCATGCTGGCCGGGCTGGGTTATCAGATGATCACGCTGGCCGCCGAAGCCCAGGCGCTGCGGTGCGGGGCGCTCGAGCATCTCAACGAGGCTCGGGGCAGCCACGAATGACGCACGCACGGGTCGCCCTGGTCACCGGCGCCGCCCGCGGGCAGGGCTGGGCGATCGTGGAACGGCTGCGCGCCGACGGGTTCGCCGTCGCCGCCTGCGACATCGATGAAGCGGAATTGGCGGCCGCCCTGCAAAGCCGTGCCGGCCGGGTCGACGACGCGGTGATCGGGCTTCCGCTCGATGTGACCTCCCCGCCGCAGTGGCAGGCCGCGGTGGCCGCGACCGTGGCTCGCTTCGGGGCGCTGACCGCGCTGATCAACAACGCGGGCATCCTGCACCGGGCGGCGATCGCCGAGGAGACCCCGGGCGGCTTCGAAAGCGCCTGGCGGGTCAACTGTCTGGGCCCGTTCCTGGGGATCCAGGCGGCGCTGGCGCAACTTCGCGCCGCCGAGGGCGCCGCCATCGTGAACACCTGCAGCACCGGGGCGATCCGGCCCTTCCCGCAGCACGCCGCCTACGGGTCGTCGAAGTGGGCGTTGCGCGGGCTGACCCAGACGGTCGCCGCCGAGCTCGCCCCGACCGGGATACGGGTCAACGCGGTGTTTCCCGGGCCGATCGCCACGCCGATGCTCGATGACACCACCCAACAGCGGCTTGCCGCGGTGGCCGCGACCGGTCGGCTCGGCCGCCCGGGCGAGGTGGCCGACGCGGTGTCGTTCCTGGTCTCTGATGCGGCGTCGTTCATCACCGGCGCCGAACTCGTCGTGGACGGTGGCCAATGCCTGCAGATCCGGTGAACATCGGCATCATCGGCGCCGGGCCGGGCGGGCTCGCGCTGGGAATCCTGTTGCGGCGCGCCGGCTTTACCGACTTCACCATCTTCGACCGGGAGGACGGCGTCGGCGGCACCTGGCGGATCAACACCTATCCGGGGCTGGCGTGCGACGTCAAATCGCACCTGTACTCCTACTCGTTCGACCTCAACCCGCACTGGTCGCGGCAGTGGTCCAAGCAACCCGAGATCCTGGCCTACTTCGAACGCTGCGCCACCGAGCACGGTCTCGGGCCGCACCTGATGCTGCGCACCGAGATCCGCTCAGCCCGGTGGGAGCAAGACCGTCGTCAGTGGTGCCTGACCACCAGCGACGGCGCCGAGTACCGGTACCGCATCGTGGTCTCGGCGGTCGGCCTGTTCACCCAGCCAGTGCTGCCCGACCTTGCCGAGGAGCAGCCGTTCACCGGCACCGTAATGCACTCGGCGCGCTGGGACCATTCGGTGCGCCTCGACGGCGCCCGAATCGCGGTGCTGGGAACCGGTTCGACCGCGGCGCAGCTGGTGCCGGAGCTGGCCCGGGTCGCCGAGAAGGTCTATTCGGTGCAGCGGTCGCCGACCTGGATCCTGCCGAAACCGGATCGCCGCTACACCGCCCGCGAGCACTGGGTGTTCACCCGCATCCCACTGGCCAAGCGGCTGTATCGGATTCGGCTATGGCTGCGCAGCGAGGCCAACATCGCGGTGATCGAGAACGGCAGCGACAAGACGGCTGCGTTCACCGCCACCGCGCGCGCCCTGCTGGACACCAGCATCAGCGACTCGCGGCTCCGCGCCATGCTGACCCCCGACCACCCGCTGGGCTGCAAACGGCTGGTGTTCTCCTCGGACTACCTGCCCGCGCTGGGTCGGCCCAATGTCGAGGTGGTCACCAGCCCGGCCAAGGCGTTGCGGTCCCGGTCCCTGGTCACCGAGGACGGCACCGAGTGCGAGGTCGACGTGGTGGTCTGCGCCACCGGGTACGCCGCGGCGGACTACCTCGGCCAGATCGAGGTGGTGGGCGAGGGCGGCAGTCTGCGGCAGGCGTGGCGCGACGGGCCGCGCGCCTACCTGGGCATGGCGGTGCCCGGGTTCCCCAACTTCTTCATGCTGTATGGACCCAACACCAACGTCGGCTCCAACAGCGTCATCTTCGTGCTGGAAGCCCAGGCGCGCTACATCGTCCGGGTGCTGCGGTACCTGCGGCGCAGACGCCACACCTATGTCGCGGTGCGGCCCGCCGCGTTGGCCGACTTCATCGCCAAGATCGACCGCTGGATGCACGGCACGGTCTGGACCACCCGGTGCAGCAACTATTTCCGCGCGGCCAACGGCCGGGTGGTCACCCAGTGGCCGCGTAGCGCCGGTGCGTTCTGGGCGATGACCCGACGGTTCCGGGCCGGCGACTTCGTCTTCGAGCCCGACCCGGTCAGGCCTGGCCGAACGTGATGACCTGGCGCACCGCGGCGCCGTCAGCGAGCCGGTCCATCGCCTCGTTGATGTCGTCGAGGGTGATGGTCGCCGACACCAGCTGCTGCACCGGCAGCCGGCCGGCGCGCCACAGCGCGACGAATTTCGGGATGTCGCGCGCGGGCACCGCCGACCCGAGATAGCTGCCGATCAGCGAGCGACCCTCGGCGACGAAACCCAGCGGGGACAGGCTGATCCGGGCATCGGGTGCAGGCAGGCCCACCGTGATGGTGCGGCCCCCGGGGGCGGTCAGATCGATCGCGGTCTGCAGCGCCGCCGGATGACCGACCGCCTCGATCACCATCGGAGCGCGCACCCCGGCGTCAACGGCCTGCTGCGGGGTGTAAGTGCGTTGCACGCCCAGACCACTGGCCGCGGCGAGCTTCTCGGGGAGCTGATCGATCGCGATCACATCCACACCGTCGTGCGCCAGCACGGTCAGCACCGCCGCCATGCCGACCCCGCCGAGCCCCACCACGGCCACCGTCTGCCCGGCCACCGGGCGGGCCACGTTGAGCACCGCCCCGCCACCGGTCAGCACCGCGCATCCCAGCAGCGCCGCCACCGACGGGGGAACGTCGTGGGGCACCGGCACGGCGCTGGCCGCGCTGACCACCGCATGGGTGGCGAAACCGGAGACACCGAGGTGGTGGAAGACCGGCTGCCCGGCCCGGCGCAACCGGATCCCGCCGTCGAGCAGGGTGCCGGCGCCGTTGGCCGCGGTGCCCGGCCCGCACGGGGTCAGGCCCTCGGTGGCGCACGCCGGGCACTGCCCGCACCGCGGCAGAAACGTCAGCACCACCCGCTGCCCGGGCGCGATGGTGACGCCGGCGCCGATCGCCTCGACGATGCCGGCCGCTTCGTGGCCGAGCAGCATCGGCACCGGCCGCACCCGGTTGCCGTCGACCACCGACAGATCCGAGTGGCAGACCCCGGCGGCTTCCACCCGGACCAGCAGCTCCCCCGGGCCCGGCGGCGCCAGGTCCAGCTCTGTCACCGTGAGCGGCCGAGACCGGGCATACGGTCGTGGCGCCCCGATCCGCTCCAGCACCGCGCCGCGGATGGCAACCATGTTGGAATACAACCATGAGTTCGCCGCCAGCGCCGGAAGGGTTGACCAGCCAGGACTTTCCGGTGCACTGGCCGGTGTTGACCCGCTGGGCCGACAACGACATGTTCGGTCACCTCAACAACGCGGTCTACTACCAACTGTTCGACACCGCGATCAACGGCTGGATCGCCGCCAACGTGCCAGACCTGGACCCGGTCGCGATGCCGGAACTCGGGGTGGTGGCGGAGTCGGGCTGCCGCTTTCTGGGGGAACTCGGCTTCCCGGACCGGCTGGCGGTCGGCCTGGCGGTCACCCGGCTGGGGCGCAGCAGCGTCACCTATCGGCTCGCGGTGTTCCGGGCCCCCAGCGCCGGTGACACCGCCGCTCCGTTGGCCGCGCTCGGACATTGGGTGCACGTCTACGTCGACCGCAGCACCCGGCGGCCGGTGCCGATCCCCGAGGGCATCCGGGCCTTGCTGGCCACCGCGCAGGTGTAGCGCGAAACCGACGTTTGGCAGCCAAACTGCGAGTGGACGCCTGCAAAACGCCGGTCTCGGCGGTGGTTATGCTCGGCGGGTGCCGCTTGTGAGCAAGACCGTCGAAGTCGCCGCCGACGCCGCCACCATCATGGGGATCGTCGCGGACTTCGAGGCGTACCCGCAGTGGAACGACGAGGTCAAGGGCATCTGGGTGCTGGCCCGCTACGCCGACGGCCGGCCCAGCCAGCTGCGGCTGGACGCGTCGTACTCCGGCTTCGACGGCACCTTCATCCAGGCCGTCTACTACCCGAGCGGCACCCAGATCCAGACCGTGCTCCAGCAGGGCGACCTGTTCACCAAGCAGGAGCAGTTGTTCTCGGTGGTCGAAATGGGCGCCACCTCACTGCTCACCGTCGACATGGACATCGAGACCGAGATGGCGGTGCCCAAGCCGATGGTCAAGAAGGCCGTCAACAACGCCCTGGAGTATCTGGCCGACAATCTCAAACGGCGCGCCGAAGAGCTGGCGGCGGGTTAGCCTCAGCGTCGATCGCAAACGCGGCGGAGCCGGGTGCAGCGGGTCGGCGCCGTCCGCACAGTGTCGTCACGAAGCGGGAGATCCGAATTGACCCATCTGACAGTCGATCCCGCCGAGCAGCCCTACCGCGCGCGACGCCAGAACTGGGTCAACCAACTGGACCGGCACGCCCTGATGCAACCGGACGCCCCGGCGCTGCGGTTCCTCGGCCAGACCACCACCTGGGCGCAGCTGCGGGAAAGGGTCGGCGCGCTGGCCGATGCGCTCAGCCGCCGCGGAGTCGGCTTCGGCGACCGGGTGATGATCCTGATGCTCAACCGCACCGAGTTCGTCGAGGCGGTGCTGGCCGCGAACATGCTGGGCGCGATCGCCGTCCCGGTGAACTTCCGGCTCACCCCGCCGGAGCTGGCGTTCCTGGTCACCGACTGCGAGGCGCGGGTGCTGATCACCGAGACGGCGCTGGTGCCGGTGGCCGCCGGGGTGCGCGAGCTGACCGGCCTGCTGGAAACGGTAGTGGTGGCCGGTGATGCGGCCAGCGATGACACCGACGGTCTGATCGGCTACGAGGACCTGATCACCGAGACCGGTGAGCCGCACGCGCCGGTGGACATCCCCAATGACTCGCCCGCGCTGATCATGTACACCTCGGGAACCACCGGCCGGCCCAAGGGCGCGGTGCTCACCCACACCAACCTCACCGGCCAGGCCATGACCGCGCTCTACACCGCCGGCACCGGCCCCGGCGACGTCGCGTTCATCGGGGTGCCGTTCTTTCACATCGCCGGCGTCGGCAACCTGCTGCCGGGGATGTGGCTGGGCATCCCGACGGTGATCAACGCGCTCGGCGCGTTCGACGCCGGTCAACTGCTCGATGTGCTGGCCGCCGAGAAGGTCACCGGCATCTTCCTGGTGCCGGCGCAGTGGCAGGCGGTCTGCGCCCAACAACGGGCCAAGCCGCGCGACATCCGGTTACGGACCATGTCCTGGGGCGCGGCGCCGGCCTCCGATGCGCTGCTGCGGCAGATGGCGGAGACCTTTCCGGGCACCAAGATCCTGGCGGCTTTCGGGCAGACCGAGATGTCGCCGGTCACCTGCATGCTGCTCGGCGAGGACGCCATCCGCAAGCTCGGATCGGTCGGCACCGTCATTCCGACCGTCGCCGCGCGGGTGGTCGACGAGAACATGAACGATGTCGCCGTCGGTGAGGTCGGTGAGATCGTCTACCGGGCGCCCACCTTGATGAGCGGCTATTGGAACAACCCGGAGGCCACCGCCGAGGCCTTCGCCGGCGGCTGGTTCCACTCCGGGGACTTGGTCCGGATGGACGCCGAGGGCTACGTCTGGGTGGTCGACCGCAAGAAGGACATGATCATCTCCGGCGGGGAGAACGTGTACTGCGCCGAGGTGGAAAACGTCCTGGCCGGTCATCCCGACATCGCCGAGGTCGCCGTGATCGGCCGCCCGCACGAGCGGTGGGGCGAGGTCCCGATCGCCGTCGCCGCGGTCACCCGGCCGGATCTGGTCCTGGCCGATCTCGACGACTATCTGACCGAGCGACTGGCGCGTTATAAGCACCCGAAAGGGTTGGAGATCGTCGACGCTCTGCCGCGAAACCCGGCCGGCAAGGTGCTCAAGACCGAGCTGCGGAGCCGCTATGGCAGCGCCCCCGGATCGGAGTCGGTCACCGCCGCAAGCGATACCGCCTAGACCACGACCGGTGAGGTGGCGGCACGTTACTGTCCGGTAGGAAACCTGCGCACGTTGCACCGAATCGATGCCACTCTCACGCGGCCATCAGGTATGGTCCGATGGTCGCCAACGGCACGTTGGGCCGCTAAGGTGACGCGGGTCTCGTAGGAACACATGGACGGACGGAGAGACACTGTGCGACGCGATCCCCTGCTGCGTCGTAACGCGGGGTCTCCGGTGAGGGGGGTGTTGTGACGGCTCCTGCACGTCCCCGCCTGGCTGATTTCGCCCGTGACCGGCTGGTGCCGCCGCTGGTCATGGTCGGCGGGTTTTTCCGGATGTGTGCACTGACCGCGCGGGCACTGTTCGTGCCGCCGTTCCAGTGGCGCGAGACCCTGCAACAGGGCTGGTTCATCACCAGCGTCGCCATCATTCCGACCATCGCGGTCGCCATCCCGCTGACCGTGCTGTTGGTCTTCACCCTGAATATTCTGTTGGCGCAGTTCGGTGCTGCCGACGTCTCCGGCGCCGGCGCAGGCATCGCCGCGGTTACGCAGCTGGGGCCATTGGTCACCGTGCTGGTGGTCGCCGGCGCCGGCTCCACCGCGATCTGCGCGGACCTGGGCGCGCGCACCATCCGCGAGGAGATCGACGCGATGGAGGTGCTCGGGATCGACCCGATCCATCGGCTGGTGGTGCCCCGGGTCATCGCCGCCACCGTGGTCGCCTTGCTGCTCAACGCGCTGGTGATCGTGATCGGCCTCGCCGGCGGCTTTTTGTTCGGTGTCTACCTGCAGAACGTGTCCGGCGGCGCCTACCTGTCCACGCTGACGCTGCTGACCGGCCTGCCCGAAGTCGTCATCTCAACCGTCAAGGCGAGCGTCTTCGGTCTTATCGCAGGCTTGGTCGGTTGTTATCGGGGTCTTACCGTTCGGGGCGGGTCCAAGGGACTCGGCACCGCCGTCAACGAGACGGTGGTGCTCTGCGTGCTCGCGCTGTTCGCCGTGAACGTGGTGCTGACCACCATCGGCGTGAAGTTCGGAACGGGGACCTGACATGTCGACATCGGCAGTGCTGCGGGGCCGGTTTCCCGGCCTGATCGCGAACTATCAGCGCTACGTCGGGGCCGCAGGGCGCTCCCTGGAGAAGAGCGGTCAGCTGGGCTGGTTCTCGCTGACCGCCATGCGGCAGATCCCTTGGGCGCTGCGCCGGTATCGCACCGAGACCCTGCGCCTGGTCGCCGAGTTGGGGATGGGCACCGGCGCGATGGCCGTGATCGGCGGCACCGTGGCCATCATGGGCTTCGTGATGCTGGCCGGCGGCTCACTGATCGCGATCCAGGGCTTCACCTCGTTGGGCAACATCGGGGTGGAGACCTACACCGGTTTCGCGGCGGCGCTGGTCAACGTCCGCGTCGTCGGCCCGGTCAACGCCGGCATCGCCTTGGCGGCCACGGTGGGAGCCGGAGCCACCGCCGAACTCGGCGCGATGCGGATCAGCGAGGAGATCGACGCCCTTGAGGTGATGGGCATCAACTCCATCTCCTACCTGGTGTCGACCCGGGTCGTGGCCGGCTTCACCGTGATCATCCCGCTGTACGCGCTCGCGCTGATCATGGCGTTCGCCTCACCGCAGATCGTCACCACCTTGTTCTTCGGTCAGTCCTCGGGCACCTACGAGCACTACTTCCGTACCTTCCTGCGTCCCGACGACGTGTTCTGGTCGTTTCTGGAAACCATTTTGATCGCGGTGGTGGTCATGGTCACCCACTGCTACTACGGCTTCAATGCCAGCGGTGGCCCGGTCGGTGTCGGCAGCGCCGTCGGCCAGTCCATGCGACTGTCGCTGGTGACGGTGCCCACGGTTGTCCTGCTCGCAGCGTTGGCGCTCTACGGCGTCGACCCCAACTTCAACCTGACGATGTGACGGCCATGGCAACCGGGAAGCAGAACAAGGTGCATAACCCGCCATACCGAGTGGCGGGAGTGGTGACCTTCGCGGTCCTGGCGCTGATCGCCGGGCTGGTGTACGGCCAGTTCCGCGGGGCCTTCACCAAGACCACGTCGCTGACCATGGTGGCGCCGCGTGCCGGTCTGGTGATGGACCCGGGCGGGCCGGTCACGTACAACGGCGTCCAGATCGGGCGGGTGGCCAACATCGCGCCGACGGAGTACGACGACAAGCCGGCGGCCAAGTTCACCCTCGACGTGGACCCGAAGTACCTCAAGCTGATCCCGTCGAATGTCAAAGCCGACATCTTGGCGACCACGCTGTTCGGCAACAAGTACGTGTCGCTGACCGCGCCGGAGCACCCCTCACCGGAGCGCATCACCGCCAAGCACATCATCGCGACCTCGGTGACCACCGAGCTCAACACGCTGTTCGAGACGGTCAACAACCTCTCCGAGCACGTCGACCCGATCAAACTGAACCTGACGTTGCACGCCGCCGCGGAGGCGTTGACCGGGC
This sequence comes from Mycobacterium sp. NGS16, assembly GCF_059813225.1. Classification (NCBI taxonomy): domain Bacteria; kingdom Bacillati; phylum Actinomycetota; class Actinomycetes; order Mycobacteriales; family Mycobacteriaceae; genus Mycobacterium; species Mycobacterium sp. NGS16. The sequence goes on from NZ_JCALEE010000002.1 coordinate 656,118, forward strand.
TCGGCGACAAGCTCGGCGAATCCCTGGTCAACGGCAACAAGATTCTCGACGACGCCAACGCGTACATGCCGTCGTTCCGCCGCGACCTCAAGGGTTTCGCGACCCTGGGTGAGGTCTACGCCGACGGCGCGCCGGACCTGGTCGGCTTCCTGGACACCTCGGTCGTCACCGTCAAGACGATCACCAACCAGCAGAAGGAACTGGACGCCGCACTGCTGGGCGCTGCCGGCGTGGGCAACCTGGGGGCGGACGTCACTCAGCGGTTCGGGCCGTACTTCCGGGCCCAGTTCTCCGATCTGGTTCCGGTGTCGGCGCTGCTGGACGAGTACAGCCCGGAGTTGTTCTGCGCCATCCGCAACCTCGCGCAGGGCGCCCCCAAGGTCTACCAATTCCTTGGCGGCGGTGACGGTTACGCGCTCGACACGGTCAGTGAACTGGTCGGTCCGGCCAACCCGTACATCTACCCCGATAACCTGCCGCGTTACAACGCCCGCGGTGGACCCGGCGGCGCGCCGGGCTGCTGGCAGGAGATCACCCACGACTTCTGGCCGGCGCCTTACCTGGTGGCCGACACCGGAGTCAGCCAAGCGCCCTACAACCACTTTGATACCGGATCGCCCTTCGCCGTTGATTACGTCTGGGGTCGCCAAGTCGGGGATAACACGATCAACCCATGAACATCACCAGAACCGCTATCAAACTCGGCGCCGTCGGCTCGGTGCTGCTGCTCTTCACGGTCGGCTTGGTCGTGGTGTTCGGCCAGGTCCGATTCGACCGGACGGCCGGCTATTCGGCCGAATTCACCAATGCCAGCGGCCTGCGCCAGGGACAGTTCGTGCGCGCCTCCGGCGTGGAGATCGGCAAGGTCAAAAAGGTGCGCCTGGTCGACGGCGGGCGTCGGGTGGTGGTGGATTTCAACGTCGACCGTTCCGTGCCGCTGTTCCAGTCGACCACCGCGCAGATCCGGTACTCCGACCTCATCGGTAACCGCTACCTGGAGCTCAAGCGGGGCGAGGGCGAAGGGGCCGACCAGCGGTTGCCGGTCGGCGGATTCATCCCGTCGTCCCGCACCGAGCCGGCACTGGACCTGGACGCCTTGATCGGTGGCTTCAAGCCGGTGTTCCGTGCGCTGGATCCCGACAAGATCAACACCATCGCGTCGACTATCGTCACCGTCTTCCAGGGCCAGGGCGGCACCATCAACGACATCCTGGAGCAGACCGCCCAGCTGACCTCACACATCGCCGAGCGGGATGCCGCGATCGGTGAGGTGGTCAAGAACCTGAACGTGGTGCTCGACACCGCGGTGCGCCACCGCCAGACGTTCGACGAAACCGTCGACAACTTCGACAAACTCGTCAAGGGCTTGAACGCGAACAACACCGGCCTGGCCAACGGCACCGCCGAATTCGGCAATGCCGCCGGCAATCTGGCCGATCTGCTGGCCGACAACCGGCAGCAGTTGCACAGCCTGTTCCCGGTGGCCGGGCCAGAGCCGCCGGACCGGCTCAACGACATCGATGAACTGCTGCAGAAGATTCCGCGGGCGCTGAAGCTGATCGGGCGCACCGGTGTCTACGGCGACTTCTTCAACTTCTACATCTGCGACGCGACGATCAAGCTTCCCGGATTGCAGCCAGGCGGGCCGGTGCGCAATGTCCGGTTGTGGCAGCAACCGACGGGGAGGTGCACGCCGCAGTGAGGACCCTGGAACCGCCCAACCGGGCACGGATCGGCATCATCGGCGTCGTCACGACGGCGCTGGTGACCCTGGTGGGGCAGAGCTTCACCACCGCGCCGATGCTCTTCGCCGAGCCGAGTTATTACGGGCAGCTCGCCGACACCGGCGGGCTCAACGCCGGTGACAAGGTGCGCATCTCGGGTGTGGACGTCGGCAAGGTCCAGGACCTGTCGATCGAGAACGACCACGTGCTGGTGAAGTTCTCGGTCGGCGCCCACCCGATCGGCAGTGACAGCCGGATCGGGGTCAAGACCGACACCATCCTGGGCAAAAAGATTCTGGCGATCGAGCCCAAGGGCGAGCGCCGGATCGCGCCGGGGGGCGTCCTGCCGTTGGGTCAGAGCACGACGCCGTATCAGCTCTACGATGCGGTCTTCGACGTCACCAAAGCCGCGTCCGGGTGGGACATCGACACGGTCAAGAAGTCGCTGAAGGTGCTCTCGGAGACCGTCGATGAGACCTACCCCGACCTGAGCGCCGCGCTCGACGGTGTCGCGAAGTTCTCCGACACCGTCGGCAAGCGTGACGAGGAGATCACCCACCTGCTCGCCCAGGCCAATCAGGTCGCGGCCGTGATCGGCGACCGCAGCGACCAGGTCGACGCGCTGCTGCGCAACACCCAGACCCTGCTGGCCGCGTTCAACCAACGCAGCCAGGCGATCTCGGCGTTGCTGGGAAACATCGCCTACTTCGGCGAACAGGTTCAGGGCCTGGTCCGCGACAACCCGGGCCTGGATCTGCGGCATGTGTTCGAAGAGGCCGCCAACATCACCGACATGCTGGTGCGCCGGCAAGACGATCTCCGCGAGATGTTCACCATCTTGGGCAGGTACCTGACCATCGTCAACGACGCGGTGGCATCGGGGCCGTACTTCAAGGTCTCCACCTTGAACCTCATCCCGTTCTGGATCCTGCAGCCGTGGGTCGATGCCGCGTTCAAGAAGCGCGGCATCTCGCCGGAGGAGTTCTGGCGCAACGCCGGACTGCCGGAGTTCCGCTACCCCGACCCCAACGGAACCCGGTTCGCCAACGGTGCCCCGCCGCCCGCCCCGCAAGTCCTCGAAGGCACACCCGAGCACCCCGGGCCGGCGGTCGCGCCGGGCTCACCGTGCTCGTATGCACCGGCGGCCGGGATGTTCCCGACACCGGGCAACCCGCTGCCCTGCGCGAACCTGGATCCGAACTCCGGGCCGTTCGGCCCGAGCGGCCCGTACCCGGGTCCGGTCGACGTGTTGTTCTCACCGCCGAACCCCGACGGCGTGCCGTCGTCCCCGGGGATCCCGATCGCCGGCCGGCCGGGCGAGACGCCGCCGGTGGTGCCGGGCACCCCGGTGCCGATGCCGGACGCCAACCCCGGCGCGCGCTCCGAACCGATGGGTCCGATGCCCGGGCCGGCTCCGGCCAACCCGGGCGCGGCGCCTCCTCCGGCGCCCAGGGCACCTGGCCCGCCGGCTCCGCCCGGACCGGGCAACCAGTTGCCGGCGCCGTTCATCACCCCCGGTGAAGGCGGAAACAGCCAGCCCGGCGGTGGCGGCGGCTCACTGGAGGGAAGGTAGCCGGACGTGAGTACCGTCTTTGATGTTCGCAACCTGCGACTGCCCGAACGGTCGCGGGCGACCGTGATCGTCGGATCACTGCTGCTGGTGCTGGCGCTGCTGGCCGGCTTCGGCGGCGTGCAGCTGTTCCGCAAGCTCAACAGCACCACCGTGGTCGCCTACTTCCCCCAGACCGACGCGCTCTACCCCGGCGACGCGGTGCAGATCATGGGGGTCCGGGTGGGCGCGATCGACAAGATCGAGCCGGCCGGCGACAAGATGAAGGTCACCTTGCACTTCAACAACAAGTACAAGGTTCCCGCCGACGCCAAGGCGATCATCTTGAACCCGACCCTGGTCGCCTCGCGGACCATCCAGTTGGAGCCGCCGTACCGGGGCGGGCCGGTGCTGGCCGACAAGGCCGTCATCCCCGAGGAACGCACCGAGGTCCCGGTGGAGTGGGACACGCTGCGCAACGACGTCACCAACATCATCAACAAGCTGGGGCCGACGCCCGAACAGCCCAAGGGGCCGATCGGGGACGCCATCGAGTCGTTCGCCGACGGGTTGAGCGGCAAGGGCCAGCAGATCAACACCGCGTTCAACAACCTGTCGGAGGCGCTGACCGCGCTGAACAAGGGGCGCGGCGACTTCTTCGCCGTGGTGCGCAGCCTGTCACTGTTCGTCAAGGCGCTCGACCACAACGACCAACAGTTCGTCGCGCTCAACCGGGACCTGGCCAAGTTCACCAACAACCTGACCGGCACCGACCAGGAACTCGCGCGCGCCGCCGACCAGTTCTACGCGACCATGACGATCGTGAAGGCGTTCCTCAACCAGAACGCCGACCTGCTGGTCCGCAACATCGACAACGTCGAGAAGATCACGACCGCGATCACCCAACCGGACCCGCTGGACGGCTTCGAAACCTCGCTGCACATCCTGCCGAACGTGTTGGCGGCGACCGGCGAGATCTACCACCCGGCGCAGGGCATGGTCCTCGGGTCCCCGGTGCTGGTGAACTTCGCCAACCCGATGGAGTTCATCTGCAGCGCGATCCAGGCCGGAAGCCGGCTGGGCTACCAGGACTCCGCCGAACTGTGTGCCGAGTACCTGGCTCCGGTGGCCGATGCGATCAAGTTCAACTATCTGCCGTTCGGGATCAACATCTGGACCAGCGCCTTCACCACGCCCAAGCAGATCGCCTACTCCGAGCCGCGGCTGCAGCCGCCCCCGGGGTACAAGGACACCACCGTTCCGGGTATCTGGGTGCCCGACACCCCGTTCTCGCACCGCAACACCCAACCCGGGTGGATCACCGCACCGGGCATGCAGGGCGTGGAGCCCGGCCACGACACCGCCCGGCTGCTGACCCCGGAGTCGCTGGCGCAGTTGATGGGCGGCCCGGACCCGGCGCCGGTCCAGTCGCAGTACCAGACGCCGCCCGGCCCGCCGAACTCCTACGACGAGGCTCCCGGTCCGCTGCCGTTCATCGGCCAGCCTCCCGGGGTGGCTCCGATCCCGCCGCCCCCGCCGGGACCCAACGTGATACCCGGCCCGGTGGCGCCGCTTCCCCCGCGGGGTGAGGGCTGATGAGACGGAGGACTGCGATGAAGACGGTCAGCCGGCGCAGCTGGCAGGGGCTGGTGCTGCTGATGGCCGCCCTGACCTTGACGTCGTGCAGCAGCTGGCGCGGTATCGCCAACGTGTCGTTGCCGGGCGGCCCCGGCAGTGGTCCGGGCGCCTACACCGTCTATGTCCAGGTGCCGGACACGCTGGCGCTCAACGGCAACAGCCGGGTCCTGGTCGCCGACGTCTTCGTCGGCGCGGTGGAGCGGATCGAGTTGAAGAACTGGATCGCGACGCTGAAGCTGAAGCTGAACAAGGACGTCCATCTGCCGCGCAACGCCACGGCGAAGATCGGCCAGACCAGCTTGCTGGGTTCGCAACACATCGAGCTGACGTCGCCGCCGAACCCGGAGGGCGAACTGCGCAACGGCGACACCATCGCCTTGAACAACTCGTCGTCGTACCCGACGATCGAACGCACGCTGGCCGGTATCGCACTGCTGCTGCAGCGCGGCGGGCTATCCGACCTGGACACCATCACCACGGAGTTCGCTGCGCTGTCGCACGGGCGGGCCGATCAGATCCGGGCCTTCCTGACCAAACTGGACACGTTCATCGGCAACCTCAACGACCAGCGTGAGGACATCACCCGGGCGATCGACTCGTCCAACCGGCTGCTGAGCTACTTCGGTGCGCACAACGACAGCATCGAGAAGGCCTTGAACGACTTCCCGCCGCTGTTCAAGTACTTCAACGCCCAGCAGCAGATCTTCATCAACGCGGTCGACGCGTTGGGCGCGATGGGCACCCAGGTCAACGAGCAGATCATTCCCGCGCGGTCCGATCTGCACAAGGTGCTGACCTCGTTCCAGTGCCCGGCGCGGGAACTCCGCAAGGCGTCGCCCTACATCCCCGACCTGATGCAGGTGATGATCACCGCGCCGTATCACGTCGACGGTGCGTTCAAGGCGGTCCGCGGCGACTTCATCAACACCTCGCTGGTGGTCGACCTGACCTACGCGTCCATCGACAACGCGATCCTGACCGGAACCGGCTTCTCCGGGATGCTGCGCGCCCTGGAGCAGTCCTTCGGCCACGACCCCGAGAAGATGATTCCGGACGTGCGGTACACGCCGAACCCCGCTACCGCACCCGGCGGTCCGTATGTGGAAAGGGCTGACCGGAATTGCTGAAACCTGCGATCAAACGTCAACTGGTCATCTTCACCGTCCTGACGACGGCGGCGTTGCTGGTGTTGGGCATCTACTACCTGCGGTTGCCGACCATGGCGGGCCTCGGCCAGTACACCTTGAAGGCGAATCTGCCCGAGGCCGGCGGTTTGTACAAGACCGCGAACGTGACCTACCGCGGCACCATCATCGGCCGGGTCACCGCCGTCGAGCCCACCGAGACGGGCGCGCAGGCGACGATGCAGATCTCCAGTAAGTACAAGATCCCCGTCGACGCCACCGCCAATGTGCATTCGGTTTCGGCGATCGGTGAGCAGTACCTGGACCTGGTGTCCACCGATAACCCGGGGCAGTACCTGAAAGCGGGCCAGACCATCACCAAGGGCACGGTGCCGGCCGCCATCGGCCCGGCACTGGACACCGCCAACCGTGGTCTGGCCGCGTTGCCGGCCGGCAAGATCTCGGCGCTGCTGGACGAGACGGCGACCGCCGTCGGCGGGTTGGGCCCAGCCCTGCAGCGGCTGGTCGATTCCACCCAGTTGATCGTCAGTGACTTCAAGTCGAATCTCGCCGACGTCAACGACGTCGTGAACAAATCGGCACCGATCATCGAGAGTCAGGTCGACTCCGGCGATGCCATCCACCAGTGGGCGCGCAACCTCAACATTCTCGGTGCGCAGGCGGCTAGCAGAGATGAGACGGCCAAGCACATCCTCTCGGACCTGCCGCCGCTGATCGACCAGGTGCACACGGTGTTCAACGACACCAAGGACTCGCTGCCGCAGCTGATGGCCAACGCGGCCATCCTGACCGAGATGGCCCGGCGCTACAACCGCAACACCGAGCAGGTCTTGGTGTTCCTGCCCCAGGCCGGATCGATCATCCAGACGGTCAGCTCGACCTTCCCGGGGCGGGCGTCACTGGGCGTGGCGCTGGGCGCGTTCCCCGGCCCGGTCTTCCCGGTGCCGGTTCCGGGTCTGAGCCTGAACTATCCGCCGCCGTGCCTGACCGGTTACCTGCCAGCCTCGGAATGGCGGGCGTTCGCCGACACCAGCCCCGCCGAGCTGCCGGACGTCGCCTGCCGGATTCCGCAGGACACCCCGGCCAACAACGTCCGCGGCGTGCGCAACATCCCATGTGTGGACGTGCCGGGCAAGCGGGCCCCGACGCCCAAGGAATGCCGCAGCGACAAGCCGTACATCCCGATGGGCACCAACCCCTGGTACGGCGACCCGAACCAGATCCGGAACTGCCCGGCGCTGGGCGCGCGCTGTGACCAGCCGGTCGAGCCGGGCCACGTGATCCCGGCGCCGTCGGTCAACACCGGCCTCAACCCGCTGCCGGCGGATATGGTGCCACCGACACCACCGCCGCTCAACGACCCGCTGACCCGGCCGGGCACCGGTAGCGTGCAGTGCAACGGGCAACAGCCCAACCCCTGCATCTACACCCCGGCCGGCGGACCAGCGGCAATCTACAATCCGCAGAGTGGCCAGGCGGTCGGGCCAGACGGCGTCGAATACTCCGTCGAGAACTCGATGAACATAGGAGACGACGCATGGAAGGGGATGCTGGCACCGTTCCGGTGAGCACGGACGGGGAGCAGCAGACCGCAGACACCGCCGATACCGCAGCGTCGACGGACGAGGACACCGCAGTCCAAGCGGCTACGCCCGACGCGGTCCCGGCCGACGGGGCAGACGCCGGCCCGCCGTCCCGCCTCGGCCGGCGCGCGCTGATCGGGATCTGTGCGTTGCTGGTGCTGTTGGCCGCCGGCCTGTCGGCGGTCGGCTACCAGGCCCTGCGTGACCACGCTGCCAGTCAGGCGATGGCCCGCGACAACGCCGAAGCCATCGAGGCGGCGAAAACCTGCGTGCTGGCGACCCAGGCCCCGGATCCGGGCGATGTGGCGTTGGCCCAGCAGAAGATGATCAACTGCACGGCCGGGGAATTCCGCACCCAGGCCGCGCTGTACGCCCAGATCCTTCCGCCTGCCTATCAGGCGGCCAAAGTCCACGTCGAGCTCACCGAGATGGGTGCCGCGGTGGAACGCAACAATCCGGACGGCTCGATCGACATCCTGGTCGCATTCCGGATCAAGGTCGACAACGTCGAGGCCAAGGGCCGCGAGGCCGGCTACCGGTTGCGCGCCCAGATGGTCCGGGAGGACGGCCAGTTCCGGATCGGCAAGCTCGATCAGGTGGCCCGGTGACCGAAGCCGTTGACGCCGTGCCGGTCAGCCCTCCGGCGCGGTGGCGTCACCGCCTGATCGCCTTCGGGATCGACCTGCTCCCGGGCGCGGTCGTGGTGGCGGCGATGGTTCTTGTGGCGATGTGCTTCCCGCGGGGCGGGGCGTGGTGGTGGCTGGCCATGACGGTCATCGGGGTGGTGATCCTGGCGACCGCGGTCAACCGGGTGCTGCTGCCGGTGATCACCGGGTGGAGCCTGGGCCGCGCCTTCGCCGGACTCGAGGTGACGCGCACCGGCGAGAACACCGGCGCTGTGGGCGCTGGACGGCTGTTGCTGCGCGAAGGGGCGCACCTGCTCGACGCCGTGTTCGCCGGCTGGCTCTGGCCGCTACGGGACCGCCGGGGGCGGACCTTCGCCGACCTGGTGGCGCGCACCGAGGTTCGGCCGGCACGGCGCCGGCCACCGGCGCGCATCCGGGGGAAGGTGATGGCGGTCTTCGTGGCCGCGGCCGTCCTAAGTACGGCCGGGGCGGGCGCGGCCTACGCGGTGGTCTACCGGGGTGAGCACAACTCGGATCTGGCCCGGGTCCAGATCGCCCGGCAGGGCCCGAAGATCGTGGCGGACATGTTGTCCTACGACCCGGCGACGTTACAGGACGACTTCGACCGTGCGCAGTCACTGGCCACCGAGAAGTACCGCGAGCAGCTGGTGCCCCAGCTGGACGCGATCCGCAACGCGACGCCGGTTCCCAATTTCTACCGGGTGACCGATGCCGCGGTGCTCGACGCCACGGCGCACCGCGCGACGATGCTCATGTTCCTGCAGGGCCAGCGCGGCACACCCGGCAAGGAGCGTTTGATCAGCGCCACCGTGCGGGTGGTGTTCGCCGAAGCGGCCGGAAACTGGCGTGTCGACGACCTGTCGGTGGTCAGCAAGCCGCTGCCCGCCGAGGGGGACAAATGAGCCCGCGGCGGCGCGTCCAGGCCGACGCCAAGCCGCTCTTCGCGGAGCGGAAGGTGCCTGACCGGCGGCTGCCGACGGTGATCGGCAGTGCGCTGCTGGCCGCCGCCGCAGCGATCGCCGTCTGCGCCGCCACGCTGGTCACCCATGAGCAACACCGGCGCGCCGCCCTACGCGATGTCGAGGCGCTGGCGGCGGTCGAATCGTTCATGACGATGTTCACCTCACCGGATCCGTTCCATGCCAACGACTACCTCAACAGCGTCCTCGACCACGCCACCGGGGAGTTCGCCCAGCAATACCAGGACAAGGCCAATCAGATCCTGGTCGCGGTGGCGCGCAGTGAGCCGACCGCCGGGACGGTGATCGCGGCAGGGGTGGAGCGGTGGAACGACGACGGCAGCGTCAGCATGCTGGTGGCCGTCGAGAACAGCGGTAAGTCGCCGGACGGTAAACAGGATGTCAAGGTCGCGACTCGCTGGTTGGCGACGGCGCAGAAGGAAGGGGACCAGTGGAAGATCAGCAATCTGAACCAGGTGCTGTGACCGATCCCGCCGCCGAATCCGCCGACGACGCCGAGTCGGCGGCCGAGGCCACCGGCGTGGAGGCCGACGGCGAAGCCGACACCCAGGCGGATCCCGACGCCGACGCCGAGACCGAGGCCGCGGGTGAACCCGAGACGACGGCGGAGGCCCGCCCCGGGCGCCGGAAGGCCGGCATCCGAATCGCGGTCGCAGCGGCGGCGGCGCTGTTCGTCGGCTCCGCGGCCTTCGCGGCGGCCGCAGCCCAGCCCTATCTGATCGACCGGGCGGAGGTGGCCACCAAACTGGACATCGCCCGGACCGCAGCCCGAGCGATCCACACGCTGTGGAACTACACGCCGGAGAACATGGACACGCTGCCGGACCGGGCGTCGATCTACCTCAGTGGCGACCTGGAAGCCCAGTATCGCAAGTTCATCGACGCGATCGCCGAGAGCAACAAGCAGGCCAAGGTCACCGATAGCACCGAGATCGTCGGCGCGGCAGTCGAATCCCTGAACGGGCCCGAAGCCACCGTCCTGATCTACACCAACACCTCGGCCACCAGCGAACTGACCAAGACCATCCCGCAGATCAAGTACCTGACCTACCGGCTGCACATGAAACGCGACCACAACCGCTGGGTGGTCACCAGGATGCCGACGATCACCTCGCTGGATCTGACGCCACGGTTCCAGAGCTGACCCATGGCTGTCGTGTCGCCGCTGTCGCAACGGCGCACGATGGTGGCATTGCTGCTGTTGACCTTTGCCACCGGCGTGGTCGACGGGGTCAGCGTATTGGTGCTCGGGCGCGTGTTCGTGGCCAATATGACCGGCAACGCGATCTTTCTGGGCTTCTTGTTCGTCGCCCACACCGGCATCGACCTGACTGCCGCAGCGGTCGCGGTCGGCGGCTTCCTGCTCGGTGCGATCATCGGCGGTCGCCTGGTGCGGTGCCTGGGCGAGCGTTCTCGAACCTGGGTCACCACCGCCCTGGGCACCGAGGTGGTCTTGCTGCTGGTGCTGCCCGCGCTGGCCGGCGCCGGTGTGCTGAACTACGAGGACGCCAGCAAGCTGGTTCTGATCGTCGGCCTCGCGGTGGCCTTCGGCGTGCAGAACTCGACCGCGCGCCAGTTCGGCATCCAGGAGCTCTACACCACCGTGCTCACTTCGACCATCGTCGGTATCGGGTTGGACAGCAGGCTGGCCGGCGGCACCGGCCAGCGCGAAAAGCTGCGCTACGGAGTGGTGTTGACGATGATCGCCGGCGCCGTCGTCGGAGCGACGCTGACGCATGCCTTCGTGGCGCCGGTGATCGCCCTGGCCGCGGCCGTGGTCTTGGCGAGCCTGCTGCTGTTCCGCTACGGCTAAGGGAAATCACCTGCGCGGGTGCAATCTCGGCGAACGGCAGGCGGGCAGCTTCCGCACTATTGTTGCGGCGGTCCCAGCGCCGCCTCTCCTTCGTCGACGCTGGCTGAACCGCCGTACTCCGGACGCAGGATCGAACGCAGCGCCGACAGCGGGATGTGCGCCTGGACGTTGCCGCCGTCCATGTACCACTGCATCTGGTTGTACTGGATCGGCGAATCATGGCTCACCGGATAGTCAGGCATGTAGAGGATCAGCTCATCGGGGGTCAGCGCCCACGACCGGTAGCCGCCGGAGAACACCTTGTCCGGAGTGAAGCGTTCCGGCACGAAGGGGTAATCACCGGGCCGGTGTTCCCAGAACGCCCGGTCGAGTGCCTCGATGATGTACGGCTCGCCCAGCTGGGGGATGGTCGCAAGCGGATCCACTCCCGGCCTGGTGATGTCGGCCAGCTGCAGTTGGCGGCCGCCGGCCATATCGAAGGTGAAGGTGCGGTAGGCGTTGTTGATGTACGGACCGTCGGAGTGATAGTCCTCGTGGAAGACCACCGAAAGCGCGTTGCCGTGCTGGAAGATCTCGAAATTCTCGTTGCCCCAACTGTCGGCCACCATCGAAGCGCCCTTGGTGCGCCAGTTGGTGAACAACTTCGACAGGTAGTCACGGATCGGCGGTCCGGCCACCGGGTGATCCACCAGATCCCCGGGCACCGCCATCCGGATATAGCGGGTAGCCAGCCGCTCGGAGTGCACGTCGGTGCTGCAGAAGTGCCCGTCCCAGTCGCCGCCCAGCCCGCTGCAGAACGACGGCGCCGACGCACCGGCCAGCGGGGCCGCGCACACCGTCAGCACCGCCGCCGCTATACCCGCCGATAGCCGCGTCGCCCACATAGCCTGCCTCCTACGGCAATTCGACCTTGCTCGCCAGCCACCGGCCGTCGACCTTCTGCATCGTCATCTTCATCCGGCTACGGTCCACCCGCGGGTCGGGGCGGGTGGTGTTGGTGACCGTCTGATCGACCATCAGCAACACCACCACCTTGTCGGTGGATCCGCTCTGCACCGCCGAGTCCACCACCTTGCCTTGCGCTGACGCCTTGTTGTCGATCAGCAGTTGGCGCAGCTGCACGCTGGCCTTGGTGTAGGTGTCCTTGAAATCCCCGGTCGCACCGTTGAGCACCGCGGCAAAATCGTCGTCTACTCGGTCGGAGTCGATGCTGGTCAACACCTGGGCGTAGTCCTCCGCGGCCCGTTGCCCGGCCGCCGCAGCGGCGGAAACCCGATGCTGTTGCCACAGCTGCCAGCCCAGCCCGCCGGCGAGGCCGAACACCACCAGGTAGGCGGCGGCCATACCCCAGGTCGCCAGTGCCGCCCGCGGTTTCCGCGGGGGCGGCGCCGCAGCGACCGGCGCCGCGGCGGCGTCGGCGGCCTGTTCGACGGCGGTCGACTCCGGCTCCTGCGCGGTCGATTCCACGTCTTGGGTGCTGTCCGGCTTCTTGGCGGTGCTCACCGCGGCGTCTCCTTGAACATCAGCGTGGCGGATCGATCAACAGCGGCGGCCCGCCGTACTCGAGCGGAATCGTGTAGCGGCCCTTGGGGGTTGGATCGGTGGTCGCGGCCAGGTCGGCTCCGGGCGGCGGACCCGCGGTGTCGTCGCCCGGCGGGCGCGGCGCATTGTGGGCGCCCCGCACCAACACCGACTGGTCGGTGTCGCGGCAGTAGCCGTACAGGAACGGTTCGGGGAAGTCCGCTGCCGACGGGTTGCGCCGCGGCGTCCCGTAGTCGCAGGTGTAGCGCGGGTAGATGTCGACGGTCGCCCACATCCCGTCCTCGTGGATGGCCGAGCTGAGCGCCTCCACCGTCGAACCCCGGTAGTTGGGGAACAGCGCGTTGAGCGCCGGTGTCCGCACATAGAGCAGCTGCGCCGTGGTGACCAGGTTGCCCAGCAGCCCGACCATGGTGTCGGAGTTGTCGTCGAAGAGGCCGTCGACCGACGACAGCATCGCCGGTGACTGATCGACCAGTTGCCGGTAGCCGCCGATCATCGGGTTGACGCCTTTGAGCACCTTGTCGATGTTGTCCGACGTCGCGGCCAGACCGTTGTTGACGTCGCTGAGCATGGTCAGCACTACCCGGCTGGTCTTCAACAGGCTCACCGTCTGCGGCAGAACCGAATCCAGGGTGGACAGCAGGAAGGTACCGCCGTCGACGATGTCGGTGAGCTTGCGCGGGCCGTCCTCGGAGAGGCTGAGTTCCTTCTTGATCAGATCGAGCTTGCGCGGGTCGGTCTGGGCCAGCATGCCGTCGGCGTCGGCCAGCAGCTGCGAGATCGGGATCGGCGTGGTCGCCTGATCGCGGGCGACCACGCTGCCGCCGGACAGGAACGGGCCGGTGTTCGATGGCGGCTCGAAGTCGATGTACTGCTCGCCGGCGGCCGACAGACCGGAGACCCGCACCGTGCTGGCCGCCGGGATCTTGACCGTCGAGGAGATGTTGGCGACCGCGTCGACCCCGTTCGGCGTGACCCGCAACGATTCGATCCGGCCCACCGGTACCCCGCGCACCGACACGTCCTGGTTGGCCAGCAACCCGCCGGAATCCGGCAGCGCGATCGTGATCTGGTAGGTCGAGCGCGCCGGATTCACCTGCAGTGCCCCGACGAGCAGGTAAGCGGTCGCCACTACCAGTGTCATCGCCAATGCGAGCCCGGACAGCAGGTTCTTGCGCCGGTACCCGGCGCGAACCAATGCGACGATGCGCCGGCTGAGTGCCTCGATCATGGTGTCGGCCCCGGTGTCGGCGGTCCGGGTTCGGCACCGGCCAACTCGGCTTCCGCCGGGGTCGGGGGTATCGGCGGACCGACCGCCGTCCACGGCGCCTGCCCCATGTCGGAGTCCGGGCCACGCCCCACCACGCGTTCTTGCAGCCGCCACAGCGCGTACTTGATCGAGCCGGCCATCTTGGCCCAGTCGTAGCGCTTCGGGCCGTGAAACGCCGGGTCGCCCTTGAACCCGGCATCGGGCATCGAACCCCACACCAGGCGGTCGATGCTGGCGTGCACCGAAACACCCGAGCCGACCGTCATTTTGACGATCGGTGCGACCAGCCGGTTCAGGGCGTACAGGCTGGTGTCGGGATCGGTGGCCACGTCGTTCCACGCGCCGGCGACCGTGTTGGCGTCCTTGATGAAACTGTGCCCGGAGTCGTCGGTCCCGGCGATCGAGGGGAACCGGGCCAGCTGCCGGCTGGTCGCGCCCAGTTGCTCGACCAGGTCGGCGAGCTGGCTGGTGTTGTCCACCAGGGTGTCGGTCGCCGGACCCGCGGCGTTGAGGACGTCGGTGAGCGCGGCGCTGCGCGCATCGAGCTGGTCGGCGAGTCTGCTGGTCTCGCGCAGCGCCGTCTCGATCTCGCCGGAGCGGGCGTTGAGTTTCGTCAGCAGTTCATTGGACTGGTTGATCAGTTTTCCGAACGCCTTGCCCTGGTCGCCGGTCGCCTTCCCGGCTCCGTTGACGATATTGGTGAAGTTCTGCACCGCGCCGCCGTTCACCAGCAGCGCCGCCGAGCTCAGCACCGACTCCACGGTGGCCGCCGACGCGGTGGACTCCAGCCCGATGGTGTCGCCGTTTTTCAGCAGCGGCGCCGACGGGTCGAGGGGCACCGGCGGCTTGATCGCCACGAACACATCACCCAGCGGTGTCGCCGAACGCAATTCCGCGGTGCTGCCCACCGGAATCCGGGCACCGTCCATGATGCGCAGCGTGGTGACCGCGGTGTAGTTGCGGGCCGCCATCGACTCCATCTGGCCGATGTCGGCACCGGAGAGCTTGACCTTGGCGTGCCCGGGCAGGTTCAGCGCGTTGGCGAACACCGCGGTGATCAGGTAGCCCCCGCTGCCGATGCCCGGCGCCGGCAGCGGCAGGCTGTTCAGGCCACTGGTGCCGCAACCCGCCGCCGACGAGGCGATGACCGCGCTGCACAGCAGTGCCATCGCTGCCTTGGGTCCCCGTCTGCGTCGTAGTCTCACGTCTACTGCCCCATCATCGAAAGGCCGTCGAGGACGTAGGTGAGGCCGAAGTCCGGCCCGTAGTCGGCCAAAGTCCCGGTTCCGCAACCCAGTTGACGGAGGTGCATCATGTTGCACAGCTCCTTGGTGCTTTGGCTGTCGACGAGAATCTTGTCGGCCAGGGCGTGCAGGCGGACCGCTCCGTTGTTGGTGTCGACGGCGTTGTAGATGTTCTCCAAGGTCAGCGGCAGCAGGTTGATGAGCTCGGCCAGGTCGCGCTGCTTCTCCACCAGGGTGGTCACCGCGGTGTCGCCGTTGAGGACGGCATGCTTGAGGTGGTCGCGATTGGCCTGCAGCAGCGTCGTCGCCTGGGTGACGATCTCGTTGAACTTGCGGCCGGTACGCCCGGTCCCGAAATCCTCGTTGGCCAGCATCTGACTCAACTGGCGTGTGGTGGAACCGAATTGGCGCAACTTCGCGTCATTGCGAGCCGCCGCGTCCATCAGCGAGCTGAGGTTGGTGATGATCGTGGTCAACTGATCACCGGTCGCCTCGCCGCGGTCGGAGCTCAGTTGTAGGGCTCGCGACAACTCGCTCAGCGCGGATTTGATCTTTTCGCCGTTGCCGTCGGCGATATCGGCGCCGGCGTTGATCACATCGGCTACCGGGCCATTGCCTTTGCCGTCGCCGCCGAGCGATTTGGAGACCTTGTCGAGCATGTCCAGCACGCGATCGAATGCCACCGGTGTCCGGGTGCGGTTCAGCCCGATGGTGGTGCGGTCGGCCAGCACCGGGCCGCCCGCATACGCCGGGGTCAGCTCGATCTGCCGCGCGGTGAGGATCGAGGTGTTGATGGTCACGGCGTGCACGTCGGCGGGGATCTTCACATCGCGGTCGACGGTGAACTCGGCCTCGACGTATCCCCCCTTCGGGGTGACCTTCTTGACCTTGCCCACCGGCATCCCGAGCACCGCCACCACGTTGCCCTCGTATAGCCCTGCGGCGCTGTCGAATTGGGCCGTGACCGTGATGTGCCCGCCGAACGGGCTCAGGTAGTAGGCCGCGGCGGCGGCGACGATCAGAGCCCCGGCGATCAGGGCGGCGAGCATCGCCCGGACGCGGCGCCGGCCGGTGCCGGCGTCGCCGTTACCGTTGCCCGGTTCTTCTATCGGCTCGTCGGCGAGGACGGCCGGTGCCGCGCTCATTTGCAGTCCTTGAAGTACTCGATCATGCCGAACTGCTTGGCGCGGCCGCTGATCGCGCACATCCACGAGTCGATCGCGATGCCGTTGCCGGCGAAGAACTCGATACCGGGGCCGTAGCCGGTGGCGTTGGTCAGGCCCCGCAGGGGCGGCGGCGCGGACTGGATCAGGCTGCGCAGCAGATCGTCATGCTGGCCGAGCATGTCCGACAGCGAACGCAGGTTGACCAGCATGTCGTCGAGCATCACCCGGTCGTTGACCACGACGTTGTTCAGGTTGCCGGTCAGATTGGTCAGCGCAGCCAGCATGGCGTGGAAGGTGTTCTGCCGCGCCACCAGTTCCCCGATGAAATCCTGGCCCTGGTCGACGAGGTTTCCCAGGCTGGTCTGCTGGTTGCGCAGGGTGGTGGCCACCCGCTGGGTGCTGGCGAGCAGGGTGCCGAGCTGATCGCGCCGGTCGGCGGTGATCTTGGACAGCGCGTGCAGATTGGCCATCGCTTGCGGAATCACCGGCGGGAGCCCGCTCAATTGTTGGCCGAGTACGGCTAGGGACTGCCCGAACTGGTCGGAGTCGACCTGGTCGAACGTGGTGGTGGCGTCCTCCAGCAGCGACTCCAGGGAGTAGGGCACCTCGGTGTGGGCGAGGGTGATCCGTTTGCCCGGCAGCGAGCCGGGGCCGTCGGGCTCCAACCGCAGATAGCGCGAGCCCAGAATGGTCATCACCTGGATCGTCGCCCGGGTGTCCTTGCCCAGCGGGATGTCATTGCGCACCGTCAGGCCGGCTTCGACATGGTCACCGGCCAGCCGCATGCTCGATACTCGGCCCACCTCGATGCCCGCGACCACGATCGGGTTGCCGGGGGCCAGTGCGGCGGCCTGGGCGAACTCCGCGGTGTAGCGCGTGTAGCCGAAGCCGAGCACCTTGACCAACAGTGCCGCGGCCACGACGACGGCCACCACGACCAGCGCCCCGAACCCCAGCCAGGTGGTGTTGTAGGACTCCAGCGGCCGCGTGCGCCAGTGACGGACGAACTTCAAGGCGCTACCCATCGGCGGTGTTCCTGCATCTCGGCGTGTGCCACGCCAGGTTCTCCCGGGTTATCGGGCGGGCATTGCCCGGGGTGGCCGCGTTGACGATGATCGTGGTGATGTCGTTGAAGCCGGGGAAGAAGCCGGTCGCATTCAGATCGCACAGGTAGGCGTTGCCGTAGGCGCCGTCTCCGAACGCCCGGCCCAGGCCCTTGAGCACCAGGGGCAGGTTGGCGCCGGTGAACGCCAGCTGCGGCTCGATCCCGGCCATGTGCTTGGTGAACCCGGGCTCCCGGTTGATCATCTCCTCCAGCGATCCGAATACCTCGTCGGCGATCGTCGAGAGCTGCCGGGTGACCTGGGCCAGGGAGCCGACCGAGGACTGCAGCGCCGGGCGGCGCGCGTCGAGGTCGGCGACCGCCGTGCGCGCCTGGGTCAGCGCATGGTCGAGCTGATCGTTCTGCTCGGCGATGGTGCCGGTCAGCTTGTTGAGGCTGGTGATGAGACCCCCGAGCACCTCGTCGCGTCCGGCCAGCGTTGCGGTCAGCGTCGACGACTGATCGACCAGTGCCGTGATCGACGCCCGGTCCCCCTGCAGGGACTGCAGCACACCCCGGGTCAGATCGTCGGCCTGTTTGGGGTTCAGCAGCGACATCAGCGGTTTGAAGCCGTTGAGCAGGGCGCCGACGTCGAAGGACGGTTCGGTGCGTTCGACGCCGAGCACGCTGCCGGGGGGCAGTACCGTCTCCTGGCCGGCGGGGCCACCGGCTTCGCCCAGCGACAGCCCGAGGTAGCGCTGCCCGATGATGTTCTGATACGTCACCGACGCGACGGTGTTGCCGTACAGCTTCTGGTCGCTTTGGACGATGAACGAGACCTTCGCCAGCTTCCCGTCCAGTTCGACCTTCTCGACCCGGCCCACCCGGACCCCGGCCATCCGGACGTCGTCGCCCTCGCGCAGCCCGTAGACGTCGGTGAACACCGCCGCGTAGGGCGTCGTCGCGCCGGCCACGTCACGGCGCAGCGTGGCATACACCAGCCAGGTCAACACCATCGAGATGACCATGAACAGGGACAGCCCGACCAAGGGGCCCCGGAATCTCACTTGTGGCCACCGCCTTTCGCCGGTGCCGGGACGAACGAGACCGCCGAGCCGCGCGCGACCGGACCGAGCAGCAGCTGGGTGGCCACCGAGGCCGGCTCGCTCTGACCGGTGACAAGCCCGGTGATCAGACCGAGCTGGTTGCGTTCGGTCTGACTGCCGACCGGCCCCACATTGCCGCCGAAGGACGCCGGCGCCGCCGGCTGCCACTCCGGGGCGTGCGGCTGGACCGGGATGATCGGGCTCGGCGGGGGCGGGGGAGCAGGGTCGAGCGGGTCGGCGGTGCTGGGCACCCGCGGGAAGGGCCCGGTCCACCACGGCAGCGGAGGGTTGGTGTCCTCGAGGCTGCGGTTGGGGTCGACCAGCGGCGGCCCGACGGCGCGCAGCTTCCCGTCGGGGCCGATCTCGGTGCCCGCCGGTGGCTCCAGGCCGGCGGGGAAGTTGTAGTTCTGCGGCAGCATGTTCTCGGGCAGCTCGGGGCGCACCGAGATCATCGGCGCGGTGAAGCAGCTCGGGCCCTTCACGTCGCCGTACTGCGGGCAGTCCGCTCGGGTGTAGGTGTGCATCGGGGTGAAGGACAGGTTGGCGCGCATGTTCCTGGTGACCAACTTGGGATCGTAGAGCTGGTCGAAGAACTTGTCGGAGAGCCGGTTGACCCGGGTGAAGATCGGAACAAACTTGTCGGCGTTGTTGGCCAGCACGCCGATGACGGGCGTGAGGTCATGGGTGATCTGGATCAGCTGATCGGTGTGGTTGTCGAGGGCTTCGCGGGTGACGCCGACGGTGTGCTGGCTGCCGGCGACCAACGAGGCCAGCTCGGCGCGCTTTTCGGCGAACGCTCGCATCGGCTCCACGGCCTGGTGCAGGGCGTCGACCAGGTCGGGGGCGCTTGCTTGCAGGCCGCGGGTGGCGTCGAGCAGCGCCGAGACCGTCGACGGGCCGGGCTCGGTGGCGACGATGCCGTTGAGCTGATCCAGCAGCCGCGACAGGTTCGCCCCGGCGCCCAGCAGCTTGACGCGCCGGTTGTCGGTGGCTGCGCCGACGGCGGCCAGGATGCCCAGGCTGTGGTCCTCGCGGCCGCGGCCGGTGGCGGCCAGGATGTCGCGGAGTTTGGAGATGGTGGTCTGGAAGATCACCGTCGACAGGTCACCGTTCTCGGGGATGTGCGTGCCGTCGCGAATCATCGACCCGCCGGCGGCGTCGGAGTCGACCAGCTGAATGGACGACACCGCGAAGACGTTCGACGGCACCACCAGGGCGGTCACCGAGGCCGGGATGTCCTTGGCGTAGCCGGGTTTGAGGTTGATGTGCACATAGTTGGGTTGGCCGTAGGCCGCCGGGATCACGTCGGTGACGCTGCCCACCAGCAGGCCGTGATACTTGACGTCGGACTGGGCGGGCAGCC
This sequence comes from Mycobacterium sp. NGS16, assembly GCF_059813225.1. Classification (NCBI taxonomy): domain Bacteria; kingdom Bacillati; phylum Actinomycetota; class Actinomycetes; order Mycobacteriales; family Mycobacteriaceae; genus Mycobacterium; species Mycobacterium sp. NGS16. The sequence goes on from NZ_JCALEE010000002.1 coordinate 675,930, forward strand.
CGTCGCCGACGTTGATCAGGTCGGCCACCACCCGCACGTAGTTGTTGAGCATGCCGGTGGACTTGGCCAGCAGGCCCGCGGTGGCCAGCGCGATCACGACGAGGACCGCGACCCCGGCGCCCAGCAGTTGGCGTTCGGAGGGCCCGCGCCCGTCGGTGTCGAGGGAGTTGCCCATCAGCCACCGAACCTTGCGCCGGCGTCGATGCTCCACAACGCCATGGTCAGCAGCATGTTGACCATGATCACGATCGTGATGGAGGCCCGCATGGCGCGGCCGGCGGCCACCCCGACACCTTCCGGCCCGCCGGAGGCGTAGAAGCCGTAGTAACACTGCACGGTGGAGGCCAGCCACACGAACACCACACACTTGAGCACCGAGTAGACGATGTCCTTGCCGCTCAGCATCATCGTGAAGTAGTGCAGGTACGGGCCGATGGACCCGCCGCCGATGATGCCGGTGACCACCTGACAGGTCAGGTAGGTGATCGCCAGGCAGGCCACATACAGCGGGATCACCGCGATGGTCGCGGCCAGCAGCCGGGTGGTGACCAGGAACGGGATCGGGCGGATCGCGATCGAATCCAGCGCGTCGATCTCCTCGGCGATCCGCATCGCGCCGAGCTGCGCAGTGAACCGGCAGCCGGCCTGCATGGCAAACGCCAGCGACGCCATGATCGGCGCCAGCTCGCGGGTGTTGACCAACGAGGAGATGATCCCCGTCGCCGGTCCCAGGCCGAGCAGATTCAAGAAGTTATAGCCCTCGATCGCCACCAGCGCGCCGGCGGTGAAGCCGAGCACCACGGCCACCCCGGCGGTGCCCCCGCCGACCACGATGGAGCCGTTGCCCCAGGCGATATCGGAGAGCAGCCGCAGGAACTCCTTGCGATAGTGCCGCAGCACAGTCGGGACACCGGCCGCGGCGCGGCCGAAGAAAACCAGCATGTGGCCCAGCCGGATGGTGGGGCCGGATGCCATCCGGTAGGCGCGCAGCAGCGGACGCGCGATCGCCGGGACATACGGAGAGACGGTCATCTCTTACAGCCCCGTCCGCGGATACAGCACGTTGTAGAGCTCGCTGATGGCGACGTTGACGATCATCAGCACCAGGATCGCCTCGACCACCGAAGCGTTCACCGAGTTGGCCACCCCGGCCGGCCCGCCCCGGGTGGACAGTCCCTTCTGGCAGGACACCACCGCGACGATCGCGCCGTAGACCACCGCCTTGATCAGCGCGACGATCATGTCGCCGGTGGTGGCGAACGAGGAGAATGTCGCCACGAAGCTGCCGGGCGCACCCTTCTGGAAGTAGACGTTGAACAGGTAGCTGGCCAAAAAGCCGACGAAGCAGGTGATCCCGGTCAGCGCGACGCCGATCATGATGGCCGCGCCGAAGCGCGGGACCACCAGGCGGCGGATCACCGAGACGCCCATCACCTCCATGGCGTCGGTCTCCTCCCGCATGGTGCGCGAGCCCAGATCGGCGGTGATGGCCGAGCCGACCGCGGCGGCCATCAGCATCGCCGCCACCAGCGAGGCGGCTTGGCGGATGACGGCCAGCCCGGCGGCCGCGCCGGCCAGTGAGGTCGCCCCGACCTGGTTGGCCAGCAGCGCGAACTGAATCGACAGCGTCACCCCGATCGGCAGCGCCACCAGGATCGTCGGCAGCACCGCGGTGTTGGCCATGAACGCGGCCTGCCGGACGAACTCGCCCCACTGGAACCGGCCGCTGAACAGGTCGGTGAAGAAGTACTGCACGGTGCGCACCGCCAGCACGCACTGTTCACCGACGGTGGTCAGCGCGGCCAGCGGGTGGCGCTGGACGTAGCCGACCGCCCAGTCCTCGATGGCGGCGACCCCGTCGAGGGGCGCCTCCTCGGCGAATTCCCGTTCGTCCTGGGTAGTCATCGGTCGCCGATCATGCACTTGTGGTCACCGAACGCCGACAATTCCACGCTGGTCCGATGATCCATGGCGGACATGGTAGCCACCGTTCTTACTCCAAGGTAGGGTTCGGCGATTCCGGCGCCAACGGGTGAAGGAACCGGTGGGAGGTGCACCGCGACGGTCCGAAGAGAACTCATCAGACGTCAGCGCGGCCTTTCATCCGGTCATGATGTCGGACACCACGGCCCGGCAGGGGCGCTTCGGCCAACATGACTCGGGTTATGGCCGGGTTACTCACCGGTAGCAGCGATTTCGCCGATTCAGCGCCCCGCCCGCGGCGGCGGTGGCGATACTCGACGCTGGAGAACGGCCGAGCGCGGGGAGATGCCGATGCGGAGATGGTGGGCGGGGATCGCCGCCGGCGTGACGGCGGCCGCGACGGCAACCGGGGTCCTGGCGGCGCCGGGATCCGCCGTCGCCGACCCCGACCAGCCGCCCGCGCTTCCGGTGTTCACGCCCACTCCCACCGACTGGTCGCCGCATATGGACTTTTGGCCGTACAACACGTTCACCTACCAGGTCACCCCCGAGATGATCGGCGGCATGTCGGACTCGTGCCAGTGGTTCAACGCGCAGTTCGACCCGTTGCTGGGCCAGATCAACGCCTTCAACCGCAGCCTGGGCGCCCACCACGACGTCTACGCCGAAGTGCAACCGCAGGCCGATGCAGTGGTGGCCAACATCGACCGGTCGACCGGTTTCCTGGGGCCGCGGCTGCAGCCGCTGACAATCCGCAACACCCCCGACAACTACGGGCCGTATTCCCCGATCTACGGCGGCGAGCAGCTGACCGGGGTGCTGTTCCAGTTGTCCCGCATCGCCGACAGCATGCGCAAGAAGCAGCCGGCCGGCTTCACTCGTCCCCATATCGATTCCGCCGCCGGGTGGGGCGACGCGTTGCGGAATTCCGGGGCCTGCACCTGAGCGCCCGCCGCTGCGGGCTGCGGTAGGTTCGGTCACGTGTCGGAGCAGACGGATTCGGCCGATGATCACGTCGAAGCTGCGGTCGAAGACGATGCCGTCGTCGAAACGGCAACCGACGAACCGCAGCCGGTCGATGCTGATGCCGGCCCGCGCGGGTCGCGGCGGCGGTGGATCGCCGCGGCGGTGTTGGGACTCGGCCTGATCGGCGCGGGCTACGAGGGCTGGCTACTGTTCGCGCATCATCAGCGCGCGGTGGCCGCCGCGCAGGCGCTCGACGCCGCCGAGAAGTACACCCTGGTGCTGACCGGGGTGGACCCGGGCGCGATCGACAAGAACTTCGCCGAGGTCCTCGACGGGGCCACCGGCGAATTCAAGAACATGTATGCCGCCTCCAGCGAGCAGCTGCGCCAACTGCTGATCGACAACAAGGCCGCCGCGCACGGCACCGTCATCGACGCCGCGGTCAAGTCCGCGGCCAAGAACAAGGTCGAGGTGATGCTGTTCATCGATCAGTCGGTGAGCAACAAGGCCTCTCCGGAGCCGAAGCTCGACCGCAGTCGCATCGTGATGACGATGGAGAAGGTGAACGGCCGCTGGCTGGCCGCCAAGGTCGACATGCCCTGAAATGGCAGCAGCCTGCCGTTAATTGAACGCCAACCAGCTGGGCAGCGCTCGTTCGTGGGCATCGCACAGCACCTGGGCGGTGTCGCACGACCCGCGCGGTACCCCGGCACCGGTCCACATGCCGCCGGCGTCGCGGCGCAGCACGACCGCCGACGACGAACCGCCGTCGAGCAGGACGGCGTGATCGCTGCCCAGGCCGCGGAACAGGTCCTGCATGTTGTCCGGGGTGTAGTGCCCGCCCTGGAAGATGTACATCTCGTCCTTGGCCCGCGAATAGCCCAGCGCGGTGCGCGCCGCGCTGGGCCCGCCGTCGTTGAGTTGCCCGGTGACGCCGGGCGCCAGCAGACCCAGCCCGCTCACCGCGACGAACCGGTCCCCGCGTTCCACCAGGCCGGTGACCGTGGGGCCGGCCGCGTCGTAGTCCCCGCCGTCGCGGCCGCCGCGCGGCCACAACACATACGGTGCACCGCGGGTCGGCAGGATCATCGTGGTCAGCGTCGACCAGTGCTCATTGCCGCCGGACAGTCCCTGCTTGCCGGCGTAGGGGATGGTGCCGGTGACCGCGACATTGGCCCGGCCCTTGCCGCGGGTGTTGTCCACGTAGACGCCCAGCGGTGAACTGCACTTGGTGGTCCGCCAGGAGCCGCCGCGCTGGCCGCGGATGTCGAAGAAGTTGGCGTTGATCGCCACCATCGGCCGGCCCAGCGCCTGCCAGGCCTGCAGCGGGGTGTACAGCTCCGAGGCTTGCAACAGGCCCTCGCCGGTGCGGGCCCGCGGATCGCGTTCGCAGCGGCTCTGCACGCCGCTGTGACTGTCGACCAGCAGGTGCGGCTCGATGCGCTGCGAGGCCGCCTTGAGCACGACCAGGTGCCCGCCGCCGGACATCTCATACCAGTCGCCGGCGGCGTTGAGCATCGGCGCGGGATGCCCGGCGCCGAAGTTGTAGACCACGTAGGAGCCCGGGGTGCGGGCGATCGCGGCGGCCAACTGGTCCTGGGCGGCGGCCCGCGCAGTCGGCTGGCCGGGACCGATCGCCAGGGCGGCGCACAGCAGTACCGCGCTGCAGCCAGCCGCCAGCCGACGCGCGAAAGCCACTGGAGTCGACACTGTTTGTCCCTTCGGCTCCGTCCCGACTGACACCAAGTTCTGAGGCTAGCCACAGAAACCACCGGGGTAGCACGCCGTAATCGGACTGTGCCGCGTCGGTGCCGGATCGGTGACCCGATGATCAGCCGCCGAGCAGTGCGTGCATCTGCCAGATCAGGATCTCGGCCGGCGCTGCGGCGCGCACCCGTTGACCGCCACCGCCGGTGAGGCGGACCGCGTCACCGGCATCCAGCTCGCCGGCACCCTCCAGGTCGGCCCGGCCGAGCGCGACGAATAGGTGCACGTAAGGGGCGTCGGGCAATTCGACGCTGCCGCCGGGTTGCAGCCGGGCGGCGTACAGCGTGGCGTCGGCGTTGCCGATGGTGATCGCCGCCGCCGGGTCCCTGCCGGAGGCGACGGTGACAAGACCACCGCCGGCCAGCGCGTCGCCGATCTCCTCCTGTTGATAACCCGGGGTGCGTCCCGGGGTGTCGGGCATGATCCACATCTGAACGAAATGCACGGGCGCACTGTCTGATTCGTTGCGCTCCGAATGCGCGATGCCGGTGCCGGCCGACATGCGCTGGGCCAGCCCGGGGCGGATCACCCCCGAGTTTCCGAGCGAATCGCGGTGGGTCAACTCGCCCGACAGCACCCAGGTGACGATCTCGGCGTCGCGGTGCGGGTGGGTGGCAAACCCCGAAGCCGGGTCCACGATGTCGTCGTTGTTGACCAGCAGCAGCCCGTGGTGGGTGTTGTCCGGGTCGTAGTAGTCGTTGAACGAGAACGAATGCCGCGAGGTCAACCACGGTGCCCGGGTGACCGCCCGGTCGGCGGCCCGCCGCACATCGAGCACGCCGGTCATGACCACCAAGGCTAGCGCGTGCCCGATGATTACCTTCCCCGCTCTTCGGGTACGCGCTGCAGGCGGCAATCCGTTCGACAAGCAGGCAGGTGATCCGCGATGGAACGTGAAAGCGCAAAACACAGCCCGCGGGAAGACGACCAGCTCAAGGCCGAACTACGCGGCACGCTGCAAGGCAATCGACCCAGCAGGGTCGAGGAATGGCGCGACCCGGAGCCCCCGGCTGATGACGACCCCGACATGGCCGGCCCTCGCCGCGGCCCTCAGTAGGAAGGGCCGCCGATGGGTTTTCCCGAACAGCAGCAGTCTCCGCCCGGGGTCCAGAGCCAGATGCGGCCGGTCCCCGACTGCGGCGAAACCAGCTATCAGGGCTCCGCCAAGCTGGCCGGCAAACGCGCGGTCATCACCGGCGGCGACAGCGGCATCGGCCGTGCCGTGGCGATCGCGTTCGCGCGCGAGGGCGCCGACGTGCTCATCGCTTACCTCGATGAGGATGAGGACGCCCGCGACACCGCCCGCTACGTCGAAGACGCGGGCCGCAAATGCGTGCTGGTCCGCGGCGATCTGTCCGACCCGAAGCACTGCCGGGATGTCGTCGACCGCGCGGCCGCAGCGTTCGGCGGTATCGATGTGCTGGTCAACAACGCCGCCTATCAGATGAGTCATCCCAGCATCGACGAGATCAGCGACGAGGAATGGGACTACACCTTTCGGCTCAACATCGGGGCCTACTTCTACCTGGTCAAGGCGGCACTGCCGCATATGGGCGCCGGCTCGTCGATTATCGGCAGTTCCTCGGTCAACTCCGACACCCCCAACCCCACGCTGGCCCCGTACGCGGCGACCAAAGCGGCGATCGCGAACTTCTCGGCGAGTCTTGCTCAGCTGCTCGGCGAGCGGGGAATCCGGGTGAACAGTGTTGCGCCGGGCCCGATCTGGACTCCACTGATTCCGTCGACCCTGCCGCCGGATGCCGTCGCGTCCTTCGGCGACAACGTGCCGCTGGGCCGCGCCGGCCAACCGGCCGAACTCGCGTCCAGCTACGTGCTGCTGGCCTCCGACGACGCCAGCTACATCTCCGGGGCGCGGCTGGCCGTCACCGGAGGCCGGCCGATCCTGTGACTACCAATCGGACTCGTCGAACGTGATGACGCCGCGAATGTTCTTGCCGTCGACCATGTCGGCATAGCCGTCGTTGATGTCCTCGAGCTTGTAGGTGGTGGTGATCATCTCGTCGATCTTGAGCAGCCCGGACTTGTAGAGGCCGACCAGCCGCGGCGTCTCGATGTGCGAGCTGCCGCCGCCGAAGATGTTGCCCTTCAACGTCTTCTGCAACATGGTGAACAGGAACAGGTTCAGCTTGACGTCGGCGTCGACCATCGAGCCCATGCCGGTGACCACGCAGGTGCCGGTCTTGGCGGTCAAGGTCAGCGCCTCTTCGATGTACTCGCCCTTCATGTCGCCGACCGCGATGATCACCTTGTCGGCCATCAGGCCCCAGGTCTCCTCCATGACCGGCATGATCGCCTCGGCCATCGAGGGATACACGTGGGTAGCGCCGAACTTGACGGCTTGGTCGCGCTTGAAGGCCACCGGGTCGATTGCGATGACGCGCCGTGCCCCGGACAGGACCGCGCCCTGCAGGGCACTCATGCCGATGCCGCCGACGCCGATGATGATGACGGTCTCGCCGGGCTTGACCTCGGCGACGTTGGTGGCCGAGCCGAACCCGGTGGGCACTGCGCAACCCATGATGGCCGCGGTCTCGAACGGCACGTCCTTGTCGATCTTGACCACGGAGTCCTGATGCACGGTCATGTAGGGCGCGAACGTGCCGAGCAGGTTCATCGGGGAGACCTCATGCGAACCGGCGTGGATCCGGTTGGTGCCGTCGGCGATGGCCTTGCCGCCGAGCAATACCGCTCCGCGATCACACAGCGAACGGAAGCCCTTCATGCACGGCGGGCAGGAGCCGCAGGCCGGGATGAAGGCCATCACGACGTGATCGCCCTCTTCCAGGCCGGTCACACCCTTGCCGACCTTGGTGATGACCCCGGCGCCCTCGTGGCCGCCGAGCGCCGGTAGGCCGATCGGGGTGGCTCCGGTGGTCAGGTGGTAGTCGGAGTGGCACATGCCCGCCGCGTGCATGCGGACCTGGACTTCGCCGTCAACCGGGTCGCCCAGCTCGATCTCGTCGACCCGCCACGGCGAGTTCAGCTCCCACAACAATGCGCCCTTGGTCTTCATGCGGGCGATCTTAGCCACTTCGCCGGAACGTGTTACAACACCGGCCCCCGGCACCCCGGTTGAACTGGACAAACAGTGGCTTATCAGCTCTTGTGCGGTATGCCCACGGACAGGCCGCCGTCGATGACCAGGTCGGCTCCGGTCATATAGGCCGACTCGTCGGAGGCCAGGAAAACCACCGCGGTGGAGACCTCGGCCGAACTGGCGCCGCGGCCCAGCGGTATCTGCAGGGAGTCATCGGGAATGGCAATCGTCATCCGGGTGCGGATCAGGCCGGGCAGCACACTGTTGATCCGGATGTTGTGCGGCGCCAACTCGACGGCGGCGGCCTTCGCCAGGCCGCGCACCGCCCACTTCGACGCGACGTAGCCGTGCAGCCCGGCGGTGCCGCGCATCCCCTCCACCGAGGAGATGTTGATGATGGATCCGCCGCCGGCCGACTTCATCGGTGCGACGGCTGCCTGCATGCCCAGCATGGTGCCGGTCAGGTTCACGTCGAGGACCTGTTGCCAGGCGGCGATGTCGAAGTTCTCCAGGGTGTTGTACTTGGCGATGCCGGCGTTGTTCACCAACACGTTGAGGCTGCCGAACTCCTCGATGGCGCTGTGCACCGCGGCCTGCCAGTCCTGGGCCTGGGTGACATCGAGGCGGACGAACCGCGCGGTGTCGGGCCCGAGTTCGTCGGCGAGCTTGGCGCCGTCGGCGTCGAGGATGTCGCCGATCACGATCTTCGCGCCTTCGGCGGCCAGGGCCCGGGCGTGTGCGGCGCCCATGCCCCGCGCGCCGCCGCTGATCAGCGCAACCTTGCCCTCGACTCGTCCCATGGCGCCTCAGGTTACCGGGGCCCGATGTTTGCCCGTTACGCTGCCCTGATGGCCGTCACCCACACCGAGCGAACCTTCGACGGTGTCCGAGGAGTGCGGATCGTCTACGACACCTGGACACCGGAAACGGCCCCGCGCGCCGTGGTGGTGCTCTCGCACGGCTTCGGTGAGCACGCCCGCCGTTACGACCACGTCGCGACACGGTTCGGCGACGCCGGACTGGTGACCTACGCCCTGGATCACCGCGGGCACGGCCGATCCGGCGGCAAGCGGGTGCTCTGCCGCGACATCGCCGAATACACCGGTGACTTCCACACGCTGGCGGGGATCGCCGCCCGCGAACACCCGGGACTGCCGCGCGTGGTGCTCGGCCACAGCATGGGTGGGGCGATCGTATTCAGCTACGGCGTCGACCGCCCCGACGACTACCAGCTGATGGTGCTGTCCGGGCCGGCGGTGGACATGGCGGCCACGGTATCGCCGCTGCTGGCGTTCGTCGCCAAAGCGCTCGGCGTCGTCGCCCCCGGCCTGCCGGTGGAGAAGCTCGACAGCAGCCAGGTGTCCCGCGATCCGGCGGTGGTGGCTGCCTATGACAACGATCCCCTGGTGCACCACGGCCGGGTGCCAGCCGGTGTGGCACGGGCGCTGATCCAGGTCGGCGAGACCATGCCGTCGCGGGCGGCCGCGCTCACGGCGCCGCTGCTGGTGGTGCACGGCGAGCAGGACGGCCTGATCCCCGTCGAGGGCAGCCGGAGGCTGGTCGAGAGTGTCGGGTCCGACGATGTGCGGCGGATCGTCTACCCGGATCTCTACCACGAGGTGTTCAACGAACCCGAGCGCGCGCAGGTGCTCGACGACGTGGTGGGCTGGATCGGCGCGCACCTGTGAATCGTCGTCGGCGCGGTGTCGTCGACGTCGGTTAGCGTTGCGGCCATGAGCACCGACGACAAGATGTTGGCGCGCATCGCCGCCTTGCTGCGCCAGGCCGAGGGCACTGACAATGCGCATGAAGCCGACGCGTTCATGGCGGCGGCGCAGCGGCTGGCCACCGCGACCTCGATCGATCTGGCGGTGGCGCGGGCGCATTCGGCCACCCGGACCCGGGCCACCACCCCGGTGCAGCGCACCATCACGATCGGACCGCCCGGAGCCCGCGGCCTGCGCACCTACGTGCAGCTGTTCGTGGGAATCGCCGCAGCCAACGACGTGCGCTGCGACGTGGCATCGAACTCCACCTTCGTCTACGCCTACGGTTTCGCCGAGGACATCGACGCCACGCACGCCCTCTACGCCAGCCTGGTCGTCCAGATGGTCCGGGCTTCCGACGCCTACATCGCCACCGGCGCACATCGGCCCACGCCGACCATCACTGCCCGGCTGAATTTCCACCTCGCCTTCGGCGCCCGGGTCGGCCAACGGCTGGCCGAGGCCCGCGAGGAGGCCCGCAGGGAGGCTGAGGCCGACGATCGTCGTCCGCCGGGCACCGCGATCGCGTTGCGCAACAAGGAGATCGAGCTGCGCGACTATTACCGCAGCGCCTCGCAGGCACGCGGCACCTGGCGGGCCACCCGGGCCTCCGCGGGGTATTCCTCGGCGGCACGACGAGCCGGGGACCGCGCCGGCCGGCGCGCACGGCTGGGCGACGAGACCGAGTTGTCGGTGGCGCGGTCCGCGTTGGAGCGGTGAGCGCGCCCTCCGAGCGCGACACCCAGCGCGCGCGGGTCTACGCCGCGGAGGCCTTCGTGCGCACCTTGTTCGATCGCGCCGCCGAGCGTGGATCCGGTGACGTCGACTTCTTCGGCACCCGGTTGACGCTTCCGCCGGAGGGCCGCTTCGGCTCGGTGGCCGCGGTGCAGCGCTACGTCGACGACGTACTGGCCCTGCCGTCGGTGCGAAGCCGGTGGCCGGATGTCGCGGCATTGCGCGTGCGGGCACGCCGCGGCGCGACGGCGGCGCACTACGAAAAGCACGGCGCGGCCGGCGTCATCGCAGTGCCGGACCAACACGGCGGGGACTGGGCACTACGGGAATTGGTGGTGTTGCACGAGATCGCCCACCATCTGTGCGACGTCCGGCCGCCGCACGGCCCGGATTTCGTGGCGACGCTGTGTGAGCTGGCCGCGACGGTGATGGGCCCGGAACTGGGCCACGTGCTGCGGGTGGTGTTCGCCAAAGAAGGCGTCCGGTGACGCACGGCCGCAAGTGCGCCACCGGCGCCTGTCCTCAGTTGCTGACGGGGACCAGCTCGTCACCGCAGGTGCAGCGGTAGGCCGCTCCTGCACCCTCGCAGTGGCATGCGGATTCGATCCGGACCCGGCAGCCGCAGCCCTCGTGACCACAGGTCAGCTCGGTTCCTGCTTCGTAGTTCGCCATGTGCCTCTCCTTCGGTGATAAGCGCCGGCGCGGTGCCGACACGGCCGACTATATACCCCATAGGGGTATGGGGTAAAGCCCCAGGGCGGCGGCAATCATGGTTGCGGGCTAGCCTCGGTGGGCGTGACTGAAACTCCCACGCCCCGCGACGTCGACACCCTGCTGGATCGCATCTTTGCCGGCGATGACCCGGACTTGCAGGCGGCGCTGGCCGCCAGTGCCGCGGCCGGGCTGCCGCCGATCGCCGTCTCGGCCCAGCAGGGCAAGTTCTTGAGCCTGCTGGCCACCGCAACACGCGCCACCCGCATCCTGGAGATCGGAACGCTGGGCGGCTACAGCACGATCTGGCTGGCCCGAGCCGCCGGACCGGCCGGCGCGGTGGTGACACTGGAGTACGCACCGAAGCACGCCGAGGTGGCCCGGGCCAACCTGGACCGTGCCGGTGTGGGGGAGCGGGTGCAGATCATCGTCGGCCCGGCCCTGGAAACCCTGCCGACGTTGACCGGCGAGCCGTTCGATCTGGTGTTCATCGACGCCGACAAGGAGAACAATGTCGGCTACCTGAACTGGGCGGTGCAGCTGACCCATCCCGGGTCGGTCATCGTGGTGGACAACGTGATTCGCGAAGGTGCCGTCGCCGAACCGGCGCCGGGCGATGCGACGGCACGCGGCAGCCGGGATGTGCTGGAGCTGATGGGCGAGCACCCAGGTCTGCAGGCCGCCGCGATCCAGACGGTCGGGGCCAAGGGCTGGGACGGGTTCGCCATGGCCGTGGTGCAGTAGTCGAGATCGACGCTGCCCGACCAGGCGATTCGGCGTTGCTGGCGGATCGCGGGCGAGCGTAGCCTTTCATCAGATGAGTGGGTGCGGTCGGCATGAAAATGCTTGCTGCATAGCAGAAAGGTAACGAAATGAGTACAGTCCATTCATCAATCGATCACCACCCGGATCTGTTAGCTCTGCGGGCAACATATGACAGAGCGGCCGAGTCGATGGCTGCGCAATTCACCTTCGGTCTGACCCTGTTGACGGCGGTCTATGCGGCGCTGTCACCGTGGATCGTCGGATTCGAGGGCACATCCCGGCTGACGTTCAGCAACTTCGTCGTCGGGGCGGTCGTCGCCTTCCTGACGTTCGGGCTGGCCTCGGCGCTGGACCGCACCCACGGCATGGCGTGGACGCTGCCGGTCTTCGGCGTGTGGTTCGTCATCTCCCCGTGGATCCTGCGGGACATGTCACCGACGCCCGGCATGGCCTGGTCGAACGTGGTCGCCGGCGCGCTGCTGACCGCCCTGGGCCTGATCGCCGCCTACTTCGGCAGGCGCGCCCGTCACGACACGGCCACGCCTGCGGCGTGACCAGGCCAGGTGGCCGACCGGCCGGTGGTGATGCCGGCCGGTCAGCCCGGTGCGGCGCTGTGCGGGTCGGTCCCGATGTCGCCGGGCAGCGGTGCGATTACCCGCAGACCGCTCCGATCGCCGCCGAGCCCACCAGCTTGCGGTACTTGGCCAGCACGCCGGTGGTGTAGCGCGGCGGGGGAGGCGTGAAACCCGCAGCGCGGGCGGCGAATTCATCCGGGTCGGCCACCACGTCCAACGTCGCGTTGGCCACGTCGAGGCGGATCTTGTCGCCGTCGCGCAGGAATGCCACCGGTCCGCCGTCTACCGCCTCGGGCGCGATGTGGCCGACGCACAGCCCGGTGGTGCCGCCGGAGAACCGGCCGTCGGTCAGCAGCAGCACGTCTTTGCCCAGCCCGGCGCCCTTGATCGCGCCGGTGATGGCCAGCATCTCGCGCATCCCGGGTCCGCCCTTGGGGCCCTCGTAGCGGATCACCACCGCATCGCCGGCGCTGATGGTGCCGTCTTCGAGCGCATCCAGCGCCGCCCGCTCACCGTCGAAAACCCGTGCGGTGCCCTCGAACACGTCGGTGTCGAAGCCGGCCGACTTGACGACGGCGCCCTCCGGGGCCAGCGAGCCGCGCAGGATGGTGATGCCACCGGTCGGGTGGATGGGATTGGTCAGGGCGTGCAGCACCTTACCGTCGACGATCGGGGGGTTGAGCTCGGCGATGTTCTCCGCCATCGTCTTTCCGGTGACCGTCAGGCAGTCGCCGTGCAGCAGGCCGGCGTCCAGCAGGGTCTTGAGCATGACCGGCACCCCGCCGATCTTGTCGATGTCGAACATCACGTGCTGTCCGAACGGTTTCACATCGGCCAGGTGCGGCACCTTCGCGCCCACCCGGGAGAAGTCGGCCAGGGTCAGCTCGACCTCGGCTTCGTGGGCGATCGCCAGCAGGTGCAGCACCGCGTTGGTGGACCCGCCGAAGGCCATCACCACCGCGATCGCGTTCTCGAACGCCTCCTTGGTCAAGATGTCGCGGGCGGTGATCCCGCGGCGCAGCAACTCCACCACGGCCGCCCCGCTGCGCCGCGCGTAGCCGTCGCGGCGCCGATCGGCCGACGGCGGGGAGGCGCTGCCCGGCAGCGACATACCCAGTGCTTCGGCCGCGCTGGCCATGGTGTTCGCGGTGTACATGCCGCCGCAGGCGCCCTCGCCGGGGCAGATGGACCGCTCGATCGTGTCGACGTCCTCGCGGGACATCAGCCCGCGTGAACACGCGCCGACCGCCTCGAAGGCGTCGATGATCGTCACCTCGCGCTCGGTGCCGTCGGAGAGCTTCGCGTAGCCGGGCATGGTCGAGCCCGCGTAGAGGAACACCGCGGCCAGATCCAAGCGGGCCGCGGCCATCAGCATCCCGGGCAGGGACTTGTCGCAGCCGGCCAGCAGCACCGAGCCGTCGAGCCGTTCGGCGCACATCACCGTCTCGACGCTGTCGGCGATCACCTCGCGGCTCACCAGCGAGAAGTGCATGCCCTCGTGCCCCATCGAGATGCCGTCGGAGACCGAGATGGTGCCGAACTCCAGGGGGTAGCCGCCGGCTTCGAAGACGCCTTCCTTGGCGGCTTTGGCCAACCGGTCCAGCGACAGGTTGCAGGGGGTGATCTCGTTCCAGGACGACGCCACGCCGATCTGCGGCTTGGCGAAGTCGTCGTCGCCCATGCCGACCGCCCGCAGCATCCCGCGGGCGGCGGCCCGTTCCAGGCCGTCGGTGACGTCGCGACTGCGCGGTTTGATGTCGACGGACGAGGTGTCGGTGCTCCCAGGATTCACCCGCTAAGTATGCCGGTAGGGGGTGGCCGGACCAAACGAATAAAATACCCCGCGGGGGTATGGGCTAGAGTGGGCGCATGAGGTCCGCTCTCGCCGCCGTCGTTGCGCTCGCCGTCAGCATCGCTGCCGGCGGCTGTCACCGTGCGCCGGAATCGCAGCCGGAGCCGGCCACGTCGAGTAGATCGGCGGCGGCCAACATCGGCAGCCCCGGCGACGTCGCGTTCCTGGAGAATATCGTCGTCCACCACCAGCAGGGCCTGGAGCTCACCGCCATGGTGCCGGGGCAGAGCACCGATCCGGCGCTGGTGGAGCTCGCCGGGCAGGTCGCCGCGCAGCAGCGCACCGAACTGCAGGGCTGCCAGGCGCAACTGCTGCAGTGGGAGGCGCCCGGCGTTCCGTCCGGCGGGCGCGGCGACAAGCGCGACCTTCCCGGCATGGTGGATCAGGCCACCATGGACACCTTGCGGGGCCTGCGCGGCCCGGCGTTCGACAAGCTCTGGCTGCAGTCGATGATCTCCCACCACCGCGGCGCGATCGCGATGGCGCACAACGAGATCCAACACGGCCAGAGCCCGGAGGCCATCAGCATCGCGCAGTCCCTGGCGGCGCGACAGCAGACCGAGATCGATCAGATGAACCAACAGTTGGGAACGCTATGACCACCGATGCACCCGGGTATTCAGCGGGCAAAGACAACTACGCCAAGCGGCTGCGCCGCATCGAGGGGCAGGTGCGGGGCATCGCCAAGATGATCGACGAGGACAAGTACTGCATCGACGTCCTCACCCAGATCAGCGCGGTCAACAGCGCGCTGCGGTCAGTGGCGCTCAACCTGCTCGACGAGCACCTGGTGCACTGTGTCAGCGGGGCCGTCGCCTCCGGCGGGGAGGAGGCCGACGCGAAACTCACCGAAGCGTCGGCCGCGATCGCGCGGCTGGTTCGTTCCTGACCCCCGCGCCGTTACCATGTGATCCAGCAGTTACCGGGAGCGCCATGCGCCAATACCACTCGACGCTGCCCCCATACCATGACTGTCGACACTGGAAATACCCGAACCGGTCCGTGGACGCCCCGGATCACGGCGCAGTTGGCCATCCTGGCGGCTGCCGCGTTCATCTACGCCACCGCTGAGATCCTGCCGGTCGGTGCGCTGCCCGCGATCTCGGAGGGGCTGGGCGTCAGCGAAGCGCTGGTCGGAACCCTGCTGGCCTGGTATGCGGTGGTGGCGGCGGCCACCACGATTCCGCTGGTGCGCTGGACCGCCTACTGGCCGCGCCGCCGGGTGTTGCTGCTCACCCTGGTCTGCCTGACCACTTCGCAGGTGATCTCGGCATTGGCGCCGACCTTCACCGTGCTGGCCGCCGGCCGGGCGCTGTGCGCGGTCACCCACGGCCTGATGTGGTCGGTGCTGGCGCCGATCGCCACCCGGTTGGTGCCGCCGAGTCATTCCGGCCGGGCGACCACCGCGATCTACGTGGGCACCAGCCTGGCGCTGGTGGTCGGTATCCCGCTGACCTCCGCGATGAGCCTGCTGTGGGGCTGGCGGCTGGCCGTGGTGGTGATCACCGTGGCGGCGGCGGCCATCACCGTGGCGGCCCGCCTGGCGCTGCCCGCCCTGGTGCTCAGCACCGACCAGCTGGCTCTGGTGGGGCGACACCACCACCGCAACGGGCGGCTGCTGGCGGTGAGCGCGCTGATGCTGATCGCCGTCACCGGCCACTTCATCTCCTACACGTTCATCGCGGTGATCATCGGCGAGGTGGTCGGTGTGCCGGGGGCCCGGCTGGCCTGGCTGCTGGCCGCGTTCGGCCTGGCCGGCCTGATCGCGATGCCGCCGCTGGCCAGGCCGCTGGATCACCGGCCCAAGGCGATCACCGGTGCCTGCATGGCCGCGCTGTCGGCGGCCTTCGTGGTGCTGGCCGCACTGTCGATCGGCGGGCACCACTCGACCGGTACGACGGTGGCCGGGGCGGCGGCGATCGTGCTGTGGGGCGCCATGGCGATGGCGGTGTCGCCGATGCTGCAGTCTGCGGCGATGCGCACGGCACCCGACGACCCCGACGGGGCGTCGGGGCTGTACGTGACGGCATTCCAGATCGGCATCACCGGGGGATCGCTGGCGGGGGGCCTGTTGTTCGAACGGGCCGGAACGTCGGCGATGTTGAGCGCGTCGGCGCTGCTGGCCGGCATCACGGCGGTAGGGATAGCGTCCAGCAAACGCCTGTTCGTCGTTCCCTGAGGCGCCGGGGTCGGTTACCTTCGCCACTACCCCGACGATCCAAGCCACAGGTCATCACGGTCTCGAGCGCTGTTTCGGCGCGTTTTCGGCTCGCTGCACGAGTTAGCTGGAGCTGGCCTTGTGGAACACTTGAAGCCAAGATTGTCCACCGGAGGTAAACGCATGTCGGGATGGAAGCTCGCGGGCATCGGGGCCTGGCTGTCCACCGCGGGAATGGCCGCGGTGCTCACGCTGGGCTGCGGAGCGGCACTGGCCGACCCGCCGCAGCAGCCCGGCGACCCGGCGCCGGCCAACGCCGGCCCGGTCGATCCGTTCGCGCCGCCGCCCCCGCCGGAGTTACCGCCCCCGCCGGACCCGTTCGCGCCGCCTCCCCCGCCCCCGGCGGACCCGATGGCGTTTCCGCCTCCGCCGGCACCGCCCGCTGCCGGTGACCCCGTCCCAGGCGAGGCAGTGCCGGGCGAGCCGGTGCCGGGCGAGCCCGGTGTGGCACAGCCGGGCGCGGTACCGGTCGCGGCCGGGCCGGTGGCCGGGCAGAACCCGGAGCCCTTCACCGGCACCCCGCCGTTCCTGCCGCCGTCGTTCAATCCGCTCGACGGGTCCATGGTGGGCGTCGCCAAGCCGATCATCATCAACTTCCAGCGGCCGATCGCCGACAAGGCGATGGCCGAGCAGGCCATCCACATCTCCTCGAATCCGCCGGTGCCCGGCAAGTTCTATTGGATGACCCCCAGCCAGGTGCGGTGGCGTCCGTTCAACTTCTGGCCGGCCCACACCACCGTCACCATCGACGCGGCCGGCACCAAGTCGAGCTTCCGCACCGGCGACTCCCTGGTAGCCACCGCCGACGACAAGACGCACCAGATGACGATCACCCGGAACGGCAAGCTGGAGAAGACCTTCCCGATGTCCATGGGCATGTCGACCGGCGGGCACGAGACCCCCAACGGCACCTACTACGTGCTGGAGAAGTTCCCCACGGTGGTGATGGACTCCTCCACCTACGGGGTGCCGATCAACTCCACCTACGGCTACAAGGTGACCGTGCAGGACGCCGTGCGCATCGACAACAGCGGCGGCTTCGTGCACAGCGCACCGTGGTCGGTCAACGACCAGGGCAAGCGCAACGTCAGCCACGGCTGCATCAACCTGAGCCCGGCCAACGCCAAGTGGTTCTACGACAACTTCGGCAGCGGCGACCCGGTCGTGGTGAAGAACTCCGTGGGCACCTACACCAAGAACGACGGCGCCCAAGACTGGCAGATGTAGGGCCGCCCTTGCCCGCGCAGTGAAACGGGCTCAGTTCCAGATGCGCACGCGCTGGCCCGGTTCCAGGTACAGCGCGTCATCTTCGGTGACGCCGAACGCGTCGTAGAACGCGTCGATGTTGCGGATCACCCCGTTGCAGCGGAACTCCGGCGGCGAATGGGGGTCGGTCGCCAAGCGCCGGATCGCCTCGGCATCACGGGATTTGGTGCGCCACACCTGCGCCCAGCCGTAGAAGACGCGCTGCACGCCGGTCAGGCCGTCGATCACCGGCGCCTCGGCGCCGTCCAGCGACAGCTGGTAGGCGAGCAGGGCGATCGACAGGCCACCGAGGTCGCCGATGTTCTCCCCGACGGTGAACGCCCCGTTGACCCGATGCCGCTCGGCCAGCCCTCGCGGCACGAAACCGTCGTACTGGGCGATCAACGCCGCGGTGCGTGTACCGAATTCGCTGCGGTCGGCGTCGGTCCACCAGTCGACCAGGTTCCCGTCGCCGTCGTACTTTGCGCCCTGGTCGTCGAAGCCGTGGCCGATCTCGTGGCCGATCACCGCACCGATCCCGCCGTAGTTGGCGGCGTCGTCGGCGTCGGGATCGAAGAACGGCGGCTGCAGGATCGCGGCCGGGAAGACGATCTCGTTCATCCTCGGGTTGTAGTAGGCGTTGACGGTCTGCGGGGTCATGAACCACTCGTCACGATCCACCGGCGAGCCCAGCTTCGCCAGTTCACGGTCGTAGTTGACCGCATAGCCCCGCAGGACGTTGCCGTACAGGTCGCCGGGGTCGGTGACCAGCGCCGAATAGTCGCGCCAGCGCGGCGGGTAGCCGACCTTGGCGGTGAACTTGTCCAGCTTGGCCAGTGCCCGCTCGCGGGTGGCCGGCGTCATCCAATCCAGTCCGGTGATGCTCACCCGGTAGGCCTCCCGCAGGTTGGCCACCAGCGCATCGATACGGGCCTTGGCATCCGGTGGGAAATGCTTTGCCACGTAAAGCTTTCCGACGGCGTCGCCCATCATCGACTCCACCAGTGACACCCCGCGCTTCCACCGGTCGCGGATCTGCTCGGTGCCTGAGAGCCGGCGCCCGTAGAAATCGAAGTCCTCGGCGATCAGCTCATCGGTCAGGATCCCGGCGCGGCTGTGGATGAGCCGCCAGCGCGCCCAGGCCTGCCAATCGGAGAGCTCCGCGGATTCCCACAGCGCGGCGAACGCCGTGAGATAGTCGGGTTGGCGCACCACCAGTTCGGCGGCGGCCTGCCCGACGACCCCGAGCGCGCCGACCCAGCCCGCCCAGTCGAAACCGGGGGCCTCCTGTGGCAACCCGGCGAACGTGCGCAGGTTGTAGCTGAGCTCGGCGTCGCGGCGCTTCACCACGTCCCAGTGCGCGCGCGCCAGCTGAGTCTCCAGCGCGACGATGCGGGCCGCGACCTCGGCGTAGCCGCTCGGGTCTTGGCCGTAGACCAGCGCGAACATCTTGGCGATGTGCTCGGGATAGGCGGCCAGGATCTCGGCGTGCTGTTCGTCGCGGTAGTAGGACTCGTCAGGCAGTCCCAGACCCGACTGGGTCAGGTGCAGCAGGTAGCGGGTGGAGTTCTTCGAATCGGTGTCCACATACAGTCCGACGCCACCGCCGACCCCGGTGCGCTGACATGCCCCCAGCACCCGGGCCAGCCCATCGCGGTCCGCGGCGGCGTCGATGGCGGCCAGCTCGGCCAGCAACGGCTGCACGCCGCGGGCCTGCACGGTCTGCTCGTCGAGGAAGCTGGCGTACAGATCGCCGATGCGTCGTTCGTCGGTGCCGGCCGGCGCGCCCGACGCCGCGGCTTCGGTGAGCAGGTCGCGGACCTGGATCTCGGCCCGGTCGAACAGGGCGCGGAACGCGCCGTCGGTGGCGCGGTCCGGCGGCATCACGTAGCCGTCGAGCCAGCCACCGTTGACATGACCGAACAGGTCGTCCTGCGGGCGGATGGCGGTGTTGCGATAGCTGAGGTCAAGGCCGGAACGCGTCGCTGCTGAGGTCATCGTTACCCATCCTTTCACGGCGAACCGTATAGCCGTCCTGTAGCGTCACCGCCATGCCTGACGAGGAGCAGACCGACATCTCCAGGGACGCGGACGACGAAGTCGTCGAGCCCGGCGCGACCACAGCCGAGGCGGCGACCACCGAGGGCGAAGACGACGAGAAACCTGTCGCCAAGAAGGGCTCTCACGCCCACCAGGCTCCGCCGGCCAAGCCGGCCAAGGCGGCCAAGGGCGCGATGTTCTCCAGCTACGGACTGGTGTCGGCGTTCCTCGGCCTGGTCGCGGTCGCCGCGTTGGTGTTCAGTCTGATCACCTGGAACATGCACCGCGGTGACGTCGACGAGCGCTCCTACCGCAGCCGGGTGCTGCAGACCGCCGCCAGCTGGACCAGCGTGCTGATCAACCTCAACGCCGAGAACGTCGAAAAGGGGATGGCGCGCCTGCGTGACAAGACCGTCGGCGAACTCAACAGCGAGTTCGACGCGGCCTTGGCGCCCTACCGCGACGTGGTGCAGAAGATCCAGTCGCGCAGCAGCGGCCGGATCGAGGCGGTCGCCATCGAGACCGAACGCCACAACCTCGATGACCCGGCCGCCACCACCGAGCAGGCGCCGAGTCCGGGCCGCACCGACCCGGTGATGGTGATCGCCACCTCGATCGCCGAGAACGTCGGCGGCCGGCCGCAGACCGTGCACTGGGCGCTGCACCTCGACGTCAGCGACGTCGACGGGCACCTGATGATTTCCCGATTGAGGTCGATCCGATGAGCAAGCTGGGGAACCTGAAGTCCAGGTCACTGTGGCGGGTACTGGCGTTCGACATCGCTGCGCCGTTGGCCGCGGTCGGTGGTCTGCTGCTGGTCGGGCTGATGCTCGACTGGCCGCTGTGGTGGGTGTCGGCCTGTTCGGTGCTGGTGCTGCTCATCGTCGAGGGCATGGTGGTGAACTTCCTGCTGCTGCGCCGCGATGCCGTCACGGTCGGCACCGACGACGACCGGCCGGGCCTGCGGTTGGGCGTGGTCGCACTGGCCGCCACGGCGCTGGTCGCCGCGGCGGTGCTCGGATACCTGCGCTGGACGGAGCCCGACCAGGAACTGGAGGCAGACTCCGGTGAGGTGGTCAAGACCGCCGTCGCCATGGCCGAGGCCGCAGCGACGGTCTCGCCGGCCAACCCGGATGCGTCGATCGAGAAGGCGGCGACCTTCATGGTCCCCGACCGGGTCAACGCATTCCGGGAGAGCATCGGCCGGACGGCCACAGAGATGGCCAACCGCAACATCGCCGTGGATGCGCAGACGCTCAGCGCCGGTGTTGAGGCGCTCGGGCCGTCGGCGGCTCGGGTCGCCGTCGTGCTGCGCAGCGTGCAGTCGGTGGCCAACCAACAGGTCAAGCAGGCGGTGGTCCCGGTGCGGGTGACGCTGACCAAGCGCGGGGGCCAGTGGATGGTCCTGGAGATGTCACCGATCCACGCCCGCTGACCCCCGGCGTCAGTTGGCGTCGGGTGTGCCGCGGGTCTGCATCTTGACGAACCGGTCCGACAGCCGGCGCATCCGGATCATCAGCGAGGCCGGCGGACTCACGGTGCCGGCGAGGTATTCGCGCAGCGTGGCGGCGGGCACCCCGACTCGGGAACAGAACTCCTCCCGGCTTAGGCCGGACCGCTCGATCAACACCCGTACGTGGCGGGCGACCTCCGCGCGTTCGTTGGCCTCCAAGTGGGCGCGGGCCCGCGTCAGCACCTCCGACAGCGCCTTGGAGATGCCGTAGGGTTCGGTGCCCTCCAGCACCTCTTCGACCTGGCGGGCGGTGCGCCCGTACGGGTCGCGTTTGAGGGCCACCACGATCTGCTGCCAGGTGGCGATGTCGCCGGTTTGCAGCGCCGAGCGGATGGCGGACGTCGGCCAGAACTCCACCGGCCGGTCGGTGTTGCCGGGCCGGGAGTCGGGTCTTGAACCGGCCCGGAGCGGCTGCGATCCACGGCGTCGGTCCGCGGCCAACGTCACCTCGCCTTCTCCAGCATCGCCACCGCAACCGCCAGGCAGCGGCCCCGGACGCGGTCCCAGTCCATGCCCGCCCCGGCCGCACCCTCGCCGGAGTCGTCCTCGTCGCGTTCGGCGGGTTCCGGGTCGGCGAGCCGACAGACCAGCTGCGTGGCCATCCATTGTCGTTCGGCTGGTTGACCAGAGTAGTACCAGTCGATGCCGCGAAGTGCCTGAGCAACGGTTTCCGGGTCCAGTACGTCGACGAGCTCGGCCAGCTCGACGTAGTCCCGGCGGCTGTTGCGCGACATCAGCAGATACCCCTTGAGGCGCAGCGTCTCAGCGCCGGTGGGGATCTGCAGCCGATCGCCGGTGGGCAGTTGGACGGCCGCGGTCTCCATCGGGCGGCGCCGGGTCAACGCCGGACCCTCGAATCCGATCTCATTGGCCACCCACGCCTCGGTTTCCAGCGCGTCGAGCGCCACCGCGAGCCGGCGCCGCCACACGGTGACCGGGTGCACCGGCCGCACCGCCTTCGGCAGCGCCCGGCCGGTGCCGCCGCGGGACGGCCAGCCGCCAGCCAGCCGGGCCAGCGCATGGCTCATGGCCTTGCCGCCGCCGGACGCTGCTGGCGCCCCGACCGGCAGGGCTTCGATCTTGCTGGTGGCGATCTCGGCCACGCCGCAGCCACGCAATGCCAGCGGGTCGCCGACGCAGACGGCGTCGGGCACCAGGTCTTTGAGCTTCGCCGCGGACTTCACCACCACCCGCAGATCGGCGCTGGGGGTGATCAGCGCGGAGATGTCGTCCGGGATCACCACCACGTCGCCCAGATCCACCGTGGGCAGTGGCTTCTCGAAGTCCACCGACGGCAGGGTCCGGGCCAGCCAGCGCGGCAGCCACCAGTTCCACTCGTCGAACATCGCCATCAGCGCCGGCACCAGCACCAGCCGCACCACGGTGGCGTCCACCGCGATCGCCACCGCGCAGGCCACCCCGAGTTCGGCGACCAGCGGCATCCCGGCGAACGCGAACCCGATGAACACCGCGATCATGATCAGCGCGGCGCTGGTGATGGTGCGCGCGCTGGAGCTGACGCCGTGGGCGACGGCGTCATGGGTGTTGCCGGACTGCAGAAAACGCTCCCGGATCCGGGTCAGCAGGAAGATCTCGTAGTCCATCGACAGGCCGAACGTCATCGCCAGCACGATCGGCGGGATGAAGCTGTCGATCGAACCGGTGGGGGCGAACCCGAGGCGCTCCAGCCACCCCCACTGGAACACCACCACCAGGCTTCCGTAGGCGGCGCCCACCGACAGCACCGTCATCACGACGCCCTTGAACGCCAGGAACACCGACTGGATCGAGATCAGCAGCATCAAGAACGCGATCAGTGCTACGAACACCAGCACCAGCGGCTCGGCCGCCGCGACCCGGTCGTCGAAGTCCTTGATCAATGCGGTCGGCCCGCCGACGTCGACTCGCACCGCTGGCGAACCGGCCGCCGCGGGCAGGTGTTCGCGCATCCAGTCGATGGTCTCGCGTGCGGTCATGTCCTCGGGATCGACCGACAGCACCGCCGACAGCAGGCCGCTGTTGTCGTCGTTGCCGAAGACCGGCGGGGACACCGAGGCGATGTTGGGGGCCTGCGTCATCGCCCGGCGGACCGCGGCGAAGGTTTCGGCGTGCGCGGGCGCAGATGCATTGGCACCGGGAATGGTGACCAGCACCCGGATCGGCCCCAGCGCGCCGGGACCGAGAGCTTGCGCCGCGGCGGCCACCCCGCCGCGGATCTCATGGGAGGAGTCGAACTGGTGCAGCATGCTGTTGCCCTGCTCCAGGGAGAGCGCCGGCGCCGCGAGCGTCAGCAAAAACCCCGCGGCCAGCAGCGCCGACGCCCAGGGGCGGCGCATCACCGAGGCCGTCCAGCGGGTCCAGAACCGAGACTGCGCGGTCTGCGGGCTGCGCGACCAGTGCAGCAGCGCTGAGCGTTTGGCGACCGGGCGGCCGAACACGGCCAGCACCACCGGGGTGAGGCTGACCGCGGCCAGCACCGCCACCGAGACGGCCAGGATCGCCCCGGTGGCCATCGACACCAGCACCGGGGTGTTGATCAGGTAGATACCGGTCAGCGAGGCCACCACGGTCAGGCCGGACAGCACCACCGCCAGCCCGGACGTCGCCATCGCCGCGTCGACGGCCTCCTGCGGCTGGCGACCGGCCCGCAGCTCCTCGCGGTAGCGCATCAGGATGAAAAGCGAGTAGTCGATCGCCAGCGCGATCCCGAACATCGACACGGTCGAGGTGACGAACACCGACATCGCGGTGAACATCGACAGCAGATAGACCAGCCCCATGGTGACGATCACCGTGCCGATCCCGAGTGCCAGCGGGATGGCGGCGGCCGCCAGCGAGCCGAACACCGCCAGCAACACGATCAGCACGATCGGCATGTTCCACTGTTCGGCCGCCGCGATGTCCTGCTTGGTCTTGGCCGACGCCGCCGCGCCGAGCGCGCCCTGCCCGATCACATACAGGCTTACCGAGCCGTTCTCGATCCGGCCGGGTTGGTTGCCGTCCACCCCCAGCTTGGCCCGCAGCTTCTTGGCGACGTCGACGGCGCCGGTGTTGTTGAAGTCCACCCGCAGCGACACCACGTAGGGCCGGTCGGGCCGTGGCGGCGGCTGGGTCTGATCGGGAATCACCGTCACGCTGGGTGTCTCCCCGGCGACGTGCTGCAGCAACGCGACGGCCTTCGTCATGTCCGGATAGGTGGCGTCGGCGCGGGGAGCCGCCACCAGGGCCAGCGGCGACGCGCCCTGATCGGGGAAGTGGTCCTCGAGCTGATACTGCACGTGCAGCGACTGCGATCCCGCCACCTCGAAGCCGCCGCCGGTGAGGTGACCGGATTGGGTGGCGGCCAGGTACAGCGCGGGGACCACAGCCAGTAGCCAACCTGTGAAGACCACCCAGCGGTATCTGCGCAGGTTGCTGCTGAAGCGCATCATGAACTGCTGGATCTCGGTTCTCCCCGCTCTCGCCCGCACTGGTGCGTTGCGTGCTGCGAGCCTACCGCAGCACGCCTGCTGCGCTGGCGGTTTCTCGTCCCCTCTGAGCTGGTCTGATGCCGTCCGGGAACCGCATTGTGATCAGGCCGACGTGTGCTCAAGTGGCGGCGGTCGGTGGATGCTGACAGGATGGCGCACGGACCTCTCGGATTGTGCCGTTGCTGCCGGGAGCATCCTCCGATACCACCCGAGCGCCTCCGCAACGTGGCGGAACCAACCGGATATCTGGCCAGTGTTAGGAGCATCCGTGACCACCACCCGTGCCGCCCTGCGGCGCAGCCTGTCGGGCGTAATCGCGGCCACCGCGCTTGGCGGCGCTGTCACCGCCACCGTGCTGGCGGTCCCGGCCACGCCCTCGGCGACCGCGTCGAAGGATCCCTGCGTGGCCAGCGAGCTCGCCCGGACGGTGGGTAAGGCCGTCACCTCGACCGGCGACTACCTCGATTCGCACCCGGACACCAACCAGGTGCTGACCGGGGCGCTGCAGCAGCAACCCGGCCCGCAGACCCTCGCGAGCCTCAAGAGCTACTTCGACGCCAACCCCAAGGTCGGGGATGACCTGGCCAAGATCACCGCGCCGGTGAAAGAGGTGAGTGACCAGTGCAAGCTGGCGGTCAACCTGCCGCAGGTGCTCGGGTTGCTGCAGCAGGCCCAGGGTGCGCTGCCCGACGGTCTGCCGGGAGCGCTACCCGGCGGCCTGCCGGGAGGGCTGCCCGGCGGCCTGCCGGTGAGTGGGCCGCCGGCCGGGGGCGTGACCCAGCCGGTGGCGGTTCGATAGCCGCGGTGTCGGCCGCGTCATCGGTGCGGAACACGAAGAAGAACACCACCCAGCCGACGGCGCTGACGAGCAGCCAGCTGATCATCCGGTAGATCAGCACCGCGGAGATGGCGTCTGGCAAGGTCATCCCGCTGGACACCAGGCCGGGCACCAACACCGCCTCGACGACCAGCAGCCCGCCCGGCATCAGTGGCAGCGTTCCCGCGGCGCGCGCGGCGGCGTAGGCGACGGTCAGACCCGCCACTGACGCTCGCCCGCCGGCGGCATAGGCCGCGCAGGCCAGGCACGCCACGTCGGCGACCCAGTTGAACACCGACCAGCCGAAGGCCGTCGACAGTTCGCGGCGGCCCAGGCTGACCGACTCCAGCTGTCCCAGCAGCCGGCGCCACGTCGCCAGGCCGGTGTCGACGGGTTTGTCGCGCACCGCATTGACCCAGCACAGCGCGCGGACACCGATGCCGTCGATCAGCTCCGGCCGTGCCGCGACCGTCTGGGCCAGCATCAGCAGCGCGACGACGCCGCCCAGGGTGAACAGCACCGAGAACGGATTGTGGCGTGCTCCGAGCAGCAGAGCACCGCCGAGCCCCAACAGTGCCAGCCCAACCGCCTGCAGCACGCCCGACATCACCAGCTGCCACGACGCCACCACCGGCGAAGCTCCCCAGCGCCGTTGCTGCCGGTACAGGAAGGTCGTCGACAGCACCGGGCCGCCGGGCAGCGTGGTCGAAAGCGAATTGGCGGCGTAGAACGCAGCCTCGGATCGCCACTGGCTGACGGGCACCCCGGCCGAGTGCAGCAGGGTGCGCTGGATCTGCGCGAAGCTGTGCATCGACGCCGCTGCCGCCAGGATCGCGCCGAACAGCCAGCGTCCATCGGCGCTGCACAGGCTGCGCCATGCGGTGGCGAGCTGATCCCATACCAGCACGACCTCGACGGTGAGCACCGCCGCGACCAGACCGAGGACCGCCGGGCGCACCCAGTTGCGGGCGCCGCCGGGACGTTGCGGGGCCCGGGGTCGGACGCCGATTACGTCGTGGGACACGAAACTAGAGGTTAGCCGTGCACTGTCGATATTCTCACTACTCGATGTGCTCCCGGTGCGGCATCGTTACGCTACCGGAATGTCAGCCAGCACAGACGAATCCGTACATCCGACGGTGCGCAAGGCGGCGGCCTGGGCCTGGCGCCTGCTGGTGTTGTTCGCCGCGGCGCTGACGGTGCTGCTGATCGCCCGGCGACTGGAAGTGATCGTCGTTCCGGTGGCGCTGGCGCTGATGATGTCGGCGTTGCTGCTGCCGGGCGTGGATTGGCTCGACCGGCGCGGCGTGCCTCGCGGGTTGGCGGTGTTCCTGCTGCTGCTCGGCGGGGTGGCGGTGCTCGCCGGACTGTTGAGCTTCGTGGTCGACCAGTTCATCGACGGGGTGCCCGGGCTGGTGGAGCAGGTCACCCAGGTGGTCAACTCGACCCAGCGGTGGCTGACCGACGGTCCCTTGCATCTGAGCAGCGAGCAGATCGACAGCGCCGGCGACACCGTGATCAACGGGTTGCGCAACAATCAGGCCAAGCTGACCAGCGGGGCGTTGTCGACGGCCGAGACCATCACCAAGATCTTCACCGGCGCCTTCGTCGTGCTGTTCACGCTGATCTTCTTCCTCTACGGCGGGCGCAACATCTGGCAGTTCGTCGTCAAGTTCTTCCCCAGCGAGGTGCGCGACAGGGTGCACGCGGCTGGTATCGCCGGCTTCGAGTCGCTGATCGGTTATGTGCGGGCCACCTTCCTGGTGGCGCTGGTCGACGCCGTCGGAATCGGCATCGGGCTGGCGGTCATGGGGGTGCCGTTGGCGTTGCCGTTGGCCTCCCTGGTGTTCCTGGGAGCCTTCGTCCCGCTGGTCGGTGCGGTGCTTACCGGGCTGCTGGCGGTGCTGGTCGCGCTGATCGCCAAGGGCTGGATCTATGCGCTAGTGACGCTGGGCTTGATCATCGCGGTCAACCAGCTCGAAGCCCATGTGCTGCAGCCGTTGGTGATGGGCCGCGCGGTGTCGATCCACCCGCTGGCAGTGGTGCTGGGAATCTCTACCGGAGGAATCCTGGCGGGCATCGTGGGTGCGCTGCTGGCGGTCCCGACGATCGCCTTCATCGACCGGGCGGTACGGGTGCTGGTCGGCTCCGCCGACACCGGTTTGTCTGACGACGGCTTGCTCGAAGCCGAGCCCGACGAGGTCAGTACCGCCCCTCCCGACGCAGCAGCTCCGCCGCACTGAGACCACCGGCACCGCGGCGCTTGGGATTGTCGCCGGCCTTGTCACCCTTATCGCCGGGAGCGGTGAGCTTCTCGGTCGGCGGGTTGCCCGGGTCCATGTCGTTGCCTTGGGCACCCGGAACCGGGATGGCGGTGGTGGGCGCGTTCTCGATGTTGCCGGCCTCGTTCTCGGGGGGCACCGGCAGCGCACGGGTCCGCTCGTCGGAGGGCTGCGGCGCTGCGGCGTCCGGGGCGTCCGGCCGGCCCCGCCGGCGCGCCGGCGCGTCGCGCCCGCCGCGCAGTTCGCCGAGCCATGACTCGATCTCGCGTTCGGGTGCTTCGCCCGGTGATTCCACCCGCTCGGTCACCGGCTCGGCCGCGGAAAACCGGGTGGTCGGCGCCTCCGGGGGACCGGTGTTGATCCGGTTGGTGCGGGCACCCGACGGGTTGCCGGTCACCGGCCGCGTCGGCACCTGTTCGGCGGCCCGCGAGCGGGCCTGGACCGACCCGCTGGCGGCGGGGTGCGTGGGGTCGTGCGCGGGCCGCGGCGCGGCGGGACCCACCGGCGTCGGCGCGGCGGCCGGGGCCGGGAAGCGGCGGGTCACCTTGCGCCGTTCGTCGGGCAGCCGGATCTCGCCCAGCCCGATCCGGTTCTGCAGGCGCTTCATCCAGCGCGGCGCCCACCAGCAGTCGTCGCCGAGCAGCTTCATCACCGACGGCACCAGGAACATTCGGACCACGGTGGCGTCGAGCAGCAGTGCCGCCATCAGACCGAACGCCAGGTACTTCATCATCACCAGATCGGAGAACACGAACGACGCGGCCACCACCGCGAGGATCAGCGCGGCCGCGGTGATCAGCCGCCCGGTGGTCGCGGTGCCGATCCGGATCGCCTCGGTGGTCGACATCCCGGATTCGCGGGCCTCCACCATTCGGGAGACCAGGAACACCTCGTAGTCGGTGGCCAGGCCCCAGCCCACGGCCACCACCAGCGCGATCACCACCACCATCAGTGGCGTCGGCGTGAAGTTCAGCAGTCCCGCGCCGTGGCCGTCGACGAACATCCAGGTCAAGATGCCCATCGTCGATCCCAGGGTGAGCGCACTCATCACCGCGGCCTTCAACGGCAGCACCAGCGACCCGAACGCCAGGAACATCAACAAGGTGGTGGTGGTCAGCAGGATCACCAGCATCAACGGTCCTTGGCTGACCAGCGCGTGAATACTGTCCTGCTCCAGGGCGGGGGTGCCGCCGACCAGCACGGTGAGACCCTTGGGCGTGCCCATGGCGCGCAGCGCCTTGATCTTCTGCGCCGCCTCGTCACGGTTGATCAGGCCGTTCTCGATCACCTGCACCGAGGGATCCTTCGATGCTCCGGGCAGGTAGGGGCGTTCCTTCCACATCTCGGCCGGATCGTCGTCGGGCACCACGAAGCCGCTGATGGCCATCGCCCGGTTGCGCACGTCGGCGACCTGCTGGGGAGTGACCGGTTTGTCGGTGTCGCTCTTGATCACCAGCGTCAGCTTCTCGGTGCGGAAACCGGGGAAGATCTCGTCGAAGTGCTCCTGGGCCACCCGGGCGGTGTTGTCCGGCGGCAGGTATTTCTCGCTCATCCCGCCGAAGGTCAGCTTGCCCAGCGGGATGATCAGCAGGATCATCGCGACCACAATCGGGATCGCGAAGGCCAGCGGCCGCTTCATCACGAAGTTGACCAGCTTGCCCCAGAACCCGGCCTCGACCTCTTCGCGGGTCTTGGTCTTCTGGGTCTTTTCGGCGAACCAGCCGATGATGCGGTTGGAGAACTCCCAGTCCCGCAGGAACGGAATCCGGTACAGGGTGCGCACACCGAGCGCGTCCACGTTGGTGCCCAGCACGCCGAGGATGGCCGGCAGCAGGGTGATCGACAGCAGTGCGGCCAGACCCACCGAGGCGAAGATCGCGTAGGTGATCGCCTTCACGAAGCCCTGCGGCAGCACCAGCAGGCTGGCTCCCGAGACGATGATCAGCACTGCCGAGAACATCACGGTGCGCCCGGCCGTCATTACCGACCGGCGGACCGCGGCCTCGGTGTCGTAGCCCTCGGCGATCTCCTCCCGGAACCGGCTCACCACGAACAGGCCGTAGTCGATCGCGATACCGAGGCCGATCAGCGAGACCACCGGTTGGGCGAAGAAGTTGATCGGCCCGAACATGGCGGCGAACCGCAGGATGCCGGTTGCGCCGGCGATGCTCAGCCCCCCGACGATGACCGGCAGGCTGGCGGCGATCACACCACCGAACACGAAGAACAACACGACCGCCACCAGCGGCAGCGCCAGCACTTCCATGCGCTGCTGGTCGGTGGCGATGGTGCCGGTCAGTGCGCTGGCGATCGGTTGCAGACCACCGAGTTCGACTTTGCCGCCGTCGAGTTTCTGCAGATCAGGCTCGACGGCCTGATAGTTCTTCAGGATGGTGTCGTCGTCGTCGCCTTTGAGCTGAATCGACGCGAACGCGTGCTTCTTCTCGGCGTCGGCCATGGTGGCCAGCGCTTCCGGGTTGGTGAAGTAGCCGACCCAGCTCATGATCTGGTCGGGGTGGTCGTCTTTGACCTTGTTGAGTCCGTTCTTGACCCCGTCGAACCACCGCTTGTCGTCGACGGTCTCGCCCTTCGGGGCGGTGAAGACCGCCACCACGTGGCTGGTGCGGTCGCGGCCGTACACCTCGTCACCGACGATCGAGGCCTTCACCGACTGGCTGCCGTCGTCGTAGAACCCGCTCTGGGTGACGTGATCACCCAGGCTCATGCCGTAGACCCCACCGCCCAGGCAGAGCGCCACCATCACGCCGATTACGATGAACCGGTAGCGGTATACAGTTCGACCCCACCAGGCGAACACCTATACGCTCCTCACTAAAGTCTGTTGAGACATCTTTCGACCCGCGCGCCTCTTTTCAGGCTCTCCAGTTGTCACTCGCGCGAGGCCAGCAGTGAGCTCAGCGGCCGGAACGGCTGCAACCACGCCCCTTGTTCCGGCAGCGAATCCAGGCTGATCCGCGGCAGCCGCTCCCGGAACACACCAGGAATGTCTTCCAGGTCGACAAACTCCAAGGTATCCGAGGCTAGCGCCCAGCTGGCATGTTCGCGAAATCCGAGCACCGAGACGGCGATGCCGAGACCGCAGAGTTCTTCCAGCGGTTCCCGGAACGCCTGACCGTCGGCGGAAGCCACTACTACCGCGGCCAAGCCCTGCTCTTTGCGCAACGCGATGTGTTCCAGCATGTCGGAGTCGACATCGCTGTCCTCGTCGATCTTCGGTTTGGCGAAGACCGCGAATCCCACGTTACGCAACGCCTCCACCCACGGCCGGACGACGTCGGCGGTGCCCGGCGCGATGTTGGTGAACACCGTCGCCTCGGGCTCGACGACGACGTTCGGGGTCTTCGCCGAGATCTCCGCGGTCCGGTTCAGTAGCCAGCGGCCCAGCGCGTCGAACCGGGGCCGTTCCACCCCGGTCGGACGCCGGCCCAGAATCGCTCCCAGGCCCATGTCGAGGTTCGGGGCGTCCCACACCAGCAGCACCCGACGGGCCGGCGGCCCCTGGGTGCTCGGGCCGTCCGGGATCTCCGCCGCTGGGCCGGGGATCTCCGCCACGGTGTCGCTCACCGCGGCTTCTCCCAGATCAACTCGGTGATCGCACTGCCCGCGCTGCGGCCCTTGGCTTCGTACTTGGTGGTGGGCCGGGCAACCGAGATGGGCAGCGTCGGCCCGGGATCCGTCACCCGGCGCAGGCCCGGTTCACCGTCGCCGGCCTCGGCGATCTGTTCGGCGTACCCGGCGTGGTCGGTCGCCGCGTGCAGCACCCCGCCCGGCTGCAGCCGATCGGCGATCAGGGCCATGGTGGACGGCTGTAGCAGCCGGCGCTTGTGGTGCCGGGCCTTGGGCCACGGGTCGGGAAAAAACACCCGCACGCCGATCAGCGATTCTCTCGCGATCAGGTGTTCCAGCACGTCAAGGCCGTCGCCGCGCAGCAACCGGATGTTGCCGACCTGTTCCCGCTCGATCGCGCAGAGCAACTGCGCCAGCCCGCGGTCGTAGACCTCGACGGCGACCACGTCCAGATCCGGTTCGGCGCGGGCCATCGCGACCGTGGAGGTGCCGGCTCCGCAGCCGATCTCGAGCACCAGCGGGGCATCGCGGCCGAACCAGCGGCGCGGGTCCAGCGGATCGGGGCGCCCCGACCCCTGCGGCGGCACCACGTCGGCGCCCAGCTGAGGCCAGAGCCGCTCCCAGGTCTGCCGCTGGCCGGCCGACAGCGCGGAGTGGCGATAGCGGACGCTGAAGTTTCGGGCACGCCGTGGCGTCGGTGCTTCGATATCAGCGACGTCTGATGGCGTCTCGACGTCGCGCTGAGCATGCATGCAGTCCATGGTGGCCTATGAACCGCTGTGCCCCCACGGCGCGGTCCACATTGATACCCAACGGTTGCCTACCGCGAGGACTGCAAGCGCGGGCGCTGCGGGTACCTCCCGCTGGCGGGCGACAGGTCGTCGCAGAAGCACCGTGGTGACTCGCATCACGCGGACGCAGCTGACACCATGGCCTCGATAAGGCGGGCCGATTGGGCGATGCGGGAGGCATGGTCGTGACACAGGGGCACCAGCTCTTCGCCGACGAGCTGACCCGGCTGGCCGGCGAGATCTGCGATCCGGCGCTGTCGTTGATCGCCGCGGAGGTCGCAGCGCCGCTGCAGGTGGCGGTGTGCGGTCGCCGCGGGGTGGGCCGGCACACGGTGGCTGCCGCACTGGCCGCCGCCGGTGTGCACATCACCGGCCGGCCTGACGCAGACGCCGTCGTGTATGTGGTCGCCGAAGTGGTCAAGCCGGAGGACACCGCCGCGGTGCACGCGTTGCGGCGCCGGCCGGTGCTGGTGGTGTTGAACAAGGCCGACCTGTCCGGACAGTGCGATGTCGCCGACGCCGCGGCGGCCACCCGCGCGCCGGCCGAACCGCTCTCGGCGTTGTTCGCCCTTGCCGCGCTGCCGCATCGGCTGGACGCCGGGCTGTGGGCGGCGCTGCGCCGGCTCGCAGCGGACCCCGGGGACCTCAGCTCCGCCGAACACTTCGTCAGGTGCCCGCACACCCTGCCGCGGCAGATCCGCGCGCGGCTGTGCGCCACGCTCGACGTCTCCGGGGTCGAGCGGCTGCTCGAGCTGGCGCGCCGCGGCGGCACGCTGCCACAGGCGCGGATGTTGCTGCGCCGGCTCAGCGGCGTCGACGGCGTCGTCGCGCACCTGGGCGTGCTGGCCGCCGCGGTGCAGCACCGGCGGATGTCGGAGGCGGTGGCCCGGCTGGAAGCGCACGCGGTCGGTCGGGATTTCGCACCCCGCATCGAGGAGTTCTTGACCTGTGATGCGACGGCCACGGCCCGGATGGCCGCGGCGGCGGCCGTTCTCCGAGAGCCGCCGGCGCCTGGTGAACCGGTGCTGCGGCGGGCGTGCCGGTGGCAGGCCTACCGCAGCGCACCGCTGAGCGTCACTTCGCGCGCCTGCGCCGCCGACCTCGCCAGGGGATCGCTGCGGGCCTGGGCGGCGACGCGAGGCCGCTCATGACCGGCGCTGACCACCTGGCCGAACCCGACCCGACGGCCGGGGTGGACGCCCTGGTGGCCGAGATCGCTCCGGGGGTGCGCCCGCCGGCGGTGCGGCGCTGCGACGCGATCATGGTTGCCGGGCCCTGGCTGGCCGGAGTCAGCGCGGTGGCGTCGGCACTGGCTGACCGGCTGCCGCAGTGGCGGGTGGTGGAAGCCACCGACCTGATGCCGGGGGAGGTGCCCACCGCGGTGGTGTTCGTGGTGTCGGCGGCAGCGGCACTGACCGACTCGGACTGTGTGCTGCTCGACGCCGCGGCCGCCCACACCGACGTGGTGATCGGTGTGGTGTCCAAGATCGACGTGCACCGCCAGTGGCGCGAGATGCAGGAGGTGGCCCGCGAGACCCTTGCCGACTACGCGCCGCGCTACCGCGACGTGGCGTGGGTAGGGGCCGCCGCGGCACCCGAGCGGGGTGAGCCGCGGGTGGACGACTTGGTCGCCGAACTGTCCAAACAGCTCGGTGACAATGACGTGCAGCGCCGGAACCGGCTGCGGTCCTGGGAGTTTCAGCTACGCACCGACGCCGACCGGGTCGACCGCGACGCCCGCGCGGAGGGGCGGCGCGCGCGGGTGGCGTTGCTGCAGGAGCAACGTGACGAAGTGGTGCGGCAGCGGCGGATGTCGAAATCGGAGCGGGTGATCGCGCTGCGCAGCCGGATCTCCCAGGCTCGGGTGCAGCTGTCCTACTTCGCCCGCAAGCGCTGCGCCTCGGTGCGCGGTGAGCTCGCCGAGGACGCCGCGGGCATGACGCGGCGCCGGTTGCCGGAGTTCGAGGGTAACGTGCGCCGCCGCCTGGAGGAGGTCGTGACGGAGGTCGACGAGGGGGTCGCCGAGCACCTGGCCGACGTCGCGCACGAGTTGGGTCTGTCCGGGGACGCCGCGGCGGCGACTGCAACCCCGCCGGTGCCGCAGTTCGAGATCGGGGCGCCGGCGTTGGCGTCGCGGCGCTTGGAGACCCAGCTGATGACGTTGCTCGGCGTCGGCTTCGGTCTCGGGGTGGCGTTGACCCTGAGTCGGCTCTTCGCCCACCTGGCGCCGGGGTTAACCGCCGCCGGTGCGGCGCTGTGTGTGGTCGTCGGGGTAGCGGTCACGGTGTGGGTGGTCCGCATCCGCGGGTTGCTGCGCGACCGGGCGGTGCTTGATCGCTGGGTGGGCGAGGCCACCGCCGCGCTGCGTTCGGCGCTGCAGGAGCTGGTCGCGCTACGGGTGGTGGCCGCCGAGTCGGCGCTCACCGCCGAACTCGCCGAGCGCAACGAAACCGAGGCGGCGCGGGCCGCTGACCGGATCGCCGCCCTGGACCGGGAATTGCGCGAGCATGCCGCCGCGACCGCCCGGGCCGCCGCGGTGCGAGATCGGCAGCTGCCGACGCTGCAGCGGGCACTGGCCGCAGTGCGGTCCGAACTGGGCGGTTCAGCGAGGCTCGACGCAGGAGAGGCGACGCTGGGACCGCCGGATGAACTGGGCGGTTCAGCGAGGCTCGACGCAGGAGAGGCGACGCTGGGACCGCCGGATGAACTGGGGGAATCGGGCTCACCGGAGACCGCCCGAACGGCTGCCGACTAGCCGGGTGTACGCCCGCTTCGCCGCGCGCCGCTATCCACGGTAACCTCTTATCTAATGAAGCATTAAGAGGTGGACTGCGGCGCACCCAGCGGCAAGGCCACGAAGTGACACAGGTTACAACAGGAGAGCTCATGACCTCAGCGACCATCCCCGGTCTGGACAAGGCCCCGACGAAACACCGCGGGTTGCTGGCCTGGGTCCAGGAGGTCGCCGAGCTCACCCAGCCCGACCGGGTGGAGTGGTCGGACGGTTCCGAGGCCGAGTGGGACCGGTTGATGACCGGGCTGGTGGAGGCCGGAACCGCTCTCAAGCTCGATGACGCGAAGAAGCCGAACTCCTACCTGGCGCTGTCCGATCCCGCCGATGTGGCCCGGGTCGAGTCCCGCACCTTCATCTGCACCCGCACCAAGGAGGGGGCCGGGCCCACCAACAACTGGATGGACCCCGACGAGATGCGGGCCACCATGACCGAGCTGTACCGGGGCTGCATGCGGGGTCGCACCATGTATGTGGTGCCGTTCTGCATGGGGCCGCTGGGTGCGGAGGACCCCAAGCTCGGCGTCGAGCTCACCGACTCGCCCTACGTGGTGACGTCGATGAAGATCATGACCCGGATGGGCACCGCGGCGCTGGAGAAGATCGGCACCGACGGTGCCTTCGTCAAGGGCCTGCACTCGGTGGGTGCGCCGCTGGCCGAGGGCCAACAGGACGTGCCGTGGCCGTGCAATGAGGAGAAGTACATCACCCACTTCCCGGAGACCCGGGAGATCTGGAGCTACGGCTCCGGCTACGGCGGCAACGCGCTGCTGGGCAAGAAGTGCTATGCGCTGCGGATCGCCTCGGCGATGGCCCATGACGAGGGCTGGCTGGCCGAGCACATGCTGATCCTCAAGCTGATCTCGCCGGAGAACAAGGCCTACTACATCGCGGCCGCCTTCCCCTCAGCGTGCGGCAAGACCAACCTGGCGATGATCCAGCCCACCATCCCGGGGTGGCGGGCCGAAACCCTCGGTGACGACATCGCCTGGATGCGCTTCGGAAAGGACGGCCGGCTCTACGCGGTGAACCCGGAGGCTGGCTTCTTCGGGGTGGCGCCGGGCACCTCCAACAGCTCCAACCCGAACGCGATGAAGACCATCGAGGCGGGCAACACCATCTACACCAACGTCGCCCGCACTGACGACAACGACATCTGGTGGGAGGGCATCGACGGGGAGACCCCGGAGCACCTCACCGACTGGAAGGGCAACGACTGGACGCCCGAGTCGGGTACCCCTGCCGCGCACCCGAACTCGCGTTACTGCACCCCGATGTCGCAGTGCCCGATCCTGGCCCCCGAGTGGGACGACCCGGCCGGTGTGCCGATCTCGGCGATCCTGTTCGGCGCCCGCCGCAAGACCACCGTTCCGTTGGTGAGCGAGGCCCGCGACTGGCAGCACGGTGTGTTCATCGGCGCCACAATGGGGTCCGAGCAGACCGCCGCCGCTGAGGGCAAGGTCGGGGCGGTGCGCCGCGACCCGATGGCGATGCTGCCGTTCATCGGCTACAACGCCGGGCACTACATGCAGCACTGGATCGACATCGGCAAGAACTCCGACGAGTCCAAGCTGCCGAAGGTGTTCTTCGTCAACTGGTTCCGCCGCGGCGACGACGGGCGCTTCCTGTGGCCGGGCTTCGGGGAGAACAGCCGGGTGCTCAAGTGGATCATCGACCGGGTCGAGGGCAAGGGCTCCGGCGAGTCCACCCCGATCGGCACGGTGCCGCACGCGTCCGATCTGGAGCTCACGGGACTGGACGTCGACCCGGCTGATGTGGAGCAGGCGCTTCTTGTCGACGCCGACGAGTGGCGTGCGGAGTTGCCGCTGATCGAGGAGTGGTTCGAGTTCATCGGCGACCAGCTGCCCACCGGCCTGCGCGACGAGTTCGACGCCCTCAAGCAGCGCCTGGGCTAAGGTTCCGTTTTCTATCAGCGGAGCGTGCGTGTCCGCGCCTCGACACGCTGTGCATGGGCCGGATTTACGCACCCTCGTGGGCGCAGGCGCTCTGGTTTAGTTCGACTGGACTAAGCCCGGTGGTCTCGGGTCATGTCGACGCGGGTCAGCGTAGCTTTCGGAGCGCTCTTCGGCAGTTTGCGCTATGACGACGAGCACTTTGACGACGTAGACCACGCTCTCAACGCGCAGTTCGGACTGGAGTCCGATGCCGCGCACGGTAGGCCTGGTCTCTGATCGCGGAAGCGATCTCGCGAAGCGTTGCACCCGCCTGATCGGGGCGCTCGGTCAACGCACCCAACGCGGCCCTGGCCAGCCGACCGACAGTGAAAAGCTTTGCGGGACTGAGGTCATGGTTCACCACCTCAAGGAAACGCGCGGTTGCGGCCGGGTTGGCGGCGATACCGCGCAGCATTCGGGTCACCAGCGGCGTCGGTACACCCGGCGCGCCCATATCGTGCGCCAGCCAGTACATCTCGTAGGCGTCACGGTCGCGCCAGCGCCACCATTGCTCCAGCCGGGCGTCCATATCGGTGCCACCGGCGAAGCCGGCGCTGATCGTTTCGCCGAGGGTGAGCGCCTGCCGCAGCGCATCGGAAATCCCCTGGCCGGGGGTGAAATCCTTGAAATGACCGGCATCACCGACGAGCGCCCAGCCTGGGCCGGCGCTCTGCCGAAAGTAGCCGTGCCAGTTGTCGATTAGGCGAATCGGCCCCACTCGTTCAGTGCCGGACAGCAGGTCAGCCAGCTCCGGCCACTGCGCCAGCCCGGCAGCAAAGTGCTGCTCTCGGTCGACGTGAAACTGGTTGCGACGGCTGATGTCGATTGTGACGGCGGCCATGTACAGGTTGTTGTCGGCAGGAGCGGACAGAAACGCGTGCTCGCCCACCCGGGCGAGGCGCAGCCGTCCCTGTCGGTCGGCCCCAGCAAAGTAGGCCCAGGCGGCCAGCCGACGCGGGCGCGTCACCAGATATTTGTCCGCGCCGGCGAATTCGGCGACGGTCGAGTGCCGTCCGTCGGCGCCCACCACTAGCCGGGCCGGCACCGCTCCGCGGTTGGTCTCCACTCCGATCACCCGATCTGAGGCGTCGCGCACCAGACCGGTCGCCCGGCATCCGGTGCGGACATCTGCGCCTGCCCGTGCGGCTGCTTCGACGAGCAACGTGTCGAGCGTGAGCCGGCGCACGCACAGGCCGGGGTCTGGAAACCGCAGCGGATCGATATCGCCGTCGAGCTGCACGTCCTCGTTGACCAGGGTTAGTCGGCGCAACGGAACGGCACCGGTGGCCAAGATGGCCTCGCGCCCGACAAGGTCACCGAGGATCGCTACGCCGCTGGGCTGAATGATGTGGGTCGAGGGCGTCTCACTGGGGAAATGCGCACGGTCGAGCACGCAGACCCGCAACCCGTTGCGGGCCAGCGTCGTTGCCAGTGAGGCACCGGCACAGCGCGCGCCGACGATCGCGACGTCGAAGTCATCCATCCAACCCCCTCACGTCTTACCACTGGTAAGTATCCGCGAGTCGGCCGAACTTATCAATGGTCAGATTGGGTAGGCTGCTGACTATGACGCGGACATCGCGGCCCTACCACCACGGGGACCTGGTGCGCGCGGCCATCGACGGCGCGGTCGAAGAAGTGAAGACGGTGGGAGTCGCCGCGGTGAGTATGCGGCGCATTGCCCGTCGCGCCGGGGTCTCGCACGCCGCGCTGGCCTACCAGTTCGGGGACAAGTCCGGCCTGTTCACCGCGGTTGCCGCCGAGGGATTCCGGCTCTTCGCCGAGACCGTCGGTCCGCCGGCGACGGACGCCGGCCCGGAGGGCTTCCTTTATGGCGGCCGGGCTTACGTGCAGTTTGCGCTGGCCCATCCGGGCCACTTCGAGGTGATGTTTCGCCCCTATCTGCATCGCGCGGACGACACCGACCTCATCGCCGCCCGTGATGCAGCGTTCGAGGTCCTCTACGGCAACGCGCGCAGAAGCCTGGCCGCACACCGCGATGCCCGCGAGGCGGACATCACCGACGACGATGTCTTGGCGCTGGCCACGGCAGGGTGGTCGCTATCGCACGGGTTCGCGACGCTGTTCTCGACCGGAAATCTTCCCGACCGCGTCCGTGCCGACCCTGAGGTCGCGGCCGCCCTGGTCGTCAAGGGTGCCTTCATGATCAGCGAACTCGCCCCGAACCCCACCACTTGACACCCGTCAAGTTTGTCGGCGGTACAGTCTGCGCATGCAGATTCGGGAACATCTCGGTGCCGACAAGCCGGCCATCATCTTGCATCCGTCGGGCACCGTCATCACCTTCGACGAGCTCGAAGCCCGCGCCAACCGGTTGGCGCACTTCTTCCGCCGCGCCGGACTCGTCGAGGGCGACACCGTCGCGATTCTCATGGAGAACAACGAGCACATCCATGCGGTGATGTGGGCGGCGCGGCGCAGCGGCCTGTACTACGTGCCGATCAACACCCACCTGACCGCGGCCGAGGCCGCCTACATCATCGACAACAGCTCCGCCAAGGCCGTCATCGGATCAGCGGCGCTACGCCAGACCTGCGAGGACCTGGCGGAGCACCTGCCGAATGGCCTCCCCGACCTGCTGCTGATCGCCGATGACGATCTCGACGGCTGGCAGCGTTACCCGGAATGCGTTGCCGATCAACCCATTACGCCGATCGACGACGAGATCGAGGGTGACCTGCTGCAGTACTCGTCGGGGACCACCGGGCGGCCGAAGGGGATCAAACGTGCGCTGCCACACCTGCCGCCCGCCGAGGCGCCGGGCCTGATGACGATGCTGGTGTCGGTCTGGATGACCCCCGACTCGGTCTATCTGAGCCCGGCGCCGCTGTATCACACGGCCCCATCGGTGTGGTCGATGACCGCGCAGGCCGCTGGGATCACCACCGTGGTGCTGGAGAAATTCGACCCGGAAGGGTGCCTCGACGCGGTGCAGCGCTACCGGGTCACCCACGCCCAGTTCGTCCCCGCCCACTTCACCCGGATGCTCAAACTCCCTGAGAAAACACGGGATTCGTATGACGTTTCCAGCCTGCAGCGGGTGATGCACGCGGCGGCGCCCTGCCCGATCGAGATCAAGAAACAGATGATCGACTGGTGGGGGCCGATCATCGACGAATACTATGCCTCCTCCGAAGCGCACGGCTCGACGTTGATCAGCGCCGAGGACTGGCTCGCTCATCCCGGCTCCGTCGGCAAACCGATGCTGGGGGCGGTGCACATCCTCGACGAGAACGGCAATGAGGTGCCCGCCGGCGAGGCCGGGGAGATCTACTTCGAGGGCGGTAATGCCTTCGAATACCTCAACGACCCGGAGAAGACGGCCAATTCGCGCGACAGCCATGGCTGGATCACCGTCGGCGACGTCGGCTACCTCGACGAGGAAGGGTATCTGTACCTCACCGACCGTCGCCACCACATGATCATCTCGGGCGGCGTCAACATCTACCCGCAGGAAGCCGAGAACCTGTTGGTCACCCATCCGAAGGTGATGGACGCGGCGGTGTTCGGGATACCCGACGATGAGATGGGGCAGAGCGTCAAAGCGGTGGTGCAGACCGTCGACCCAGCCGATGCCACTGACGCCTTCGCGGACGAGCTGTCGGCTTGGCTGCGGGAACGGTTGGCGCACTACAAGTGTCCGCGTTCGATCTCCTTCGAGGCGCAACTGCCGCGCACCGACACCGGCAAGCTGTACAAGAACGGACTGGTGGCGAAGTACTCGTTGTGACCGGCCGCGGGCCAGCAACGTGCGTTTGTGGTTAGGTGATTCATGGCGCTCAGTTCCCGCATGCCCGAACTGTCGGCCTTCGAAGTGCTGCTGGCAGTCGCCAAGACCGGCAGCCTCGGCGCCGCAGGACGGGAACTCGGATTGACCCAGCAGGCGGTGTCCGCGCGGCTGACCTCGATCGAAGCCCAGACCGGGGTGCAGCTGGCAATCCGTACCGTACGCGGCTCACGGCTGACGCCCGCCGGAGTCGTTGTCGCGCAATGGGCAGACCGGCTCTTGGATGTTGCCCACCAGGTGGATGTCGGGCTGGCCTCCCTGCGCAGTGAAAGCCGCAAGCGGTTGAAGGTACTGGCCAGCCTGACGATCGCCGAACAGCTCATGCCGCGGTGGCTGGTGTCCATGCAGGCCACGGCGGCCCGAGCCGGTCGCGAAGCACCCGAAGTCATCCTCACCGCCGCCAACAGCGAACAGGTGATAGCGGGGGTCCGCGACGGCGCCGCCGACCTCGGGTTCATCGAAAGCCCGGGTGCCCCTGCCGGCCTGCGCAGCCGCGTCATCGGTTGTGACGAGCTCGTCGTGATTGCGCGGCCCGACCACAAGTGGTCGCGCCGGGCCACCGGCGTGAGTTCCGCCGAACTCGCCCAGGCGCCCCTTGTCACCCGCGAACCGGGTTCGGGGACCCGTGATTTCCTCGAGTCCGCGCTGCGCACCGCACTGGGGGACGGCGCTGAGCTGGCCGCGCCCCTGTTGGAGCTGTCTTCGGCGGCCGCGGTGCGCAGTGCGGTCCTGGCGGGCGCGGGGCCGGCGGTGATGAGCCGGCTGGCCGTCGCTGACGACCTCGCCGTCGGGCGGCTCACACGCCTCGCGGCACCCGAGCTGGATCTGCGCCGTGAACTGCGTGCCATCTGGGTGGGCGGACGCACACCGCCCGCCGGCGCGGTCCGAGACTTCCTCAGCTACATCGCGAGCACCGCCGCCTCCTAGACCGGCGCTAGGTGCTGTAGCGCAGCCACAGCGGCAAGGCGTCGTCGAGCAACTGCATGAACTTGTACAACCCGACTCGATACTCGCCGGAGCCCAACGGGTTGGTCCGGTATTCGGGGAAGGCGATGCCGATCCCGAACAGCCCGGGCGCCAGAATTCCGTTGCTGGCATCGTAATTCAGCGGCCCCCATTGCGGCGTCAGCGGAAGCCGTCTGCGCTCGAATCCGACTGTGTAGACGACGTGGCTGCACTGCTGGAGGCGTTCGCCGAACTCGGGACCGGTCACCAGGCACCTGTCCAGGCGCTGCGGGTAGGTCCCATCGATGTTTTCGCGGGCCCACCGGGCAGCCTGCCCTTTGAGGCCGGTGTCGTCGAACAATATCCAATCCTGTAGGTAGACCGCGTATTTGAGCGGACTCCGATAGAAGTTGGTTACCCGCTGCACCGGGGTGCTGAGCAGATTCGGCAGGGCGATCATCGCTGAGTGAGACGAGCCGAACACCGCGACGCGCGCGCCGTCGAGGGCGACCCGCTCGAGTTTGGCGGGATCGAGGGCTGTTTCGATCGGAATCTCTTCAAGCCCGGGGTAGCTGAGCTTCTTGGGAACCGACCCGACCGCAAGGATCACGTTCTTCGCGGCGATCTCCCCGTGGTCGGTGTGCACCGTCCAGTGGCGGTCGGCTAACCAGAGCTCCTTGGCGGTCGTTCGTACGGGTGTGACCTGGTCGCACAGTTGGCGGGAGACCCACACCAGGGGGTCGGCGACCACGCGCAGGGGGCAGGTCTGCTCCGGATCGATGGTGCTCAGCTCGAATCGGGGCGCCTGCCCGAAGCCAAAGGACGCAGAGGCGTTCAGGTAATCCAGAAACAGTCCGACTTGGGTGTTGCTCGGGACAGCCCGCCATTTGGCGCCGAGATCGCCGGCGCCGAACTCCGGATCTATCCAGGTGATTTCAGGGCCAGGGATGCCATGGTCGAGTAGGCGGCCCACCGCGGCGATGCCGGCC
The DNA here is from genome assembly GCF_059813225.1 of Mycobacterium sp. NGS16. Taxonomy (NCBI): domain Bacteria; kingdom Bacillati; phylum Actinomycetota; class Actinomycetes; order Mycobacteriales; family Mycobacteriaceae; genus Mycobacterium; species Mycobacterium sp. NGS16. Next base: position 718,500 of record NZ_JCALEE010000002.1, read on the forward strand.
GGGCCCGCGCCGATCACGGCCCAGGAATAGGTGCTCACCCTTTGATGGTCCATCGGGCAGTATCCCGCCGGTAGGGCCGGACGGCTTGGCGGCCCACAAAAGCGCCTTGTGGCCCGGCGCCGACGCCAGGCGCGGTGCCGCCGTCGCCGCCGCGAGGCGCTTTCCGTGGCCCTCAGAACGCGAACCCGGTGGCTCGGCCCTTCTGGCACACAGCGGTTCTCTGAAATGGACATTTGACCAAATTGGCGCTAATGTCAGCAGCCGTCGACGGGGGCTCAGGAACTGTTAAGGCACGCGCCAGACTTGGCACGGCTTAAAAGAAGGGAACGCCAGGGATGGCACAGACGCGGCGGGATAACGGGACTTTCGGGAAGCGGTCGCGGCGGCGTGACCGCGCCATCGGGGCGGCCGCCTCGGTCGGGGCGTTCTTGGCGTTCGGCATGGCTCCCCTGGCGGCCGCACCGGCAGCGCAGGCCGACGACTTAGGCGTGGACGCGTTCTGGGACTTCTTCGGCCTGGGCGACAGCAACACCACCTCGGGCTTTGACCTGTTCGACGCCACCGCGTGGGGCGTCCCGGGCGCTGCCGACGGTGGACTGTTCGACGCTGACTTCGCCCAGATGTGGCAGGACACCTTCTACCTGCCGCTGCACGGCATGCTGCAGGACTGGATCAATTCTGACTTCGGCTCGAGCGTCAACGGCGTCATCAACCAGATCTTTGCGCCGTTCACCGAGGGCTTCTGCGGGATGATCTGCAACGGCGCCGACGGCACTGCCGAGAGCGTCAACGGTCAAGCCGGTGGCCTGTGGTTCGGCGACGGCGGCAGCGGCTGGTCATCGAACATCGAGGGTGTGGCCGGCGGTAACGGTGGGCACGCCGGTGGTATCGGCAACGGTGGCGACGGCGGTGCCGGTGGCCTGGGCGCTGACGGCGGCAACGGCGGTCATGGCGGCGAGATGTGGGGCAACGGCGGCGACGGTGGCGCCGGCGGCAACGGCACCGCGACGCTGGACGCCGGTGACGGCGGCAACGGTGGTAGCTCGGGTCAGGCCCAGGACTTCTTCGGCATGGGCGCCTGGGGCAACGGCGGCAACGGTGGAGCCGGCGGCGCCGGCTGGACCGGCACCAACGGCACCACGGGCGCCGACGGTAATGGCACCAACGGTGTCGCCGGTGGCAACGCCGGTAACGGCGGTGCCGGTGGCGACGGTTCGTCCTTCGTCGGGATCGGTGGCAACGGTGGTGCCGGCGGTGTCGGCGGTGCCGGTGGCCACGGCGGTAACGGCGCAGCCGGTGCCGCGGGCACCTTCGCGGGCAACGGCTCTGGCGACGGTGCCACGGGCGGTAGCGGCGGCAACGGTGCCGCCGGTGGTAAGGGCGGCGCCGGTGGTGCCGCCGGTGTGGGCGGTTCGGCTAACGGCTCGGCCGGTGCCGACGGCAACGGCGGTGTTGGCGGCAACGGCGGCCGCGGCGGCGACGGTGGTGCCGGTAGTGAGGGCATCGCGGCGGCGGGCCTCGGCGCTGCCGGCGGTAACGGCGGCAATGGTGGCGCGGGCGGCAACGGCGGTTCGGCCGGTGCCGGCGGTGCGGCCGGCGGCAGCGGGGCCACCGTGGGCGCCAACGGTGTCGACGGCAATGGCGGCAACGGTGGAAACGGTGGTAGCGGTGCCGCCGGAACTGACGGTGCTGGTGGAACGAGCGGCAACCCCGACGGTGCGAACGGCGGAATCGGCGGCGCGGGTGGTGACGGCGGTGCTGGTGGCGAAAGCGGTGGCGCCACGGGCTTCGGCGGTAACGGTGGCGACGGCGGTACCGGCGCTGCTGGTGGTAGCGGTGGTAACGGCGTTGACGGGGCGTCCGGCACCTTCGCCAACGGCGGTTCTGGAAACGGCGTGGCCGGCGGCAACGGTGGTAACGGCGCGGTCGGCGGCAAGGGCGGTGCCGGCGGCGCCGCCGGCACCGGTGGTGCCGGCAATGGTTCTGCGGGTAGCAACGGCAACGGAGGCGCCGGCGGCAACGGCGGCCTCGGCGGCGACGGTGGCGCGGGTGCCAACGGCGTCGCGGTCAACGGCGTCGGCGCGGACGGCGTCAACGGCGGCGATGGTGGCGCCGGCGGCGACGGTGGTGCGGCCGCTGCCGGCGGTGCGGCCGGCGGCAGCGGAGCCACCGCAGGCGCCCACGGCGTCGACGGCGACGGCGGCAACGGCGGCAACGGCGGCGACGCATCGGCGGCGACCGACGGACGCAACGGCGTCAACGGATCGACGGCGGCTGGCGGCGGCACCGTTGAACCCGCCATTCCGGCGACCAGCGGCGGCAACGGCGCCGTCGGTGGCACCGGCGGTGCCGGTGGTAATGGCGGCGGCGACGCCGGCAACGGCGGCAACGGTGGTAACGGCGGTGCCGGTTCTGACGGCGGCAACGGCGGCCGCGGCAGCGTCGGGATCCACACCGACACCGACTCCGTGCACGGCCTGTACAACGTTCCGGGTAACGGCGGGTCGGGCGGTGCCGGCGGCAACGGCGGCGCGGCCGGTCAGGGTGCGGCCAACGGCAACGACGGCCAGATCGGTGACGGCGGTGCCGGCGGTAACGGCGGTGACGGCGGCGACCTGGCCGACGTGACCGAGCACGCCTCCGTTGAGGGCCCGGGCGGCTCCGGCACCATGGGTCCGCAGGGCTCGGCCGGAACCGGTGGTGTGGGTGGCGCCGGCGGCTCTGGTGCCACTGGCGGTGCCGGCGGCAACGGCGGCAACGGCGGTAGCGACCCGAACGCGGGCGGTGCGCACGGCGGCAATGGCGGTAACGGTGGTGCCGGCGGGGCAGGCCTGGCGAACGCCGACGGCAGCGGCGGCGTTGGTGGCGACGGCGGTGCCGGCGGTAACGGCGGCGACGGCAGCAACATCCGCTGGGGCGACCCGGACTGGCAGACCACCTCCGGTGACTCCTCCTCGGGCCCGATCGACAACGTCCACGGCGGAGCCGGCGGTGACGGGGGCGCCGGTGGCGCCGGCGCCACCACCGGCGGCAACGGCGGTAACGGCGGTAACGGCGGCGACGTCATCACCCCGCACCTCGGGCCCGACGGCCTCAACGGCGGCGCCGGTGACACCCCGGGTACCGGCAGCACCGGTGGCACCGCGGGTGCCGGTGGTGCCGCGGGCACCGGACCGGACGCCGGTGACGCCGGACAGGCCGGCACCCCTGGCGGGGTCCTCCCGTAGTAGTCCGAACAGCGCAAGAGAATCACCCCGCGCAATCGTGCGGGGTGATTCTCGTTGGGTGGCTAGATCCCGCCGCGGGCCACCAGTTGCGCAGCGATCACATTGCGCTGAATCTCGTTGGTGCCCTCGCCCACGATCATCAGTGGTGCATCCCGGAAGTAGCGTTCGACGTCGTACTCGGTGGAATACCCGTAGCCGCCGTGGATCCGCACCGCGTTGAGCGCGATCTCCATGGCGGTCTCGGAGGCGAACAGCTTGGCCATGCCGGCTTCCATGTCGCAGCGCTGGCCGCTGTCGTAGCGCTCGGCGGCGTACCGGGTGAGCTGGCGGGCGGCGGTGAGCTTAGTGGCCATGTCGGCCAGGTAATTGCCGACGCTTTGATGTTTCCAGATCGGCTGACCGAAACTCTCGCGCTGTTGGGCGTAGGCCAGCGCATCCTCTAGCGCGGCGGTGGCCACCCCCAGCGCCCGCGCCGCCACCTGAATGCGGCCGGTCTCCAGGCCCTTCATCATCTGCGCGAAACCGCGCCCGGGAACACCGCCGAGTACTGCGGTGGCCGGCACCCGGCAGTCGTCGAAGCTCAGTTCACAGCTCTCCACGCCCTTGTAGCCCAACTTGGGCAGGTCCCGCGAGATCGCCAGCCCGTCAATCGGGTTGTCCACCAACACCACCGAGATCCCGCTATGCCGCGGGGTGGCCTTCGGATCGGTTTTGGCCAGCAGCGCGATCAGCCCCGAGTAGCGGGCATTGGAAATCCAGGTTTTGGCCCCGTTGATCACCAGGGCGTCCGGGGTGGCCGGAGACGGTACAGCGGTGGTCGTCATGTTCTGCAGGTCGCTGCCGCCGCCCGGCTCGGTCAGTGCCATGGTGGCCCGTAACTGCCCGGTGGCCATGGCCGGCAGGTAACGGCGCTTCTGCTCGTCGGACCCGAACAGGGTCAGCAGTTTGGCGACGACGGTGTGCCCGCCCATCGCTCCGGCCAAGCTCATCCAGCCGCGCGCCAGCTCGCTGGTGATCAGTACGTAGCACGGCATCGACACGGGTGTGCCGCCGTACTCCTCCGGCACCGCCAGCCCGTAGATGCCGAGGTGCTTCATCTGCTCGATCCAGGCCTCCGGGTAGGCGTTGGCATGCTCGACATCGCGGACCGACGGCTTCACCTCCCGATCGACGAACTGGCGCACGGTCTCGACCAGGATCGACTCTTCGTCGGTCAGTGAGGACGTCATCGGTTCACCGTATGTCAGGATTTCCAGATGACCAGCGGGCCCTACTTCGACGAACTCCATGTCGGCCAGGTGTTCGACGCGGCGCCGGCGATGACGCTGACGGCGGGGGCCGCGGCGCTGCATCAGGCGATCCTCGGGGACCGGCTGCGGCTGCCGCTGGACGCCCAGCTGTCCCACGTGGTGACCGGGGCGCCGATGCCGCTGGCTCACCCCGGTCTGGTGTGCGACGTCGCGATCGGGCAGTCCACGCTGGCCACCCGACGCGTCAAGGCCAACCTGTTCTACCGGGGCCTGGCGTTTTTTCACTTCCCGGTGATCGGCGACACCTTGTTCACCCGGACCGAAGTCGTGGGCCTCAAACAGAATTCACCCAAGCCCGGCCGGGAGCCTACCGGGCTGGTGGCACTGCGGGTGACCACCATCGACCAGGCCGACCGGCTGGTGCTCGACTTCTACCGCTGCGCGATGCTGCCGCTGTCGCCCCATGCAGCCGACACCGGCCACCACGACGATCTGTCCACCATCGGCGCCGGACTCGCGGCGCCGACGGATGTCACCGCGCACTGGGACGCCGAGGAGTTCCGGCAGCGGGTGCCGGGGCCGCACTTCGATCCCGGCTTGGCCGGGCAGGTGCTGTCCAGCACCGGCGACGTCGTGACATCGGCCGCCGAGTTGGCCCGCCTGACCCTCAATATCGCTGCTACTCACCATGATTCGCGGGTAGCAGGCCGGCGCCTGGTCTACGGCGGACACACCATCGGGCTGGCGTTGGCGCAGGCCTGCCGGTTGCTGCCGAATCTGGTCACGGTGCTGGGCTGGCGGTCGTGCGATCACACCGGGCCGGTCCACGAAGGCGACACCCTCTACAGCGAACTGCACGTGGAGTCGGCCGCCGACAACGTGCTGGAGCTGCGGTCGCTGGTTTATGCCGTCGGCGACGCGGGCGAGCCGGATCGCCAGGTGCTGGACTGGCGTTTCGCCGCCCTGCAGTTCTAGTGCGGCAGGTCGCGGAACGGGGCATCCCGGTAAGGATCGGGCTCCTTGGGTAAGCCGAGCACCCGCTCACCGATGATGTTGCGCTGAATCTGATCGGTGCCGCCTCCGATGGAGGTGAAGTAGGCGTTGAGCGCCCGGAACGTCACCGCGTCACCGACCGGATTCTCCGGGCCGGCCAGCATCGCTTCGGCGCCGACGACCTCGGTGGCCACCCGGGCCGTCTCGTGCAGAATCCTCGACATCGCGATCTTGCCGAGCGCCAGCAGGGCCGCGGCCTCCGCGCGGTCGGTGCTGGCCTTGGCCCGCTGGGTGTTCCACCGGTTCACCGTGGACAGCGCGTGCGCGCGGGCGACCTGCTGGCGAATGTGGGAGTCGCCGAGACAGCCGGCGTCGCGGGCCAATTCGACCAAGTCGCCGGACTTCTCCCGGCGGCCGCGGGTGGTGCGGGCGACATCGCCCATCAGCCGACGCTCGTAGCCCAACGCGACCTGCAGCACCGACCAGCCGGCGCCCGGCTCGCCGATCCGGTTCGCGTCCGGCACCCGGGCGTCGGTCAAGAACACCTCGTTGAACTCCGATTCGCCGGTGATCTGATGGATCGGGCGGATTTCCACGCCGGGCTGACGCATCGGCAGCATGAAGAACGTGATGCCGTTGTGCTTGGGAACGTCGGGGTCGGTGCGCGCCACCAGCATCCCGTAGTCGGCGGTGGTCGCGAACGATGTCCATACCTTCTGGCCGTTGATGATCCAGTCGTCACCATCGCGTTCGGCGCGGGTGCGCAGGCCGGCCAGATCCGATCCGGCGCCGGGTTCGCTGTAGAGCAGGCACCACTTGCTCTCCCCGCGTAACGCCGGGGGCAGCAGCCTGCGCTTCTGTTCTTCGGAGCCGCAGTCGTGGATGGTGCAGGCGAACAGATCGGCTCGGTCGTGTCCGGTGCCCGGCGCCCCGGCGGCTGCGAATTCCGCTGCCACCAACCGGGATTGGCGGTCAGTGAGGCCGCGGCCGTAGCATCCCGTCGCCCAGGATGGCGCCGTCCAACCGGCCTCGAACACGGCTTGCGCGAATCTCGCACGGTCGATGTCCGGCGACCAGTTGGCCGCCAGCCAGTTGCGGACCTCAGCGCGCAGCGCGTCGTCGTCGATGTCGGTCATCTCATGCCCCGATCTCGTGCAGGTAGCGCTCGCGGTGCCAAGACGGGCTGCCGAACAGGTGGGCATCGCCGCGCGCGCGGCGCAGGTACCGGTGGGCGGGGTGTTCCCAGGTGAACCCGATACCGCCGTGCACCTGAATGTTGGTGGCGCCCACGAACACGAATGCGTCCGAGCAGTAGGCCTGCGCCAGCGCGAGGTCGGCGAGCCAGCCCACTGAGCCGTCGGCGGCGGCCGCGGCGACGTGACGTGCGGCCGACACCGTGGACTCGGCCTCCAACAGCATGTCGGCGCACATGTGCTTGACGGCCTGGAAGCTGCCGATGGCCCGGCCGAACTGATAGCGCGTCTTGGCGTAGTCACGGGCCATCTCCATCGCGCGCCGGGCCGCACCGGCCTGCTCGCCGAGCAGCGCCACCGCGGAGCGGTCCAGCGCCACGGTCACGGCCTCGACGCCGCGGCCCGGCGTACCGACCGCAGTGGCCGGGGCATCGGTGAACCGGACGGCGCAGAGCCGGCGGGACGCATCGACCGTCGTCACCGGTTCCACGGTGACGCCCGGTCCGGCGGGATCGACGGCGAACACACCCGGCCCGGTGTCGGCGGCGGCGAGCACGTAGAGCAGGTCGGCGGAGTCGGCATCGAGCACGAACCGCTTCGCACCGGTCACCAGGGGTGCGCCGTCTCCGCGGGCCGAGGTCGCCGGTTCAGCGGGCGGGCGGGTCGAGTGACCCTCGGCGAACGCGACCGCAACCCGTTTCGTCCCGGCAGCGATCGCTGGCAACACCGCGTCGCACTCCGCTGAATCCCCTAGGGCGGCAAGGAGGTTCACCGCGAGCACGGCCGTCGACAAGTACGGTCCGGCGAACAGTACTCGGCCGAGTTCCTCGGCCACCACGCCCACTTCGACCGGTCCGGCTCCGGCGCCGCCGTACTCCTCGGGAACCAGCAGTCCGAGCAGACCCATCGCGGCCAGGTCGTCCCAACAGTCGCCGTCGGCCTTGGCCATCAACTCGGCGACCGCACCGCGCAGCGCGCGCAGCTCCTCAGGACCTGGCACCGCCAATCAGCCTTCCCGGGCGAAGGCGTTTCGCAGGCTCGCGCACTGGCTGGCGAAGAACGACCGCGACACCGGCGCCTTGGTCAGCAGCAGATCGAAACCATGGAACGCCCCCGGGATGGTTTCGACCTCGCACGGCACACCCGCCTGCCGAAGCCGGTCCGCGTAGGCCAGATCCTCGTCGTGGAACAGATCCAGGGTGCCCACCCCGATCCAGGCCGGCGCCAGCCCGCTCAGATCGGCCCGCCGAGCCGGCACCGCGACCTGCGGGTCCGCGCCGCCCAGATAGGACGTCCAGCCGAACAGGTTGCTCCGCGGGCTCCACAACCGGTAGCCCGGATGGGCCGGCAACGAAGCGCTGCGATCGTCGAGCATCGGGTAAACCAGCAGCTGCAGCACCGGTTGGATCTCGCCGCGGTCGACCGCGAGCTGCGCCAGGGCGGCGGCCAGCCCGCCACCCGCGCTGGCCCCGCCGATCGCCACCCGCGCCGGATCGACCTCGGGCAGCCCGGCCAGCAGGGTCAGCCCTGCCCAGCAGTCCTCCAATCCGGCGGGGTAGGGGTGCTGGGGTGCCAGCCGGTAGTCCACCGACGCCACGGTGATGCCGAGCTCGTCGCTGAACCGGCGGCAGAGCCGGTCATCCTGGGCGGCTTGGCCCAGCACGTAGCCACCGCCATGAATCCACAGCAGCGCCGGAGCGGGCTCAGCCGCACCGCTGCGGGGCCGAAAGATCCGGACGTTGCCGCCCGACGGCAGGGCCAGCACCTCGATGCCGCTGGGCGTGCGGCGGCCCTGCATGCCGGTGAGCGCGCGCAGCACGGGCAGGGTCCGGGGCCCGATTCCGCCACGCGGGAGGAATCGGGCCGCTCTGCGCAGATCTGGGTGGAACGCACTGCTTACCATCGGCTCAGTATTGCCGGTGGCCGACGCTTGCGGCCGACAACCCACCCGATTGCCGTTTACTCTCGCGTCAGCGCGGTACTCTCCCCCAATGACTGCAGCACCGCAGACCCGGGAGACCGGCTGGAACCTGACCGGCCGCCTGCGCTGGCTGAAGCGCGCCCGCCCCGCGGACTACCTGCTGGCATTCAGTGTCGCTTCAGCTTCCCTGCCGGTGGTCGGCAAGCGGCTGGAACCCCTGGGCGGGATGACCGCGATGGGAGTGTGGGGCACCCGCCACATGCCGGAGTTCTTCTCCAGCGCGGCCAAGTCGTGGCTGACGCCGGGGGCCGCCACCGCCCGCAAGCGCGACCGCGAGCAGACCCAGGCGGTGTCCGAAGCCGCCTTGCGCGGCGTCGTCACCGGCGCCGACCTCGACATCGAATGGCCGCAACCGGAGCAGGCTCCGCCGGTGTGGAAGGCCTGGCAGCATCGGCGCCACATTCACCGCTCCGGCGTGCGGTATGGCAGTGACCCGGCCCAGGTGCTCGACGTGTGGGCGCCCCGGCAGCTGCCGACGACCCCCGCTCCGGTGCTGATCTACGTGCCCGGCGGCGCCTGGGTGCACGGCAGCCGGATGCTGCAGGGCTACGCGTTGCTGTCGCACCTGGCCGAGCAGGGCTGGGTCTGCCTGTCCATCGACTATCGGGTCGCACCGCACAACCGCTGGCCGCGCCACATCATCGACGTCAAGACCGCGATCGCCTGGGCGCACGCCAACGTTGACAAGTTCGGCGGGGATCGCAACTTCATTGCGGTGGCGGGCTCCTCGGCAGGCGGGCATCTGGCCGCCCTGGCCGGGCTGACCGGCAGCGCGGTCGGCGATCGGGAGTTCGGCGACCAACTCCCCGACGGCGCTGACACCTCAGTGGACGCCGTGGTCGGTATCTACGGCCGCTACGACTGGCAGGATCGGTCCACGCCCGAACGGGTGGCGTTCGTCGACTTCCTGGAACGCGTGGTGGTCGGCAAGTCGATCCGGCGGCACCGCGACCTCTACCGCAAGGCCTCACCGATCGCGCGGGTGCATCGCGAGGCGCCCCCGTTCCTGGTGGTGCACGGCAGTGCCGACACCGTGATCCCGGTAGCGCAGGCCCGGGTCTTCGCCGATCGGTTGCGGGCGGTGTCACACTCCAAGGTCGGATACCTCGAGCTACCCGGCGCAGGGCACGGTTTCGACATGACCGACGGCGCCCGCACCGGTGCGGTGAGCACCGCAATCGGGTTATTCCTCAACCAGATTCACCGGGACCGCACCACGATCGGCAGCAAACAGGTCATCTGAACCCCGGGGCGGGGTAAGGTCCCTGCATGGGGATGGTCGGACGGTGAAGCGACTCAGCGGGTGGGACGCGGTGCTGCTCTACAGCGAGACACCGAACGTGCACATGCACACCCTCAAGGTGGCGGTCATCGAGCTCGACGCCGACCGGCGCGGGTTCGATGTCGAGGCTTTCCGCCGGGTGATTCACGGCCGGCTCTACAAGCTGGACCCGTTCCGCTACCAACTGGTGGACATTCCGGGCAAATTTCACCACCCGATGTGGCGGGAGAACTGCGAAGTCGACCTGACCTACCACATCCGGCCGTATTCGCTGCCAGCGCCGGGCGGTCGCCGCGAACTCGACGAGGCCATCGGGCAGATCGCCAGTACGCCCCTGGACCGTAGCCGCCCGCTGTGGGAGATGTACTTCATCGAGGGCTTGGCCGACAACCGGATTGCGGTGGTCGGCAAGATCCACCACGCCCTGGCCGACGGGATAGCCTCGGCGAATCTGATGGCCCGCGGCATGGATCTGCTGACCGGTCCGCAGTTCGAACGGGATTCCTACGAAACCGATCCGGCCCCTACCCGGGGCCAACTGGTGCGATCGGCGTTCCGCGACCACCTGCGGCAGCTGGGCAAGATTCCGGCGACGATCAGTTACACCGCTGCCGGCGTCGGGCGGGTCCGGCGCAGTACCCGAAAACTCTCCGCGGAACTGACCCGGCCGTTCACACCGCCACCGAGCTTCATCAACCACATGCTCACCCCGCAACGCCGGTTCGCCACCGCGACACTGGCGCTGGCCGACATCAAGGCGACCAGCAAGCACTTGGGGGCGACGATCAACGACCTGGTGCTGGCCATCTCGGCCGGGGCGTTACGGACGCTGCTGCTGCGCTACGACGGCAAGGCGGACCATCCGCTGCTGGCATCGGTGCCGATGAGCTTCGATTTCTCCCCGGACCGGATCTCCGGTAACCGCTTCTCCGGGGTGCTGGTGGCGTTGCCGGTCGACGTCGAGGACGTGCTGGTGCGGGTGGAAAAAGCCCGGGAGGCAGCCGATCTGGCCAAGGAGGCTCACCACCTGGTCGGACCGGAGTTGGTCAGCCGGTGGTCGGCGTACCTCCCGCCGGCACCGGCGGAGTCGCTGTTCCGGTGGCTGTCCGGCAAGGACGGCCAGAACAAGGTGCTCAACCTCAACATCTCCAATGTCCCGGGTCCGCGGGAACGCGGCCGGGTGGGTGGTGCGCTGGTCACCGAGATCTACTCGGTCGGGCCGTTGACCGCCGGCAGCGGCTTGAACATCACCGTGTGGAGCTATGTGGATCAGCTCAACATCTCGGTCCTGACCGACGGCGCCACCGTCGAGGATCCGCACGAGGTGACCAGCGCCATGGTCGAGGAGTTCATCGCGATTCGCCGTGCCGCAGGGATTTCCGAGCCGCTGACGCCGGTCGAGACCGCGATGGCGCCCGCCTAGAGATCGACCATCGCCTGCAACTCGCGGCGCAACACCTTGCCGGTGTTGTTGCGCGGCAACGCTTCCAGGACTGTGATCGCGCGGGGCACCTTATAGCCGGCCAAGTTGTCGCGCACATGCTGCTTCAACTCGTCGGGAGTGGCCACCGCGCCGGGCTCCAACACGACGAAGGCCACCAGGCGCTGCCCGTAGTCGGCATCGTCGACACCGATCACAGCGGCCTCGGCGACGGCGGCATGGGTGGTCAGCGCCTTCTCCGTCTCGATCGGGTAGACGTTCTCGCCGCCGGAGACGATCATCTCGTCATCACGGCCGACCACGAAAAGCCGTCCAGTGTCGTCGAAATAACCCACGTCGCCGGAGGCCATGAAACCGTCATGGAACTGTTTGGAGTCACCGCTGGTGTAGCCGTCGAACTGCGAGGAGTTGCGCACGAAGATCTGCCCGGTAACTCCGACTGCCACGTCGGCCAAATCGGCGTCGAGGATCCGGACCTCGGTGCCCGGCGCCGGACGGCCGGCGGTGTCGGGGGCATAGCGCAGGTCTTGCGGGGTCGCCAGCGCGATCATGCCGGCCTCGGTCGCGTTGTAGTTGTTGTAAACCACGTCGCCGAAGGCGTCCATGAACGCCGTCACCACCTCCGGGCGCATCCGGGACCCGGACGCGGTTGCGAACCGCAGTGACGTGCAGGGGTATTCGGCGCGGACCTCATCGGGCAACGCCATGATCCGGTCGAACATGACCGGTACGACGCACAAGCCGGTCGCATCATTGTCCTCCACGAGTGCCAGGGTGGCCTCCGGATCGAACTTGCGCCGGGTGGCGATGGTGCAGGCCATCGTCAACGCCAGCGCCAGCTGGGAGAACCCCCAGGCGTGGAACATCGGTGCGGCGATGACCACGGTTTCCTCGGTGTGCCAAGGGATTCGGTCGAATATGGCCGCAAGATCAGCGATGCCGCCGCCGCCCCGCCCGGAGCGACGCGCACCCTTCGGTGTGCCGGTCGTTCCGGAGGTGAGCATCACCAGCGCACCGGACCGGGTCGGTTTCGTCGGCCGCCGCCCGGCGTTGGCGTCGATCAGGTCGTCCATCGTCAGACCGGCGCTCTCCCCGTCGGTCCAGCTCACCACCCGTGTGCACCCGGAACCGGCCGGCACGGCCAGATCCACCGCCGCGGTGAACTCCTCGTCGTAGAAGATCAGGTCGACGTCTTCGCGGGCCACGACCTCGGCCAGCGCCGGCCCGGCGAAGCTGGTGTTGAGCAGCAAGACGTCGGCGCCGACCCGGTTGGCGGCGGCCAGCGCCTCGATGAAGCCGCGGTGGTTGCGGCACATCAGGGCGATTGCCCGCGGCGTCCGGCCGGGCAGGTGCTGCAGGGCAGCGGCCAGCGCGTCGCAGCGGCGGTCGAGCTGGGTATAGGTACAGGTGCCGCGTTCGTCGATGATCGCGGTGCGTTCCCCGCACCGTTGCGCCGCCATGGCGATCCCGGTGGTGGTGGTGCCGCCCTCGCGGGCCGCGGCGGCGGCGATCCGCAGGTATTTGTCGGGTCGCAGCGGCGTCAGCAGACCGGCCCGGGTGAACGTCGCCAGCATCGAGCCGGCCCGATTGAGCGAGTCGAACAGCGTCATCGCGCTCAGCCCAGGATCGGCAGGCGCCGCTCGCGCGCCAGCTTGTCCAGGGCGTCTTGCATGACGGCGCGCACATGCGCGTCGACGACGTCGATATCGGGGTCCTCGCCGAATTCGGCGACGACGTCGATCGGCTCGCACACCTGCATGACGATCTTGGTGGGCAGCGGCAGATTGACCGGCAACACCGCCGACAGGCCGAACGGGAAGCCGAACGAGATCGGCAGAATCTTGACGCGCATCAGTTTGTCCAACCGCAGGGCCTTGGCCAGCCCGGTGCCGCGCGACAGGTAGAACTGGCTTTCCTGGCCGCCGATTCCCACGGTCGGCACGATCGGCACGCCGGCGTTGAGTGCGGCACGGATGTAGCCTTTGCGGCCGCCGAAGTCGATCTTGTTCTCTTCTAACGTCGGCCGGTAGACGTCGTAGTCACCGCCCGGGAAGACCACCACCACGCCACCGGAGCGCAGTGCCTCGTCGGCGTTGTCGTGGTTGGCCGGGATGAACCCGGTCTTGCGGAAGAAGTCGGCGGTGAAGCCGGTGAAGATCAGGTCGTGGCTCAACGTGTAGACCGGGCGTTCGTAGCCGAACTTGTCGTAGAAGCCGGTGGCGAAGACCGGGACGTCCATCGCGAACAGGCCGCCGGAATGGTTCGACACCACCAGGGCGCCGCCGTTGGGGAAGGAATCCAGGCCGCGCACCTCGGCCCGGTGGTAGCCCTTGATCAGCGGACGCAGCAAACCCATCACCCGTTCGGTCAGGCCCGGGTCCCACTTGGTGATGGGCCTGGGCACGTCCTCCGACCAGTCGTTGTCCGGTGTGTCCACCACGGCCCCTTTGAAACGTGTTCTAGTTTTGCTCATGCTACCGCCCCGACGCCGGTGGTCGATAGCATCGGCGACGACTCCACCGGCAGCTGAGGGGGTTCGGGCATCGACCTGACGGCGTACTTCGACCGTGTGCACTACCGCGGCGGTACCGAACCCACCTATGAGACGTTGGCCGCCCTGGTGGCCGCGCATGTCCGCCACATCCCGTTCGAGAATCTCGACCCACTCACCGGTGTGCCGGTGATCGATCTGAGCGTGCCGGCGCTGACTGCCAAGCTGGTGGCGCGGCGCCGCGGCGGCTACTGCTACGAGCACAACAACCTGATGCACGCTGTGCTGCGCGAACTCGGGTTCGCCGTCGACCGGCTGGCCGCGCGGGTGGTGTGGATGAGCCCGGACGGATTGGATGGTCCGCCGCACCCGCAGACCCATCAGGCGCTGGCGGTGCGCATCCCGGGCAGCGACGAGCCGTACCTGGTTGACGTCGGCTTCGGCGGACAGACCCTGACCGCACCGATCCGGCTGGTCGCCGACGCGGTGCAGCCCACGCCGCATGAGCCGTTCCGGCTGCGGCGGTACCGCGCTGGATATGTGTTGGAGTCGCTGATCGGCGAGGCCTGGCGCCCGCTGTACACCTTCGGCCTGCAGCCGCGACCACTGATCGACATGCAGGTGGGCAGTTGGTATGTGTCGACCTATCCGGAGTCGAACTTCGTCGTCGGGCTCACTGCGGCGGTGGTGACCGATGACGCCCGATGCAACCTGCGCGGGCGCAACCTGGCCGTCCATGCTCGTGGCGGCACCGAACGGGTGCGCTTCGATGACGCCGCGCAGGTCTGTGCGGCACTGACCGAGCGATTCGGCATCGATCTGAGTGGTCTTGGTGATGTCGAGGATCGGGTGGCGCAGGTTCTCGACAGCTGAGACCGGCCACCGGCCGGGATGCGCAAACTCCGGAAGTCGCCGCGGGTTGTGGCGCATGCTGGATCCATGGGTCATTACAAGAGCAATGTCCGCGACCTGGAATTCAATCTGTTCGAGCTGCTGGGGTTAGAGCAGTGCCTGGCTGGGGGCGCCTTCGGCGACCTCGACGGCGACACCGTGCGCCAGATGCTGGCCGAGGCCGCCCGGCTCGCCGAAGGGCCGGTGGCCGAATCGTTCGCCGACAGTGACCGCCACCCACCGGTGTTCGACCCGGCCAACCACACCGTGACGCTGCCCGAGCCGTTCAAGGCGTCACTGCGGGCCTGGCAGGAAGGCGAGTGGTTCCGCATCGGCCTGACCGAGGAGGTCGGCGGTGTGCCGGCGCCGGCGATGGTGTCGTGGGCCATCAACGAATTGGTGCTCGGCGCAAATCCCGCCGTGTTCATGTTCATGGCCGGCCCCGTCTTCGCCAACATCCTCTACGACCTGGGCAACGAACAGCAGCGGCACTGGGCAGCCATGGCGATCGAGCGGAACTGGGGCGCCACCATGGTGTTAACCGAGCCGGATGCTGGCTCTGATGTGGGGGCGGGTCGTACCAAGGCGATCGAGCAGCCCGACGGCAGCTGGCACATCGACGGCGTCAAGCGGTTCATCACCAACGGCGACAGTGACGACCTGTTCGAGAACATCATGCACATGACGCTGGCCCGCCCCGAGGGCGCCGGGCCGGGAACCAAGGGGCTCAGCCTGTTTCTGGTGCCCAAGTACCTGCCGGACCCCGAGACCGGTGAGCCCGGTGAGCGCAACGGGGTCTTCGTCACCGGACTGGAACACAAGATGGGACTGAAGGTTTCGACGACCTGCGAACTGACCTTCGGCCAGCACGGCGTTCCGGCGAAGGGCTGGCTGGTCGGTGATGCCCGCAACGGTATCGCGCAGATGTTCCATGTCATCGAATACGCGCGAATGATGGTGGGCACCAAGGCCATTGCTACACTGTCCACCGGCTACCTCAACGCACTCGAGTACGCTAAGACCCGCATCCAGGGTGCCGACATGACCCAGATGACGGACAAGACCGCGCCGCGGGTGACGATCCTCCACCACCCGGATGTGCGCCGTGCCCTGATGATGCAGAAGGTCTACGCCGAAGGGATGCGGGCGCTGTACCTCTACACCGCAGCCCACCAGAACCCACAGGTTGCCCTGCAGGTGTCGGGAGCCGACGCCGAGATGGCCGAGCGGGTCAACGATCTGCTGCTGCCGATCGTCAAGGGCGTCGGTTCGGAACGGGCCTATCAGTACCTGACCGATGCGCTGCAGACCTTCGGCGGATCCGGCTTCCTGCAGGACTATCCGATCGAGCAGTACATCCGCGACGCCAAGATCGACAGCCTCTACGAGGGCACCACCGCCATCCAGGCGCAGGATTTCTTCTTCCGCAAGATTGCCCGTGACCGCGGCGTGGCGTTGGGGCACCTGATCGCCCAGATCGATGCGTTCCTCGACAGCGGTGATGCCCGCGCCGAGTTGGCCGACTCCCGCAAACTGCTGGCCGGCGCCCTCGACGACGTGCGGGCGATGGCCACCGCCATGACCGGCTATCTGCTCGGTTCGCAGCAGGATTCCCGCGAGCTCTACCGGGTGGGTTTGGAGTCGGTGCGGTTCCTGCTGGCCGTCGGTGACCTGGTGATCGGCTGGCTGCTGCTGCGCCAAGCCGAGATCGCGCTGGGTGCGCTGAATGGCGAGCCTGACGATGGTGACCGGAACTTCTACCGTGGAAAAGTTACCGCGGCAGGGTTTTTCGCCAGTAATGTGCTGCCCCGACTCAGTGCGGAACGGCGCATCGTCGAAAACAACGACCTGGCGGTGATGGATCTGCCCGAGGAGGCGTTCTAGAGTCCGCAGCGTGGACACCCACACTGGCAAATACCGACTGCCCGACCACGGCTACACGGTCGTCCGGTGGGCCCACGAGCTGGCCAAGGGCCGCGGCGCGGTGATGGTGGAACCGGATATCGAACGGATCCGGCGTCCCGACGGGGCATTGACCTTCGCCGACGCCGCACCGTTCAAGACCGTGGCGGACGGTCCGGCGTCGGTGCTGCGTGAACTTCTCGACCTGGAGGCCCGGGAGATCCGGTCGTGGAGCAAGGCCGGCTTCGCCCGCTTCCACAAGGGCGCCGCCGGCCGGCAGGCCGACCGGATCTGCCGAGCCCAGGGCAGCGAAGCCGCCGTCGACTGGGTACTGGCCAACGCCACCACCGACGTGAACCTTGATGAGCTGCGCGGCCGGCTGGGGTCGCGGCTCTACGCCGCCGGTGGGTTCGACGAGGACCACTACCGCGCCGAAGTCGGGCGCTGCATCCAGTACCGGCGCCGTCAGCTCAACGGGTGAGCTACGGCTGTTCCCCGCACCTGGGGAGAATCTCTCGCAGCGTCGGCAGCCGCCTGCGTTGAAGGGGCGCCGTGAAGCGGCTCAGCTGCGCCGTTGCCGCACCTTGTAGGTGGACGGCCACGATACCCGGGTGTCATCGCCCACCAACGCTGTTCCCTTCGCGCCGACGGTGACGTTGTAGGCCTCCTGGCCTGGGCCGACTTCCCGGTTGGCGTGTTCTTGGGCCAGGTAATAGAGCTGATCGATCTCCATGTCGACGAACGCGACGAAGCTGGTCTTGCGCACCGCGTCGCCGAAGCCGGCGGTCATCCGGTCGCCCAGGATACGGGAGGCGATCGCGGCGGCGGCCAGGATCCCGAACGGCACCACCCAGGAGCACAGGTAGGACAGCGGCGCACCGGCGTCGGTCCGCAGGATCGCCGGGATCACCGCCGACACCGACATCACTGCCAGCGCACCCAGCCAGATCCCGGTCAACCGGTTCACGACCGGCGCGAACAGTTCGCTTTGCTCCACCGCCGCGGGCAGATCGACCTTTGCGACGGCCGCCACCACGCATCTGCCCAGCATCGTGCCGGCGAGCAACGTCGCGAGCAGGCCGGCGAAACTCAGCGGCAGCACCCACCGCTGCGCGCAGCCCAACGCCAGCGGTGGCGCTGCCAGCACCGCGAACGTCGCGATGGCTCCGGTCCCCACGAACCGTGCCGAGGGCTCGCGGCCGATAACCACCACGGCCACCGCTAGGGCCAGCGCCACCACCGCCGCGATCAGCAGCGGTGTATTTCCCACCAGCACCCAGTACACGGCCCAGGGTGCAAACCAAAGCAGTCTGCCCACGAACGCGAAGTATATGGGCTTACCGTTGCGTCAACGGCAAAGCGCTCAGCTCTCCAGTGTGTAACCCATCGGCATCAGCACGCTCTTCTGCTGGGTGAAGTGCTCGACGCCCTCTTTGCCGTTCTCCCGGCCGATGCCGGAGTTCTTGTAGCCGCCGAACGGGCAGCAGGGGTCGAACGCATACCAGTTGATCGCGTAGGTTCCGGTGCGGATCTTCTTGGCGATCTCGATCCCGCGCGGAACATCGGCGGTCCACACACTGCCGGCCAACCCGTACACCGAGTCGTTGGCGATCTTGACCGCGTCGTCCTCGGTGTCGTAGGCGATGATCGACAGCACCGGCCCGAAGATCTCCTCCTGGGCGATGGTCATGGAGTTATCCACGTCGGCGAACACGGTCGGCTGCACGAAGAAGCCGCCGTCCAGACCCTCGGGACGCCCGCCGCCGCACACCAGCCGGGCGCCCTCCTCGATGCCCTTTTTGATGTAGCCCTCGACCCGCTCGCGCTGCTTCTCGCTGATCAGCGCGCCGACCTGGGCGGCCGGGTCACTGGGCACGCCGACCGGCATGGCGGTGACGAAGTTCTTGACCGCCTCCACGATCTCCTCGTAACGCGAGCGCGGCGCCAGGATGCGGGTCTGGGCCACGCAGGCCTGGCCGGTGTTCATGATCCCGGAGAACACCAGCATCGGGACCGCCGAGGCCAGGTCGACATCCTCGAGCACGATGGCCGCCGACTTGCCGCCGAGCTCCAGGGTGCACGGCTTGAGCATCTCCGCGGCGCGCTTGCCGATCTCCTTGCCGACGGCCGAGCTGCCGGTGAAGGAGAAGACGTCCACGTCGGCGTTGGAGGTCAGCGCTTGGCCGGTCTCCACCCCGCCCGGCACCACCGACAGCACCCCGTCCGGCAAGCCCGCATCGGCGAACGCCTGCGCCAACAGGTTGGCGCTCAACGGCGTCTCGGCGGCCGGCTTGAGCACCACCGTGCAGCCGGCCAGCAGCGCCGGCCCCAGCTTGTTGACCGCCAGGAACAGCGGCACATTCCAGGCCACGATCGCGCCGACCACTCCCAGCGGCTCCCGGCGCACGATCGTCTGGCCGTATGCGCCGGTGCGGACCTCTTCCCAACTGACCTCGTCGACGGCGGGGCCGGCGAAGAAGTTCAGTGCCCCGATTGAGCTCAGCCAGTGCATGGTCTCGACACCCATCGCCGGCTGGCCGGTCTCGGCGGCCAACAGCGAGGTGAACTGCTCCTTGCGCTCCTCCATCAGCTTGATCGCCGCGGCGATGACGGCGGCCCGCTCGGCCGGCGGCGTCGATGGCCATGGCCCGGAGTCGAAGGCCGCGCGCGCGGCCGCCACGGCGGCGTCCACATCGGCCTTGGCTGCCAGCGGCACCTTGCCGACGTATTCGCCGGTGGCCGGACAGCGCACCTCGATGACCTGGTCAGTGGACGGGGCGGTCCACTTGCCGCCGATGAAGAGGGTGTCGTATTCGGTGATGCTGGAGTCGGTCATGGCGTCACCCTACCTAGCCGACGCGCGGATTAGAACACGTTGCAGTCAATGGAGTCAGTCGGGTCGCAGAACCAGCACCAGATTGCTCACGGCGAACTCGCGCAAGCCCGGGACGGCGGTCATCCACCATGCCCATCGCGGGTGATAACGGGGAAAAGCCGCGACCAGTGCGCCGGTGTGACGGGCCCACTCCAGGCCCTCGGCCGCCGAGACCGCGAACAACGACGAACCGTAGTTGTTTTTGGGCGGATGGCCGTGCCTGCGGGTGTAGCGTGCCGCGGCTCTGTGCCCACCCAGATAGTGGGTCAGACCCATCTCGTGGCCGCCGAACGGACCCAGCCACACCGTGTAGGACAGCACCACCAGCCCGCCCGGCCTGGTGACCCGCAGCATCTCGTTACCCAGCAGCCAGGGCCGCGGCACGTGCTCGGCGACGTTGGAAGACAGGCAGATGTGCACGCTGTCATCGGCGAAGGGCAACGCCGTCCCGGAGGCGCGCACGAAGGTGCCCGGGGACGACGCGGACCCGGCCGCGTGCATCGCATGCACTTCCGCGGGGTCCGGTTCCACCCCGATGTAGCGCAGGCCCGCCTGGGCGAATGCGGTGGCGAAGTAACCCGGCCCGCCGCCGACGTCGAGCACGGTTCTGCCGGTGGGGTCGTCCCCGTTGACGCCCCGCCACAGCTCGGTGACCAGGGTGGCGGTGTCGAGGGCCAACGCACCATAGAAGCGGGCCGGGTCGCTCTGTTCGTGACGGAACTGGCCCAGCAGGCGCACCGAGCGGGCCAGCGTCGCGTGTCGTGCGAACAGGTCGGTGGCGGCCACCGGCCCCAGCTTAAGCGCCACCGGCGGGACTACCCTGTAGTGCTGTGTCTGCTGTGCGCTCCGTCCTGCTGCTGTGCTGGCGTGACACCGGGCATCCGCAGGGCGGCGGCAGCGAGACCTATCTGCAGCGCATCGGCGCCGAGCTGGCCGCCGGCGGAGTCGCGGTCACGCTGCGCACCGCCCGCTATCCGGGCGCACCCAAACACGAGGTGATCGACGGGGTGCGGATCAGTCGCCGCGGCGGTCCCTACACGGTGTATCTGTGGGCGTTGGCGGTGATGGCGGCGGCACGCCTCGGGCTGGGGCCGCTGCGGCAGGTGCGGCCGGACGCGGTGATCGACACCCAGAACGGGCTGCCGTTTTTGGCGCGGCTGATCTACGGGCGCCGGGTGGCGATGCTGGTGCACCACTGCCACCGTGAGCAGTGGCCGGTGGCCGGACCGGTGTTGAGCCGGATCGGCTGGCTGGTGGAGTCGAAATTGTCGCCGTGGCTGAACCGCCGCAATCAGTACCTGACGGTGTCGCTGCCCTCAGCACGCGACCTGATCGAACTCGGCGTAGGCGCCGAACGCATCGCGGTGGTGCGCAACGGCCTCGACGAGGCGCCGGCGGCGACGCTGGCGGGTCCGCGCGCCGACACCCCTCGGGTGGTGGTGCTGTCGCGGCTGGTGCCGCACAAGCAGATCGAGGACGCACTCGATGCGGTCGCCGCGCTGCGTCCCCGCGTGCCCGGCCTGCGACTGGACGTCATCGGCGGCGGTTGGTGGGGCGACCGACTGGTGCAGCACGCGGCAGCACTGGGGATCACCGATGCGGTGACCTTCCACGGCCACGTCGACGAGGACACCAAACACCATCTGGTGCAACAGGCGTGGGTGCATGTGCTGCCGTCGCGCAAAGAGGGCTGGGGCCTGGCCGTCATCGAAGCCGGCCAGCACGGAGTGCCCACCATCGGCTACCGGGCTTCCGGCGGGCTGTCCGATTCGATCGTCGACGGCGTGACCGGGCTGCTGGTCGATGATCGCGATGAGCTGGTCGAGCAGCTACATCGCCTGTTGGACGACGCGGTGCTGCGTGAACAGCTCGGCGGCAAGGCGCAGGATCGCAGCGCCGAATTCTCTTGGCGGCAAAGCGCTGACGGGTTCCGCGAGGTCTTGGCGGCGGTCCGCGAGCGTCGGTACGTCAGCGGCGTGGTCTGAGCGACGCGGAGGTGCGCCGATGACCGACGATCACGCGACTCCCGTGCTGCTCTACGACGGCGTCTGTGGGGTCTGCAACCGATCGGTCCAGACCATCCTTCGCCACGACCGGCACGGCACCTTGCGATTCGCCGCCCTGGACAGCGACTTCGCGCGCGCGGTCATCGAGCGCCATCCGGATCTGCAGGACATCGACTCCATGGTGTTCGTCGAAAACCCAGGTCGACCCGATGAGCGAGTCAGTGTCCGATCAGCGGGGGCCCTGGAGGTGGTGCGCTATCTGGCCGGGCCGTTCCGGCTACTTCTGGCGGCCCGCCTCATTCCCGCCGCAATCCGTGACCGGCTCTACGACCGTTTCGCCGCCGTCCGCTATCGAATCGGCGGCAAGCACGACACCTGCCCGCTGCCGGCCCCCGAAGTGCGCGCCCGGTTCCTGGATTGAGGGCTCAGGTTGGCGGTGGCCTGGTGTTGAGGGCGCGTTCGGCGACGATCGCCCGGGCTCGGTTCTGGGCCCGAGTCCGCCGTCGGATGGGCATCATCAGGCTTCGGCCGGACGAATCCGATTGCCGGTCAGTCGGTGCGGGTAGCCGGCCTGTCGGTTCACAGAGGGCGGGGAACAACAGCCGACTGCCGGGGCGGGTGGTGTAGGTCTGGCCGGTCGGACTGAGCCAGTCGATGGTGCCGTCGGCGTGTTGGCGGTCGCGCCAACCGTGAAACGTCTTGAGTAAGTGGTGTTTTCGGCACAGGCAACGCAGATTCGACGGATGTGTCGGCCCGCCGAGCGCGTAGGCGATGGCATGGTCGAGGTCGCAGAATTCCGCCGGCCGGTCACAACCGGGCCACCGACACGTCATGTCCCGGCAGCGCACAAACTCATCCAATGCGGTCGAGGGCCGGTACCTCGGCTCGGGGGCATTATCAGGTCCGGGGTGTCGCACCGGTTTGATGGTGGCGCCGGCGGCGATCAGCTCGGCCAGCATCGGTGCCGGGATCAGCGGCCCGCCCAGCAGCAGCGCCGGCGGGGCCTTCGGGGGCGGGTCGGGCTCGACGGGGCGCTCCACTGGCGCGAACAAGTTCCGGCGGTCGATCGGCGGCGACGGTGGGTCTTCACCGTTGCGGTGCGCGTCGACACCGGTGCCCAGGCTTTCGGCGCTGGCCAGCACGTGAATGAGCACCGAGCTTGCCGGACGGTCCTGGACGGCAGGGCAGTCCTCGTTGCCGCACCCGCAGGCCAGGGTCTGCCCGCCGGCGGCCAGCGCGCCGAGGGCGTCGGCGCGACGTTGGGCGATGGTGCGCGGATCGTCGTCGCAGACGCTGTGCGCCATCACCATCAGCCGCCGGTCGAGGGCTTCGGCGTCGTGGGCGTGCAGCCGGCCCCACAGCGGGGTAGTGGCGTGGTCGGTGTTGCGTTTGTCGACCACCAGGTCGCGGGAGCGGGCATGTTGACGGCTACGGCGCAGGGCCTGCGGGTCGTGCGCCTCGACGACCGCGTCGATGGCCTGCCCGGTCTTGAACGCCGACTGCGGCCCGTAATGCAGGGCGTCGGCGGCCAGGGCGGTATCGACCGCGGCAATGGCCCGAGGGTCTTGGATCAAGGTGGTGTGCCAGGAGATGGTGGACACCAGGGCCGCGTTGAGCTGTCCGGCGGCGAACAGTGCCGCCACCTTGGGGAGGCGTTCGCGCAGCGCCGAAGCCAAGTACATCTGCCCGGATGCCTTGCTGTGGCTGATATCGCAGGCAGCAGCGACTTCG
This sequence comes from Mycobacterium sp. NGS16, assembly GCF_059813225.1. NCBI lineage: Bacteria > Bacillati > Actinomycetota > Actinomycetes > Mycobacteriales > Mycobacteriaceae > Mycobacterium > Mycobacterium sp. NGS16. The sequence goes on from NZ_JCALEE010000002.1 coordinate 741,763, forward strand.
GCGGCCACCGCGTCCCAGCCGTCGCAAGCCCATTTCGAACGCGCTGGGTCGTCGTACAGTTTGCGGCCCACCAGCTCGGCGATCGCCGCCAGGCGGCGGGAGGCCGCGACGGCCTCCGCTTGGGCCCACCCTCCGATCGCTGCCACCAGCGCGGCCTCGTCGAGCTCGGCGAGGGCGTCGGGGCCAGGCAAGTCGATCGCTTCGAACATACTTTCGATTGTACGCCTTATCGGCGACACTGGGGCGCGCCCTTATGCGACGCGGCGGCGAGCTGCCCGGCGTTGCTGCTCTCCAATAGCGTGATCCGAGCGGGTCACTTCTGCGGATCCGGCCCCGGCCTGTACCGGTACACCTACAGCCACCGACACCGGCTTCAATCTCCGGATGACGCCGCCATCAGGCCTGCGGAACCATGCTGCGCAGGGTGCTGGTCACGAATTTCTTCAGTGCCACATCGCGTTCCGCCTGGGATTCGCCCACCGTGGTCAGCAGCGCGTAGACACCGAGGAGAAAGAACGCCGCGCTGTGGTAGGAGTCCACGTCGTCGTAGAGCTCACCGCGAATGCGGGCACGCTCGATCTCGGCGGCCAGCAGCACGAACGTCGGGTGGCTGGCCCACTGCTCCGGTTCGGGCCGGCTGGGCGAGAAGTAGAGACTGAGCACATCGCGGAACAGCGCTGCACCCCAGCGGCTTTCGAGGGCCAGAACCAGCTCCACGATCACCTTCAGCACCGCCGCCAGCGAGCGGCGCGTGTCGAGGAATCGACTGAGTTCTTCGGCGAGGCGCATCTCGTCTCGTCGGATCAGCTCGAGCAGCACGTGCTCCTTGGTGGGGAAGTGGAAGTAGAAGGTACTGCGTGCCACCCCGGCCGCCTTGGCGATGGCGTTGATGTCTGCCGCGTTGGTGCCGGCCCGCTGAAACTCCACGATCGCGGCGTCGAGCACTCGAGCACGTGTTCTGCGGCGTTGGGTCTCACGCTGGGTCGCACTCTCGGGCACGCGCCCATTGTGCCGCACCCCAGTCGATCATTGACGGATGTCACCTGAAGATGTCCCTGGACTGGCTATTTACGCGTAGCTGAACGATGAGCGGCGGCATTTTCGTTGTCATTTGTCAGTGAGTGTGTTAGACCTAGCAACCGAGCGGGTGGTGGCAGACCAGGCAGGGTGGGCGATGACGACAGCGACGGGGATGAACACCAGGGGGCAACGCATCCTGTTGTGGACGGTGCCGCCGTCGGCGGCCTTGTTCGCGTTGGCCTATCTGTTGTTCCCGGTATTCTCGCCGCCGCTGTCGCCGACGCTGACCCCCGAACAAGTCGCGGCCTTCTTCGCCGAGAACGTCACCGGCATATTGGGCGTCACGATCCTGTGCAATCTCATCGCGTGCTCGCTGGTTCCGCTCTTCGCGGTGACCGCGGTGCAGATCTCCCGGACCGCGACGTCGAGCAGCGTCTTCACCTACGCCTACCTGCTCTGCGTCGGAGTGGGCCTGACGGCATTCATCCTCGCCGACTACTGCTGGGCGATGGCGGCGTTCCGGCCCGAACGCGACCCGCAACTCATCAGCCTGCTCAACGACATGGCGTGGTTCTTCTTCATCGCACCCGTCGGCACCATCATCGTGCAGAATCTCTGCCTGGCCGTCAGCATCTACCTGGACGCCCGGCCAGCCCCGGTCTTCCCGCGCTGGGTGGCGCACTTCAACATCGCGGTGGCCGCACTGCTGGTTCCGAGCGCGTTTTCGCTGCTGTACAAAACCGGGCCGCTGGCCTGGGACGGTTCGCTCTCGTTCACCCTGCGGCTCAGCGTTTTCGCCGGCTATCTCGTGGTCATGTTCGCGGTTCTGCGCGATGTGGTGAATCGCCAGGGTGACGAGCGCGAGGCGCTGGCATGACCAAGGCCGCGAAACGGGATCAGTGGGTCGCCTTCTGGTCGGTCCCGGTCTTCTTCGCGCTGTTCGGGCTGGTCTTCGTCCCCTTGAGCTGGATGATGCCGCCCCGCTCACCGAGCGTCTCGCAGCCCCAGATCCTCGACTTCATGCAGTCGCACAACCTGCTGATCGCCTGCACCGTGCTGACACTGGCCTTCGGCCTAGCGCCAGTATCGAATGCCTGCTACCTCATCCAGATCAAGCGGATGTCGGTCAGCCCGGTGTTCCGGTACACCGTCATGATGGGCGCGATGACCGGCACCATCGTCGGCATGCTGTTCGGCATGTTCTGCTTCGGGCTCGGCGCATTCCGCCCCGGCTACGACCCGGCGATCTTGGCGATGCTCTACGACTTCGGCTACCTGGCGTTCATCGGCTCGCTGGGATGCTTCTGCATCATGTGGATGGCCTTCGGCCTGGCGATCATTCTCGACGAGAACAATATCCTGCCGAAATGGCTGGGCTACTACACCGTTTGGCAATACGTGACCGAGTTGATGGCCGCGCCGGTGTGGATCACCAAGTCAGGGCCCTTCGCCTGGAACGGTCTGATGACGTTCTGGCTCGCCATGACGCTCTACGTCTCATGGCAGTTCATCGTCTACGCGTGCATCTACCGATCGATCAAGAACCAGCCCGAGGCCGAGCTCGAAAACGCTTGGGTTGCGCTGGAACCCGCCGGAGCCGGCACATGACCGAAGTCGAAGCGGGGCTCGGCATCGGTGCCGACGAGATGACGCCAAACCCCCAGGCGCGCGGGCACCTGCCCGGCGAAGCCAGCATGTGGTTCTTCGTCATCGGCGACCTGTTCATCTTTGCCGCCTACTTCGTGTCCTACACGTACTTCCGCGGCCAAGACCATGCCATGTTCCTGGCCAGCCAGGCGAAGGTGAACCTGAATATCGGGATCGTCAACACCGTCGTGCTGCTGACCAGTTCGCTCTTCGTCGCACTCGGCACCTCTGCCGCCCGAGCCGGAAGGACCCCGGAAGCCCACCGGCTGTTCTGCGTCGCGCTGGCCTGCGGTGCGGCGTTTCCCCTCTTCAAGATGTTCGAATACATCCCGGAGGTCACCGCCGGGATGACACCGGGAACCAACCTGTTCTTCATGTACTACTTCGTGATGACGGGAATGCACCTGTGCCACGTGTTCCTGGGGCTGGTGATTCTGTGCTTCGTCGTCCGCGAGCTACGCGGGGCAGCCGAACCACGAATCTCGTTGGTGGAGACCGGCGCAACCTACTGGCACATGGTCGATGTCTTGTGGCTGATCCTGTTCGCGTTGCTGTACTTGATGAGGTGATGGCTGTGACCGCGTACCGCCGCAACCCGCTGATCTTCGTGTGGGCGCTGCTTACGGTGGTGACGATCGCGTCGTGGCAGACCGCCCGCGACGGCGGCGAAGCGCACCTGAACGCCACCGTCACCGTGGTAGTGCTGTCGATCGCCGCGCTCAAGACGCAGCTGGTGATATGGCACTTCATGGAGGTCCGCCACGCCCCGACCTGGCTCAAGGTGACCACGAACGGCTGGCTGCTGGCGCTGTTCGGGCTGCTGTTCGGCTTCTACTTCGCCGCCCTGTAGGTTCGGCGAACCAGCGGTGCGGCCAGACCGCCCGCACCCACCAGCAGCATCGCCAGCCATATCAGGTGCGCCGCCAGCACGGCCCGGCGCGGGCCGGCGGAGACCTCGGGTGCACGGCCGCCGACCCGGTAGACGGTGAAGTCGGAGTCGCGGTAGGCGATCGGCAACCGCATCAGGGTTTTTGGCGCAGCTCCCATCTCGCCGTCCGAACCGGACTCGGTGACCACCCACCCCACCCCGTAGACGCCGAGCATGGCCGGGTCCGCGCCCGAGAGCAGCGCCTGCTGTACCCCGCGGGCGTGGCTGCCCTCGCCGGGTACGGTCTGCTCCCCGACACGCAGATCGCCGGTCGCCAGCACCTCGGCGCGCACCCAACGGCCCAGCGGGTCGAGCACCGGCGCCGGACCGGCCCAGGAGAAGTGCCGCATCGTGTCGGCCGGCAGCACGGCCACCGGGCGCGGATCGGCGTTGATCTTGGCCGCCACCGCCGCCCAGCCGGGCGGGTACCGCACCGGTTTGAGCCGCCCAGCCACGCCCCAGCCCAGGTCGGGCAGCACCAGGATCAGCGCGGCACAACACAGCAGCGCCGCCCGGGCCGGTGGCAGCCGCTTTCGCAGACCCGCTACCGCGCCCGCGCCGGCCAGCGCGTAACCGGGCATCGCCAGCGCCACCCACTTGTGGCCGTCGCGCAGCATCCCCACACCGGGCGCGACATCGACCGCCCAGCGCAGCACCGCCAGGCCCGGGCCGGTGGCCAGGATCGCCAACACCAGCACCGTCGCGCCCGCCAGCACCAGCAGGGGCCGCGCGGCGGGCAGGTCTCGCACCGCCGGCAGCCCCAGCGCCACCACACCGAGGAATACCGCCGTCGCCAGCAATGCGAAAACCGTTGCCCGCGAACCAGGTACCGCGTCGGCATTCCAGATCCCGCCGAGCCCGGCGAGGCTGCCCAGGGTGCCCAGCCCCGGCTCGGCGCGGGCCGCGAACGCCGACACCCCGGCGGATTCACCGCGCGCAGATCCCGGGCTCACCATCAAGGCCATCAGCCAGGGCAGCGCGGCGGTAGTCGCGATCGCCACCACGCTCGTGGCACACCACCACCTCGGCGGCCCCGCACCCGGCACCGCGACGCACACCAGCGCCACCACCGCGGCCAACAGCAGCCCGGTCGGAGTCAATCCGGCCAGTGCCAGGAAGAACACCAACCCGAACAGCCCGCCGCCACCGGACCTCAGCTCCAGCATCGCGACCGCCACCCACGGCAGGCATCCGTAGCCCACCAGCAGACTCCAATGCCCCTGCAACAACCGCTCGGCCACATAGGGATTCCAGATCGCGACGGTGACCGCCACCAGCCGGCCGGGCAGCCCCGCGGCCGGCAGCACCGTGGCCACCAGCCTTGCCGCACCGCAGCCGGCCAGCCATAAACCCGCGAGCAGCAGCGCTTTGACCACGATGCCGCCGTCGGCCAGTCGCGAAGCCAGCGCCACAGCGAAGTCCTGCGGTACCGCGCGCGGCGCCGCCTCACCCAGGCCGAGGGCGGTCGAGGTCAGATACGACCGCGGCGTCGACACCGCATCGCGCAACAGGAGATAACCCGGCCACAGCAGCGGCGCAAGTATGAGCAGCGTCAGCCCCAGTGCGTAGCACGGCGCAATCCAGCGCCCGGCCCGCACCACCGCGGGGTTAGGGCTGATCGGTTGCTGGATCGGGGTTTCCGCGATCCGGTGGGCCGGGCTCTGGTGGCGTCGCCGGGCGGTCCAGCTGCGGACGCTGTGTCGGCAGCTTCTCCGTCTCGGCCTCGGCGCCCGAAGCGGGCTCGGCCGACGGTGACTTGGGTGCGAAGCCGCCGAAGAACCCACCGTCGGAACCGCGGCCCGGCCGGCCCAGGGCGGCCTCGGCCGGCAGGCTGAACCAGCCGACCAGAACACCGCCGATCAAACAGATCAGCCCAGCGGCGGTGAACGTGATGGGCAGGACCCGCGACCACAGGGCGACCCGGTCGCGCTCGTTGCGGGCGGCGTCGACCTGTGCCTCGATGGTCTCCTCGGAGCTGGTGACCGTGTAGTCGGCCAGCGCCACCTCCGGCTTCAGCGGGTCGCGAGCGTAGTAGTGGTTGGCGTGCACCTTCGATTTCACGATGGTGCCCGAGACCGGATCCACCCACATCGTCTTCTGCGCGGCGTAGTACCGCGTCATGGTGATGTCCTCGTCGGGGTCGGCGCCCTCGATGTTCCACATCCGGGCCGGAGCGGTGATCTCGCCGTCCTCATCGTGGCCGTACAGCGACGGATAGCGCACCGGCTCGCTCAAGCTGCCGTCCGGGTCGTAGCCGACGTTCTGGACGAACCGGTAGGTGGTCAGCCCGTTGACATCGTCCTCGCCCTCGTAGTTGGCCTCGTAGGCCTTCTGGGCGATCGGATCGAAGTACTGGTAGGACTGCTTCTGGGTGTCGAAGGGGAACCGGTAGGACAGCCCCTCGTGCGGCAGCGCGATGTTGGTGGGTGGGCTGTCGTCGTCGAAATTGCGGGGCCGCTGCACCGAGCCGCCCGGGTGGGTGTCGTCCGAAACGGCCTCGGCGGAGGTGCGATTCAGCGTCACAGTGTCGACGATGGCCAGCAGCAGGCCGGTGTCCTTCTGCCGGTCGGCACGCCGCAGCGACGAGCCGGCCTGCAGGGTCACCACCTCGGCGTTGGCGGGCGACTCGACCCCGATCTGTTGCTGGGCCACCAGCGGCACATCTTGATCGACGACGGCATGTTCACTCCCGAGCGACTCCGGGTCGAGCGCGGCGCCGCTGCCATTGCTGATCAACGTTACCTCGAGGTCGAGCGGGATCTTGGCGATCCGGCCCGCGGTGTAGGTGGACAGCAACAGGGCTGCGATCAGCAAGGCGGCGCCGAGGCCCATGACTGCGCATGCCGCGATACGCATCATGACTGCTCGGTTCACGTCGCCGTACCCTCCTTTTCCAACCCACACCTAAATCTGTCTGACCCTAACAGCAGAACCTCAAACAGCTACTGTGTGTCCATTGATGTTTTGGATCGTGATCAGATGAACCAGCAGGTTGGGGGTGTGCGCGGCTTCCTGCCCGCGGTCGAGGGGATGCGCGCCTGCGCCGCCATCGGTGTGGTCATCACGCACGTCGCCTTTCAGACCGGGCACTCGACCGGGATCACCGGCCGGCTGTGGGGGCGTTTCGACATGGCCGTGGCGGTGTTCTTCGCCCTGAGCGGATTCCTGCTGTGGCGGGGGCATGCCGCGGCCGCGCGCGGGCTGCGCCCGGCGCCGCGCACCGGGCACTACCTGCGGTCTCGGGTGGTGCGGATCATGCCGGCCTACCTGGTGTCGGTGGTGGTGATCCTGGCCCTGCTGCCCGACGCCGGTGGCGCCAGCCTGACGGTCTGGCTGGCCAACCTGACGATGACGCAGATCTATGTGCCGCTGACCTTGACCCCGGGCCTGACCCAGATGTGGAGCCTGGCGGTGGAGGTCAGCTTCTACATCGCCCTGCCGCTGCTGGCGCTGGGGGCCAAGCACCTGCCGGTGCGCGCCCGGGTGCCGGTGATCGCCGCGGTGTCGCTGCTCAGTTTGGGCTGGGGATACCTGCCGATCCATACCCCTTACGGGGTGAACCCGCTGAACTGGGCGCCGGCCTACGGCTGCTGGTTCGGGGCGGGCATGCTGCTGGCCGAGTGGGCGTTCAGTCCCGTCGGCCGGGTGCACCGGCTGGCCCGCCGGCGCCTGCCGATGGCGGTGTTGACCCTCGCCGCGTTTCTGGTGGCCGCCTCGCCGCTGGCCGGCCCGGAGGGGTTGACCTCGGCCACCGTCGGCCAGTTCATCGTGCGCACCGCCATGGGCGGTGTGCTGGCCTGGGCGCTGCTGGCGCCGTTGGTGCTGGACCGGCCCGACACGCCGCACCGATTTCTGGCCAGCGCGCCGATGGTCACACTGGGCCGCTGGTCCTACGGCATCTTCATCTGGCACCTGGCCGCCCTCGACATGGTGTTCCCGGTGATCGGCCGCTTCGCGTTCACCGGGGACATGGCCGTGGTGCTCGTGCTGACCATGGTGTTCACTGTCGCGATCGCCGCGGTCAGCTACGCCCTGGTCGAGCAGCCCTGCCGGGAGAAGCTGCGCGGCTGGGAGACCCGGCACCGCGCCGCGCGCACCGACGCCCCTCAGGCGGCCCTGCCGGACGGCGTGTACTCGGCGACATCGCTGGTGTATTCGGCCGTACCGTAGGCCTTCAGCCGCCGCTTGAGCAGCCGGAGTACATAGGCGTTGGTGATCCGGCGCAAGCCGGGCGTGTGGACAGCGCGTTGCACCACCAACACCCGGCCGTACACGAACGGGGCCGTCAGGGCCATCCGCAGATAGTCGCCCGCCCCGAGTGTGACACCCATCTTGGCGGCCACCGCACGCTTGCCGCCGGCGAACATCCGGACGAAAAAGAACTTGCTGTAGCTCTTCTCGACTGCATCGGCGATGCGCTCGCGCATCGTGTCCTCCTGCCGCAGATAAGCGGCCATGGTCGAGCGGACCAACTCCCCGCAGGTGGCGTCATCGAAGTCGTCGCGCAGCATCGCCGAACGGGCACTGAGCACCCGGATGATCTCGCCGGGGGTGGTCGGTAGCAACTCCTCGGGCAGGCCGAGCAGAACGCAGCGATAGCGGGTGAATTCGACGACGGCGCGCTCGCTCGGCGTGAAGTCCGTGCGGCCCTGGCGGCGGGCGTCCATCGCGAGCAGGTAAAGGTTGATCATCCCGGCCGGCATCTGATCGAGCTGTGGGATCGGCAGCCCGTAGACCTCGACGTCCCACTTCGGGGAACGCTTGAGCGCGTTGAAGCGGACCATCGAGTGCATCAGCCGCACCATGGCCGCCGCCTCGAAGCCCGGCCCGTACCGGTCCAGCGCGCCGGGCAGGGTGGTCACCGCGAAGAAACTGGTGGTCTCATTGACCCGGCGCGCGGCGCGATTGCCCGACAGGGCCCCGGTCAAGGCCATCGGCAGCGCCGCGTAGGTGTTGAGGAAGGTCGCGATGAACGCCCCGCGGACGACGAACGGCGCCAACAGCGCCATCGGGATACGGGAATGCTCGGCACCCTCGCGCACCAGGTCCATGTCCAGCCAGTCCGGGGTGGCTTCCATGTCGGCGATGAACGCGGCCAGCTCGGGCGGCGCGTCGGGCACCGCGTCGATGCCATTGCGGCAGGCCAGCTTGAGCATGCTGATCAGGGTGCTGACGCTGTATTGGCCCATCAGCGCGGCATAGGAGTCCGACACCACATCGCCCAGCCAGGTCGCCGTCGAGATCAGCTCGACCGCGGCTTCGTCGGCGAGCAGCTTGGCTCGGGTGGAGGGCCGGCCGCGCAGTGACGAGACGTCATCGGGGTTGGTCGTCGTGCGGTAGGGCTGCGTGTCGAAGTCCAAGTCGCCGTAGAGCTCCGGCAGCAGCTCGGCCTGTCGGCGGACCCGCTCGTGCAGCTCGGGGTAGTGCAAGGGCGACGTGGGCAGCGTGGGCACAGAAGACCTCCGATTAACTAACATTTCGTTAGTTACAGCTAACAGCCCGTTAGTTATGCTGTCAAGCGTGATTCCGAGCGGCCGGCGGCGGATGTCAGGTGAGGCGCGGCGAGAGCAGATCCTCGACGTCACCCATGCGATCGTCGACGCCGAGGGGTTCCACGCGGCCACGCCGAACCGGGTCGCGGTGGCGGCCGGCGTCAACCGCTCGCTGATCTATCAGCAATTCGGCAGTCCCGCCGGGCTTTTCGTCGCGCTTATTGACCGGGAAGCGGGCCGGGCGGCCGCCCAGTTCGCCGATGCGATCACCGGCACCGAAAATCCCGAAGCCGAGGGCTTCCTGGCGCGGGTGTTCGACGGGGTGCTGCGGGCCGCCGACGGCCACGCGCCGACGTGGCGGCTGTTCCTGTTTCCGCCGCAGGGGGCGCCACCGGAGCTGCACGAGCGCCTGGCCCGCGCCGAGGCCGCCGTCCGGGGGTTTCTCACGCGCGAACTGCTGCGCACGCTTCCGGATCTGCCGGACCCGGACTACACCGCCCGCATCGTGGCCGCGGTCGGTCGTGAACTGCTGCAGCTGCGGCTCAGCGAACCCGACGAGGCCACGCCCGAGCGGCTGCGTGCCCTGCTGCGGTCGATTCAGTTCACCGCTGCCAGCCGAGCCGCGCAGACCTGAACGCGCTCAGTAGGCCCCGGAGGTCTCGAAGATCTTGCGCGGGTTGTCCACCAGCATGGTGCGCAGCTGGTCGTCGGTGACGCCGCGCTGCCGCAGCGCCGGAATCACGTCATTGTGGATGTGCAGGTAATGCCAGTTGGGGGCGGCCACCGAGCTCAGTTCACCGGGCAGCGCGTCGAAATAGCAGTTGGCGTCGTGGGAGAGCACCATCTTGTCGGCGTGGCCGCGCTCGCACAGCTGCGCCACCGTGTTGACCCGGTCCTCGAACGGCAGGATTAGGTCGATGCCGAATCGGTCCATGCCCAGATACGAGCCGGCCGCGATCAGTTCTTCCAGGTAGCCCAGGTCGGTGCTGTCCCCGGAGTGCCCGATGACTACGCGGGACAGGTCGACGCCCTCTTCTTCGAAGATGCGTTGCTGTTCCAGGCCGCGCCGCAGCCCGGCGTGGGTGTGGGTGGAGATCGGTACGCCGGTACGCCGGTGGGCCTGGGCGACCGCGCGCAGCACCCGCTCGACACCGGGGGTGACGCCGGGTTCGTCGGTGGCGCACTTGAGGATCGCCGCCTTGACCCCGGTGTCGGCGATGCCGGACTCGATGTCGCGGACGAACATGTCGGCCATGATCTCCGGGCCGTCCAGCATGGTGCCGGGCCCCCGGTAGTGGAAGAAGAACGGCACGTCGTTGTAGGTGTAGACGCCGGTGGCCACCACGATGTTCAGGTCGGTGCCCGCGGCGACCCGAGCGATGCGCGGAATGTAGCGGCCCAGCCCGATCACCGTCAGGTCGACAATGGTGTCGACTCCGGCGGCCTTCAACTCGTTGAGCCGGGCGATCGCGTCGGCCACCCGGGCGTCCTCGTCGCCCCAGGCGTCCGGATAGTTCTGCGCGATCTCGGTGGTCATGATGAACACGTGTTCGTGCATCAGGGTGACGCCGAGGTCGGCGGTGTCGATCGGTCCGCGAACGGTGTGACATTGCGACATGGGGTGATCGTAGGGACGTCTAGCCGTCGTGTACGAGATTGTCGCGGATCTGTGCGTAGGCGTGGGCGAACAGTTCCACCTCACGCGGGCTGAGCAGATCGAAGAGGTTGGCGCGCACCGCGTTCACGTGCCCGGGCGCCGCCTCGCGCAGCTTCGCCATGCCCGCCTCGGTGAGCTCGGCGTACTGCCCGCGTTTGTCCTCCTCGCATTTGACCTGGTGGACCCAGCCGGCGTCGGTCAGCCGTTTGACCGCTCGGGTGACCCCGCTGCGGGTCGTAACAGTGATGTCGGCCAGCTCGTTCATCCGCATCCGGTGCTGCGGGGCCTCGGACAACAGTGCCAGGATCTCGAAGTCGGGCAGGTTGAGCCGCGCGTCGGTGGCCAGTTGCCGGTCCAGGGCACGTAGCAGCAGTCGGGTGCTGTCGAGGTACCCGCGCCACATCCGATGTTCCTCCGGGCTGAGCCACTGCGTGTCCATGCCCACCACAATAGTTGATTTTGGAACGAGTGTCCCGGCGGTAGCGGCCGGAATAATGGGAAACTAGTTTCGTTGTCAACTATCAGCTAGAGTAGCCAACATGAGGAGGGCAGGCGTGTCGAGCACTGGTATGCAGTTCGGCATCTTCACCGTCGGCGATGTCACCGCCGACCCCACCACGGGCCGCAAGCCGACCGAAGCCGAGCGGATCAAAGCGACCGTGGCGATCGCCAAGAAGGCCGAGGAGGTGGGCCTGGACGTCTTCGCCACCGGCGAGCATCACAACCCGCCGTTCGTGCCCTCGTCGCCGACCACCCTGCTGGGTTACATCGCGGCCCAGACCGAACGGATCCAGCTGACCACCGCCACCACGTTGATCACCACCAACGACCCGGTGAAGCTGGCCGAGGACTACAGCGTGCTGCAACACCTCGCCGACGGCCGGGTCGATCTGATGCTGGGGCGCGGCAACACCGGCCCGGTGTACCCGTGGTTCGGCAAGGACATCCGGGCGGCCCTGCCGCTGACGGTGGAGAACTATCAGCTGTTGCGCCGGCTGTGGCGCGAGGACGTCGTCGACTGGGACGGGGAGTACCGAACTCCGTTGCACGGGTTCACGCTGGCGCCGCGCCCGCTGGACGGGGTTCCCCCGTTTGTCTGGCACGGTTCCATCCGCAGTCCGGAAATCGCCGAACTGGCCGCGCATTACGGCGATGGCTTCTTCGCGAACCACATCTTCTGGCCGCCGTCACACACCAAGCGGATGGTGCAGCTCTATCGTCAGCGCTTCGAGCACTACGGCCACGGCGGCGCCGACCAGGCGATCGTGGGGCTGGGCGGGCAGGTGTTCATGCGGGCCAACAGTCAGGACGCGGTGAACGAGTTCCGGCCCTACTTCGACAACGCCCCGGTCTATGGGCACGGCCCGAGCCTGGAGGAGTTCAGCGCCCAGACCCCGCTGACGGTCGGCTCACCACAACAGGTGATCGACAAGACCCTGGGCTTCCGGGACTACGTCGGTGACTACCAGCGCCAACTGTTCTTGATAGACCATGCGGGCCTGCCGCTGAAGACGGTGCTGGAACAGCTCGATCTGCTGGGTGAGCACGTTATCCCGGTGTTGCGCAAGGAATTCGCGATCGGCCGGCCGGCGCACGTTCCCGACGCGCCGACGCACCGGTCGCTGGTTGCGGCCGCGCGTCGGCCCGAGATCCGGGAGGCGTCTTGAAACTGGTGGTGATCAGCGGTGGGCTGGGTGAGCCGTCGTCCACCCGGCTGCTGGCCGAGCGGCTAGGCGAGGCGGTGCGCGCCAAGCTCGGCCATGGCGACATCGACATCATCGAGCTGCGTCACCTGGCTCGGGCGATCACCGATGCCATGCTGACCGGGTTCGCCGCGCCGGAACTGGAGCAGGTGTTTGAGACGGTCGCCGGCTGCGACGGGCTGATCGCGGTGACGCCGACGTTCAACGCGACCTTCAGCGGACTGTTCAAGTCGTTCTTCGACGTACTTCCGGAGCAGACCCTGAACGGCACGCCGGTGCTCATCGCAGCGACCGGCGGAACCGAGCGGCACTCCCTGGTGCTCGATCACGCCCTGCGGCCGATGTTCAGCTATCTGCACGCTTTGGTGTCACCCACCGGGGTCTACGCCGCCACATCGGACTTTGGTGCGCGTGGGCTGGACGAGCGGATCGCCCAGGGGGCCAACGATTTCGCGCGAATTGTACAAATGTGCGCGCCCGGCCGCGGCGAAGCGGTCAGCGCCGAACTCGATGAGATGCACCGCCTGCTTGCAGGCGCCCAACAGTAAGGAGCAGTGAAAATGACGAAGTTGGCGGTTATCTACTACTCGGCCACCGGACACGGCACGGCGATGGCGCAGCGGGTGGCGAAGGCGGGTGAGGCGGCGGGCGCCGAGGTGCGGCTGCGGCACATCGAGGAGACACGGGACCCGGCCACCTTCGCGCACAACCCCGCGTGGACGGCCAACTACGAGGCGACCAAGGACCAACCGGCCGCCACCGGCGACGACATCGTCTGGGCCGATGCGGTCATCTTCGGCTCGCCCACCCGGTTCGGTTCTCCGGCAGCCCAATTGCGGACGTTCCTCGACTCGCTGGGCGGGTTGTGGGCCCAGGGGGCGCTCGCCGACAAGGTCTACGCCGGCTTCACCTCCAGCCAGACCGAGCACGGCGGGCAGGAGGCTACGCTGCTGAATCTCTATGTGTCCCTGATGCACTTCGGCGGGATTCTGGTGCCGCCGGGTTACACCGACCCGGTCAAGTTCGCCGACGGCAACCCCTACGGGGTCGGGCACGTCACCGGCCCGGACAACCAGAACGAGCTGAACGACGCCACTCTCGCCGCGCTCGATCACCTGGCCACCCGGGTGGTGGGCGTCGCCGCCAAGCTGGGTTGACCAGCGGCTCGCGATTGACCCAACTCCTCCTCGGGTAGACCACGGCCACCTACGAGATGGAGATTCGCCAATGAAGATCTTGATGCGGCTGCGTCACCTTCCGGTGCGGCTGGCCACCGGGGCGTTCATTCTGGACGCCGGAATCAACCACACCGAACCCGACGAACAGACGGCCCAACAGGTACACGGGATGGCATCCGGTACCTACCCGTTCCTCTCATCGTTCGACCCGATGGCCTTCACCCGGTTGCTCGGCTACGCGGAGGCGGCGTTGGGCGCGGCACTGCTCATCCCGGTGGTGCCGTCGATGCTTGCCGGGGCAGGTTTGGTGGGGTTCTCCGGTGGCCTGCTGGGGATGTACCTGCGGACCCCGGGGCTGCGGCGCAGGCAGAGCCTGCGTCCGACACCGGACGGCATCCCGCTGGCCAAGGACTCCTGGATGCTGGCCATCGGCGCCGGGCTGATCCTCGACGAACTGCTGTCACGCACACGCAGACCGGCCGCCGTCGCCCCCTTGTGACGTGATGCACCTCACACTAGGATGACCAGTGGTCATTCCAGTGAGGTGGTCCGATGCCGACGGTGACGTGGGGACGGGTCGACCCGGTACGCCGGGCCGCCGTGCTGGAGGCCGCCGAAGCGGAGTTCAGCTCGCGCGGCTTCTCGCACGGCAGCCTCAACGTCATCGCCCGGCGTGCCAAGGTTGCCAAGGGCAGCCTGTTCCAGTACTTCGCCGATAAGGCCGACCTGTACGCGTTCGTCGCCGACACCGCGGGTCAACGGGTGCGCTCCCACATGGAGCGAAAGATCGTCGAACTCGACTCCAGCAGGCCGTTTTTCGAATTCCTCACCGACATGCTCGACGTGTGGGTCGCCTACTTCGCCGATCACCCGCGGGAGCGGGCCCTGCACGCCGCCGCCAGCCTGGAAGTCGACACCGACGCCCGGATCAGTGTGCGTACGGTCATGCACCGGCACTACCTGGAGGTGCTACGCCCCCTGGTACGTGAGGCACGCGACCGCGGCGATCTGCGCGCCGACGCCGATACCGAGGCGCTGCTGTCGCTGCTGCTGCTGATCTTCCCGCATCTGGCGCTGGCCCCCTACGTGCGGGGAATCGACCCCATCCTCGGACTCGACGAGCCCACCCCGGAACAACCGGCCCTGGCGGTACGCCGGCTGGTCGCCGTGCTGGCCGCGGCATTCGGCGGCGAGACAACTCGCCCTCGGCACCCATCGGAGGAGGCAGTTCCATGACCCGTACCCATTTCGACTCCCTGGCTGCGGGCGGACTGAATTGGGATAGTCTGCCGCTCAAGCTCTTTGCCGGTGGCAACGCGAAATTCTGGAACCCCGCCGACATCGACTTCTCCCGTGACCGCCAGGACTGGGAATCGCTGACCGACCGGGAACGCGATTACGCCGTCCGGCTGTGCGCGCAGTTCATCGCCGGTGAGGAGTCGGTGACCCAGGACATCCAGCCGTTCATGGCGGCGATGCGCGCCGAGGGCCGCCTCGGCGACGAGATGTATCTGACCCAGTTCGCCTTCGAGGAGGCCAAGCACACCCAGGTGTTCCGGATGTGGCTCGACGCGGTCGGGATCACCGAGCAGCTCGACAGTTACCTGGAACCGCTGCCGACCTATCGGCGGATCTTCAACGAAGAGCTGCCGGAATCGCTCGCCGCGTTGTCGAGTGATCCGTCACCGGCGGCGCAGGTGCGCGCGTCGGTGACCTACAACCACTTCGTCGAGGGCACGCTGGCGCTGACCGGCTACTATGCCTGGCACAAGATCTGCGTGCAGCACGGCATCCTTCCGGGCATGCAGGCGCTGGTCGGGCACATCGCCGACGACGAGCGACGCCACATGGCTTGGGGCACCTTCACCTGCCGGCGCCACGTCGCCGCCGACGACGCGAACTGGACGGTGTTCGAAGCCCGCATGAACGAGCTCATGCCGCTACTGGGCAGCTACACCGCCGAGGGAGACGCGATCTACGGTGGCGACACCCCATTCGGCCTGTCGCCCGACGTGGTGTTCAACTACGCCATGGACAAGGGAATGCGCCGCTTCGGCACGATCAGCAGCGCCCGCGGCCGCCCTGTCGGCGAAATCGACCTGGACTACTCACCCGTGCAACTGGAAGACACGTTCGCCGACGAGGACAGCAAGCTGCTGGCCGCCGCCTCCGCATGAACCGAGCTCAGGCCACCCACACCGTCTTGAGGTTGCAGAACTCGCGAATGCCGTGTCCGGACAGCTCCCGGCCATAGCCCGACCGTTTGATCCCGCCGAACGGCAACTCCGGGTAGGACACCGTCATCCCGTTGATGAAGACCTGGCCGGCCTCGATCTCGTCGGCGAATCGGCTGATCTCGGCTTCGTCGCGGGTCCAGGCGTTCGATCCCAGGCCGAACGTGGTCGCGTTGGCGATCTCGATCGCCTCATCGATGTCTGCGGCGCGGTAGACCGACGCCACCGGGCCGAACACCTCCTCGGTGAACAGCGCCATGTCACGGGTGATGTCGGTGACCACGGTCGGCGGGTAGAACCAGCCCGGGCGGTCGAGTCGCTTGCCGCCGCAGCGGATCACCGCGCCGGCCGCCGCTGCGGTGTCGACCTGCTGCTCGACCTCGTTGCGGCCCTGCTCGGTGGCCAGCGGCCCGACGTCGGTCTCCGGGTCGGTGGGATCGCCGACCCGCAGCGCCGCCATCTGATCGGTGAACTTGGCCACGAAATCGTCGTAGATGTCGGCGTGGACGATGAACCGCTTTGCCGCGATACATGATTGGCCATTGTTCTGTACCCGGGCCTTGACCGCGGTAGCCACGGCGGCCTCCAGGTCGGCGGAGGGCATCACGATGAACGGGTCGCTGCCGCCGAGTTCCAGCACGGTGTGTTTGACCTCGTCGCCGGCGATCGCCGCGACCGACCGCCCGGCCGGTTCGCTGCCGGTCAGGGTGGCCGCCGCCACCCGCGGGTCGCGCAGCACCCGCTCGACGGCGCCCGAGCCGATCAGCAGGGTCTGAAAGCAGCCGTCGGGGAAACCCGCGCGGGACAACAGGTCTGCCAGGTACAGCGCGGTCTGCGGCACATTGGAGGCGTGTTTGAGCAGGCCGACGTTGCCGGCCATCAGGGCCGGCGCAGCAAACCGGACCGCTTGCCAGAGCGGGAAGTTCCACGGCATCACGGCCAGCACCACCCCGAGCGGCTGGTAACGCGCGAACGCCCTCGACGCGTTCACCGTCGAGGCCTCGGCAGGCTCGTCGGCCAGCAGCGCTTCGGCGTGGTCGGCGTAGAACCGGAAGCCCTTGACGCACTTGAGCGCTTCGGCCTTGGCCGAGGCCAGGGTCTTGCCCATCTCCAGCGTCATCATCGCGGCGACTTCGTCGGCTTCGGCCTCCAGCAGGTCCGCGGCCGCGTGCGTCCACCGGGCGCGCTGGGCGAAATCGGTGCGACGGTAGTCGGTGAAGCGGGCTGCGGCGCGGGCGATCGCGGCGTCGATCTGCGCCTCGGTGGCTGCGGTGAACGTCTTGACGGTCTCCCCGGTCGCCGGGTTGGTGGTGGCAATTGCGGGCACGGGGTCTCCTTCGGGCGCTGCGGTGTGGCGTGTGCAGGTCCAGCCTGCCACCATCGAACCGCGTAGGCTCGCGACGAGCCAGCCTCAGACATCGATACGGGAGTCAACGGATGCGTTTCAACCCCCCGCCCAACTGGCCGCCCGCGCCGCCCGGCTGGGCGCCGGACGCCAACTGGGCGCCGGATCCGTCGTGGCCGCCGCCGCCTCCGGGTTGGCAGCTGTGGGTGGACGACTTCGGTCAGGGCGCGGCAACTCCGGTCCCCTACCCGCCCTACGGGGCGCCGTGGCCGATGCCGGTGCCCGAGCACAGGTCACGCAAGGTGCTGTGGCTTTCGCTAGCCGCGGCGGCGGTGGCGGTCGTGGTGATCGTCGGACTGGTGTTGAGCTTCGGTGGTCGCCTCACCGCCGAGGAGAAGCCCTCCCGCAAGCCCGACATCACCGAGTTGACCTCCGACATGCTGGTCGACCGGGCGTCCTTTCCGGACTCCACGGGCGGCAAGTGGATCAGCGGGGTCAACAGCGCCGGCGACACCCCTTCGGAGATGCCGAATCTGACCGTCGACCCGCCGGAATGCGCGGACTTCTACTCGAGCCCCAAGTCGGCCACCCAGACGGCGACGGCCACGTTGGCCAAGCTGCAACCCGGTGGACTGCACTCGATGAGGGTGCGCCTGGCTCTTACGCCGGACCACCCCAATCTCAAGGCGTTCCTGGACAAGTGCCAGTCGTTCAAGCAGACCTTCGAGGCCGGTGGGCGTAGCGTGACCACTGATATCCAGCTCAGCCCGCTGGACGCCGAAGGGGTGCCGCCCTGGGCGGTCGCGACGGTGATCACCAGTTCCAGCAAGGCCGCCATCCGGCTGCCGATCGCGATCACCGCTTCGACGATCTCCGGTTACTACCGTGGCGTGCTCGTCGTCGCCACCAGCAACGACATCGGGCTGCGAACCGAGACCGATGAGGCCGACGAGGCGGCGAACGCCGAGGCATTGGTGAAGCTGTTCAACACCCAGATCGAGAAGCTCGAAGCCGCACCCTGATCCCAAGTTCCCATGGGCCCCAGTGGCCCGCTGCGCCCGGCTCCGCAGGCTCCGCCGCGCTTGCGACCACCGGGGTTAGTCGCGGTGGCCCGCTGCGCCCGGCTCCGCAGGCTCCGCCGCGCTTGCGACCACCGCCGCAGTCGCGGCCAGCGCCGCCACCGAGACCAGCGCCGCCAACTGCACCCCCGCCGAATGGCCGGCATAGCCGTCCACCGACCGCCACGGATGGCGGCACAACACCGCTCCCGCCAGGATCACGCCGCCGGCACTCAACCCCAGCCGCGCCGCATCGAACGCGCGCTGCCGATGCCGCAGCACGAACAACATCACCAGCACCGCCCCGAACACCGCGGCTCCGGCGGTCCCGGCGATCAGCGCGCCGACCGTCAGCGCGCCGACCACCGCCATTCGCGGGCTGGGCCGCCAGGGCCGGGCCGGCGGCCCGGGATCGCGGACGCGCCGCGCCGGCCACCAGGCCAGCAGCGCCAACAGCGGCAAAAGGGCCAGCCCGCCGGCCATCCCCAGGTGATACATCCGGTTGGGCCCGAACTCCCAGGTGATCGTGCCGTCCGTGCCCGCCGGCACCACCCAGCCCTGCTGCCAGCCGTTCACCGCGACCGGAACCAGTGGGGTGCCATCAGGGGTGCGCGCCACCCAACCGCTGTTGATGCTCTCCGGAACGACCAGCACCCGGGAGGTCGCCGCGCCGGAAACCGTCACCTCCCGGCGAGCCGCACTCCAGGTGCCGATGACAGCGGGCGTCGTCGCGGCTCCGGCCACCTGGCGCGCGGCCGCCGGTGACGACAGCGTCGCACCGTCGACGACGAACGCCGACCCCGGGCTGATCAGCAACTCCTGTTCGCCGGGCGGCAGTGCGATCGGCTGCGAATCGCAGGGCTGCGCCGGCACCGGCTCGTCATCGAGCAGGGCGCCCACGGTGGTCGTGATCGAGGTGTGGACGAACCGCCCGGCGATCGCGATGATCGGGCCGTGCCCGCAGCCGACGCTGACTCGCCGTGACCGGTTGCGGGCGGCGTCGGCCGGGGCGACCGCACGGCCGTCGGCGCCGAGCACGCTGACCTCGGCCAGCCCCGGCGGTTTGAGCTGGTCGAAGCCGATCGCGGTTCGGTCTATCACGTCTTCCCAGGCCAACAGGCTGATCTTGACGGTGTCGGTGACCCGCGGCTGCAAGCGCAACCGCTGATCATTGGACTCCTCCAGCTGCCTGACTTGCGGGCCCGAGCCGAGATCGACGGCCACCAGCGTGGGCCGTGCCGGCAGCGGCGACCTGCTGGCGGTGAACTGCAATCCGGTCACCTCGACCGGCCGCGGCAAGCTGATGGACAGCGTCGGCGGAGATCGGTGGGCGACCACCCGCTGCGACGCCGTCCAGGAGGTACGCGGATCGCCGTCCGCGGCGGCGTACGCCGACCCGAGCACATCGAGCACATCGGCGTCGCCGTGAGCTCGTACGGTGCCCGGCTCGGCGACCAGATCGACCAGGTTGGGCCCCTGGCGTGGGCGCACCCAGACCGTCGGGGTCACCGACATCGGCCGCGGCACGTTCAGGGTGCGGCTGAAGGTGGCGGGCTCCTCGGGCTCCAGCATCATCGAGGCCGCACAGCGAACCGTCTCGGAGGTCGCCGCACACCCGGTCCGGCCCGGTAAGCCAGCCCCCAGATCCCACTGCGCCACCTGCGCACCGGCCGGTGGGGCCGGGACCAAGGCGGTGTGGCGCAGGTCGACCGGATGGGCGAAACCGGAGGCGTCGTACTGGGTGACCGACAGGTCGGTGATACCGAACTGCACGCCGGGCGATCCGTCGTCGGTGCCCGACGCCGTGATGCGCACCCAGGGCGTCTCACCGTAGGGCAGCGCGGCGGTCAGCGGCTTGCCGGCGTGGTCGAACCGCAGCGTGGTGGTGCCGTTGACCGTGGAGATCTGGATTCGGCGTACCTGCGCGCCGACGGCCGTCGCGCTGGGTGTCACGGTGATGGTGCCGTTGGTCAACGGGCGATCGAAATCCACCTGCAGCCACTGACCGACTGCCGATTGCAGTGCGTTGGACACCCACGCGGTGCCCGGGTCGCCGTCGATGGCCGCGGCCGGCGATGTCGAGGGCGCGACGTCGGGCAGTGTGGTGGCGTCCGAGGAGGAACTCGACGCGGTGAGCCGCCCGCCGATCCAGCCGCCGAAGACGGTGGCGGCACCGGGCGTCGGATAGTCCGGCACCCGGCTGTGGGTGTGGCGGGCGTCGCCGGCGGCGCGGATCGTCGACGAATGGTCGTCGACCCGGCCGTAGTCGGTCTCGCGGGCCAGGGGGGTGTCGGTGACGGTGACCCCGTGGCGGGGGCCACCCAGATCGGCGCGCCGCGCGTCGGCCGTCATCAGCACCGGGCCGAGCACCGGCCCGCCGCGCAGCCGGCGGTGCTCGTCCAGCCGCAGCAGCACCTCCGGGCCGCCCGCGACCCGCGGCATCGCGTCGAGCTCGGCCAGATACGGCGCGCCCGGATTCCCGCCGGCCCCCGAGTCGACCCGGTAGATCTCGATCGCCGGATAGGCCGGGCGCAGGCCGCTGTCGGCGACGAATCCCGGTACTGTGCCCGAGCCCACCGGCTCGCCGAACTGCGCCACCCGGTGCAGCCCCGGTGAACCGTCGACGGCGCGGTGCACCAGCAGCGGCCGGGCCGACCGCGAGGTGTCGGGATCCAGGTCGTTACGCACCACCAGATACGAAATGCCTTGCCGGGCAAGGGTATCGGCAAGCCCGGCCGACGGGCGGCCGGCGGCGAACAGGCGCTGCACCGAGTCCAGGGCCCGGATGGTCTGCGGCGGGGTCAGCGGGATCGAGTCCCGTACCCCCCACGGACCGACGTCGAGCACCTGAAGGGGTTCGTCGTGACTGTTCCCCCAGGTCTGGGTGGCGAACGGTGCCCCCGGCGCCACCAGCACCCGCCCCGGGGTCGGTCCGCCGTCACGGTGTGCGCTGAGCCAGGCCGCGGCATCGCGCCAATACTGGGGCAGTTCGGCAAACGTCCCGGGCGGGGTGAGTCGGCCGGTCCAGGCCAGCGACGTACTGACCATCAGCGCCGTCAGGAGCACCAGGCCGACCGCCGCCGCCTTGTGATGCTCGGGGTGGGCGTAGGCGCGCCGCCACACCGGCGCCGGCGTGCTGCCCGGCAGCGGGATCCGCCCCAATAGGTAGGTCAACCCCAGCACCAGCGGGATCCGGATCACCGACTCGAGCTTGTGTATGTTGCGCAGCGGGGCGCCGGCGCCGTCGAGGAACGCCTGCACCGGGTGGGCCAGCGGCGAACCCAGACCGCCGGCATAGCCGATCGCCAGCAGGGTCACCCCGATCAGCAGCATGGTCACCAGCCGCCCGGCGCCGGGCACCCCGCGGCGCAGCAGGCCGGTCAGGCCGGCGAGACCGCCGGCGGCCACCAGGCAGGTGCCCAGGATCAGCACCGGGCGGGTGACCAGCGGCGCCCCAGCGGTGGCGTTCGGTGCGACGAACGGTGTCCAGCTGTGGGTGCCGCGCAGCATCTCGGTCAGCGACGTCCAGCGGGTGGTCACGCCGGCGGATTCGATGAAGTCCAGGAACGGCGGACTCACCCGGCCCAGCAACACCAGGGCGATTACCCACCATGTCACGGCCAGCGCCAACGCCACCAGCCACCAGAAGGTGAACGACCACCAGCGCCGGTTCGGGCGATGACACAGCCACCAGATGATCGCCGGCAGACAACCCGCCAGCGTCGCGACGGCGTTGACGGCGCCCATCAGGGCAACCGCGACCCCGGCCTGGCCGGCCAGCAGGCGCACACCGCGCCCGGGGGTTTCGGTACCGCTCAGTGCCCGGATCACCGGCAGCAGGACCCACGGGGCCAGCATCATCGGCAGCGTCTCCGAGGAGATCGAGCCCAGGGTGGTCAACACCCGCGGGGATAGGGCGAAGGCCGCGGCGCCGATCAGCCGCGCCGTCGGCGTCCCGATCCGCAGCGTCTCGGCGACCCGCAGCAGGCCCCAGAATCCGACCGTGAGCAGCAGGGCCCACCACAGCCGCTGGACGACCCAGCCGGGCAGCCCAGCCAGGTCGCCGATCAGGAAGAAGGCGCCGTGCGGGAACAGGTAGCCGTAGGCCTGGTTCTGGACCTGGCCGAACGGCAGTTCGCTGCTCCACAGGTTGACCGCGCGGGCCAAGAACCGCAGCGGATCGGCGGTCAGGTCGAGTTTGGTGTCGGGGGAGATCCGGCCGGGCGCCTGCAGGAAGCTGCACGCCAAAGCGACCGCACTGACCAGCCACAGCCAGCGCCGCGACAACGGTGTTACATCCTGCGACTCCGCCTGGGGGTGGCCGGAAACTGGCGGCGTACGCAGGTCAGCCGCGGTTGCCGTATTCCACCCTGTTCAGCACCGAGGACGCCGGGTCGCCACCGGCGATCTGCGGCTTGGTGTCTTGTTGGACCATCAGGGTGACCCCGAAAACAGCCGCCGCGCCGAGCAACACCCCGACGACGATGCTGATGGCCGCCGGCACCACGAACCGAGGCATGGTCTGGCTCCTTCCGCAGTCCCGCGACGTGATCTCGGGGCACTACCAAACG
Source organism: Mycobacterium sp. NGS16 (assembly GCF_059813225.1). NCBI lineage: Bacteria > Bacillati > Actinomycetota > Actinomycetes > Mycobacteriales > Mycobacteriaceae > Mycobacterium > Mycobacterium sp. NGS16. The sequence continues at coordinate 764,596 of NZ_JCALEE010000002.1, forward strand.
CTGCCCCCGCTGAACCCCCGCCCGTCAACGTAGCATGCGGGCCCTGCCAGCCCGGATTTTCCGGCCGTGACAGCATGGTGCGATGCCCGGATCGCTGACTCGACAACTGCCCGGTCTGCTAGTGGCGGCCGTCATGCTGCCGGCGCTGGTGGCGGCCTGCTCGCACCGCTCGGAGACGCCTGCGGTGTCCTCTCCGGAGCCCTCGGAGTCCACCAAGGCCGCCGCCGCAGGGGCGGATCAGCTCTGCGAGCAGCTGGCGGCCCTGCCGATCCGGGACAAGTTGGCGCAGCTGGTGATGGTCGGGGTGCGCGATGCGGCCGATGCGCGGGCGGTGGTGACCGACCACCATGTCGGCGGCATCTTCATCGGCAGCTGGACTGAGCTGTCGATGCTGACCGATGGTTCTTTGAAGGAGATCCACGAAAGCCAAGCCCCTACCGGCCCGCTGCCGCTGGCGGTCAGTGTCGACGAGGAGGGCGGCCGGGTGTCGCGGCTGTCGTCGCTGATCGGGTCCTCGCCGTCGGCGAAGGACCTGGCCGCCACGCGCAGTGTCGCGCAGGTCCGCGAGCTGGCGGCCGAGCGGGGCCGCAAGATGGCCGACCTGGGCATCACCATCGACTTCGCGCCCGTCGTCGACGTGGTGGACGCCGGCACCGACGACGACACCGTGATCGGGGACCGTTCGTTCGGTTCGGATCCGGCCCGGGTCACCGAGTACGCCGGGGCCTACGCCGACGGGCTGCGCGATGCCGGGCTGCTGCCGGTGCTCAAGCACTTTCCCGGGCATGGGCACGGCTCCGGTGACTCGCACACCGCCGGGGCGGTGAGCACGCCGCCGTTGGCGCAGCTGCAAGACGACGACCTGGTGCCGTACCGCACTTTGGTCACCCAGGGGCCGGTGGCAGTGATGATGGGCCACCTCGAGGTGCCCGGCCTCACCGAGGACCCCGCCAGCCTGAGCCCGGCCGCGGTTGGCCTGCTGCGCACCGGCACCGACTATCACGGCCCGGCCTTCGGCGGGCTGGTGTTCAGTGACGACCTGTCGTCCATGGCCGCCATCACCGAGCACTACGGCGTGGCCGAGGCCGTATTGCGCAGCCTGCAGGCCGGTGTCGACGTCGCGCTGTGGGTGACGACCGACGAGGTCCCGGCGGTGCTGGACCGCCTCGAGCAGGCGGTCGCCGCCGGCGAACTGAAGCAGGAGGGCATCGACGCCTCGCTGGCGCGGGTGGCCGCGGCCAAAAAGCCCGGCACCCACTGCCACGGCTGATCCCAGCGTCGCCATCCGCAGAAGTTACTCTTCGGTAAGATCGTCCGTCAGGCAGAACGCGGAAGGACTCCGAGCGATGGCAGCTGGCAGCAAGCGGTTACCGCGGGCCGTGCGGGAACAGCAGATGCTCGACGCCGCCGTGCAGATGTTCTCGATCAACGGTTACCACGAAACCTCGATGGACTCGATCGCGGCGGCCGCGCAGATCTCCAAGCCGATGCTGTACCTGTACTACGGCTCCAAGGAGGAGCTGTTCGGGGCGTGCCTGGACCGGGAGCTGCAGCGCTTCGTCGAGGCGGTGCGCACCGCCATCGACTTCCAGCAGCCCCCGAAAGAGTTGCTGCGCAACACGATCCGATCATTCCTGCACTACATCGACGCCAATCGGGCGTCATGGATCGTGATGTATGCGCAGGCCACCAGCTCACAGGCGTTCGCCCACACCGTGCGGGAGGGCCGCGAGCGGATCGTGGAGTTGGTCGGCCGGCTGTTGCGGGCCGGAACCCGCAACCCCGAGCCTGGCGTCGACTTCGAGCTGATGGCGGTGGCGCTGGTGGGCGCCGGCGAGGCGATCGCCAGCCGGGTCAGCACCGGCGACACCGACGTCGACGAGGCGGGCCAGCTGATGATCGACCTGTTCTGGCGAGGGCTCAAGGAAGCCCCCGGCGGCCGTGATGGCGCGGAGAGCGCTGCCGCCGGGTAAGGGCGTTCAGGCGTGCGCCCTAGCCTGCCTGGAACAGATCCTGGAGGGTCGCGGTGATGTCTCTGATCGCGCCGTTGATGGCCAGGAATTCGAAACCGGCTGCCAGGGTGCCTAATCCGACGACGCCGGCGAGCGGCAGGCCGATGGCGTTGACGATGTCACCTTGGGCGAGTTCCTGGGCGAACACCTCGAAGGCATACGCCGGCGCCGTGGTGAGCATGGCGGTGAGGATGTCGGCGGTGGGAAGCAGCGCGGCATACGCCGTCGAGGTGACGCTGGTGAACGCGTTGACGATCTCGGTGAGGCTGGGCATCGACAGCGCCGCAACGTCTCCGGCCGATGAACCGAAAAGATCCGCCGCACTGGGGAAAGACAGATTCGACAGGTCGTTGACGAAGTTGGTCCAGCCCTGCTGCGCGCCGTTGCCCAGCGCCGTCAGGACCTCACCCCAGTTGAGGTCGGTCGGGAGAAACTCGAACGGGGTGGCCACATCGGCCGGGCCGGCCGCCCAGCCGTCGGTGATGCTGCCGTAGCCCAGGTTCACCAGGATCCGCATGCTCGGTTCCAGCAGGTCATAGAGCGGCTGGCCGATGACCGGGATGGACTGCAGCGGCATCAACAGCGGCAGGATCTCGCTGGGAATCATGAAGTAGTGGGTGTTGCCGTCGTAGCCCTCGCTCATCGGCAGTTCGATGGCCGTCGCCAACTGCTCGTCGGTCAGGTTCGGATAGATCGTGTGCTCGTAGATGATCCCCAGGACCGCGTTGAGGTCGGCCAGGAAGTTGATCGGGTACTTCGGGAAGTCGGCATAGCCGTCGTACTCGAGTGTGTAGACGGTGGTGTCCCACGGGGTGTCTTCCGGGATCGCGCCGTTGAAGGTGATGCCCAGGCTGGGGATGGTCGGGTAGCTGCCGTCGGTCAACACGTCGAAACGTTCGAACAAGCCGCCGTTGGGATTGTTGGGCGCGCCGAGCAGCACAAAGGCCAACTGGTCGGCGGTCGGCCGTTGGTCGGCGGGCAGCGCCAGCAGATCGCGCATCACCATGGTGGAGATGGTGCTGCTTTGCGAGTAGCCCAGTACGACGAGGTTGTTCCCCTCGGCGATCTGTTGGTCGATCGTGTTGTGCAGGATGGCGACGCCCTGGGCCAACGACGGATCCAGCTCGAGGCTTTTGACGCCGCTGTTGGGGTACAGGCCTTCCGGCGTGAACAGACCGTTGGTCGCGTCCACCGGGTAGCGGGGCTGGCCGTCGAAGAACGGGGTGGCGGGGTTGATGTAGCGGGCGCTCAGCGCGTCGATGTAGCTCTGGGGAGGTATCGGCAGGCCGCTGCCGCCCATGATCCACGACTCGGTGTCCAACAACTCTGCTTGCGCCAGAACCGATCTCGTCACGGCCGGGTTCAGCCCGGGTACGACGCTCAGTGCGACGGCGGGGGCGAGCGCCAGCGGCAGGAGGTTGAGAGAGCGGAGGATCCGACCGGTCATAGCGCCCGTCCTTACAATGACTTGAGCCGCGGTTGACTGTTCACCTGATCAGTCAGATTAGCTGTGACGCACATGTCGACGCAATAGGGGAATCCCAATGAAACACGCCACGCGGGCCGAACAGCGCGCTGCCACGCGTCAAGCACTGGTGGCTGCGGCGGTCGAGCAACTGCGGAACGAGGGAGTTGCGGCGGTCACGACGCGCCGGGTGGCCGGGGCCGTGAACGTTTCGCAGAGCACGGTGATGTACCACTTCCCGAGCCGCGATGACCTGGTGACAGCGGCGGTCGCCCAGCTTGCCGTCGAACTGGCGAATCAAGCCCGCGTCCACTTCGAGGAGACTGCCGCGACCGCCGCACTCGACCTGAGCGGCTTCCTTGACCTGATCTGGCGCGAATTCACTACGCCGCAGGCACTTTCCGTCGCGCAGCTGTGGGCCGCGTGTTGGACGGACCCACAGGTCGCCGAGACGGTGAAGTCGTTGGAGCAGCACATCTTTCGCCTGGCCGTCGCCTCTGCCGAAGCGCTGCCTGCCCCCGCTCCGGGTTTCTCCGCGGTCGACTACATGGACACGGTGATGGTGGTCGTCCGCGGACTGGTGATCTCGATCCCGGTGTGGGGGCTCGATTTCATCAGTGCCCACTGGGAGGTCAGCAAGGCCAACCTGCTCAGGGCGGCCGGCGTCCCTGCCGAAGGTGACTGATGGGCTAGAGCGCTCGCACCATGGCGGTCAGATACGGATAGCCCTTGGCGATGTTGCGCAGCGCCAGATCCCAGCCGCCGCCGACCCGCTCGACGTAGAGACCCGGGCTGGCCGGCAGCAGCATGGGCTTGCCGAACCGCACCGAGTAGTCCACCGCGTCCGGGAGCGTACCCTCGATGTTCCCCAGAACCGCTGCCGCGGAGAACATCCCGTGAGCGATCGCGGTAGGGAAGCCGAACAGCTTGGCGCCGAGGCCGCTGGTGTGGATCGGGTTGTGATCGCCGCCGGCCGAGGCATAGCGGCGGATCTGGCCCGGGGTGACCCGCAGTACCGCGTTCGGCGGGCCCAGCTTGGGCTGCTTGGCTGGTGGCGGCTTCGGTTCGTCGGACAGGCTGGTGCGCTGCTGATGCAGAAACGTCGTCACCTGATGCCAGGCCGGATCGTTGCCGACGTTGATGTCGGTGACGATGTCGACCAGCAGGCCCTTGCGATGCTCGCGCAGGTTCTCCGCGTGCACGCTGACGCCGACGGTGTCGGTGACCGCGATCGGCCGGTGCTGGACGATCCGGTTCTCGGTGTGCACCGAACCCATTGCGGCGAAGGGGAAATCGAAGCCGGTGGCCAACTCCATCACCGTGGGGAAGGTCAACGCGAACGGGTAGGTCAGGGGTACCTGGTCGCCGTAGCGCAGCCCGGTGACCGCGGCGTACTCGGCGACATGGCCGGGGTCGATGGCCAGTTCGTCGACCCGCAGCGTGCGGTCCGGCAGGGTGCCGGCGCGGGGAACGAACGGCAGCGCCCCAGCGACCGCACGCAACATGTTCTTCCATCCACTCGGTTGGTTCACGGTCATGCCCCCAGCATGGCCTGGCCGCAGACCCGGATCGTGTTGCCGGTAACCGCGTTCGACGCCGGACCGGCGAAGTAGGCGATCAACTCGGCGACGTCGACGGGCTGGCCGCCCTGGAACAGCGAGTTGAGCCGGCGGCCGACCTCGCGGGTGGCCAGCGGGATCGCCGCCGTCATGTCGGTTTCGATGAACCCGGGGGCGACGGCGTTGATCGTGATGCCTTTGGCGGCCAGCACCGGCGCCAGCGCGTCGGTCAGCCCGATCATGCCGGCCTTGGTGGCCGCATAGTTGGTCTGGCCACGGTTGCCGGCGATCCCGGCCATCGACGACAGACCGATCACCCGGCCGCCCTCGCCGATGCTGCCATTGGCCACCAAACCCTCGGTGAGGCGTTGCGGTGCAAGCAAGTTCACGGCCAGAACCGCGTTCCACCGGGCGTCGTCCATGTTGGCCAGCAGCTTGTCGCGGGTGATCCCGGCGTTGTTGACCAAAACGTCGGCCTTACCGCCATGGTGTTCCTTGAGGTGCGCGGTGATCTGCTCGACTGCGTCGTCGGCGGTGACGTCGAGGGCCAACGCGGTACCGCCCACCCGGGCGGCCGTCTTCTCCAGCGCCTCGGCGGCACCCGGCACATCGATCGCCACCACCTTGGCGCCGTCGCGGGCGAACACCTCGGCGATGGTGGCCCCGATGCCGCGCGCGGCGCCGGTGATGATCGCCACCTTGCCCTCCAGCGGGCGGTCCCAGTCGGCCGGCGCGGTGGCGTCATCGGCGCCGACGTAGAACACCTGCCCGTCGACGTAGGCCGAGCGGGCCGACAAGATGAACCGCATCGTCGACTCCAGGCCGGTGGCGCCGGGCTTGGCGTCCGGGGACAGATACACCAGCTGCACGGTGGCGCCGCGCTGCAGCTCCTTGCCCAGCGAGCGGGTGAAGCCCTCCAGCGCGCGCTGCGCGATCCGTTCGTCGACGCTGCCGGTCGCATCCGGGGTGGTGCCGACCACGACGAGCCGCCCGCAGCGGCCCACGTTGCGCAGCAGCGGCGTGAAGAACTCATGCAGCGCGGTCAGCCCGGCCGGCGAGGTGATACCGGTGGCGTCGAAGACCAGCCCGCCGAAGGAGTCGGCCCACCGGCCGCCGAGGTTGTCGCCGACCACCTCGTAGTCGCCGGCGAGTGCGGCGCGTAGCGGCTCGGCCACCCGGCCTTCGCCGCCGATCAGCAGCGGTCCGGCCAGCGGCGGCTCGCCGACCCGGTAGCGGCGCAGCGTCTCGGCCTGCGGAACGCCGAGTTGCTTGGCCAAAAACGATCCGGGGCCGGAGTTCATGATCTGGGACAACAAGTCCGAGGGAAGCTTGGGAGCCACGTAGCTGCCTTCCGTGTGGGGACGTGCCTGGTGCAGGCGACGGTGTCGACAACGAACTTACTCCAGAGTAAGAATACTGGGTAGTATCACGTCCAACCGCCCCGGCAATGCGGGGCGCCCCAGTAGACGGAGAGATCGTGGCATCTGGATCTGCTGCTAAGTCCACACCCGCCGACACCGGCGCGCGACGTCGCGTCGCCGTTCTCGGTGGCAACCGCATTCCGTTCGCACGGTCCGACGGCGCCTACGCCAGCGCGTCCAACCAGGACATGTTCACCGCGGCGCTCGGCGGCCTGGTCGACCGGTTCGGGCTGTCCGGCGAGAAGCTGGACGCGGTGATCGGCGGCGCGGTGCTCAAGCACAGCCGTGACTTCAACCTGATCCGCGAGTGCGTGCTCGGCTCGGCGCTGTCGCCGTACACGCCCGCCTTCGATCTGCAGCAGGCCTGCGGCACCGGCCTGCAGGCGGCGATCTGCGCAGCCGACGGTATCGCCGCCGGTCGCTACGAGGTGGCCGCCGCGGGCGGGGTGGACACCACCTCCGACGCGCCCCTGGAGGTCGGCAACGAGCTGCGCCGCACGCTGTTGGCGTTGCGCCGGTCCAAGTCGAACATGCAGCGCCTCAAGCTGGTCGGCAAGCTGCCCGCCGCCCTGGGCGTGGAGATCCCGGCCAATAAGGAGAACCGCACCGGCCTTTCCATGGGCGAGCACCAGGCGATCACCACCAAGCAGATGGGAATCAAACGGGTCGACCAGGACGAGCTGGCCGCCGCGAGCCACCGCAACATGGCCGCCGCCTACGACCGTGGCTTCTTCGACGACCTGGTCACACCGTTTCAGGGGCTCTACCGGGACAACAACCTGCGGCCCGAGTCCAGCCCGGAGAAGCTGGCCACGCTCAAGCCGGTGTTCGGCGCGAAGGCCGGCGACGCCACCATGACCGCGGGCAACTCCACGCCGCTGACCGACGGCGCGTCGGTGGCGCTGTTGGCCAGCGAGGAGTGGGCGGCCGCGCACAAGCTGACCCCGCTGGCCTACTTCGTCGACTCCGAGACGGCCGCCGTCGACTACGTCAACGGGCCCGACGGGCTGCTGATGGCCCCGACCTACGCGGTGCCGCGGCTGCTGGCCCGCAACGGATTGACCCTGCAGGACTTCGATTTCTACGAGATCCACGAGGCGTTCGCCTCGACGGTGCTGTGCCACCTGGCGGCGTGGGAATCCGAGGACTATTGCAAGGAACGCCTGGGACTGGATGCCGCGCTGGGCTCGATCGATAAGTCCAAGCTCAACGTCAACGGCTCGTCGCTGGCCGCCGGCCACCCCTTTGCGGCCACCGGCGGGCGGATCGTAGCCCAGGCGGCCAAGCAGATCGCTGAAGCCAAGGCCGCCAAGAAGAACAAGCCGGTGCGTGCGCTGATCTCGATCTGCGCCGCCGGCGGCCAGGGCGTGGCCGCCATCCTGGAGGCGTAGCGGTCTGCGCCGCAGACCAGGTTTGTGCCGCGTTACCGCGGGGTAGTCGACGCCCACGGCTCGCTCCGTGTGGCCGTCTGCCCCCGGCGGCACCGCGGAGCAGCCTGGGCTTGGCCCGCCGCTGGACTGAGGGGATCCAGCGGCGGCCAACTTCTGCCCCGGTGAGCCGCGGCTAGCCCCGTCGGGTCCGGGCCGCGCCGATAGCCCGGTCCCACAGCAGCATTGCGGAGGCCTTCAACTGCGCCGGCGTGGCCAGATCCCGGGCCATCAGCGCGGTAGCCGCCGCCTTGGTCTTCGCCGACGCTTTCGACATGTGACCGGAGTCGAACGGCGGCTGCGGGTCGTACTCCATCGACAGCTGGATCGCCTTCGCGCGGGCCTCGCCGCCGATCCGCCCGGCCAGCCACAACCCGAGATCGATACCGGCTGAGACCCCCGCGCAGGTGACGATGTCACCGCAGTGCACGATGCGTTCGTCGCTGACCGGGGTGACCCCGAACGCCTTGAGTGCAGGAAGCGCCATCCAGTGCGAGGTGGCGCGCTTACCGGCCAGCAGGCCGGCGGCGGCCAGGACGATCGAGCCCGAGCACACCGACGCCGTCCAGGTGGCCGTCGCGTGGGCGCGCCGCACCCAGTCCAGCAGCTTCTCGTCGCGGGCGTGCTCGGTCGTCGTCATGCCGCCGGGCACCAAAATGACGTCGGGTGACGGTGTTTCGTTGAATGAGTGGGTGGCCCCGACGATCAGTACACCGGAATCGGCGGTGATCGGCCCCGGCTCGTGCCAGACGAACCGCACCTGCGTGTCCGGCAGCCAGCGCAGCACCTCATAGGGGCCGATGAAGTCCAGGGCGGTGAAGCCGGGATACAGCACGATCGCGATCTGCATGGATTTGTCCCTTCGGTGTCAGGCGAACGTCTTGCGGTAGTGGTCGGGGGAGATGCCGAGCCGACGGATGAAGGTGCGGCGCAGCGTTTCTGCGGTGCCGAAGCCGCAGCGGCCGGCGATCGCGACGACGGTGTCGTCGGTCTCTTCGAGCTGTCGGCGTGCAGCTTCGGTGCGCACCCGCTCCACGTAGGCGCCGGGCGCGAGCCCGACCTCGTCGGTGAAGACCCGGGTGAAGTGCCGCGGGCTCATCGCGGCACGGGCCGCCAGATCGGAAATCCGGTGGGCGCCGGCGGGTTCGGACTCGATCAGTTCCTGCACGTCGCGGATCGGCGCTCGACGTGCCCTCGGCAGCCAGGCCGGAGCCGCGAACTGGGACTGGCCGCCGGGCCGGCGCAGATACAACACCAGCCAGCGAGCTACCGTCTGCGCGACCTCGGTCCCGTGATCCTCTTCGACCAACGCCAGGGTCAGATCGATTCCGGCGGTGACGCCGGCCGCCGTCCACACCGCCGCCGAACTGCGCACGAAGATGGGTTCGGGGTCGACGGTGACCGCTGGGAACTCGCGCGCCAGCGCATCGGCGGACGCCCAGTGGGTGGTGGCACGGCAGCCGTCGAGCAGCCCGGCTTGTGCGGCCAGAAATGCGCCGGTGCACACGCTGACCACCCGCCGGGCATGGGCCGCTGCAGTGCGGATCCACTCCACGGTGCCTGCGTCGGTCCGGGCCCGGTGAACGCCGACGCCGCCGGGCAGCACCACCGTGTCGAGGGCCTCGGTGGGGTCGGGCAGCGGGGTGGGGGCGAGCGCCAGCCCACTGCTGGTGGCGATCGCGGCGCCGCCGGCGCTGGCCACCGTGACGTCGTACCCGTCGTCGCCACGGCCGGCACCGAGCAGCGCCCCCGACGCCGTGGCGAACACCTCCGACGGCCCGAACACGTCCAGCGCCTGGATGCCGGGATAGCCGAGTATGACGACTTTGTGGGTCACGCCATCAGTGTGGGCCGCCCACTCCCGTGGCGTCTACGCCATACATCCCACAAATCAGGACACGCCTCATCCGGCCAGATAATGCAACAGGCCTCCAGGGGATCGCCCCGGAGGCCTGCGCGGTCCGTGCCGACAGCGCTTAGAACGCCGCTTCGTCGAGCTCCATGATCTCGTTATCGATGGCATCGATCACCGAGCGGGTGCTGGTCAGCAGCGGCAGGAAGTTCTTGGTGAAGAACGACGCCACCGCGATCTTGCCCTCGTAGAACGCCCGGTCGGCGCCCTCGACGCCGGCGTCGAGCTTCTCCACCGCCACCGCGGCCTGGCGGGCCAGCAACCAACCGATGATCAGGTCGCCGACGCTCATCAGGAAGCGCACCGAACCCAGCCCCACCTTGTAGATGCTGGAGATGTCCTCCTGCGCGGCCATCAGGTAGCCGGTCATGGTCGCCGCCATGCCCTGCACGTCGGCCAGCGCGGTGGCCAGCAGCTCCCGCTCGGCCTTCAGCCGGCCGTTGCCGGACTCGTTGGCGATGAACGCCTCGATCTGGCCCGCGACGTGTGCCAGCGCCTGGCCCTTGTCCCGGATGATCTTGCGGAAGAAGAAGTCCTGCGCCTGAATCGCCGTGGTGCCCTCGTAGAGCGAGTCGATCTTGGCGTCGCGGATGTACTGCTCGATCGGGTAGTCCTGCAGGAAGCCCGAGCCACCGAGGGTCTGCAGGCTCTCGGTGAGCTTGGCGTAGGCCTGCTCGGAGCCGACGCCCTTGACGATCGGCAGCATCAGGTCGTTGACCTTGACCGCGAGCTCGGCGTCCACGCCGTGCAGCGCCTCGGCCACCGCGGCGTCTTGGTAGGTGGCGGTGTAGATGTACAGCGCGCGCAGCCCCTCGGCGTACGCCTTCTGGGTCATCAGCGACCGGCGGACGTCCGGGTGGTGAGTGATGGTCACCCGCGGCGCGGTCTTGTCGGTCATCTGGGTCAGGTCGGCGCCCTGCACCCGCTCCTTGGCGTACTCCAGCGCGTTGAGGTAGCCGGTGGACAGCGTGGCGATGGCCTTGGTGCCGACCATCATCCGGGCCTGCTCGATCACGTCGAACATCTGGGCGATGCCGTTGTGCACCTCGCCGACCAGCCAGCCCTTGGCCGGCACCCCGTGCTGACCGAAGGTGAGCTCACAGGTGGCCGAGACCTTCAGGCCCATCTTGTGCTCGACGTTGGTGACGAACACGCCATTGCGCTCACCGAGCTCCCCGGTTTCGAAGTCGAACAGGAACTTCGGCACGAAGAACAGCGACAGGCCCTTGGTGCCCGGCTTGGCGCCCTCGGGGCGGGCCAGCACCAGGTGGAAGATGTTCTCGAACAGGTCGTCGGAGTCGGCGGAGGTGATGAACCGCTTAACACCGTCGATGTGCCAGGAGCCGTCGGGCTGCTGGACGGCCTTGGTGCGCCCGGCGCCCACGTCCGAGCCGGCGTCCGGCTCGGTGAGCACCATGGTCGAGCCCCAGCCACGCTCGGCGGCGATCACGGCCCATTTCTTCTGCTCTTCGGTGGCCACGTGGTAGAAGATGTTGGCGAACCCGGCCCCGCCGGCGTACATCCACACCGCCGGGTTGGCGCCCAGGATGTGCTCGTGCAGCGCCCACATCAGTGCCTTGGGCATGGCCATGCCGCCGAGTTCGTCGGCGATGCCGACCCGGTCCCAGCCGCCTTCCAGGGTGGCGCGCACCGACTTCTTGAAGGACTCCGGCAGGGTCACCGTGTGCGTGGCGGGGTCGAACACCGGCGGGTTGCGGTCGCCGTCGACGAACGAGTCAGCAATCGGGCCTTCGGCCAGTCGGACCATCTCGCCGAGCATCTCCGTAGCGGTGTCGAGGTCCAGGTCGGCGTACTCGCCCTGGCCGAAGACCTGGTCCAGGCCGAAGACCTCGAACAGGTTGAATACCTGGTCACGGACATTGCTCTTGTAGTGGCTCACTACTTCCTCCTCATGGAATGCCACCTGTGGTTGGGTACTCAGGCTTAAGTTACCCACCAGTAACTGCACTGAAATATACCCCCCGGCGGCCACAGTGCAAGCCAGTGTGAGCTACATCCTGATAGCTAACTAACCAACCAGTTGGTCTCACCGAGGTCGGCGATGGGATCCGGCCGATCAGCCGAGGCCACGGCGCGGCGGGTAGGGTTCTTCACCGACCAGACCCGACAAGCTGAACGAGTCCCCGGTGAATGCGCACGTGAGTTCCGCAAGCAATCTGACCCCGTCAGCGCTACGGGAGGCCTTCGGACATTTCCCGTCCGGGGTGGTGGCTGTCGCCGCCGAAATCGACGGTGTCCGGGTGGGCCTGGCCGCCAGTACCTTCGTGCCGGTCTCGCTGGAACCGCCCTTGGTGGCGTTCTGCGTACAGAACACCTCGACGACGTGGCCGAAGCTCAAAGACGCGCCCCGCTTGGGCATCAGCGTGCTCGGCGAGGCCCACGACGTGGCGGCGCGCACCCTGGCTGCCAAGACCGGCGACCGGTTCGCCGGACTGGAGACGGTCACCAGTGACGGAGCCGTGTTCATCAAGGGCACCGGGGTGTGGTTGGGCAGCGTGATCGACCAACTGGTTCCCGCCGGCGACCACACCATCGTGGTGCTGCGGGTCTGCGAGTTGACGGTGGACCCCGAGATCACGCCGATCGTGTTTCACCGCAGCGGTTTTCGCCGGCTCGGGGGCTAGCTTCCCTTAGAAGGGTGGCGGGTCGTCGTCGGCGGTGCCGGGTGTCGCTTTGGGGCAGAGGGCCGCGGCGCGGGCGGCGCGGCGGGCTTCGCGGGCGTTGCGGTTCTGATTGCGTTCGGTGTTGATGCGTGCGGCGCGGTTCTGGGCCCGGGTGCGCCGGCGCCGCGGCATCATCGCGGTGCGCTGCTCGCACGCGGCCGCCGGTTGCCGCTGCGATGGCGCCAGGTCACCGGTGGGCACACACAAGCGGGGAAACAGCAGGGCGCTGCCCGGGGTGGTGACATAGGTGTGCCCCGCCGGTGAAGCCACGATCAGGGTGCCATCGGGCAGCTGGACATCGCGCCAGCCCCAGAACGTCTTCACCAGATGATGAGTGCGGCAAAAACACTTCAGGTTCGAGGCATGGGTGGGGCCGCCGTCGGCATACGGAATGGTGTGATCGATGTCGCAGTCCAGGGCGGGACGGTCACAGCCGGGCCAGCGACAGGTCAGATCCCGACACCGCACAAAGGCCGCCAACGCCGCCGAGGGCACATATCCCGCCTCCGGTGGGGCATCACCGGGATGGACCAACGCCACCAGCCGCGCCGAGGCGGCGAGTTCGGCGATCATCTCCGCCGGGACCAGCCCGTCGGCTTCCACCAGCCATCCCGGCTCGCCACTGGTGCCCTCGATCGTGGCCTGCTCGGCGATCACATGAATGACCGCCGGCGAAGCCCCCGGACGCGAACCCGCAGCACAATCGGGGCGCCCGCAGCGGCACCCCAGCCGATCCGATCGTGCGGCCAGCGCCCCCATTGCATCAGCGCGACGCTCTGCAGGACTGCGCGGATCGTGCTCGCACACCGTGGCCGCCAACGCATCCAACGCTTTGCCCACAGCACGGGCATCGGTGGTGAACAGACTGCCGTAGATCTCCGAGACCCCGCCCTCTTGATCGCTGAACGCGATCTCACGCTGCTCCGCCCGCTCCCGGCGGCGGCGCACCGCATCGGCATCGGCCTTGGCCACGATCTTGTCGAGCTTGCCGGCCAGCCGGGCCGCGGTCAGCGACGGCCAGCGTGGCACCGTGAGCGCCAACTCGGCATCCACGGCCGCCAGCACCTCGCGGTCGGTGATCAGCTCGGTGCGGTACACGATCGTGCGAAACAGCCGAAAATCGATATCGCCGGCCTTGAATATCTCGGCGACCTTGGGCAGCTGCTCCCGCATCGCCCGGGCATAGCGCAGGCGGCTGCCGGCCAAGGTCTGGCTGATCCGCAGCGCGGCCGCGACCTCGGCGCACACCGCTGCGGTGGTGTCGATCGCCCAGTCCTCAGTCTCGCTGCACTGGCTCAACCGCAGCGCGAACAACTCCCCGATCGCCACCAGGTGTGCCGCCGCGGCCCGATTCTCCGCCCGCGCCGAGGCAGCAATGCGATCCACCAATGCCGCCGACTCCGGCGTCGTGGGCGGGTGACGCTGCACAAACCACGCGTTGAACTCCGCCACCGACCCCGGCGTAGGCAGCCGAGACTCTGACGAACCGAACATACGTTCGATTCTATACCGACCCGGCGACAGATGCCGGCGGTTTCACAGAGGATGCAACAGCCCCCGCCGATGTGTTGCTATGGGCTGATGGCGACATCGAGTGATCCCGGGCAGCTACGGTCCACGGCCGAGACGCTGGTGGCGGAGGCGGCCGAGTTCGTGCGGCGCCGCCGCGCCGAGGTCTTCGGTGCACAGGCCGGCTCAACTCGGGATCTGGTCCAGACGAAAAGCAGCCCGACGGATCCGGTCACGGTGGTCGACACCGAGACCGAGCGCTTCATCCGGGATCGGCTGACTCAGCTGCGGCCCGGTGATGCGGTGCTGGGCGAGGAAGGCGGCGGCTCCGGCGACGTCTCCGGCCGGGCACCCGGGGCCGTCACCTGGGTGGTCGACCCGATTGACGGCACCGTCAACTTCATGTACGACGTGCCGGCCTACGCCGTGTCGGTAGCGGCCCAGATGGATGGGGCCTCAGTGGCCGGCGCGGTCGCGGACGTGGTCGGTGACCGGATCTACTCGGCGGGGCGGGGGCTGGGAGCCCAGGTCACAGACCGGGCCGGCACCGCTGCGCTGCGCTGCGCCGACGTCTCCGAGTTGTCCGTGGCCCTGCTCGGTACCGGGTTCGGCTATTCACCGCGGCGGCGGGCGGCGCAGGCGGAGTTGCTCGCACGACTGCTGCCGGCGGTGCGCGACGTGCGCCGGATCGGGTCGGCGGCGTTGGACCTGTGCATGGTGGCCGCCGGGCGACTTGACGTCTACTACGAGCACGGCATCAAGCCGTGGGATTACGCGGCCGGGTCGCTGATCGCGGCCGAGGCCGGTGCGCGGGTGGTGCTGCCGGGACCGGCGATCGACAGCGGGGAAGTGATCATCGCCGCAGCCGCCGGCATCGCCGACGAATTCATCGCGACGCTGCAGCGCGAAGGCGGTCTGACGCCGATTCCGCAATAGCGGCAGCGCTGCTCTATTTGTGACGCGATTCACGATAATCGGCCATTTATCACCTATCACAGCTTGACCTCGCTCAGATCACGTCTGTATAACGGACCGTGCGATGCGCACTGGGTCCCGAACCGCATTGGCGCGGTAGTCGCTGGATAAGCGCATCATCTGCTGTCAAAACCCAGGAGGTGGAGCGTCGTAACAACGAGGCTCCGGTAGCTCTCGGGTTATCCAAATCCTGACTGTCCGCGCCTTGTTTCGGCCGCGACCAGCGGCATTCCAGATCGAACGATACGTAACTAGCGATGGCAAAGTAACAGAATGTGTAGGTCGAAAAGATGACGATTGCATACGCAGTTGAGAACCGCACCCGGGTCGCTGCGAACCCGATTCCCCAGATCACCCTCAACGACCGGGCGGCGATGCCCGTCCTCGGCCTGGGGGTTGCCAAGCTCTCCGATGAGCAGACCGAGGCCTCGATCCTGACCGCCTTGGAGAACGGCTGCCGGCTGATCGATACCGCCGCCTCCTACGGCAACGAGGCCGTGGTGGGCCGCGCCATTGAGAAGTCCGGGGTGCCGCGGTCGGAGTTGTTCGTCACCACCAAGCTGGGGACGTCGCGGCAGGGTTACGCCAGCGCCCTCGACGCCTGCAAAGAGAGCATCGACCGGCTCGGTCTGGACTACCTGGACATGTACCTGATCCACTGGCCCGCTCCGGAAGTCGGCAAGTACCTCGACAGCTGGCAGGCCATGATCCACGCCCGCGAAGAGGGCCTGGTCTCCTCGATCGGCGTCTGCAATTTCACCGAGGAGCTCCTCACCGAGCTCATCGACGCAACGTCGGTGGCCCCCGCGGTCAATCAAGTCGAACTGCATCCGCTGTTCAATCAGGAGGAGCTGCGCCGGTTCCACGCCGAGCACCGGATCGTCACCGAGGCGCACAGCCCGCTGGGCTTCGGCGAGCGGCACATCATCGTGCGGGTGATCGACAACCCGGCGGTGAAGGCGATCGGGGCCAAGCATGACCGCTCACCGGCGCAGGTGCTGATCCGGTGGAGTCTGCAGCTGGGCAACGTGGTCACGCCGCGCTCGTCGCGGCCGCACCGAATCGCCGAGAACTTCGACGTCTTCGACTTCGAACTGAGCGACGACGACATGGAAGTGCTCAACGGGCTACACAACGGAACCCGGATTCATCACCACCCGATGACGTTCGTGGGCACCTAGGAGGGGGCCCGGAACTCCTTCCACATCTCCGGGTAGGGGCCGCGCAGGGGGGCTGACGGTGCCAGGATCTCGGCGATCGCCGCGAGGTCATCGGGGCTCAGGTCCAGGTGGACCGCGGCGGCGCTGTCCTGCAGGTAGTCGGCTTGCTGGGCGCCGACGATCGCCACATGCACGCCGGGCTGCGCCAAGGTCCAGGCCAGAGCCAATTGGCTCAAAGTGACTCCTAGGTCCCCGGCCATAGACCGCAGCGCCGCAACGACTTTCAGGTTGCGGGCGAAGCCCTCCCCGCTGAATAGTCCGCTCAGCGCACGCCAGTCGTCATCGGCGAGCCTGGTTTCGGAGCTGATGGTTCCGGTCAGCAGGCCGTGTGCCAGCGCCCCGTAGACCAGTACGCCGATATTGTTGTCCCGGCAGTACGGAAACAGGGTGTCCTGCAGCTCGCGGCGCAGCATATTGAACGGGGGCTGGACCGTTTCCACCGGCAGCGTGGCCGAGAACTCCGCGATCTGTTCGGCGTCGTAGTTGGAGACCCCGACGTGGCGGATCTTGCCGGACGCCACCAACTCGGCCAGCGCCCCGGCGGTTTCGGCAGCCGGCACGGCCGGGTCGGGCCAGTGCACCTGGTAGAGGTCGATGTGATCGATGCCCAGCGCGGACAGACTGGTGTCGACATCGTGGCGAAGCCATTCGGGCCGGGCATCGCGAACCGGGCCCTCGTCGGTCTCGCGTAAGCCACCCTTGGTGGCGATCACCACCTCGTCGCGGGCGTGGTCGAGGTCGTGACGTAGTGCGGTGCCGAGAATGCGCTCGGCCGTTCCGAATCCGTACTCGTGGGCGGTGTCGAAGAAGTTGAATCCCAGCTCGCGGGCCCGGCGCACGATTGCGATCGCGTTGTCTTCGTCGACGTTGCCCCACGCCCCGCTGAACTCCCAGGTGCCCAGCGCCAGGCGCGAAACTTCGAGCCCGCTTCGTCCCAGCGTGGTCGTTTTCACGGGTCAGTCGGACTTGCGGCGGAAGATCTTTCGCCCGAGCCAGACGACCGGGTCATAGCGGTTCCCGACCACCCGCTCCTTCATCGGGATGATGGCGTTGTCGGTGATCGTGATGTTTTCCGGACACACCTCGGTGCAGCACTTGGTGATGTTGCACAACCCGAGGCCGGCGTCGTCCTGGGCGAAGTCGCGGCGGTCGGCGCTGTCCAGCGGGTGCATGTCCAGCTCCGCCAGCCGGATGAACATCCGCGGCCCGGCGAACCGGGGCTTGTTCTCCTCGTGATCGCGGATGACATGGCAGACGTTCTGGCACAGGAAGCATTCGATGCACTTGCGGAACTCCTGGGAGCGCTCCACGTCCTTCTGCTGCATCCGGTACTCGCCGGGCTTGAGGCCTTCCGGCGGCTTGAATGCCGGCAGCTCGCGAGCTTTCTCGTAGTTGAACGACACATCGGTGACCAGGTCGCGAACCACCGGAAAGGTTCGTACCGGTGTCACGGTGACGGTCTGGTCCGGGTCGAACATCGACATCCGCGTCATGCACATCAGGCGGGGGAATCCGTTGATCTCGGCCGAGCACGAACCGCATTTGCCGGCCTTGCAGTTCCAGCGCACTGCCAGGTCCGGGGTCTGGGTCGCCTGCAACCGGTGGATGACGTCGAGCACTACCTCGCCCTCGTTGACCTCGACCTCGAAGTTCTGTAGCTCGCCGCCGTCGAGGTCACCACGCCAGACCCGCAGCTGGGCGTTGTATGTCATTACGCTCTCCGTCCGGGGTGTTGCGCCAGCTCATCGTCGGTGTAGTACTTCTCCAGCTCGGAGATCTCGAACAGCTCCAACAGGTCCGCCCGCATCTCGGGCTGGGTCTCGGGAGTGATGGTGATATCGGGGACCGCACTGTCGTCGGCGACCCGGCAGACCAGCAGGGTCTTGCGCCAGTTGGAGTCCATGCCCGGGTGGTCGTCACGGGTGTGCCCGCCGCGGCTCTCGGTGCGTTGCAGCGCGGCCTTGGCCACACACTCGCTGACCAGCAGCATGTTGCGCAGGTCCACGGCCAGGTGCCAGCCCGGGTTGTATTGCCGGCCCCCGGCGACGGCGACGGTGGCGAACCGGGCCTTGAGTTCCTCGAGTCGCGACAAGGCCTGCTCCAGCTCGCCGGCGTTGCGGATGATGCCGACCAGATCGTTCATCGACTGTTGCAGCTCGGCGTGCAGGGTGTAGGGGTTCTCCCCGGCACCCCCGCGCTCCAACGGCGCCAGTGCCAGCTCGGCCGCAGCCTCCAGGGCCGCCGGTGTCACCGTGGGCCGACGGTCCAGCCCCTGCACGTATTGCGCGGCGCCCAGGCCGGCGCGGCGGCCGAAGACCAACAGGTCGGACAACGAGTTGCCGCCCAGCCGGTTGGAGCCGTGCATCCCGCCGGAGCACTCGCCGGCGGCGAACAGCCCGGGGACCACCGAAGCGCCGGTGTCCGGGTCGACTTCGATGCCACCCATCACGTAGTGGCAGGTGGGGCCGACCTCCATGGCGTCCTTGGTGATGTCGACCTCGGCGAGCTGCATGAACTGGTGGTACATCGAGGGCAGCCGGCGCTTGATCTCCGCCGGCGTCAGTCGCGATGCGATGTCCAGGAACACGCCGCCGTGCGGCGAACCACGCCCGGCCTTGACTTCGGAGTTGATGGCGCGGGCCACCTCGTCGCGGGGCAGCAGGTCAGGTGTGCGCCGAGCCGAGTCGTTGTCTTTGAGCCACTGGTCGGCCTCTTGCTCGGTCTCGGCGTACTGCCCTTTGAACACCGGCGGGATGTAGTTGAACATGAACCGGGTTCCGTCGGCGTTCTTGAGCACCCCGCCGTCGCCGCGCACGCCCTCGGTGACCAGAATTCCCTTCACACTGGGCGGCCACACCATCCCGGTCGGGTGGAACTGGACGAACTCCATGTTGATCAGCGTCGCGCCGGCACGCAGCGCCAACGCGTGCCCGTCACCGGTGTACTCCCAGGAGTTCGAGGTCACCTTGAACGACTTGCCGATGCCTCCGGTGGCCAGCACCACCGCCGGCGCCTCGAACATGATGAACTTGCCGCTTTCACGCCAGTAGCCGAATGCGCCCGAGATAGCGCCGGTGGCACCGTCTTTGAGCAACTCGGTGATGGTGCACTCGTGGAAGATCTTGATCTTGGCCTCGTAGTCGCCGAACTCCGCATGGTCGTCCTGCTGCAGCGAGACCACCTTCTGCTGCATGGTGCGGATCAGCTCCAGGCCGGTGCGGTCACCGACGTGCGCCAGCCGCGGGTAGGTGTGGCCACCGAAGTTGCGCTGGCTGATCTTTCCGTCTTTGGTGCGGTCGAACAGTGCGCCGTAGGTCTCCAGCTCCCAGACCCGCTCGGGCGCCTCCCGGGCGTGCAGCTCCGCCATCCGCCAGTTGTTGAGGAACTTTCCGCCGCGCATGGTGTCGCGGAAGTGCACCTGCCAGTTGTCTTTTGCGTTGGCGTTGCCCATCGATGCAGCGCAGCCGCCTTCGGCCATCACGGTGTGCGCCTTGCCGAACAACGACTTGCACACCACCGCTACGCTCAGGCCCTGCTCACGGGCTTCGATCACCGCGCGCAGGCCCGCGCCGCCGGCACCGATCACGACCACGTCGTAGGAGTGCCGTTCGACTTCAACCATGAATTCTCGCTTACCCTTCGTGTGAATGCGGCTGTCGGCGTTGTGATTCAGCCGATGAACCTGAAATCGGTGATGACCCCGCTCGCTACCAGGGCGATATAGAGATCGGTGAAGGCCAGCGTGCCCAGGGTGATCCAGGCGAACTGCATGTGCCGGCCGTTGAACCAGCTGATCTTCGTCCAGAACCAGTAGCGGACCGGGTGCTTGGAGAAGTGGTTGAGGCGTCCGCCGAACACGTGCCGGCAGGAGTGGCAGCCACCGGTGTAGGCCCACAGCATCGCCACGTTGAACAACAAGATGATGTTGCCCAGCCCGAACCCGAAGCCGCCCGGGCCGGTGTCGGAGTGCAGCGCCACGATGGCGTCGTAGGTGTTCAGTGCGGCCAGGGCGAAGGCGGCGTAGAAGAAATAGCGGTGGCTGTTCTGCATGATCAGCGGGAACCGGGTCTCACCGGTGTAGTGGGCGCGGGGTTCGGGCACCGCGCACGCCGTCGGTGATTGCCAGTAGGCCCGGTAGTAGGCCTTGCGGTAGTAGTAGCAGGTGAGCCGGAAGCACAGCAGGAACGGCAATACCAATGCGCCCAACGGAATCCAGCGGGGGAACTCCGGTAGCCAGACGCCGAGGTGACTGGAGCCGGGCACGCAGGACGCGCTGATGCACGGCGAGTAGAACGGCGTCAGGTAGTGGTACTGGTCAACCCAGTAGGCGCTGCCCCAGAAGGACCGGACGGTCGCGTAGACGATGAACAGGTTCAGGCCGAGGTTGACCCGCAGCGGCGACAGCCACCAGCGGTCGGTACGCAGCGTTCGATTGGCGATGCGGGCGCGAGTCGCCGAGAAGACACCGGTGCCAGGACGGTTCACGGCGGGTGCGCTCATCTACGGGGGTTCCCTTCGGCTGGAGTTCGTCGGAGGGCGCCCTTGTGCAAGCAGCACCCGGTCGGTGTCAGTACCTGCCCTGGCCGCCGACGCCTTCGTCGTCGACGTCACGCCAGAATTCGTTGTCGTAATCGGTGTCGGGGATGGTGATCTTGTCCTGGGCGCGTTCGGCGGCCCAGCGCTGTAGGTCGAGTTCCCCGGCGTCGGACTCGAGGAGCTCGATGTCGGTGAGGATGCGCTCAGCGTCCATTTCGATGCGGCGCATTCCGGGAATGTCGCCGAACCGGGTCTTGAGCCCCAGCACGCAGCGCCGCAGGTCGCCAATCAAAGTGTGCAGTTCGGCGAGTTCGGTAGTGCTAGACACCGGTGCCTCCTCGGGTGTTATGGATCACAGTACGTTCACCCGATGCTAGTCACATCCAGAACGGAACGTGAGACAGATCACGTTGCGTCGGTGGCGTGTTCGGCGCATGGAAAACCCCCACACACACTGTGTGCGGGGGTTTTCCGGGCCTTTCGGGGCCGCTACGCCGGTTCGGCTTACTTCGTGATGGCGATCCGTCGCGGCTCGGTGCCGGCGTAGACGCCTGCCACCCGGACGGTCAGCACGCCGGCGTCATAGGACGCCGTGATGGCGTCACCGGTGATGTGTGCCGGGACCGCGAACGAGCGGCGGAAGGAGCCGTACCGCACCTCGCGCAGCGTGCGCTTGGCGTCGGCCGGATCGGTGCCGGCGTACTCGTCGCGACGTTCGCCATGGACTACCAGGCGCCCGCCGTCGAGTTCGACGGTCACGTCCTTGTCCACGTCGATGCCGGGGAGCTCCAGGCGGACCACCGCGTCATCGCCGTCCTTGGTGATCTCGGCGGCGGGGAAGAAGCCGCTCGCCGGGGTCCGCCAGGCGCTCGCGGTGGCGGGGCCGAAGAAGTCGCGTACCCACCGGTCGGTGTCGAACGGGTGTTGCCACAGGGTCAGGGTGCTCATCGATGTCTCCTCGAGTTGATTGCTGCGTGCCGGTCGGGCGCCGGCCCGTCACTGGGTAGAACTTGAGTCGACCCCGCTAAAGTTCCGCGTTCGCCGATGGTGAACAACCACACAGCCCTGACCTGCTGGTGAACGGCCTCACAGGCGCGTGAGCACACTGTCACATGCTTGTAACGCATGGCGATATTCCTGCAATATCGCGTTTCTACCGTCATTCGCATGGCCCCGATTGAGACCCCCCGCGCCGGCGACCGCGTCCGGGAACTGGTCGTAGTCGGCCACGGCATGGTGGGCCACCGCTTCGTGGAGGCGCTGCGTAGCAGGTCCGACAGCGGACGCTGGCGAATCACGGTGCTCGCCGAGGAGTCCGACCCCGCCTACGACCGAGTCGGGCTGACCTCCTACACCGACGGGTGGGACCGTTCCCGGCTGGCGCTTCCGGGCAACGACTACGCCGACGACGACCATGTACGACTGATGCTGCGTACCCGGGTCACCGGCCTCGACTTGGCCGGCAAGTCGGTGACTGCGGCGGATGGGCAGCGCTACGGCTACGACAGGCTGGTGCTGGCCACTGGGTCTCGGGCGTTCGTCCCCCCGGTTCCGGGCCATGACCTGCCGGGGTGCCATGTCTACCGCACACTGGACGATCTGGACGGCATCCGGGCCGACATCGAGTGCATGTTGGAAGCCGGACATGTCCGTACCGGAGTGGTGATCGGCGGCGGGCTGCTCGGCCTGGAAGCCGCGAATGCGCTGCGCGGGTCCGGGATTCAGCCCCACATCGTCGAGATGGCGCCGCGGTTGATGCCGCAACAGCTTGACGATGCCGGCGGCGTGCTGCTGGGCCGGATGATTTCCGACCTGGGTATCGCGGTACACGTGGGCGTGGGCACCGAGTCGATCGAGCAGCTCACCCACCAATACGGCTCGCCCACCCTGCGGGTGCGGCTCTCCGACGGAACCGCGATCGAGACCGGGCTGGTGATCTTCGCCGCCGGGGTGCGTCCACGTGACGAGCTGGCTCGCGAGGCCGGCCTGGCGATCGCCGAACGCGGTGGTGTCCTGACCGATCTGTCATGCCGCACCAGCGATCCCCACGTGTATGCGATCGGCGAGGTGGCCGCCATCGAAGGTGTCTGCTACGGCCTGGTCGGGCCCGGCTACACCAGCGCCGAGGTGGTCGCCGACCGGCTGCTGGAGGGAGCCGCCGAGTTCGGTGAGGCCGACATGTCGACCAAACTCAAGCTGCTCGGCGTCGACGTGGCCAGCTTCGGCGATGCGATGGGGGCCAGCGAGAACTCGCTGTCGGTGGTGGTCAATGACCCGGTGAAGCGGACCTACGCCAAGCTGGTGCTCTCCGATGACGCCAAGACCCTGCTCGGCGGGATCCTCGTCGGCGACGCGTCCTCCTACGGCGTGTTGCGCCCGATGGTCGGTGCCGAGCTGCCCGGCGATCCGCTGGACCTGATCGCCCCGGCCGGCTCTGGTGGCGGCAAGACCGCGTTGGGGATCAGCGCGCTGCCCGGGGCGGCGCAGATCTGCTCCTGCAACAACGTCACCAAGGCGCAGCTCTGCGATGCCATCGCCGACGGCTGCCACGACGTGCAGGCCCTGAAGGACTGCACCAAGGCCGGGACGTCGTGCGGCTCCTGCATCCCGTTGCTCAAAGAGTTGCTGGTCGCCGAAGGCGTGGAGCAGTCCAAGGCGCTGTGCGAGCACTTCGCGCAGTCGCGTGCCGAACTGTTCGAGATCATCCAGGTCACCGGGATCCGCACGTTCTCTGCGCTGCTGGAGCGGTTCGGCACCGGGCACGGCTGCGACATCTGCAAACCCACCGTCGCCTCGATCCTGGCGTCGACGGGATCCGAGCACATCTTGGACGGCGAGCAGGCCGCGCTGCAGGACTCCAATGACCACTTCCTGGCCAACATTCAGCGCAACGGCAGCTACTCGGTGGTGCCGCGGGTCCCCGGCGGTGAGATCAAGCCCGAACACCTGATCCTGATCGGCCAGATCGCCCAGGAGTTCGGGCTATACACCAAGATCACCGGTGGCCAGCGCATCGACATGTTCGGCGCTCGGGTCGATCAGCTGCCCGACATCTGGCGCAAGTTGGTCGATGCCGGCATGGAATCCGGTCAGGCATACGGCAAGTCGCTGCGCACCGTGAAGAGCTGCGTCGGCAGTGACTGGTGCCGCTATGGACAGCAGGACTCGGTGAAGATGGCCGTCGACCTGGAGCTGCGCTACCGGGGCCTGCGCGCCCCGCACAAGATCAAGATGGGCGTGTCGGGCTGTGCCCGGGAGTGTGCCGAAGCGCGCGCCAAGGACGTCGGCGTGATCGCCACCGAGATCGGCTGGAATCTCTATGTCGGAGGCAACGGCGGCATGAGCCCCAAGCATGCTCAGCTGCTGGCCAGTGACCTCGACACCGAGACCGTGTTCCGCTACATCGACCGGTTCCTGATGTTCTACATCCGCACTGCCGATCGGCTGCAGCGCACGGCACCGTGGATCGAGTCCCTTGAAGGCGGACTCGACCATGTCCGCGAGGTGGTGTGCGAGGACTCCCTCGGGCTGGCCGCGGAGTTCGAAGCCGCGATGGCTCGCCACGTGGACAACTACACCGACGAATGGAAAGGCGTGCTGGACGATCCGGAGAAGCTGGCGCGCTTCGTGTCGTTCGTCAACGCCCCCGACGCCGAAGACCCCACCGTCGCATTCACCGAACGCGACGGCCGAAAGATCCCGTTGCCCATCCCGGTACTGCGTGTTGAGGAGGAATCATGATCACCGCCAACAACATTGAGGCATGGACCACCGCCTGCCGGTACGACCAGCTGATCCCGGGCCTCGGTGTCGGTGTGCTGCTCGACAACGGCAAGCAGGCCGCGCTCTTCCGGCTCGACGACGGCTCGGTGCACGCGGTGTGCAATGTCGACCCGTTCTTCCACGCTGCGGTGCTGTCGCGGGGGATCGTCGGCGACCGTGGTGGCCGGATGTCGGTCATCTCGCCGCTGAAGAAGCAGGCGTTCGCCTTCGACGACGGCAGCTGCCTGGACGACCCCCGCGTCTCGGTGCGGGTGTACCCGACCCGGATCGTGGACGGCTACGTGCAGATCGGCCGAGTCAGCGCCGTTCGGGCCGTCGCCTAGGCCAACCGGGCCTAGGCCGGGTTGCCGGGCTGGTCGACTGCCAGCCGGTAACCACGCTTCACCACGGTGGCGACAATGTTCTTGTCGCCCAAGGCGGATCGCAGGCGCAGCACCGCGGTTTCCACCGCATGAGTGTTACTCCCGTTGCCCGGCAGTGCCTCCAGCAGGTCATCGCGTGACACGACTCGGCCGGGATGCTCTGCCAGCACCCGCAGGGTTGCCATCGCGGCGGGTGAGACCGACTTGGCCACCCCGTCGACAACCACGCAACTGCTGCGGATCTCGATCCGGTGGCCGGCGGCGTACACGGTGTGGGTGCGCAACTGGGGCAGCTGGTCCACGATATGGCGAGCCAACGCCCCCAGCCGCATTCGCCGTGGCGAGGAGGTGGGCACTCCCAGTAGTGTCAGCGGCCGGGCGGTCACCGGGCCAACGCACATCGCGTGCACGTCCGACCGCAATGCCGCGAGCAGCGCGTCGGAGAGGCCGAGTTCGGTGGCGCGGGTCAGCGTCGCCAATACGGCGGCGGCCGAGGTGAAGCTGACCGCATCGAATTGTCCTTGAGCGATCTCGGTGGTCAGCTGGTCGAACTCGCCGCCCGGGCGGGCCGCGCGCCACCGGTAGACCCGGATGGGCAGCACATCGGCACCCGCACAACGGAGTTGGTCGAGCAGCTCAGGAACCGGGTCCCAGCCGCTGGTGGTGCCGTGCAACTGGACCGCTATCCGGCAGCCGGTGACACCGGATTGCACCAGATAGTCGAGCACCGCGGCCGACGATTCGGATTCCGGCGACCACTCCTCGGGCAGCCCGGCTGCGCGCAATGCGCCGACCGCTTTCGGCCCGCGGGCCACGATGCGAGCGGCTCGCAACGCCGCGATCAGCTCGTCGGCGAGCCCCCACCCCTCGGCGGCCGCGATCCAGCCGCGGAAGCCGATGGCCGTCGTCGCAATCAGGATGTCGGGCGGGTAGGCGATCAATTCCTCAGTGCAGCGCTGCAGTTGGATGTCGTCGGTCAAGTCGATCATCGCGATCGCCGGTGCGGCACAGACGGTGGCGCCATGACGTCGCAGCAGGGTGCAGAGTTCGTCAGCGCGGCGCGCCGACGTCACCGCAACCCGATAGCCGCTCAGCGGTGCGTGGTCTGGCCGGCTCATGAGCATCCCCGTTGCGGTGGTGGCTGCCTTATGCCGGAGCCAAGGCGGCCTGGGCCGGTTGTGCGGTCAGCAGCGGGCTGCGCACATACCTCAGCCAGGTTACCCCTGCAGCGCCGACGTAGCCCGCCAAGAAGATCCAGAATGCCGCCGTCGCCGAGCCGCTGGACAGATATGACTGGCGCAGCGCCAGATTGATCCCCACCCCGCCGAAAGCGCCGATGGCACCGGCGAAACCGATCAGCGCCCCCGACATGGCCCGTGACCACTGCCGGCGGTCGCTCTCGCTGAGGCCGAGGTTGTGGCTACGGGCCTCGAACACCGACGGGATCATCTTGTACACCGAACCGTTGCCGATCCCCGAGACGATGAACAATGCGACGAAGCCGATGGCATAGCCCACCATGGTGGCGCTGGTCGTGGGGCCGCTGCGATGATCGTCGAAGACGCTGACAGCGACGAGCAGCCCCGCGGCTGCGAACATCCCGCCAAAAGCGGCCAGGGTGACCCGGCCACCGCCGATGCGGTCGGCGATCCGGCCGCCGGCGATACGCGCCACCGACCCCAATAGTGGCCCTAGAAAGGCGATTTCAGCAGCGTGCAACGAGGCCTGTGCGGGGCTTTGACCACTGCCCACGAAACTGATCTGAAGCACCTGCCCGAACGCGAACGAGTACCCGATGAACGACCCGAATGTACCGATGTAAAGCAGCGCGATGATCCAGGTGTCGACCGCGGGAAGAATCGAGCGCATCGCGCTCAGGTCGACCTTGTGATTGTCGAGGTTGTCCATGAACAGCGCTGCGCCGATCCCGGTGACTGCGAGGAGCACCAGGTAGATCGCGCACACCCAGTACGGCTGGCGATTGCCCGCGGTTGCCAGCACCGCCAACCCGACCAGCTGAATCAGTGGCACCCCGAGATTGCCTCCGCCGGCGTTGACCGCCAGCGCCCAGCCCTTGAGCCGGTTCGGGTAGAAAGCGTTGACGTTGGTCATCGACGCGGCGAAATTGCCCCCACCGAGACCGGTCAGCGCCGCGCACACCAGATATGGCCACAGCGGTAAACCCGGGTGGGCCAACAGACCCATTATCGCCACCGTTGGGATCAACAGGACCAGCGCAGAGAAGATCGTCCAGTTCCGGCCGCCAAAGGTCGCGGTCGCCATCGAGTACGGGATGCGCAGCCCGCCGCCGGCCAGGGTAGCGGTGGCCGCGAGGAGGAATTTGTCACCGCTGCTGAAGCCATACACCGATTCGGGCATGAACAGCACCATCACCGACCAGATTGACCAGATCGAAAAGCCGATGTGTTCGGCGATGGTCGACCAGATCAGGTTGCGCCGGGCGATCTTGTTGTTACCGGCCGCCCAGGCCACGGTGTCTTCGGGATCCCAATCGGTGATGAGGTGTGAACGAGGCATGTGGAAACCGTAGAAATCTTTCGTTACCGGAAGACTGCACCCGGTGTCCCTCCCGTGAACTTCTCCTCACGGTCCAGCGGGTTGGGTGTGAGGCGCGACGCTGCTACTGATGGTCGCCAAAAAGCCCTGACCGCAACGGCAGCCGCGTCAGTGCGGTGATGAACCGGTCGGCGACGATCCGGGCGAGGCCAGGGTGAGTGCCCAGTGGTGCGGTCACCAGATCCGCACCGGCGTCATGCAGACGGCGCTGAAACAGCCCGTCGGCCATCAGATAAGAGGCGATCACCACCCGGTTCGCGCCCCGGCTGCGCAGGGCGGCCACCGCGTCGGGTACCGAGGGCCTGCCGGTGGCGGCGAACGCCAGCTCTACCGGGGTGCCGAGAAACCCGGACAGCATCTGCGCGGCCAGGTCCAGGTCGGCGCGCGCCATCGGGTCCGATGAACCGGCGGCCGCGAGGATCACCGAGTCGCCGGTGCGCCAGCCCGATTCGGCCAGTCGCGCGGCGACCACGGCAGCTACGCGCCGGTCCGGTCCCAGGGCCGGCGTCATCGTGACATCCGGGTGCCCGCTGGCCAGGACGTGCGTGGGTACGTCGACGCCGACGTGGTAACCGCGGGCCAGAAAGGCCGGCACGATGACTGCCGGGCGCCCGCTTCCGGCTTCGGCGGCAAGAACCTCTGCGGGGTTGGGGCCCAGCACGTCGACGAACGCCACCCGCACCGGCTGCCGCAGCAGCGCGCCGACCCGCTCGGCGAGTTCACCGACCATGACAACGCCCTCGGGCCGGCGGGTGCCGTGCGCCACCATGATGGGGATCATGCGGCCCCCGACTGGTCGTCGACCGCGAGCCGGTACCCCCGCTTGACCACGGTGGCGACGATCTGACTGTCGCCCAATGCCGTTCGTAGCCGGAGCACCGCAGTGTCCACCGAGTGTGCGCTGTTGTCCCGTCCCGGCAGTGCTCGCAGCAACGTGTCCCGTGGTACGACGCTGCCCGGACGGTGCGCCAACACGCGCAGCGTGGCCAGAGCGGCAGGTGGAACCGGCTTGACCAATCCGTCCACGAAGACCCGACCATCCTCAATCGTGATGAGGTGACCGGCCGCCTGAACGGTGCTCATATATAAGGTTTAGCGGCAGCCGATTTCGTTGGTGTTACCGACCGATTTCCAATCGGTTGCCCGGCAGCGATTCCGGTCACACCGGCACCGATTCGGTGTCCCGCGGCGACCGCGGGCTGGCACCCGCCGGCATCCGCGGTGGCCGGCGCACGTACATCACCCACGTCAATGCCGCTGCGGCGCAATACGTCATGAGGAAGATCCAGAAGGCGGGCGTCTCGGTGCCGGTGCTGGCATACGCCTGCCGCAAGGTCAGGTTGATGGCGACGCCACCGAGCGCGCCGACGGCGGTGGCGAACCCGATCAACGCGCCGGAATGCGAACGCGCCCAGTGCCGGCGCTCAGCCTCGCTGCAGTCAAGCGACCGGCTCCGGGCCTCGAAGATCGACGGGATCATCTTCAACACCGAACCGTTGCCCATGCCCGCCAGGATGAATAGCGCGATGAATCCGGTGATGTAGAGCACCACGCTGGTGGAGGTCACCGTACCGGGGGTGCGGTCGTCGATGGTGCTGGTCAGGGCCAGTACCGCGGCTCCCAGAATCATTCCGACGAAGACGACGAAGGTGACCCGCCCGCCTCCGCGCCGGTCGGCCACCCGCCCCCCGTAGATGCGCGACAAGGCGCCCAGCAGTGGGCCGAGGAAGGCGATTCGTGCGGCGTACAGCGAAGCCTCGGCCGGGCTGTGCCCGGTTTCCTCAAATGTGACGTGCAGCACCTGGGCGAAGGCGAACGCGAAGCCGATGAACGAACCGAACGCGGCGCAGTACAGCAGTGAGATGACCCAGCTATCGGAGATCGACAGGATCGATCGGATGCTGCCCACCTCTTTCGCGCCGTGGTCGAGGTTGTCCATCCGCAGCGCCGCGCCGATACCGACCAGGGCGAGCAGCACCAGGTAGACGCCGCAGACCAGCTCCGGCTTGGTGTTGCCGACGGTGGCCAGCACCAGCAAGCCGACCAGCTGGATGGCCGCCACCCCGAGGTTGCCGATACCGCCGCACAGCCCGAGCGCCACGCCCTTGAGGCGTTGCGGGTAGAACGCGTCGACGTTGGCCAGCGAGGCCGCGTAGTTGCCGCCACCCAGCCCGGTCAAGGCAGCACACACCAGGTACATCCATAGCGGCTGACCGGGGTTGACCAGCAACAACAGTGTCCCGACGGTGGGGATCAGCAAAATCAGTGACGAGGACACCGCCCAGTCGCGGCCACCGAATTTGGCGGTGGCCGCCACGTACGGGATCCGCGCACACGCACCGACCAGGGTGGCGACCGCCGCGAGCAGCAGCTTGTCACCCGGTTTGATGCCGTAAACCGAC
The DNA here is from genome assembly GCF_059813225.1 of Mycobacterium sp. NGS16. Taxonomy (NCBI): domain Bacteria; kingdom Bacillati; phylum Actinomycetota; class Actinomycetes; order Mycobacteriales; family Mycobacteriaceae; genus Mycobacterium; species Mycobacterium sp. NGS16. The sequence goes on from NZ_JCALEE010000002.1 coordinate 794,440, forward strand.
TCGGGCATGAAGAGCACCACGACCGACCACAGCGACCAGATGGAGAAGGCGACGTGCATGGTTGCCGTCGACCAGATGAGGTTGCGTCGCGCGACGGCCTTATTGCCGTTCTCCCAGGCCGCGCAGTCCTCTGGGTCGAATTCACTGAGATGAGTGGGCGTCATGGAAGTCTCCTCGTGCTCTCCAGCCACCGTCGCGCCGTGCTGCCTCGTCACGGGTGGGCCGCCGTGTGAACATACCGGCCTGAACTGGCAAGTTGCGGTGTAGAACCTGTAAATGCCTTGGAGGGCAGCTCTACTGGTACACGGTGCCCGGGCAGCAGCGGTTCACGATGTGGCCCACATCACCTATTGCGTGTGCGCGCAGCCGATTTCACCTGCTCAGTCAGCCGACCGGTAGCCAGCCGTTGACCGCCTGAGTGATCTGCAGGTACAGCGGAATGCCGATCGTCACGTTGTAGGAGAACGTCAGACCCAGCGATGCGGCGAGCGGTACCGTCGGACTGGCCTCGGGGATCGCGATGCGTTGCACCGCGGGAACAGCGATATACGACGCCGCGCCGCAGAGCACGGCGAACAGTACGTAGCTGCCCGTCTCGAAGTGAGTGCCGGTGAGTTGGGCGTAGGTGTGGATGATGAAAATTCCGGTGACGGCAAAGAGATTCGGGGCCAGTAAGCCGAAGGCGATCAATCCACGGCCCGCGGTCCGCAGGTCCTTGAGTTTGCGGGACGCCGTCATGCCCATCTCGAGCAGGAACAGGCACAGCATGCCCTGGAACGCCGTGACAAAGACGTGGTCGCCGTCTTCGATCACCGAGGCGCCCTGCAGGCGGCCGATGAAGCCGATGATGATGCCACCGAAGAGCAGATACAGCCCCGGGTTGAGCAGAACTTCACGCAGCAGCGGTGCGCTGACCGGAGCTGTCGCCGTGGCCACCACCGGGCCTGCGCCGACCGGTTCGGGATGTTCACGCTTCTCCAGCGCGATCTCCAGCTCCTCTTCGACCTCCAGCTCATGGCGGGTCTTGGGGCGCTGAGTGCTCAATTGGGCGGCGGTGACCAATTCGGGGCGGGCCTTGGGGTTGTACCCGGGCTCGTCGGGCATGTTGCCCAGCGGATCCATCCCGCGCTCCCGTAACCGCGCCACCAGCACCAGCGCCACCATGCACCCTGGGATCTCCATGACGGCCAGCATCACCGGCATGTAGGCATCGAACGCGATGTCCAACGCCGCCAGCACACCCAGGCAGGTGGCGAACGTGCCGGCCGAATCCGACCCGTAATAGCCGGCCACGGTGGCGCGGTCGACTCGTCGCATCTTCGTCATCCGGGTCAGCAACCCATAGGCGACGAATCCGATGATCAGGTTGGTGATGAACCCCAGCACGATGAAGCCGAGAACCTGGGCGAGGCTCGAGGCGTCGATGGTGGCGAGCTCCTCGCCGCCGCGCCAGCCGATGGCCAGCAGCAGGTACAACGTCAAGCCCTGATACAGCACGTAGGGGAACTCGAACTGGACCTTCAGCAGGGGGATCAGGAAACCCATGTAGAAGAAGAGCAGTAGTGGTTTGAAGAGGTTGTGGGTGAAGTTGTGCCAGAACTCAAACAGCATGGGGTCTCCCGTGTCGGTGTCCAGCGGGACAGACTACGTCGCGTGCCTGCCCGCCGGCTCCCGTGAAGGGTACGCATTTGCTGTGAGGGCCGCGACCGAGAGAAACTCCCGGGACTACCAGACGTCGCCGTCGCGCCAGTCGCAGGCCAGCTCGGCGGTGGTATCCAAGTTCAGGTCGACCGGCATCACGAACACCGTGCCGTCTTCGTCCGGGGTGCGAACCAGCCCGGTCGGTGACAACACCGCCGTCGGCCCGCGCCACGGTAGCCAGCCTCGCGCGGTGTAGAGCCGGCGGCTGATATCGGCCGAACTGAGCGCCCCGAGCTCGAAGGCGCCCCGGATCACCTGTTCGCAGGCGTCGAGCACCGCGGTGGCCAGCCCTCGTCCGCGGTGGTCCTCGGCGACGGCGACGGCTTCGACGTAGCCGCAGCGCAGGGACCGGCCGCGGTAGAGCAGGTGGCGGCGGATCACCGAACCATGGGCGATCAGGGCACCGCGGTGCCAGATCAGGGCGTGCATCCCGCCGAGCGCATGCTGCCAATCGGCCTCGGAGAACGCGTCCCCGTAGGCCTCGATGACCAGTTGGTGGGCGCCGCGACGGGTCTCGTCGTCCAGATCGGAGGTGTGGATCAGGCGGGCGGTGTGGACCTGGGCAGGCACCCGCAGACCTACCAGGTCGAGTGATCGGACGGGTGCTGACGCGGCCGCGACCAGTGCATCCGTACGGTCTGTCCGGGCCTGACCTGGCCCAGCGTGTCGAGATCGTCCTCGACGACCACGCCGACGACGGGATAGGCCCCGGTGACCGGGTGATCCGGGCCGAGGATGATCGGAAACCCGTTCGGCGGAACCTGGATGGCACCGCGGTCGGCGCCTTCGGCGGGCAGCAGCCGGTTCGGCCACCGGTATTCCAGCGGCATGCCGACCAGTCGCATCCCGACCCGGTCACTGTGGTTGGTGACCAGCCAGTTGGTGCGGACCATGATGTCGGGGTCGATGAACCAATCGTCGCGCGGTCCGGGCGTGACCCGCAGCTCGACGACGTCGTCGGGGATCGTGGCCACCGGCGCCTGGTCGATCTCGGGATAGTCGCCGGTCCGTTCGCCGATCTGCAGCACGTCGCCGTCGCGTAACGGCGCCGGGCCGATCGCGGCCATCACGTCGTAGCTGCGTGACCCCAGCACGGGTGTGACCTCGATACCCCCGCGCACCGCCAGATAGGTTCGCAGGCCTGACCGAGGCGTGCCCAGCGAGATCACCTGTCCATCGTGGACGCGCTGAATGCTGTTGGTGCCGAACGATACTCCGTTGACTTCTGGGTCGGTCTCGGCGCCGGTGACCGCGATGTCGACGTCGCCGCCGCAGACCCGCGCGGAGAATCCGCCGAACGCCACCTCGATGGTGGCCCGGTCGTCGGGATTGGCCACCAAACGGTTGGCCAGCTGATGCGACCGGCGGTCGGCGGCCCCGGACCGGGTGACGCCCAGATGCCCCAACCCGGCCCGACCAAGGTCCTCGACCAGGGCCAGCGGACCGGTGTGCAGTACCTCCAACGTGGTCATGTCAGCCTCCGTTACGCGGCCCGGAATTGCACGGTCAGGCCCGGGGTGAGCAGCGCCGGGTCGGGCCGTTCCAGATCCCACAACACGGCGTCGGTCCGGCCGATCAACTGCCAGCCGCCCGGCCACTGGCGCGGGTAAATACCGCTGAATTGCCCGGCGAGCGCCACCGAACCGGCCGGAACGGCATCCCGCAGTTCGGCCCGGCGCGGCACCTGCAGTCGCGGGTCGCCGCCGATCAGGTAGGCGAAACCGGGTGTGGAGCCACCGAATCCGACTCGCCAGGGTGTTGCGGTGTGCGCGTTGATCACCTGGGCGACGGTCAGGCCGGTGCGTTCGGCCACCTCGGCGAGGTCAGGGCCGTCGTAGACCACGTCGATCACCACGTCGACGGCAGCGTCGCGTGCCGTGGTCTCGATCTCGGCCGGTTCGACGGTCAGCTTGGCCAGCCGGCGCCGGACGCTGGGCTGGAAGTCGGGGGCGGCCAGCTTCACCAGCACGGTATGCGACGCCGGCACGATGTCGAGCACCCCCGGCAGTGCCGCCGCGGCCAGGGCCGAGGTCCATGCCAGCACCTCGGCGGTCCGGTCGAACTGCAACAGCAGCGCGCAGTCGCCGTAGTCGAGGATCGTGTCGGTTGCCCGGAAATCCAATGTCGCGCTCATGTCCCCGACCGTAGTCGCGCAAAGTGATCCAGGCCACAGTTCTGCGGGCTATGCCAGAGGGGCCTTACCAAACGTGCAGAGTTGGGCGGGGGTGGCAGCGGTCTTCGGCCGTCGCCGCTCAGCCGGTGATCTTGGCCAGCAGCGGCGGCAGTTGCTGGGCCACCACCGGGTAGCTCAGCGGGGAGGCGAAGGCGATCGCCCCGGCCTGCTCCGTGGTGGTGAAGACGCTGCGCGACTCACGCGCGGCGATGTCCGGATCGGCCAGCAGCGCCCGGCGTTCGTCGTCGCTCTCAGTGGTCCAGATCAGCACGTCGGCGCCGCCGAGCGTGGAACCGAGCCGGTCGTGCTCGATGAGCGCCGGCGAATCGGCGACGGTGAACCCCAGCTGGGACAGGAACTCGGTACGCCACCCGGTGGTGACAGCCACGCCACCGTTCTCCAGGCGGCCGGCCAGCAGCAGGACCTTCTTGCCCTTGAAGCCGGGGTGCGCGGCGGCGGCCTCGGCGAACTTCGCATCGACGCCGTCGATCAGCGACCGCATCTGGGCGCCCTGATGTACCGCGGTGCCGATGGCGGTGGCCTGGGCCTTCCACGGCTCGAAGAATGCGTCGCCGCCTGACTGCGGCACGGTCGGCGCGATCTGCGAGAGCTGCTGATAGGTGTCGGCGTCCACGCCGGCGTTGGTCGCGACGATCAGATCCGGCTTGAGGTCGGCGATCTGCTGGACGTCAATCCCGTTGTCCAAGTTCAACACCACGGGTTTGGCATCACCGAGGCGCTGCTGCGCCCACGGCCAGACCGCGAACGGCTGGTCGCCGAACCAGGCGGTGACCGCGATCGGGACCACGCCGAGCGCCAGCAGGTCATCCTGGCCGGTGTAGCCCGCACACAGCACCCGCTTGGGTGGTTCGGGCACGGTGGTTTCGCCGAAGAGGTGCGAGATGGTGACGGGCCCCGGTGCGCCGGCATCGTCGTCGTGCGGGGTCGAGGAACAAGCGGCCAGCCACGCGGCGGCGCCGGCCGTACCGCAGAGGCCGAAGAAGCCGCGCCGGCTCCATTGGTCGCGCATCGCGTGAGATTAACGCCGTTCAGGCAGGTTTGCCATATCCGCCGCCGCCCGGAGTCTCGATCACCAGGGTGTCGCCGGGCGCCACGTCGGTTGCATCGCAGCCGGCCAGTTCGGTCACGGAGCCGTCGGCGCGCTCCACCCGGTTGTGCCCGATGGCCCCCGGCGACCCGCCGGCCATGCCGTACGGGGCGACGGCCCGATGCCCGGACAGCACACTGACGGTCATCGGCTCGCGGAACTCGATGCGCCGCACGCCGCCGTCGCCGCCGCGCCAGCGGCCCGCCCCGCCGCTGCCGCGCCGGATCGCATACTCGCGCAACAGCACCGGGAACCGCATCTCGAGCACTTCGGGGTCGGTGAGCCGGGAGTTGGTCATATGGGTCTGCACGACGCAAGCGCCGTCGAACCCGTTACCGGCGCCGGACCCGGAACCGAGCGTCTCGTAATACTGGTGGCCGGCATTGCCGAACGTGACGTTGTTCATCGTTCCGGATCCCTCCGCCTGCACCCGCAGGGCGGCCAGCAGCGCCCCGGTGATCGCTTGGGAGGTTTCGACGTTGCCGGCCACCACTGCGGCCGGATATCGCGGGGCCAGCATCGTTGCCGCCGGGATCTTGATGTGCAGCGGTCGCAGGCACCCGTCGTTGATCGGGATGTCATCGAGCACGAGTGTGCGGAACACATAGAGCACCGCGGCGGTGGCCACCGACGACGGCGCGTTGAAGTTCGTCGCCAGTTGTGCCGACGTTCCGGCGAAGTCGATGGTGGCGCTGCGGGTGGCCTTGTCGACGGTCACCCGCACCGCGATCGTCGCCCCGGAATCCATCTCGTAGCGGTACTGGCCGTCGTCGAGGCAGTCGATGACCCGGCGCACCGCCTCCTCGGCATTGTCCTGGACGTGGCGCATGTAGGCCTGCACCACATCGAGTCCGAAATGGGCGATCATGGCGCGGATCTCATCGATGCCCTTCTGATTGGCGGCGATCTGGGCGCGCAGGTCGGCGAGGTTGGTGTCGGGGCTCCGGGAGGCGAAGCGTGCTCCGGTGAGCAGCGCTCGGGCCTGCTCTTCGCGGAACTGCCCGTCCTCGACCAGCAGAAAGTTGTCGAACAGGACTCCTTCCTCGTCGAGCGTCCGGCTGTCGGCCGGCATGGAACCCGGTGTAGTTCCGCCGATTTCGGCGTGGTGGCCGCGTGAGGCGACAAAGAACAGCACCCGCTGGCCGGCGTCGTCGAAAACCGGGGTGACGACGGTGATGTCCGGCAGGTGGGTCCCGCCGTGGTAGGGGTCGTTGATCGCGTAGACCTGACCGGGCCGCATCTGCCCGGTTCGCCGGGCGATCACCTCCTTGACGGTTGCGCCCATCGATCCCAGATGCACCGGGATGTGCGGAGCGTTGGCGACCAGGTTGCCGTCCGCATCGAACAGCGCGCAGGAGAAGTCCAGCCGCTCACGGATGTTCACCGATTGAGCAGTGGCCTCCAGCCGGGTGCCCATCTGTTCGGCGATCGCCATGAACAGATTGTTGAAGATCTCCAGCAGCACCGGATCGGCGGCGATGCCGGCAGCGGCCGGTGCGGCCGTGGTCAGCCGTTGCAGCACCAGTTGACCGTCGTCGGATAGCTGGGCCTGCCAGCCGTCGTCGACGACGGTAGTGGCGTTGTCCTCGGCGATGATGGCCGGACCGGTCAGGACCTCGGCCGGGGTGATCGCCTCGCGCCGGTGCAGCGGTGCGTCTCGCCAGCGGCCGCCGGTATAGAGCCGGACGACTTCCGGTGGCGCACAGTCGCTGTCGACGCCCGCTCGGGTGGTCAGCTCGGGTTGTTCGGTCAGGCCGGTGGCCTCCACCTCGACTGCCGCGGCGATAAGCGGGCGATCCATCAGGAAGGAGTACATGCCGCGGTGGGCGCTTTCGAACGCTGCCGTCATCTGCGCGACGGCGCCGAGTTCGACCGGGATCGAGGTGTCGGTGCCCTGGTAGCGCAGATGTGCCCGGCGGATCACCTGTATCCGGTTCGCCGGAACGTCCTGGTCGGCCAGTTCGGCGCGCGCCTGCCGTTCCAACTCGTCGGCGACGTCGTCCAGGACGGCGCCGTCCAGCGGGGTCTCTATCGCGCGCTCCCGGATCACGGTGGTGTCGGCCAACCCGATGCCCAGGGCGGACAACACACCGGCCATCGGCGGCACCAGCACGGTACGGATGCCGAGTTCGTCGGCCACCGCGCAGGCGTGTTGTCCACCGGCGCCGCCGAAGGTGGTGAGCGCATACCGGGTGATGTCGTGGCCCTTGGCCACCGAGATCTTCTTCACCGCGTTGGCCATGTTCGCCACCGCGATCCGCAGGAATCCTTCGGCGACTTGTTCGGGGCTGCGGCCATCGCCGCCGATCTCATCGGCCAGCGCGGCGAAGCCCCGCCGTACCGCCACGGTATCCAGCGGCTGGTCGCCGGCCGGCCCGAACACCGCCGGAAAATGCCCCGGCTGGATGCGTCCGAGCATCACGTTGGCGTCGGTGACGGTCAGCGGTCCGCCGCGCCGGTAGCAGGCCGGTCCCGGATCGGCGCCCGCCGAATCCGGTCCGACCCGGTACCGGCTGCCGTCGAAGTGCAGGATCGATCCGCCGCCGGCGGCGACGGTGTGGATGTGCAGCATCGGGGCCCGCAGCCGCACCCCGGCCACCTCGGTGGTCAACACCCGCTCGTATCCTTCGGCGGCGGTGTAATGCGAGACGTCGGTAGAGGTTCCGCCCATGTCGAATCCGATCACCGAGTCGAAACCGGCCAGCGCCGACATCCGCACCATGCCGACGATTCCGCCGGCCGGGCCGGACAGGATCGCATCCTTGCCGCGGAAGTGGTGGGCGGCGGCCAGGCCGCCGTTGGACTGCATGAACATCAGCCGCACCCCGCGCAGCTGGTCGGCCACCTGCGCGACGTAGCGGCGCAGCACCGGCGACAGGTAGGCGTCGACGACCGCGGTATCGCCGCGCGGAATCAGCTTCGGCAGCGGGCTGACATCGCTCGACAGCGAGATCTGGGTGAAGCCCAATTGCTCGGCGAGCGCGCCGATCGCACGTTCGTGCGCCGGGTTGCGGTAGCTGTGCAGGCATACCACGGCGAGCGCACGAATGCCGTCGGCATGAGCCGCGCGCAGGGCCGCGGCCAGGGTGTCCAGGTCCGGTGCGCGCAGGACGCTGCCGTCCGCGCAGATGCGTTCGTCGACTTCGACGGTGCGCTCATAGAGCTGCTCGGGCAGCACGATGTGCCGATCGAAGATGCGGGGCCGGTTCTGGTAGGCGATGGCAAGGGCGTTGCCGAAGCCGCGGGTGATGACCAGCAGGGTGCGTTCCCCGGCGCGCTCCAGCAAGGCATTGGTGGCCACCGTCGTGCCCATCCGCACCGCGTCGATGATTCCGGCCGGGATGGGCGTGTCGTCGGGAATCTGCAGCAGGGCACGGATTCCGGCCACTGCGGCGTCGCGGTAGTGGGCCGGGTTCTCCGAGAGAAGCTTGTGGGTGACCAGTTGCCCATCGGGCCGTCGGGCCACGATGTCGGTGAACGTGCCGCCCCGGTCGATCCAGAACTGCCACGTCGTCGACACGGTCTCTATTGTGCCCAACCACCGGGTGGCGGGGGCGCGGACGCCGACCTGGGCCGGCCGAGCAGGGCTATGGCGAACTCGGCATAGGCGCGGGCGGTGTGCTCCGGGGTAGCGGGTCCCTCGGCGTTGAACCACTGCGGCAGCGATGTGCACATGGTCGCGATGGCGCGGCCGGCTATCCGGCGGTCTTCGACGGTGCTACCGGCGATGCCCTCGATGTCGCCGTCGCGTGATGCGCGGTCGATGGCAGCGTCGAGTATGTGCTGCAACCGGTTTCGTGAGTCGGCAATGCGCTGCCGGTTCGCCGCGGTCAGGCTGCGCATCTCGCTGGCGCCGATGAAGGCCAGCTTCTGGCGATGCGTGTGGAACAGTGCCAGCGCCTCGACGATGCGGCGCAGTTCCTCGATGCCGGTTGACGCGCCGGTGCGGGCGGCTTCGACGCGCCAGTGCAGCTCGGTCATCGTCAGGTCCAGGATCGCGACCAGCAGTGCCTGCTTGTCCGGGTAGTGGTGGTAGATACCCGGAACGCTCATGCCCGCCCGTGCCGCCAGGTCTCGCATCGTGCTGCCGTGATAGCCGGTGTCGACGAACGCATCGATGGCCGCGCGCAGCACGCTGTCCAGCGTCAGCGGCGGGAATGTTCGCCAGTCGCCGGGCGAGAACCCGGCAGTATCAACGCCTCTGGCGGTGTCCGGTGGTGGGACGGTGCCCACCAGGAGCTGGGCCGGGGTCACCCCCAGCGCCTGGGCGCACGCCTGCAGGCGTGTCACCGAGATTCCGGTCTTGCCGTTCTCGAGCGCGCTCACCGTTGCCGCGCTCACCCCCAGGCGTTGCGCCAGCTCCCGCACGGTCAGACCCCGAGCACGCCGGGCTGCCCGGATCGCACCGCCGCACTCGACTGCCCCTGCCACCCCACCTCCACGTTCAGGAATTCTGAACTATTGTTGCCAGAAACCGGGCTTCCGGGGCAAGTTTTGACTGGAAAGGCGCCGTATGTCACAGTCCGTACTGTTTGGGCCGAGTGATCGGTCGGTCAGTTGACGGTGGTGACGGAGTGACATGGCAATCGAGCTGAACTACTCGCCGGATGTGACGACACTGGTCGAACGCACCCGGGCGTTCATCGACGACGTCGTGCTCCCGGTCGAGGACCGCTTCGGCGGGGATATCACGGCCGCGGGCGGCGACACGACGATCAGGGAACTGCAGGCCGCGGCGCGGGACGCGGGCGTCTTCGCGCCGCACGCTCCCGTCGAGTACGGCGGTCTGGGATTGAACATGTCCGACCGGGCGCCGGTGTTCGAGGCCGCCGGGTATTCACTGTTCGGTCCGGCCGCGGTGAACATCGCCGCGCCCGACGAGGGCAACGTCCACCTGCTGGCCGAGGTGGCCAGCCCCGAGCAGAAGGCGCAATACCTCGCCCCGCTGGCGGCCGGTGACGTGCGATCTGCGTTCGCGATGACCGAGCCGGGACCGGGTGCGGGCTCGGACCCGTCCGCGCTGACGACCAAGGCCGAACGCCGTTCGGGCGACTGGTACATCACCGGCCGCAAGTGGTACATCACCGGTGCCGACGGCGCCGGATTCTTCATCGTCATGGCCCGCACCTCCGGGGAAGCCGGCCAGCGCGGCGGCGCCACCATGTTCCTGGTCCCCGCCGACACCCCGGGCTTGACCGTCGGCCGACACATTCCGACCCTCGACCGGTCCATGGTGGGCGGGCACTGTGAAGTGCTCTTCGACGATGTTCGGGTTCCCGATGAAGCCGTGCTCGGCGAGGTGGATCGCGGCTTCGAATACGCCCAGGTACGCCTCGGGCCTGCACGCATGACCCACGTCATGCGCTGGCTCGGCGCCGCACGTCGCGGTCACGACACCGCACTGTCGCACGTCGTGGAGCGCCAGGCCTTCGGATCGGCGCTCGGCGACCTGGGCATGATCCAGAACATGGTGGCCGACAACGAAATCGACATCGCGGCCACTCGAGCGCTGCTGGTGCGCGCATGTTGGGAGCTGGACCAGGGCGGCAACGCCGGCGATGCTACGTCGATCGCCAAGACTTTCGCCGCCGAGGCGATCTTCCGGATCGTCGACCGCAGCGTGCAGATGTGCGGTGCGCTCGGCGTCACCGAGGACCTGCCCCCTGCGCGGCTTTCCCGCGAGGTACGGCCGTTCCGGGTTTACGACGGCCCCTCCGAGGTGCACCGCTGGGCCATCGCCAAGCGGCGGGTCGGGGCGGCCCGGCGGGCACGTAAGGACGCCGCGCAGTGACGAGCCAAGCGCTGGATCCGGTCGCCCTGCGTAAGTACCTCGCCGCCAACGATGTTCCGGTTCACGGTGAACTCACCGTCGAACTGATCGCCGGGGGCCGGTCTAACCTCACCTTCAAAGTCAGCGACGAGTCGTCGGCGTGGGTCGTTCGTCGCCCACCGCTCGGCGGCCTGACCCCGTCGGCCCATGACGTGGGCCGTGAATTCGCGGTCACCGAAAAGCTCTACGGCACCGGCGTTCCGATCGCCCGGCCCATCGCGTTCGACGCCGACGGCACGGTCTGCGGAGCACCCTTGACGGTCACGGAGTTCGTGACCGGACGGGTCTATCGCCACAAGGACGATCTGGACACCCTGTCTGACGCGGACCTGGTGGCCAATGCCGCGGCGCTGGTGCGGGTGCTCGTGGATCTACATGCCGTGGACTACCGTGCCGTCGGGCTCGAATCCTTCGGCAGGCCCGACGGATTCCTGGAACGCCAGGTGCGGCTGTGGGCCCGGCAATGGGACCTGGTCAAGACGCCCCGGAACGATGTCGCGCTGAGCGACGACGTCACGAAGCTGACCGCGGCCCTCACCGACGCCCTCCCGCAGACATCCCAGCCGTCGGTGGTCCACGGCGACTTTCGCATCGACAACACCATCTGCGATCCCGAGCAGGCGGAGGTGATCAGGGCAGTCGTGGACTGGGAGCTGTCCACCCTCGGCGACCCCCTCACCGATATCGCGCTGATGTGTGTCTACCGGTCATCGGCATTCGACCTGGTATTCGGCCACCCCGCCGCCTGGACCAGTTCACGCCTGCCGTCGGCCGACGTCCTCGCCGAGGAATACGCCCGGCGGTCCGGCCGCGATCTGGCCGATTGGAACTTCTACCTGGCGCTGGCGAACTTCAAGATCGGCGTGATCGCCGAAGGAATCGCCCACCGAGCCCGACACGGCGCGAAAGATGTGCAGAACGCCGCTGCCGCGGCACAGGCCGCGCCGGAATTCCTCGCCGCAGCACGAAAAGCGTTGAAGTGACCCCAAAAGTCCGAGAAAGGTGAGTCGGGTGAGCGTACTGGACAAGTTCCGCATGGACGGCAAGGTCGCCGTGGTGACCGGGGCGTCGTCGGGTCTCGGCGTGTATTTCGCCAAGGCATTTGCCGAGGCCGGCGCGGACGTCGTGCTGGCAGCGCGGCGAGTGGACAAGCTCGCGCAGGCGGCCGAACTGGTAGCCGCCACCGGACGCGCGGCCCTGCCGGTGGCGACCGATATCGCTGACCCGGATGCCGCGACCGCCATGGTGGAGGCAGCGATCGAGCGGTTCGGGCGGGTCGATGTGTTGATCAACAACGCCGGCATCGGAACGGCGCGCCCCGCCACCCGGGAGACCCCGGAGCAGTTCCGGGAGGTGATCGACATCAACCTCAATGGGGCCTACTGGGCTGCCCAGGCATGCGGGCGGGTGATGCAGCCCGGCTCGTCGATCGTCAACATCTCCAGCGTTCTGGGATTGACCACCGCGGGGCTGCCGCAAGCGGCGTACGCCGCGAGCAAGGCCGGACTCATCGGCCTGACCCGCGATCTCGCCCAGCAGTGGGGGAGCCGGAAAGGCATCCGGGTCAACGCGATCGCACCGGGCTTCTTCGAATCCGAGATGACCGAGCAGTACCGTCCGGGCTACCTGGACAGCGTCGCGCACCGAATTGTGCTGGGCCGGATGGGCGACCCCGAAGACCTCGCCGCGTCGGTACTGTGGCTTGCCTCGGATGCCGGTGGCTACGTCACGGGACAGACCATCGCGGTCGACGGGGGCTTCACGATCAACTGAGGCTGGGCCGCGACGGTCAGTCCGGATAGCCGCCCGCCCGCAGGTCGTCGAGCAAGCTGGGATGGCTCGGCTGCCAGTCGAACCGTGCACGGGTGAGCGCACTGGAGGAGGGCTGGTCGAGAGCGAAGATCGCGCCGAGCACGCCGTAGGACTCCGCCGCGACGGGTTGGACCGGGAGCTGAAGCTGGTCGCCGATCACTTCGGCGATCGCACGCATCGGATCGCCCTGGTCGGCCACCGCATGCAAGACCGAACCGGCGGGGGCGTCTTCCAGGGCGATCCGGAAAAGCCGTGCCGCGTCGAGGCGATGCACCGCTGGCCAGCGCTGGGTGCCATCGCCGACATAGCCCGAAATGCCGGTACGGCGTGCGGCCGCGATCAGCATGCTGGCAAAGCCGAACCGCCCGCCGGCCTCGTGCACCGACCGCGGCAGTCGCACGAGCGCCGAGCGCACACCGTGTTCGGCCAGCTTCAGGACGGCTTGGGCGGTGCGACCGCGTCCGCCCATCGGGCCCTCCGTGACTGGCGGGTCGTCCTCGGTGCTGGCCCGGCCCGGCACCGCGGGGGTGCCCGCCGCTAGCACCAGGGGCTTGCCGGTGCCGACCAGAGCATCACCCAGGGCCGCGACGGCGCCGGCCTCGGCCTCGATGCTGGCCTCGAGGTTGGTGAAGTCGTTGGAGAAAGCCAGATGAATGACGCCGTCGGCGGCGTCGGCGGCCTTCCGCAGGATCTCGAGGTCGGCCAGGCCGCCAAAGACCGCCTCGGCGCCCAGGCGCCTGAGGAGGGCGGCGGACGCGTCGGATCTGGCGAGTCCGACAGGCTGGTGGCCTGCGGCGACGAGTTCGGTGACGACGGCCGAGCCGATTCCTCCGCTGGCTCCGGTGACGAAAACCCGCATGGGCAGCTCCGATCGGTGATGGGATAGGTGTCCCATCACCCTACAGCGTGATGGGACCAAAGTCGCATCACTACTATGAGGGTCATGGCCCGCTGGCAACCGGACGCCCGCGAACGGTTGGTCGCCGCGGCACTGGACCTCTTCAACGAGCAGGGGTTTGACGACACCACCGTCGCGCAGATCTCTGAACGCGCCGGGCTGACCAAGAGCACATTCTTCCGGCATTTCCCCGATAAGCGCGACGTGCTGGTGGCCGGCCAGGAAGCGATCGGCCGGCTCCTCGCCGAGGGCATCGCGGCTGCGCCCGCGGACGCCGCGCCGCTGAGCGCCGTCTGCTCCGGGCTGCGGTCTGCCGGCTCGGCGTTCACACCGCAGAAGCGCGAGCGCGCTCCCAAGCTCAAGGCTGCTATCGCTACCAGCGCGGAACTTCAGGAACGTAATGCGCTCAAGCAGATCGGGCTGGCCGCCGCCATGGCCGAGGCCCTTCGGGAGCGCGGGGTCTCCGAGCAGACTGCGGTCGTGGCCGCCGAACTCGGAGCGCTGGCGCTCAAGACGGCGTACGCGCAGTGGGCCGAGCCGGGCGAAACGCGGGACCTCGGGGACCTCGCGTGCGAAGCGCTGCATGAGTTGCGCGCGGCGATAACAGCTCTCGGGTAGCTTGCGGTAGATGGGCCCTGATCCGCTCCGGCTGTCCGAGCTGGGTTCCGGTGCCGAGGCGGTCCTGCAGATCGTTGCGCATTTCGATGCACTGGTCGAGGCGGGCGCCGACGCCGACGTGGTGCTCCAGGCGGCCGAGTCAATCGCGGAATGCCCGGTGGGTGCGCGGTGGAAATCGGCAACCCAGCCCGAGGTCTGGCTGGAGCGTGCCGGCAGCACAGCGCACCCGCTCGAGGCGGTCCTGCTCGATCGGGTGCGGCACGCGCTGCGCCTGGCGGCGTCTAGGTCGGGATCGACCGTCCGGCTGGGTGATCCCGCACTGTTGGAATTGGTGTTGTCCGACAACGAATTACCCGCCGAGAGGGCACGCGCCATCCGACTGCTGGGCCTCGACGAGACCCGGGAGGTCCGCGTGCTGGCGGTGTCGGCCGGATCGCCGGCCGAGGCGCTACGCGTGGTGATGCGCGAACTGGGTGACCAACCGGTGCGCTCGGTCGCGATCGGTGCCGACACCGCGTTGCTGTGCTACAGCTCCGAGGATGCCCGGACCTTGTCGGATCGCCTGGATGCGGCGATCATTGCGGCTTTCCCGCCGCCGCTGCCCGCGCAGGTCGGGCGCGGACCATGGGTCGGGATCGGCGCCAAGACCACGGTGTTCGGGGCGCCGGCGTCATGGCGACAGGCGCAACGGGGCCTGCGCTTCGCGTCGTCCACCCACTACGGGCGGCGGGCGGTCGCCTACGAACGTCTGAGCGTCCTGGAGCTGCTGGCCGACTTGCCGTCCGAGCAGGTCCTGCGGCACCACGATGTGGCACGGATCAACGCGATCGCCTCGAAACCGTCCGGTGCGCACGACGTCGACACCACCGAGGCGTTCTGCGTGCTCGGCTCGCTGCGCCGCACCGCCGCCCAGCTGCACCTGCACCACAGCACGGTGGCAGCGCGCATCGCTCGCGTCGAGTCGGCGATGGGCTGGGATCTGGCCGACCCCATCGATCGGTTTACGGCCACCCTGGTGCTCATCGTGCGGCGCATCGCGCTCTCGTCGGCCGAGCTCGCCACCACGGAACCGACAGGCGTCGGGCAATATCGGTCATTCACCAGACGTATGGCGGATGACCGGGGTCGGTGGATGCAGTGATGATGATCACCACCTAACAGAAGGAGTTGTGAACCGTGGCCGTCATCGACCCCAGCCGGACCTGGGCCCCCCTGGAGAAGCGGTTGGCCGAAACCACCAACGCGCGCCACCGGGCCGCCCTGGAAGTGGTGATCGAACACATGAAGGGCGAGGCTGCGCCAGACCTCGACCAGGTGATGGGCACGCTGAGCGCCGAGCCGGACTACCACTTCTGGATGGGCGGTCAGGATGTCGGTCCGAAGACCACCGACGGCGTGCGCACTTACTACACGAACTTCATGGCGACCCGCACCAACGTGCTGGAGTTCGCCATCGACCGGCTGGTCGTCGACGACGACTGCGTGGTGACCGAGGGCGACATGAAGCAGCTGTACCCGGGCGCCCTGGCCACCGCCATTCTCGGGGTGGAGGTCGAGGATCCCGACGCCGACTACCTGGTGGTGTACCGGCAGGTGCTGCTGTGGCCGCTCGACGCCGACGGGAAGATCGTCGGTGAGGACTCCTACTTCGCCGGCGTGCGCAGCGTGACCCCGGTGGCCCGGGAGGATCTTCCCCAGCAATACATCGACCTCGTTCACGCGCCCGCGGCGAATGCCTAACGACATCGCGGGCATGCTGCTCGACAGACTCGGCGACCCCCACCTGGGGCTGCGCACCCGG
Source organism: Mycobacterium sp. NGS16 (assembly GCF_059813225.1). Taxonomy (NCBI): domain Bacteria; kingdom Bacillati; phylum Actinomycetota; class Actinomycetes; order Mycobacteriales; family Mycobacteriaceae; genus Mycobacterium; species Mycobacterium sp. NGS16. The sequence goes on from NZ_JCALEE010000002.1 coordinate 810,381, forward strand.
GAGCGCGACTGGACCTGGGACGACGTGGTGCGCGAATCGGCTGCGCGCGCCGCACTGGCAGCGGCGCTGCGCCGGGACGGGCCGTTTCACATCGGCATCCTGCTGGACAACCTGCCAGATTTCGTCTTCTGGCTCGGCGCCGGCGCCTTGGCCGGCGGGGTCATCGTGGGCGTCAACCCCACCCGCGGCGACGCCGACATGGCGGCGGAGATCCGCCACGCGGACTGTCAGTTGATCGTCACCGACACCGCCGGATCCGAGCGGCTGCGCGGCCTGGACCACGGCCTGGACTGCGAGCGCATCCTCGTCGTCGACGAGCCCGGCTACGCCGCGTTGGTCGAGCAACACCGGGGGGAGCCGTCCGCCGCACCAGGGGTGGGGCCGGAGTCGCTGATGTTGCTGTTGTTCACCTCGGGCACGACCGGCGCTTCCAAGGCGGTCAAATGCAGCCAGGGCCGACTGGCCCGGATCGCCGAGATGGCCACCACCAAATTCGGCCACGTGCGCACCGATGTCGACTACTGCTGCATGCCGCTGTTCCACGGCAACGCCATCATGGCGCTGTGGGCGCCGGCGCTGGCCAACGGGGCCACGGTCTGCCTGACGCCGAAGTTCTCGGCGTCGCGGTTCCTGCCCGACGTGCGCTACTTCGGTGCGACGTTCTTCACCTATGTCGGCAAGGCACTGGGTTATCTGCTGGCCACCGAGGAGCGTCCCGACGACGCCGACAACACCCTGGTCCGTGGCTTCGGCACCGAGGCATCACCGCAGGATCAGGCGGAGTTCCTGCGCCGGTTCGGCGCCGTGCTGCATGAGGGCTACGGCTCCAGCGAGGGCGGCAACGCCGCGATGCCCGACCCGGCGGCACCGCCCGGAGCGTTGGGCCGTCCGGCGCACGCGGGCATCGCCGTCGTCGATCCGCAGACCCGCGCCGAGTGCGCCCGGGCCGTCCTGGACGAGCACGGCCGGGTGGCCAACGCCGACGACGCGGTCGGCGAGATCGTCGACAAGACCGGAGCCCGTGACTTCGAGGGCTACTACAAGAACGACGACGCGGACGCCGAAAAGATTCGCGACGGCTGGTACTGGACCGGCGATCTGGGCTACCGCGATGAGGCCGGTTTCTTGTACTTCGCCGGCCGGCGCGGCGACTGGATCCGAGTCGACGGGGAGAACACCTCGGCGCTGACCATCGAACGCGTGCTGCGACGGCATCCCCTGGTGATCAGCGCCGGCGTGTACGCGGTCCCCGACCCGCGATCCGGTGACCAGGTCATGGGAGCGGTCGAGGTCGCCGACCCCGGCAGCTTCGACGTGGCGGAGTTCGCCGCCTACCTGGCTGACCAGCCCGACCTGGGCAGCAAAGGCACCCCGCGGTTCCTGCGGATCTCGGCCGGCCTGCCCGTGACGGGGTCGAACAAAGTGCTCAAACGCGAACTGCAGCAACAATGTTGGCACACCGACGACCCGGTATACCGCTGGGTCGGCCGGGGTGCGCCGGTCTACGCCCGGATGACCGACGACGACAAGCGGTCCCTGGACACCGAATTCGTGTCCTATGGGCGGCAAAGTTATCTGCGAGGCGAGGGGTGAAGCGATGACTGACTGTGCGATCCGCGAGCTGGACTACGGTACGCCGAGGACCCGCTATGCCCGGGGATGGCACTGCCTGGGGTTAGCCGAGACCTTCCGGGACGGTGAACCGCACGGCATCAACGCTTTTGGTACCCGGCTGGTGGTGTTCGCCGACACCGGCGGTGACATTCATGCGCTCGACGCCTACTGCCGGCATATGGGCGCCGACTTGTCCCGGGGCACCGTCAAAGGTGACACCCTGGCGTGTCCATTCCACGACTGGCGTTGGCAGGGCTCGACCGGCCGATGTGTCGAGGTGCCCTACGCCAAGCGACCGCCGCGGATGGCGCGCACCAGGCGCTGGCCCACCTGCGAGGTCAACGGCCAGCTGCTGGTCTGGCACGACCCGGAGGGCTCGACACCCCCGCCGGAGCTGACCCCACCGCAGATCGAGGGGATGGACGCCGGACTCTGGTCGCCGTGGCAGTGGGACTCGGTGCTGATCGAGGGCGCCAACTGCCGCGAGATCATCGACAACGTCGTCGACATGGCGCACTTCTTCTATATCCACCACTCCTATCCGACCTACTTCAAGAACGTGATTGACGGCCCCTGCGCCAGTCAGTTCATGGAGAGCAAGGTCCGGCCGGACTCGCCGGGCGCCGACAAGCTGTGGGTGGGCACCTACCTGCGCTCCGAGGCGACGTACTTCGGGCCGGCGTACATGATCAATTGGCTGCACAACGACCTCGCCCCGGACTTCACCGCCGAGATCGTGCTGATCAACAGTCATTATCCGGTCACGCAGGACTCGTTCGTGCTGCAGTGGGGCGTCGCGGTGCAGCAGATGCCGAACCTGCCGCCGGAGCGGGCCACCAAACTCGCCGCGGCGATGGGCCGCTCCTTCGGTACCGGCTTCCTCGAAGACGTCGAGATCTGGAAGCACAAGGCGCCCGTGGAGAACCCGCTGCTCACCGACGACGACGGCCCGGTGTATCAGCTGCGCCGCTGGTACCAGCAGTTCTACGTCGATACCGCCGACGTCACCGCCGACATGACCGACCGGTTCGAGGTGGAGGTCGACACCACCCACGCGTTCAGTCACTGGGAGAAAGAGGTCGCCGCGAATCTGGCGGCCCGCTAACGTTGCCGCCCCTCCCAGGGGCTGTAGTCGGCGATCAACTCCTCCTGCGGCGGGCGTTGCCCGGCCGGGACGTGCTGCAGGTTGATCCGGATCCGGTACCAGATCGAACTCGGTCCGCGCATGCCGTCGACCAGTACGTCCTCCGGCGCCAACCGTTTGGCCGCCGCGGCGTGCTTTTCTCGCCATATGTCCAAGGCGGCCAGCGCCTCGTCTTTGGTTTTGGTGCGGGCGATCTCGATCAACGGCAGCGGTGAGGTGCGGCGCCCGCCAGCGTTCTTGCGGGTCCCCTTGGGCGCTTTCTCCGCTGGACCCTGCTTGTCGGCCAGCTCCAGCAGCGGCCCCAACTCCCCGACGGCGTCGTCCATACCCGCCCAGGGATCGCCGATCTGCGTGAACCGGTGCGGCACTGTGGCGATGGTGAAGGCCGCCGGATCGGCGTCGGCAACCTCGTCCCAAAACAGCGGTGTGGACACCCGGGCATCGGCGGTGGCGCGCACCGAGTAGGCCGAGGCGACCGTGCGGTCCTTGGCGTTCTGGTTGAAGTCGACGAACACGCCGTGCCGCTCCTCTTTCCACCATCGGCTGGTGGCCAACTGCGGTGCCCGCCGCTCGATCTCCCGGGCCACCGCCTGTGCGGCCAGCCGCACCTGCGGAAACTCCCAGCGGGGTGCGATCCGGGCGTAGATGTGCATGCCCCGGGACCCGGAGGTCTTCGGCCAGGCGGTCAAGCCGTGATCGGCCAGCACCTCGCGGGCCAACAGGGCCACTTCGACGATCTGGGGCCAGTCGACGCCGGGCATCGGATCGAGATCGACCCGCAGCTCGTCGGGGTGGTCCAGGTCGCCGGCGAGCACCGGGTGCGGGTTGAGATCCACGCAACCCAGGTTGACCACCCAGGCCAGCCCGGCCGCATCGTCGATGACGACCTCCTGCGCTGACCGGCCCGAGGCGTAGCGCAGTTCGGCGACCGACACCCAATCGGGACGCTTGGCCGGTGCCCGCTTCTGAAAGATGGCTTCGGCGTCGATGCCGTCGACGAAGCGTTTGAGGATCATCGGCCGCCCGGCCACTCCGCGCAGCGCGCCGTCGGCCACCGCCAGGTAGTAGTGGATCAGGTCCAGTTTGGTGCGCGCGGCGGTGCCGTCACGGCCGGGGAACACCACCTTGTCCGGGTGGGTAACCGCCACCCGGTGTCCCGCCGCCTCCAGCGACAACCCGCCGGCCATGGAAGCCATGCTAACGATCAGGCCGAATCCGCTGCCCGGCAGCGACCTGAGTCACATAAGGTTGCTCCATGGCAAAGCTCACCGACCTGCCCGGTCAGGCCGTCAACGTGCTCGGCCGCTACCTGGAACGCGGTAGCGCCGAGCTGCACTATCTGCGCAAGGTCATCGAATCCGGTGCCTTGAAAATCGAGTCGCCGCGAATCATTGCCAACGCGATCGCCGACGGTGCCCGATGGGGCGAGTTGGGGATGATTCCGGCCCTCAATGCCCGCCGTAACCCCGATGGTCTTGCGGTCATCGACGACGACGGCAGTATCACCTTCAAAGAGCTCGACGACGCTGCCAACGCGGTGGCCAACGGCCTGGTCGCGATGGGTGTGCGCGGCGGCGATGGGGTGGCGATCCTGGCCCGCAACCACCGCTGGTTTCTGATCGCCAACTACGGCTGCGCCCGAGTCGGTGCCCGGCTGATCCTGCTCAACAGCGAGTTCTCCGGCCCGCAGATCAAGGACGTCTCCGAACGCGAAGGCGCCAAACTGATCATCTACGACGACGAGTACACCGCCGCGGTCGCGCAAGCCGACCCGCCCCTGGGCAAACTGCGGGCGCTCGGGGTCAATCCCGACTCCAGCGAACCGTCCGGCAGCACCGATGAGACGCTGGCCCAGCTGATCGCCCGTAGCAGCAAAGCGCCGGCACCGAAGGTCAGCAAGCACGCCTCGATCATCATCTTGACCTCCGGTACCACCGGCACCCCCAAGGGCGCCAATCGCAGCACCCCGCCCACGCTGGCCCCGATCGGCGGGATCCTGTCGCACGTCCCGTTCCGAGCCGGGGAGGTGACGTCGCTGCCGTCGCCGATGTTCCACGCGCTGGGCTACCTGCATGGCACCCTGGCGATGTTCTTCGGCTCGACGTTGGTGTTGCGGCGCCGCTTCAAGCCGGCCACCGTGCTCGAGGACCTGGAGAAGCACAAGGTGACCGGGATGGTCGTCGTCCCGGTCATGTTGTCGCGGATCCTCGACCAGCTGGAGAAGACCAGCCCCAAACCGGACCTGTCACATCTGCGGATCGTGTTCGTCTCCGGTTCACAGCTCGGAGCCGAGTTGGCGACCCGCGCGATGAAGGACCTGGGGCCGGTGATCTACAACATGTACGGCTCCACCGAGGTGGCGTTTGCCACCATCGCCGACCCGGCCGACCTGCAGTACAACCCGGCGACGGTGGGACAGGTGGTCAAGGGCGTCAAGGTCAGAATCCTCGACGACAACGGCCACGAGCTGCCGCGGGGCGAGGTCGGGCGGATCTTCGTCGGCAACTTCTTCCCGTTCGAGGGCTACACCGGCGGCGGCGGCAAACAGATCATCGACGGGCTGTTGTCCTCGGGCGACGTCGGCTACTTCGACGAGCGGGGCCTGCTTTATGTCAGCGGCCGTGACGACGAGATGATCGTCTCCGGCGGCGAGAACGTCTTCCCAGCCGAAGTCGAAGACTTGATCAGTGGGCATCCCGATGTCATCGAGGCCACGGCTTTGGGAGTCGAAGACAAGGAATGGGGTGCGCGGTTGCGTGCCTTCGTGGTCAAGAAGGAAGGCTCCAGCGTCGACGAGGACGCCATCAAGGTGTACGTCAAGGAACACCTGGCCCGCTACAAGGTGCCGCGCGAGGTGGTGTTCCTCGACGAGTTGCCGCGCAACCCGACCGGGAAAATTCTGAAGCGCGAACTCCGCGACATGTAGCCGCTTCGCTGGCGCGAGCGCGCGTGTTTGTCCACCGCCACGCCGGTGTTTGCGCACAACCGCGCCCGCTCGCGGCACTCTCACGCGCCGAGGCTGACTGCCTGTTCCCAAGTGGCGCCGCTGATATCGGTGAGTACGAGGGTGTACCGGTGGGTGGCATCCCACCGGGTTTTCTCGGTGGGAATCGTCAGTTGCGCTTTCGCGCCCAACGGGATCACCAGGCTGTGCGCGCCCGGCTTTACCTTGGCGATGTAGCGGTTGGCTATCGCCGCCTCGGGCAGCCGACTCAGCTGAGTGCCGTCCAGCTGCACGACGGTATCGCCGGTGCTGTCGTCGCGGACGCTGACGCCGATCAGGAAGGAGCCGTACACGTCGACGCCTTCGGTGCGGAACACCTGGAATTGCAGGCTGTTTCCGACAACGTGGGCATCGGTGATCTCGATGAGTGGCGCGACGGACTTGTTGTGCAGCGGGCCGTACAGCCCGCCGTGGAAATGCTGGTTGGTGAACAACGCCAACGCCAGGACGGCCCCCGAGCCGGCAAGGACCGCCGGCTTGCGGACGCTGATCTCGCCGGACGCCAACCAGCACAGCCATTTTCGCTGCGCCAGTGTCGGAAGCCGGTCGGCAAGAACACCATCTAGGGAGTAACGTCCGCCGCCGCTCAAAAACAGCATGAGCCCGCACGCCACCCCGAGGATGCCGATCTGCCACTCATCGACGCAGGTGGTGCCCAGCCACCCGGCGCCGAGCAGGATGCCGAACGCCAATCCCAAGACGGCCAAGCTCATGATCCTGGTGAAAAGGCCGAGGATCACGCAGAACCCGACGATGCCTTCCACGATGGTGAAGGCCGTCATCGCCACGGCCAGCAGGCCGGGGTGGGTCAGCAGGTATTCGATAATCGGGCCGATGCCCAGTGCGTTCGGTAGAAAGTGGTTGAACTTCTCGCCGACGTATCCGGGTAGGTCTGGATTCAATTTGTCGGCGAGACCGACGCGACGCCAAAACGCGGAGAAATAGGTCCATCCGATGACGAGCCGGACCGGCAATGCAAAGAGGGCGGCGGTAGTGAAATGGCGGTCGGTGATCCTGGCTTCGTCGACGGTGTCAGCAGTCACGTGGCAGTCCTGAGGCTATGGCTTCTTGGGATCCCGCCCGCCATGCTAGCAGCGCGATCCTCTTGCGCCGAGCAGTCCCCAGCGGGGTATCGCCAGCGAAAGCCGCCAAATCTGCTGGAATTTGGGGGCTTTCGCGACTGCTCGCGGAACTTACGGGTCGCGGGGCAGCCCCAGCAGCCGCTCGGCGATGATGTTGAGCTGAACCTCCGATGTGCCGCCGTAAATCGTTGTGGCACGGCTCATCAGCAGGTATTCGGCCCACTTGCCCGGCAACTGCTCGCGGTCGCCGATCGCGGCGTCGCCGCCGAATGTCCCCACCGCGAACTCGGCGTACCCCTGGGTGGTGCGCATCGACAGCAACTTCGACACCGCCGCCGCCGGCATCGGATCGCGTCCGGCCAGCGTCAGTAGGGTCGAGCGCAGATTGAGCAGCTTGGCGGCGTGACCCTCGGCGATCAGCTCGCCGGCTCGACGGTGCTCGCCCTGGTCGAACTGGCCGTCGCGCATGAACTCCACGAACCCGTCGAGGCTCGCCAAAAACGGCATCTCAGAGCCGCCGATCGAGACCCGTTCGGCCGTCAGCGTGTTGCGGCTGACCTCCCAGCCCCGGTTCACCTCGCCGAGCACCAACTCGTCCGGGACGAACACGTCGTCGATGAACACCGTGTTGAACATCGCCCCGCCGGTGAGTTCGCGCAGCGGACTGACCGTCACGCCTTCGCTTTTCATGTCCAGCAGGAAGTAGGTGATGCCATCGTGTTTGGGAACCGAGGAGTCGGTCCGTGCCAGCAGCGCTCCCCAGGCAGAGAACTGCGCGGCCGACGTCCAGATCTTCTGGCCGCTGATCCGCCACCCCCCGTCGACCTTGGTGGCCTTGGTGGTGAGACTGGCCAGGTCCGAACCCGCGCCGGGCTCGGAAAACAGTTGGCACCACACCATTTCGCCGCGGAACGTCGGTGGCAGGAAGCGCTGCTTCTGTTCGTCGGTGCCGAACGCCACGATCGACGGGATCAGCCATGCCGCGATACCCATGCCCTGGCGGCGCACTCGACCGGTGGAGAATTCCTGCTCGATGATGATCTGCTCGATCGGTTCGGCGGCCCGTCCCCACGGCTTCGGGAGGTAGGGCAGCACCCAGCCGCCCTCGGCGATCGCCACCGTGCGCTGCTCGCGCGGCATGGCTTTGAGGGCGGCCACCTCGGCGCGGATCTCGGCGCGCAGCTTCTCGGTTTCGGGGTCCAGGTCGATGTCGATCTTGCGCATACCACCGGCGGTGGCGGTGTCGAGGACCTGCTGCGGGTAGTCGGCGCGGCGGCCGAAGGAGGCGGCAAGGATCAGCGCCCGCCGGTAGTAGACGCCGGCGTCGTGCTCCCAGGTGAAGCCGATCCCGCCGTGCACCTGGATGCAGTCCTGGGTGCAGTGTTGCGCTGCCTCCGGGGCCAGGGTGGCCGCGACCGCCGTGGCGAATGCCACCGTGGAACCGGCGGCGTCCCAACCGCTTTTGTCGGCCTCGTCGATCGCCCGGGCGGCATCCCACACCGCGGCGGTGGCCCGCTCGGTGGTGGCGATCATCTCGGCGCACTTGTGCTTGATGGCCTGGAACTGACCGATCGGCCGGCCGAACTGTTCGCGGATCTTGGCGTACTCGGCAGCGGTGTCGGTCGCCCACCGGGCCACCCCGACCGCTTCCGCGGACAGTAGGGTGGCGATCAGCGCGTGTGCCCGCGCCTGGCTGAGGTTGCTCAGGACGGCCGCCCGGGCGACCTCGACGCCGTTGGCCCGCACGTGGGCGATCGGGCGCAGCGGGTCCACGCTGGTCACCGGTTCGATCTCGAGTTGGTCGGCGCCCAGCACCACCCACGCTTCGCCGCTGTCGATCGCCACGGGCAGCACCAGCAACGAGGCCTGGGCTGCCGCTGCGACGGCGCGGGCCTCACCGCGGATCACCAATCCGTCGCCGTGCGCGGTGGCCGTCAATCCCGGGCTGAGCGAGTAGCTGGCGATGACCTCGCCGGTGGCCAGGCCGGCCAGCTCGGCGGCGGCCGGGTCGTGGGCGGCGATCAGGGCGCTGGCGATCGCCGACGGCACGAACGGGCCCGGCACGGCGCCGTAGCCGAACTCCGCCAGTACCACCGCCAGCTCCAGGATGCCGAAACCCTGCCCGCCGGCCTGCTCGGACAGGTGCACCCCGGCCAGGCCCTGCTCGGCGGCGGCCCGCCAGTACGGCGGCGGATTCTCGATCGGCGTGTCCATCGCCGCGTGCAGCATCTCGGAGGGCGCCGCCCGGGTCAGCAGGGACCGTACGGAATCGGCCAGGTCCTGGTGTTCAGAAGTGATCGCTATGGGCATGATGCGCCTTTCGGTGGGTACGTTGTGACCAATCTACGAACCGGTCGGTTGGTTGACGACGTGGGTCAGGGGTTGGCCCTCTCGCAGCCGGCGGCAGTTGTCGACCGCCGCGCTCAGATAGCGCTGCATGGTGTCGGCGGTGTACCAGCTGACATGCGGGGTGAGCACCACGTTGTCCAGGCCGAGCAGGGGGTTGTCGGTGCCGACCGGTTCGACGGCGAACACGTCGAGGCCCGCGCCCGCCAGCCGTCCGCTGGCCAGCGCCTCGGCCAGGGCCGGTTCGTCGACGACGCCGCCGCGGGAGGTGTTGATCAGCACCGCCTCCGGCTTCATCCGCGCCAGCCCGGCGCGGTCGATCAAGCCCTGAGTCCCCGCCGTCAGCGGCACGTGCAGCGACACGACGTCGGCTTCGGCCAGCAGATCCGGCAGCGGCCGCCAGCCGGGCCGACCGTCGTCGCCGGTGCTGGTGTGCACGACGTCCGCGCCCATGGCGGTCACGATTCCGGCCACCCGCTGGGCGATGCTGCCGTAACCAACCAGGCCGACGGTGCAGCCGCCGATGTCGCGGCAGCGCTCAAGGTCGGGATCGGTGGGCCAGCCGCGGCCCTGGCGGGTCGCGCGATCCAACGGCAGCAACCGGCGCAGCACCGCTAGCATCAGCAACACGGTGCCTTCGGCCACCGCGGCCGCGTTGGCGCCGGGCATGTTGGCCACCGCGATGCCGCAGGCGGTGGCGGTGTCGACGTCGATGGTGTTGATCCCGACGCCGAATTTGTGCACCAGCCGCAGTTTCGGCGCGCTGCGTAGCTCCTCCCCGGACAGCGGCCGCAGCACATGCCAGATCACCTCCGCCTCAGGAAGTTCGCGCCGGAAGGTGAGGGAGTCGTCGGCGGCGCACCACCGGATGTCCAGCCAATCAGACTCGGGCGCAACGTAGTCGCGAACCATCGGGCCGGGGGCGAAATGCGCCAGCACTCTCAGCGCCACCGTCGGCTTATCCTTCCTCGGCGTAGATGGCCCGATAGAACACGTTGGCCAGGGTGCGGATACAGGCGGCGTCGTCCACGTCGTCAGGCTCGGAACCCGCCGGACGTGACGCGGCCAATTTGACGTAGCAGAACTGGTTGAGCATCGACACGATCGCCACCGCGAGCAGTTCCGGGTCGTCATCGGCACAGTAGCCCTCGGCTTGGGCGCGTTTCACCATTTCGGTAATGAAACCCGCTGGTACCGCGCAGATCTCCGCCCAATAGCGGGCGAAGTCGTCGTTGATCATCGCCAGCTGCGAGACCCCGACCATCTCGGCCAGTCGGTGGCGGTAGGTATGCCAGTGCGCGGCGGCGGCCTGCTCGATCCGCTCCCGGTTGGAGAGGCCGTGGCGCACGGCGCTGGATGCCCGCTCACCGGCCTCGTCGCGAAACCGCAGTGCCCACTCCCGGACCATCGCCTCTTTGGAGTCGTAGTAGTTGTAGAACGACGCAGCCGACCGGCCGGCCTCGGCCGTGATATCGGCGATGGTGGTGGCCAGCACCCCTTTGCGCGCGATCACCGTGCGCGCGGCCGCATCGATAGCAGCCTGGGTGCGCCGGCCCCGTTGGGTGGGTAACGGCTCGCGGGGAGTCGCCTGCTCGGAAAGGGCCGACACCGAATCACCGATTCCTATCGCTGCTGGGTCTGGAACATAACTAAATCTGATGTTAGATTCAGATCCGGGTGCTGACCAGAGGGAGTCGCGATGATCAAACCGCACGGTGTCAACACCGAGTTCGAGATCAGCGGGATCAACCACGTCGCGCTGGTCTGCGCCGACATGGCGCGCACCGTCGACTTCTATAGCAATGTGCTCGGCATGCCACTGATCAAGTCACTTGACCTGCCCGGCGGGATGGGCCAGCACTTCTTCTTCGATGCCGGCAACGGCGACTGTGTCGCGTTCTTCTGGTTCGCCGACGCGCCCGACCGCGTACCGGGGATCTCGTCGCCGGCCGCTATCCCGGGCGTCGGTGAGATCACCAGCGCGGTGAGCACCATGAACCACCTGGCGTTCCACGTGCCCGCCGATAAGTTCGACGCCTATCGCCAGCGCCTCAAAGACAAGGGAGTCCGTGTCGGCCCCGTCCTCAACCACGACATGTCCGACTTCCAGGTCAGTGCCACCCTGCACCCAGGCGTCTACGTGCGGTCGTTCTACTTTCACGACCCGGACGGGATCACATTGGAATTCGCCTGCTGGACAAAGGAGTTCACCGACGACGTGGAGCACGTCACGCCGAAGACACAAGCCGACCGGCGGATTCCGGCGGCCACCTAGTCTCGATACAGCGCCGGATCACCCAGTTTGTCGAGCAGTGCGGCCAACTGCTCGATCAACCGTTCCGGCTTGAAGCGCACTTCCCCGGCCAGCCAGGCGCTGATCGTTTGGGCCACCCCACCGACCACGAAGTGCCCGGCTGCCTTGATCCGGTCGTTCTCCGGCAGCCGCAGCGCAGTGCCGGCGTGCTGACCGGACAACATCGCCAGTAGCGCACTGGATTCCACCCGCTTACGCACCACGACCGCGTTGCTCAGATGCACTCCGAACAACAGCCGGCCGATCCGCGCGTCGCCGGCGATGGTTCGCACGATGTTCGCGACGCCGGCCCGGGTCTGCTGGTCCGGTGGCGCCGACTTGACGATCGCCTGCGTCTTGGCGGCCAGGTCGGTGATCACGGAGTCGAAGACAGCGCTGACGAACTCATCCTTGTCGGCGAAGCTTTCGTAGAAGTAGCGGGCGGTGAGGCCGGCCTGCCGGCAGATACCGCGCACGGTCAGCTCAGCGATCTGCGGGACGTCGGCGCCGAGTAGGTCGAGCCCGGCCTCGAGGAGCCGGGCGCGGCGCGACGCACGCCGGTCAGCAGCGTCGACCCCGCCGTACGGGCGCGCCCCCGAGACGTTGGCGGAGACCATGCCGAACATCTTGACATCGAGGCCGAACGCGGAGCAATATCAGGAAACGCGCGTTCTCAGAATTGGATGGGTGGGCGATGGCAACAAGCGCAGTACTTCAGCAGGTGGAGCGCCCGGTGAGCGCGCCGCCGGACCCGAACCGCCGCCGCGCTCCCAAGCAGCAACACGGCGGGAACGTCTCCGACGGCATGTTCGGCCTGTCGTTGTTGGCCGGCTCGGCCAACGTGATCATGCAGTTGGCCCGCCCCGGCGTGGGCTACGGGGTGCTGGAGAGCGCGGTCGACAGCGGTCGCGCGGATCTGCACCCGTTCAAGCGGGCCCGCACCACGATCGGCTACCTGGCGGTGGTGGCGCTGGGCAGTGAGGCCGAACGGCAGGCGTTCACCAAAGCGGTCGACGGCTCCCATCGTCAGGTCCGCTCCACCAAGGACAGCCCGGTCAAGTACAACGCCTTCGACCCGCAACTGCAGTTGTGGGTGGCGGCGTGTTTGTACAAGGGCTCGGTCGACCTGTACCGGATGTTCTATGGCGAGATGGACGACGAGCTGGCCGAACGGAACTATCAGGAGGCCAAGGTCTTCGGCACCGCGTTGCAGATGAACGAGGAGTTGTGGCCGGCGGACCGGGCGGCATTCGACAAGTACTGGCAGGACCAGTTGGACACCAATATCCACATCGACGGCCCGGTTCGCGACTACCTGTATCGCATCGCCGCGGTGCGGATGCGCGGGGTGACGCTACCCGGCCCGCTGCACAAACTGGTCGAGGGGCCGATGCTGTTCGTCACCACCGGCTTTCTGCCGCAACGATTCCGGGACGAAATGCGACTGCCGTGGGACGCCAACAAGCAGCGCCAGTTCGACGCGCTGATCGCACTGCTGCGGATGATCAACAATGTGACGCCGGGGCCGCTGCGGCGCTTCCCGTTCAACGCTTTGATGGCCGACATGCGGTGGCGGATGCGGACGGGCCGGCCGCTGGTGTGAGGCGCGTTCACTCGTCGGCGCTTCGTCCCTTGGCTAATGCTGTCAGGTAGTAGGACGTCAGGTACAGCAGGGCGAACAGGCCGGCCGAGGAGATCGTTGCGATGACGAATTGGAGACGTTGGCCTCGCGCGATGGGATAGCTGAACTTCGCTTCGCCGTAGCCGAACCCGACGCTGAACAACACGCAGAAGCCGAGCATATACAGGATCAGCTCTCGATCGTCGTGAAAATTGAATCTTTCGCGACCGGGAAGAAACGAACTGCACACTGCGGCGTCGAAGGCGAGGGCGAGTCCTGCGACAATCCACCACATCTTCGCCGGGGTGGCGATCAGTTCGTGACGTTGAAGATTGGCGCTTGCATCCTTGGACTCGGCATTGATGTGAACTGGTTGGAAGGCGTAGATTCTGCCGCGAATCCGAAGGTACGGCGTGAACGCGTATGCTGAGCCCACCGTCGTCAGCATTACGATAAGAAGTAGCGCGAGGAGCATTTGCAAGTCGTTGTAAGAGCCAAGGATTACGAATATCGCGGCGAGGGCTGAAAGATACCAGTAAATACGACGCCGCGATTCCAGAGGCATTTTCAATCGGTCCACGCTGATTCCAGCCACGATGCACACACAAGCCGCAACTATGAATCCATTGCTCATCTAGTATCCCAAAATCCTATCGACTATTTCTTGTCCCGCTTTTGAGCCCCCGATTATTCCGCCGATCACTACGACGGGCACGACGATCTCGGGGGCGCCCACCAAGGACATCGCCAGTCCAGCGCCCCACGCACCGGCTTCACCGCCCACAAAGCGGCCGCCGAATTCCGCGATCCCTTGTTGAGCCGAGATCTCGCCGGCCTTTATGTCCATGAGAGTCAGTGCTCCGTCGAGTCCTGTTGCCGCGTGGCCCAAGTCATTGCCGACTTTCGTCAGCGCCTCGGCATCCGCTTTCGAGAACACGTGACCATCGAGCGTGTGACGTCCGGTAGGCAAAGTCGCGCCGCGCGCCTCCAAGCCTCCACCCACAGCGGAAGTTGCATTCGAAAGCTGGTTGAAGAACTCCCGGGGCGGCATCCCGTTCTTGATGGCGGTGATGGCCTGTTGGACACCTCCGGCGGAGACGCCGCCCCGGCGGAGGCGGTCGGCGAAGCTGTTGATCGCAAATGAGCGGGCAGCCGATTCGGCGTCGTCGAGGACCCGGGTGGCCTGGTCCGGGGTCATGGGTGAAAGGTAGGGGGCCAGTGATCCGGATTCCAGGCGGCGTTGCAGATCCAGCCGGTTGGCGGCGTTGCTCCGTGCATCGCCACCCAGCACCGGGTCCATCGGCAGCGGCCCGATGAAGTTGGCCATCCGGTAGTCCTCGAGGCGCTCGCCGGCCAGGCGCCGGGCCTGCGGATCGGCGGCCGGGTCGGTAGCGGTGGCGTAGTCCCGCAGCCGCGCGGCCGCTGCAGCCTTCTCGGGCGTCATCTCGCCCGCACTGTCCACCAATTGCTGGTCGCGATCACGCTCGGTAGTGCCGTAGGCATCGGCAGCGCGACCGGCTTGTTGGTCTTGGGTGGGTTGCCCGTCGCCGTCGTAGCCGTGCAGCGGTGCCGGCTCGTAGCCATTGGAGAGCAGTTTGCTGGTGGCGTCTTGTAGGACTGCGGCGTAGTCGTCGCGGAGCTTTTCGAGTTGATGCAGGATGCCAGCGGTGTCGTCGATCGCCACCTGCTCCAGTTCGGAGGTGTCGAGCTGCGCCTGCTGGTACATGCCGATGCGATTGTCGATGTCTTGGAGCTGGATCTGCAGCGCGTTGATCTTCGCAGCCGCCGCCTTCTGGGCCTCGGCCAGCGCGGCGGCGATGGTTTCCAGGTCGGTGCCGATCGCGGCCAGCTGGGTCTGCTGCAGATGCAAGGTATTGGTGGCGCGCTGGACTTCGGCGGAGTCGTTGATCGGGTGGTCGCCGTTCTCTCGATTCCAGGCGGCTTGGAACCGTTGGCGGGCTTGGGCGAATGCGGCACTGGCCTCGGCGGTGCAGGACCCGGCGTCGTGGAACGCTTGCGCCAGTTCGTCGATGACGGCCGGGTTACCGCTTTGCAGGGTGTTGTTGACCTGCCACGGGTCACCGCCGGCCGCTTCGGTCAGCAGCGCCGGGTTTATGTGCTGGAGTTGCACCGCACCGCGCGAAGTTCGGCTGCGTTGCCCTGTTCCATGCCGGTGAACTCGCGCGCGGCAAGGTGCGCCTTGTCGCCGACCTCGGCCAGGGTGCGGCGGTGATCGTTGAGGCAGGTGATGTGCTCGGCATGGGTCGCAGATAGCGCGCCGTGGAAGACGTCGGCGGCGCTGAAGCCGCCGAAAATGCCCGTCGCGACAAAGGTCTGGTTCAACCGGGCCGCTCCGGCCTGGGCGTGTGCGCTGGCGCCATGGGTATCCGTCGCCCCCGAACGCAGCATCGCCGGATCGACAAACACCAGAACCCCTCTCAGGTCAGTCATCGGCAACTCTGGCAGCCGGCCCCGCCAGCGTCAATTCACCCGGCGATGATCCCGCGGATACCGGGTTGTCCGCCGGTAGGCTCAACGCCATGTCATCGGCCACGACGCCCGCGGTGAGCGGCTATGAGGCGCGATGGCAGCAGCACAACGCGGAGCGCCGCAACCAGATCCTGCGTGCGGCGGTGCAGGTGATCGAGGACAGTCCTGCGGGCGCGGACATCTCGGTGCAGGCCATCGCCAAACGCGCCGGTGTCGCCAAGTCGGTGATCTACCGGCAGTTCAGCGGCAAGGACGAGTTGGAGCGCCGGATCCGCTCCTATCTGGTCGACGACTTCGCCGCAGTGCTCGACGCCAAGCTCGACGTCTCCAGCGGTTCGCTGCGGCAGATCCTCACCCGTTCCGTGCTGGCGGTGGCCGACTGGATGGTCGACCATCAGCGGCTCAACGAATTCGCCCGCCGCGGACCGACTTTGGAGGGCTCACAAGACGCCACCGAAGAACTCAAGCGGCGCATCGCCGTGCGCGGCGCCGACATCATCTCCTCGGTTGCCGAAGCAATCGGGGTGGGCGGCGAGGTCTTCGAGTCCGTGCCGTTCGTGGTCGTCACCATGGTGGATGCCACGCTGGCGAGTTGGTTGACGGAGTCCCCGCCGACCCGGTCCCGCGCCCAGATGGCCGAAACGCTGGCCGATATCATCTGGTACATCCTTGACGGCGCCGCCCGCTCGATCGGGCTGGTGTTGGACCCGGACGAAGAGCTGACCGCGGTGGTCGAGGCCCTCAAACGGCCCTGAAAACTGCCATCAGGCCGCGGCGTGGGCCCGATCGGGCTCACCGCGGTACCGGGCGCGCGGGCCGTCGATGCGAAGCAGCCGCCAGGCCAGCCGGCTGGCCCGGTTGTTCAGGCCCAGTTCGTCGGAGAGGGCCCGCATTTCGCCGAAGTAGCCGGCCAGAATGCGACGGGATGCCGGTCCGCGCCAGAACGCTTCGCGCATCACCTCCGGCGGGATCCCGAACTGCTCGGCGAACGATTTCGGCGGCGCCATGATCTCCCCGGCGAGCCAGCGCATCGCCATCGGGAACAGCACGCTGATGACCCGTTGCCGACGGCGTGTCAGCTTCGGTAGATGGACCTTGAGGAACTCGTTGGCGAACGAGATGTGGCGTGCCTCTTCGGCAATGTGGATCTGCATGGTGCGCAGCACGGCCGGCGGCAGGCTGGCGCCCTCCCGGATCAACGCCTTCTGGAAGTGGTCGATCGGTTCCTCACCGGCCAGGATGCCGATGACGAAGATGATCGGGTAGCGCCCGCCCACCAGCCCGATGTAGGGCGAGAACCGGCGGAATCGGCGCTTCATGCCGGGCACGTCGACGCCGATCCGGTTCACCAGCTCCTGGAACATCTGGATGTGGTTGCACTCCTCGGTCATCTCGTGCAAGCAGTAGCGAAACTCCGGTGACCCGTTGGGCAGCGTCATGATGTAGGCCATGAGCCCGCGGATCAGAATGCTCTCGAAAGCCGCGCCCACCTTGATCGAGTTGGCCATGCGCCACTTGCCGATCTCGATTTGCCGCTCCAGGGGCTGGGCCTGATACCACCGGGTGGCGCCGAGTGAGTCGGATGTCGGCGAAAGCACCCAACGGGGATCCTGCGGATCGATCGCCATCTGTGGGTCGTCCCACGGCACGTCGGTGAACGGGTCGAAGTTGCGGCGAACCGAGCCTTCGGAGAGCACCTGCAGGGCTTGGGTGTAGTCGGTAGTGGTCATCGTTTACTCCCGGGGGACAGTGCGTTTCACAGGGCGCGGGCGATGATTTCCTTCATGATCTCGTTGGTGCCGGCGTAGATCTTCTGGACCCGCTGGTCGGTCCACATCCGCGAGATCGGGTATTCGGTCATGTAGCCGTAGCCACCGAACAGCTGCAGGCATTCGTCGGCGACGTGCATGGCGCGGTCGGTGGTCCACCACTTGGCCATCGCCACCGTGGGGATGTCGAGCTCACCGCGGATGTGCTGTTCGATGCAGTCGTCGATGAACACCCGGGCGATCTTGGCCTCGGTGGCGACCTCGGCCAGCTTGAACTTGGTGTTCTGGAATCCGAAGATCGGTCGGCCGAAAGCCTGACGCTCCTTGGTGTAGCGCAGGGTGTGCTCGAGCGCGGTCTCCATCCCGGCCACCGAACCGACGGCGATGATCAGCCGTTCCTGCGGCAGCTGCTGCATCAGCTGGATGAATCCCTGGCCTTCGACAGTGCCCAGCAGGTTCGACACCGGGATGCGCACGTCGTCGAAGAACAGTTCGGAGGTGTCCTGGCCGCGTTGGCCGATCTTGTCCAAGGACCGGCCGCGCCGGAAGCCCGGGCGGTCGGCCTCGACCAGCACCAGCGAGATGCCGGCGGCGCCTTCTGCTGCGTCGGTCTTGACCACGGTGATGATCAGATCGGCCTGCTGGCCGTTGGTGATGAACGTCTTGGAGCCATTGACCACGTACTCGTCGCCGTCTCGGATGGCGCGGGCCTTGACGTTCTGCAAGTCCGATCCGGTGCCCGGCTCGGTCATCGCGATAGCGCCCACGACCTCGCCGCTGGCCATCTTCGGCAGCCAGGTCCGTTTCTGGTCTTCGGTGCCGTAGGTCAGCAGGTAGTGCGCGACGATCGTGCTGTGCACGCTGACACCCCATGAGGTGTCGCAGACGCGTGCCTGCTCCTCGATCAGCACCGCTTCATGGGCGAAGGTGCCGCCGCCCCCGCCGTACTCCTCGGGGATGGACAAGCACAACAACCCCAGTTCACCCGCCTTGTTCCACAGGTCGCGGTCGACCTGGTGCTGGCCGATGAACTTGTCGATGTTGGGTGCGATTTCCTTCTCGCAGAAGGCGCGGGCCAGCTCACGCAGCGCGTCGAGGTCGTCGTTCATCCAGGGCGAGCGGCGGTTGGACAAGGCGGTTCCCCATCGACAGGTCTCGGAGATTTACCGAGACGTACGGTCCCATCAAATTCGACAAGGTACTCGACGGCAGCGGCGCGAGCAAGGTAATCGGCCCTTTCCCAAAAAGAACCTGAGATTCTGCTTGACATCGGGTCGGGACTTCCCTACGGTTGCGCTACCGTCAAAAGAAAAAGCATGACGGTTTCGAACAAGGAGGGTTGTTATGAAGTTCCGTGCACTGGGTGTGGCGGTGGGTGGCGCTGCGGCAGCGGCGTTCCTGGCGGCCGGGACTGCCAACGCCGATACGGCCGAAACGCCGGCGCCGACGTGGACGCCGGTCTACCAGACGGACACCGCGGAGGTCCTCCAGCAGGCGAACTCGTTCATCAACACCTGGGCCGTCGGGTCCACCTTCGTCAACGGCGACACCACGCTGGTAGGAACCACGTACCTCACGCCGTCGACCGGGGGGCTCAACACCCTGTTCATCGACGAGGCCACCAACGACGTCTACAACCAGAATCAGTTGGGTCTGGGCTTCACCAACCTGTATTACGACGCCGACGGTGACGGCAAGGACGTCGTCGACATCCTGAAGACGCCGTTCGGAAACATCAACATGTCCTCGATGGCGTGGCTGTTCACCCCGGAAGACATCTCGAAGCTGCACGAGGCCTCGCCGGACAAGGCGCTGGAGAACGCCGGCCTGTACAGCGCGCTGAACCTGGCATACGGCAAGGACGTTCCGGAGAACCTGACCTGGACGCCGGTGTACGGCACCGATGACGCGCAGTTGCTCGTCGACAAGGATCCGTTCTCGCAGACCTGGAAGCTGGATGCCACCTTCGTTCCCAGTGAGGGCGACACGCTGGTAGGCACCAACTACCTCACGGAGTCGCTGTTCGGCGCCGGGATCAACAACGTGTTCGTCACCGACGATGGAGACGTCTACGCCCAGAACCAGCTGGGCTTCGGCTTCACCAACCTTTACTACGACGCCGATGGCGACGGCAAGGATGTCATCGACTTCCTGAAGACGCCGTTCGGCAACATCGACATGTCGTGGGCGGCGTCGTGGTTCGCGCCGGCCGACTACTCCGACGTCGACGTGATCACGCCCGACGCCGACCTGGCAGCCGCCGGTCTGTACAGCGCGCTCGACCTCGGCTTGCCGACGCCGGACGCGTAACCGACCACACCAGCACGCACGAATGCCCCGGTTCGCCGGGGCATTTCGTGTTTGCGGGACGGGTTAGCGCACCACTTCTCGCTGCACCGCATCGATCCGCCGGGTCCAGCCGCGCGCGTCGAGGTATTCCAGCAGCGGGATCATCACCCGGCGGGTGGTGACCAGCGCCTGGCGGGCCTGGCTGGCCGTGAACGGTTGATCGAGTCGGGCCAGCTCGCGCATCGCCAGCGCCGGCGCGCTCGGCAACAGCACCAGCCCGTCGCGCAGGCGTAACAGCCGTCCGGCTCGTTCCGCGGCAGCCAGCTCTCGGGTCCCCAGGTGCAGGGCGGCCAGATCGTCGGCTTCCGGGGCATGAAACGGATGGGCGGCCAGGCGCGATTCCAACTCGGCGATCGCGGCTTCGGCCGGGCCGAGATCGTCGCCAAGGCCCGGCAGCTGAATCAGCCCGTTACGCTGCGCTAGTCCGGTGCTGCGCACCACCTCGTCGAGCAGCACCGGATCGGGAAGTCCCAACAGGTCGACGGCCGCACCTCGGGATAGCCCGGCAGCCAACGGGTCCCGCTGCCGAAGCTCGCGCACCGCGGCCTGCAGCCGCTCCCGCCAGGCATCGTGGGTCCGGGCGTGCACCCACCATTCGCCGATCACCCGGACATCGGCGGGTACCGCGGCGCAATCGCAGCCCAGGACCCGCAGGCGCTTGCGCGTCACCGCGCCACGGCGGGCTACCTCGGCGCTAGCCCGGGCGATGTGGTCGTCGGGATCAAGATCGGCCAGTGCGGCCGACCGCCGGGCCGCATCGCCGCGCCGGTGCAGCGCGGGCGGGTCGGCGTCGAGCACCAGCACCCCGCCCAGCACCCGGCGGCTGCCGGGGTCGCGCAGCAGCAGCCGGTCACCGGCGACCAGCGGCAGCGGGCGCTCCAGCGCGAGCCGGGCATGCTCATCGTCGAAACGCCGCAACCTGGCCGGCATCGCCGCCGTTCCGACGTGCACCATGAGCTGCTCCGGCACCGTGCCCAGTGCTGCCCCGGTGCTGCGCCGCACGTCGAGGATCCCAGCGCTGCACCACGTATCCGGCGTGGTCAGGGTGGCGCCGCGGTGCACATCGTCGACGGCGACGCCGCGCAGGTTGACCGCGACCCGGGCGGCCGGCGCAACGCTGGCTGCCGGTTCACCGCAGCACTGCAGACCTCGGACCACGACAGGCGTCGACCGTTCCCCGGTGCGCAGCTCCAGATGGTCGCCGCGCGTCAGCGTGCCGGACGTCAACGTGCCGGTCACCACCGTCCCGGCGCCGCTGACCGGGAACGCCCGGTCCACCCACAGCCGCACCCGCCCGTCTGCTCGGGGCGGCGGCACTGCGGCCAGTACGTCGTCGAGCGCGCTTCGCAGCTCGGGTAGGCCGGTACCGTCGACCGCCGATACGGCGACGACCGGGGCATCCTGCAGGCCGGTCTGGGACAGTTCGGTGCGGGTTTGCGCCGATACCTCGCCGATCCGGTGCTCGCCGACCCGGTCGATGCGGGTCAGTACCACCAGACCGTGCGAAATCCCCAGGGCGGCAACGGCGTCGCGATGGTCGTCGGACTGGGAACGCCAGCCCTCGTCGGCGGCGACGACGAAGCACACCACCGGCGCCGGACCGAGCCCGGCCAGGGTGTTGGGCAGGAACCGTTCGTGGCCCGGCACGTCGACGAAGGCCACTTGCCGGCCCGAGGCCAGCGTGGTCCAGGCGAACCCCAGATCGATGGTGAGCCCGCGCCGCCGCTCCTCGGCCCACCGGTCCGGTTCCATACCGGTGAGTGCGCGCACCAGGGTGGACTTGCCGTGATCGACGTGGCCGGCGGTGGCGACGACAAACATGGGCGGCGCCTGCTCAGCGGATCCGGTCGAGAGCGGCGCGCACCGCGGCCAGCAGCCGCGCGTCGTCATCCGGCGGGATACAGCGCAGGTCGAGCAGGCAGGCGCCGTCGTGCACCCGGGGCAGCACCGCCGGATCCCCGGTGCGCAGCACGGCCGCAGCCGCTTCGGGCAACCGGACAGCCCAGCCCGGCAGCGGCACACCCGGGGCGCCGCCGCCCCCGACCCGGCCGTCGTGGGGGATGACGGTGGCGCCGGCGCCGGCGGCCAGCCGCTCGGCGCGGGCACGCAACTGGTCGGGGTCGGCGTGCAGCGCCCGGGTGACCGGGGGAGCCGCGCCGGCAACCGTGGCCTCCAGTGCCGCAAGCGTGAGTTTGTCGGCGCGGACGGCGCGGGCCAAGGGGTGTCGGGCCAGCCGGGTGATGGCCTCGGCGCGGCCCAGCGCCAGACCGGCTTGCGGGCCGCCGAGCAGTTTGTCGCCGCTAGCGGTGATGACATCGGCGCCGTCGTGCAGCGTGGTGGCCGCGTCCGGCTCGTCGGGCAGCAGCGGGTCGGGGGTCAGCAGACCGCTGCCCAGATCGGCCACCAGTGGCACACCGTGTTCTGTTGCCAGAGCACGCAATTCGCGCACGTCGACGGCGGCGGTGAAGCCGTGGACGGCGAAGTTGCTCGGGTGGACTTTGAGAATGCAGCCGGTCTGCGGCCCGAGGGCTTCGGCGTAGTCGCGCAGGTGGGTGCGGTTGGTGGTGCCCACTTCACGCAGTCTCGCACCGGTGGAGGCGATCAGGTCCGGCAGCCGGAATCCGGCCCCGATCTCGATCAGCTCGCCGCGGCTGACCACCACCTCCCGACCGGCGGCCAGCGCGGTGGTCGCCAGGACCAGTGCGGCGGCACCGTTGTTCACCACCAGGGCGTCTTCGGCGGCCGGGCAGGCGGCCAGCAGTGCGGCACGCGCGGCGACACCGCGCTTGGACCGGGCGCCGGTGGCCAGATCCAGCTCGACGTCGACGTAGCCGCTGGCCGCCGCCAGCGCCTCGACCGCCGCCGCCGAGAGCGGTGCGCGGCCGAGGTTGGTGTGCACCACTACCCCGGTGGCGTTGAGCACGGGCCGCAACCTGGTTCCCGAGCGTTTCGAAAGGTGTTCCAGCAGTGAGAATTCCACTTGGCCCGGGTCCAGCTCGCCGCGCCTCGCCCGCTCCTGAGCGTCATGCACCAGGCCGCGCACGACGTGGTCGCCGAGCCGGGTGCGCGCCTCGAGCACGGCGGGCAGCGTCAGCAGGGCGTCGGTGCGCGGAATGCCGCGACGCGGATCGATCTGACTCACTGCGCCTCCTATGGCGGAGGCGGACGGGAATCGAACCCGCCAGACCGAGCTGCTCGGCCTCACCGGTTTTGAAGACCGGGGAGCCCACCAGGACCCAAACGCCTCCGGGGATCAACCTAGTCGGGCGACGATGCGGGCGAGGGACGAGCCGGCGGAGGAGTCGTCCCGGGGCTGGACCAGGTGGGTCTTTTCAAAATGGGTCGCGCGTGCGGTATCGCTTTCCGACGCGGCCGCCCGCCTGCTGGTGCGGCAGGAGACACTGAACGGATGAGCCCAGACCCCGTCCGGCTGACCGGCTACGCGCATGGCGGCGGCTGCGCCTGCAAGATCCCGCCCGGCGAGCTGGAGGACGCGGTCCGGGGGCTCACCGGCCAGGTTCACGACCGGGTGCTGGTGGGGCTCGACGACGGCGATGACGCGGCCGCCGTGCTGGTCCGCGACGACCTCGCGGTGCTGTCCACCGCGGACTTCTTCACCCCCGTCGTCGACGACGCCTACGACTGGGGCCGCATCGCCGCGGCCAACGCGCTCTCGGACATCTACGCGATGGGCGGAACCCCGGTAGTCGCGATCAACCTGGTCGGCTGGCCACGCGAGACGTTGCCGCTGGAGCTGATGACCGAGGTGCTGCGCGGCGGACTGGTGGTGGCGCAGCAGGCGGGCTGCCCGGTGATCGGCGGACACTCGATCGACGACCCGGAGCCGAAGTACGGCATGGCGGTCACCGGAGTGGCCGACCCGAACCGGTTGCTGCGCAACGACGCTGCGGCGCCCGGACTGCCGCTGACCTTGACCAAACCGATCGGGGTAGGCCTGCTCAACAACCGGCACAAGCGCACCGGCGAGGTGTTCGACGAGGCGATCGCGACCATGACCGAGTTGAACCGCGACGCCGCGCACGCCGCGTCATCGCACGGTGTGCGGGCGGCCACTGACGTCACCGGGTTCGGGCTGCTGGGCCACCTCTACAAGATGTGCCGCGCGTCCGGGGTGGGCGCGGTGATCGACCAGGCGGCGGTGCCGGTGATCGCGGACGCGCACGCGGCGTTACGCGACGGCTTCGTCTCGGGGGGCAGCCGGCGCAATCTGGACTGGGTGCGACCGCACCTGCGGCTCGGTCCCCGGATCAGCGAAGACCAGCTGCTGCTGCTCGCCGACGCCCAAACCTCCGGCGGCCTGCTGGTTGTCGGCGAGCTTCCCGGGTACCCGGTTATCGGGCATACCGTGACGGGAAGCGGAATCGAGGTGCGATGAGCGAGTTCAAAGTCGGCGACCATGTGCGGTGGAACTCCGAGGCCGGGCATGTGACCGGCAAGGTCACCAAGGTGCACACCAAAGACACCGAATACAAGGGGCATACCCGGCGCGCGAGCCCCGATGAGCCGCAGTACGAGATCAAAAGCGACAAGACCGATCACGTCGCCATGCACAAGGGATCGGCGTTGCACAGAATCGACGACTGAGGCACCGGCACGGGCGCGCGTGCTGCCGGTCCGCCATGAATACGGCTTCGCCCGACCGGCGAACTACCCCGGTACGTCCCCATGTTCAGCACGAGTAGCACCGCAACCGCGGCGAACACCAAAACGAGCAGACCGATGGCGACGAGGCTTATCGTCACGGTGGGGGTGAGTCTGCGCGTGACGCGCGGATCCGACGCCGAAAGGCCGGAGGTCTGCGCGGACTCGGGTGGCGTCGAGCCAGGAGCGACACCGCCGCCGGACTCGAGGTCGGGGGTGCTGGCCGGGTCTGGGTCCGGGGGCGGCGCGGTCATAGCTGGATTCCATTCACGTCTGGCTAGGCGGAAAATTCGGTGATCGCATACCCCCTGGCGCCGTTCTTACACATCGCTTTCGGCGCGCTCTCGGCAGGTCGGCCGCAACTGAGCGGTCCGCTGTCCGGACGGCGGCGGCTCACCCCGCCGTGGTGATCGAATCCCCGGTGATGCCCGCCGCCCGGCGGGCCGCCAATCGGCGTTTCTGCGGCTCGATGGTGTAGCGCGGGTCCTTCGCCGATTCGATGCCGGCCTCGAACACCCCGAACCGGGTCAGCGCCGACGCCGCCAGCAGTGCCAGCCCCGACACGGCCGCCACCGCTCGGTGCCGCCCGCCCAGCAGCGTCCCGATGCCCCCGGCGACCGCCAACCGCTCACTGGCGCGCAGCATCGCCCCGGCCCGGCCCTGATGCAGCGGCTCGGCGGCGATCGGATCCATCCGGTGCTCCATGGCGCGGGTCGCGATCACATCGCCGAGCACCCCGAGCACCGCCAGGCGTCGCGCCGGCCCCGCCTCGCCTACCGGTGTGGTCAGCATTGCCAGCCCGCCGGACGCCAGGCTCGCCGAGCTGGCGAACACGAACGGCAGGTCGCGGTGGGCACCATGCCAGGTTGGGGTGGCGGTGTCGCCCAGCAGCACCGCGGTGTAGACCGCCAGCGGCGCCGCGAACACCGCGGCCTCCAGACCGGCCGGGCCCTCGACCGCGCGCAGCAGGCCGCGCACCGGCCCCAGCGGCAGGCGCTCGCCGGTCAGCCGGTCCACCTCCGCCGCGGCGGCTACCGCGGTGCCCGCACCGAATCCCGACAGGATCCAGGAGCCCAGGCTCATCGGTGAGGTGAGCTTGATGGTGCGCAGCATGTTGACGAAGCGTTCCGGGCGACCCAGGTCGCTGATCAGGGCCGCCGCGCTCAACACGATCGCCACCAGCGCCGCCAGCCTTGAGTTGCGTCGCAACGTTTTCCGGCCGGTGAGTTGGGCGCCGGCGGCCAGCAGCCCGGAGCCGCCCGCCAGGCCACCGAGGAACAGGTAGGCGGCGATCTCGTGTGACCACGGTGCGGGCTTGACCACCGGGCGCCCGTAGTAGGAGCTGAACTGCACGTCGGGCACCATCGGCATCTCGCGGCCGCCGTCACCACCACCGCCCCGGCGCCGGCGCCGTCGAGGCTCCTGCTGAGTGCTCACCGTCGTCCCCCTAAAAACGCGACCGCCGCGGCGGCCAGCATCCCGGCCGCGGCCAGTGCCGAGCGCTTGAACATCGCCGGCAGGTCCGCGGTGGCCACCCGCGGGTCCGGCGGCAGGCCGTACACCTCCGGCTCGTCGAGCAGCAGGAAAACCGACCCGGTGCCACCGACCCCGTCGTGTTCGTTGGCGCCGTAGAGCCGGGCTTCGGTGCGGCCCTGCGCGTGCAGCCGGGCCACCCGCCGGCGGGCGTCGTCGATGAGATCAGCGTGGTCGCCGAACTTGATCGACTCGGTCGGGCAGGTCTTGGCGCACGCCGGGATCTCGCCGTCGACTAGCCGGTCGTAGCACATGGTGCACTTCTGGGCTATTCCGGCGTTGCGCACCGCGGGGGCGTCGCCGCGGGCGGTCTTGGGGGCCGCCGTGCCGTCGGTGCGGCGTTCGATCACCCCGAACGGGCACGCCGGCACGCAGTTGCCGCAGCCGTTGCAGACGTCGTCTTGCACCACCACCGTGCCGAATTCAGTGCGGAACAGCGCGCCCGTCGGGCAGACATCCAGACACCCGGCGTGGGTGCAGTGCTTGCACACGTCCGAGGCCATCAGCCAGCGGAACTGATCGGTATCGGGAGGGGCGGTAACCGCTTCTGTGCCCGGCATTTTCGGCATGCCCAGGCTGACCAGCTGCCGACCCGATTCGCGCGCCTGCGCGATGGCGTCGCGGCCCTGTTCGATGAACGCGACGTGCCGCCAGGTGTTGGCGCCCAGTGCTCCGGTGTTGTCATACGACGACCCGAGCAACTCCAGCTCGCCGTCGGCCGGGTTGTGGTTCCACTCCTTGCAGGCCACTTCGCAGGCTTTGCATCCGATGCAGATCGAGGTGTCGGTGAGAAACCCCTTGCGCGGAGGTTGCGGCGACCACCGGGCGTCGGCGGCGGGATCGGTCGGTCCGGACAGTTGACCCATCAGTCCCGCCTCTCCGGGTCGATGGCGCTATTACCGGTCTGTGGTGTTGCGCCGGAACGGCTTTGGTACTCGGCGATCAGGCGCAGCAAATCCTCGCCATGCGGTCGCCGGCCCGGCCGGATATCGCAGGAACCGGCCTTGGATTCCTGGATCTGCACATTGGGGTCCAGAGTCACCCCGAGCAGATCGTTGGCGGCATCGCCGCTGACCACCGCGTCGCCGCCGACTCCCCAGTGATACGGCAAGCCGATCTGGTGCACGGTATGTCCACCCACGATCAGCGGTGTCATCCGGTCGGTCACCAGCACGCGCGCCTCGATCGCCGCGCGTGGCGAAATGATGGTGGCCCAGCCGTAGTTCTGCAGGCCCCGCTCGGCGGCCAGCGCGGGCGAGACCTCACAGAACATCTCCGGCTGCAGCTCGGCCAGATACGGCAGCCAGCGACTCATTCCGCCGGCGGTGTGGTGCTCGGTGAGCCGGTAGGTGGTGAACACGTACGGGTAGACGTCCGCACCCGGCTCACCGGCGCTGGGCGCCGACAAATTGTCCTTGCGGGGGAACGTGATTCGGGCGGGGTTGCGCTGCTGGTGATAGACCGCGTTGGCGATCGGCGACTCCTGCGGCTCGTAGTGGGTCGGCAGCGGCCCATCCACCACACCCTTGGGGGCGAACAGCCAGCCCTTGCCGTCGGGCTGCATCACGAACGGGTCGTCGCCGGCCAGCGCGTCCGGGCCGCCCACCGCTGGACCCGGCCGGGTGCCCGGCGCGCGGTCGATGACGAAGTCGGGCACGTCATCCCCGGTCCAGCGGCCCGACTCGGCGTCCCACCACACGTACCGCTTGCGTTCGCTCCACGGCACCCCGTCCGGGTCGGCCGAGGCCCGGTTGTACAGGATCCGGCGGTCGGCCGGCCAGGCCCAGCCCCACTGGGATTGGCTGCGTCCGGGCCCGCCTCGGGGTACCCGGCGGGCGGCCTGGTTGACGCCGCCGGCGTACACCCCGGTATAGATCCAGCAGCCGCCGGAGGTGGACCCGTCGGCGCGCATCTGGGTATAGGACGTCAGCGGCGTGCCCGCGTCGTCGCCGGTGAGCTGGTGGCCGTTGATCTCGGCGAGCACGAACTCCGGATCGGGATCCCCGTGGGCATCGACCGGGTAATCCCAGACCAGATCCAGCAGCGGCCGATCCCGCGGATCGGTCGACCCGGCGAGCTTGGCCCGGATCCGGTTGCCGAGCGTGATGAAGAACTGCAGCTCACTGATGCAATCTCCCGGCGGGGCGACGGCCTGATGCCGCCATTGCAGCAGCCGCTGGGTCTGGGTGAACGTCCCGGCCTTCTCGACGTGGCTGGCCGCCGGTAGGAAGAACACCTCGGTCTCGATGTCTTCGGTGCGCAGCTCACCGGAGGCGATCTCGGGGCCGTCCTTCCACCAGGTGGCCGACTCGATCAGGTTCAGGTCCCGCACCACCAGCCACTTCAGATGCGACATGCCCAACCGTTGTTGGCGGCCGTTGGCCGACCCGACCGCCGGGTTCTGGCCGAGCAGGAAGTAGCCCTGCACCTCGTCGGCCAGCATTCCGGTCACGGCCTGATAGGTGCCATGTGGTCCGGTCAGCCGGGGCAGGTAGTCATAAGCCCAGTCGTTATCGGCGGTCGCGGCATCCCCCCACCACGCTTTGAGCAGACTGACCAGATACGCGTCGGCGTTGGCCCAAAATCCCTTCTGGCTCTTGGATCCCACCCGGTCCAAGTACTGCTGCAGAGTGTCATCGCGCCCGGCCTTGGGCATCGGCAGATAACCGGGCAGCATGTCGTAGAGCGTCGGGATATCGGTGGAACCCTGGATGCTGGCATGGCCGCGCAGCGCCATGATGCCACCGCCCGGCCGGCCCACGTTGCCCAGCAACAGCTGCAGGATCGCCGCGGTGCGGATGTATTGGGCGCCCAGGGTGTGCTGCGTCCAGCCCACCGCATAGGCGAAACAGGTGGTGCGTTCGCGTCCCGAGTTTTCCGTCACCGCGCGCGCCAGGTAGTCGAACGCCTCGGGGTCGATGCCGCAGACGTCGCGAACCATCTCCGGCGTGTAGCGCGCATAGTGCCGCTTGAGGATCTGGAAAACCGTGTGCGGGTGTTGCAGGGTTTCGTCGCGCCGCACCCGGGCGTGTTCGAGGGCCGGGCCGCCGCTGCCGAACGTCTCGCCGACCGAGCGTGCCGAGGCGCTGCTGCCGTGCTCGTGGCCGCCGCCGGGGGAGCCGATGTCGCCGTCGCCGGCTTCGGCACTTTGATACGCCCAACTCGACGGGTCGTAGTGCCCGGTTGCCGGATCGAACCCGGAGAACAGCCCGCCCAGGTCCTCGGTGTCACGGAAGTCCTCGCTCACCAGCGTCGCGGCGTTGGTGTAGGCCAGCACATATTCACGGAACCACAGGTCGTGGCTGAGCACGTGGTTGATCAGCGCCCCCAGCAGCACCACATCCGAGCCGGCCCGGATCGGAATGTGCTTGTCGCACACCGCCGAAGTGCGGGTGAACCGCGGGTCGACGTGGATCACGGTCGCGCCCCGGGCCCGGGCTTCTTCGACCCACTGGAAGCCGACCGGATGGCACTCGGCCATGTTGGAGCCCTGGATGACGATGCAGTCGGCATTCGCCATGTC
The DNA here is from genome assembly GCF_059813225.1 of Mycobacterium sp. NGS16. NCBI lineage: Bacteria > Bacillati > Actinomycetota > Actinomycetes > Mycobacteriales > Mycobacteriaceae > Mycobacterium > Mycobacterium sp. NGS16. The sequence continues at coordinate 839,811 of NZ_JCALEE010000002.1, forward strand.
TTGCAGGGTTTGCGTCGCGCCACCGCGACCGAAGGAGGCTCCCAGACCGGGAACCGTGGCGGAGTGTCAAATACGAGCTTGGTTGTCGATCTGTACCGCGCCGGCGGCGGTGAAGAGCTTCTTGATGACGTAGTTCTCTTCGTTGTCCAGTGTCGCGCCGCCCAGCGAGGCGATCCCCATGGTGCGGCGCAGCGGCCGGCCGTCGGCGTCGTGGTCCTGCCAGGTGTTGCGCCGCGAGGCGATGAACCGGTCGGCCACCATGTCGATCGCGGTGTCCAGCTCCAGCGGCTGCCAGTCCGTAGCGTGGGGCGCCCGATAGAGCACCGTGATCTGCCGGCCGCGGGAGTTGACCAGTTGCTCGCTCGCCGCGCCCTTGGGACACAGCCGCCCGCGCGAGATCGGCGAGTCCGGATCGCCTTCGATCTGCACGACCTTCTCGTCCTTGACGTAGACGCGCTGGCCGCAGCCGACCGCGCAGTACGGGCAGACGCTTTGCACCACCCGATCGGCGGTCGCGGTGCGCGGTGCGATGGCGCGGGTGGCCTCGGAGGTCACAGCCGGACCGCGGCCGAACACGTCACCGGTGCGCAGTTGCCGGATTACCGGCCACTCCAGGAATTTTCGCTGAACCATCCCTGCAGCGTAGTCCCGATGTGAGCGACCCGGGATGATGGAGCGATGAGTCGGATAACGCAGCGTCGGCGGGTCAGCCACCTTGCCGCCGGCGACGCGACGCAGCGGGCCGAGACGCTCGCGGTCGAAGAACCGCTGGAGATCCGGCTGGGCGGTGTTCCGCTCACCGTCACGATGCGCACGCCCGGATCCGATATCGAGCTGGCGCAGGGCTTTTTGCTCACCGAGGGAATCATCGCCGGGCGTGATGACGTGCTGACCGCGCGTTACTGCGCCCACCCGGACGGGACCAACACCTACAACGTGCTCGACGTGACGCTGGCCCCAGACGTTGCGCCGCCCGCTGTGGACATCACCCGCAACTTCTACACCACCTCGTCCTGCGGCATCTGCGGTAAGGCCTCGCTGGAGGCGGTGCGGCTTGCCAGCCGGTACAGCCCGGGCGAGGACGGGCTCCGAGTCTCCGCGGCGGCGGTGACGGCGATGCCCGATCAGCTGCGGGCCGCGCAGGACGTCTTCGCCACCACCGGCGGTCTGCATGCCGCGGCGCTGTTCGACTTCCGGGACGGCGACGGCACCATGCGGGTGGTTCGCGAAGACGTCGGCCGGCACAACGCGGTCGACAAGGTGATCGGGTGGGCGCTCGAACACGGCCGGGTGCCGCTGGCCGGGGCCGTGCTGCTGGTCAGTGGACGGGCGTCGTTCGAACTGACCCAGAAGGCGGTGATGGCGGGGATTCCGGTCCTGGCCGCGCTCTCCGCGCCGTCGTCACTGGCCGTGGACCTGGCCGCCGAATGCGGGCTGACGCTGGTGGCCTTCCTGCGGGGCGCTTCGATGAACGTGTACAGCCGGCCAGACCGCATCATCGGCTGTGAGCCTGATTGATCCCCGCAATAGCGGCGATTAGGCCGGACAATTCGCGCGTTTTCGGAATTTCGTATTAGTGTGACGAGTCTGAGCAAACCCCTCCTCTCCAAGGAGCGTGCACCATGGCCAGTCACCGGCAGGATCGCCGTCGTCGGCGCAGCATGAGCAGCATCGGCGCCACAGCTGCAGCATTGCTGGTCGCCGGTACGGCGCCGATCGCCGCCGCCCCGGCCGCGCACGCCGATCTGGGGGAGCTGCTCTTCGACCCGGTGGTCGATATTGCCGATGGCGGTCAGCCGGCCGACGCCTTCGGTGACTTCGGCGCGTTCCTGGGCAGTGCCGAGGCGGGCCCGCTCGATTTCGCGCAGTCGATCAACGACGCGCTGCAGGCGTGGCTTGCCAGTGGCTCCGGCATGCAGATGGCCGAGATGATCAACGCGCCGTTCGTCTACCTGTTCGGCCGCGATCTGATCGGCAACGGCATCGACGACTTCACCGACGCCAACACCTCGCTACTGGGCAGCAGCGGCATCTTCGGCGACCTCGGCGACGGCGGTTTCCTGTTCGGCAACGGCGGGGCGGGCGCCGCGGGTGAGGTCGGGGTGAACGGCGGCGCCGGCTGGGCGGGCGGTTCGGCCGGCATGTTTGGTGATGGCGGCGACGGTGGTGCCGGTGCGGCCGGCGCGGCGGGCGGAGCCGGTGGCAACGGCGGCAGCCTGTTCGGCAACGGTGGTAATGGCGGCGACGGCGGAGCCGGCGGCGGTGACGGCGGCGCGGGTGGCAATGCCGGGTTCTGGTACGGCAACGGCGGCAACGGGGGCGACGGCGGCGCGGGTCTCGTGGGGACGCAGGGAGTCTCCGGCGGCGCGGGCGGTGCCGGTGGCAATGGCGGGCAAGGCGGCAACGGTGCCTCCCTGGGCTCCGGCAACGGCGGCAACGGCGGTGCCGGCGGGAAGGGCGGCGACGGCGCCCCAGCCAGCGGTGGCGGCGCCAACACCTCCGGCGGCAACGGTGGACACGGTGGTGCCGGCGGCAGCGCCGCGCTGGTTTCGGGCAACGGCGGCAACGGCGGTGACGGCGGCAACGGTGGGTTCGCCGGGATCCGAGGCCCTAACAGCCCGGGCGGTCAGGGTGGCGTCGGCGGCCAGGGTGGTGCCGGCAGCATGAGCGGGAACAACGGCGAGGCGGGCACCACCGGTAACACTCCGGGAAGTCATGGCGGTGGAGGCGGCGGGGGGTGCGTCCCCAATCCCGGTGGTGGCGGCTCCGGCGGGCCCGGCAGCGGCACCGGCTGCAACGGCGGCTAGTGCCGGTTGCTGCTAAGTGGGTGACTTTGCCGCAGCCTCCCGCCTTAGGCGCACGTGGTCACCCAGCTTCCATCCAAGCGTCGTCGGCGAGGCAATGTCGGTTGGCGAGTTCCTCGGGATCTATTGCCTCGTAGCTGCGTTGGAGCTCCTCGAGGGCGGCGTCGTAGTCGGCTTCGTCGAATACCGAGTCGTCGGGCCACGGGCACTGATCGTCGTCGTCGGCGGGCGGTGGGGGTTGCGGATCGGGTGGCTCGTCGGCGTCGTCATCAGATCGGGCGGGCCGGTGGTAGTCGATGACGGCTTCGATGAAGTGGAACGGGTTGATTCGGGGTTGGCCGTGGTCGAGTTTGGGTGGGGGGATCCATTCGACGCGGCCGGACTCGCCGAGTCGGGTGGTCCAGCCCTGCTCGCTGGCCATCCGGTTATCCGGTGCGCATGCCAGGGCGAGGGAATCAATGTCGGTGTGGCCATTGTCGGCCCAGTCCCGGTCCAGATGGTGTGCCTGGGTCAAATATCCCGGCACCGTGCACCCGGGTCGGGTGCAGCCGCGATCGCGCGCGTGCAACACGATGCGCTGATCGGCTGAGGCGATCCGCTTGGTGCGGCCCAGCCACAACGCTCGGCCCTGGCCATCGAAGAGCGTCAGATAGTGGTACGCGTGCGATGCCATCCGCAGCAGATCACCCATCGGCAACAAGGAGCCCCCGGCGGTGTGGGCCTTGCCGGCGCCGGTCTGCAACTGCTCGAGGGTGGTCGAGACGATCACCGTGACCGGCAGCCCGTTGAGCTGCCCGAGATCCCCGCACGACAGTGTCGCCCGTAAAGCCGCCAACAGCGCATCGTGCTGGCGTTGATCGCGGGTGCGGTGATCACCCTGGATCTGCTCCTGGCTCGGCGTGCCACTGACACAGGGGTTTTCATCGGCGGAATTGCACATCCCGGGTGCTCCCAGTTTGGCCAGCACCGGTTCCAGGGTGGCCCGCAACTCCGGGGTGATCGTGCCGGACAGGGTGCTCATCCCATCGGGGCGTTGCGGCCCCAGCCGCAGCCCGCGGCGGGCCTGGCGTTGCCGGTCGTCGGGCTCGTCGCCGTCTTGATCCAGCACCGCGATCAGGTGCACAGCCAGGCGTTGAAAGGTTTCCGGGGCGAACAAGGTGGCCAACTCCACCAGGTCACGCTCGGCGCGCTCCCGATCGGCCACAGTGACTCCGGCCGGGATCTTGGCCATCGCCTTACGGGCGATCGCCACCTGCTCGGGGCCGACCTGCCCAGCGGCCTGGGCCGCGGCCAGCGCCGGCAACACCGGTTCCAGGGGTTCGCCGGTGATCGCGGTGCGCGGGCCCAACTCAGCGGCCTCATCGACGCGCCGCCGGGCTTCTTTCGTGCTGATCCGCAACCGCTCACTCAAGGCCTTGATCAGCGAACACCCCGCCAACACCTCCCCATGGCCCTCCGCCACCAACCGGGCCAAGATCTGATGATCGATCACCGGCGCCTGCCACGCCAACGCTTCGCGACGGGCCAGCACCTCCACCAACTCCTCGGGACTCAACGCATCAAACGAACACTGCGCCAACCGGGCAGCAATCGCCTCCTGCTCATCAAGACACCCCATGATGGTGTCCCGATCCGCGAACGCATCCCTACCCACAATTCGAACACTAGTGCGAACCACCGACAAAAAACGGGCTCCGACCCGGCCCCGATTATTAAGGAACCAGTGAGAAATCCGGGCCGCGACAGGACGCCCCGCTGTCCGCCGCCGGGGCGGCCCGGTCGATGACGGCGGCAATCGCCCAGCCCAGAACTCCGGCGACCAAGCCGAATCCCAGATGAAACAGCGCCTTTTCGCCGATCCCAGCCAGCGCGTGGCTGCCGATGAGCCACATCGCGAGCGGAACACCAAGTGCGACAAGGTGAATCGGTGCCGCGGCCATTGCAACGAGCCACCGGCGCGCGCGCACCGCAGGGCTCGTCGTCAGCAGGCACAGCAGTGCCGCGGCCCCCAGATAGCGAAGGCCCGCCCACAGCCCGGGGCCCGACTGCAACCACACGGTCGCCACCGTCGATGCCGCCCCCACCGCGAGCACGGTCTGGGGCCGGCGAGCGGTCAGGGCGACCGCAACCAGCAACGTCAGCCACACCAGGCCGCGGTGCCCGGGCAGCCCCAGCGGCATCCGGACATCAGCGGAGAGGGCGATGACGGCGGCGGCGGCCGGGAAGAGCACGTCACGGGCGAGCGTCAAGCCGGCTGCGTTACGGGCAGGCAGGGGCATCACGGTCATCGCCTCAAGGTAGGCGCGACGGCCGTACCGCACAACCTCACCTGCGGACCGGATCGACCGCATCCCGGCTTGAATGCGCCTCGGCGGCTTGCCTAGCGTCATGCACATGCGGCATCTGCTCCAACTGGCTCTGGCGGTCCTGCTGATCATGGTCGGCGGGTGTGCCGGCGATTCCGAGAACCAGCACCACCTGGTCGTGCAGCAGGACGGCCGCGTGCTGGGTGAGTTCGATCTCGCGCGGCTGGCCGAGCTGCCCCAGATCGAGATCAGCACGCCGCAGTCGCACGGGAACCCGGTGCAGCGCGGCCCGGCGGTGCGCTCGGTCCTCGAGGCTGCCGGGGCCACCGCGATCAGCAGCATCCGCGTCGAGGGGCGGGATCCGGCGCAGACGCTGACCGCTGCCGAACTCACCGACCGGGTCGTGTTGAGCTTCACCAAACGCGACACCGTCAAACTGGCCGGGGCCGACCTCGCCCGCGACCGCTGGGTCCGCGATGTCAGCACCGTGGTCGTCAACCCGTGACCGTCTTCGCGGGCGTCGACCTGCTGATCGGGATCGACGACACCGACGACCAATTCAGCCCCGGCACCGGCCGGCGCGCCCGCGCGCTGCTACGCGAACTGGCCGCCGCCGGACTGGGCAGCGAGGCCGGCGCCACCCGTCACCAACTGCTCGTCGACGACCGCGTCCCCTACACCTCGCACAACTCCAGCGCCTGCCTGGCCTGGCGGAGCCCGGACGGCGACCCGCACGCGGTGCGCGACAAGATCATCGAATTCGTCGCCCGGTTCCTCGAACGCGTCTGCCCCCCCGCGGCCGATCCCGGCCTGGCCGTGGCCGTCCCAGGCGATCTGACCGACGCCGGGCCGCTGGTGGACTTCGGCCGCCGAGCCAAATGCGAACTGCTGCAACGCGCCCAGGCGCGGCGGCTGGCCGACGAACTCGGTCTGCATCTGTCCGGGCACGGCGGCACCCACGACGGGGTACTGGGCGCGTTGGCGTCGGTGGGTCTGCAGCTGTCCGGAGACGACGGCCTGTTCATCACGCTGCCCGGCCTCGGTGACCTGCCCCTCGAGGCGACCGTCGAGGAACTGCTGGCCAGCGTGCCCATCGACGACGCCCGCGACGCCAGTAACCGTCGGCCGGCGCCCGGGGAGCTCATCGACTTGGGTGACTGGGTCCGCCCGGTGCTGCTGGACGGGCGTGCCGTGCTGCTGCTGGACCCGCCGCGCCGGCACCCCGACGGCCGTCGTAGCTGGCGGACGGCGCCGCGGGCGGTCGTCAAAAAGCACTGAGCTGCTTCCGCAGTTACGGGGCCATGAGTAAAGTCAAGTGGCATATCGTGACGGTCAGCTGTCGAATGTGCCGCAGGTAAGGTCAGCGGCGATGTTCGGCGCACCGCAGTCCGGAAGGGGTCTCGCCATGGTGCTGCACGTCGTCCCGGAAGGCTTGGCTGCGACCAGCGCGGCGATCGAGGCGATCACCGCCTCGCTGGCGGCAGCCCACGCGACCGCGGCCCCCCTGATCACGGCGGTGGCACCCCCGGCCGTCGACCCGGTGTCGCTGCAGGCCGCGGCCGAACTCAGCATGCAGGGCAGCCAGCACGAGGCGGTCACCGCGCACGGCACCGAGGTGCTGGGGCGGGCCGGAATCGGGGTGGCCCAGGCCGGCATGAGCTACCGGGCGGCGGACACGCTGGCCGCCGTGACCTTCCCGCAGTAGTGATCATGACGGCCCCCGGGTGGATGGCGGCCCCGCCGGAGGTGCATTCAGCCATGCTGAGCACCGGGCCGGGACCCGGGCCGCTGCTGGCAGCATCGGCGGCCTGGGCGGCGCTCAGCGCCGAATACGACAGCGCCGCAGCCCAGCTCGGCGCGGTACTGGCCGACTCCCAGGGGGTGTGGGCCGGCCCGACCGCCGAGGCCTATGCCGCCGCGCACCTGCCCTACCTGGCCTGGCTGCAGCTGGCCGGCACGCTCAGTGCCCGCACCGCCACGCAGCACGAGGTGATTGCGGCGGCCTACAGCAGCGCCCTGGCGGCGATGCCCACCCTTGCGGAGTTGGCCGCCAACCATGCCACCCACGCGGTCCTGCTCGCGACCAATTTCTTCGGGGTCAACACCGTGCCGATCGCCGCCAATGAGGTCGACTACGCCCGGATGTGGACCCAGGCGGCCACCGTCATGAGCACCTACCAAGCCACCACCGAGACCGCGCGCAGCCTGGGCCACTCCAGCGGCAGCGCCCAGGCCGGCTCGGCTACCACCGGAAACGGCGGCGGCGGTGGCGGAGGTGGCAACGGCGGCGGCGGGGGTGGTGGCAATGGCGGTGGTGGCTCCTTCGATCTGCCGACGCCGGCCGAGATCTGGCAGATGCTGTTCGGCTCGGACGGCCAGCAGGTGCCCGGGCAGGGCCAGCCCAACTGGAGCCCGGCGGAATTCCTGCAGAACCTGTCCAACTTCTTCAATGGCAATGAGAAGGCGCTGGCCTGGTTGCAGCAGAACTTGTTTCAAGGCCCGTTGACTCCCGCCCAGTGGTGGCAGCTGGCGACCTACTTCATTTCCTGGCAGACCTACCGCGTCGTCAATTGGACGCTGCGCAGCCTGCGTTTCCTGGTGCAGATTTCCCCGCTGTTGGCCGGGGTCGGGGTGAACCTGTCGATCGCCAACCTGGCGGCCCTGGCACCCCTCGGTGGTCTGTCCGGGCTCAGCGGGCTGTCCGGGCTGGCCGGCGTCGCGGCGCCGCCGGTGATGCCGGCGCCGCCCGCGGTGGCGCCGGTCCTGCCCGGCGCCGTGACACCGTCTGCGCCGGCCCCGGCCGCGGTGGCCGGGTCAGCGGCGCCATCCGCCTCGGCGGCGACGCTGCCTGCGCCGGCCGCCCCCGCGGGTGCCCCACCGCCGCCGGCGGCGCCTCCGGCTATCGGTACCGAGGGCACGTTCCACAGCTATCTGGTGGGGTGGCTTCCGTCGTCGCAGGGCGTCGCCGGCAGCGCTGGCGCCAAGGCGGCCCGGCCTGCGACTGCCGCGGCGGCGGCGACGGCTGCCGCCGAGCCGCGGCACGGGGCCGCACGGAACACCGGCCGGCGGCGCGGCACCTTGATCGACCCCGGCTACCGCTACGAATACCTCGACGGCCATGACCCGGGCGCGACGCCGCGGGTCCAACAGGGTACGGCCGGCTTCGCGGGCACCCTCGGCAAGGCCGGCGTCATGAGCGCCACCGGCCTTGCGGAGCTGACCCGCGACAAATTCGGCGGCGGCCCCACGGTCCCGATGCTGCCCGACTCCTGGGGAGATGCCCGGCCGGCCGAGCCGACCTAGATTCCGCAATCGCGGATGTCAAAGGCGATATTGGTGGGTAAATCCTGTTAAATCTCGGACAATCAGTCCTCAGTTATTGACCTGACCGGCTCCCGCGGGCGTACCGTCAGGGCGTGCCGAAGCGGCCGGGGAACCGGACCGGCGTGGTTCGCGACTAACCGGTAGTG
>NZ_JCALEE010000020.1:0-2121 GCF_059813225.1 Mycobacterium sp. NGS16
GATGCCGCGCATCCTGACGGCGGTAATGGTGGCAATGGTGCCGACCCGGGCCTTGGCGGCAAGGGCGGCTTGGGTGCGAGCTTGTTCGGGGGCAGTGGCAGCGATGGCGCCCGCGGTGGCGGCGGCAACGGCGGCAACGGCGGAGCCGGTTATGACGCGGCCGCCGATGCCAATGCGTTGGCCGGTGCCAACGGTGGCAACGGTGGTCTAGGTGGCAACGGTGGGGCCTACGGCAACGGCGGCAACGGCGGTGCCGGCGGCAACGGCGTAACCGGCGCCAACGGCGTGAACGGTGCGCCTGGGGCCGCGTTGAACACCGATGCCGGTGCTGGTGGTCGCGGTGGCGACGGCGGTGCCGGCGGCAACGGCGGAACCCAGGCGGGTAACGGCGGGGCTGGTGGCGCCGGCGGTAACGGAGCTGGCGGCGGGACCGGTGGTAACGGCTACATCGCCAGTTACGGTGAGAACATCGCGGAAGACCTTGCCCGAGGTGGCAACGGTGGTGCGGGCGGTGCGGCGGGCAACGGTGGTGCCGGCGGCGACGCCTTGTCCAGCGCTGGGCACGGCGGAGACGGCGGGAGCGCAGGCACCGCAGGTAACGGCGGCAATGGCGGTATCGGTGGAGTCAAGAACAACGGCCTGACCAATATCGACAACTACGGATCGGCCGGTAGAGGCGGCGACGGTGGCGCCGGGGGTAACGGCGGCGCTGCCGGAGCCGGCGCCGGTGGCAACGGGGTGCTCGGTGAGGCAAGTGACGGCGGCAACGGCGGCGACGGCGGTGCGGCGTCTCCCTACATCGACAGGATTGATAACCCGCTGACCGATGACGAACATGTCCCCACGCCGGACGGGGTTCCGCATGGCGGCGGCCGCGGCGGTGACGGCGGTACCGGCGGCAGCGGCCTGCATGCCGGCAATGGTGGCGCCGGCGGTAACGGCGGGGCGGGCTTCAGCGGCGACGAGAGCTCGGCCGGCGCGGGCGGGGCCGGCGGTAACGGCGGCGCCGGTGGCGACGCTGTCTCGGTGGCCGACGGCGGCGATGGTATCGGCGGTAATGGCGGAGCTGGCGGCCACGGTGGTGCTGGCGGACAGGGCAACCTCGATGCCGGCGCAAACTTCGGGAAGGGAATCGTCTCTGGCGGCGCTGGCGGTAACGGTGGTACCGGGGGCGCCGGGGGCGCCGGAGCAGGAGCTGGCGGGCGCGACGGCAATGGCGGGGCCGGCGGTAACGGTGGTGCCGGTGGCGCCGGTATCGATGGCGGAACCACCTACAGCGACGGTTCGCTGAATTACCACGGCGGCGATGCCGGCAACGGCGGCAACGGCGGCGCCGGCGGCGATGGCTACAACTCCGGCAACGGGGGCAATGCCGGCGTAGGTGGTGCAGGGGGTAGCGGCGCCGACGGTTCCAACGCAGCCGGTGGCATCGCAGATGGTGGCCACGGCGGCAAGGGCGGTAACGGCGGCGACGCCGGCGTCGCCGGCACCGCGAACGGGGGCAGCACCGGCAGCGACGGTGCCGTGGCCGACGGCGGAGCAGGCGGTAACGGCGGCAACGGTGCCGGCAATGTCACCGGTGTGACCGGCGGCGGTGCCGGCGGTAACGGTGGCGCCGGCGGTATCGGTGGCGGCGGCACCCACACCGCCGGCAACGGAGGCGCTGGTGGCGTCGGCGGTGAGGGCGGCTCCGGACGGATTGGTGCTGACCCGAGCACCGGTTTGAGCGTCACCGGTACCGGCGGCGGTTACGGCGGCATCGGCGGGGCCGGTGGCGCCGGCGGTACCGCTACGGCCGACGACGGCATCGGCGGCAACGGTGGTGCCGGCGGCGCGGGCGGCAACGGTGGCGTCGCCGGTGCGGCGCAGCACACCGACGCCGGCCATGCCTACTCGCAGCATGCTCAGTTCGGGGGTGCCGGTGGCGCCGGTGGCGCCGGTGGTGCCGGGGGTGCTGGTGGGGTGAACGGCCACGTCGGCAATGGTGCTGACGGTGGCGCTGGCGGCAACGGTGGTGACGCCTTCACCGCGACGCCGACCGACTACAACGGCGGACTGGTCGACGTCGCCGGCGGTGCCGGCAACGGCGGCAACGGTGGCGCCGGTGGGGCCGGCTTCACC
>NZ_JCALEE010000021.1:0-2106 GCF_059813225.1 Mycobacterium sp. NGS16
ACCTTGGCGCATCACGACGGTGGCAATGGTGGCAATGGCGCGGCTCCGGGCACCGGCGGCAAGGGCGGCGCCGGTGGCAGCGCGGCGGGCACCGACGGCGCCTCCCCGACCACCGGCGGCAACGGCGGCAACGGCGGCGACGGTTTCAATGCCGGCGCGGCCGACTCGGGCGCCGCAAGCGGCACCAACGGTGGTAACGGCGGCGTCGGCGGCAACGGCGGGGCCTACGGCAACGGCGGCAACGGCGGCGCCGGCGGCAACGGCGCAGTGGGCGCGGAGGGCACGAACGGCACGCCCGGCGCCGGCGGCACCGCCTCGACCGCTGGCCAGAACGGTGGTATCGGCGGCAACGGCGGCGCTGGGGGCAACGGCGGAACCAAAGCCGGCAACGCCGGCAACGGCGGCGATGGCGGCAACGGCGCCGCCGGCGGTACCGGCGGCAGCGGCGCGGTCAGCACTGACGACGCAGACCTGACGTCCGCCGCGAACGCCACCGGCCAAGATGGCGGCGCCGGCGGTCACGGTGGTGACGGTGGTGCCGGCGGCCAGGCGCTCAGCGCCACCGGCAACGGCGGCAATGGCGGCGCGGCCGGCACCGGCGGAAACGGTGGCACCGGCGGTGTGGGCGGTACCAGCAATGACGGCGTCACCAACACCAACAGCTACCGCCCCGGCGGGAATGGCGGCGCCGGTGGTGACGGCGGCAACGCCGGTGTCGGCGGGGCAGGCGGTGCCCAGGGCACCGACGGTCAGCTCGGTGAGGGCGCGGACGGCGGCAACGGCGGCGACGGTGGCGCGGCTGCACCATGGGTCCATGACATCTGGCCTGACGGCCAAAGCGGCCCGAACGGTGCAGTGGGCGGCAGCGGCGGCGACGGCGGTGTCGGTGGCACCGGCCTGCACGCCGGCAACGGCGGCAACGGTGGCGCCGGCGGCTTCGGCGGCGGCACCGCTGGCAGCACCCCGGGCACCGGCGGCAACGGCGGTGCCGGCGGCGCCGGCGGCAAGGCCGTCGCAGGCACCGTCGATGGGCTCGGTGGCAATGGCGGTACCGGTGGCGCCGGCGGCGCCGGTGGCAACGGCAACATCATCGAGTCCAGCCCGGTCGCGAATAACGCCGCCCAGATCCTGCCCGCCGGCGACGGCGGCAACGGCGGTAACGGCGGCGCCGGCTTCGGCAGCGGCCACCAAGGTAACGGTGGTGACGCCGGTGCCGGTGGTAACGGCGGCAACGGCATGTCCGCCCCGCAGACGGCGGTCAATCCCGCCGGGGGCACGACCACCCTGTTCAACGGTGGCGATGCCGGCAATGGTGGCGACGGCGGCGTAGGCGGCGATGGCTACAACTCCGGCAACGGTGGCGACGCAGGGGCCGGCGGTGTCGGTGGTAACGGCGCCGATGGCACTGCTGACCACGCCAACGGCGGTAAGGGCGGTAACGGGGGCAATGGCGGCGATGTCGGCGTGGCCGGCACCGCCAACGGCGGTACTACCGGGGCCGATGGCGCGACCGCTGACGGCGGCGCGGGCGGCTCCGGCGGCAACGGCCAGGGCAACGTGACCGGTGTGACCGGCGGCGGCACCGGTGGTAACGGCGGCGCCGGCGGCGCTGGCGGCAACGGCACCCACACCGCCGGCAACGGCGGGGCCGGTGGCAACGCGGGTAACGGGGGCTCCGGTCAATTGGGCGCCGTCCCGTCCGCCGGCCTGAGCCTCAGCGGCGGACCTGGCGGCAACGGCGGATCCGGTGGTGCCGGAGGCGCCGGTGGTACCGCTACCGCGGCTGACGGCATTGGCGGCAACGGCGGCCAGGGTGGTGCCGGCGGGAATGGTGGTGTGTCCGGCGCGGCGCAGCACACCGACGCCGGCCATGGTTTCGGCCAGCATGGTGCGGTCGCCGGTGACGGCGGCGCGGGTGGCGCCGGTGGTGCCGGCGGTGCTGGTGGGGTGAACGGCCACGTCGGCAATGGTGCTGACGGTGGCGCCGGTGGCAACGGTGGTGACGCCTTCACCGCGACGCCCAACGACTACAACAACGGCAACGTCGATGTCGCTGGTTCGGCCGGTGATGGTGGGAATGGTGGCGCCGGTGGGGCCGGCTTCACG
>NZ_JCALEE010000023.1:0-974 GCF_059813225.1 Mycobacterium sp. NGS16
TGTGTGATGAGTCGCGTCATCGGTGACACCTGAGTCGCGTCATCGGTTACAGATTGCCCCGGCTTTTGCCGGGGTTTTTCTGTTTGTTGGGCCAGTAGTTGTGGTCGGGGTCGATGTGGTGGCTGGCGAGTTGGTGGTGGCCGGTTTTGCTGATGACGGTGACGGTGGTGGCGGCGATCAGGATGAGCACGGGGGTGCCGGCGTGGGCGCGTCCGATGCCGAGGTGGTGTAGGCGGCTGGCGTGGCGCAGGGTGAGTTTGCCGAATTGGTCGACGGTGTCGGTGCGTAGCCGGATGGCGGCGTGGGGTTGTGCGGTGGGGGTGGCTTTGGGTCGGGCGAGGTAGGCCTGTTGCGGGGTGATGTGGCCGGGATGGGCGCGGTGGGCGCGTTGGGTGTTGTAGACGGTGCGGAAGTCATCGAGGAGGTCTTGGAGCTCGGCGACGGTTTTTGGGTGGGGTCGTGCGCTTAGCCAGCGTTTGAGGGTTTGGTGGAAGCGTTCGATTTTGCCTTGGGTTTGGGGGTGGCCGGGGTGGCCGTTTTTCTGAGTGATGCCCAGGGCGGCTAGTAGGCGTTCGAAGTCGTTGTGTCCGCCGGTGAATCGTGAGGTGTAGACCGAGCCGTTGTCGGTCAATGTGGTGGCCGGTAGCCCGAATTCGTCGGTGGTGGTGGTGAAGGTGGCGACGACGTCGGGTCCGCTGACGCGGTGGTGGGCGGTGCACGACAGTAGGTAGCGGGAGTGGTCGTCGAGCCAGTTGAGGATTTCGGTGTCGGTGCCGTCGGCCAGGGTCCAATGGGTGAAGTCGGATTGCCAGCATTCGCCTGCGCTGTTCGGCGGCGAAGCGGTGATAGGAGCTGCGGGGGCGTTTGCGTGGTTGTGGGGTGATCAGGCCGTGGTGATGCAGGATGCGCCGGATTGTGGAGGTAGAAGGGATCGGTAGCCCTTGCCGGGCGAGGTGGGCCTGCAGGGTCACCGG
>NZ_JCALEE010000024.1:0-788 GCF_059813225.1 Mycobacterium sp. NGS16
TGACGGATCTGTTTGATCCGGGTGCGTGGGGCAACTTGTCGAACGATTTCGACAGTCTGTTCACCGGGTCGGCCTGGGATCTGCCCGGCTCGGCTGATGCGTCGGGCCTAGAGATGGCTCAGATGTGGGAGACCATGTTCTACACGCCGTTGCATGCGGCGTTGCAGGAGTGGATTAACTCGGATTTCGGGTCGCAGGTCAATGGTGTGATCAATCAGCTGACGGCGCCGTTCACTGAGGGTTTTTGCGGGATGATCTGCAACGGTGCTGACGGTACTGCCGACAGTGTGGATGGTCAGGCTGGTGGGTTGTGGTTCGGCGATGGTGGTGATGGCTGGACGTCGAACCTTGACGGGGTGGCTGGTGGCAATGGTGGTCATGCCGGGGGTATCGGCAATGGTGGTGATGGTGGTGCCGGTGGCCTGGGTGCTGATGGTGGCAATGGTGGTCATGGCGGGGAGATGTGGGGCAACGGCGGCGATGGTGGTGCCGGCGGTGCTGCGACCGCGACGTTGGCGGCTGGTAATGGCGGCAATGGTGGGTCGTCGGGGCAGGCCCAGGACTTCTTCGGCATGGGTGCTTTGGGCAATGGTGGTGATGGTGGTGTCGGCGGTGCGGGTTGGAATGGGCTGAGCGGGTCGTTTGCCAATGGTGGTGATGGCAACGGTGGTAACGGCAGCAACGGTGGTAATGGCGGCAATGGTGGTGCGGGTTCGTCGATCCTGGGTCTTGGCGGCAACGGTGGTGCTGGGGGTGCGGCCGGCAACGGTGGCGACGGCGCGACCGGC
>NZ_JCALEE010000025.1:0-622 GCF_059813225.1 Mycobacterium sp. NGS16
GTGTTCGTGTTCTCCGGTCAGGGTTCGCATTGGGCGGGGATGGGTCGGCGGTTGTTGGCGGATGAGCCGGTGTTTGCTGCGGCGATTGATGAGTTGGAGCCGGTGTTTGTCCGTGAGGTGGGTTTTTCGCTGCGGGAGGTGATTGCCCAGGGCGCGGAGATCTCCGGTGATGCTCAGGTGCAGCCGGTGATCATGGGGTTGCAGTTGGCGTTGGCGGCGTTGTGGCGGTCCTATGGGGTGGTCCCGGCTGCGGTGATCGGGCATTCGATGGGGGAGGTGTCGGCGGCGGTGGTGGCCGGGGCGCTGACCGCCGAGCAGGGTGTGCAGGTGATTGCGGCGCGGTCGGCTTTGATGTCGCGGCAAGCCGGTCAGGGTGCGGTGGCGTTGTTGGAGTTGGACGCCGATGCGACACGTGAGTTGTTGGCGGGGTATCCGCAGGTGGCGGTGGCGGGGTATTTGTCGCCGCGGCAGACGGTGGTGGCTGGGTTGCCGGCGGATGTGGATGCGGTGATTGCGGCGGTGTCGGCGCGGGAGCGGTTTGCGCGGCGGGTCAATATGGAGGTGGCTTCCCATACCGCGTTCATGGATCCGATTCTGGATGAGTTGCGCGCGCAGCTGGCGG
>NZ_JCALEE010000026.1:0-505 GCF_059813225.1 Mycobacterium sp. NGS16
CCGAAGACGCACCCACGATCCGCCGGCCCCGCCGACCAGACCCGCCCGAGCTAGAACTCCCGCCGCCCGCAACGCCGCGCCGAACCACCACCATTGCCCCCGTTTCCCGTCGGTTCCTTGGCGCCGTGAAGGTTGGTTAACACGCGCCTTAGGAACAGCACAGTACTTACGCAGGCGTCAATTGTCTACCAGAGGTGCAACAACCGGCTTCTTTCCGTCCCTTTAGTACGTCTTTTTGCTGGACAGTCGCGGAAGGACACCCGAGCGGGTGTTTTCTCCCGTAGAGGCGCAAGGGTACGGGGCAAGGGAAGGAATTAAGAGCCGCCGCTGCGTCCCCAGGCGCCCCCGGCCATCCCCGTGAGTATTGCTTCCTAGGCAGAGTTTTGCGGCCGGGCCCCGCACCAGACATGCGGGGCTTCGCCGACTACGTCTTCCTAGGGAGTGGCCCCGGCCCCGCCGGTGCCGCCGGCACCGCCCGTGGCACCACTCGCCGCACCACCGCCAT
>NZ_JCALEE010000027.1:0-495 GCF_059813225.1 Mycobacterium sp. NGS16
CGGTGGTGGTTGGGGTTGGAAGGGTTGGTACCACCACCATTGGGCGCGTTCGCCGGTTGGTCCGGGGCACGGTGGGACGGTGGGCGGGGGTTGTTTGGGTGGCCGGGCTAGTGATGCCGGGGTCAGTGGTCGGTTGGTGTGGTCGGTGATGGTGAGGTTGGCGGCGTCGCCGGTGATGGTGATGATGCCGCGATGGTGTAGGCGGTGGTGGTAGGGGCAGACCAGCACGAGGTTGGGTAGCTCGGTTTTGCCGCCGTGTTCCCAGTGGCGGATGTGGTGGGCGTGTAGGCCGCGGGTGGTGCTGCAGCCGGGAACCACGCAGGTGGAGTCGCGGTGCTCGAGTGCGCGGCGCAGCCGGCGGCTGATTCCGCGGGTGGTGCGTCCGGCCCCGATGGGCTCGCCGTTGCGCTCGAACCAGGCCTCGAAGGTGGCGTCGCATAACAGGTATTGGCGTTCGGCGTCGGACAGTAGCGGGCCCAGGTGCAGTTGCCCGGC
>NZ_JCALEE010000028.1:0-461 GCF_059813225.1 Mycobacterium sp. NGS16
CGATTGTTGCTGAGGCGCTGCGCAAGATTGATGATTTGACGGCGCGGTTGGCGGTGGCTGAGGCCGGTGATACCGAGCCGATCGCGGTGGTGGGTTTGGGTTGTCGGTTGCCGGGCGGGGTTCATGATCCGGCGGGTTTCTGGCGGTTGTTGTGTGCTGAGGGTTCGGGGATTGTTCGGGTTCCGGCGGATCGTTGGGATGCGGATGCGTTTTATTCGTCGGATCATTCGGTGCCGGGGACGATTTGTTCTCGCGAGGGTGGGTTTTTGACCTCGTGGCAGCCTGCGGAGTTTGACGCGGAGTTTTTTGGTATTTCGCCGCGTGAGGCCGATGCGATGGATCCTCAGCAGCGGTTGTTGATGGAGGTGGCGTTCGAGGCGTTGGAGCATGCCGGGATCACCAAGGAGGCGATCCGGGGCACGCAGACCGGCGTCTTCGTCGGGCTGACCACCAACGACTAC
>NZ_JCALEE010000029.1:0-453 GCF_059813225.1 Mycobacterium sp. NGS16
GAGAAAGGAGTGCGGTGATGAGTTTGTTGGATGCCCATATTCCGCAGTTGGTGGCCTCGGAGTCGGCGTTTGGGGCGAAGGCGGCGTTGATGCGGTCGACGATGGCGCAGGCGGAGCAGGCGGCGTTGGCGGCGCAGGCGTTTCATGTTGGTGAGGCGGCGGCGGCGTTTCAGGGGTCGCATGCGCGGTTTGTGGCGATGGCGGCGCGGGTGAATGCGTTGCTGGATATGGCGCAGGCGAATCTGGCGGATGCCGGTAGCACGTATGTGGCGGCGGATGCGGCTGCGGCCAGCGGTTACACCGGGGTTTAGGGAGGGTTTGTGATGTCGCAGATTATGTACAACTACCCGGCGATGTTGGCTCATGCCGGGGAGATGAATGGGTATGCGGGCACGTTGCAGGCCGTGGGTGCTGATATTGCCAGTGAGCAGGCGGCGTTGTCGGCGGCGTGGC
>NZ_JCALEE010000003.1:0-393418 GCF_059813225.1 Mycobacterium sp. NGS16
ACCGCTGCCAATGTCAACGGCGGCGCGGGCGGCAATGGCGCGGCTCCGGGCACCGGTGGCAAGGGCGGCGTGGGTGCGAGCTTGTTCGGGGGCAGTGGCAGCGATGGCGCCCGCGGTGGCGGCGGCAACGGCGGTGACGGCGGTGATGGTTATGACGCGGCCACCGACGCCAATGCGTTAGCCGGTGCGGCCGGCGGCAACGGGGGCGCCGGTGGCAACGGTGGGGCCTACGGCAACGGCGGCAACGGCGGCGCCGGCGGCAACGGCGCGAACGGTGCCGCGGGCACCGCGGGCACGGCCACCAACCTCGACGGCGGTAACGGCACCGATGGCGGCACCGGCGGCCGGGGTGGTGACGGCGGGGCCGGCGGAACCAACGCCGGTAACGCCGGCAATGGCGGCGCCGGCGGGGCCGGTGGTAACGGCGGTGCCGGCGGGAACGGTGTTGAGGGGACCAACGGCGCCGACGCCGAAGCCGGCAGCGGCGGCAATGGCGGTGACGGTACCGACGGCGGCAGCGGCGGCAACGGCGGTGCCGGCGCCAACGGCGGTGTGGGTGGTGCCGGTGGCGTGGCACAGGCCGACGGCTACAGCGACGGTGCCGCAGGTGCCGGCGGGGTCGGCGGCAACGGCGGAGCAGCCGGCAACGCCGGTGATGGCGGTGACGGCGGAGCCGGCGCTGCGGGTGGAACCGGAACCACGGCCGGCAGCGGCGGCAACGGCGGCAATGCCGGCGACGCCGGTAGCGCCGGTAACGGCGGCACCGGGGGCGCCAGCGGTGACGGCAGCACCACAGCCGCCGACGGCACCGCCGGAGCCGCGGCGACCGGCGTCGGCAACGGCGGCAACGGCGGGGCCGGCGCTCACGGCCAAGTCGTCACCACCGGCAACGGCACCATCGCCCAGGACGGCGGCAACGGCGGCGCCGGCGGGGCGGCCGGGGCGGTCGGCAACGGCGGTCGGGGCGGTGCCGGCGGCAACGGTGTGGACGGCACCGGCGGCAACCCGCCGGCGCAGAACATCCCGCCGGCGGCTGGAAACGGTACCGATGCACCCGTAATCGAACAGGGCCCCGGCGGCATCGGGGCCGACGGCGGTGCCGGCGACCCCGGCACGGCAGTCGGCCAGGCCGGCGGTAACGGTGGGATCGGCGGCGGCTTCGCCAGCCCCACCGCAGACGCCACCGGCGGTAACGGCGGGACCGGCGGCACCGGTGGGCTCGGGGCGCCCGGTGGTGACGGCGGGATGGGCGGCACCGTATTCGGCGGCGAGGCCAACGGCACCGGCGGCACCGGCGGCACCGGTGGTGATGGCGGCCCCGGCGGAGCGGGAGGCAACGGCGGCAACGGCGGCAACGGCGACGTCGGCGCCGGCAACGGTACCGGCGGCGACGGCGGCAACGGCGGCACCGGCGGCACCGGGGCGGCCGGCGGCGACGGCGGCAACGGCGGCTACGGCGACAGCGATGGCACCGGCGATGCCTCCGGCGGTGCCGGTGGTCACGGCGGTAACGGCGGCGACGGCGCCAGCGGCACCAGCGGCAGCAATGGGGGCGCCGGTGGTGCCGGCGGAGCTGGCGGCACCGTGAGTGGTGTCGGCGGTGACGGCGGCGCCGGTGGCAGCGGCGGTAACGGCGCGGACGGTGACGTCGGCGGTGCCGGAGGTAACGGCGGCACCGGCGGCGCGGTCAGCAACGGAAACGTGGCCACCGCTGGCGACGGCGGTGACGGCGGTGACGGCGGCAACGGCGGCAACGGCGGTGACGGCGGCAACGGCGGCAACGGCGGGAACGCCGGCCACGGCGCCGACGGCGCGGGCACTGCCGGTGCTGGTGGTGCGGCGGGTACCGCCGGGACGGGCGCCGCGGGCGGTGACGGCGGTTCCGGCGGCGCTGCCGGTCAGGTTGCGCAGGGCAACACCATCATCGACGGCAGCGACGGCTCGGAAGGCCAAGGCGGCGCCCAGGGCACCGACGGCACCGCCGGCCAAGGCGGCGCGGCTGGTCAGCCCTGATCCTTGGTTGACGTTCGCCGAGCGTGTACCTGCTGCGAAATTTCGCCCGATTTTTCGCAGTGAGTACACGCTCGGCGAAGCGGCAAAAGCGCTACAGCTGCCGGATGGCCTCGATGCGCGCCCGCAGCTGATCTGACGTCGCTGCCGCCACCGGCGGGCCGCCGCAGATTCGGCGCAACTCGTTATGGATCCAGCCGTGCGGCTTGCCGAGGCGGTGATGCGCCGCCGAGACCAGCGCGTTGAGTTCGTGACGCAGCGCCCGCAACTGGCCATGGGTGGTCACCGGCACCGGAACCCCGCCGTCGTTGACCGCCTTGGACCGCCGGTCGAGCTGCTCTTCCTGCCTGCGCCGCAACAGGTCCCGCATCTGGTCGGCGTCGAGCAGCCCGGGGATGCCCAGATAGTCGGCCTCCTCCTCGCTGCCGGCCGGGGTGGCGGTGCCGAATGAGGCGCCGTCGAAGATCACCTGATCGAGCTCGGCGTCGGCGCCCAGCGATTCGAACTTGTTCTCCAGCTCCGAGGGCTCGTCGCGCCGGCGCTCGGCCTCGGCGAGCTCGTCGCGTTCGGACTCCCGGTGCGGCTTGCCCAACACGTGATTGCGCTGCTGTTCCAGCTCGCTGGCCAGGCCCAGCAGCGACGGCACCGACGGCAGGAAGATGCTGGCGGTCTCGCCGGGCCGCCGCGACCGCACGAACCGGCCGATCACCTGCGCGAAGAACAACGGAGTGGACGCGCTGGTGGCGTACACCCCGACCGCCAGCCGCGGCACGTCGACACCCTCGGAGACCATCCGCACCGCCACCAGCCAGCGACTGGTCCCCGCGGAGAACTGCGCGATCTTGTCGGAGGCACCGGCGTCGTCGGAGAGCACCACGGTCGGGGCCTCGCCGGTGAGGTTCGTCAGCAGTTTGGCGTAGGCCCGGGCGGCCTTCTGATCCGAGGCGATGATCATCCCGCCGGCGTCAGCCATGCCACCGTCACGCAGCTGGCGCAGCCGCTTGTCCGCAGCCGTGATGACCGCCGGCATCCATTCCCCGGCCGGGTCCAGCGCTGTGCGCCACGCCCGGGCGGTGTGTTCGGCGGTCAGCGGCTCGCCGAGCCGGGCCGAGTACTCTTCGCCGGCGCTGTCACGCCAGCGGGCCTCGCCCGAATACGCCATGAACATCACCGGGCGCACCACGCCGTCGGCCAGCGCCTCCGGGTAGCCGTAGCTGTCGTCGGCCACCGATCGGAGGTGGCCGGCGCCATCGGGCTCGTAGTTGACGAAGGGGATGGGACTGTCGTCGCTGCGGAACGGCGTGCCGGTCAGCGCCAGCCGGCGAGTGGCATCGGAGAACGCCTCCCGGATGCCGTCACCCCAGCTCTTGGCGTCGCCGCCGTGGTGGATCTCGTCGAAGATCACCAGCGTTTTGGCGGCCTCGGTGCGCACCCGGTGCCGGGCGGGGTGGCTGGCGACCTGCGCGTAGGTGACGACGACACCGTGGTACTCGGAGCTGGTCTGGGCGGCGGAGTTGGAAAACCGCGGGTCCAGTGCGACGCCGTGTTCCGCGGCGGCCGCCGCCCATTGCACCTTCAGGTGCTCGGTGGGCACCACGATCGTGATGCGCTCGACGGTGCGGTCGGCGAGCAGTTCGGCGACGATGCGCAGCGCGAAGGTCGTTTTGCCGGCGCCGGGGGTGGCCACCATCAGGAAATCTCGCGGCTTGGCGGTTAGGTACCGCACCAGAGCCCGCCGTTGCCAGCCCCGCAAAGCCCGGGTGCTGGGCGCTGCGTCAGCCCGCACCCGGTCTCCTATCTGATCGGAATGCAGTCTAGGGCAAGCCGATAGCATCGCAGGCGTGTCCACCCCGGGCGAGCCGGAATCCGTGCGTGTCGAGCGATTGCTCGACGCGCAGACCAGAGCCGCTGCGCTGTTCGACGAGATCGAGCGCCGCGGCATGGTCCGCCCCGGTGTCGGCGAGCGCCAGTTGTCCGATGAGATCGCCGACCTGGCCGCCCACATGTTCGGGGTGACCCGGCACTGGCACAAGCGGGTGGTGCGCGCCGGCGAGAACACCCTGCAGCCGTTCCGCGCCGACCCGCCCGATCGCGTCATGGCCGACGACGACATCGTCTACCTCGACCTGGGACCGATCTTCGAGGCGTGGGAGGCCGACTTCGGCCGCACCTTCGTGCTCGGCGACGACCCGGACAAGCTGGCGTTGCGTGACGCGCTGCCGGGAGTGTGGCAGTCCGGGCGGGCGTTCTTCGACGCGCACGCCGAGATCACCGGCGCCCAGCTCTACGACCACGTGGTGGGATTGGCGCGCGGGCGGGGCTTCGAGTTCGGCGCACCGATCGCCGGGCACCTGCTGGGTGAGTTCCCGCACAAGAAGATCTCCGGCGACGACGCCCAGTTCTACATCACCCCCGGCTCGGACAAGCCGATGCGCCGCACCGACCGCACCGGCCGGGTCTGCCACTGGATCCTCGAAGTGCACCTGGTCAACCCGGATCGCGGGTTCGGCGGCTTCTATGAGGAACTGCTCGACGTGGGTTGAGCCCGGCTATACGGGATAGACCACCCCGGTCAGTTCCTCCGAGACGGTCCAGAGCCGCTGCTGCGTGTCGGCGTCGTGGGATTTACGGCTGGACTTCACCAGCGTGGGGTAACCGCGTTGTTCGCCGAAACCGTCCGGGCCGTAGTACTGCCCGCCGAGTACGCCGGGGTCGGTGGCGGCGCGCAGCGTCGGCAGCGCGCCCATGTCCGCACCCTGGAAGAGCGGTTTGATCAGGGGGTAGGCGGCCGCAGCCCAGCGCGGCAGGTGGCGCATCAGCTCGGTGTCCGAGCCGCCGGGGTGGGCGGCCGTGGCGATCGTCGTCCCATGCGCCGCCAGCCGGCGCTGCAGCTCATAGGTGAACAGCAGATTGGCGAGCTTGGATTGCCCGTAGGCCCGGACCCGGCTGTAGCCGCGCTCGGACTGCAAGTCGTCGAAGTGGATGTCGGCGCGGATGCGGTGGCCGAGGCTGCTGACCGTCACGACCCGGGACCCGGGGACCGGCAGCAGCCGGTCCAGCAGTAGACCGGTGAAGGCGAAGTGGCCCAGGTGGTTGGTGCCGAACTGGAGCTCGAAGCCGTCCTTGGTGGTCGACTTGGGCGGGTACATCACTCCGGCGTTGTTGATCAGCAGGTCGATGCGGTCGTGGGCGGCGCGCACCTGATCGGCAGCGGCGCGGATCGAGTCCAGCGACGTCAGGTCGAGCTCCTGCAGCGCCACGTCGGCGCCGGGGCTGCGCCGGCGGATGAGCGACTCGGCGTCCTTGCCCTTCTCGAGATTGCGCACCGCGAGCACCACCTGGGCGCCCCGTTCGGCGAGCGCGGCGGCGGTTTCGAAGCCGAGGCCGGTGTTGGCCCCGGTGATGACGGCGACCCGGCCGCTCTGGTCGGGGATGTCGGCGGTTGTCCACTTGGCCACGGGAGACTCCTGAAGCGGTAGGGTAAACGGGGCGGGCGCTCCGGTTGGTTCAACTATACGGAACGCGCGCCCCGTTTTGTCAATCGATTGGGGATTCTGGTGGCTCGATCAGCACGCCCGTTGCGTGCCGATGCCGCGCGCAACCGCGCGCGTGTTCTGGAAGTCGCCTACGAAACCTTTGCGGCCGAAGGCTTGTCGGTACCGATCGACGAGATCGCCCGGCGCGCCGGAGTGGGAGCCGGCACCATCTACCGGCACTTCCCGACCAAGGACGAGCTGTTTCGGGCCGTCATCAAAGACCGTATGCAGCGCGTCGTCGACGGCGGCTATGCCCTGCTGGAATCCGACGAACCCGGGGCGGCGATCTTCACTTTCCTGCGGTCGGTGGTGTTGCAGTGGGGCGCGACGGATCGGGGTCTGGCCGAAGCGCTGGCCGGCCTCGGCATCGATATCGCGCAAGCCGCGCCGGAGTCCGAGCAGGCATTCCTGGCGGTGCTCGGCGAACTGCTGCGCGCCGCCCAGCAGGCCGGCACCGTGCGTCACGACCTCGACGTACCTGAGGTGAAGGCGATCCTGGTCGGATGCCAGGCGATGCAGTCCTATAACTCCGCCTTGGCCGAGCGCGTGACCGACGTCGTCATGGACGGTTTGCGCGCGCCGCAATAGGGCGGCGGTGATCTTGCACTCTCCATGGGCGAGTGCTAAGAATGACGTTGGCACTCGCGACCGGTGAGTGCTAGGTCGGGACGGTGAGGTACGGGGCCGCACCTGCGGAGCACACCCACAGCCGTCCGTCGCGGGCACTGACCCGACCGACAAGACGTGCATCCCCTAACCGGAGGAATCACTTCGCAATGGCTAAGCAAATTGCGTATGACGAAGAGGCCCGTCGCGGCCTCGAGCGGGGCCTGAACGCCCTCGCCGACGCGGTCAAGGTGACGCTGGGCCCCAAGGGCCGCAACGTCGTCCTGGAGAAGAAGTGGGGCGCCCCCACGATCACCAACGATGGTGTGTCCATCGCCAAGGAGATCGAGCTGGAGGACCCCTACGAGAAGATCGGCGCCGAGCTGGTCAAAGAGGTCGCCAAGAAGACCGACGACGTCGCCGGTGACGGCACCACCACCGCCACCGTGCTGGCCCAGGCGCTGGTCAAGGAAGGCCTGCGCAACGTGGCGGCCGGCGCCAACCCGCTGGCCCTCAAGCGCGGCATCGAGAAGGCCGTCGAGAAGGTCTCCGAGACCCTGCTGAAGGACGCCAAGGAGGTCGAGACCAAGGAGCAGATCGCGGCGACCGCCGGGATCTCCGCGGGCGACCAGTCCATCGGTGACCTGATCGCCGAGGCGATGGACAAGGTGGGCAACGAGGGTGTCATCACCGTCGAGGAGTCCAACACCTTCGGCCTGCAGCTGGAGCTCACCGAGGGCATGCGCTTCGACAAGGGCTACATCTCGGGCTACTTCGTCACCGACGCCGACCGTCAGGAAGCGGTCCTGGAGGACCCCTACATCCTGCTGGTCAGCTCCAAGGTGTCGACGGTCAAGGACCTGCTCCCGCTGCTGGAGAAGGTCATCCAGGGCGGCAAGCCGCTGCTGATCATCGCCGAGGACGTCGAGGGTGAGGCTTTGAGCACCCTGGTCGTCAACAAGATCCGCGGCACCTTCAAGTCGGTGGCCGTCAAGGCCCCCGGCTTCGGTGACCGCCGCAAGGCGATGCTGCAGGACATGGCGATCCTCACCGGTGGCCAGGTCATCAGCGAAGAGGTCGGCCTGTCGCTGGAGACCGCCGACATCTCGCTGCTGGGCAAGGCGCGCAAGGTCGTCGTCACCAAGGACGAGACCACCATCGTCGAGGGTGCCGGTGACTCCGACGCCATCGCCGGTCGGGTGTCGCAGATCCGCGCCGAGATCGAGAACAGCGACTCCGACTACGACCGGGAGAAGCTGCAGGAGCGGCTGGCCAAGCTGGCCGGCGGCGTCGCGGTCATCAAGGCCGGGGCTGCCACCGAGGTGGAGCTCAAGGAGCGCAAGCACCGCATCGAGGACGCGGTGCGCAACGCCAAGGCCGCCGTGGAGGAGGGCATCGTCGCCGGTGGTGGCGTGACCCTGCTGCAGGTCGCGCCGTCGCTGGACGAGCTGAAGCTCTCGGGCGACGAGGCCACCGGCGCCAACATCGTCAAGGTCGCGCTGGAGGCCCCGCTGAAGCAGATCGCCTTCAACGCCGGCCTGGAGCCGGGCGTGGTGGCCGAGAAGGTCCGCAACTCGCCCGCCGGCAGCGGCCTCAACGCCGCCACCGGTGAGTACGAGGACCTGCTGAAGGCCGGCGTCGCCGACCCGGTGAAGGTGACCCGCTCGGCGCTGCAGAACGCAGCCTCGATCGCGGCCCTGTTCCTGACCACCGAGGCGGTTGTCGCCGACAAGCCGGAGAAGGCGGCCGCACCCGCGGGCGACCCGACCGGTGGCATGGGCGGCATGGACTTCTAAGTCTGGTTGCACGAAAGAGCCCGGCTCCCCGCGGTGGGGGCCGGGCTTTTTCGTAGCTGTGCCGGCCGTGCGCAAGGATGGCGGTATGGAGATCCTGCTGCTGGGCACCGGCAGCGCCGACGGCTGGCCGAACCCGTTCTGCCGGTGCGCCTCCTGCCGATCGGCGACCGAGGTTCGCGGGCAGACCGCCGCGCTGGTCGACGACGTGCTGCTGCTCGATTGCGGGCCGGAGGCGCCGCGCGCCGCCGCACGCTTCGGGCGATCGCTGGCTTCGGTGCGCCATATCCTGTTCACCCACGGCCATTGGGATCATGTCGGGCCGGCAGCGCTGCTGATGCGGCACTGGACCGGGGCCGGCGAGCGCCTCGATGTGGTCGGGCCGGCCAGCGCTCTCGACCAGTGCCGGCACTGGGTCGGCCCCGACGATCCGGTGCGCTTTGTCGAGGTCGGGCCCGGCGACGACGTGCGGTTGGGTGACTACCGGGTGCGCGTGCTGGCGGCCGCGCACGGGGCGGACCTCGGCGGTGACGCGGTGCTCTACGACCTGGAAACCGTTGGGGGTCGGATTCTCTGGGCCACCGACACCGGCCCGCTGCCCGAACAGACGCACGCCGCGGTGGCGGGCGCCGCCTTCGATGCGGTGTTTCTGGAAGAGACGTTCGGGATGCACACCGGGCACGGCACCGAACACCATGATCTGCCCGCGTTCGCGGCGACCGTCTCGGCGTTGCGAAGCTCCGGTGCTGCCGTGGCCACGACCGATGTCATCGCCGTCCACCTGAGTCACCACAACCCTGCGGAAGCGGAATTGGTTGCAGTACTAGCAGATTCGGGTGCGCGTGCCGGGCGTGACGGGGAGATCGTGGGCGCGGCGCCGACCCGGGTCCTGGTTCTCGGTGGAGCCCGGTCGGGCAAGTCTGCGCACGCCGAAGCGCTGCTGGCTGGACAGGCTGCGGTGACCTACGTGGCCACCGGCGGGGTGCGCGAGGGCGACCCGGAGTGGGCCGAGCGGGTACGGTTGCACCGGTCCCGGCGTCCGGCGTCGTGGCGAACCGTGGAGACCAGCGATGCCGCCGATATGCTGCGGGCGGCCGAAACCCCGCTGCTGCTGGACTGTTTGGGCACCTGGCTCACCGCCCGGATGGATCTGCACGGCGTGTGGGACGGCGGCGCACTGGACGGCGTGCACACCGACATCGACGAGCTGGTGGCAGCTTGGCGGGCCTGCCCGGTGCGGGCGGTGGCGGTCAGCAACGAGGTCGGTAGCGGGGTGGTGCCGGCCACCGGGTCCGGCCGGCTGTTCCGTGACCTGCTCGGTGTGCTCAACGCGCGGATCGCCGCCGCGTCCGACGAGGTGGTGCTGATGGTGGCAGGTCGGCCGCTCAGGCTCCCTGCGCAGTGAGCTTCAGGTCGACGCAGTCGCTGTAGCAGGGGGTTTCGCCCGGTGACTCCGGGGTAGCGACCCGGATCAGCACCGCGCGGCTGGGGGAGATCGCTACGCGGGCCAGCTCGCCGGCGTCGGAGACCTCGGCGGTGCCGTCGACGATGACGGTGTAGCCGCCCGGGACCGGCGGCGGCCACATCACCGTCACATCGCTGCTGCGCGCCAGGTTCGCCCGGCTGCGCCGCCCGCCGAGCGCGCCGATGCGCACGATGTCGCCGTCCAGTGTCGGCATCACCGGCACCGGATGCGGACGGTTCTCGGCATCGACGGTGATCAGGTAGGCGTAGTCATAACCCACGAGCTTCTCGGCGAGGCGGTCGAAATCCACGTTGGAGCACATGGGGCGAGCCTAGTTGCCCGTGCGGAGCTGCACGCAGTCGTGGACGGTGCCGACAGCCCGTTCGCTGCCCTCCTCGAACACCGGCCGGTGCAGCAGGGCTTTGGTCGGGGTGACCAGGACCGGCGCGGCCGGGTCGTCGGGCAGCTCGGCGAGGCCGTCGACGAACAGTGAGTAGTCGGTCACCGCACGTGCGGGCCAGACCAGCGTGACGCCGGCCCGGGCCGCCATGTTCTCCCGGCCGTGGGTGCCGACCGGACCGACATTCACCCGGGCGCCGTCGAAGGTCGGGGTGACCGCGGTGATGCGGACCCGGTAGTCGTCGCCGACAGTCACCAGATAGGCGAAGCGGTAGCCGGGCAGCAGTTCGGCCAGGCGAGCGAGGTCGACGGAATTGGCCATGAAATCGAGAATAGTGATTCGCCGCAGACACCCCGCCCGCCGTGCGCCAAGATGGCGGTATGGAATTCCGCTATCTGGGCAACTCCGGCCTGCAGATCTCCGAGATCACCTACGGCAACTGGCTCACCCACGGCTCGCAGGTCGAAAACGATGTCGCCACCGCGTGCGTGCAGGCCGCGCTCGATGCCGGCATCACCACGTTCGACACCGCGGACGTGTATGCCAACGGTCGGGCCGAGGAAGTTCTCGGGGCCGCGTTGCGCGGCCGTCGGCGCGAATCGGTGGAGATCTTCACCAAGGTCTATTGGCCGATCGGGCCGGCCCCGTTGGGCCGCAACGACACCGGCCTGTCCCGCAAGCACATGATGGAGGCCATCAACGGGTCGCTGCGCCGGCTCGGCACCGACTACGTCGACTTGTATCAGGCACACCGCTATGACTCCTTCACGCCGCTGGAGGAGACCATGCAGGCCTTCGCCGACATCGTCCGGGCGGGCAAGGCGCTCTACATCGGTGTCAGTGAGTGGACCGCCGACCAGATCCGCCAGGCCCACGGGATGGCCCGCCAGCTGGGGGTCTCGCTGATCTCCAGCCAGCCGCAGTATTCGATGCTGTGGCGGGTGATCGAACCCGAGGTGATTCCGGTCTGCCGGGAGCTGGGCCTGAGCCAGATCGTCTGGTCGCCGATGGCCCAGGGGGTGCTGTCCGGCAAGTACCTGCCCGGGCAGCCGCCGCCGGCCGGATCGCGCGCCACCGACGAGAAGGGCGGGGCCAACTTCGTCAAGCGGTTCATGACCGACGACGTGCTGACCCGGGTGCAGCAGCTGCGCCCGATCGCCGACGAGTTGGGTCTCACCACGGCGCAGCTGGCGATCGCCTGGGTGCTGCAGAACGACAACGTCGCCGCCGCTTTGGTCGGGGCGTCCCGGCCCGAGCAGGTGAGCGAGAACGTCAAGGCTTCCGGGGTGCGCATCCCGGCCGAGCTGCTCGCCCGCATCGACGAGGTGCTGGGTGATGTCGTCACCTCAGACCCGGCGGTGGTGGCCAAGTCCACCCCGGCACAGCGCCTGCTGTAGGCACCTGACCCCTCCACCCGTTGTGCGGTTTTATCCCCAACACGCCGCGACTTCCGGATGAAACCGCACATTCGGCAGCGCAGTACCGACTGCTGTGGATAGGCGTCGGGCGATGACGGGGATTCTTGCGACCCTCCGGGTATGCAGGCAATTGAGTGGCCCTTTCGGGCGGCGGAGGCGCTTGAATCCGGTGCGCTGACGTTCCGCGAGCTCCGTCGCTTTCACGCCGCTATCTACCGGGGGTGTGGGCACCCCGGGAAGCGGACCTGTCGCCGCAGCGACGCGCTGTCGCCGCGTGGCTGTGGTCGCGCCGCCGAGGTGTCCTAGCCGGGCTGTCAGCAGCTGCGCTCTTGGGAACCAAGTGGATCGAGCCGGACTTACCCGCAGAACTCGTGCATACCAATCGCCGGCCCCCCAAGCTGATCCGTGTGCACTCCGACTCGCTGCTGCCAGGCGAGACCCAATTGCTTGACGGCCTTCCCTTGACCACGCCCGCCCGCACCGCCTTTGACATCGGCCGAAGGCTTCCGTTCCAAGAGGGCGTGCAGCGAGTTGATGCGTTGATGAATGCGACCGACGTCAAGGTGGTCGACATCCAGGCCGTCATGGCGAGCCACCGCGGCATACCCGGACTGCGCCAGTTGGCGGAGACGCTGCGGTTCGTCGATGCCGGTGCCGATTCTCCCTAGGAGTCATTGACCCGCCTTTTGCTCGTGCAAAACGGATTCCCGCCACTGCAGACTCAGATTCCGGTATACGACGCGTACGGTCACGTGTTCGCGCGCATCGATCTGGGCTGGCCGGAATTCCTGGTCGGGGTCGACTTCGAGGGCGCGCATCATTGGACCGACCCCAAGCAGCGTGAGTGGGACGCGGAGCGTTCTGCCCTGATCGCCGAACGCGGTTGGCTGGACATCAGGTTGGCCGCCGGGACGCTGCACAAGCGGCCGTGGGCCTTCCTCGACCAGGTGGGCGCGGCATTGATCGACCGCGGCTGCCCGAGGACGTGGTGAGCGTGCGGTCTCATACCCAACCCACGGCGTGTCGCGAATGAAACCGCACGGCGGGCGAAAGGGCCGAGCGTGGGACGAGGCTGATCAGGCCGGCGCCGCCTGACGGCCGCGCACCAGCTTGCCGGGCCGGGCCGCGGTGGGTTTGCCGTGCTCAGCGATGATCTCGCCGGAGACGACCGTCGCCACATAACCGTCGGCGGTCTGGTCGAGCCGTCGCCCACCGGCGGGCAGGTCATAGGTGACCACCGGCTTGTGTAGCCGCAGCCGCTCGTGGTCGATGACGTTGAGGTCCGCCTTGTAGCCGACAGCGATGCGGCCCCGGTCGTTGAGCCCGGCGGTCCGGGCCGGTACGGAGGTCAGTTCGCGGATCGCCTCGGCAACGCTGAGCCGGCCGGATTCGCGATCGCGGGCCCAGTGCGTCAGCACATAGGTGGGAAAGCTTGAGTCGCAGATCATTCCATAGTGGGCGCCACCGTCGCCCAGGCCCAGCACCACGTCGTCGCGGCGCATCAGCGCACCGACGGTGTCCAGCGAATTGTGCTCGAAGTTGGCCAGCGCATCCAGCAGGATGGCGTGCCCGTCGTCATCAAGCAGCCGGTCGTATGCTTCCTCGGCGGGGGAGACGCCACGTGCCTTGGCGCGCGCCGCAATGCTGTTCGTCGGATCCGGTTCGTAGTCGGCGTCATCGCCGAGCGGGTAGGTCCAGTCCCAGGACTGGGCCAGGTAAGCGATCGGATTCGTCGGGACGATGTTGGGCTGATCAGCCAGAATCCGTTTCCGCACCTCGGGTTTCCGCATCTCGGCGACCCGCTCCGCCAGCGGCAGGTGCGCGATCTCCCGGTAGCTCGGGTACAACACGAACGGGTTGATGCTCAGGTCCAAACCGACCATGAGCCCCACCGGACGGGGGAACACCTGGGCGGTGATCTCGGCGCCGGAGCTGTTGGCCTTCTCCACCATGGCGATCGCGTCGCGCCACAGCGGCTCGCCGGCGTTGCCGATCAGCAAAGTGAAGGTGACCGGCAGGCCCGCGTCGGTAGCGGCGTCGAAAACCTGCTGCAGCACAGGCTGATACGTGCCATCGGGAAGGTCCGGAACGAACTGGATCAAGCCTCCGCCACCGGCGGCGACGCCGCGCCCGATCTCGAGGATCTCGGTGTAGGCGGCGTTGTAGCTGGGGATCTGGGCTCCGGTCCGGGTGCGGTGCGTGGTCAGCCGAGACGACGAAAAGCCCAGTGCGCCAGCCTCGGCGGCCTCCCGGGCCAGCTCGCGCATCCGTGCCAGGTCCGCGGGGGTGGCCGGCTCGCGGTCGACACCGCGCTGTCCCATCACGTAGACCCGCAGTGGTGAATGCGGCAGGAATGCCGCGACGTCGATGTCGCGCGGCCGCGCGTCGAGGGCATCCATGAACTCCGGGAAGGTCTCCCACGTCCAGGGCAGGCCGTCGGTCATCACCACGCCGGGAATGTCTTCCACGCCGGCCATCAGATCGACCAGCACCTCATGGTCGGCGATCCGGCACGGCGCGAAACCCACCCCGCAGTTGCCCATCAACGCGGTCGTCACTCCGTGCGCCGACGAGGGATTGAGCCGATCCGACCAGATCGACTGCCCGTCGTAGTGCGTGTGCAGGTCCACGAAACCCGGTGTGACCAGCAGGCCGGTCGCGTCGATCACACGGTGCGCGTCCCCGGATATCTCGCCGATCTGGGTGATGACGCCGTCGCGGACCGCTACGTCGCCGACGTAGGGTTGCCCGCCCAGTCCGTCGACAATCGTGCCGTTGCGGACCACGACGTCGAGGCTCATCTAGTCAATCTACGACCGCGTCGGGGTCTCATGCCAGGATGTGTTTGTGATCGACCACTTGGGCATCAACTGCACTGACTACGCCAGGTCGCAGAAGTTTTACGACGCGGTGCTCGGCGTCCTCGGCTACAGCCGGAAGATGGATGTCGGTGTGGCCATCGGCTACGGCAGTGGCGAGCGCGCCCCCGACTTCTGGATCGCCGATGCCAGTGCGGGCGAGGCCAACGGTCCCAACCGCGAGGTCCACGTCGCGTTCAGCGCCGCCGACCGCGACCAAGTCCAGAGGTTCTACGACACCGCCGTGCAACTCGGTGCCGAGTCGCTGCACGCGCCGCGACTGTGGCCCGAGTACCACCCCGGCTACTTCGGGGCGTTCGTCCGCGATCCGGACGGCAACAACGTCGAGGCGGTCTGCCACCAGGCGTAGCGTCGGGCGGTATGACGGAGAACGACACAGCCGCCGCGCTGCGGGCCTTGCTCCGCGACGCGTTCACCCGGTTGATCGAGCACGCCGACGAACTCACCGACGGCCTCACCGATGAGGTGGCCGACTATCGGCCGACGGCGGAGGCCAACAGCATCGCGTGGCTGCTCTGGCACAGCGCGCGGGTGCAGGACATCCAGCTCGCGCAGGTCGCCGGACTCGAGCAGGTATGGACCCGCGACGGCTGGGTGGACCGGTTCGGCCTCGATCTGCCGCGTGACGACACCGGGTACGGCCACAGCGCCGCCGACGTCGCCAAGGTCCGCGCCCCGGCACAACTGCTGGCCGGCTACTACCACGCCGTGCACCAGCTGACCTTGGACTACCTCGACGGCGTCACCGCCGCCGAACTGGCCCGGGTCGTCGACAAACACTGGGATCCGCCGGTCACCGCAGGTGTGCGGCTGGTCAGCATCCTCGACGACTGCGCCCAGCACTTGGGGCAAGCCGCGTACCTGCGGGGGATCGCACCCAGCTGAACTTGACACCTGTCGAAGGCGGGTGCGACGGGGATCACAACCGGGACTAACATGGCGCCATGACCACCACCACGCCCGCCCCCACCACTGCACTGTCCGGCACCGACACCGTGCTCAGCCCCGCCACCGGGGCGGTTGCCGGGGAGGTGCGCTGGACCGATCCGTCCGACGTCGAAGCGATCGCCGCCGGCCTGCGCACCGCCCAGCAGGAATGGGAACGCCGCGGCGCCAAGGGGCGGGCCAAGGTGATGGCCCGCTTCGCGGTGTGGCTCGGCGAGCACCGGGACGAGATCGAGCGGCTGCTGATCGCCGAGACCGGCAAGTCCAGCACCGACGCGGCCCAAGAGGTGCCGTTGCTGATCATGATCCTGTCGTACGTGATCAAGGTGATGGACAAGGCCGTGGCCCCGGAGGCCCGGCCGGCGGCGCTGCCGCTGATGGCGGTCAAGAAGATCTCCGTGCACTACCGGCCGCGCCCGGTGGTCGGGGTGATCGCGCCGTGGAACTACCCGGTGGCCAACGCGTTGATGGACGCCATCGGGGCGCTGGCGGCCGGCTGCGCGGTGCTGCTCAAGCCGTCCGAGCAGACTCCGCTGACCGCGGAGCTGTTGCGTGACGGCTGGCAGGCCAGCGGTGGCCCGGACGTGTTCGCCGTGGTTCAGGGCGCCCGCGAGGTGGCCGAAGCCGTGATCGACAACGCCGACTACGTCCAGTTCACCGGCTCCACCGGCACCGGACGCAAGGTGGCCGAGCGGGCCGCAGGCCGACTGATTCCGTGCAGCCTGGAACTGGGCGGCAAGGACCCGATGATCGTCTGCGAGGACGCCGACATCGACCTGGCCGCGCACGCCGCGGTGTGGGGCGCGATGTTCAACGCCGGGCAGACCTGTGTGTCGGTCGAGCGGGTGTATGTGCTGGAACCCGTTTACGACAAGTTCGTGGCGGCAGTGGTCCGGGACGTGGAAGCGCTGCAGATGGGCACCGGTGAGGGCAAGCACTTCGGGGCGCTGATCAACGACGCGCAACTGGCTGTCACCGAGCGTCACGTCAAGGAGGCGGTGGCCGCGGGAGCGCGCGCGCTGACCGGCGGTGAACGCGCCACCGGCCCGGGCAGCTTCTACCAGCCGACCGTGCTCGTCGACGTCGACCACTCGATGGCCTGCATGACCGAGGAGACCTTCGGCCCGACCCTGCCGATCATGAAGGTCGCCAGCGTCGACGAGGCGATCCGGCTCGCCAACGACAGCCCCTACGGGCTGAGTGCCTCGGTCTTCTCCCGCGATGTGGCCCGGGCCAAAGACATCGC
This sequence comes from Mycobacterium sp. NGS16, assembly GCF_059813225.1. Taxonomy (NCBI): domain Bacteria; kingdom Bacillati; phylum Actinomycetota; class Actinomycetes; order Mycobacteriales; family Mycobacteriaceae; genus Mycobacterium; species Mycobacterium sp. NGS16. Next base: position 16,299 of record NZ_JCALEE010000003.1, read on the forward strand.
GGTCCAATTGGATTGCGGTGCGGTGAATATCAACGACGTGATCTCGAACCTGATGTGCACGACGGCGCCGATGGGCGGCTGGAAGACTTCGGGGATCGGGGCGCGTTTCGGCGGCGTCGACGGGATCCGCAAGTTCTGCCGGCAGGAGGTCGTCGTGGCGCCGCGCACCAACGTCGGTGCCGGCGGAAACTACTACCACAATTCGCTCAAGGCGCTGGCCCGGATGAACGGACTGATGACCCGGATGGCGCTGGCGCGACCGCGCCGCACGGCGAAGTAGTGCGCTTCCTCACGGCGGCGCTGTTCTGGTTGCTGACCACCGCGACCCTTGCGGTGACGTTGCCGGCGGCATGGGCGCAGTGCAATCTGATCGACGCCGACGGCTACGCGCGGCTGGCGGCGCGCGCCGCGGACCAGCCGGCCCTGCAGGACGCGGTTGCCGCTGAACTCACCTCGCAGACGGTCCGGCTGGTCCGTGCACAGGGTTTCCCGCTCGACCCGTCCCCGGTGCGCGAGGCCGCCGCCGAATACACCGCCGGGCCGTCGTTTCCTCAGCAGTTCGTGCAGGTGAACTCCGACGGCCATGATTGGCTGTTCGGCGGCGCCGACACCGGCCCGTGGCAAATCGACGTGGTACCGATGTTGCGGGACAAGGCATTTGCGCAACTGCTGTCGGACTATCACATTGCGCTGCCGGCGTCGATGACCATTCCGCTGACGCCGACGTCGACGGAGGTGGCGCGTCCCGGCGGATTGCACCGCCTGGCGGTGTGGGGGCCGTGGCTGACTCTGGTGCTGGTCGCGCTGACCGGATTGTGCGCGATCCTGACGCTGGCCGCGGCGCGGCATCGCGGCCGGGCATTGGCCGCCCTCGGTGTTTCCGGGCTGGTGGTGGGTGCGGCGGGCTGGTCGGGGATCGAGGTGGCGCGGCGCTATCTGAGCCAGGTGCTCAACCAGGCGACCGGCGACATCCGCCGGATCGCCGATGCCGTCGTGGATCTGGCCGAGAACAACCTGCACCTCTGGCTCAATCTGACCCTGGCCGCCGGGGCGGTGCTGGTGTTGGTCGGGGTGGCCGTCGCGCTGCTGGGCGGACTGCGCAAAGCCTGATTCTCAGCGCCGGCTGCCGAGCATCCGCCACAGGAACGCGAAGCTCAGCGCGGACTTGAACGCCGCCTGCGCGTTGTCGGCGGCCCCGCCGTGGCCGCCCTCGATGTTCTCGTAGTACCAGACGCGGTGCCCGGCGTCCTGCAGCGCCGCGGTCATCTTGCGGGCATGGCCCGGGTGCACCCGGTCGTCGCGGGTCGAGGTGGTGATCAGCACCGGTGGGTATGTCGCGTCAGCCGAAATGTTCTGGTAAGGCGAGTATTTGCTGATGAATTCCCAGTCTTCTGCGTTGTCGGGGTCGCCGTACTCGGCGACCCAGGACGCGCCGGCCAACAGCAAGTGGTAGCGGCGCATGTCCAGCAGCGGCACCTGGCAGACCAGCGCGCCGAAGTGTTGCGGGTAGGCGGTGAGCATGATGCCCATCAGCAGCCCGCCGTTGCTGCCTCCGATCGCCCCGAGTTGTGCCACCGTGGTGATCTCGCGGTCCACCAGATCGGTTGCCACCGCGGCGAAATCCTCGGCCACCAGGTGGCGGCCCGCGCGCATCGCCTGGGTGTGCCAACCCGGGCCGTATTCGCCGCCGCCGCGGATGTTGGCCAGCACGTAGGTGCCGCCGCGCGCCAGCCACAGCCGGCCCAGCACCCCGTCGTAGCCGGGGGTGCGCGCCACCTCGAATCCGCCGTAGCCGCCCAGCAGTGTCGGGCCGGTGGCCCCTTCCGGGCGCACCACGAAGTACGGGATGGCGGTGCCGTCTTTCGACGTGGCGAAGTACTGGGTGACCTGCAGGCCGTCGGCATCGAAAAAGGCGGGGGCGGATTTGATCTCGGTCAGCTCACCGTCGACCGGGCCGTGCAACAGTCGCGACGGGCGGTCGAATCCACTGGAGTCCAAGAAGATCTCGTCGCCGGTGTCGTCGGCGGCCGCGATCACGGTGTTGGTGTTGGCCGGCACTTCGGCAATCGGACGCCGCCGCCAGTCGCCGGGCGTCACCACCTCCACCCGGCTGGCCACGTCGTGCAGGGTGACCAGGATCAGCCGGTCGCGGGTCCACGCGTAGTGGTGCAGGGCGGTGTGGGCATCGGGTTCGAAGACGACGCGGCACTGCGCGGTGCCGGCCAGGAAGTCCTCGTAGTCGGCGGCCAGCAGTGAACCCGCCCGGTAGGACGCGGTGCCGGTGTCCCAGTCGGTGCGCAGATCGATCAGGATCCACTGCCGATGCACCGACACCGTCGCGTCGGTGGGTGCGTCGATGCGGATCAGCTCCTGCTGACCGGGATCGCCGCGCAGCTCATAGACCTCGTCGTTGAAGAAGTCGACCGCCCGCGAGACCAGGGTGCGTTCGAATCCGGGGGTGCGGTCGCGGCCCGCGGCCACCACCACATCGGTTGTCTCCCCGGCGAACACCAGCTCGGCGTCGGCGAGCGGCCGGCCGCGCCGCCACCGCTTGACGATCCGCGGATAGCCCGACTCGGTGAGCGAATCGGGTCCGAAGTCGGTGCCCACCAGCACGGTGTCCTCGTCCTCCCAGCCGATCCGGGTCTTGGCCTCGGGTAGCTGAAAGCCGCCAGCAGCAGGGGAGATGAATTCCCGGGTGGCCATGTCGAACTCGCGGACCACCACGGCGTCCGAGCCGCCGCGGGACAGCGACACCAGCGCCCGGGTGAGCTCGGGCTCGATCACTGTGGCACCGGCCCACACCCAGTTGGTGTCGTCAGTTCGGCCCAGTTCATCGACATCGATGAGCACGTCCCACTCCGGGGCGGCGCTGCGGTAGCTGTCCAACGTGGTGCGCCGCCACAGCCCGCGCGGATTGGCGGCATCGCGCCAGAAGTTGTAGAGAAACTCCCCGCGGCGGCGCACATACGGGATGCGGGCGTCGGTGTCGAGCACGTCCAGTGCCGCGGTGCGCATCGCCTCGAAGTCGTCGCCGGCGAACTCGTCGACGGTCGGGGCGTTGTGGGCGCGCACCCAGTCCAGCGATGGCTCGCCGGTGATGTCCTCCAGCCAGAGGTACGGATCGTCGACGTGGTCGGCAGCCTGGGAAGCCTGGGAAGCCATGGAAGCCATTGTGACGGCGGCGGTAATGTGAGTTGTGCAACACCCGAAAGGAGCACCCACCGATGACCGTATTCGCACGTCCGGGTTCCGCCGGGGCGCTGATGAGCTACGAGTCCCGCTACGGCAACTTCATCGGTGGGCAGTGGGAGGCACCGGTCTCCGGTGAGTACTTCGAGAACGCCACGCCGGTCACCGGCGAGGTGTTCTGCGAGATCCCGCGCTCCACGGCGGCCGACATCGACAAGGCCCTGGATGCCGCGCACGCGGCGGCTCCGGCGTGGGGCAAGACCGCGCCGGCCCAGCGGGCACAGGTCCTCAACAAGATCGCCGACCGTATCGAAGAGCACAGTCAGCAGCTCGCGGTCGCCGAGGTGTGGGACAACGGCAAACCGATCCGGGAGGCGCTGGCCGCCGACATTCCGCTGGCCGTCGACCACTTCCGCTATTTCGCCGCGGCGATCCGGGCCCAGGAGGGCTCGCTGAGCCAGCTCGACGACGACACCGTCGCCTACCACTTCCACGAGCCGTTGGGCGTCGTCGGCCAGATCATCCCGTGGAACTTCCCGCTGCTGATGGCGGCCTGGAAGCTGGCGCCGGCACTGGCCGCCGGTAACGCGGTGGTGCTCAAGCCGGCCGAGCAGACCCCCGCCTCGATCCTGTTCCTGATGAGCCTGATCGGTGACCTGCTGCCCGACGGTGTCATCAACGTGGTCAACGGATTCGGGGTGGAGGCCGGCAAGCCACTGGCATCGAGCAACCGGATCGCCAAGATCGGCTTCACCGGGGAGACCACCACCGGCCGGCTGATCATGCAGTACGCCAGCCACAACATCATTCCGGTCACCCTGGAGCTGGGCGGCAAGAGCCCCAACATCTTCTTCTCCGATGTGCTGGCCGCCAACGACGAATTCCAGGGCAAGGCCTTGGAGGGCTTCGCCGGGTTCGCGCTCAATCAAGGCGAAGTGTGCACCTGCCCGTCGCGGTCGCTGATCCAGGCCGACATCTACGACGAGTTCCTGGAGCTGGCCGCGATCCGCACCAAGGCGATCCGCCAAGGCGACCCGCTGGACCCCGCGACCATGATCGGCGCGCAGGCCTCCAACGACCAGCTGGAGAAGATCCTGTCCTACATCGAGATCGGTAAGGGTGAGGGCGCCAAAGTGATCACCGGCGGAGAGCGCGCCGAGTTGGGCGGCGATCTGTCCGGTGGCTACTACGTGCAGCCGACGATCTTCGCCGGAGACAACAAGATGCGGATCTTCCAGGAGGAGATCTTCGGCCCGGTGGTGTCGGTGACGTCGTTCACCGACTACGACGATGCCATTGCGATCGCCAACGACACCCTGTACGGGCTGGCCGCCGGGGTGTGGAGCCGCGACGGCAACACCGCCTACCGGGCCGGCCGCGACATCCAGGCCGGCCGGGTGTGGATCAACTGCTACCACGCCTATCCCGCGCACGCCGCGTTCGGCGGGTACAAGCAGTCCGGCATCGGCCGGGAGAACCACAAAATGGTACTCAGCCACTACCAGCAGACCAAGAACCTGCTGGTGTCCTACTCCCAGACGGCACAGGGTCTTTTTTGATGGGCCTGTTCTGATGGACGCGCCGGCCCGGGTGCTGATCACCGACGCCGCGGCCGACCTGGTGGCGCGACTGGTCGCCCGGCATGGCCCGGTGATGTTCCACCAGTCCGGCGGCTGCTGCGACGGCTCGGCGCCGATGTGCTATCCCGACGGCGACTTCATCGTTGGCGACCACGACGTGCTACTGGGGGTGCTCGATGTGAGCGGGGCCGGCGACGTCCCGGTGTGGATCTCCGGGCCGCAGTTCGGGGCGTGGAAGCACACCCAGCTGATCATCGATGTGGTGCCCGGCCGCGGTGCCGGGTTCAGCCTGGAAGCGCCGGAGGGCATGCGATTTTTGTCCCGTGGTCGGGCTTTCACCGACCGCGAGAACGCTGTGCTGGGGCAAGTCCCGGTGATCACCGGGTCGCTACCGCGCTAAGCGGCGCTGCGGTCGTAAAATCTGCTGGTGTGATTCCGCTGCCGCGCCCCTGGCTGTTGAGCAGCATCATGCTGGTCGGGACCGCCGTCGGTGTGCTGACCGGAGTCGGGACGACGCTGCTGATCACCGCTCACGTGCGCCCGGACGCCGTCATCGCGTTGGTGCTCGGAGTGCCCAGCGTCGCGGGCCTGGTGCTGGTGTTGGTGTCCTCGCGCCGCTGGGTAACCGCAGTGGGTGCGTTTCTGCTCGCGCTGGCGGTCGGCTGGTTCGGGGCCCTGGCGGCGATTCAGGCGGTCTCGGGTGTCTGAGACCACTGACACCGGGGCGCTGCCGATGACGGAACCGCACTGGCCGCCGGCGTTTGACACCGGCCCGCATCCGACGCCGCTGCCCGGGCCGGCGTCCCAGTCGGAGGCGGTGTTGGAACCTGAGCCGGGCGAGCCCGAGTCGAAGGTCGGGCCGGCACCGGTCAAGCCGCCCAAGCCGGTCGTGGTCGAGGGGCAATACCGCTTCCTCAAATGGTGGCAGCTGGCGCTGGTTCTGGTTGCGGTCTGGATCCCGGCGGCCGGTATCGGGCTGGGATTGTTCTCCTGGTGGTATTCGCTGGCCGACAAGACCCCGGCCGTGTTCGTGGTGGTGGTCTACGCGGCCGTGTGCATCGTCGCCGGGCTGATCACGGCGATGGTGGGCGAGAAACCGCTGGTGGCGGCGGTGGCGATAGCGCTGATGTCGGCGGTGTTCGCCTCGGCCGTCGCCGCGGCGCCGCTGTACGGCCACTACTTCTGCCAGCACGTGAGCCGCTGCGTCGGCGGGATCATCCCGTACTGATGCTCAGCGACGGATGGCTGCGGGCCGCCGCGCTTCCGAACGCCGCTAGGGTGAATCCGTGACCCACTATGACGTCGTTGTTCTCGGAGCCGGCCCCGGCGGATATGTCGCGGCCATTCGTGCCGCCCAATTGGGCCTCAACACCGCCATCGTCGAGCCCAAATACTGGGGTGGCGTCTGTCTCAACGTCGGCTGCATCCCGTCCAAGGCGCTGCTGCGCAACGCGGAACTGGCGCACATCTTCACCAAGGAAGCCAAAACCTTCGGCATAACCGGCGAGGCCACCTTCGACTACGGGGCGGCCTTCGACCGCAGCCGCAAGGTCGCCGAGGGCCGGGTGGCCGGGGTGCACTTCCTGATGAAGAAGAACAAGATCACCGAGATCCACGGCTACGGCACCTTCACCGACGCACACACCCTGTCGGTGGCCCTCAACGAGGGTGGCACCGAATCGGTGACCTTCGACCACGCCATCATCGCCACCGGCTCCAGCACCCGGCTGGTGCCCGGCACGTCGCTGTCGGACAACGTCGTCACCTATGAGCAGCTGATCCTCACCCGGGAACTACCCAAGTCGATCGTCATCGCCGGCGCCGGCGCGATCGGCATGGAGTTCGGTTACGTGCTGGCCAACTACGGCGTCGAGGTAACCATCGTCGAGTTCCTGCCGCGGGCGCTGCCCAACGAGGACGCCGAGGTGTCCAAGGAGATCGAGAAGCAGTTCAAGAAACTGGGCGTCACCATCCGCACCGGAACCAAGGTGGAAAGCATTGAAGACGACGGGTCGACGGTCGCCGTCGTCGTCAGCAAGGACGGCAACAGCGAGACGCTGAAGGCCGAGAAAGTCTTGCAGGCCATCGGTTTCGCGCCCAACGTCGAGGGCTACGGCCTGGAGGCTGCCGGGGTGGCGCTGACCGATCGGGGCGCGATCGGCGTCGGGGAGTACCTGCAGACGTCGGTGCCGCACATCTACGCGATCGGCGACGTCACCGGTCTGCTGCAGCTCGCCCACGTCGCCGAGGCTCAGGGCGTGGTGGCCGCCGAGACCATCGCCGGTGCGGAGACGATGCCGCTGGGCGACTACCGGATGATGCCGCGGGCCACGTTCTGCCAGCCGCAGGTGGCCAGCTTCGGGCTCACCGAGCAGCAGGCCCGCGACGAGGGCTACGACGTCAAGGTGGCCAAGTTTCCGTTCACCGCCAACGGTAAAGCGCACGGTGCCGGCGATCCCAGCGGGTTCGTCAAGCTGATCGCCGACGCCCGCTACGGCGAACTGCTCGGTGGGCACCTGATCGGCCACGATGTCTCCGAGTTGCTGCCGGAGCTGACTCTGGCGCAGAAATGGGATCTGACCGCAGGTGAGTTGGCCCGCAACGTGCACACCCACCCGACCATGTCCGAGGCGCTGCAGGAGTGTTTCCACGGGCTGACCGGTCACATGATCAACTTCTGAGTCCTTCGAGTTCAACGCGCGACTGTCGTTAGCGGAGAGTCTTCTCGAACTTTTCCGCGCTAACGACAGGCTCGGCGCTACTGCAGCAATTCGAAGACTCCGAACCCCACCGCCATGCCGCTGAGGTTCGCGCAGGCGTTGACGACGTCGTTGTCCACCCACCGCCACCCCGACGACGGCTGCGTCGGCGACCCGCAGTGCAGGCGGTCCTCCACGGTGGCGCCGCATCCGGCGCACCGGAAGCGGGCCTGGACGCTGGCGCCGATCAGGGTGTCCACCAGGGAGCCGGTGATCCCGGCCGCCAAGCCGACCGGCACCATCGCCAGCCCACCGAACAGCGCGCCGAAACTTCCGACCGATAACGCTCCCAGCACGGTCGCCCCCGAACCGAGCGGAGAGACCGCCCCCGAGCTGCCCTTGGGGACCCGGCGAAAGGCCCGCAGTGACACCGGCTCCCGGTGGGAGAACCGGCCGATCTCGGATGCCCACGAGTCGGCGATGCCGGCGGCGATCCCGCCGATGGACACCGCGTACCAGACCGGATCGCCGGTGAACGCATAGCCGATCACCGGGATCAGCACTGGAAGGCCGGCGTTGACCGCGACCTGACTCAGGCGGCGCATGCCCTGCGACCGGCCGGGCCGGCGATAGCCGGTGAGCAGGCTGGTCAGTGAGAAGAAGACGGCGGCCGGGATGATCCACGCCCACCCGCCGAGACCGACGGCGACACCGGCGATCAGGCCACCGCACAGCGCGCCCGGCAGATCCAGCCAGTGCATCCGGAGCATGAACGGCACGATGGCGCAGCCGAATACGGCCGCCGCCAGCCAGCGCAGCGCGTCGTCGGTCGACAGCTCGCGCGCCGCGTGCAGCAGCAGCGCCACCCACGGAGTGATCAGCAGGTTGTCCGCCGCCGGGGCCACCAGCAGTTCCACGGCCGCCGTCGTCAACGCGACGAAGACTGAAACCGTTACCGCCATAAACGAATTCAATTCGAGCCCGAGGCGGCAAAACCCCCATGACACCGCGAAGGCGATCACGACGAACGCCATCGAGCCCTCAAGGGTTCGCACGCCACCACCGGCCGTCACCGGGTGGCGCCCGAAGCGGTGTCCGATCAGTGCCGCACCCGCGTCGGCCAGACCCAGCACCACCACACCTGCGGCGATCGCCACCCGATCTGGCCAGAACGCCAGCACCGCGACCAGCGCCCCGGCGGCGAACCCGACCAGCCCGTAGTCGCGGGACCGGGTGCCGTCGAACACGCCGGGCACCGGAACCAGACCCCGCTCCACCATGACCGCCAACGCCAGCGTCGCGGCGGCCAACACCCCGGCCACCACCGCCCCGTGCGACAGCTGGAACGCGGCCACGGCGGCGAACAGCCCGCACAGCGCGTGCGGAACCTTGCGGGTGACCAGCGGGTCGGCACCCCGACGCACCAGCACCCGCCCGACGACGATCAGCACGGCCGCGATCAGCAGGATCCCGCCCCCGGCGACCGCCAGGTCATGGCTAACGGTAGCGCTCACGCAGCGCTACTCGTCGAAGTCCAGCGGCACCCGCAGTGCGCTCAGCGTCGCGGCCAGCGCGTCGTATTGCGATGTGAGCATGACGAATTCGATCAGCCGGGGGCGGTCCAGGTGCTCCGCTAACGCCGCCCACGTGCCATCCGACAACGTGCGGGTTCCCACGAGCTCGTCGATCGCGGTGAGCATGGTGCGCTGACGGTCGTCCAGGCCGGCCGCGCCGGGGCCTTCGAAGATCAGGTCCTGGGTGGCGTCGTCCAAGCCCGCCGCCCGGGCCATCCGGCGGTGGTGCTGCAGTTCGTACTGGCTGTCCCGCAGGTGGCCCACCCGCAGGATCACCAACTCGGTGTCGCGGGTGGACAGCTTGCCGCCGCGCATCAGCACCCCGCCGAACGGCAGCCAGGACCACATCAACCGCTTGTGCTGGCCCAGCGTGGTGAACAGGTGCGCGCGCGGCACCCGCTGCCGGGCGGCGACGACTTTGCAGACCAGCCAGTTGGCGAGACCGAGGTCGCGCAGGCCGGGGGCTTCGGGGATGCGAGCTGTCACCGGTGTTGCTTTACCAGATACGGCGACACCGTGCTGCGGTGTTCGTTGAGATCGAGGTCGCGGCCCAGCGCCGGGAACGCCCGCTGCGGGCAGTTGTCGCGTTCACAGACCCGGCAGCCCGCCCCGATCGGGGTGGCGTTCTCGCCGTGCAGATCCAGGCCCTCGGAGTAGACCAGCCGGTGGGCGTGCCGCAGCTCGCAGCCCAGCCCGATCGCGAACGTCTTGCCCGGCTGGCCCCACCGCGCGGCGCGGCGTTCGACGGTGCGCGCCACCCACAGGTATTTGCGGCCGTCGGGCATCTCGGCGATCTGCACGCCGATCTTTCCCGGATTGCCGAAAGTCTCGTAGACGTTCCACAGCGGGCAGGTACCGCCGGACGAGGAGAAGTGAAAACCGGTCGCCGACTGGCGTTTTGACATGTTTCCCGCCCGATCGACGCGCACGAACGAGAACGGCACCCCCCGCATCGACGGCCGCTGCAGGGTGGACAGCCGATGGGCGATGGTCTCGTAGCTGACCCGGTAGAACGCCGACAGCCGTTCGATGTCGTAGCGGAACGTCTCGGCGCTGTCGTGGAACTGCCCGTAGGGCAGCACGATCGCCGCCGCGAAGTAGTTGGCCAGTCCCAGCCGGGCCAGCGTGCGAGAGTCCTTCGAGGTGAACTTGCCCTCTTCCACCATCGCCGAGATCTGGTCGTCGAATTCCAGGTAGGCCAGCTCGGCGGCCATCTTGAACACCCGCTGGCCCCAGGACAGATGGTGGCCCATGTCCAGCGTCTTGGTGGCCGCGTCGTAGCGGTGCAGCACGGTATCGCCGAGGTCGATACGGCGGTTGATGTGCACGCCGTGGACCTCGGTGAGCCGGTTGGCCAACTCGACGGCCAACTCGCCCTGGTGCCGGCGCATCCGGGTGGCCAGCTCCTCGGCGGCGGTGTCGAGTTCGTGCAGGTAGTTCTGGCGCTGGTAGAAGTAGTCGCGCACCTCTTCGTGCGGCATGGTGATCGCGCCGGTGCCGCTGCCGTCGGTGTAGCGCTCCTCGGTGGCCGCGGCCAGTTGCGCCGTGGTGATTCGGTAGCGGCGGTGCAGGTTGACCATCGCCCGGGCCAGTTTGGGGTGGGCACTGACCAATTCGGCCACCTCGGTCAGCGCGACGTCGACGTCCAGGTCGCGGTCCATGGTGACCTCGCGCAACTCGGCGACCAACCGGGTGTCGTCCTGGGAGGCGAAGAAGGTGGCGTCGACCCCGAAGACCTCGGTGATGCGCAGCAGCACCGCCACCGTCAGCGGCCGGACGTCGTGCTCGATCTGGTTGAGGTAACTCGGTGAGATCTCCAACATCTGCGCCAGGGCGGCCTGGCTGAACCCGCGCTCGCTGCGCAGCTGGCGCACCCGGGAGCCGACGTACGTTTTGGCCACTTCGCCGAGCCTACCTGCTGCGAAGGCCGCATTCGCATTATTGGCATGGCATGATCGCTCGGGGAAAACCAACGGGGAGCGTCGATGCAGCAGACAGATCAGCCGACCGGTCTGGCGAAGGTTTTGATGCCGGTGCCGGACCCACACCCCGACGTGTTCGACCGGCAGTGGCCGCTGCGGGTGGCCGACATCGACCGGCGGGGCCGGCTGCGGATGGACGCGGCCGCCCGGCACATCCAGGACATCGGCCAGGATCAGCTGCGGGAGATGGGATACGAGGCCACCCACCCGCTGTGGATCGTCCGGCGCACCATGATGGACCTGATCGCACCCGTCCAATTCCAGGACATGCTGCGGGTGCGGCGCTGGTGCTCGGGCACCTCCAACCGCTGGTGCGAGATGCGGGTCCGCATCGACGGCAAGCGCAGTGGTGGCCTCATCGAGTCCGAGGCGTTCTGGATCAACATCAACCGCGAGACCCAGGGGCCGGCGCGGATCTCCGAGGACTTCCTGGCCGGCCTCAAACGCACCACCAGTGTCGACCGGTTGCGCTGGAAGGCGTACCTGAAAGCCGGTGGCCGCGAGGATGCGGCCGAGATCCACGAGTATCCGGTCCGCTTCACCGACATCGACCTGTTCGACCACATGAACAACGCGGTGTACTGGAGCGTGGTCGAGGACTACCTGTCGAGCTATCCGGACCTGCTCGCCGCGCCGCTTCGGGTCACGCTCGAACACGACGCCGCGGTCGCGCTCGGCGACAAACTAGAGATCGTCTCGCATGTTCACCCGGCCGGATCCACGGATCGGTTCGGGTCCGAGTTGGCTGATCGCGCTGTTAGAACGCTCACATACCTGGTGGGCGAAGAAGTCAAGGCGATCGCCGCGATCTTTGCGTTGTAACACGTTCTAGTCAGTACGGGCGTACTGCTAATACCGGCGTTGACCTGTGCAGATATGTTACCGGCTGGTAGCTTGGCCTGTCCGGATCACGAGAGGGCGTCCAGCATATTCTTCGCAAACTTCGCATAACGACCGTACTGTTTAGCCAAACTTGGCAACGAAAACCAGTGGACCTGGGCCGATGTGGTGTGCCAAGGTCGCGTTAACACACCAGTGAATTCGTCGGGGTGTTAGCAAGTCCGATAAGCGGCCCGGCGATCGCGCGAACACGAAGGAGTTGCCATGTCGACCGTTGGCACGCCGAAGAGCCCCGAGCAGATCCAGCACGACTGGGACCACAACCCGCGCTGGAAGGGCGTCACCCGCACCTACACCGCCGAGGACGTTGTCGCGCTGCAGGGCCACGTCGTCGAGGAGCACACCCTGGCCCGCCGCGGCGCCGAGGTGCTCTGGGAGCAGCTGCACGAGCTGGACTACATCAACGCCCTCGGTGCGCTGACCGGCAACATGGCCGTCCAGCAGGTCCGGGCCGGTCTGAAGGCCATCTACCTGTCCGGCTGGCAGGTCGCCGGCGACGCCAACCTGTCCGGGCACACCTACCCCGACCAGAGCCTCTACCCGGCCAACTCGGTGCCGCAGGTGGTGCGCCGGATCAACAACGCGCTGCTGCGCGCCGACGAGATCGCCAAGGTCGAGGGCGACACCTCGGTCGAGAACTGGCTGGCCCCGATCGTGGCCGACGGCGAGGCCGGCTTCGGTGGCGCGCTCAACGTCTACGAGCTGCAGAAGGCGATGATCGCCGCCGGCGTCGCGGGCTCGCACTGGGAGGACCAGCTGGCCTCGGAGAAGAAGTGTGGCCACCTGGGCGGCAAGGTGCTGATCCCCACCCAGCAGCACATCCGCACCCTGACGTCGGCTCGCCTGGCTGCCGACGTGGCCGGCGTGCCGACCGTGGTGATCGCGCGCACCGACGCCGAGGCGGCCACCTTGATCACCTCGGATGTCGACGAGCGCGACCAGCCGTTCATCACCGGTGAGCGGACCGCGGAGGGCTTCTACCGGGTGAAGAATGGCCTGGAGCCGTGCATCGCCCGGGCCAAGGCCTACGCCCCCTACGCCGACCTGATCTGGATGGAGACCGGCACGCCGGACCTGGAGCTGGCCCGAAAGTTCGCCGAGGGCGTCAAGGCCGAGTTCCCCGACCAGATGCTGGCCTACAACTGCTCGCCGTCGTTCAACTGGAAGGCCCACCTGGACGACGCGACCATCGCCAAGTTCCAGAACGAGCTGGGGGCGATGGGCTTCAAGTTCCAGTTCATCACGCTGGCCGGCTTCCACGCGCTGAACTACTCGATGTTCGACCTGGCTCACGGCTACGCCCGCAACCAGATGAGCGCGTATGTGGAGCTGCAGGAGCGCGAGTTCGCCGCCGAGTCCCGCGGCTACACCGCCACCAAGCACCAGCGCGAGGTCGGTGCCGGCTACTTCGACCGGATCGCCACCACCGTCGACCCGACGTCGTCGACCACGGCGCTGGCCGGCTCGACCGAGGAGGGTCAGTTCCACTGACCCTTCCGGGGGTGAATGTGCGCAGTGGTACGCCCTGACACGGCGTGTCGGCGTACAGACACGCGCGCTCGCGCAAGGAGAAGACTTCCGCGGTGCTTGTCGGATTGTGCCGCGGGGGAGTTGACAGCGCAGGCCCCGCCCAGCCAGCCTGGGCGGGGCCTGTTGCTGCCGTGCCAAGACTGAGAGGAACACAGTGTCGATCCAACGAGTAGGTGTCATCGGAGCCGGGCAGATGGGCGCCGGAATCGCCGAGGTGTCCGCGCGTGCCGGCGTCGAGGTGAAGGTCTTCGAGACCACCGATGCGCTGATCACCGCGGGGCGCAACCGGATCGTCAAGTCGCTGGAGCGCGGGGTGAGCGCGGGCAAGATCACCGAACGCGAGCGCGACGACGCCGTGGCCAATCTGACCTTCACCACCGACCTGGCCGACCTGGCCGACCGGCAGCTCGTCATCGAGGCCGTCATCGAAGACGACACCGTCAAATCGAAGATCTTCGCCGAACTGGACCGGGTGATCACCGACCCGGACGCGGTGCTGGCGTCGAACACCTCGTCCATCCCGATCATGAAGATCGCCGCTGCCACCAAGAACCCGCAGCGGGTGCTGGGCCTACACTTCTTCAACCCGGTGCCGGTGCTGCCGCTGGTCGAGTTGGTCAGCACGCTGGTCACCGACGAAGCCGCCGCCGCCCGCACCGAGGAGTTCGCCGGCGCGGTGCTGGGCAAGCAGGTGGTGCGCTGCAGCGACCGCTCCGGTTTCGTGGTGAACGCGCTGCTGGTGCCCTACCTGCTGTCGGCGGTGCGCATGCTCGAGTCCGGGTTCGCCACCGTCGAGGACATCGACAAAGCTATCGTCGCCGGGTTGTCGCACCCGATGGGCCCGCTGCGGCTGTCGGACCTGGTCGGCCTGGACACCCTCAAGCTGATCGCGGACAAGATGTACGAGGAGTTCAAGGAGCCGCTCTACGCCGCGCCGCCGCTGTTGCTGCGCATGGTCGAAGCCGGCCAGCTGGGCAAGAAGTCCGGCCGGGGCTTCTACACCTACTGAGCCTGGGCCGCCCGTCGCCAGGGCAGCATCGGCGGCGGGTGCGGCCCGGCGTTGAACTTCTCCAGCGACCCGCCCACCTCGACGATGCCGCACAGCGCATTCCAGCTCAGCATCGTCAGGTAGTCGATCAGGTCATCGGCGCTCATCCGCGGGTCCAGCAGCCAGGAGTGGGTGGCCAGCTGCACCCCGCCGACGATCATGTACGCCCACGGCTCGACCCCGCTGGTGTCCATCCCGACCACGCTCATCCGGCGGCGCAGCATCACCGCGAGCATCCGGGCGATGATGCGTTCGGAATCGGCGATCACCTTGCTCTTGGACGCCGAGCTGTTGGCCATCACGAACCGATAGGGCTCGGGCTCTTGGGCCACCGTCTGCACGTACACCCGGATGATCTCGCGGACCAGATCGAAGCCGTCCAGGTTCGACGACAGCGCCGCCGCCATGTTAGGGATCAGCGTGGTCTGCGCGAAGCGCATCATCACCGCGGTGGTCAGGTCGTTCTTGTCGACGAAGTAGCGGTAGAGCACCGTCTTGGATACGCCGATCTCCGCGGCGATCTCATCCATGCTCACGTACCGGCCGCGGTGCCGAATCGCGTCGATCGTTCCGTCGATCAGGTCATTTCGCCGGTCGACCTTATGTTGGTGCCAGCGCCGCTTACGACCATCAGTCTTAGCGACCCCGGCCCGAAGCTGCTCTGCCACTATCGCGGGTTCCCATTCACTAGACGTCATAGATAATACGGCCCGGTCCAGCAAACTCCGTGGTCCGGTAACAGTTACCGGCGGTTTAGCGAGGCTCGACGGAGGAGAGGCGAAGCTGGAACCGCCGGATGAACCGAGTGGTTTAGCGAGGCTCGACGAAGGAGAGGCGAAGCTGGAACCGCCGGATGAACCGAGCGGTTTAGCGAGGCTCGACGGAGGAGAGGCGAAGCTGGAACCGCCGGATATCCCCAGTGCCACAGATGGCGGATGATGGTGTGGTGGTGCACCGAGAAAACCGCCCGGCGTGGCCGGGGGCGGCGCGGACCGTGCAGTCGCTGGCGGAGTCGTTCGCCGACGCTGATCCGGGCGCCGATGCGGTCCGTCTGCGCGACCTGCGCCGCATGAAGGTGGTCGCACTGAGCTTCCTGCTCGGTGCGACCGTCGTCTTCCTGCTGTGCCGGTGGGCACAAGTAGACGGCACGGCCCCGGCCTGGGTGGGTTACGTCGGCGCCGCCGCCGAGGCCGGCATGGTCGGCGCATTAGCGGACTGGTTCGCGGTCACCGCGCTGTTCAAGCATCCGCTGGGTATCCCGATCCCGCACACCGCGATCATCAAACGCAAAAAGGACCAGCTCGGGCAGGGCCTGGGCACCTTCGTGCGGGAGAACTTCCTGTCGCCACCGGTGGTGGAGACCAAGCTGCGCGACGCGCAGATCGCCGGGCGGGTGGGCAAGTGGCTCTGCGAGCAGAACCACGCCGAGCGGGTGGCCGCCGAGACCGCAACCGTGCTGCGGGTGCTGATCGAGATGCTGCGCGACGACGACGTGCAGGAGGTGATCGACCGGATGATCGTGCAGCGCATCGCCGAACCGCACTGGGGCCCGCCGGTGGGCCGGGTGCTGAGCACCCTGCTGGCCGAGAATCGGCAGGAGGCGTTGATCCAGCTGCTGGCCGACCGGGCGTTCCAGTGGTCGCTCAATGCCGGCGAGGTCATCCAGCGGGTGGTGGAGCGGGACTCGCCCACCTGGTCGCCGCGGTTCGTCGACCACCTCGTCGGCGACCGGATCCACCGTGAGCTGATGGACTTCACCGACAAGGTGCGCCGCAACCCCGACCACGAATTGCGGCGCAGCGCGACGCGTTTTCTGTTCGAGTTCGCCGACGACCTGCAGAACGACCCGGCCACGATCGCCAAGGCCGACGCGGTCAAGGAGCAGTTGATGGCCCGCGACGAGGTGGCCAACGCTGCGGCGACGGCCTGGCGGACGCTGAAGCGCCTGGTGCTCGAGGGCGTCGACGACCCGTCCGGTGCGCTGCGCACCCGGGTGGCCGCCACGGTGATGCAGGTCGGTGAGTCGTTGCGGGACAAGGCCGAGCTGCGCGACAAGGTGGACAACTGGCTGGTGCGGGCCGCACAGCATCTGGTGGCGCATTACGGGGTGGAGATCACCGCGATCATCACCGAGACCATCGAGCGCTGGGACGCCGCGGAGGCCAGCCGTCGCATCGAATTGCATGTCGGCCGCGATCTGCAGTTCATCCGGATCAACGGCACCGTCGTCGGCGCGCTGGCCGGGCTGGCGATCTACGCCATAGCTCAACTTATGTTCTGACCTGCGCTAGCAGGTGCTTGCAAAAGTTAGCACTAGGTCGTATCGTGGCTTTCGTCAGCAGTCGCAAGTCCACGAAAGGGGTCACCGGTGTCGCAGGATGACAAACTCGCCGCAGTGGTCTCGACCGCCGCGGCGGATATCGGCAGCTTCATCCGGGCGCAGCGCGAAGCCGCGCAGGTGTCCATGCGGCAGCTGGCCGACAAGGCCGGCGTCAGCAACCCGTACCTCAGCCAGATCGAGCGCGGATTGCGCAAGCCCTCCGCTGACGTCCTCAATCAGATCGCCAAGGCCCTGCGGGTCTCCGCCGAGGTGCTCTACGTGCGCGCGGGAATCCTCGAGCCCAGCGAGAAGAGCGAGGTCCGCGACGCCGTCATTGCGGATGCGGCGATCACGGAACGGCAGAAGCAGGTTCTGCTCGACATCTACAGCTCCTTCGTCCAGCAGAACGAAGCCGACGGTGAGGAGACGACACCTGCCTGATCTCCATTCAGTCTCCTGACCGATCCACCACCCGAGAAACCAACCGAAAGGAATCCAGACATGGCCGAGAACCCGACCATCGAAGAACTGAAGGCCCCGCTGCTCGCCGCGATCGGCGCTGCCGACCTGGCCCTGGCCACCATGACCGACCTCGTCGCCAACCTGCGTGAGCGCGCCGGCGAGGCGCGCGAGGATGCCAGCAGCCGGGTCGAGGTGAGCCGTGCGCGCCTGACCAAGCTGCAGGAGGAGCTGCCCGAGCAGTTCGCCGAGCTTCGGGAGCGTTTCACCGCCGACGAGCTGCGCAAGGCCGCCGAGGGCTACGTGGAGGCCGCCACCGGCCGGTACAACGAGCTGGTGGCGCGCGGTGAGGCTGCCCTGGAGCGGCTGCGCAACCAGTCCGGTCTCGACGACGCGTCGGCGCAGGTGGAGGGTTACGTCGACCAGGCCGTCGAGCTGACCCAGGAGGTGCTGGGCAACGTGGCGTCGCAGACCCGCGAGGTCGGCGAGCGCGCCGCCAAGCTGGTCGGCATCGAGCTGCCCAAGAAGGAGCCCGCCCAGAAGGCCGCCCCGGCTGGCGGGGCCAAGAAGGCCGCCCCGGCTCCGGCCGCCAAGAAGGCTGCGGCGCCGGCCGCCGCCAAGAAGACCCCGGCCAAGAAGGCTCCGGCCAAGAAGGCTCCGGCCAAGAAGGTCACCCAGAAGTAACCGCAGTTCGACGTCCGGGACGGTACCCGCCTAGGCTTGCAGCGTGTTCGCTATGAACCTGGTGGGTATCGTCCTCGGCGTTTTGCAGCTCGTCGTCTTCGCGACGTCGGTATACGCGTTCGTACACGCGGCGATGCAGCGCTCCGACGCCTACACCGCGGCCGACAAGCTCACCAAGCCGGTCTGGCTGGTGATCCTCGGGGTGTGCGGGCTGCTGGCCCTGGTGCTGCAGGTGATGGGGATGGCGATCGCCGCCTGTGCCGCCGGGGTGTACCTGGTGGATGTGCGGCCCAGATTGCTTGAGGTCCAAGGCAAGTCCCACTAGCCCCATGGCCCGTTCGACTATCAGCGCCGTCGGGATCGTGGCAGCGGTACTGGTACCTGCCGCGCCGGTGTGGGCCGACGCCGGGTCGCCGGGCCTCGTCGACCACACCGAATGGGTGGGCTACGGCGACCTGTCCAGCCTGCGGGTGTATCCGACCCCGGCCGGCCGGGCCGCCGCCGCCCGGGTGGACGGCGCGGCCGAGGGCGAGCAAGCGTGGCGCGAAGTGCTCGCCGGCGCCCCCGAGGCCGACACCCCGAGCATGCGCGACCAATTCCTGTGTCACTGGAACTACGCCGAGTTCGCCCGGCCCGGCAAGACCAGTTGGAATCTGGAGCCGTGGCGCCCGGTCGTCGACGGTGTCACGATGCTGGAGTCCGGCTGCAACCCCGGCGCCGCCGAGGAGGCCTTCTGATGGCCGGGCAATCCGGGCCCCGGTGGGGCCGTGAACAGGTCGCGAAACTCGTCGACCACACCCTGCTCAAACCCGAAGCCACCCCGGCGCAGGTCGTCGCCGTCGTCGCCGAAGCTGCCGAACTCGGCGTCGCCGCGGTGTGTGTGTCCCCGTCGATGGTGGCCGTCGCCGCGGCCGCCAATCCGGCCGGTGTCCGGATCGCCGCGGTCGCGGGCTTCCCATCCGGCAAGCACCTGCCGGTGGTCAAAGCGCAGGAGGCGGCGCTGGCGGTGGCGGCCGGGGCCGCTGAAATCGACATGGTGATCGACATCGGTGCGGCGTGCGCGGGCGATTTCGCCGCGGTCGGCGCCGACATCGGCACCGTGCGCGCCGCCGCGCCCGACGCCGTGCTCAAGGTGATCCTGGAGTCCGCCGCGCTGCTGGAGCTGGGCGGTGAGGCCACCCTGGTCGCGGCTTGCCGCGCCGCCGAGGACGCCGGCGCGGATTTCGTCAAGACCTCCACCGGATTTCACCCCTCCGGCGGGGCGTCGGTGCGCGCGGTGACGCTGATGGCCGACACCGTTGGTGACCGGCTGGGCATCAAGGCTAGCGGCGGGATCCGCACGGCCGACGATGCGCTGGCCATGCTCGAGGCCGGGGCGACCCGGCTGGGACTGTCGGGCACCCGGGCGGTGCTCGACGGGCTGAGCTAGCTAACGCTTACAGCCGCGCGAAGCACTGACTCGACGACGACGCCGGGATGGTGGCGTTCTGCGTCGAAAACTTAACCACCACACCGGAATCGGTGACCTGCGAGCTGTCGATGTGGATCCCCAGCGGAAGATCGCCGGTCACCTTGGCGGTGAGGTCATCGAGGTTGCGCTGCACGGTGTCGGTGTCCAGGTCGTGGCCGAGCGCCTCCAGGTCCACCACCTGCAGGTGCAGCCCGTTGTCGACGATCTCCGGCTTGACGGTGGCGCGGTTGAGCAGGCCCTTGAGCTCCACGGTGCCGGCGCCCGGATCGGTGCTGACCTTGCCGGTGACGATGCTGCCGATCACCGGGACCACATCTTGAATCGACTGCTTGATGCCGTCCGCCGGCCAGGTGATGGTGCCGTCCAGCGACCCGATGGTGCCCTTGGAGTCCGAGGTCTTTTTCACATGGATGTCGCGGATGTCAAGGTCGAGCTGCATGCCCTTGGCCTTGCGGATCTGGTTGCCGGCGGTCTGCACCGAGATGTGCGGATAGTCGCCCCGCAGGTACTGCGCCAGCACCGGCGGACTGGAGTCGAACGACACCGTGGCGGTGTCCTCCGCCTCGCATTGGACCGCGTCGGCGACCAGGCTCTTAGCCCGGTGCGTGGCGTAGAGCTGGCCGCCGAACAACGCGACCACCGCCAGCACCAGCACCACGGTCAGCGCCAGCAGGACTGCCGGAAGGCCGGTGAACCGGTGCGGGGGACGCGTAGACCCGGGAGTAGTCATTACTGCAGGTTACAGGTGCGCGAAACAGGGGTCGTCGGACTTGGGCATGGTGGCGTTGCGGGTGGAGAACCGGGCCACCACACCGGTGTCGGTGACCTGGATGCTGTCGGCGCGCAGGCCGAGCGGGTACTTCTTGGTCAGCTCCTTGGCGAATCGGTCCAGCTCCGGCTGAATCGATTCGCGCGGCAGCGTCAGCGCACCCAGGCCGGTGAGTTTCTGCACCTGCAGTGAGAGCCCGCCGTCGACCACCTCCGGCTTGACCACCACGGTGGCCAGGCCGAACGCCCCATTGAGTTCGACGGTGCCGTCCTTGGCGTTGGTCTTCAGATCCGAGACCAGGTTGCCCAGGATCGGCACCATCGACTGGACGGTCTCCTTGATGCCGGCCGCCGGCCAGGTCAAGGTGGCGTCCAGGGCGCCGATGGTGCCCTTGGAGTCGCCGGTGCCGTGCAGATCGACGTCGGAGATGTTCAGGTCTGCGGTCATCTGCTGGGCGTCTTTGACCTGGTTGCCCGCGGTGTGGATGGAGATGTTGGTGTAGTTGCCGGTGAAGTGCTGCCACAGGAACGGCGGCGTCACCCCGAACGACACTTTGGCCTTGTCGTGCACCACGCATTCGGTGGCCTTGGCCACCTTGTTGTCGGCGATCCGGCGGGCGATCAGCTCGGCGCCGATCAAACCGGCCAGCGCCAGCGCGATCACCGTGACGAAGATCAGCACCAGGGCCAGCGGGTCCCGCAGCACCGAGGCCGACCGCGGCCGGGTGGGCGGGGCTTCGATCACGGTGGTGGGTGCCTCGCCGGCCGGGTTCTGGGCCGGTGGGGGCGGCGCGGCCGGCGGGGGCGGGTTGGACGGTGGCGGCGGCGCGGGAGCCGCGGGTGGGCTGGGAATCCGGGTGGTCGGCTCGTCGCGGTGCGGGCCGCTGACCGGCATCTGCCGGGTCGGCGACGCGGACGGCTCCGGCCGAGGTGGCGTGATGCCCTCGGTGGGCTGGTCGGGCTGGCCGGTGGGGCGCGCCCAAGGTGACTGGTCGCCGTGGGAAGGTCCGGGCGGATTGCTCACCCGCGCGATTCTGCCTTACCGACCTGAACAAAGTCCGCACGATTGCTCAACACCGCCAGCGTTCGGCGGGCGGTGGCGACCGCGTCGAGGTCGAGGTCGCAGACCAGCAGCTGCGGTTGCGGGCCGGCCGCTGCCAGCACCTCACCCCACGGTGAGGCGACCAGGCTGTGGCCGACCCCAGTCGGTGCACCCGACGAGTTCGCCGGGTCGGGGCCACCGGGTTCGGCCTGCCCGGCGGCGAGGAGGTAGCTCGTGGAGTCCAGCGCCCGCGCGCAGGCCAGCAGTTCCCACTGCCGCAACTTGCCCGGCCCGGCGCCCCACGAGGCGCACACCGCGATCATCTGGGCGCCGCGGTCGGCCAGCTCGGTGTACAGCGTCGGGAACCGGATGTCATAGCAGGTGGACAAACCGACCCCGACGCCGTCGACATCGATCACCACCGGATCGAATCCCGGTGCCACGGTGCGGGATTCGGTGAAGCCGAACGCGTCATACAGATGGATCTTGTGGTAGTGCGCCTCGGCTGCGGGCCCGGCTGCCAGCAGGGTGTTTCGCACCCGCGCGTCGTCGGCCGGGGTGAACATGCCCGCGACGACGGTGATGTTGTGCTGCGCCGCGATCTGCCGCACGCGATCCGCCCATGGCCCGTCGAGCGGTTCGGCGACCGGGCCCAGCGGCACCCCGAACCGGCACATGGCGGCCTCCGGGAACACCACCAGCTGGGCGCCCTGGGCCGCGGCCCGCTCGGTGTAATCGGCCACCAGCTGCAGGTTGTCGGCCGGGTCGGTGCCGCTGAGGATCTGCGCCAACGCAATCCGCATGGGTTCAGCCTATTCCGGTCGCGCGGCGCCGCCCTGCTGCAGCCACATCGAGGTGAACCGTTGCTCGGCGGTCATCAGCTCGGTCAGCTGGCTGCCGATGAAGTTCTCGATCTTGCCGCCCACCAGCGGGATGTCGACCTGCACCGTCGCGGTCAGCCGCAGCGCAGCGCCGCCGGCCGCCGGTTCGAGCACCGCATCCCCGGACAGCTTGGCCGGCGCGCCGACGATCTTGCCGGTGACCTCGGCGTGTGCCCGCCCATCGCGGATCGGACGCCACCGCTCGTGGCGTGCCACCTCCAGGTCGCCGGGATGGAACTGGGCGGCCAGCGCCGGCAGCTTGGCGCGGTGAATGCCCTGGGTGGTGGCGACGTCGACACCGCCGTCGGTCCCGACGCTCATCGTGTCCAGGGTGGCGGTGTCGGCGCCCGAATCGGCCAGCCTGGCCAGCCAGTATTGCTCGTCGGCGAATGCGGCATACACCTGCTCGACGCTTGCCGGATAGTGCTCGGACAGCGTGAATGTACGCGGCATAGCTGGTCACGCTACCGTTACCGGCCGTGGCGGGTTCCGAGTTCGCGGGCGCGCGTGTCGCCGAGGCGGTGCCGCTGGCGCCGTTGACCACGTTGCGGGTCGGGCCGGTCGCCCAGCGGGTCATCACCTGCGCCGACGCCGAGCAGATCGTGGCCACCGTGGGTGAACTCGACCGGGCCGGGGTCCGCCCGCTGCTGCTGTCGGGTGGCTCCAACGTGGTGATCGCCGACGACCTGGCCGACCTGACCGTGGTACTGCTGGCCAACGACGGCATCGAGATCGACGGCAACCTGCTGCGGGCCCAGGCCGGCGCGATCTGGGACGACGTGGTCGCCCGTGCGGTCGCCGCGGGGCTGGGCGGGCTGGAGTGCCTGTCGGGCATTCCCGGTTCGGCCGGGGCGACCCCGGTACAGAACGTCGGGGCGTACGGCGCGGAGGTCGCCGACACCTTGACCCGGGTGCGGCTGCTGGACCGTCGCACCGGCACCGTGCGCTGGGTATCGGGTGCGGAGTTGGGCTTCGGCTACCGCACCAGCGTGCTGAAGTACTCGGATGCGGCCGTGGTGTTGGAGGTGGAATTCGCCCTGGACCCCGCCGGGCGCAGCGCGCCGCTGCGCTACGGCGAACTGGCCACCGCATTGCAGGCCTCCGACGGCGACCGCGCCGACCCGGCCGCGGTGCGCGCCGCAGTGCTCACGCTGCGCTCAGCCAAGGGCATGGTGCTCGACGCCGATGATCACGACACCTGGAGTGTGGGCTCGTTCTTCACCAATCCGGTTGTGCCGCACGGCCTCTACCGGGAGATCGCCGACCGGGAGGACGGTCCGGTCCCGCACTGGGACGCTGCCGGCGGTGTGAAGCTGGCGGCCGGCTGGCTGGTGGAGCGGTCCGGCTTCGGCAAGGGCTATCCAAGCGACGGGCACGCGGCCGCCCGGTTATCGACCAAGCATGCGCTGGCGCTGACCAACCGGGGCGGCGCCACCACCGCCGACGTGCTGGCGCTGGCGCGCACTGTGCGCGACGGGGTGCGCGCGGCGTTCGGCATCACCTTGCACCCGGAGCCGGTGCTGGTGGGCTGCACGCTGTAACGAACATCGCAGGTGGTCACCCACACCGGCCGGTATCTTGGGATGCCGTGAACCTGAACCGGCGAAGGGCTCTGGCCGCGCTGGCGGCCGGGGTGCTGGCGCCGCAGGCGTTGGCGGGCTGCTCCAGCCGCGCCGGCAAGAGCGCCGACAAGGCGCCGCCGGCCGCGCCCGCCCTGAACTTCGAGCCCCCGGTCGGCCAGACCGACGTGTTGCCCACCGCCGAAGTCGCCGTCACCGTCACCGACGGCTGGCTTCAGCGGGTGGCGCTGACCAGCCCGGCCGGCAAGGTGCTGTCCGGGACGTTCAACCGGGACCGCACCCGCTACACCGTCACCGAGCCGCTGGGCTACGACGCCGTCTACACCTGGAGCGGCTCGGTGGTGGGCCACGACGGCAACGCCGTGCCGGTCGCCGGCACCGTCACCACGGTCACACCCACCACCGTGATCGATGGCGGATTTCAGCTGGCCGACGGGCAGACCGTCGGTGTCGCGGCGCCGGTGATCCTGCAGTTCGACGCGCCGATCGCGGACAAGGCGGCCGTCGAGGCGGCGCTGACCGTCACCACCGAACCACCGGTGGAGGGCGGTTGGGCCTGGCTGCCCGATGAGGTGCAGGGCGCCCGCGTGCACTGGCGTAGCCGCGACTACTTCCCGGCCGGAGCCACCGTTCGCGTCGACGCCAAGCTGTACGGCCTGGCCTTCGGTGACGGCGCCTACGGCGCCCAGGACATGTCGCTGGAATTCTCGATCGGGCGCCGGCAGGTGGTGAAGGCCGAAGTCTCCTCGCACCGCATCCAGGTGATCCGCGACGAAGGCGTGATCATGGACTTCCCGTGCAGCTACGGCCAGGCCGACAAGCCGCGCAACATCACCCGCAACGGCATCCATGTGGTCAGCGAGAAGTACGCCGACTTCTACATGTCCAACCCGGCCGCCGGCTACAGCAACATCCACGAGCGCTGGGCGGTCCGCATCTCCAACAACGGCGAATTCATCCACGCCAACCCGGCCAGCTCCGGTGCCCAGGGCAACACCAACGTCACCAACGGCTGCATCAACTTGTCGACCGAGGACGCCGAGCAGTACTTCCACAGCGCGATCTACGGCGACCCGGTTGAGGTGACCGGCAGCTCGATCGAACTGTCCTACGCCGACGGCGACATCTGGGACTGGGCGGTGGACTGGGACACCTGGCGGTCCATGTCGGCCGTGCAAGCGGACTCGTCGGCGCCGCCGTCGCCCCGGACCTCGCTGCCCAGCACCGCGCCGGCCACCCCGACCGACGCGCCGACGCTCTCGGGCACCCCGACGACGCCGTCGCCGAGCGCTACACGATCCGGCGGTTAGCGAAGCTCGACGAAGGAGAGCCGAAGCTGGACCGCCGCATCAAACCCGGCGGTTAGCGAAGCTCGACGAAGGAGAGCCGAAGCTGGACCGCCGCATCAAACCCGGCGGTTAGCCCGCGTGGCGCTGGCCTGGTCGCGGGGGCGGATCACGATCTGGTCCAGGTCGACGTGCGGGGGCCGGGAAGCGACGAACCCGATCACCTCGGCGATGTCGGCCGCCGTCAACGGAGTCAGTCCGGCATAGACGGCGTCGGAGCGCTCGCGGTCACCGTCGAAGCGCACCAGGGAGAACTCGGTGTCCACCATGCCGGGCGCGATCTCGGTGAGCCGCACCGGTTTTCCTAACAGCTCGCCGCGCAGCGTGCGGTGCAGCGCGCTCTGGGCGTGCTTGGCCGAGGTGTAACCGGCGCCGCCGTCATAGATCTCGAACGCCGCGATCGAGGTCACAGTGACGACCAGGCCGTCACCGGAGGCAATCAGCTTCGGTAGCAGCGCACGGGTCACCTGCAGCGTGCCCAGCACGTTGGTCTCCCACATCCACCGCCAGTGTTCGAGGTCGGCCTCGCCGACCGGAGCCAGGCCCTTGGCCCCGCCGGCGTTGTTGACCAGCACATGTATCGAATCGGCGACCCGGTCGCAGGTTTCGGCCAGCGCCGCGACCGCGGCGGCGTCGGTGACGTCCGCCACGACGGCGGTGCCGCCGATCTCGCGGGCCAGTGCGGAGATCCGGTCGGCGCGGCGAGCCACGGCGATCACGTGAAAGCCTTGCCCGGCAAGGGTTCTCGCGGTCGCCTCGCCGATACCCGAGCTGGCCCCGGTGACCACGGCGACCGGTTGCCCGGTGCGCTGATGCTGCGCAGGTGTCGTCATCGACCCAACTTTAGTGACCGTGATACATTTCTCCGTTATGTACCGCAGTGCCCGCTATCTGACAGCGGTCTGTCTCCTCGCCGACGGCGCCTGTTGTCGCTGCGCATGTTGCCGCGCTTGACCTGCTGCGAATAGCGCTCCCTGATCGGAGAGTTCGCCGGGTCGTAGCTGCGGCCAGGCCCCATTCGGACTTTCCAGACAAGGACACAGCGTGCGCACCACCTCTCTCACCACCCACCGCTCCACTCACCGCAACGGCGCTCTCCGCGCGCACCCGCGCGTCGTGCCGCCGTCACTGCAGCTGCCCGAGACCGCCGGCGCCGCCGTCTTCGCCGCGGTGCGCCAGCGCGGCCCGATCGCCCGGGAAGCCATCGCCGGCGCCACCTCGCTGAGTGTGGCCACGGTCAACCGCCAGGTCAGCGCGCTGCTGCAGGCCGGTCTGCTGCTGGAGCGCGCGGATCTGGCGACCTCCGGCGCGATCGGGCGCCCGCGGCGGCCGGTGGTGGTCAACCACGAGCCGTTCCTGGTTCTGGGTCTGCACATCGGGGCCAAAACCACCAGCATCGTGGCCACCGACCTGCTCGGACGCACCCTCGACGTCGTCGAGACACCCACCCCGGCCAACGGGGCGGCGCCAGCGCTGGCCTCGCTGGCCGCCAGCGCCAGCCGGTATCTGACCCGCTGGCAGAAACGCCGGCCGCTGTGGGTCGGGGTGGCGACCGGCGGCGCCGTCGACAGCAGCACCGGCCACGTCGACCACCCCCGACTGGGCTGGACCGCCGCCCCGGTCGGGCCGGTGCTGGCCGAGGAGCTGCGGCTGCCGGTGTCGGTGGCCTCCCACGTCGACGCGATGGCCGGTGCCGAACTGCTGCTGGGGGTGCGCCGGCCGGTGGCCGGCAGCTCCACCAGCCTCTACGTCTACGCCCGGGAGACGGTCGGCTACGCCCTGGTGATCGGCGGGCGGGTGCACAGCCCGACCAGCGGTCCCGGCACCATCGCCGGCCTGCCGGTGTCCTCGGACCTGCTCGGCGGCTCTGGACAGCTGGAATCCACCGTCAGCGACGAGGCGGTGCTGGCCGCCGCCCGTCGGCTGCGGATTCTGCCGGACGGCAGCGGCGCGGCATCGGCGGCGGTGACCGGCCTGGTGCGCGAGGCCCGGGCCGGCAACGAACGGGCCGGCGCGCTGCTCACCGAACGCGCCCGGGTGCTCGGCGAAGCGGTGGCGCTGCTGCGGGACGTGCTCAACCCCGACGACCTGGTGGTCGGCGGCCAGGGCTTCACCGAATACCCGGAGGGCATGGCCGAGGTGGAGCGGGCGTTCGCGGAGCGTTCGGTGCTGGCCGGGCGCACGATCCGGGTCACCGCATTCGGCAACCGGGTCCAGGAGGCCGGCGCCGGCACGGTGTCGCTGGGCGGGCTCTACGCCGATCCGGTCGGGGCGATGCGCCGCTCCCGCGGGTCGGTGGCCCGAGCGGTCCCGGAAGTGTCGGCCTGACCGGACCTGTAAAGATGGCGGGGTGGCGAGTGGCGTCGGATCCGATGTGCGCCGGGTAGCGGTGCTGTCGGTTCACACCTCGCCGCTGGCCCAGCCCGGCACCGGCGATGCCGGCGGCATGAACGTCTATGTGCTGCAGAGCGCGCTGCACCTGGCCCGCCGCGGGGTGGCCGTGGAGGTCTTCACCCGCGCCACGTCCTCGGCCGATCCGCCGGTGCAACACGTCGCACCCGGTGTGCTGGTGCGCAACGTGGTGGCCGGGCCGTTCGAAGGCCTGGACAAGAACGATCTGCCCACCCAGCTGTGCGCGTTCGCCGCCGGGGTGCTGCGCGCCGAGGCCGCCCATGAGCCCGGCTACTACGACGTGGTGCATTCGCACTACTGGCTCTCCGGCCAGGTCGGCTGGCTGGCCGCGGATCGGTGGGCGGTGCCGCTGGTGCACACCGCGCACACCCTGGCCGGGGTCAAAAACGCCGCCCTGGCCGCCGGTGACACCCCCGAACCGCCGCTGCGCACGGTCGGCGAACAGCAGGTCGTCGACGAGGCGGACCGGCTGATCGTCAACACCGACGACGAAGCGCGCCAACTCGTCGCGCTGCACGGCGCCGACCGCGGCCGCATCGATGTGGCCCACCCGGGCGTCGACCTGGAGGTCTTCCGCCCGGGCGACAAGCAGCAGGCCCGGGCCGGCCTGGGCCTGTCGCCCGACGAGCCGATCGTGGCCTTCGTCGGCCGCATCCAGCCACTCAAGGCGCCCGACGTCCTGCTGCGGGCCGTCGCCAAGCTGCCCGGGGTGCGCGTGGTGGTGGCCGGGGGGCCGTCGGGCAGCAGCGGGCTGGCCGCTCCCGGCGGCCTGGTTCGGCTGGCCGGCGAACTGGGTATCAGCGACCGGGTGACGTTCTTGCCGCCGCAGTCCCGGGAGGAGCTGGCCACCCTGTTCCGGGCGGCCGATTTGGTGGCGGTGCCGAGCTACTCCGAATCGTTCGGCCTAGTAGCTCTGGAGGCCCAGGCCTGCGGAACGCCGGTGGTCGCCGCGGCCGTCGGCGGGCTGCCGGTGGCGGTGCGCGACGGGGTGACCGGGAAGCTGGTGGCCGGACACGGCATCGAGGCATGGGCGACCGCCATCGACGACCTGCTGCGCCTGGGCTCCGGGCCCCGCGGCTGGGCGATGCGGCGGGCCGCCGCCGCCCACGCGGCGACGTTCTCCTGGGAGCGCACCGTGGATGCCCAGCTGAGCAGTTACACCAGCGCGATCGAGGACTTCGCCGCGGCCCGCGGGGCGCGGATGCGGGTGGTCGGGTCGGCGCGGCGGCCCCGGCGCTGGCCGGCGCGACGCGGGGCGCGGGCGTGAACCCCGACGACGTCCGTCAGCTCATCGAGGACACCCTCAAGGCGGCCGAGCTGACCTACTCGGAGTTCCCGGGCGCGCACGGCGGGCTGCCGGGTCTGGTCGTCGAGCTGCCAGGCGAGCGCAAGCTCAAGACCAACACCATGCTCAGCGTGGGCGAGCACTCGGTGCGCGTCGAGGCCTTCGTCTGCCGCAAACCCGACGAGAACCATGCCGGGGTGTACCGGTATCTGCTCAAGCGCAACCGCCGGCTCTACGGGGTGGCCTACACCCTGGACAACGTCGGCGACATCTACCTCATCGGCCGGATGGCGCTGGCGTCGGTGACCGCCGAGGAGATCGACCGGGTGCTCGGGCAGGTGCTCGAAGCCGTCGACTTCGACTTCAACACGTTGCTGGAGTTGGGATTTGCCTCCTCCATCCAGAAGGAATGGGAGTGGCGGGTGTCCACCGGGCAGTCGCTGAAGAACCTGCGGGCCTTCGAGCATTTGATTGACAAGGACGACGACTGAGACACTGACGCCCATGTCTGACACTGCCACGCTGGTGCTGCTGCGCCACGGAGAGAGCGAATGGAACGCCAGCAACCAGTTCACTGGCTGGATGGATGTCAACCTCACCGACAAGGGCCGCGCCGAGGCGGTCCGCGCCGGTCAGCTGCTTGTCGAGCACGACCTGCTGCCGGACGTGGCCTACACCTCGCTGCTGCGGCGGGCGATCACCACCGCGAACCTGGCGCTGGACGCCGCCGACCGGCACTGGATCCCGGTCCGGCGCACCTGGCGGCTCAACGAACGCCACTACGGCGCGCTGCAGGGTCTGGACAAGGCCGCAACCAAGGCCCGCTACGGCGATGACCAGTTCATGACGTGGCGGCGCAGCTACGACACCCCGCCGCCGCCGATCGAGGCCGGCAGCCGCTACAGCCAGGACACCGACGCCCGCTACGCCGACATCGGTGGCGGCCCGCTGACCGAGTGCCTGGCCGACGTGGTGGCGCGCTTCCTGCCGTACTACACCGACGTCGTCATCCCGGACCTGCGGTGCGGCAAGACGGTGCTGATCGCGGCGCACGGCAACTCGTTGCGGGCGCTGGTGAAGTACCTCGATCGGATGACCGACGACGAGGTGGTTGGCTTGAACATCCCCACCGGCATCCCGCTGCGTTATGACCTGGACGCCGACCTACGTCCGCAGGTCGCCGGCGGTGTGTACCTGGACCCCGAGGCAGCCGCAGCGGGGGCCGCTGCGGTGGCCAGCCAGGGCGCCAAGTAGCCCTAGCTGGCCCTCCAGTGTGAATTCCGGGTGGAAACGGGGTGAAATCTTCCCCCTGAATTCACACTCGGCGCACGTCGTGGTCGAGCGCTGGTCAGATAGGGCGGTCAAACTGCGTACGATTTTGCCGTGGCTGCGACCTCGGCGCTGACGCTCGCTGCGGTGTCGGCACTACCGGCGCTCGCGGCCGGCGTGGCGGCTGGTTTCTGGCTGGCGCCGCGGCTGGCCGAGCGGCGCCGCCGGGTGGTCACCGAACGGGCGGGGATCACCGTCTCGCAGATGCTGCAGCGGATCGTCGCGCATGCCTCGTTGGGGATCGCCGTCGTCGACACCCACCGCGATGTCGTCTACCTCAACGAGCGCGCCTCCGAGTTGGGGCTGGTGCATGACCGGCTGCTCGACGATGTCGCCTGGGAGGCCGCACAGCGGGCCCTGGCCGGTGAAGAAGAGGTGGTGTTCGACCTCTCGGCGGCCAAGCGGGCGGCCGGGGCTACCCGATCAGAACTGTCGGCGGTGCGCGGGTACGCCCGGTTGCTGTCCGACGAGGATCGCCGGTTTGCGGTGGTGATCGTCGACGATCAATCCGAACAGGCCCGAATGGAAGCCAGCCGGCGCGACTTCGTGGCCAACGTCAGCCACGAACTCAAAACGCCGGTCGGGGCGATGGGCCTGCTCGCCGAGGCACTGCTGGCCTCAGCCGACGACCCCGAGGCGGTCCGCCCGTTCGCGGAGAAGGTGCTGCTGGAGGCGAACCGGCTGGCCAGCATGATCGGCGAGCTGATCGAGCTGTCCCGGCTGCAGGGCGCCGATCCGCTGCCGGACCTCGGCGCCGTGGACGTCGACAGCGTGGTCAACGAGGCGATCTCCCGGCACAAGGTGGCCGCCGACAACGCGGAGATCACCATCACCACCGACGCCCCGAGCGGCTTTCGGGTGCTCGGCGACGAGCCGCTGCTGGTCACCGCGCTGGCTAACCTGGTGTCGAACGCGATCGCCTACTCACCGCACGGCTCGCCGGTGTCGATCAGTCGCCGCAGCCGGGACGGTTTCGTGGAGATCGCGGTCACCGACCGCGGCATCGGAATCGCGCGCAAGGACCAACAGCGGGTCTTCGAGCGGTTCTTCCGCAGTGACAAGGCGCGCTCGCGGGCCACCGGTGGCAGCGGGCTCGGGTTGGCGATCGTCAAGCACGTGGCGGCCAACCACAACGGCACCATCACGCTGTGGAGCCAGCCGGGCACCGGTTCGACGTTCACTCTGGCAATTCCCGCCTACCAAGCCGATTCGGAGCGAAGGGATGAAGAGCAGCGATGACACCTGCTGTCGACGATGCAGAGCGGAGCGTGCGGAGCGATGAGGAGGAGCAGCAGCGATGACATCTGCTGTCGACGATGCAGAGCGGAGCGTGCGGAGCGATGAGGAGGAGCAGCAGCGATGACATCTGCTGTCGACGATGCAGAGCGGAGCGTGCGGAGCGATGAGGAGGAGCAGCAGCGATGACACACGTGTTGATCGTTGAGGACGAGGAGTCGCTGGCCGATCCGCTGGCGTTCCTGCTGCGCAAGGAGGGGTTCGAGGCGACCGTGGTCACCGACGGAACCGCGGCCCTGGCCGAGTTCGACCGGGCCGGCGCCGACATCGTCCTGCTGGACCTGATGCTTCCGGGGATGTCGGGCACCGACGTCTGCAAGGCGCTGCGGGCCCGCTCCAGCGTGCCGGTGATTATGGTCACTGCCCGCGACAGCGAGATCGACAAGGTCGTCGGGCTGGAGCTCGGTGCCGACGACTACGTGACCAAGCCGTATTCGGCCCGCGAACTGATCGCCCGGATCCGCGCGGTGCTGCGCCGCGGCGGCGACGACGAGGGCGGCGTGGGCGAGGGCGTACTGGAATCCGGCCCCGTCCGCATGGACGTCGAACGGCATGTGGTCATGGTCAACGGTGAGCAGATCACCTTGCCGCTCAAGGAGTTCGACCTGCTGGAATACCTGATGCGCAACACCGGCCGGGTGCTCACCCGCGGCCAGCTGATCGACCGGGTGTGGGGCGCCGACTACGTCGGCGACACCAAAACCCTGGATGTCCACGTCAAACGACTCCGGTCCAAGATCGAGGCCGATCCGGCCAACCCGGTGCACCTGGTTACCGTGCGCGGCCTCGGATACAAGCTGGAGGGCTGAGCCCGCAGCCGGTGGCTGATGGGTGACCTAACTTGCTCGTTGCGGTCGTCGTCGCCGAAAATCACGGAATTGACGTCCTCGTTCTTAATGTAGCCTTAATGAAGGTTGCCTACGGACGCTTGGGCCCAATCTAAAACCAATTTTCGTTAGCCATACGGGAGACGCGATCGATGAGCGGGCCGGACGAAACGGTGCATACCCTCCGCACGTTGGTGGACCTGCTGACGCAGCGTGCCGGGCTGCGCGGCGACCGGCCGGCGTTCACCTTCTCCCGTGACGGCGACGAGCACGAAACCAGCCAGGTCAGCTACCGGCGGCTGGACCTGCGCGCCCGCCAGATCGCCGCCGACCTGCAGCGCCAGGGGGCCACCGGAGAGCGGGTGCTGGTGCTGTGCCCGCCGGGCCTGGACTTCATCGCCAGCTTCTTCGGCTGCTTGTACGCCGGTGCGATCGCGATCCCCGTGCACCCACCGATGCGCGAGCACCTTCTCCCGCGCGTCGAGTCGATCATCGCCGACGTCCAGCCTGGCTTCGCCCTCACCACCGCCGAGATCGAGCCCAGAATCAAGCCCGCCATCGACGGGCTGCCCGGCGGGCAGGCGCTGCAGTGGTCGATCACCGACTCCTACCCGCCCGGCACCGAGGCGGCCTGGGTGGCGCCGCAGATCGACGGCGACAGCATCGCGATGCTGCAGTACACCTCCGGGTCCACCAGCGCGCCCAAGGGCGTCGTGCTGACCCACGGCAACCTGGTGCACAACCTGAAGACCATTGCCGAAGCCTGGGACGCCAACACCGACATGCCGCATGTGACCGGCGTGTTCTGGCTCCCGCCGTACCACGACATGGGGCTGATCGGCGGCCTGCTCGAGACCCTGTACGTCGGGGGGCATTCGATCCTGATGCCGCCCACGGCCTTCATCAAGCGGCCGATGCGGTGGCTGGAGGCGATCTCGCGGCACCGCGCCATGATCACCGCCGCACCGAACTTCGCCTTCGACATGTGCGTGGAGCTGTCCAGCCCGCAGGAGCGCGCGGCGCTGGACCTGTCCAACTGGACGGTGGCGCTGTGCGGCGCCGAACCGGTGCGCACCGCCACCTTGGCGGGGTTCGCCGAGGCGTTCGCGCCCGCGGGTTTCCGGGCCGAGTCGTTCTATCCGGTCTACGGGCTGGCCGAGGGCACCTTGCTGGTCTCCGGCGGATCGGACTCGCCGCTGCCGGTGGTGCATAACGTCGACCGGGTCGCCCTGGGCGACAACCGGGTTGTCGGCGTCTCCGCCGACGATCCCAACGTCGCACCGCTGGTCGGCTGCGGCAAGCCGCGCGGTGGCCAGCGGGTGATCATCGTCGACCCGGAGACCCGCCGGGAATGCGCCGCCGATCGCGTCGGCGAGATCTGGGTGGCCGGGGGAAGCGTCGCCCACGGCTACTGGGGGGCCCCGGAACTGTCCGCCGAGACGTTCGCCGCCACGCTGTCCGACAGCGGTGAGGGTCCGTTCCTGCGCACCGGAGATTTGGGGTTCATCCATTCCGGCGAGCTGTTCGTCACCGGCCGCCGTAAAGACCTGATCATCATCCGGGGCACCAACCACTACCCCAACGACATTGAGCTGACCGTCCAGAACACCAACCCGGCGCTGCTGCGCGGCCGCGGGGCGGTGTTCTCGATCGCCCCGGAGCCGGGCGCGGCCGAGCAACTGGTTGTGGTGCAAGAGGTGGACCCGAGCCGCTTGGGCGGGGAGCAGGCCGACGCGGCCATGCAGGTCATCCGCACCGCGGTCACCGAGAACCATTCGGTTCGCACCTACGCGGTCGTGCTGGTGCAGCCGCTGCAGCTGCCGACGACCTCCAGCGGCAAGATCCAGCGCAGCGCCTGCAAGCAGCGCTATCTCGACGGCGCGCTGCCGGTGGTGGCGGCCTGGCCCCCGGCCGCGCCCGAGCCCGCGGCCCAGCCGCCGGCGCCGGCCGCACCCGAGCCCACCCCGGTGCCGATGGCCGAGGCAGCAGCGGGCACGCGCAGCGCAGCGGAGATCAGCGCCTGGCTCGTCGACCGGTTGTCGCAGGAACTCGAGCTTCCGGTCGCCGAGGTGGACCCGGCCAAGCCGTTCGCCTACTACGGCTTGGACTCCATCCACGCGGTGCGCCTGTCGACCGCCCTGGAACAGTGGCTGGGCTGCGAGCTGGCCCCGACCATCGCCTACGAATACCCGTCGATCGACATCCTGTCGGCGCACCTGGCCCGCGCCGCCGTGAAAACGCCGGCCGCCGAGCAGACCCTCCAACATCCCGAACGGCGCGCCGCCGACGAGCCGATCGCGATCGTCGGCATCGGTTGCCGGTTCCCGGGCGCCGACGGCCCCGAGGAGTTCTGGCGGCTGCTGTCCGGCGCGGTGGACGCCACCAGCGAGGTCCCGGCCGACCGCTGGGACGTCGACGCCTTCTACAGCCCCGACCCGTCGGTGCCGGGCACCGCGGTCACCCGCCGCGGCGGGTTCCTGGGCCAGGTCGACCAGTTCGACTTCCAGTTCTTCGGCATCTCGCCGCGCGAGTCGGCGCAGATGGACCCACAGCAGCGGCTGCTGCTCGAGGTGGCGTGGGAGGCCCTCGAGGACGCCGGGCAGGTGCCCGACGCCCTGGCCGGCAGCCGCACCGGGGTGTTCGTCGGGATCTCCACCAACGACTACGGCTTCCTGCGGCTGGGCCAGCCCCAGCTCGTCGACGCCTACACCGGCACCGGCAACGCCCTGAGCATCGCCGCCAACCGGCTGTCCTATACCTTCGATTTCCACGGGCCGAGCCTGTCGGTCGACACCGCCTGTTCGTCGTCGCTGGTCGCCGTCGACCTGGCCTGCCGCAGCCTGCGCGACGGCGAGTGCGACATGGCGCTGGCCGCCGGTGTGAACGTGATCCTGTCGCCGGCCCTGGCGATCAACTTTTCCAAGGCCCGGGTGATGGCCCCCGACGGCCGCTGCAAGACGTTCGACGCCGACGCCGACGGCTACGTGCGCGGCGAGGGCGCCGGTGTGGTGGTGCTCAAGCCGCTGAGTAAGGCGCTGGAGGACCGCGACCCGATCTACGCGGTGATCCGGGGCAGCGCCACCAACTCCGATGGCCGCACCAACGGGCTGATCGCGCCCAGCGGCCGGGCCCAGGAGAGCGTGCTCACCGAGGCGTTCCGCCGGGCGGGCCTGCCCGCCGGTGCGGTCCAATACATCGAGGCGCACGGCACCGGGACGTCGATCGGCGACGCCATCGAGGCCAACGCGCTGGGCGCCGTGCTGGCCGAGGGCCGCCCGCAGGGCAGTCGCTGCCTGGTGGGTTCGGTCAAGACCAACATCGGCCACCTGGAGGCGGCGGCCGGCATCGCCGGCCTGATCAAAGTGGCGCTGTCGCTGCAGCATCGGGCCATCCCGGCCAGCCTGAACTACACCGAACCCAACCCGCACATCGGCTTCGACCGCCTGCCGCTGGAGGTGGTGCAGACGCTGACGCCGTGGCCGGCGGGCAGCCGCGCCGTCGCCGGGGTGAGCTCGTTCGGCTTCGGCGGCACCAACGCCCACGTGGTGCTCACCGAGGCCCCGCAGGTGCGTAGCAGCCACCCGGACCCCTATTCCGACGACGCCGCGCCGCGGCGCGCCGAGCTGCTGGCGCTGTCCGCCCGGTCCCCGGAGGCACTGACCGCGCTGGTCGGCGAGTACGAGATGGCGCTGTTTTCCGGTGGTCTGGACGGCGGACGTTTCCTGACGGACCTGTGCTACACCGCCGGTGCCCGGCGCGGCCACCATGACTACCGGCTTGCGGTGGTCGGTGACTCCCCAGCGGCGCTGTTCGAGTCGTTGTCGGCCTACCGCCTGGGTGAGTCGCGGCCGGGCCTGTCGGTCGGGCACTGCGCGCCGAGTCGGCCCGGCCCCGGCGTGACGTTCATCTTCTCCGGACAGGGCTCGCAATGGCACGGCATGGCCCAGCAGCTGCAGGCCGATGAGCCCGTCTTCGCCGACGCCCTGGCCGCCTGCGATCACGCCCTGTTTCCGCACCTGGGGCACTCGATCCTCGAGGAGCTGGCGCGGGGTGAGGACGAATCCAGGCTCACCGACATCGGCATCCTGCAGCCCACGATCTTCGCGATTCAGGTGGCGCTGGCGGCGTTGTGGCGTTCTTGGGGCGTCGAGCCGGCCGCGGTGGTCGGCCACAGCCTCGGCGAGGTGGCGGCCGCCCACGTGGCCGGAGCACTGAGCCTGGAAGACGCCGCGCGGGTGATCTGCGCTCGCGCCCGCATGCTCCGCGGCGTGCGCGGTCGCGGGGCGATGATGGTCACCGAGACCACGATGGCCGAAGCGCAGGAGCTCATCGCCGGTCACGAGCGCGAGGTCGCCATCGCCGCCAGCAACAGCCACCGCTCGACGGTGCTTGCCGGGGAGCGCCCGGTGCTCGAAGAGCTGATGGCCAAACTGACCCAGCGGGACCGGTTCTGCCGGTGGATCGAGGTCGACGTCGCCTCGCACAGCCCGCAGATGGCGGCCCTCGCCGCCGGCCTGCGGGGCAGCCTGGTCAAGCTCAAGCCGACCGCGCCGACGGTGCCGATGTACTCGACGGTCACCGGGGAGCTGGTGGGCGCCACGCTGCTCGACGCCGACTACTGGGTGGCGAACCTGTGTTCGCCGGTGCGGTTCTCGCCGGCGCTGCGGCGGCTGCTGGAGACCGGGCACGACACGTTCGTCGAGCTCAGCCCGCACCCGATCCTGCTGACCGGGGCCCGCGAAGATGCCGAACACCTGCATCGCAGCGCCACCCTGCTGCCGTCGATGCGCCGCGACGACGACGGTTTCCGGGGCCGCTCGACCATGCTCGGCTCCCTGGGCACTCTCTACACCCTGGGACACCCGGTGGCCTGGGAGCAGGTCTACCCCGAGGGCAGCCGGTGCGTCCCGGCCCCCACCTACCCCTGGCAGCGGGTGCACTCCTGGCTGGACGCCGGGTCCATCGCCGCGCCGCGCTACAGCGGCGCCGGTGGGAACGGCTGGCGCGGGCCCATCCGGTCGGCCACCCAGAACACCGTGCTCACCGAGATCGACGTGACCACCGGGGCGCTGTCGGCCGAGCAACTCGGTGAGCTCGCCGGCCAAGCGGTCGAGCTGGCCTTCGGCCCGGGCAGCCGGTCGGTCGGTGCGCTGAACCTGTGTGCCGGTCCGGTCGAGGCACGCACCGTGCAGTTCGCCCTGACCGACGACGCGTTCGAGTGTTACGGCAGCACCGCCGGTACCGACTGGTCCCTGCTGGCCACCGGCAGCATCGTCACCGGCCCCTCCGGCGCGCCGGCCATCACCACCGGCCCCGCGGACCCGGTCGAGCACAGCTACCGGCTGCGCTGGCGGCCGGCGTCGCTGGCGGCCGACGGGGAGGGCCGCTCCGGGGAACCTGGCAGCTGGCTGATCCTGTCCGACGGCCCGGTGGCCGACACGCTGCGCGACCACCTCGAGGCCCACGCCCAGTCCTGTGTGCTGGTGGAGCCGGTCGTCGGGCTCGCCGAGATCGAGCGGGTGAGCGCCGACAGCTACCGCATCGACCCGGGCCGTCCCGAACACTTCGGCGAGCTGCTGCGCGCGGCGTTCGGCGGGGACCGGCCGCCGTGCCGCGGCGTGCTGCACCTGTGGAACCTGCTGGCCGACACCGAGTCGCTGGAGACGGCGACGACGCTGGGGTCGCTGAGCGTGGTGCATCTGATCCAGACGCTGACGGTGGCCGGCTGGCTGGAGTCGCCGCGGTTGTGGTGGGTGACCCGCGGGGCGCAGCCGGCCGGCTGGGACGACGGCGCCGAATCCGCCGTCGTGTCGGTCGGGCAGGCCCCGGTCTGGGGGCTGGGCCGCAGCATCGACCACGAGCACCCGGAGCTGCGCGCCACCGGAATCGATCTGTCGACCGACGGCGGCCCCGAAGAACTGCGCGGGTTGTTCAGCGAGATCTGGGCGGACGACCGTGAGACCGACGTGGCGCTGCGCGGCCACCGGCGCTACGTGGCGCGCCTGGAGCCCTACCGGGCCGGGCAGCCGGGCGAGTTCGCGCTCTCCGCTGACGCCACCTACCTGGTCACCGGTGGTCTCGGCGCGGTCGGCGGCGAGGTCGCCGGCTGGCTGGTCGAGCGCGGTGCGCGCCACCTGGTCCTGATGGGCCGCAGCGCCCCGTCGGCGACGGCGGAGGCGACGCTGGACGGGCTGCGCGCGGCCGGAGCGCAGGTGACGGTCGTCCAGGGCGATGTCACCAAGGCCGACGACGTTGCTGCGGTGCTCGCCACCATCGGCGCGTCGATGCCGCCGCTGCGCGGCGTGGTGCACGCCGCCGGCACCGTCGACGACGCGATCCTGGCGCGCCTGGACGCACCGAAGCTGCGGGAGGTGATGGCGCCCAAGGTGCAGGGCGCCTGGAACCTGCACACGCTGACCGCCGATGCGCAGTTGGACTTCTTCGTGCTGTTCTCCTCGGCCGCCTCGGTGCTGGGTTCGCCGGGGGCCGCCAACTACGGGGCCGCGAACGCCTTCCTGGACGCGCTGGCCTGGCACCGCCGCGCGGCCGGGCAGCCCGCGCTCAGCGTCAACTTCGGCCCGTGGGCGGGGTTGGGCATGTTCACCAACTCCGAACTGCACCGGCACTTCTCCCACTACGGCGTGGAAGGCATGCCGGCGCAGGACTACTTCGCAGCGCTGGCGAACCTGCTGGCCGGCTCCGGCGGGGGAGCGCCGCAGGTCATGCTGCTCGACATCGACTGGGCGCGTTGGCGTCCCAGCGCGCAGTCGCCGTTGCTGCGCGACCTGCAGGTGTCGGACGGCCCGGCCGAGGCAGCGACCGGAAGCGGTCTGTTCGAAGCGGTGCAGGCCGCCGATCCGCAGGAACGCCAGCGGCTGCTGGAGACCTACCTGCGTGATCTGGTCGCCGGCAAGCTGGGCCTGGCCCCGGCCGTCCTGGACGTGGCGGCGCCGCTGAACAGTCTCGGAGTGGACTCGCTGATCACCCTGGAACTTCGCATCCAGGTGGAACGCGAACTCGGCGTCGTCGTTCCTGTTGCCCGGCTGCTGGATGGGCCGAGCGTGGTCAGCCTGTCGGGCTGGCTCAGTGCGCAGCTGAGCACCGGGGCGGAACGGTCTGTGGTGCCCGAAGCCGTTGCCCAGCAAGACGTTCCGGCGGCGCCGGTGCAGGAGATGGAACTGCTGTCACAAGTGTCCGACCTCTCCGACGACGCCGTGGATGCACTGCTGGCGAAGATGATCGCCGACGGTGAGCACGTCAAGGACGGGGGTTAGCCCGTGACGGAGCGACCCCAGGCGCCCATCGACATCACCACGCTGTCGCCGGAGCGCAAGCGTGAACTGCTGGCCCAGTTGCTGTTGGCCAAAGCGCAGAACGCGGCGTCCGAACACGAGCTGTCCTACGGGCAGCGGTCGATGTGGTTCGTGCACCGGCTCGCGCCCGACAGCGCCGCCTACACCGTCGCCTACGCCGGACGCATCAGCGGGCAGCTCGACGTGCCGGCCCTAGAGCGGGCCGCCCAGGCCCTGGTGGACCGGCACCCGATGTTGCGGACCACCTACACCGAGCGGGACGGCCAGCCGGTCGGGCTGGTGCACCCGCACTGGCCGGTGCGAATCGCCACTCATCGCATCGGTGCGGACCCGGCCGAGCTCGAGCAGTGGATCCGCACGCAGACGGACCGGCCGTTCGACCTGAGCACCGGGCCGGTTCTGCGGCTGACCCTATTAGAGCGCCCCGCCGATCACGTGCTGCTGCTGACCGTGCACCACATCGCCGTCGACTTCTGGTCCATCGACATCATCCTCGACGAGCTGCGCGCGCTGTACGCGCATGAACACGGCGCCCCGGCACCTGAGCTGACCGCGGACCGATACGTCGACTACGCCGAGCAGCAGAACCGGATGCTGGCCGGGCCCGCAGGCGAACAGCTCTGGCAGTACTGGCGGGAGAAGTTCAGCGGCGAGTTGCCGACGCTGGCGCTGCCCACCGATCGGCCGCGGCCGGCCGTGCAGACCTACGCCGGTGCGCTGCACCGGTTCAGCATCGACGCCCAGGTGACCGCCGGGCTCAAACAGGCGGGGCGCAGCGTTGGCGCGACGCCCTACATGACCCTGCTGGCCGCCTACGCGGTGCTGCTGCACCGCTACAGCGGCCAGGACGATCTGATCATCGGCTCGCCGTTCGCGTGCCGCGACCGGGCCGGCCTGATGGGCATGGTCGGCTACGTCACCAACCCGCTGCCGTTGCGCGTCGATGTGCGCGACGACCCGAGTTTCGCTGCGCTGCTGGGTCAGGTCAAAGACACCGTGCTGGGCGCGATCGCGCACCAGGAGTATCCGCTGCCGCTGCTCGTCGAGCGGCTGCGGCCGGTCCGTGATGCCGGACGCACCCCGCTGTTCCAGGTGTCGTTCGCCTGGCAGCAGGTCCGGCTGTTCGAAGACGGCGCCGGTGCGGGTGATGGCGTGCTGTCGCTGGAAACTCTGCACATCGGGCAGGGCGGCTCACCGTTCGACATCACCATGCAGGTCGGCGAGCACGAGGATCGGCTTGAGGTCGCGCTGCAGTACAACACCGACCTGTTCGACGCCGCGACCATGGCGACGATGGCGCAGCGCTTCAGCCTGCTGCTGGCCGGGATCGCCGCTGACCCGAACACCAAGGTGTCGCAGCTGCCGCTGCTCACCGACGGCGAGCGCGCAAAGCTGCAGTCCTGGAACCAAACCCGGGTCGACTACCCGGATGTCCCGGCCGGTCTGCACGAGATGGTGGCCGCCGCCGCGGCGGGCACACCCGACGCCGTCGCGGTGAGCTACGACGGCCGCGAGCTCAGCTATGGCGAACTGGACCGGCGGGCCAATGGGCTGGCGCACCGGCTGCGTCAGCTCGGAGTCGGTGCCGACGCTGCCGTGGTCCCGGTGCTGCTGGAGCGTTCCGAAGACCTGGTGATCGCACTGCTCGGTGTGCTCAAGGCCGGGGGCGCCTTCCTGCCGTTGGATCCCGCCCAGCCGACCGGGCGGATGGAGGCGATGCTCGCCGACGTGCCCGATGCGCCGGTCTGCGTCACCCACCGAAAGCACCTGGCCCACGTACCAACCGGTTTCACCGGTGCCCGGCTCTGCCTGGATCAGACGCCGCCCGCGGAACAGGATTCGCCCCCCGACGCCGGCTCGGCTGACCTGGCCTACCTGATGTACACCTCCGGTTCCACCGGCGCACCCAAGGGGGCGCTGAACAGCCACGCCGGCATCCGCAACCGGCTGGCCTGGATGCAGGACGCCTACCCGCTGACCGCCGACGACCGGGTGCTGCACAAGACACCGATCAACTTCGACCCGTTCGTCTGGGAGATCTTCTGGCCGTTGATCGTTGGTGCCCGGGTGGTGATCGCCAAACCCGAGGGCCACAAGGACGCCGGCTACCTGGCCCGCACCATCATCGAAGAGCGCGTCACCACAATGCATTTCGTGCCGTCGATGCTTCGCCGATTCCTAGCGGAACCCGAGGCGGCGTCCTGCACCGGCCTGCGGCAGGTGTTCTGCAGCGGTGAGGCACTCACTGCAGACCTGCGCGATGCGTTCTTCGCCGCGCTGCCCGCCGAACTGTACAACCTCTACGGCCCGACCGAGGCCGCGATCGACGTCACCCACTTCCATTGTGAGCGCGGGGTTTCTGACCCCGTCATCCCGATCGGGCGACCGATAGCCAACATCGCGATCCACCTGCTCGACGCCGCCGGCAACCCGGTACCGGTGGGGGTGCCCGGCGAGCTGTGCATCGGCGGTGTCGGCGTGGCCCGCGGCTACCTGAATCGGCCCGAGGCCACCGCCGCCGCATTCGGCGACGACCCGTTCAGTTCTGTTCCGGGCGCACTGCTGTACCGCACCGGCGACCTGGCCCGCTACCGGCCGGACGGCAACATCGAATACCTGGGCCGCCGCGACGACCAGGTGAAGATCAACGGTTTCCGAATCGAGCTCGGCGAGGTGGAGGCCGCGCTGGCCAAGCACCCGGAGATCGCCGAATGCGCTGTGGTAGCCCGCAAAGACGCCTCGGGCAACACGTTGCTGATCGCCCATATCGTGCCGGTTGCGGCAGCGCCAGGCACCGCCGAACTGCGCCGCTTTCTGCTGGACCTGGTCCCCGCGGCGATGGTGCCCGCCGTGTTCCGCGCAGGCGACCTGCTTCCGCTGTCGCCCAGTGGCAAGGTGGATCGGCGGGCGCTGCTGGCCCTCGACGC
Source organism: Mycobacterium sp. NGS16 (assembly GCF_059813225.1). Classification (NCBI taxonomy): domain Bacteria; kingdom Bacillati; phylum Actinomycetota; class Actinomycetes; order Mycobacteriales; family Mycobacteriaceae; genus Mycobacterium; species Mycobacterium sp. NGS16. Next base: position 58,744 of record NZ_JCALEE010000003.1, read on the forward strand.
GGAACTTGATGGCGCGCCAACGGAGTTCGTCGCCCCGCGCAACCGCACCGAAGAGGCGCTGGCTGCCATCTGGCGCGACGTGCTCGACGCGGACCGCGTCGGGGTCACCGACGACTTCTTCGCTCTCGGCGGGGCTTCCACCCAGGCCCTGGAGGTCGCGGTGCGGGCGGGCGAGCTCGGTATGGAGCTGCGCCCGGAGTCGCTGTTCGTCTACGGCACCATCGCCGAGCTGGCACAGGAGTTCGGCCCGGTCCGCGATGACGCCGCCGGGGCGGCCGCGGTCGCCCCGGTTGCTCAGCAGGCGCCCGCAGCCCCGAAACCCGTTGCGGTGCCAGTGCTCAAACCGGTGCAGACCGGTCCGGCACGCAACGTCGTGATCGAAAGCCTCGGCGTGTACCTGCCGCCGCGGGCGGTCTCCACCGAGCAGGTGCTGGCCGACTGCGTCAACGAGGTGAAGATCCCGCTGGAGCGGCTCACCGGCATCAAGAACCGGCGGATGGCCGGGGTCGACGAGTTCTCGATCGACCTGGGCCGCAAGGCCATCAGCGACTGCCTGTCCCGGTCGAGCTATGCCCCCGAAGAGATCGACCTGGTTATCGCCTGCAACATCTCCCGGTGTGACGGCCCGGAGCACATGTTCACCTTCGAGCCCAGCACCGCCTCCCAGCTGCGCGACCAGCTCGGCCTGACGGGCGCCGTCTGCTTCGACATCAACAACGCCTGCGCGGGCATGTTCACCGGCGTCAGCGTGGCTCAGGACTTCCTCAAGACTCACTTGGTGCGCAACGCACTGGTGGTCAGCGGTGAGTACATCAGCCACATCACCGAAACCGCGCAGAAGGAGATCGACGGGCCGATGGACCCGCGGCTGGCCTGCCTGACCGTCGGCGATGCCGGCGCGGCGGTGGTGCTCGAACTCGGGGCAAGCGACCGCGTCGGCTTCCACGACCTCGACCTGGCCACCTACAGCGAGTTCGCCAAGCTGTGCATCGCCAAGGCCACCGACGGCCCGCACGGCGGCGCCATCATGGTCACCGACTCGGTCACCCAGACCGCGATCGCGGTGAAGCACTCGGTGCCCTACGTCGCGGCGGTGATGCAGCGGCACGGCTGGCGGCCCGAGACGGCCGATCAGCTGCTGATGCACCAGACCTCCGAGGCGTCGATCAACGACGCGATCCTGACCATCAACCGGGTCTTCGGGCCGGGCGCGGCCAGTCGGGCCAACACCATCTGCAACCTGGCCGAGCGCGGGAACACCGCCACCACGACGCATTTCGTCGCGCTGTATGACTACATCAACGCCGGCCGGATCAACTCCGGCGACAACGTGGTGCTGTCCATCACCGGATCCGGCCAGACCATCGGCACCGGGCTGTATACCTTCGACGACCTTCCCGACCGGATGCGGCGTGCCGCGGCCGGCCACTCCGGCCGCCCGGTCCGCGCCGGACGGTCCGCCGGCCGTCGGGAACTGCCGGCGACACCGCGGGTACGTATCGACGGCATCGGCATCGCTCCGGACGGCCAGGGCCCGCCGAGCTCCATCGCGTTCGCCGCCGACGCCGCCCGGGCCTGCCTGGACGACAGCGGAGTGGACTCTTCCCAGGTCGGCCTGATGATCCACACCGGCATCTACCGCGACGACTTCTTGAGCGAACCGGCGGTCGCCACCCTGGTGGCCGGCGAGGTCGGGATCAACGCCGAGCCGGAGTCCGCGGATGCGCCCAAGACCTTCGCGTTCGACATCCTCAACGGCGCAGTCGGTTTCCTCAACGGCTGCCATGTCGCCGCCGGCATGATCGGCGCCGGCCGCACCGGCCACGCCATGGTGCTGGCTTCCGAGGTGGAGAACAACACCCCGCAGAGCGGCTACCCGCGCAACGGCATCACCGAGACCGGTTCGGCGATCATGCTGAGCCCCAGCCCCGGCCGGGAAGGCTTCGGCCGGTTCGTCTTCGAACACCACCCGGAGTACCGCGGGGCGCTGGCCACCCACACCCAGGAGCGCGACGGCCGGATGTGGCTGCGGGTGGATCGCGACCCGAACCTGGCGGCGATCTATGTGAGCTGCCTGCCGTCCGCGGTCAAGCAGTTGCTGACGGCCGAGGCGCTGGATCCCGAAGACATCGCACTGGTGTTGCCCCCGTATCTGCCCGGTGCCGCTCTGGACGACCTGGCCGCGCGGATCGGGGTGGACCGGTCACGGTTCGTCGACCTGGAGGCGCAGGGCCACGCCAGTGACCCGTTCACCTCGACCCTGCCCTATCAGATCGCCGACGTTCGCCGGCGGGGGCTGGTCAAGCCGGGCGATGTCGCGCTGATCATGGCCGTCGGTTCCGGCGTTGAGGTCGGCTGCACCACCTACCGGTTCTGATGCGGGCATTCGTCACCGGGGGAACCGGATTCGTCGGCTCGAACCTGGTAGCAGCGTTGCTCGATCGCGGCATCGAGGTACGGGTGCTGCGACGCGCGACCTCGCCGATGGCCGCCCTCGAAGGCCTCGACTTTCAGACCTGCATCGGTGACGTCCTCGACGGTGTCGACGCGCTGACCGAGGCGATGACCGACTGCGACTGGGTGTTTCACACTGCGGCGGTGTCGGACTACTGGCGTTACCGCACTCAGACCCGGCTGTACCGCACTAACGTCGACGGCACCCGCGACATGGCGGAGGCCGCCCGGCGGGCCGGCGTCAAGCGGTTCGTCTACACCAGTTCCATTGCCGCCCTGGGCGTTCCGCGGCGCGGCCAGGAGCTGGTCGAGACCGATGAGTTCAACATCCGTCCGCGCCGATTCCCCTACGGGCACAGCAAGCATCTCGCCGAGGCGGTATTGCGCGAGGCCGTCGCGGCGGGCCTGCCCGCAGTGATCGTCAACCCGTCGGTGGTCATCGGACCGCGCGACGTCAACCGCATCGCCAGCGCGATGATCGTCGAGGCGCAACGCGGCCGGTTGCGGGTCGCCGCACCGGGCGGCACCAATTTCGTCTCGGTGGATGACGTGGTGGCCGGCCATATCGCCGCGGCCGAACGGGGCCGGATCGGTGAACGCTACATCCTGGGAGGGGAAAACCTGCTGTTCCGTGAGGCGTTCGCGACCGCCAACGAGGTCACCGGACGCCGTGGTCCCTCGATCGTGCTGCCGCGCTGGACGATACCGGTGGCGGCGGCCGGGATCAGCGTCGCCCGCGCCGTCGTGGGGCCCCGGCTGCCGATCGGCGCCCACCAGATGCGCCTGTCGAAAGCGGAGATCTACTGCGACGCCACCAAGTCCCGCACCGAACTCGGCGTACCGTTCACGCCGTTCCGCACCGCGCTGCGCAGCGGCTACCAGTGGTACCGCGACAACGGATATCTCGACGGGTGACCTGACGCGCCTCCATCGACAGCGGTTGTCAGCCGGCATGTTCCCACTCGGCGTCGTAGCCGTAGGTGCGGTGAAGTTCTTCGAGGGCGGCGTCGTAGTCGAAGTCGTCGTAGTCGAGATCTGGCGGCTGGGGATCGGGTGGCTCGTCGGCGTCGTCATCAGATCGGGCGGGCCGGTGGTAGTCGATGACGGCTTCGATGAAGTGGAACGGGTTGATCCGGGGTTGGCCGTGGTCGAGTTTGGGTGGGGGGATCCATTCGACGCGGCCGGACTCGCCGAGTCGGGTGGTCCAGCCCTGCTCGCTGGCCATCCGGTTATCCGGTGCGCATGCCAGGGCGAGGGAATCAATGTCGGTGTGGCCGTTGTCGGCCCAGTCCCGGTCCAGATGGTGTGCCTGGGTCAAATATCCCGGCACCGGGCAGCCCGGCCGGGTACAGCCGCGATCGCGCGCGTGCAGCACGATGCGCTGATCGGCTGAGGCGATCCGCTTGGTGCGGCCCAGCCACAACGCTCGGCCCTGGCCGTCGAAGATCGTCAGATAGTGGTAGGCGTGCGATGCCATCCGCAGCAGGTCCGGAATCGGCAACAAGCTGCCGCCGGCGGTGTGGGCCTTACCGGCGGCGGCCTGCAACTGCTCGAGGGTGGCCGAGGCGATCACCGTGACCGGCAGGCCGTTGAGCTGCCCGAGATCCCCGCACGCCAGGGTCGCCCGCAAGGCGGCCAACAGCGCATCGTGCTGGCGTTGATCGCGGGTGCGGTGATCGGCCTCGATCTGCTCCTGCGAGGGCGTTCCCGACACGCAGGGCTGCTCATCAGCGGAATTGCACATCCCGGGTGCTCCCAGTTTGGCCAGCACCGGCTCCATGGTGGCCCGCAGCTCCGGGGTGATCGTCCCGGACAGGGTGCTCATCCCGTCGGGGCGTTGCGGCCCCAGCCGCAGGCCGCGGCGGGCCTGGCGTTCACGGTCGTCGGGCTCGTCGCCATCCGGGTCCAGTACCGCGATCAAGTGAGCGGCCAGGCGCCCAAAGCTTTCCGGGGTGAACAAGGTGCCCAGCTGCGCCAGGTCACGCTCGGCACGCTCCCGATCGGCCACAGTGACCCCGGCCGGGATCTTGGCCATCGCCTTACGCGCGATCGCCACCTGCTCGGGGCCGACCTGCCCGGCGGCCTGGGCCGCCGCCAACGCCGGCAACACCGGTTCCAGGGGCTCGCCGGTGATCGCGGTGCGCGGGCCCAACTCGGCGGCCTCCTCGATGCGCCGCCGGGCCTCTTTCGTGCTGATCCGCAACCGCTCACTGAGCGCCTTGGTCAGCGAGCACCCCGCCAACACCTCCCCATGGCCCTCCGCCACCAATCGGGCCAAGATCTGATGATCGATCACCGGCGCCTGCCACGCCAACGCCTCCCGGCGGGCCAGCACCTCCACCAACTCCTCGGCACTCAACGCATCAAACGAACACTGCGCCAACCGGGCAGCAATCGCCTCCTGCTCATCGAGACATCCCATGATGGTGTCCCGATCCGCGAACGCATCCCTACCCATACTTCGAACACTAGTTCGACCCTCCGACAGAAAACCGGTCCGATCCAGCAACCCAGCTCTAAGAAAACCATGAGGAAAACAGCTCTCTGCGCTCGGTAGAGTCGATCCGCAACCCCATCACCGAAAGGGGAACACCGTGGCAGTCACCGTCGTCGACGCCGGCCCCGGGCAGGTCAGCCGGTCAGTAGAGGTTGCGGCCCCGGCTGCTGAACTGTTCGCGTTGGCTGCCGATCCCCGACGCCATCGCGAACTGGACGGGTCGGGAACCGTCCGCGACAACGCCAGGGCGCCGGCCGACATCACGGTTGGGTCAAGGTTTTCGACGAACATGAGGATGTTCGGGGTGCCCTACCGCATCACCAGCACCGTGACCGCGCTCCAGCCCGACGAGCTGGTCGAGTGGCGCCACCCGGCCGGCCATCGTTGGCGATGGGAGTTCGAGGCGCTCTCGCCGGGGTTGACCAGAGTCACCGAGACCTTCGACTACCGCAACGGCGGTGCGCTGCAACGGAAGTTCTACGAACTGACACGGGCGGTCAAGAGCAACGCCGCGGGTATCGAGGCGACGCTGACGGGGCTGCGTGCACGCTACCCGGCCAACTAACCGACCTGGGACAGTAACGCCTCGGTCGGCGGCCGGCGCTGAATCCACGGCCGCACCGACTCGATCTGTGCGGCAAGCAAAATCAGGGTCGCCTCGTCGTTGGCCCGCGCCACCAGGTGCACCGCCTCCGGTACGCCGTCGGCAGCCAGCCCGGTCGGGACCGAGATCGCCGGCTGGCCGCTGTAGCACTGCGGGAAGGTGAACGGGATGAACTTCAGCATCCGCAGCATGGCGCGGGTCGGGCCGTACCCCTCGAAGTAGCCGACCCGCACCGGCGGGATCGCCACTACCGGCGTCATCAGGATGTCGAAGTCGGCGATCGGGCGCTGGGAGCGGGCGGTGATCGCCGGCTCGGCGGCCACCGCGCGCCGGGCCAGCCAGTCCGGCACCAGCCGGCTGGTGCGGGCCTCGGCCTGCATACGCCGTTCCAGCAGTTCGGTTTTCGGCAGTCGTTCGATCTCGTGGGCGAACCCGTTCATGAACAGTGCGAGCACGGCGGCGATGCCCGCCACCGGATAGACCGGGTCCCGCTCGATCACCTCGTGGCCCAGCGAACGCAACAACTCCGCGGTCTCCAGCACCGGCCGGCGCACCTCGTCGCTGACGTGTACTGGCACCACCGGCTTGAACGACATGGCGATCCGCAGCGGCCGCGGCGGCGCCAGCAGCGCGTCCATCAGCGGCGGTGCCGGTGGGGGAGAGGGGATCTCGTCGTCGGGTTCGGGTCCGGTCATCGCATCGTGTAGCAGCGCCACGTCGACGACGCTGCGGGCCAGCGGGCCGATGTGGTTGAGGCCGTGGAACCGGTAGGCCCGTTCCGGTGACTCCTTGGTGCTGATCCGTCCGCGCTGGCCCTTCAGGCCGACCAGCCCGCAGCAGGCGGCCGGAATGCGCACCGAACCGCCGCTGTCACTGCCGGTGGCACCGGGCACCATGCCAGAAGCGACGGCCGCAGCCGAGCCGCCACTGGACCCGCCCGGGGTCCGGTAGAGATCCCACGGGTTGCGGGTCACCCCCCAGGTCGCCGATTCGCACACCGGGTAGGCGCCGAACTCCGAGAGGTGGGTCTTGCCGATGATCACCGCTCCGGCGGCCCGCAATCGGCGCACTGCGGCGCTGTCGGTGCTCGCCGGGCCGGCGTCAATTCCGGTGCCGCACATCGACGAAACGCCCGCCACGTCGGTGTCGTCCTTGACCGCGATCGGGACGCCGGCCAGCGGCAGCACCTCACCGGCGGCCAACCGGCGCTCGACCTGGGCGGCCTCGGCCATCGCCCGGTCGCCGAGCACTGTGCGAAATGCGTTCAGCACCGGGTCAAGTCGGGCGATCCGATCGAGATACAGCGTCACCAGTTCGCGCGGCGACACCTCCCGCTCGCGCACCAGCTGCGCCAGACGCGCGACGCCGGCGAAGGCCAACCCATCATCGTGCGCGCCCGGCATGCTTGCGTCCTTTCCCCCGCGGACAACAATACCGACCCTGCGCTGCGCAAAACGTGTGTCGGTGTTGGCGACACACGCAAGACCGTGAACGTCAGCCCGCGGGCTTGATGTTGTGGTTGAGGGTGAACCGGTTGTGCGGGTCCAGCCGCGCTTTGAGCTCGGCGAGGCGTTTATAGCCGGCGTCGCCGAACGTCGCGCGGATGCGGTCCTGCCCTTCGTCGCCGACGAAGTTCAGGTAGGCGCCGGCTGGGCCGAGCGGCCGCAGGATCTCGAAGGCCTGACCGGCCCACGCCGTGCAGCGCGCGGTGTCGGCCGGGTCGGTCCAGGTCGTCATCAGATGGATGATGTACGGGTGCTCGCGGGTGGGCACGGCCGTCGCCTCCGGCGGCACCCGGCTGGCGTACCCGCCGAGCCGGATCAGGTGCAGCCGGGTCTGGGCCGAGGGCCGCGAGCGGCCGAGCAGGGCGATGCGGCGGATCGCCTCGTCGGTGAGCTCGGTCAAGAACAGCGACTTCCAGTAGTTCAGCCAGCCGAACGGCGCGGTCTGGTCGATGGCCTGCTGCCAGGTCGGGTATTCCAGCTTGTGCTGCAGGGCCAGCACCGGCGAACTCGCCGCGCCGCGCACGTTGAGCAGGGCGCGGACATCGTCGCTGCCTACCGCATCGGTGCGCGTCGAGCAGCCCAGGATGTTGACCAGCGACTGACCGGACTTGAGGTCGGTGGAGAAGTCGAGGATGGACGCCAGGTGATCCGGGGCGTTGTCCATCTGGGCCCGGAAATGCTTCAGCGCCGCCTCGGCGTCGGTGTCGGCATAGGACTGCACGCCGGCCACCACGCCGTCGACCGGGTGCAGCCGCAGCACGAACTGCGCGACGACGCCGAAATTGCCGCCCCCGCCGCGCAAGCCCCACAGCACGTCGGCGTTCTCGGTCTCGCTGACCGTCAGCACCTCGCCGGAGGCCAGCACCAGCTCCGCGCCGATGAGGTTGTCGCAGGTCATGCCGTGGGCGCGGGACAGCCACCCGATGCCGCCGCCGAGCGAGAAGCCGCCGACACCGGTCGTCGACACCACCCCGCCGGGGCAGGCCAGGCCGTAGCGGCTGGTGACCGGGTCGACGTCGCCCCAGGTGGCACCGGCGTCGACGTAGGCGACCCGCGCCTGCGCGTCCACGCGTACCCCGCGCATCTGCGTCAGGTCGATGACGACGCCGCCGTCGGTGGTCGAGTGGCCGGCCACACTGTGGCCGCCGCCGCGCACCGCGATCTCGGCGCCGGCGTCCACGGCGTAGCGCACCGCGGCGACGATGTCCTCGCGCGAGCGACACTGCAGCAGCACCTGTGGCCGCTTGTCGATCATGCCGTTGAAGACCTGACGCACCGTGTCGTAGCGGGCGTCGTCGGGGTAGATGGCGTCGCCGGTGAACCCCGGCACGGTCGCGGTCATTGCATCCTTCATGTCACTCGTCGCGAAGTTCGGTCGCCGGGGTGGAGCGGGTGGACTTCCAGGCGGGAATGATGGCCGCGAACACCGCGGCGATGGTGGCCAGCACGGCGTAGACCACCGCGTCGGTCCAGGGGAACACCAGCGGGGTGATCAGGCCGACGTTGACGACGGCCGCCCGCCGCACCGCTTCGGAGATGGCGATCGACAGCACCGCTCCGAACAATCCGCCGGCCGCGCCGGCGACGACGGCCTCGACGGTGGTGATGGAGAACACCCGCACCCGGGTGGCGCCCAGCGCCTGGATCAGGGCCACCTCCCGCCTGCGCCGGATACCGACCAACAACAGCGTCGACAACACCGAGATGAAGGCGATCGCGAGGAGGCCGTACTTGAGGGTGTTCAGCGGCGTGAGGTAGCGGCCGATCGAGGTCGCGATCTCGGAGGCGTAGCCGGCGGTGTCCACCGCGGTCACCGGCTGGTCGAACCGGGTGGCCCGGATGTTCTCGATGACCTGACCGGCGGTGAACCCCGGGGCCGGGGTGGCGAAGATCAGGCCGGCGGGCTGCGGACCGTAGATCTGCTCGGCGACCGAGTAGGGCATGTAGATCCGGCGGCCGCCGTATTCGGGAGTGGCCACGATGGTGCCGATACTCATCGCGCGCGCGTCGAGTCCACTTCCAAACACCAATACGTCACCGATGCGGAGATCCTTCTCGCGGGCCAGGACACTGCCGATCACAACCTGATTGGCTTTCTGGCTTGCCTCCGGGGACTGCCCGGCGAGTAACCCGAACGGAAATGTGGGCCGGTCCTGCGCCTGGATATGCGCCAGTGACCCGTCTTTGAGGCTGATCTCGATCTCGGCCATCCGCTCGGTCTTCTCCACCCCGGTCACCGCGTCCAGCTTGTTGACCGTCTGCGGGGCGAATCGGGCATCAATCGGCCCGTAGTCGGCGAACTGCGTCGTCGTGATCGCAATGCGCCCGTCGGCCTGCGATTCGGCGACCTTGGTGGCCCCGATGTGGATCGCCACCAGGAACCCCGACAGCAGAATGGCAACCACGACGGGTACCGCGATGGCTCCCGAGATCGCCGCGGTGCGCGACCGGTCCGACCGCAGCGCGTTGAGGGCGATGGTCAGCGTCGCCCCGTTGGACTTGTCCGGCCGCGGGCGCAGGCTGGTGATCGCCTGCGCGCTGAGGTAGGCCGTAGCCAGCAGCAGACCGACGAGTGCCACGACCGCACCGGCGTCGGCGAGGATCGCCTGCCAGGCGACCAGCGCGCCGGACAGCGTGGCCAGCCGGGCCGCGATCACCCCGGCCAGGCCGATCGCCAGCAGCAGCAACGCCCTGGACCAGATCTTGCGCCCGGTGGTCTGCTCCTGGGCCGCTCGCCCGGACAGCTCGGCCGCGATCGGCGTGTTCGACGCCGACAGGGCGGGGCCGATCGCAGCACCCACCGCCAGCACGATGCCGGCCAGGACGCCGAGGATCAGGATCACCGGCTTGAGGACTACCGGGACGGTGACGCCGACGAACCGTTCGGTCAGCTCGCTGGCGCTGGCCACGATGGGTTCGGAGATCACGATGCCGGTCAGCACGCCCATGGCCGAGCCCGCCGCGCCCAACAGGGCGGCCTCGCTGAGGAACCCGGTCATGATCGAGGCCGGCGACGCCCCCAGCGCGGAGGCGATCGCGATCTCGCGGCGGCGTTCCTCGACCGACAGTCGGGTGATCTGGGTGATCAGGATGACCCCGACCCCGACCGAGATCAGGGCGAAGATGCCCAGCAGGGGCAGCAGCACGTCGTTGACGTTGTAGCCGCGCGCCGGTTCGCTGCGGGGCTGCACGCTGTAGGTGGGGCCGAGCGTGGTCTTCAGCCGCTGCTGCACTTCGCCGGCGTCGGCGTCGGAGTCCAGGGTCACGTAGAGCATGTCCACCCGGTCGCCGCGGGCGAACTGCACTTTGGCCATGCTCAGCGGGAGCACCGCGACCAGGCCGTTGTTGACCTCGTCGAGATCGCTTACCCGCTGGAACTTCTCCACCGACAGTTGCCCGACGTCGGTGACCAAGGTCGCCGCGGCGTTCAGCGAGTCGCCCAGCGACTTCGAGATCGCCGGCGGGGGTTCCTGCTGGCCGGTCTGGCAGACCTTCGGGTCGACGATCCACTGCGCCGAGCAGTCCACGCCCAGGCCCAGCCCGTAGCTCTCCTTGCCGTCGTCGTGGATCATCGTCACTCCGCGGATGACCGGCACCACGGCTGCCACCCCGGGCACCGACCGGGCGTCGTCGACGACGGCGGGACTGATGCCGCCGCGGGTGGCCGCACCGACCACGCGCAACGGCGCCGGGCCGGCGATCTGGTAGCCGACGTCGTCGATGGCCTTGGAGACGCTGGTGACTTCGATCATGACGGCCACGACGACTGCGACGCCGCCGCCGAGGGAGAAAGCGGCCAGTGCGGCCCGGAAGGCGTGTTTACGAACGGCCCGGAAATTGATAATCCGAAGGAGGCCGAAAGTCGCGGCTAATGTTCCGCGAGCCATGTCACATTGTTGGGCGGCTGAACCATTCCACTGTCGGTCTCGATTTCACCGTCGAGCAGCGAAACCAGGCGCGGAGCGTCGTCGGCTATTTTCCGGTCGTGCGTCACCAGAACGATTGTCTGGCCGGCCGCATTGAGGTTATACAGTGCGTCGATAACCCGTTGGCCGTTAAGTGTGTCCAGGTTGCCGGTCGGTTCGTCGGCGAGAATCACGTCCGGCTTCATGAATAGCGCTCGGGCCACCGCCACGCGCTGCTGTTCACCGCCGGACAATTCCGAGGGCACCCGCTTGGATTTGGCGGCCAGCCCGACCTGGTCCAGCAGGCTCATCGCGCGGGCGTGCTCAGAGCGGCCGGACTTGCCTGCCAGCAGCCCCGGGAGCATGACGTTCTCCACGACCGACAGCCCCGCCAGAAGGTTGAATGCCTGGAAGACATAGCCGAGCGTCTGACACCGGACGGCGGCCAATTGCTTGCGCGACAGCGCCGAGACACTGTGACCGTTGATGAGGACATCGCCGCTGGTCGGCATGTCCAGCAGGCCCAGGATGCTCAGCAGCGTCGACTTGCCCGACCCTGACGGCCCGACCAGGGCGACGAATTCCCCGCGGGTTATCTGGATATCGACGTTCCGCAAAACCGGTGTGGCCGTATCGCCGGCACCGAACTGCTTGTTGAGTTTGCGCGCTTCCAGCACTACCGGAGGCCTGAGAACGACCGGCGGCGTGTGGCCGTTATGGTCGAGCTCCACGGGGTGTATGTCGGTCCTGATCATGAATCTCCAGCGGGCTTGTGTAATACGCCGACCATGCCCGCGTAGGGCGAGGTTCTCAATTCAGTGCAGCACTCCGATGATGCTGCGTTACCGGGGAGCCCGGTGCCGATCATACCGACCCGAGCCGCCTGTCAAAAATCGTTCACCGGTGACCCCGCGCACCGTTGACGGCCCTGGTAGACGGCGGTTCCGGGGGTCGCGGGGCGGCGCCGTCGCGGCGGTGTCGCGGCGAGATTCGCGCTGACCTGCAGTTATTGCTTCATGGACTGCGGGCCATCGAAGTGCACGTCGCTCCGCTTCGCTTCCCGGGCGGCGCTGGTGGCCGGGTGCACGGCCACCAGGCCGAGTTCGTTGCGCCGCTCGCAGATCGCCGCCAGCTCGGCGTAGGCCTTGGGGCCCAGCAATTCGGTGAGCTCCGGGGCGAGGCTCTGCCACACCTGCCTGGTGCCGACGTGGGCCGCCGGATCGCCGGTGCAGTACCAGTGCAGATCCTCGCCGCCCGGGCCCCAGCCGCGCCGGTCGAATTCGGTGATCGTGGTCTTGAGTATCTCGGTGTCGTCGGGGCGGGTGACCCACTCCTGGCTGCGTCGGATCGGCAGTTGCCAGCACACGTCCGGCTTCATGGTCAGCGGCTCCACCCCCAACCGGACCGCCTTGATGTGCAGCGCGCAGCCCGCACCCCCGGCGAACCCGGGCCGGTTCAGGAAGATGCAGGCGCCCTTGACGGTCCGGGTGCGCAGCTGCTCCTCGCCGTCGTTCTCGTCGTACTCCAGGTAGCCCTTGCGGCCCAAACCCTTCTCACGCAGCTGCCAGTCGGCGTCGGTCAGCTGCGCGACCGCGTCGTCGAGCTTGGCCCGGTCGTCGTCGTCGCACAGGAACGCACCGTGCGAACAGCACCCGTCGTCGGGCCGGCCGGCCACGATGCCCCGGCAGGCCGGGGTACCGAACACGCACGTCCAACGGGACAGCAGCCAGGTCAGATCGGCGGCGATCAGGTGTTCGGGATTGTCCGGGTCGTAGAACTCCACCCATTCACGGGGGAAGTCCAGGCCAACTTCACGGCGACGGGGTGCAGGCTGTGCGGGGGTCACAAAACTCCACGCTAGACCAGAAATTCGCGTCGTCTCACGTTGTCTTGCCTTGGTCCGGGCCGCGCCCCACTAAGTTGGTTGAGTGCGATTAGGCGTGCTCGACGTCGGCAGCAACACCGTCCATCTGCTGGTGGTCGATGCCCACCGGGGCGGTCATCCGACTCCGATGAGCTCGACCAAAGCCACGCTGCGGCTGGCCGAGGCCACCGACAGCTCAGGCAAGATCACCCGCCGCGGTGCCGACAAACTGGTGTCCACGATCGGCGAATTCGCCACCATCGCCGCCAGTTCCGGCTGCGCGGAGCTGATGGCGTTCGCCACCTCGGCGGTGCGCGACGCGTCCAACTCCGAGGACGTGCTGGCTCGGGTGCGCAGCGAGACCGGCGTCGATCTGCAGGTGCTGGAGGGCGAGGACGAATCCCGGCTGACCTTCCTGGCGGTGCGCCGCTGGTTCGGCTGGAGCGCCGGGCGAATCATCAACCTCGACATCGGCGGCGGTTCACTGGAGCTGTCCAGCGGCCTTGACGAGGAGCCGGAGGTGGCGCTGTCGCTGCCGCTGGGCGCCGGCCGGCTCACCCGCGAATGGCTGCCCGAAGACCCGCCCGGCCGCCGCCGGGTGGCGATGCTGCGGGACTGGCTCGACACCGAGTTGGCGAGTGCGGCCGCGACCGTCCTGGACGCCGGACCGCCCGATCTGGCGGTGGCGAGCTCCAAGACGTTTCGTTCGCTGGCCCGGCTCACCGGCGCGGCGCCGTCGGCCGCCGGACCGCGCGTCCGGCGCACATTGACCGCCGCCGGCCTTAGGCAGCTCATATCATTCATCTCTAGGATGACCACGGCAGATCGTGCCGAATTGGAAGGGGTGAGCGCCGAGCGGGCCCCGCAGATCGTGGCGGGCGCCCTGGTGGCGGAAGCGAGCATGCGAGCGCTGTCGATCGAAACGGTTCAGATTTGCCCGTGGGCACTGCGGGAGGGCTTGATCCTGCGCCGCCTCGACCGGGAAGCCGACAGCGCCACCTTCCTGCACTCCTCGTCGATGGGCATGGTCCCGCAGGGAGGGGGTTCCCGATGACCGGACCCAAGCCTGATCCGCGTGACATCGAGACGCGGCCGATCTCGGTTGCCGAACTGCTCGCCAAGAACGGGACGATCGGCTCACCGCCGGTCACCGGGCGCCGTCGGCGCCGGCGCGGCAATGCCGACGCCGTCACGGTCGCCGAACTGACCGGCGAGATCCCGGTCATCCGCGACGACGAGAACCCGCCGGAGCAGAGTGCCGCGGCTGAACCGTCGGAGAGCGCGGACGGCTCCGACGGCGAGCCCAGCGGCGGGCTGCTCATCGGCCCGGCCCCCGGGTTCGTCGAGGACGACCGGCCCGCGACCGGGCCGCGCCCCGTCGAGCGGGACACCCGGCCCGCCACCGGCCCGCGCCCCGTCGAGCGGATCGAGCCCGGCCTGCGCTCGGCCTCCGAGCCGCGCTGGCCCAAATCCCCGGCGCAGCCGTCGCGCAGCACCGGTCCACTGCCGAGTGCTTACCCGCGGCCGATGCGCCGCTCCGATGCGCCGGCCGCGGAGAACGGCCGCCCGGCCGCCCGGCCGACGGCCTCCGGCGCCGAACGGATGCGCCCCGATCCGATCGACACCTACACCGACATCGAAGTCGACGTGATGGACGCCGACGTCCGTGACGCCGATCTGTCGGTCAGCGACTCCGCCTACGTGCGTTCCTTCCTCAGCAAGGCCGGCAGCCCCGAGCGGTCGGTCCGGTCGGATTTCGACTCCGACGCCGCCGATCTCGCCGATGCTGACGCCTTCACCGACGCCGAGGAGGCCGACGCCCCCGAAACCGAGCCGGTCGAGGAGTACGTCGGCCGACCGGGACTGGTCGGCGGGGTGCTGGTGGTGCTGCAGTCGATGTTGGCGGTGGCGTTCGGCGGCGGGTTGTTCATCGCGTTCGACCAGCTGTGGCGGTGGAACAGCATCGTGGCGCTGGTGCTCACCGGCCTGGTCACGCTGGGGCTGGTGGCCGCGGTGCAGGCCGTGCGCAAGACCCCCGACCTGGTCAGTACGTTGATCGCGGTCGCGGTCGGACTGCTGGTGACGTTGGGGCCGCTGGCGCTGCACGCCAATTAGCCGGTCACTATTAGTCCGTGCGCCCTGCCATCAAGGTCGGATTGTCGACGGCTTCGGTTTACCCTTTGCGGGCCGAGGCCGCCTTCGAGTACGCGGCCCGGCTCGGCTACGACGGCGTCGAGCTGATGGTGTGGGGGGAGTCGGTCAGCCAGGACATCGGCGCGGTGCGACGGCTGTCGCAGAAATACCGGGTCCCGGTGCTGTCGGTGCACGCGCCGTGTCTGCTGATCTCACAACGGGTCTGGGGCGCTAACCCGATCCACAAGCTGGAACGCAGCGTCCGGGCCGCCGAACAGCTCGAAGCCCAGACGGTGGTGGTGCACCCGCCGTTCCGCTGGCAGCGGCGCTACGCCGAAGGGTTCAGCGATCAGGTCGCCGAGCTGGAGGCCAAAAGCGACGTGGCCGTGGCGGTGGAGAACATGTTCCCGTTCCGGGCCGACCGGTTCTTTGGTGCCGATCAGTCCCGTGAGCGGATGCGCCGTCGTGGCGGTGGCCCCGGTGCGGGGATTTCGGCGTTCGCGCCGTCCTACGATCCGCTCGACGGCGGCCACGCGCACTACACCCTGGACCTGTCGCACACCGCGACCGCCGGCACCGACGCCTTGGACATGGCCCGCCGGATGGGCTCGGGCCTGACGCACCTGCACCTGTGCGACGGCACCGGGCTGCCGGCCGATGAACACCTGGTGCCTGGACGCGGCGACCAGCCCACGGCCGAGGTGTGCCACCTGCTGGCCGCCGGTGACTTCACCGGTCACGTGGTACTGGAGGTAACCACCTCCCAAGCGCGCTCGCCGCACGAGCGCGAGGCGTTGTTGATCGAGTCACTACAGTTCGCCCGCACGCATCTGCTGCGCTGATCCCACAAGGAGCCCTGCGTGACTTCATCCACGCTGTTCACTGACGCCATGACGCTGGTGCGGGTCGATGGCGACGAAGAGGTTCAGACGTTCGCCGGCGCGCTGAACGAGCATTGGACGATCGGCCCCAAGGTGCACGGTGGGGCGATGCTGGCGTTGTGCGCCAACGCCGCCCGCACCTCCCTTTCCGACCTTTCCGAGCACGGTGGTGCTCACCTGCAACCGGTGGCGGTGTCGGCCAGCTATCTGTGGGCACCGGACCCCGGCCCGATGCAGCTGGTGGCCACGATCCGCAAGCGCGGCCGCCGGGTCAGCCTCGTCGAGGTCGAACTCAACCAGGGCGAGCGCACCGCGGTGCGCGCCGTCGTCACCCTGGCCGAGCCCGAACACCATGCGCCGCCGCTGCTGTCGGTCAACCCGGTGGTGCCGCTGATGACACCGGAGCCGCCGCCCGGGCTGGAGCCGATCGGTCCCGGCCACCCGATGGAACACATCGTGCACCTGGCCCACGGCTGCGATATCCGGCCGGCGCTGACCACGCTCGGCCCGCGCTCGGATGGCGGCCCGCCGGTGATCGAGATGTGGGTGCGGCCCAAAGACGCCGCACCCGATGTGCTGTTCGCGCTGCTGTGCGGCGATGTGTCGGCGCCGGTGACCTTCGCCGTCAATCGCACCGGCTGGGCGCCCACCGTGCAGCTCACCGCATATCTGCGGGCCATTCCGGCGGACGGCTGGCTGCGGGTGATCTGCAGCTGCGTGCAGATCGGCCAGGACTGGTTCGACGAGGACCACACCGTGGTCGACTGCGAGGGCCGGATCGTGGTCCAGACCCGCCAGCTGGCGATGGTTCCCGCCCGCTAGCGCGTCCCCGAGGGTGCTCGAGGGGTCATATCTGCCATGCTGTCGCCATGGCCAGAATCGCGATCATCGGCGGCGGCAACATGGGCGAAGCCCTGCTGGCGGGCTTGCTCGCGGCGGGACGCCCGGTCAAGGACCTGGTGGTCGCCGAGCGGTTCGGTGACCGGGCCCGGCAGCTCTCCGAGAAGTATTCGGTGCTGGTGACATCGGTCGCCGATGCGGTGGAGAACGCCGCCATCGTGATCGTCGCGGTAAAGCCGCAGGACGTGGACACCGTTGTCGCCGAGTTCGCCAAGAAGGTCACCGCCGCCTCCGGCGACAGCCCGGAGCAGGTCCTGGTGACGATCGTCGCCGGTGTCACCACCGCATACGTGGAGTCCAAGCTGCCGGCCGGTACCGCGGTGATCCGGGTGATGCCCAACACCCCGGTCAAGGTCGGCGCCGGGGCCAGCGCGCTGGCCAAGGGCAGGTTCCCCAGCAACGAACAGGTCGAGCAGGTTGCCGCGCTGTTCGAGTGCGTCGGCACGGTGGCGATCGTGCCGGAAGACCAGCTGGATGCGGTCACCGCGGTGTCGGGGTCGGGGCCGGCCTACTTCTTCTTGATGGTGGAGGCGCTGGTGGACGCCGGGGTCGCGGCCGGGCTGAGCCGGCGGGGCGCCACCGATCTGGCCGTGCAGACCATGGCGGGGGCGGCGCAGATGCTGCTGGACGGGCGCAGCGAGACGGACGGGACCGCCAACGCGGTCATCGACACCGCCCCGGCACAGCTGAGAGCCATGGTGACCTCCCCCGGGGGAACCACCGCGGCGGCGCTACGCGAGCTGGAGGCCGGCGGGCTGCGGACCTCGGTCGATCGGGCGGTGCAGGCGGCAAAAACCCGCTCTGAGCAGCTAAGAATTACAACAGAGTAATTCACTTATTTTTCACATATTGGCCCTCAGGCGTCGCAGGAACCCCATTCGTCCCGCTATTCTCCTCTATGTCTGTGCGTGTGGGCGCAGCGGAGGGGAAGCCGCTGGGACTGCACGTGCCTGATTGAAATGGGTAACGATGACGTCTGCGAACGGGCCTTCGGCACGAGACTCCGCTGGCGGCAGAGCGGCACGGGATGCCGGCGCTGCCGACGCGGGTCGGACACAATTTCTCACCGTGGCCGAGGTGGCCGCGTTGATGCGGGTGAGCAAGATGACGGTGTACCGCCTGGTGCACAACGGCGAGCTGCCCGCGGTACGGGTGGGACGGTCTTTTCGGGTGCACGCCAAGGCGGTGCACGACCTGCTGGAGACCTCCTTCTTCGACGCGGGCTGACCGCCGGTCGACAGATAAGCGCCCCCCGGGCGTCGCCGCACGGCGACGCCCGGGGTCGGCTGTCGTGTGGGGCCGGCCAGTGCCGGTTTTCTGTCCCGCGCCTGCCTACGGGTAAAGTAACCGGGTCGAGCAAGTTCGCCCAGCGCCCCTCTGGCGGCGCGGGCAGAAGCAGATAGCGGAGTTCATGGGTTCAGTCATCAAGAAGCGGCGCAAGCGCATGTCGAAGAAGAAGCACCGCAAGCTGCTTCGCCGTACCCGGGTGCAGCGCAGAAAACTCGGTAAGTAACTCCGCCCCGATTGTCGCGCCGAGCGTGAAGTTGGCCTCACGCTGAGGGCCGAGCGTGAAGTCACCTTCACGTTGGCCGGGCGGCCGATCGCCGGTATTGCTTTTCTCCAGTGGCCGTTACGCTTGCGGAGTGGACGAGGCCGGCCCCCCGAGCGACAGCACGCGAAGCGACGTCCGGCACTACCCCAAGGTTGTGTTGGTTACCGGCGCATGCCGCTTCCTGGGTGGTTATCTGACCGCCAGGCTCACGCAGAATCCCTTGATCAACCGGGTGATCGCGGTGGATGCGGTCATGCCGAGCAAGGACATGCTGCGCCGGATGGGACGCGCCGAATTCGTCCGCGCCGACATTCGCAATCCCTTTATCGCCAAGGTGATTCGAAATAGCGAGGTCGATACCGTGGTGCACGCGGCCGCGGCGTCGTATGTGCCGCGCTCCGGCGGCGGGGCGGCGCTCAAAGAACTCAACGTCATGGGCGCCATGCAGTTGTTCGCCGCCTGCCAAAAGGCGCCCTCGGTGCGCCGGGTGGTGCTCAAGTCGACCTCGGAGGTCTACGGATCGTGCTCGCGTGACCCGGTCCTGTTCACCGAGGACAGCACCAGCCACCGGCCGCCCACCCAGGGTTTCCCTCGCGACAGCATCGACATCGAGGGCTACGCCCGCGGACTGGGCCGGCGCCGGCCGGACATCGCGGTCACCATCCTGCGGATGGCCAACATGATCGGCCCGGCCATGGACACCGCGCTGTCGCGCTACCTCGGCGGCCCACTGGTTCCGATGGTGCTGGGCCGTGACGCGCGCCTGCAGCTGTTGCACGAGCAAGACGCGTTGGGCGCCCTGGAACGGGCCACCATGGCCGGCAAGGCGGGCACCTTCAACATCGGCGCCGACGGCATCATCATGATGTCGCAGGCGATCCGCCGTTCGGGCCGGATTCCCTTGCCGCTACCCGGTTTAGGGCTGTGGGCGCTGGATTCGCTGCGGCGGGCCAACAACTACACCGAGATCAACCGCGAGCAGCTGAATTATCTCAGCTTTGGCCGGGTGATGGATACGACTAGAATGCGAACCGACCTCGGGTACAGCACCAAATGGACTACTGCCGAGGCATTTGACGACTACGTGCGGGGGCGAGGTCTCACTCCGATCATCGACCCCAAATGGGTGGAATCGGTGGAGCGGCGCGCGGTGAGCGTGGCGCAACGACTGGGCGATATCAGTATGGACAGGGCGCGGGGAGGTTAACGCCATGGCCGGTGATTCAAGGGCCAAAGTCATTCCACTGCACAAGAATTCGGGATCCGCGCGTCGGCACTCGTCGACGCTGAGCGGCCTCAGCGGACGGGCCTCGTCCGAGCAGATCAGCGCCGTCGTCCGCGAGATCGACGAGCGCCGCGCCGCCGTGGGGGCACCCGGCGCGCAGGCCGAACCAACCCCGGGTGAGTTTGCCCGGCGGGTGGCCGCGGTCGTGGCGTTCCTGCGGGAGCGGATCACCGGTGACTACCAGGTCGACGAGTTCGGGTTCGACCCGCACTTCAACGAGGCCATTGCACTGCCGCTGCTGCGGTTCTTCTTCAACGAATGGTTCCGGGTCGAGGTCAGCGGCATCGAGAACCTTCCGACCGAGGGGCCGGCGCTGGTAGTGGCCAATCACGCCGGTGTGCTGCCGATGGACGCGCTGATGCTCTCGGTGGCGGTGCACGACCACCACCCGTCGCATCGCGACCTGCGGATGCTCGGGGCGGACCTGGTGTTCGACCTGCCGCTGATCGGACCGGCCGCCCGCAAGGCGGGCCACACCATGGCCTGCACGGTCGACGCCCACCGGCTGCTGGCCGCCGGTGAGCTCACCGCGGTGTTCCCCGAGGGCTACAAGGGCCTGGGCAAGCGGTTCAAGGACCGCTACAAGCTGCAGCGGTTCGGTCGCGGCGGGTTCGTGTCGGCAGCGCTGCACACCCAGGCGCCGATCGTGCCGTGCTCGATCGTCGGCTCCGAGGAGATCTACCCGATGATCGCCGACGTGAAGCTGTTGGCCCGGTTGCTCGGCGTGCCGTACTTCCCGATCACCCCGCTGTTCCCGCTGGCCGGCCCTGCCGGCCTGGTGCCGCTGCCGTCGAAGTGGCACATCACGTTCGGTGAGCCGATTCCGACCACCGACTACGAGGCCGGCGCCGCCGACGACCCGATGGTCACCTTCGAGCTGACCGACCAGGTGCGCGAGACGATCCAGCAGACGCTGTACCGGCTGCTGGCCGGCCGCCGCAACATGTTCTTCGGCTGAGCCGGGGCGCGCCTATTTCTTGCCCAGCGCCCGGTCGCGCATCGATGCGATGGCAGCGATCGTCGCCGCCTCGGTGTCGGCGTCCTGGTTGACCGACTCGCCGAGCATGGTGACGACGCTGGTCACCACCGGATTGCCCTCGGCGTCGGAGACTTCGCTGCGGACCTCGCTGACCACCGTGCCGTGGGACTCGATCACCGAGTCCAGGTAGGTGTCGAAGTACAGCCGGTCGCCGGCCATGATCGGCCGGTGGAAGGTGAACTTCTGGTCGCGGTGCAGCACTCGCGAGATGTTGATCGGGATGTCGAATTTGTCGAAGATCTCCATCTGGACCTGACGCCCGGCGACGGCTAGGAACGTCAGCGACGCCACCAGGCCGAGGTGCCCGGCCTCAGCGGCTGCGGACTCGTCGAAGTGGGCGGGGTGATCGTCCTTGACCGAGCGGGCGAATTCCCGGATCTTCTCCCGGCCGACTTCGAAGTAGTCCGGGAACCGGTAGTGGGTACCGATGATTCCCTGCGACTCGGTGTGTACTGCCATGCCGGTCTACCCCTCCGCTCGCCGTGGTCGGCGGCGGAAGCTTATCAGCGAGCAGGTCAGCCGCGCTCGTTCCGGTGCGCCACGGCTGCCGCCAGGGCCCCGCCGACGGCCCCCAGTGCCAGCGCCGACGGCACGCCGATACGCGCCGCCTTGCGCGCGGTGCGGAAGTCGCGGATCTCCCAGCCCCGCTTGCGTGCCATCTCCCGCAACGCGGCATCCGGGTTGATCGCGACCGCGGTACCGACCAGTGACAGCATCGGCACATCGTTGAAGCTGTCGGAGTAGGCGGTGCAGCGCCGCAGGTTCAGCCCCTCGCGGATGGCCAGCGATCGCACCGCGTGCGCCTTGCCGGGCCCGTGCAGGATCTCGCCGACCAGCCGGCCGGTGAACACCCCGTCGACCGACTCGGCCACGGTGCCCAACGCGCCGGTCAGCCCGAGCCGGCGGGCGATGGTCTCGGCCAGCTCATAGGGGGTTGCAGTGACCAGCCACACCTGCTGGCCGGCGTCGAGATGCATCTGCGCCAGTTCCCGGGTGCCGGGCCAGATCTTGTCGGCGATGATCTCGTCGTAGATCTCCTCGCCCAGTTCCACCAGCTCCGACACCGGCCGGCCCTCGATGAACGCCAGCGCCTTACGCCGGCCGGCGGCGACGTCGTCGCTGTTCTCCCGGCCGGTCAGCTGAAACTTCGCTTGGGCGTAGAGGAACCCGAGGACATCGCGGTAGGTGAAGTAGTTGCGGGCGGCCAGCCCACGGCCGAAGTGCACCATCGAGGAGCCCTGCACCAGGGTGTTGTCGACATCGAAGAACGCGGCGGCGGTCAGATCGACCGGTGCGGGCGTGGCGGTGTCGAGCACGTCGTCCAGCGCCCGGTCGGCGCTGGCCGCGAAATCCCCGCCGGCCAGCGACTCGAGGTCGGTGCCCGCGGCGGATTTCCCGTCGGTCGGGCCCGGTACAGCCATCACCCGACTCCTTCCGCTGTGCAGGGGCGGCCGGTCATCTGGCCGCCATCAACCCTATCCGGCGCCGGCCCCGAAGACCCTCAGGTGATCGCGCAGATCACCTGTGAGCTCAAGCATCGAGTAGTCACGGAAACTGAACCGCCAGACGCCGTCGACCCGCTCGAACTCGTCGTGATAGCGGCCGGCCGCGACCACCTGCAGCGGCACGGCGTCGGTCTGCTGCAACACGGTGTAGTAGGACCGGCACGTCGCCGTCCCGGACTCCTCGTCGATGTCGAGGATCGGGTTGGTGACGACGTGCTTGGTGCGCGGTGTGCCGTCCGGGTGGATCTTGACCAGGCCCTGCCACAGCTGCAACAGCCCGGCGCTGTCCAGGATGGCGGTGCCCTCGGCGTCGGCCTTGATCCGGGCATGGGCGAATAACGCGGCCGCCGATTCCAGATCGCCGGCGTCCATCAACTCGGCGTAGCGGTACAGCAGGTTCGTGATGGGGACCGCACTTCCGCTGGACATATCGAAAACATAGCCACCCTGGGCCAGACTGAACGCATGACCCGCCCCCAGGTGCAGCTGCTGACCCGCGACGGCTGTCCGGTCTGCGTGCAGGTGTACGACCAGCTGACGCAGCTGGCCGCCGAGCTGCGATTCGACCTGCACGCAGTCGACGTCGACGCGGCCGCCGCGGCCGGGGACAGCGCCTGGCGTGCGGAATTCGGTGACCGGCTGCCGGTGGTGCTGCTCGACGGCCGCGAGCACAGCTACTGGGAGGTCGACGAGGCCAGGCTGCGCGCCGATCTGGCGGGTTGATGCGGCGGTCCCAGCTTCGCCTCTCCTCCGTCGCGCCTCGCTGAACCGCCGAATTTGGTGGGCCAGCGCTTTAGCCTCTACCGTGGAGTGAAGTTTGTTCACTGGTGACAGCAAGGAGCGGACCAGGTGATATTGCCGTGAGCGTCCTGCTCTTCGGGGTTTCGCATCGCAGCGCCCCGGTCTCGGTACTCGAGCAGCTCAGCACCGCCGAACCCGATCAGGTCAAGATCGTCGAGCAGGTGCTGGAATCGCCGCTCGTCACCGAGGCGATGATTCTGTCGACCTGCAACCGGGTCGAGATCTACGCCGTCGTCGAGGCGTTCCACGCCGGGCTGTCGGCGATCGGGCAGGTGCTCTCCGAACACTCCGGCATGTCGATGACCGACCTGACCAAGTACGCCTACGTCCGCTACAGCGAGGCCGCCGTCGAGCATCTGTTCTCGGTGGCCAGCGGTCTGGACTCGGCCGTCGTCGGCGAGCAGCAGGTGCTGGGCCAGGTGCGTCGCGCCTACGCCTCCGCGGAGGCCAACAACACCGTCGGCCGGGTGCTGCACGAACTGGCGCAGCGTGCGCTGTCGGTGGGCAAGCGGGTGCACTCCGAAACCGGGATCGACGCCGCCGGCGCCTCGGTGGTGTCAGTCGCCCTGGGGATCGCCGATAAGCAACTGGGCGACAAGGGATTACAGGGGCGGACCGCGGTGGTGATCGGCGCCGGATCGATGGGCGCGCTGTCGGCGGCGCACCTGGCGCGCGCCGGTGTGCAACGCATTCACGTGGTCAACCGCTCGCTGTCACGCGCCCAGCGGCTGGCGCGCAAGATCCGCGACAGTGGCGTCGCCGCGGACGCCGTGGCCCTGGACCGGATGACGGCCACGTTGGCCGACGCCGACGTCGCGGTGTGCTGCACCGGGGCGGTGAGCCCGGTGGTGTCACTGGCCGACGTGCACCACGCACTGGCCGGCGGCAACCGGGACGAGGCGACCCAGCCGCTGGTGATCTGCGATCTGGGCATGCCGCGCGACGTCGACGCCGCGGTCGCCGGGCTGCCCGGGGTGCACGTCATCGACATGGAGCGGATCCAGCGCGAACCGTCGGCGCAGGTCGCCAGCTCCGACACCGACGCCGCCCACAGCATCGTGGCCCGCGAGGTCGCCACCTACCTGGCCGGGCAGCGGATGGCCGAGGTCACCCCGACGGTGACCGCGCTGCGCCAGCGTGCCGCCGACGTGGTCACCGCCGAGTTGCTGCGGCTCGATCACCGGCTGCCGGACCTGGACACCGCCCAGCGCGAGGAGGTGGCGCGCACCGTGCGCCGCGTCGTCGACAAGCTGCTGCACGCCCCCACGGTGCGGGTCAAGCAGCTGGCCAGCTCGCCCGGCGGCGACAGCTACGCCGAAGCGCTTCGCGAGCTCTTCGAGCTCGATCCGACCGCCGTGGACGCGGTCGCGACCGCCGGTGAATTGCCAGTGGTGCCGGACGGGATCGACGTCGGTGCCGAAACCGGGTCGGCCGGGTAGCCGTTTTGGGTGACGTAATCCGTATCGGTACCCGGGCCAGCTTGCTGGCCACCACTCAAGCGGGGACCGTTCGTGACGCCTTGGTGGCCGCCGGTCACCCCGCGGAACTGGTCAAGATCAGCACCACCGGCGACCGCTCATCGGGGCCGATCGCCGAACTCGGGGTGGGGGTGTTCACCGCCGCGCTGCGCGAGGCCATCGTCGACGGCCGGGTCGACGCCGCGGTGCACTCGCACAAGGACCTGCCCACCGCGGACGATCCCCGTTTCGTGCTGGCCGCGATTCCGCCCCGGGAGGACCCCCGGGACGCGCTGGTGGCGCGTGACGGGCTGGTGCTGGGGGAGTTGCCGGCGGGCGCCGTGGTGGGCACGTCAAGCCCGCGACGGGCCGCGCAGCTTAGAGCATTGGGTCTCGGTTTGGAAATTCGCCCCCTACGAGGCAACCTAGATACCAGGTTGAACAGGGTAAGCAGCGGCGAACTCGACGCCATCGTGGTAGCCCGGGCGGGTCTGGCCCGCCTGGGACGTCTCGACGCGGTCACCGAGACGCTGGAACCGGTGCAGATGTTGCCGGCTCCGGCCCAAGGTGCGCTGGCCGTGGAGTGTCGCGCCGGCGACACCGCGCTGGCGGCGTTGCTGGCGGAGTTGGATGACACCGACACCCGCCGCGCGGTTACCGCCGAGCGGACCCTGCTCGCCGAACTGGAGGCGGGTTGTTCCGCACCGGTGGGCGCGATCGCCGAGGTGGTCGAGTCGATCGATGAGGACGGCCGCGTCTTCGACGAGCTGTCGCTGCGCGGGTGCGTGGCGGCGCTGGACGGATCCGACGTGATCCGCGCGTCCGGCATCGGCAGTCCGGACCGAGCCCGGGAACTGGGCGTGTCGGTCGCGGCGGAACTGTTCGAGCTGGGTGCGCGCGAGCTGATGTCGGACGCGCGGTGAAGACAGCCGCGCTCGGAAGTGGCTGAAGTGACTGGGAGTAGGGAATGGCTCGCCAAGTGAGCGTGCGAGGGCAGAAGCCCAAGCCGGGCCGCATCGTATTCGTCGGCTCGGGTCCCGGCGACCCGGGTCTGTTGACGACGCGGGCGCGGACGACGCTGACGAACGCCGCGCTGGTGTTCATCGACCCCGACGTGCCCGAGGCGGTGCTGGGACTGGTCGGTACCGACCTGCCCCCGATCGCCGGGCCGGTGCCGCCGGACCCCAAGGCCGACAAGAACGGCACGGCCCCCGACGGCGCTGAAGGCACCGACGGCACCGATGTCGACGGCACCGACGCCGACGCGGCCGCTGCGACCGTCCCGGGTGGACCCGACATCCGCCCGGCGCTGGGCGAGCCGGCCGAGGTGGCCAAGATCCTTACCGCCGAGGCGCGGTCCGGCGCCGACGTGGTGCGCCTGGTAGCCGGCGACCCGCTCTCGGTCGACGCCGTCATCACCGAGGTCAACGCGGTGGCCCGCACCAATGTCGCATTCGAGATCGTGCCCGGCCTGCCGGCCACCAGCGCGGTGCCGACCTACGCCGGCCTGCCGCTCGGCTCGTCGCACACCGTGGCCGATGTTCGCGACCCGCAGGTGGATTGGGCCGCGCTGGCCGCCGCCCCGGGCCCGCTGATCCTGCAGGCCACCACCTCGCATCTGCCGGAGGCGGCCCGCACCCTGATCGAGTACGGCCTCTCGGATGCCACGCCGTGCGTGGTCACCACGTCCGGCACCACGTGCGCGCAGCGTTCGATCGAGTCCACCCTGGCCGGGCTGACCGAGCCCGCGGCGCTGGCCAGTATCGACCCGGTCATCCTGCCCAACGGTCAGGAGACCACCGCGGGCACGCTGGTGGTGACCATCGGCAAGACCGTCAGCCACCGGTCGAAGCTGAACTGGTGGGAGAGCCGCGCCCTGTACGGCTGGACGGTGCTGGTGCCGCGCACCAAGGACCAGGCCGGTGAGATGAGCGATCGGCTGGTCTCCCACGGCGCCTCGCCGGTGGAGGTGCCCACCATCGCGGTGGAGCCGCCGCGGAGCCCCGCCCAGATGGAAAGGGCCGTCAAGGGTTTGGTGGACGGCCGCTACCAGTGGGTGGTGTTCACCTCGACCAACGCGGTGCGCGCGGTGTGGGAGAAGTTCGGCGAGTTCGGACTGGACGCCCGCGCATTCTCCGGGGTGAAGATCGCCTGCGTCGGCGAAGCCACCGCCGAGCGGGTCCGGGCGTTCGGGATCAGTCCCGAGCTGGTGCCCTCCGGCGAGCAGTCCTCGCTGGGTCTGCTGGATGAATTCCCGCCCTACGACGACGTTTTCGACCCGGTCAACCGGGTATTGCTGCCGCGCGCCGACATCGCCACCGAGACGCTGGCCGAGGGTCTGCGCGAGCGTGGCTGGGAGATCGAGGACGTCACCGCCTACCGCACGGTGCGGGCCGCCCCGCCGCCCGCGACCATCCGGGAGATGATCAAGACCGGTGGGTTCGACGCGGTGTGCTTCACCTCGAGCTCCACGGTGCGCAACCTGGTCGGCATCGCCGGCAAGCCGCACACCCGCACCATCGTGGCCTGCATCGGTCCCAAGACCGCCGAGACGGCAGCCGAATTCGGGCTGCGGGTGGATGTGCAGCCGGAGACGGCCGCGGTGGGCCCGCTGGTCGACGCGCTGGCCGAGCACGCCGCCCGGCTGCGGGCCGAGGGTGCCCTGCCACCGCCGCGGAAGAAGAGCCGCAGGCGATGATCCAGCTCGCGTTGACTCTGCGCCCACGGCGCAAAAGTGCGAGTAACCCCCGCCCTCAGCGCAGAGTCAACGTATGAGAGAGCGTCCGCGCCGGCTGCGCTCCACGCCCGCGCTGCGCCGCCTGGTCGCGCAGACCTCGTTGGAGCCAAGGCATCTGGTGTTGCCGATGTTCATCGCCGACGGCATCGACGAGCCCAGGCCGATCGTCTCCATGCCCGGCGTGGTTCAGCACACCCGCGATTCGCTGCGCGCCGCGGCTGCTGACGCGGTGGCCGCCGGAGTGGGCGGTCTGATGCTGTTCGGGGTGCCGGCAGAGGCGGACAAGGACAGCACCGGTTCCGCGGGCATCCACCCCGACGGCATCCTCAACACCGCGCTGCGCGACCTGGCCGCGGAACTCGGTGATGCCACCGTGCTGATGGCCGACACCTGTCTGGACGAATTCACCGACCACGGCCACTGCGGGGTGCTCGACGGCCGCGGCCGGGTGGACAATGACACCACCCTGGCCCGCTACACCGAACTTGCTGTGGCACAGGCAGATGCCGGTGCTCACGTGGTGAGCCCCAGCGGCATGATGGACGGCCAGGTCGCCGCGATCCGGGACGGGCTCGACGCCGCCGGGCACAGCGACACGGTGATCCTGGCCTACGCGGCGAAGTTCGCCTCGGCGTTCTACGGTCCGTTCCGCGACGCGGTCGCCTCCAGCCTGGAGGGGGACCGCCGCACCTATCAGCAGGAGCCCGGCAACGCCCGTGAGGCCCTGCGCGAGGTCACCCTGGACCTGGCCGAAGGCGCCGACATCGTGATGGTCAAGCCGGCCATGGGGTACCTGGACGTGATCGCCGCTGCGGCCGCAGTGTCACCGGTTCCGGTGGCCGCCTACCAGGTGTCGGGGGAGTACGCGATGATCGCGGCGGCGGCCGCCCACGGCTGGGTCGACGGGCGGGCCGCCGCACTGGAGTCGCTGATCGGGATCCGGCGCGCGGGCGCTGACATCGTGCTGAGCTACTGGGCGGCCGAAGCGGCCGGCTGGCTGACGTGACCGGGCCGCAGATCGGGTCGCAGCCACCGGCGGCGGCCCCGCCCGCCCGTCCGGCGGATGTCGACACCGGGTTCTGGCTGTGGCTGGCCGCCCTGCCGTTGATGACGATCGGCTACGTGGTGAGCCTGCTGGCCTCCCCGGAGATCGCCGACATGCCGGTGACCTACCCGATCGTCGGGCTGACCGCGCTGGTGCTGGTCGTGGTGGTGGCCACCTTCCTGGTGCTGATGCGCTCCGGGTACCGCTGGGCGCGCACCGGATTGACCGGCGGTGCGATCGGCTCGGTGGCCTACGCGGTGAGCGGGCTGTCGCACGCCGACGCGCGGCCGGCGGTCGCGGTCACCCTCGCCGTCACCGGCATCGTGGGCTCGGTGCTGCTCGCCGCGGGAACCTTCCTGCTGCACCGCGGTGACGCCCAGGAGTACTTCACCCGGTAAGCGGGGTCGCGGTCGCGGCAGACTGGGGTGATGGATCCGGTTGAGGTACTGCGCCAGATCGCGTTCTACAAGGACCGGGCCCGCGAGGACCCGCGTCGGGTGATGGCCTACCGCCGCGCCGCCGACGTCGTCGAGGCGCTGGACGACGACGAGCGGCGCCGCCATGGCGTGGCCGAGAGCTGGCAGTCGCTGCCGGGCATCGGACCGAAGACCGCCGCGGTGATCGCGCAGGCCTGGGCCGGCGCTGAACCCGACACCCTGGTGCGGTTGCGCGAGGAGGCGGCGGATCTGGGTGGTGGGGCGTTGCGGGCGGCGTTGCGCGGGGACCTGCATCTGCATTCGGACTGGTCGGACGGCTCGGCGCCGATCGAGGAGATGATGGCCACCGCGGTGGCGCTGGGGCATGACTACTGTGCATTGACCGACCATTCCCCGCGGCTGACCATCGCCAACGGGCTCTCACCGCAGCGGCTACGCCATCAACTGGAGGTGATCGACGGGCTGCGGGAGCGCTTTGCGCCGCTGCGGATCCTGACCGGCATCGAGGTCGACATCCTCGACGACGGCAGCCTGGATCAGGAGCCGGAGTTGCTGGAGCGCCTCGATGTGGTGGTGGCCAGCGTGCATTCCAAGCTGGCGATGGAGTCGGGCGCGATGACGCGGCGGATGGTGCGCGCGGTCTGTAATCCGCGGGTCAACGTGCTCGGGCACTGCACCGGGCGGCTGGTCACCGGTGGACGCGGCCGGCGGCCGGAGTCGCAGTTCGATGCGGAGGCGGTGTTCACCGCCTGCCGCGAACACGACACCGCAGTCGAGATCAACTGCCGCCCGGAACGACGCGACCCACCAACCCGACTGCTGCATCTGGCGCACGAGTTGGGGTGTTTGTTCAGCATCGACACCGACGCACACGCCCCCGGCCAGCTCGACTTCCTCGGCTTCGGCGCCCAGCGCGCGCTTGACGCCGGGATTGCGGCCGAGCGGATCGTCAACACCTGGCCGGTCGAGGAGCTGCTGGCCTGGGCGGCGGCCCGAGAGTCCAGGTGAAAGATCCGCCGCTTTTTCGCCTGGCCGCGACGCCTGACTTAGCTGAAGATGCCCCGAATACCACCGGGTCGTGGTCCCGCGACGGCCGGCCTAGCGCCGCGTTAGGCTGACCCGACATGTCTGAACCCGCGCCGACCGCCCAGCCGGCACCGCTGTTCTTCGAATGCGGTGCCAGCTGGTGGTGGGTGCTGTTCGGTCCGGTCGCAGCGGGGCTGCTGCTGTTGATCCAGAACTCCGGCGGCTATGGATACCAGCCGCTGATGCCCGCCGTGTTGATGGTGCTGGTCTCCACCATGTTGGCCATCCAGGTGAAGGCGGCCCGCATCCACACGTCGGTCGAGCTGACCGCAACCACGCTGCGGCAGGGCACCGAGACGCTCCGGATCGCCGACATCGTCATGATCTACCCCGAGGCCAAGCGGCCCACCGGCTGGGGCAAGCCCCAACCGGAGAAGTGGCAGGAAGCCCGGGCGCTGGGTGAGTTGAGTGGGGTGCCGCGCCGCCGGGTGGGGATCGGGCTGCGCCTGACCGGGCGGCGCAGGGTCCAGGCCTGGGCGCGGGACCACCGCAGGCTACGAGCGGCGCTGACCGACCTGGTTCCCGAGGCGGTCCCGCCCGGCGCACTCATCGAACCGGACCTCGACGACGACGCCGAAGAATCGTCGTGGTGAGGGCCCCGATCGTGCGGGCGCTCGCCGAGCTCGTCCTGGCCGTGGCCGCGGCGGCGGGTTGCGCCGCGAGCTGGCTCAACGTGCGCTATCTGGTGCTGGTCGCGCCGGTGATCGACGGCGAACCGGCCACCACCTCGGTGACCTACCACCCTCGGATGTTGCTGTTGGTGCTGCTGTTGGCGACGGCCGCCGGTGTGCTGGCGGTGATCGGCACGGCCCGGCTACGCCGTGCTCAGCGTCACGCTGAGCCCGTATACCCCGTGGGGGTATCATCGGCGGGGTGATCACCACTGACCTCGAACTGCGTGGAATGACCTGTGCGTCGTGTGCGGCGCGAGTGGAGCGCGGCCTGAACGCGCTCGACGGGGTGCACGCCACGGTGAACCTGGCGGTCGAACGCGCCCACGTCGAACACGACTCGAGCGTCTCGGCCGACGACCTCGTGCTGGCCGTGGAATCCGCCGGCTACCAGGCCGTGGTGCTCGGCGCGGCCCACGAGCACTCGGCCGACCACGCCGCCGGACATGCCGCCGGACATGGCGATACGCCGGCCGCGCAACTGCGGCCCCGGCTGATCGGCGCGGCGCTGCTGGCCGTCCCCGTCGTCGCGCTGTCGATGGTGATGGCCTGGCAGTTCGCCGGCTGGGGCTGGGTGGCGTTGGCGCTGACCACCCCGATCGTGGTGTGGGGCGGCTATCCGTTCCACCGGGCCGCGCTGCGCACCGCCGCCCACGGTGCCGCCACCATGGACACCCTGGTCTCGCTGGGCACGCTGGCGGCCTACCTGTGGTCGGTGGTCGCGGTCGTCACCGGATCGGGTCACCTGTATTTCGAGGTGGCGGCGGTGGTCACGGTCTTCCTGCTGGCCGGCCGCTACGCCGAGGCGCACGCCAAACGCTCGGCGGGTGCGGCGCTGCGCGCACTGCTGGAACTGGGCGCCAAGGACGCCGCGGTGATGCGGCGCGGCGATGACGGACTCAAGGAGACCCGGGTGCCGATCGCCGAGCTGCGGGTCGGTGACGTGATCGTGGTCCGGCCCGGGGAGCGGGTCGCCACCGACGGCGTCGTCATCGACGGCAGCACCGCGCTGGACACCTCGGCGATGACCGGCGAGTCGCTGCCCGTCGACGTCACCGAAGGCGACCCGGTGCTGGGCGGCTCGCTCAACACCACCGGGCTGGTGCTGGTCCGCGCCACCAAGGTGGGTGCCGACACCCAGCTGGCCCGGATGGCCAAGCTGGTCACCGACGCCCAGGCCGGCAAGGCGTCCATCCAGCGGCTGGCCGACCGGGTATCGGCGGTGTTCGTACCGGTGGTGCTGGTGATCGCGGCGCTCACGCTGGCCGGGTGGCTTTTGACCGGGCAATCCGCCGCGGCGGCCTTCACGGCGGCGGTCGCGGTGCTGATCATCGCCTGCCCGTGCGCACTGGGGCTGGCCACGCCGACCGCGATCCTGGTCGGCACCGGCCGCGGCGCTCAGCTGGGCATCCTGATCAAGAACCCGCAGGTGCTGGAGGCCGTCAAGGACATCGACACCGTGGTGCTGGACAAGACCGGAACGGTCACCACCGGCGTGATGGCCGTCGCCGGCCTCGCGGTCAACCGCGGGGAGGATCCCGACACGGTGCTGGCCCGCGCCGCCGCCGTCGAAGCGGCGTCTGAGCACCCGATCGCCGCGGCCATCGTCGCCGGGGCGAAAGCGGCCGGGCTTGCGATCGGCCGGGTGACCGACTTCGCCAGCCGGCCCGGCCACGGGGTGACCGGGGTGGTCGACGGGGTGCGGGTGGAGATCACCCGGTCGGCTGCCGCGCACCAGACCGGGACAGCGGTCGAGGTGTCCTGGGACGGCCGGGAGCGCGGCACGATCACGCTGACCGACACGGTGCGGCCCAGCAGTGCGGCCGCGGTGGCCGAACTCAAGGCCATGGGCATCACCCCGGTGCTGCTCACCGGCGACGGCGCGGCGGTGGCGCGCAAGGTGGCCGGCGAGGTCGGCATCGACCCGGCCCACGTCATCGCCAATGTGCTGCCCGCGGACAAGGCCGACGCCGTCAAGAGCCTGCAGGCCCAGGGCCACCGGGTGGCCATGGTCGGCGACGGCGTCAACGACTCGGTGGCCCTGGCCACCGCCGATATCGGTATGGCGATGGGCACCGGTACCGACGCCGCCATCGAGGCCGGTGATCTGACCCTGGTGCGGGGTGATCTTTGCACCGTTCCGACCGCACTGCGGCTCTCGGCGCGTACGCTCCGAATCATCCGGCAGAACCTCATCTGGGCGTTCGGTTACAACGTCGCCGCGATACCGCTGGCGGCGGCGGGGCTGCTCAACCCGATGATCGCAGGCGCGGCGATGGCCGCCTCGTCGGTTCTGGTGGTGACGAACAGCCTGCGGCTGCGGGCGTTTCGATAGACCGGAGGAGGTCTGAAGGTGAGGATCGTTTTGTCGGCGTCTATCGCCGTTTGTTCAGTGGTGCTCGCCGCACCGGCCCTGGCTGACCCGGCCAACCCCGACCCGTTCAGCCCCAGCGACTGTATTGCCAACGCGAGTGCGGTCTGCAACGTCGGTCCCTACGGCCCTAACAGCCTGACCAATCCGGCCAACATCGACAGCCCGCTGAATCCGGCGAACCCGGCCAACATCGACAGCCCGATGAACATCGACAACCCGGCCAACATCGACAGCCCGATGAATCCGATGAACCCGATGAACACGCCCTGATCCGACAACCGCTGACGATGCCGGCAGCGGGATAGGCCCGAATCAGGAATCCAGCCAAGCCAACTCGGCCGGCAGCTGCGCACGCCAGTAGGTCACGTCGTGTCCGCCCTGGGTGAACCCGCCCGCCGGCCGCGGATTCAACTGACTGACAAAGTGATTGGTCGCGTAGTAGAAGGTGTCCGACGTTCCGCAGTCGACCCGCAGCGGAATCGACGCCAGCCGGGGCGCCAGGCTGAAAACTGAATTCGTCCGCCAGTCATCGACGCTGTCGAATGCCCCGGCGGGCGCGCCGAAGTAGGTCATATAGATCGCCGGGCTGATCGCGCAGATGCCGGCGGTGCGGGCCGGGCCCAGCCGGGTGCCCAGCAGCATTGCGCCGTAGCCGCCCATCGACCAGCCCATGAACGCGACCCGCGAGGTGTCGATGCCCTTGTCGGCCAGCATCGGAAGCAATTCGTTGAGCACCATCGCCCCGGAGTCGTGGCCGGAACTGTGCGGGCGCCAGTAGGTGTTGCCGCCGTCGACCGCCACGACCGCGAACGGTGGCCGGCCCGAGGCGGTCAGTTTCGCCAGCTCCTCCTCGACCCCCAGATCCATCACCCAGGCCGCGTCGCCGTCCTTGCAGTGCAGGGCGATCACCGGCCGCAGCGGCGCGGTCTGCCCCGGTGGCCGGGCGATGATCCAGTTGGTCTCCAGCCCGCCGCGGGCCGCCGACACGAACGACCCGGACTCGCGGGTGGGGTAGGCGTTCCCGGTCGCCCGGGCCTCCGCCGACAGCAGCGTGCCCGCTCCCAACAGACCCGCCGCACCGACCCCAAGGCGCAGTGCAGCCCGGCGGGTCAGATCAGCCATGACAGCAATCATCTCGTGCCCGCGCACCGCGGTTGGACAGGCACGCCGCAGCGTCGGTCAGGTTGCTGCCGGCTCGCCGGGGTCCTCCGGTGCCGGGGGCTGGCCGAACTGCTCGCGGAACGCCTCCACCGTGTAGCTCACCACGGTCGCCTCCCGGGGCGCGCGGACCGTCGCCGAACGCGGGATACGGACCATCGGCCCCAGCTGCCCCGGGTAGTGGTCCGGTTTGCCGATCTTGAGCAGGCCGCCGCCGGCGTCCGAGGACTCCGGTGCGATCTCCACCTCGCCCTCGGTGACGACGTAGATCAGATCCTCTACGGTGCCCTGCTCCAGCAGCACCGCTCCGGGCCCCAACCGCACCGGGGCCTGCTGGGCGCGTGCCGGGGCCGGCGCCGCGGTCGGCGACAGCTGGATGACGATGTCGGCGAGCGGCACGATCCGGGTGTCGTGGGTGGCGACCACCACGACGCGGTCACCGGCGGCGAGCACCCGCAGCAGTTGCACCACTTCGCCGGCCCGGACGAAATCGAGTTGTGCGGTGGGTTCGTCGGCCAGGATCAGCGGCGGGTCCAGGGCCAGCGCGCGGGCCACCGCCACCCGCTGCTGCTGGCCGCCGCTGAGCTGGCCGGGCCGGTGATCGGTCCGGTCGGCCAGGCCGACCCGGGTGAGCAGATCCCGGGCCCGCTCCTGGGCGGACCACTGCGTCCACCCGGCCGCCCACATCGGCACCATCACGTTCTCCAGCGCGGTCAGGCTCGGCACCAGGTTGAACGCCTGGAAGACGATCCCGACGGTGCGCCGACGGTAGGAGGTGATCTCCCGGCGGCTCAGTCCGGTGACATCGGTGGCGCCGAACCGGATCTCGCCGCTGGTCGGGCTCAGGATGCCGCCCAGGCAGGACAACAGCGTGGTCTTGCCGCATCCGCTGGGGCCGAGCACAACCACCAGCGATCCGGCCGGAATCTCCAGGCTCAGACCGTGAATCGGGCGGATCGGTTCCCCGCCGCCGGTGGCGTATTCGATGACCAGATCCTTGATCCGCAGGTCGCCCATGGCTTAGGGACCCCCGAACGCCAGCACCGGGTCGATGGCCACCGCGTGGCGCAGGCCCGCCAGGCTGGCCAGCAGACCGATGCCCACCGCGGTCAGCACCAGCAAAGCGAACGACGACGTCGTCACCGCCACCAGCATCGGAAACGCCGGCCCGATCGCCACCGCCAGCACGCCGCCGAGCACCGCCGCGGCCACCGCCACGGCCACCGCCTGCAGCGCCAGCCCGGCCAACACCATCCATGTCGTGACCCCCAGCGCCTTGAACACCGCGAAGTCGCGGGTGCGCTCCAGCGCCGACAGGTAGATCAGCGAGCCCACGATCAGTGCGGCCACTCCCCACAGCAGCACCGACATGTAGGACAGCGCCATCTGTGCTCCGGCCAGCGGGCGCACCATGTCGTCGACGGCGGCGGCGCGGTCCACCACCCGGTAGCCCTCCGGCACCGTCGCCGGGGTGCCCCGCAGGCCGATCGCCGAGGCCACCGGTTGCCCGGAGTACATCAGCCGCTGGGCGCCCGACACGGTCAGGAAGGCATTGGGTTGACCGGCCAGTGTGGTGGACTTCTCGACCAGCCCGACGATCCGCAATTTGCCCGCGCCCAGTTCCACCTCGTCGCCGACGGCCCGTTTGAGCGTGGTGGACATCGCGATCTCGTTGGGCTCGGTCGGGGCGCGCCCCGAGCTGATCGGCGGCATCGCCGCCTTGGGGACGCCGTAGATGTTGACGTTCTGCGGCGACTCGCCGTCCTGCAGGATGGTGTTGCCGTAGACCACCGGCAGCGCCGCTTCGACGCCGGCGATGCGGGCGACATCGCCCGCCTCCTTCTGCGGAAACCGCGATGATCCCATGAACGGACCGACCGCGGCCGTCTGAATCAGGTAGCTGTCGATACCCAGCGAATCGACCACGTGCTCCGCCTCGACGCGGAAGCCGTGGGTCAGCCCGGCCAGCACCAGGGTCAGCGCGAACACCATCGCGGTGCCGACAGCGGCGACGATGAACCGACGCAGCCGCCACTGCAGGTCCCGCAAGGCGGTGATCAGCATCCGCACGCGCGCATGTTATCGCAGCGTGTGGCTGTGACCGCCATCTCGGCGTCGTGCTCCGCAAATCCGGAATCGCAGGCCACCGGCGTGGTTTTCGGCTAGAAATACACACACGCCGGTTTGCCCAGGGAAGGGGTCAGTGGATGAATTTCGCTGCCCTGCCGCCCGAGGTCAATTCGCTGCGGATCTACACCGGCCCCGGCTCCACGCCGATGCGGGCGGCCGCCGCGGCGTGGAGCGGGCTGGCCGCCGAACTGCACGCCGCGGTCACCTCCTACGAAGCGGTGATCGCCGAGCTGACCGGCCAGTCGTGGCTGGGGCCGGCGTCGGTGGCGCTGACCCGGTCCGCCGCGCGATACGCGGCATGGATGGCCGCCACCGCGGCACAGGTCGACCAGACCGCGGCGCAGGCCAATGCGGCGGCTGCGGCTTACGAGGCGGCGTTCAGTGCAACGGTGCCGCCCACGGTGGTGGCCGCCAACCGCGCCCGGCTGATGCTGCTGGTCGCCACCAACGTGCTGGGGACCAACACCGCGGCGATCGCCGCCACCGAGGCCGAGTACGCCGAGATGTGGGCGCAGGACGCCGCCGCGATGTACGCCTACGCCGCCGCGTCGGCGGCCGCGACCGGGCTGGCGCCGTTTCCGGAGCCACCGCAGACCAGCAATCCGGCCGGCCCGGCCGGCCAGGCCGCCGCGACCGGCGCAGCCGAAGCGAACTCGTCGTCGTCGAACATCCAGGCGCTGCTGAGCCAGCTGGCCTCGGGCATCCTGGGCACCCAGAACAACTCGCTGGCCCAGGCCGGGGTGGGAGCGGCGACCGTCGCCGGGCCGGCCCAGGGCCTGGCCGACCTGATCACGCTGCCCAGCATCAGTGACATCGTGGGGCTCAGCGCGGCGCAGGTGGTCTCGCTGGTGCTGTCCGGGGGAGCCTGGATCGCGGCGGACGCCAGCACCCGCGAGATCCTCTATGAGCAGGATCAGCTCCGGATGGTGGAGTACGAGATCCTGCACAACATCGACCTGTTCTCACCGCTGACCCCGTCACGGCCGAATGTGCCCGGCGTATCGGCGGCGCTGTCGGCGGCCATGGGTGAGGCGGTCACGGCCGGCAACCTGTCGGTGCCGATCAACTGGGCCGCCAACGCCCCGGAGATCCGCAGCCTGTCCTACACCAAGCCGCTGGCCGGCCCGGCCCTCGGCGGGGCTCCGGCGGCCTCGCTCGCCGGCGCCGGAAGTGCGTTCAGCCAGATGGCGCTGGCGGGCATGGGCGGTAGCGCGCTGGCCGGGTCGGTCAGTCGCGGGCGCGGCGGTGCCGATGCCACCGACGCTGCGGCGCGGGTCCAGACGCCGCAACGCGCCGCCGGCTCACCCGCCGACGCCGGCGCGGGTGAGGTCGACGGCGACGGCACGCCCGGGCCGTCGATGATGGGCATCGCCGCGGAGATCCGCGAATTCGCCGAGCTGCGCGACCGCGGATTGATCACCAACGACGAGTACAACGAGCAGAAGATGCGGCTGCTGGGCCGCT
Source organism: Mycobacterium sp. NGS16 (assembly GCF_059813225.1). Lineage (NCBI taxonomy): Bacteria > Bacillati > Actinomycetota > Actinomycetes > Mycobacteriales > Mycobacteriaceae > Mycobacterium > Mycobacterium sp. NGS16. Next base: position 96,228 of record NZ_JCALEE010000003.1, read on the forward strand.
GAGCGGTCAGCCCGGCTCGGCCGCGTGGGGTGGCTCCCAGGTGTGCGGCAGCATCGGGACCGTCGGACCGGTGCCCGTGGTGGTGTCCACCATGGTGGTCAATCCCGTTACCGCGGAATCGCTTTCACGTTCCGCGGTGCCTGCGAAGCCCAGCGGGCCCGCCCCGCTGGCCGATTCGGCAGCCATGGCGGCATCCGAGTCGAGGTACTCGTAGCGGTTGCCGGGATCGGTCAACGTTTCACGGTGCCGCCGCCGGCGGGCCTGCCTCGTCGTGGCGGCGGCGGTCGCGGTGGCTGCGGGGGCCTGCGACCGCTGGCTCGCCGCGGGTGCGGGCAGGCGCATCTTGGCCGGTGCCCCGAGGGACGGACCGCCACCGACCAGATACGGCAACGCCGCGCCCTCGGCTCCGGTGACCGGCGGCGGCAGCACCGGGATGCCCCCGCCCGCGGTGACCGCGGGCGCCAGGGTCGGCGGGGCCATCGCCGGGGGAGCCGCCGGGGCCGGCGCGGGTGGGGCCGCTACCGCGGCCGGCGCGGCGGCCGGGACCACCGCCGGCGGGTTGGGGGCCGGCAGCGCCGGTGCGGCGGGGACGTTGATGCCGGTCAGCCCGGCCAGTCCGGCGACACCGGCGACGCCGGCCAGCGGTGCGGCCGGTGCGATCAGGGCGAGCATCGTCTCGGTCAGCGCCGTCACGGTCGGCGCCATCCCGAGCACGATCTCCCCGGCATAGTGCGGGGCGATCGTCATCAGCACCGGGTCGCTGATCAGACTGGTGAGCGGATTGTTGCTGGACAGGTCGGCCTGAATGGCCTCGTTGATCTCGGCGATGCGGGTGGTCCACCAGCTCTCCTGGTAGATGTTGCCGAAGTCCTGGGTGGGCGCCTGGTCGTTGCGGTGGTGGTGGTCGCGATGCTGTGGCGTGTCGGGGTTGAGCACCGTCGGCGCGGTCGCCGCCGCCGGGGACGAGGCCACCGCGGCACCGGCCACCGCCTGATACGTCGACATCGTGGTGGCCGCCTGCACCCACATCCGGGTGTAGTCGGCCTCGTTGACGGCGATCGGAATCGCGTTGACCCCAAAGAAGTTCGTCGCCACCAGCACCGCGTGGACGGCGTGGTTGGCGGCCAGCTCGGCCAGGGTGGGCATCGTGGCCAGCGCGGAGGTGTAGGCCGTGGCGGCGGTCTGGTGCTGGCGGGCCAGCGTCATGGCGTCGGCGCCGGCCTTGGTCAGCCAGGCCAGGTACGGCACATTGGCCGCCACATAGGATTCGGCGCTCGGCCCCTGCCAGGATCCGGCCTGCACCGCCGAGAGCAGCGTGGACAGTTCCTGCGCCACCGCGGTGTATTCGGTGCTCAACGCGTCCCACATCCCGGCGGCCGCCAGCAGTGGCCCCGCGCCCGGACCGCTGCTCAGCAACGCCGAGTGCACCTCCGGTGGTGACGCCATCCAGATTGGCTCCGTCATCGCCGCCTTCCCGCGTTGGATGTACGGAGCTTACATCCTCAAATCTCGATTATTCCCTGGAAGTTTCCTCGGAATACGGATACTTGCCCGCGGATTCTCCGCATTTATGGACTCGATGATGCCTCGGCGACGTCCGGGCGCACCAGGAAGCCGCTCATGATCAGGCTGCGGGCCAATTCGATCTGTTGGGCGGCGGCCAGCCCAGGCAGTTCGCCGATCCGAAACGGCTCGGTGCGTGCGGACAGGAACCGCATCGCGGCCTCGTGGTCCGGGCGGGCGCTGACGATCAGCTGGGCGAACTGCAGGCCCACACCGTCGGCGGTGGTGGTCACCCGGGAGTACAGCGGGTGCTGCTTGCACACCAGCGTGTCGGTATCGAGGCCGACGGTGTCGTCGACCTGCCCGACGACCGGGCAGCGGGCGCGGCGTACCAGGAAATCCTGCATGGCGCCCAGGCCTTCCGCGAGGGCGTCGGACGCCTCCATGGCGGCCAGCGCGTCCCGGATCAGCGGGCCCAGGCTGGCGCGCACCTGCGGGTCGTCCAGATGTCGTGCGGGCAACCGGGTGTGCACCGCGTCGTTGCGCAGGCTCAGCAGGTGCAGCGTGTGGGTCAGCAGCGTGAGCACCGTCGGAACGTGCAGTCCTACCGTCAGGTGCACCGAGGGCTCCGAGGTCGTCTCGGCCGAATGCACCCGGCCCCGGGGCAGATACAGGGTGTCCCCGGCGGCCAGCTGCAGGCTGGTCGGTGCCGGCAGGCCGGCCGGGTCGACCTCGTGCATCTGCTGCATCCGGTGTGGCGGTATCGGATCGTCGCCATAGAAGTACCAGGTCTTGTTGCCGTGGATCTGCAGCACCAGCACGTCGTGGTGGTCGTAGTGCGGCAGGAAACCCGTCGAGGCCGGCGGGGTGAGGTAGGCGTTGACGTGCGTCGGGAAGTTCAGCTCCACCTCGACCCCGTGGGTCAGCGTCGACATCGGCCGCAGGTACTTCTCGATGTTGTTGCAGATGATCGTGTAGCCGCGGTCTGACTCGGCGTGGATGCGGGCCAGGTCCAGGGTGCCGTCGGCGCGCGTGTAGTGCTGCGGCTCCAGATGGTCGGCCCCGCGCACCAGGCGCACCGCCGACGGTTCGGTGCGCAGCGCTTCCAGCAGCTGCGAGGCCGATGACGGCCCGGCCAGCACGTCGAAGTAGTCGGCGCGGTCCCGGGCGATGTGGTGCGGCGCGGCGCCCCACAGCTCATCGAGGAAGGTCTGCACCGTCACCGGTGCCAGCAGCCAGGCGAGCGGGGATTGCGAGCCGGCCGTCACCGGCACAAAATACACCCGGCGCCCGGCCTCGTCAGCAGCTGACCGCCACTGGTAGGTGCGGCGAGTATCGAACTGTGGACCCGCACATGCCCAACGACCTTCGGTCAAATATCCGTAGTTGTGGAATACCCATCCGGCTGGATAAGTTCGGTGGATGCCTGCTCGTCGCGCTGTGAACCCGAACCCCTTTCGTGCCGTCGGCGCGGCGACGTCGGTAGGGACGTTCCTCGCGCTCGGGCTGAGCCCACTGACCGCCGCGCCGGCGCGCGCGGACGTCGATGAGCTGTTCTCCCTCGACCCGTTGATGGACGCCTTCGCTGCGGCCGATCCGGCGCCGGCGGTGGACACTCTCGACCAAGTCGGCACCGACATCTACACCTGGGCGTCGGTGGCCGAGGTCGTCTTCGCTGGGCTGATCCAGAACCAGCTCTACGCCACCATCCACGACTTGGGCAATCTGTGGATGATGGGCCCTGGTGCTCTGATCGACCCGATCATCAACCCGCTCTTCGCTTTTGACGGCGCGTGCGGCCTGATCTGCAACGGTGTCGATGGCACCGTGGATCACCCGGACGGCGGCGACGGCGGCTGGCTGTTCGGTGACGGCGGCAACGGCTACGGCGCCGGCAGCGACGAGAACATCGCCGCGGGCGTGGTCGGCGGCCACGGCGGTAACGCCTTCATGATCGGCAACGGCGGCTGGGGCGGCGACGGCGGGGCCGGCGCCGACGGCGGCGACGGCGGAACCGGTGGCTGGCTGCTGGGCAACGGTGGGGAAGGCGGCTGGGGCGGCGACGGCCTGGACAGCATCTCGGGCACTGCGGGTAACGGCGGTGACGGCGGGCTCGGCGGGGAGGCCATCTCACTGTTCGGCGCCGGCGGTCGCGGCGGCGACGGCGGTGACGGCGGCTGGGGCAATGGCGGCGGTAATGGGGGCAACGGCGGCAACGCCGGCGACGGCGGCAACGCGGTGGCCGGCTTCGGCGGCCCGGGCGGCTCCGGCGGTTACGGCGGCAATGGCGGTGCCGGCACCGCCGACCACCCCAGCGGTGGTAACGGCGGCGACGGCGGGGCGGCCGGTAACGCCGGCGACCTGGTGTTCATGGGCAATGCCGGGCCCGGGGGATTCAGCGCGCCGGGCGGCAACGGCGGCGACGCGCTGGCCGGCTCCGACGGCAACGGCGGTAACGGCGGCCACGGCGGTGCCGGCGGCTCGGGCGGCTACGGCGGTGTCCCCAGCCATGGCCGGGTGGGCGGTGCCGGCGGAAACGGCGGTGCGGCCGGGTCGTGGGCCGGTACCGCGGGCAACGGCGGCGATGGCGGCGCTGGCGGTCAGGGGCAACTCGGCCACCCGACCGCCGGGGAGAGCGGCGGCGGTGGCAAGGGCGGCACGGGTGGCGCCGGCGGCGCCGGCACGGCCGGCCATCCCGACGGCGGTGCCGGGGGCGCGGGAGGCAACGGGGGCGACGCCGGCGACGGTGCGGCCGCGGTTGCCGGTGGCGCCGGTGGCACGGGCGGTGCCGGCGGTGCGGCGGCGGCCGGGGGATCGGTCGGCCCGGGTGGCCACGGCGGTGACGGCGGTGACGGCGGCAACGGCGTCGAGGCCGGAAAGGCGGGCGCCGCCGGTGCCGGTGGGGCCGGAAACCCGACCGGAGCGCCGGGGCAGCCCGGCAGCCCCGGCACGCCAACCGGGTAGTCAGCCGGCGCGGTCCAGCAGCACCGCCTGCTCGAAGGGCAGCCGCGCAAACGCGCGGCGACCGAACCCGGTGACGTGCGCCGCCGCCTCGTCCCTGCTCACCACCCGTGGATTGGTGACGGCGAAGGTCTTGCCGTGCCGGCGCAGCTTGGCGCCGCCGGCGGCGGTGATGTTCTTCAGCCAATCCCGGTCCGGGCCGTAGGTGAGCAGGATCGCCACGCCGTCATCGGTGCTGAAAACGGTCAATGGCGTCCGGAAGGGCTTGCCGGAGCGGCGGCCGACATGCTCGAGGATGCCGAAGGACGGCGCCCAGCCGGCCCACATCCGCTGGATCGGGTTCGTGACGTGCCGGTTAAAGCGGGCCAGACGTTGCGGTAGTTGCATGAGGGCCATCCAACTCCGGGGGCGCGGCCACCTCAACCCCTTATCCGACTACTCCGCCGTGGTGGCTCCGGTCAATCGGCGAAGTGCCGTGGCGAGCCGTCGGGTGTCGGGAACGGCGTCGGGGTCGAGCAACCACTGGATCATCAGGCCGTCGACGACAGCCACGAGGACGGCCGCCAGCGCCTCGGCGTCGGGCCCATCCGGTGGGGCCGCCAATGTGTGCAGCAGCGCGGCTGCGCCGCTGCGGAATTCGCGGTAGTGCTCCGCGAGCTGGCGGCGCAACTCGGGGGATCGTTCGGCCTGGGACCAGGCCTCCACGTAGGCGACGGCGATGCCCCGTCCGCTCTGCAGGGCGCCCCGGGCGGCCCCGATGGCACTTTCCCACGGGTCGCCGGCGGCGGTGCCGGCCGGGGCTTGCCGTACCTGCTGCAGCCAGCGCCGGGAGCACTCGGCCAGTGCCTCGTTGAGCAGCGCCTCTTTGGAGTCGAAGTGGTAGGTGATAGCGCCGAGGTTGGTGTTCGAGGCGGCGACGAGGTCGCGGGCTGTGGTGCGCGCGTAGCCGCGTTCCTCGATGCAGCGCATCGCGGCATCGAGCAGGCGCTCTCGATTTCCGGTCCTGCGGGTCACGGGCGGCGGCTCCCTATTTACTGAGACAAATGTCTGATACGTTTGTCTCATGGGGTTGGAGGCCACTGTACCCCCCGTCGACGTGGCTGTTGTCGGAGCCGGGCTGGCCGGCCTGACGGCGGCTCGAGCGGTGCAGCGCGCCGGCAGAAGCGTCGTCGTCGTCGAAGCGCGCGACGAGGTCGGCGGACGGGCCTGCTCCCGTGAACTCGACGGCCAGATGGTCGACTTCGGCGGCGAATGGATCGGACGGGCGCACCGGCGGATGCACCGCCTGGTGCGAGACCTGGGCCTCGACGTCGAGCCCGCGGCGAACCTCGGCCGGCCGGTTCGCTGGCGCCTTCCGGATCGGTCGACCACCGGCCGGCTGCCGCCACCGCGGACCTGGCCCGGGCTGGCCCGCGCGATCGGGCGCGCGGCCTGGCAGTCGCGCGGGATCGACCCCGAAGCGCCGTGGACGGCGCGCCGGGCCGCCGAACTCGACAACCGGTCCGTCGCCGGATGGCTCGATGACCTCGGCCTCGATGCCGAGGCCCGCTACCTGCTCGAGCGGCTCATCGGCTCGTTGGCCTGCCAGGCGTTGGACTCCATGTCGTTGCTGCACCTGCTGTGGCTGCTCCGGATCGCCGGTGGCCCGGTCCGCAGCATGAACGCGACCTTTCAGTGGCGGATCCGCCAGGGCGCCCAGCAGGTCGCGCGTCGGCTCGCCGAGCCGCTGGCCGTTGTGTTGAATACGCCGATCGAGCGGATCAGCCAGGACGGTGCCACCGCAGCGATCCACGCAACGGAGCTGTCGGTGCGGGCCGGCCGGGTAATCGTGGCGGTGCCGGTGACCCAGTTGCCGACGATCTCCTTCGACCCGCCCCTGCCCGGCGATCTGCAGCGACTACCCGATCTTCACATCGGCCCGGGCACAAAGGTGATCGCCCTGCTCCCGCAAGGCCATTCGGTGCGGCACAACACGGTGCTCGGCGGTGGGACCCTGTGGGGCGGGTGGCGACGCGGTGACCGGGTGAGCGGGTTCGTCCCGCCCGCCGGTGCCGATGCGCACGACGACGCGCTGGTCGCGGACCTGGCGAGCGCCTTCGACGTGCGGCCCGACCAGTTGCGATCCCCGACGGTGATGCGCTGGGCCGATGAGCGGCACATCGGCGGCTGCGACGCCGTGTTCGCCCCCGGCCAGGTCTGTGCCCTGGGCCCGTTGCTGGCCCAGCCGCACGGGCTGCTGGAGTTCGCGGGCGCCGAGCGCAGCAGTTGGCCCGACAATATGGAGGGCGCAGTGCGCAGCGGCGAACGCGCGGCGCGCCGCACGCTGGCGGCCCTGAAGGACTCGCGTCTTTCCACTACACCCCGTAGTTGACCGCCGGGGACCAGCTGGGACACTGAAGGCTATGCCCAGCACCGACCGGCGGACCGGGGCCCTCGTGCGCGCCTCGGCGAAGCTCTTCGATGACGCCTGCGCCGTGATTCCCGGCGGGGTCAACTCGCCGGCCCGCGCGTTCGCCTCGGTGGGAGGTACGCCCCGGTTCATCACCGAAGCCCAGGGCTGCTGGCTCACCGACGCCGATCACAACCGGTATGTGGACCTGGTCTGCTCCTGGGGGCCGATGATCCTCGGCCACGCCTATCCGGCGGTGGTCGACGCGGTCCGCGCTGCTGCCGGTGCCGGGCTGTCGTTCGGGGCGCCGACGGCCACCGAGACCGAGCTGGCAGCCGAGATCATCGCCCGGGTGCCCGCCGTGGAAAAGGTCCGGCTGGTCAATTCCGGCACCGAGGCCACCATGAGCGCGCTGCGGCTGGCCCGCGGGTTCACCGGCCGGGCCAAGGTCGTCAAGTTCTCCGGCTGCTACCACGGCCACGTCGACGCGTTGCTCGCCGACGCCGGCTCCGGGGTGGCCACCCTGGCACTGCCGGCGTCGCCCGGTGTCACCGGTGCCACCGCCGCCGACACGATCGTGTTGCCCTACAACGACATCGCTGCGGTGCGCGCGGCGTTTACCGAATTCGGCGACCAGATCGCGGCCGTCATCACCGAGGCCAGCCCCGGCAACATGGGCGTAGTGCCCCCGGCGCCCGGCTTCAATGCCGCGCTGCGGGTCATCACCGCGCAGCACGGGGCGCTGTTGATCATCGACGAGGTGATGACCGGCTTCCGGGTGAGCGCCAGCGGGTGGTACGGGCTCGATCCGGTCGACGCCGACCTGTTCACCTTCGGCAAGGTGATCAGTGGTGGGCTGCCGGCCGCGGCCTTCGGCGGCCGGGCCGAGGTGATGGACCGGCTGGCGCCACTCGGACCGGTGTATCAGGCCGGCACGCTGTCGGGGAACCCGGTGGCCGTCGCCGCCGGGCTGGCCACGCTGCGCGCCGCCGACGCCGACGTCTACGCAGCACTGGACGCAGGCGCCGACCGGCTGACCGCGATGCTGTCCGAAGCCCTGACCGACGCCGGTGTGGCGCACCAGATTCCGCGGGCCGGCAACATGTTCAGTGTCTTCTTCACCGAGGAACCGGTCACCGACTTCGCCGCCGCTAAGGCGAGCGAGACGTGGCGTTTCCCGGCGTTCTTCCACGCGCTGCTCGATGCCGGCGTCTATCCGCCGTGCAGCGCCTTCGAAGCCTGGTTCGTCTCTTCTGCGCTGTCCGACGAGGCCTTCGAGCGGATCGCCGCAGCGCTGCCCGCCGCCGCCCGTGCCGCCGCCACCACCGGAGAGCCGAAACCCTGATGCAGACCCGCGTCCACCTGATCCGCCACGGCGAGGTCCACAATCCGGACCGCATTCTCTACGGCCGCATCCCGGGCTTCCGGCTCTCCGAGACCGGCCGCGCCCAGGCCGTCGCCGCCGCCGACATGCTGGCCGATGCCGACATCGTCGCCGTGATCGCCTCGCCGCTGCAGCGGGCCCAGGAGACGGCCGCGCCGGTCGCCGCCCGCCACGGCCTGCCGGTGGACACCGACGAGAACCTGATCGAATCAACCAATATCTTTGAGGGAAAACGGGTTTCGCCGGGCGACGGCGCCTGGCGCAACCCGCGGTACTGGTGGCATCTGCGCAACCCGCTCACCCCGACCTGGGGCGAGCCCTATGCCGAGATCGCCGCCCGGATGGCCACCGCGGTGGACAAGGCCCGGTCCCGCGCCGCCGGCCATGAGGTGGTGTGCGTCAGCCACCAGCTGCCGGTGTGGACGGTGCGGCAGTACCTGACCGGCAACAGGCTCTGGCACGACCCACGCCGGCGGCAGTGCGACGTGGGTTCGGTGACCACGCTGATCTATGACGGTGATCGGCTGGTCGACGTCGACTACCGTGTCCCGTCCGGCGGCTGACGATGCGGGCGGTGCTGATCGCCGGGGTGGTGGTGGCCGCCCTGATCTCGGGCTGCTCGGTCGGCGACGACGCGGTGACCCACGGCGGCACCTTCGAGTTCGTCTCGCCCGGCGGCAAGACCGACATCTTCTATGACCCGCCGGAGGCCCGCGGTAAGCCCGGCCCGATCTCCGGACCCGACCTGATGGACCCGCAGCGCACCATCGGCGTCGACGACTTCGGTGGCCGCGTCGTCGTGATCAACGTCTGGGGGCAGTGGTGCGGACCGTGCCGCACCGAAATCAGCCAGCTGCAACAGGTTTACGACGCCACCCGCGCCGACGGGGTGGCCTTTCTGGGCATCGACGTCCGTGACCCCGAGCCGCAGGCGTCCCGCGATTTCATCAAGGACCGGCAGGTGACCTACCCGTCGATCTACGACCCGGCGATGCGCACCATGATCGCCTTCGGCGGCCGTTATCCCTCATCGGTCATCCCGGCGACCATGGTGCTCGACCGGCAGCACCGGGTGGCCGCGGTGTTTCTGCGCGAGGTGCTCGCCGAAGACCTGCAGCCGGTGATACAGCGGCTGGCTGCCGAGGCGCCGCAGTGAACGGCCTCACCGCCACCGCCGCCACCGGCCCGCTGCTGCTGGCCGTCGCGGTGTCGGCGCTGGCCGGTCTCGTGTCGTTCGCCTCGCCGTGCGTCGTGCCGCTGGTGCCGGGCTACCTGTCGTACCTGGCGGCGGTGGTCGGCGTCGACGAAAAACCTCCGGCTGATGCGCTGCAGCCGCCCCGGTCGGCCCGGTGGCGTGTCGCGGGGTCGGCGGCGCTGTTCGTCGCCGGGTTCACCGCGGTGTTTCTGCTCGGCTCGGTCGCCGTGCTGGGCATGACCACCACCTTGATCCGCAATCAGCTGATGTTGGAGCGGATCGGCGGCGCGGTGACGATCCTGATGGGCCTGGTGTTCATCGGCTTCGTCCCGGCGCTGCAGCGCTCACTTCGCTTCACTCCGCAGCAGCTGTCGACGGTGCTGGGCGCGCCGCTTTTGGGCGCGGTGTTCGCCCTGGGCTGGACGCCGTGCCTGGGGCCGACGCTGACCGGGGTCATCGCCGTCGCCTCGGCCACCGACGGCGCCGGCGTGGCCCGCGGGGTGGTGCTGGTGATCGCCTACTGCCTGGGCTTGGGCATTCCGTTCGTGGCGCTGGCGTTCGGGTCGGCCAGCGCGGTGGCCGGCCTGGGCTGGCTGCGCCGCCACACCCGGGCCATTCAGATCGCCGGCGGGGTGCTGCTGATCGCGGTCGGGTTGGCTTTGGTGACCGGCGGCTGGGGGCACTTCGTGGCCGCGGTGCGCGACGGGCTGGTCTCTGACGTGAGGCTGCCGATCTGATGAGCACCACCACCCCGCCGCACCCCACCCCTCCACCGCGAGCAGACGCGAAAGCCCCCAAAACAGGTGGTTTTAAGGGGCTTTCACGTCTGCTCGGCGGGGTTACCGCCAGGGGCCGCAACACCTGGCGGGCGCTGACGTCCATGGGCACCGCGCTGGTGCTGCTGTTCCTGCTCGCGCTGGCCGCGATCCCCGGGGCACTGCTGCCGCAACGTAACCTCAACGCCGCCAAGGTCGAGGAGTACCTGGCGCTTCACCCGGTGCTCGGACCGTGGCTGAACCGGCTGGAGGCGTTCGACGTTTTCTCCAGCTTCTGGTTCACCGCCATCTACGTGCTGCTGTGCGTGTCGTTGATCGGCTGCCTGACCCCGCGGACCCTCGAACACCTGCGCAACCTGCGCGCCCGCCCGGTCGCCGCGCCGCGCAACCTGGCCCGGCTGCCCAAACACGCCGAGACGCAGCTGACCGGCGATCCCGAGAAACTCGCCGCCGAAATGTCCGGGCGGCTGCGCGGTTGGCGGCGGATCACCCGCTTCCCGGAGAATGCCGCCGGCACCGTCGAAATCTCCGCGGAGAAGGGGTATCTGCGCGAATTCGGCAATCTGGTCTTCCATTTCGCGCTGCTGGGCCTGCTGGCCTCGGTCGCGGTCGGCCGGCTGTTCGGCTACGAGGGCAACGTCATGGTCATCGCCGACGGCGGCCCGGGGTTCTGCTCGGCATCTCCGGCCGCCTTCGACTCCTTCCGCGCCGGCACCACCGTCGACGGCACCCGGCTGCACCCGATGTGCATCCGGGTCAACGACTTCGACGCCAACTACCTGGTCTCCGGGCTGGCCACCTCGTTCACGGCGCACATCGACTACCAGGCCGGCGAGGACCTGCGCGCCAACCGGTGGCGCCCCTATCTGCTGGAGGTCAACCATCCGCTGCGGGTGGGCGGCGTCCGGGCCTACCTGCAGGGGCACGGCTACGCCCCCAGCTTCACGGTGATCTTCCCGGACGGCCAAACCCGCACCCAGACCGTCCAGTTCCGCCCGGACGACCCGCTGACCCTGCTGTCGTCGGGGGCGGTACGGATCGACCCCCCGGCTGGGACCTATCCCGACGCCACCGAACGCCGCAAGCACCAGATCGGGATCCAGGGGCTGTTCGCGCCGACCGCGGAGTTCGACCGCGGGCTGCTGTCGTCGCGGTTCCCGGCGCTACACGACCCCGCGGTGGCGGTCGACGTCTACCGCGGCGACACCGGCCTGGACACCGGCCGCCCGCAGGGGCTGTTCACGCTGGATTCCCGGCTGATCCACCAAGGCCGCCTGACCAAGGTGGCCCGGTCCAACCTCAAGCCCGGTGAGGAGATCCGCCTCGACGACGGCACCCGGGTGCGCTTCGACGGCGCCGTGCCGTTCATCAACATCCAGCTGTCGCATGATCCGGCCCAGGTCTGGGTGCTGGTGTTCGCAATGACGATGATGGCCGGCCTGGTGGTCTCCCTGGTGGTGCGCCGCCGCCGGGTCTGGATCCGGATCACGCCCGCCGCCGGTACGGTGAACGTCGAGCTGGGCGGGCTGGCGCGCACCGACAACGCCGGCTGGGGTGACGAGTTCGAGCGATTGAGCGCGCGGTTGTTCGGCAAGGAGAGCTAGATGAACCCCGCTGTCGACGATGCGGAGCGCAGCGACGAGGAGGAGCAGCGGCCATGAACACAAGTCACATCGACGTCGGGCTGGCCCGCTATTCCGACTGGGCGTTCACCTCGGCGCTGATCGTGCTCGTCATCGCGCTGCTGCTGCTGGCCGTCGAACTGGCCTACAGCCGTGCCCGCAGGCCCGCCGAGGCCGAGCTGGTGGCCGCCGGGGCGGTGCGCGCCGACAGCACCACCCCCGGGGTGGTGGCGCCGGCGGCGCGGCGGCCGCTCGGTGAGCGGGTGGGTCGCGCCGGGCTGGCGCTGGTCTACCTGGGCATCGCCCTGCTGCTGGCCTGCATCGTGTTCCGCGGCGCCGCCACCTTGCGCCCGCCGTGGGGCAACATGTACGAGTTCATCAACCTGACCTGCTTCTCCGGGCTGGTGGCCGCCGCGGTCGCGTTGCGCCGTCCGCAACACCGCAGCCTGTGGGTGTTCGTGCTGCTGCCGGTGCTGATCCTGTTGACGGTCTCCGGGCGCTGGCTCTACGCCACCGCCGCACCGGTGATGCCGGCGCTGCAGTCCTACTGGCTACCGATCCACGTGTCGGTGGTCAGCATCGGCTCGGGGGTGTTCCTGGTGGCCGGCGTGGCCAGCATTCTGTTCCTGGTGCGGTCGTCGCGGTTGAGTGACCCCGAGGCGCCCGGCGCGCTGGCCCGGATGGTGCGCCGGCTGCCGGACGCGCAAACCCTGGACCGCATCGCGTATCGGACGACGATTTTCGCGTTTCCGGTGTTCGGCTTCGGAGTGATCTTCGGCGCAATCTGGGCCGAAGGTGCCTGGGGCCGCTACTGGGGTTGGGACCCCAAGGAGACGGTGTCGTTCGTCGCCTGGATCATCTATGCCGCCTACCTGCATGCCAGGTCGACGGCCGGGTGGCGCGACTACAAGGCGGCCTGGATCAACGTGGCCGGCTTCGTGGCCATGATCTTCAACCTGTTCTTCGTCAATCTGGTGACCGTCGGACTGCACTCCTATGCCGGGGTCGGCTAACGCTGCTGACAGATACGCTTAGGTCGCCTGCGCTACCCTGCGCTTACAGACGTCCACCGACTCGACCCAACCACCGTGATGGGGGAGATATCAGTGTCTGACCATGCACCGGGTGATGCCACCCAGGGCCACGACATGACGGATCATCCGACCACCCAGTTCCGGCCGTACCAGCAGGTCGCCGGAGCTGACGACACGCCCGCCGGCACCCCTGCCGTCAACCCCGACACCGGGTCGTTCAACCGGCAGGCCGACGCCGGGGAAGGCACCGAAACTTCGGCGACCAGGTCTTTCGGGGGCTTCCGCACCGAGCGCCGGTTCTCCGAACCGCTCGACCCGTGGCCGTCACCCGGGGAGACCCAGGCCCAGCAACAGCAGTGGAACCCCGGCCCGGCGACCTGGGTCCCGCAGCCGATGGAGAACCCGGCCCCGGTCTACTACGGCGGCGCCCCCAGCGGCGGGAACGCCCCGTATCGGCCCGCGGAGCCCATCGCGCCGTTCTCGGACCTGTCCACCACGTCGCTGTTGCGGCAGGTCAAACCGCCGCCGACGTCCGGCTGGCGCCGACTGCTCTATGTGCTGTCCGGCCAGCTGATCAACGTCGGGGAGAGCCCGCGCACCGCGCGCTACAACGACCTGGTGGTGCAGGTCAACCGGCCGCTGCAGGGCTGTCACCGGATCGCGGTGCTGTCGCTGAAGGGCGGCGTGGGCAAGACCACCATCACCGCGACGCTGGGGGCCACGTTCGCCTCCATCCGCGGTGACCGGGTGGTGGCCGTGGACGCCAACCCGGACCGGGGCACGCTGAGCCAGAAGGTGCCGATGGAGACCCCGGCGACGGTGCGTCACCTGCTGCGCGACGCTGACGGCATTCAGCGCTACAGCGACGTCCGCAGCTACACCAACCAGGGCCCGAGCCGGCTGGAGGTGCTGGCCTCCGAGAGCGACCCGGCGGTGTCCGAGGCGTTCAGCGCCGAGGACTACGCCCGCACCCTGCAGGTGCTGGAGCGGTTCTACAGCCTGGTCTTGACCGACTGCGGCACCGGCCTGATGCACTCGGCCATGTCAGCGGTGCTGGCCAAGGCCGACACCATGATCGTGGTGAGCTCCGGGTCGGTCGACGGCGCCCGCAGCGCCTCGGCGACGCTGGACTGGCTGGATGCGCACGGCCACGAGGAGCTGGTCCGCAACTCGATCGCGGTCATCAACGCGGTGCGGCCGCGGGGCGGCAAGGTGGACATGCAAAAGGTGGTCGACCACTTCTCCCGGCGCTGCCGCGCGGTGCGCCTGGTGCCGTTCGACCCGCACCTGGAGGAGGGCGCCGAGATCGATCTGCTGCGCCTCAAGCGGGACACCCGCGAGGCGCTGGTGGAGCTGGCCGCCATCGTCGCCGAAGCGTTCCCGGGCGACGACCGGTTCAACCAGCACTTCGTCTAGATCGAGCCGCTACGGCTGGTTGTCGCCGTGGCTGAGCTGCCACAGGAAGTCCGGGTCGTCGTCTGGCCCGATGACGCGCGTCTTCGGCCGCGCCCGGCTGGCGCGCAGACCGATGTAGAGCAGTGTCCCCAAGGCTAGGACGAGGAGCAGGTAGAGCACTCGCGACACCTCCTGGCGCCGAATATACCGTTAGTGCCGCCGTACCCTCTGGGACCCGACAGTAGGCTTGGTGGACGTGACAGCAGGTGGTGCCCCATCGGGCCGTGCGATAGTCGATGTGGCCGTGTACGCCGCGGCGCGGCTGGGGCTGCTGATCGTGCTGAGCGCGGCGATCTACGGGGTCGGGCGGCTGATCGGGCTCAGCGACTTCCCGCCGATCGTGGCGGTGCTGCTGGCGCTGATCATCGCGTTGCCGCTGGGCATGTGGGTGTTCGCTCCGCTGCGCCGGCGTGCCACCGCGAGCATGGCGTTGGCCGGCGAGCGGCGCCGGCGCGACCGCGAGCAGTTGGAAGCCCGGCTGCGCGGGGAATCCGACTGAGCCACCCGGCCTGAGCCACGCGCCCTGAGCCCGCCCGGCCTGAGCCGCCGATGGCGCTCCCCACGCGTCACGCCAGTCACTTGCGTACCGTGGGCGCGGGGGTGAGATGTTTCTCAAACGATTGCGCCTGCGCTATCACCGAGTGGTGACCTCGGTGTTGATAGCACCTGCGATATCCGATTCAGAAAGATCCGCATGCCCCTGAGCTGGGGCTCCTGGGACTCGTGGGACCGGCTTGTCACGCCAGCCCCAACGCCACCGCCTCCACGATCGCCCACAGCAGCATCGCCAGCCCGGTATCACGCAGCACCGGAATCAACGCGGCGCCCCCCTTGCCGGCGCGCACCGGGGCCGCGGCCCGCACCGCCAGCGGCGCGGCGATCAGCCCGGCCGCGCACCAGGGGGTGGCCCGCATCAGCGCCAGCGTCAGCACCCCGGCCAGCGCCAGCAGCAGCTGAAACAACACCCGGGTGCGGGCGTCGCCCAGCCGCACCGCCAGAGTGATCTTGCCGGCCGGCTTGTCGGTGGCGATGTCGCGCAGGTTGTTGGCCACCAGCACCGCCGACGACAGCGAGCCCACACCGACGGCCAGCGCCGCCCCGACCCAGTCCACCCGCAGCGCCTGGGTGTACTGGGTGCCCAGCACGGCAACCAGACCGAAGAACACGAACACGGCCACCTCGCCCAGGCCGGTGTAGCCGTACGGCCGCGACCCGCCGGTGTACAGCCACGCCCCGGCAATGCAGGCCGCACCCACGGCCAGCAGCCACGGGGCGGACAGCAGCGCCAGCGCTAGACCAGCCAGCGCCCCCACCGACAGCGCGGTGATCGCCGCGGTCAGCACCGCTCGCGGGGTGGCCAGCCGCGAGCCCACCAGCCGCAGCGGGCCAGTCCGGTCGTCGTCGGTGCCGCGGATGCCGTCGGAGTAGTCGTTGGCGAAGTTCACCCCGATGATCAGCGCGACCGCGACGGCGAGCGCCAGCAGCGCCTTCCACCACACCGCGGCGCCCAGCCAGGCGGCCGCGCCGGTTCCGGCGATCACCGGGGCGATCGCGTTGGGCAGGGTGCGGGGCCGGGCGCCTTCGATCCACTGTGCAAAGCTGGCCTTTTGCGACATGGGCACGATCCTTGCATGCGGGAGGAGCACACCTTGCTGGGCGTGATCGGCGGTAGTGGCTTCTATTCGTTCTTCGGTGCCGACGCGCGCCGGGTGGCGTGCGAAACCCCCTACGGTAAGCCCAGCGCGGACATCACCGTCGGTGCCGTCGGCGGTCACGAGGTCGCATTCCTGCCCCGCCACGGCGAACGGCACGAATATTCGGCGCACACGGTGCCGTACCGGGCAAACATGTGGGCGTTGCGGACACTGGGGGTGCGACGGATCCTGGCGCCCTGTGCGGTCGGCAGTCTGACACCCGAGCTGCCACCCGGGTCGGTGGTGGTGCCCGATCAGCTGGTGGACCGCACCCGGGGCCGCGCCGACACCTACTTCGACGACGGCGGTGTGCACGTCGAATTCGCCGATCCGTACTGCCCGGTGCTGCGGACCGCGGTGACCGGCCTGCCCGACGTCGTCGACGGCGGCACCATGGTGGTTATCCAGGGCCCGCGGTTCTCCACCCGCGCCGAAAGCCAATGGTTCGCCGCGGCGGGTTTCCGCCTGATCAACATGACCGGCTACCCCGAAGCGGTGCTGGCTCGCGAGCTGGAAATGTGCTACGCCGCAATCGCATTGGTCACCGACCTCGACGCCGGTGTCGACGTCGGCAGCGGCGTGAAGGCCGTCGACGTCTTCGCCGAATTCCAGAAGAACATCGAGCCGTTCAAAAAACTGGTGCGGCAGGGCATTGAACGCGTCGACGAAGAGCGCACCTGCACCCACTGTCTGCCGCACGAGGGCATTCAGCTGCCGTTCGAGCTGCCGTAGCTCAGAGGTGGGCGGCCGCGTAATCGGCACCCTGCTCGGTCATCCCGTTGACGCCGTAGGACGCGTGCGCGAAGGGCGGCCCGCCGGCCGGGGCGCCATTGCAGATGGTGTCACCGTCGGCGCACAGCTGCAGCGTCTTGGACGCGTACAGCGGCCCGATCCGGACCGGCGGTGCGCCGTTGGGCTGCAAGAACTCCGCCGAAGGCGTGCCGAACAGGACGACGGCGGCGACGTGGTTGGCCACCGACGCCGGCATCGGCCGCGGGATGAACGCGAGATACTCGGCGGGTACCTCTTTGGGAATCTCGGCCGAGGTGGTGTAGCCGGCCAGCGCCGCGCCCTGCGAGAAGCCGCCGAGCACCATCCGGGTGTTGGGGCAGTTCGCGGCGGTGTTCTCGATGTGGGTGGCGGCGTCGCGGATTCCGTCGACGACGGTGCGGGCGAAGTCGACGCCGCCACTGAAGTCGCTGCTGGCGGCATAGTTGACCGGATACACCTCATAGGTGCGCGCACCCACCTTGGCGTGCAGCGCATCGACGAAGGCTTGGCCGATGCCGCCGACGCCGGGTGGCTCGCCGGTGCCCCGCGCGAACACCACCTCCACGTCCGGGCAGGGTTGTGCCGAGACCTCCGCGACGCCCGGGGCCAGCAGTGCGCTACCGCATATCACCATCGCGGCGACCAGGTGCCGGGTGACGGGGCGTGCCGTCGTTGCAACGAGTTGGATGTTCATCGTGACCTCATGCGTATCGTCCAGCCGAGCCAGCTAAAGCGCAGTGTCGGCTACCCGGCGTCCTCGTCCGATAAACGCTGCGAGCCGTCAATTGCGGTGCGAGTGGCCGTGCATCAGCGGGGCGTCGCCGGCCGAGTCGCCGGCGCCCCGGTAGATCTTCGGCGCGCCGGCCGGGGAGGGTGCCGTCGAGTTCTCCGACCGGAAGATGCGCGGTGCGCCGGCGTCACCGGGCTTGGGCCGGTCGCCATCGGACAGGGCCAGCCGGCCGGCGATGATCGCGACCACCAGGGCGCACAGCGCCAGCCCGCACAGCACCACGTCGAAGGTGCTGGTGATCTGCTGCGCGAGCCCGTTGCCATAGACGGGGTTCGCCAGCGCCTCGGCTCGCTGTGCCTCCGCCAGCCGCGGTGCCAGCCCGATGCCCACCACCAGGCGTGCGATCGTGAACCCGAACAAGACCGCAGCCACCGACCACAGGGCGGCCGCCGGAAGCGTCCGATTGCCCAGATTGATCCGCAGCCAGATCGCGACCACCGCGGTCACCACGTCGAAGGACGCCATCGCCGCACTGTCATACGGCGAACGCGGTAGATCCAGACCGGCGGCTACCGCGAGGTCGGTGATCCGCATCAATACCGAACCCAGGCACCAGACGATGATGAGCAGCAACGTATTACGCGTGGCGCCCAGCCAGGTCGTGGCCGATACGTCGCGCACCGCAGCCACCGCGAAGATCGCCGCCGCGGCCACCCACACGAGGTAGCCCTCGAATCCGACGCCGGCGGTGGAGGTGTTCTGCGCGATACCGTGAAATCCGTCGATGACCCGGCCCACCGGCAGCGCCCACACCAGTACCCCGGCCAGCAGGGTGGCGCCGCCGAGCAAGACCACACCGAGCTGGGAGGCTTTGTCGCGCCGCAGAATCCAGCGCGACGCGGTGAACACGGCGACCCAGGCCACCAGCCCGTACACCAGCGCGGTCACGATGATCGCGACATGCTGCGTACCGAAGTCGCCGGCCGAGTGCGCATCGGGCAGGGCGTAGCGCACCCGCCAATACAGATTGAACAACACGCTCAAGGCAGCGCCGACGATCGCGGCGTAGCCAAGGACCCGGGCCCCGCGCTGCCAGAACCGGACCGGTCCGGCGAGCACTGGCTGCCCGGCGAGTAAGGCACCGGTGGCCCCTAGCCAGGCCCCCGGTCCCACACCGCCCGGCGGACGGGAGCTGCCGCCGAAGCGGATGGTTTGCACGACGTCGGCGACCGCTACGGCCAGCACCAGCAAGAGGTACGGCGCGCTGAGCAACCGGCGCAGCCGCCCGGCGAGCGCGGGGTTGGCATGCCGGCCCAGCATCGCCCAGGGGCCGACATAGGTCACGACGACTGACCCCAGTGCGAGCACCGTTACCGCGGCCAGCACCGCCAGCAACCTGGTGTCGCTGCCGGGAATTGCGGCCCCGAAATACAGGCTCCAGGGCAACGCCGGGGCAGCGCACAGCAGTATCGCGGCGGTCACGTCCCGGCCGATGTTCCAGCGCCTGGTCGACTCCGCGATCACCTGCTCACCATAACCGCGGGGCGAGGGTGCGCCGCTGATCAGCGACGTTCGCGCCGCCGGGATATTGGTTCGCGCGGCTAAACTGGCGAATCGGAGCCGGCGGCGGAAGGAGGCGCGCAGATGGATGTCGCGCTGGGCGTCTCGGTTACCGGCGCGCTGGCCCGCCTGGCGCTGGTCGAATCGGATGCCTACGGCGATGCCGTGCTCGACGAGTCGATGCTTGACCTGACGCAGGATCCGGTCGGAACGCTGGCCGAGACGGTGACCGGGACGCACCGGATGCTCGCCGACGAAGGCCATCGGCTGGCCGCCACCCGGCTGTGCTGGCCGGATCCGGAATTGCTGGCCGAACTTCGTCGGGCGCTCGCCGACGCGGGCGTCGAGAACGTCTCCGAGCAGTCTCATGCGCGCTCGGCGGTGGCCTTGGCGCGCGATGTTTCGGGTGAGGACGGTGAAACGGCCATGCTGTCGCCGGCGGCGACGATGGCCGCACCCGCGGTGACGGCCGCTGAGTCGACGATGGCGGCGGCCGCGTTGCCCGATACTGAGACCGCGGACGCGACAGCCACCGCGGTGACGCCGGGGGTCGGCGGTGCTGAGCCCGAGCAACAGCTGGCGTACTCGCTGACCGACGACGACTCCGAGTTGCTGCCGGTGGAGTACGCCGACGATGACTACGACTACGACGACGACCAAGCCGAGGCCGCCACCGGCGAGGTCGAGGCGTTGCCGCCGCCGGTGGGCCGCGCACTCCTGGTGGGCAGCACGGTCGGCGGCATCCTGGTCGCCGGCTGCGCCGCGTTGGCCGTGGCGGTGACGGTGGGCATCCGCCCGACAGCCGCGGCTACCCAGGTGGAGCCTCCGGTGGTCGCGCAACCGCTGCAGCCGCAGCCGGTGCCGGGCAACTTCCTGCCCGCATTGCCCGCCCCTAAGCCGGTATCCGCGCCCCCGCCGCAGGCACCGTTGCCCAAACCCGCTGTGGCCCCGGTGCTTCCGGAACCACCGGCTGCGGTCGCCCCTCCTCCGGTGGTGGCCCCGGTTGTGCCGCCTGCCGTGCCGTCAGCGCCGGCGGTGATCCCGTTCCCGATTCCGATTCCGATCATCACCGGACCCATTGGCGGCGGCGGCGGTGGGCGGGGCGGCTCGGGTAGCGGCGGGGGAGACGTCGGCGCCGGTGGCGGACACACCGGTAGCAGCCATCCCGGCGGTGAATCCGGGGCCGGTGGCGATGCCGGCTCTGGTGGTAGTGGTTCGGGTGGTACCGGTTCTGGTGGAACCGACTCGGGCGGGAGCGGTTCGGGTGGCACCGGTTCTGATGGAACCGACTCGGGCGGGAACGGTTCGGGCAGCAACGATTCCGGCGGAAGCCATTCCGGCGGTAGCGGTACCGGTGGGGATGAGGGCAGTGCGGGCGGTTCCGGCACCAGCCCCGGCGGGTCAGGTAGCGGCAGCGGCTCGGGCGGTTCCGACGACAGCGGGGCCAGTGGTCATCCCGGCGGTTCCGGTGGCACATCCGGCGGCTCGGGCAGCACGGGGTCGGGCAGTGACGCGGGCGGGTCCGAGGGCAGTGGATCTGGCAGTGGTGGCTCCGGTGGCGATTCGAGTAGCTCGGGGAGTGGCGGATCCGGCAGTAGTGGGTCGGGTACGGAGTCGGGAGGTACCGGCGGCAGTGGATCCGGCAGCAGCTCCGGAGGTTCGGACAGCAGCGGTTCCGGCGGTGGGCTGGGCGGGAGCTCCAGCGGCGGCGGCTCCAGCTCGTCGGACCCCGGTGGCGGCTCCAGCGGTGGCTCGAGCGGCGGATCCAGCAGCGGCTCCAGCGGTGACTCGGGCGGCGGATCCAGCGGCGGCTCGGGCGGTCACTGACCGAACCGACGCGCCAACGCTTTTCGGTCCAGCTTCCCGATCCCCAAGCGCGGCAGCGCATCCACGATGTGCAACTCACGGGGCGCTGCCGTGGCGTCCAGCGATTCTGCGACGTGGGCGCGCAACGCCTCCAGGGTCGGCGGCTTAGCACCCGCCACCACCACCGCGGCCGCGACCCGCTGCCCCAGCCGATCGTCGGCGACCGGAAACACCGCGCAGTCGCCGACCGCCGGATGGGTTGCCAATACGGCTTCCACCGGGCCGGGTAGCACGGTCAGCCCGCCGGTGCTGATCGCGTCGTCGGCGCGCCCCAGCACGCTCAAGCGTCCCGAATCATCCAGGGCGCCAACGTCGTTGGTGTGAAACCACCCTGGTTCGGCGAACGGGTCGGGGTCGACGCGATTGCGGTAACCCCGGGCCAGCGTCGGCCCTCCGATCGCGATCCGCCCATCGGCACCGATCCGTACCCGAACCCCCGACAGTGGCACGCCATCGTAGACGCAGCCCCCGGCGGTCTCGCTCATGCCGTAGGTGCGCACCACTCGCACCCCCGCACCAGCCGCAGCGTCCAGGATCGGTTGCGGCGCCGGCCCGCCGCCCAGCAGCACCGCGTCCAGTTCGGCCAGCGCCGCCGTTGCGGCCGGAGCCGTCAGCGCTTTGGCGAGCTGAGTGGCCACCAGGGAGGTGTAGCGCCGCCCGGACCCGAGTTCGGCGACCGCCGCCGGCAGCCGGCAAACGTCGAAACCCGCTGCCACGTCGAGCTGCACCGGGGTGGTGCCGGCCATCAGGCTGCGCACCACCACCTGGATTCCGGCGATGTGGTGCGGCGGCAACGCCAGCAGCCAGCGGCCCGGGCCACCCAGCCGATCCTGGGTGGCGGCCGCGCTGGCCTGCAGCGCCGCGGCGGTCAGCAGCGCCCCCTTGGGCACCCCGGTGGTTCCCGACGTCGTCACCACCAGCGCGACGTCGTTCTCGACCGGCTCTCCCACCCGCAGCGCGGTCAGGACCGACGGATCAGCGTCGGGAGCAACCGGGGTCAATGCGGCGTCGTGGCCGTCCAGGACGGCCGCCACGGCGGGTAACAGCGTGGACACCGCACCGTCGGGTGGCACGACCAGCGCACGCAGGCCGGCTATGGGGTCCCTCCGCTGGTGGGGGCGTCGTCCAGCAGCCAGCCCTTGGCGGCCAACCGCTCCCGCACCCGCTCGACGTCCTCCGGGGCGGGCAGTTCGTTGGTCAGGCGCGCGATGAGCACCCCGATGTCGATGCGGTCGAATTCACCGCGACCGATCAGTTCCCCGGCGACCGCTTTGACCTCGTCGTTGGTCAGCCGCCGGGACAGCAGCGCCAGCAGCGGCACGTAGTCGGTCTGCGGGACGCCGTCGGGATATCCGGCGCGCAGCCAGGCCACGATCGAGGTGAGAAATTTGTTCATACTCAACTTCCCCGCGCCGAGGCTTATGTCGGGATCGATATTACGTCTATTCGAGGCCGAAGACGTCGTCCCAGCCGCCCCAGTCGTCCCACTGCCAGCCGATGCGGTGCTCGATGAAGTCACGCGCGATGAACAACACCCCGGCCAGCACCGCCACCGACAACAGCGTGAAGACCGCCCACCGCAGCACGTTCAGTGCCCGCTGGTGCCCGGTGGGGCCGTCCGCGGCGGCGCCCAGGCGTACCCCGATTGCGAAGAGTGCGGGCAGCGCGGTGCCGATCAGCAGACCGAAGATCAGGATCTTGGCGGTGGCCACATAGTTGAACCAGGTGCTGAGCGTGTTCATGCGCCGATCTCCTCCGCGCCGACATCACCTGACGAGCCGGCCGCTGGGTGCGGTTGCGGCGCAACGACATCCAGACCGTCGGTCATGTGGTTGCCCCAGTCGGCGGTGACGTTGGTGTGATCGACCGGGACTTTGCGGGACTGCTGCCAGATCAGCGCCGACACGCCCACCAGCAGGACCAGCCCGACGATGGTGCCCGGGTAGCCGCCGATGGTGTGGATCACCCGGTAGGTGAGCGCCCCGATGGCGCCGGCCATCGGAAGGGTGACCAGCCACGCCGTCGCCATCCGGCGGGCCACCGTCCAGCGCACTTCGCCGCCGGGTTTGCCCAGCCCCGAGCCCAGCACCGAGCCGGTCACCACCTGGGTGGTCGACAGCGAGTAGCCGAAGTGACTGGAGAGCAAAATAATGGCCGCCGATGACGATTCGGCGGCCATGCCCTGCGGGGATTCGATCTCCACGAGCCCCTTGCTCAGGGTTCGAATCACCCGCCAGCCACCGAAGTAGGTGCCGGCCGCCATCGCCAGCGCACAGCTCACGATCACCCACAACGGCGGCATCACGTCGGTCTTGCGGGCGGCGCCATAGGAGATCAGCGCCAAAAAGATGACGCCCATCGTCTTCTGGGCGTCGTTGGTGCCGTGCGCCAGCGACATCAGGGCGGCCGAGAAGACCTGGCCGCGGCGGAACTCCCGCCGGGTGCGCCGGGGGGAGACGTTGCGAATCAGCCGGTAGACCAGCCAGGTCCCGACGGTGGCGACCAGGGTGGCGGCCAGCACGGCCACCACGGTGGGGACCAGCACTTTCGACACCACGCCGTCCCAGCGCACGCCGGACCCGCCGGCCGCGGCGAGCATCGCGCCGACCACCCCGCCGATCAGCGCGTGCGACGAGCTGGACGGGATGCCGAACAGCCAGGTCAGCAGGTTCCAGACGATGCCGCCGACCAGACCACCGAACATGATCTCCAGCGTCACCAGATGGGTGACCACCAGATCTTTGGCGATGGTCGCCGCGACCTGCGTCGACAGGAACGCACCGATCAGATTCAGGGTGGCGCAAAGCGTCACGGCGGTCTTCGGCTTGAGGGCGCCGCTGGCGATCCCGGTGGCGACGGCGTTGCCGGTGTCGTGGAAGCCGTTGGTGAAGTCGAAAGCCAGGGCGGTGATCACGACCGTGATCAACAAGAACAGCTCCAAGGTCACCGGGCGAATTTTTGCAGCTGCCCGCCCGCCTTGTCGAACCGGGTTACTTCGCTTTCGCCCCGAGTAGGTACCAGCCGAAGTGATGGCCCAGGAAGTCGCGAGCGATGAACAACACCCCGATGACCACCACGGCCAGCACTACCAGGAAGATCGCCCAGCTGAGCGCGAGCAGCGCCGACCGCTTCGCGCTCACGGTGCCATCAGCGGTGGCGGAGACGCTGCTGCCGATCGCACTGACCCGCACCCCGACCGCGAACAGCGCCGGCAGCGCCCCGCCGACCAGTAGCCCGAATACCAGGATTCTGAGGGTTGCGGCGTAGTTGAACCACTCGCTCATGACCGGACGACTTCGCGGGCGGAGGGGTCGTCGCCGGTGACGACGGTCAGCTGCGGCACTTCCGGGTCGGCGTCGAACGCTGTCCGCAGGGCCTGCTCCACCAGCGGGCTCTGCGCCGGTGCCGGGACGTGACCGTCCAAATTGGCCAGGCCGCCGGTCAGGGTGCCGTCCCATTCGGCGTTGACGTTGTTGTGGTCGATGCGCGCCCGGCGGGAGCGCAGCCAGATGGCCAAGGTGGCGGTGATCAGCAGCGCCACGCCGACGATGATCCCGGGGTAGCCGCCGATCCCGTGCACCAGCCCGTAGGCGCCGGAGCCGACCGCGCCGGCCATCGGCAGCGTCACCAGCCAGGCCGAGACCATCCGGCCGGCGACGCCCCAGCGGACCTGTGCGCCCGGCTTGCCGACACCGCTGCCCAGCACCGACCCGGTGGCGACCTGCGTGGTCGACAGCGAATAGCCGAAGTGGCTGGACAGCAGGATGACCGCGGCGGCGGCCGATTCGGCGGCCATGCCCTGCGGGGGTTTGATCTCGACCAGGCCCTTGCCCAGGGTGCGGATGATGCGCCAGCCGCCGGTGTAGGTGCCGGCCGCCATCGCGAGCGCGCAGCTGACGATCACCCACAGCGGCGGCAGGGTCTCGGACTTGCTCACCGCGCCGTAGGACATCAGCGCGAGGAAGATCACGCCCATGGTCTTCTGCGCGTCGTTGGTACCGTGCGCCAGCGAAACCAGCGCGGCCGAGCCGATCTGGCCGCGCCGGAACATCTTCTCGGAATGCCTTTCGTCGACCCCGCGGGTCAGCCGGTAGACCAGCCAGGTGCCGACCGAGGCGATCAGCGTGGCGATCACGGTGGCCACCACCGCCGGAACCAGCACCTTGGAGACCACACCGCTCCAGATCACCCCGTGCCCGCCGACGGCGGCGATCATCGCCCCCACGATGCCGCCGATCAGGGCGTGCGAGGAGCTGGACGGGATACCGAGCAGCCAGGTCAGCAGGTTCCAGACGATGCCGCCGACCAGGCCGGCGAAGACCAGCTCCAGGCTCACCAGGTGGGCGTCCACCAGACCCTTGGCGATCGTCGCCGCCACCGCGGTCGACAGGAACGCGCCGAGCAGGTTCAGGCACGCCGACAGCGTGACTGCCGCCTTGGGCTTGAGCGCACCGCTGGCGATCGACGTTGCCATCGCGTTGCCGGTGTCATGGAAGCCGTTGGTGAAGTCGAAGGCGAGCGCCGTGACCACCACGATGATCAAAAGGAACAGATCAAGGCTCACGAGAGCATCACAGCGCCAATTCTGGCGGGCGGCGATGCTGTTGTCTAACGATCATGGGCGCGAAACGCCGC
This sequence comes from Mycobacterium sp. NGS16, assembly GCF_059813225.1. NCBI lineage: Bacteria > Bacillati > Actinomycetota > Actinomycetes > Mycobacteriales > Mycobacteriaceae > Mycobacterium > Mycobacterium sp. NGS16. The sequence goes on from NZ_JCALEE010000003.1 coordinate 121,803, forward strand.
TGTACTTCGAGACGTTCCGAACTGTTCGCCTGCCGTTAACCTTCGGCGCGTTTGTCCTGGCGGGTGTCCCGGCGCAGCGGGTGCTCGGGCGGAACCTCCACGAAAATCAGGGTGGTGCCGTCCGGATCGGTGACATGCATCTCATGCAGCCCCCACGGTTCCCGCCGGGCGGCCCGGGCGATCGGAACGCCGCGGCTCTCCAGTTCGCACTGGGTGGCGGCGACGTCGCGCACCTGCAGCCACAGCGCCCCCGGAAACGGCGCTTGCGGACGCTCCGGGTTGCCGTGGCCGGCCAGCTCGATCAGCGACTGGCCGGCGTAGAACACCATGCCGGCGCCGTAGTCGCGGGCGATCGCCAGCCCCAGCTCGTCGCGGTAGAACCGCAGCGAACGCTGGTAATCGGTAGGCCGGAGCAGCACCCGGCTGGCCAGGATCTCCATCAGTTCTCGACGGGCTCGATCCGGTTCCGCTTGACCAGGGCGGTGGCCCAGCCCGCGTTGAGGTTGTCCAAGGCGCGGAACGCCAGCGCCAGCCGCGGCGCGATGCGGATCGGGCGGTAGCGAGCCGCGTCGATCATCCACTCGCCGGCCTCGTCGGCGGTGAGCGCCGGCTTGCCTTGGAACGCCTCGGTCGGCGCGATCATCGGGGTGGCCACCAGCGGGTAGTACAGCGTGGTGGACTGCACGCCGTCGCGGGCCCACTCGCTGTCGATGACCCGGCTCACCGCACTCAGCGCCGACTTGGAGGCGTTGTACACGCTGAATAGGGGGGACGAGTCGGTGAACACGCCCCAAGTGGCGACGTTGATGATGTGGCCGTCGCCGCGCTGGCGCATCCCCGGGGCGAACCCGCGGATCAGCCGCAGCGGCGAGTAGTAGTTGAGCTGCATGGTCCGCTCCACGTCGTGCCAGCGGTCCAGGGATTCGGCCAGCGGCCGACGGATGGACCGGCCGGCGTTGTTGACCAGGATGTCCACCCCGCCGAACCGCTCGTCGACGTCCTTGACCAGCGCGTCGACGGCGTCCAGGTCCGACAGGTCGCAGGCGATGGCGTGGGCGGTGCCGCCGGCGTCGGTGATCCGCTCGACGAGCGCCTCGAGGTTCTCCTGGCGCCGGGCCACCGCGATCACCGTGGCCCCCGCTTTCCCGAAGCGTTCGGCGCCGGCCTCCCCGATGCCCGACGACGCGCCGGTCACCAGCACCCGCTTGCCGGTCAGGTCGATCGGCTTGGCACCGGGCCGGTGCATCAGTTGCGCGGCGACCGGGGGGCGCATGGTCGCGAGCGTGAGCTGATCGGTCAGGCGGCGTAACGGGCTCTTGCTCATAAATAGCCACTCTATGCGGGTCTGTGCGGGGCGAAGCGCCCGCTCAGAAGTAGCGCGGGAAGGCGCTCCAATCCGGGTCGCGCTTCTGCAGGAACGCATCACGGCCCTCGACGGCCTCATCGGTCATGTAGGCCAGCCGGGTAGCCTCGCCGGCGAACAGCTGCTGGCCCACCAGCCCGTCGTCGAGCAGGTTGAAGGCGAACTTCAACATGCGTTGCGCCTGAGGGGATTTGCCGTTGATCTCCTTGGCCCACTGCACGCCGGTGGCCTCCAGCTCGGCGTGGTCGACGACCTCGTTGACCGCACCCATCTGATGCATCTGTTCCGCGGTGTAGGGCCGGCCCAAAAAGAAGACCTCGCGGGCGAACTTCTGGCCCACCTGCCGGGCCAGATACGCCGAGCCGTAGCCGCCGTCGAAGCTGCCGACGTCGGCGTCGGTCTGCTTGAACTTGGCGTGCTCGCGGCTGGCCAGGGTCAGGTCGCACACCACGTGCAGGCTGTGCCCGCCGCCGGCCGCCCAGCCGTTGACCAGGGCGATCACCGGTTTGGGCATGAATCGGATCAGCCGCTGCACCTCCAGGATGTGCAGCCGCCCGGCCCGAGCGGCGTCCACCGTGTCGGCGGTCTCGCCGCTCGCGTACTGGTAACCGCTGCGCCCGCGGATGCGCTGGTCCCCGCCGGAGCAGAACGCCCAGCCGCCGTCCTTGGGTGAGGGCCCGTTGCCGGTCAGCAGCACCACGCCGACGTCCGGGGACATCCGGGCATGATCGAGCGCCTGATACAGCTCATCGACGGTGTGCGGGCGAAATGCGTTGCGCACCTCGGGGCGGTTGAACGCCACCCGCACCGTGGCGTCGGTGACGTGGCGGTGGTAGGTGATGTCGGTCAGGTCGGCGAAGCCGTCCACCGGCCGCCAGATGCTCTCATCGAACGGGTTGCTGCTCACGCCTGCGACCGTACCGGGGCGTCGCCGTTAGGTCGCTGGAGCTTCCCGGAACGTGTCGTGCAGGCTCGCCGCGTAGTCCGGTCCCTGTCCCGGTGCGGTGATCGCATCCAAGCGGGCGATGGCGTCGTCGCTCAAGACGATGTCGGCCACGGCCATGTTCTCCTCCAGGTGCGGGATGGATCCGGTACCGGGAATCAGCAAAGTGTTCGCCGAGGTGGTCAGCAGCCAGGCCAGCCCGATCTGGGCCGGTGTGGCGCCGAGCTCGCCGGCGATCTCACGGACGACGGCATTGTCGGTGACTTTCGGGAGGCCGGGGAACGCCGAGCCCAGCGGGAAGTAGGGCACCCAGGCGATGCCTTCGTCGGCGCAGAAGTCGAGCGTCTCCTCCTGGGTGCGGTCGAGCAGGCTGTAGGCGTTCTGCACGCAGACGATCCCGGCCGGCAGGGCCCGCTGCACCACGTCCAGGCCCACGCTGCTGATGCCGATCGCGGCGATCTTGCCCTCGTCGCGCAGCGCGATCATCTCGGCCAGCTGATCGTCCAGGCCGACGTTCTGGTCGCCCTCCGGGATGGGGGCGGGGCCGAGATCGTAGCGCCGCAGGTTGACCACCGGCACGGTGTCCAAACCCAGTTGGCGCAGGTCGTTTTCGACGGCGGCGCGCAGCTCGGCCGGCTTCTGCGCGGCGGTCAGCGGAACGGGGCCGACGCCGGTGTAGGCGGCGCCGACCTTGCTAACGATGACGAGGTCGTCGCGATAGGGCGCCAAGGCTTTTCGGATCCGGTGATTGACCTCGCCGCCGGCGTAGAAAGAGGCGGTGTCGATGTGGTTGACGCCGAGTTCCAGGGCGCGCCGCAGCACCGCCACGGCGTCGTCGGTGGAGATCCTCTCGTCGAGCTGCATGGCGCCGTAGCCGATGCGGGCCACGTGCTGCGTGCCGATGCGGCCGGGTTGGGGCTGGTCTGTCATGGTGGCTCCTATTGGCGGGAAGTGAGACACTGGACGATATGCGGAGGGTCCTCCGCTTCGGCAGCGTAGCAGAAACGGAGGTTCCTCCGCTTTGGTTGGGAAATGTCGTGCCGATGCGCGCCGCAACCGGGAGCGGCTGTTGGCGGCCGCCGCCGCGGCGTTCGGCGGCTCGGACGGGAGCCCGGTGCCGCTGGAAGCGATCGCCCGCGAGGCCGGGGTGGGGATCGGCACCCTCTACCGCCACTTTCCCAACCGCGAGGCGCTCGTCGAGGCCGTCTACCGCGCCGAGTTGGGCGACGTCGCAGCGGTGGCCGAACAGTTGCTCACCCGCCACCCGCCGAAGGTTGCGCTGCGACGCTGGATGGATCGCTACGCCGGCTTCGTGGCGGCCAAGCGCGGCATGGCGGAATCGTTGCGCGCCATGGTCGAATCCGGTGCCGTGACGACCAACGAGACCCGCGAAAGCATCACCGGCGCAGTCGATCTCCTGTTGCGCGCCGGCGCCGCCGACGGCAGCCTGCGCGCCGACGTGCAGGCCGACGATGTGGTCTCCAGTCTGGTGGGCATCTTCTTGACCAGCGCTTCACCCGAGCAGACCGGCCGCCTGCTGGACTTGCTGGTCGCCGGAGTTGCCGCCACCGCTTGAGTCAGGTGGCTACGGTGGGGACGATGACCATCGACGTCTGGATGCAGCACCCGACCCGTCGCTTCCTGGCCGACGACATGCTGGCGTCCCTGCGTCGCTGGACCGGCGGGTCCATGCCCGAGGATGAGATCCCGATCGAGGCCACCGTGTCGGCGATGGACTCGGCCGGCGTGGATTTCGGGTTGCTCAGCGCGTGGCGTGGCCCCAACGGCATGGACCTGGTGTCCAACGACGAGGTCGCCGGCTGGGTGCGGGCGCACCCGAACCGGTTGGCGGGCCTGGCCACCGTCGACCTGGATCACCCGATGGAGGCCGTCCGCGAACTGCGGCGCCGGGTGCGCGACGACGGGTTTGTCGGCCTGCGGGTGGTGCCCTGGCTGTGGAACGCGCCGCCCACCGACCGGCGCTATTACCCGCTGTTCGCCGAATGCGTCGAGCTCGGTGTGCCGTTCTGCACCCAGGTCGGCCACACCGGCCCGCTGCGGCCCTCGGAGACCGGTCGCCCGATTCCCTACATCGACCAAGTGGCACTGGACTTTCCGGAACTGGTCATCGCGTGCGGGCACGTCGGCTATCCCTGGACCGAGGAGATGGTCGCCGTGGCGCGTAAGCATGAGAACGTCTACATCGACACCTCGGCCTACACCACTAAGCGGCTGCCGGACGAGCTGATCAGGTTCATGAAAACCCGGACCGGGCAACGAAAAGTGTTGTTCGGCACCAACTATCCGATGATCATGCCCGATCATGCGCTCGACGGGCTGGACGATGTCGGCCTCGATGACGAGGCGCGGGCGGATTATTTGCACGGCAATGCCGAGCGGGTGTTCAAGTTGGAGATCGGACACTCGGGCGAATAGCCGCCTTCAACTGGTCAGTCGCATATACGGGTGACTGGCGGAACGGCCATTAACCTTGCTAGCTTTCTGCTCACAGCTCCAACGGAAGTGTGAGCATGGCTTCGGTACCGAGTGATCCCACGAAGCTATCGGTTGATCCGGCGCAGTTGCACGCCCACGCCTCGCGGGTGGCCGACGCGACCGAGGTGTCACGCACATTCGCGGCCAGACACGCCGGCTAGTTGGGCGAATGTGCCGCGGCCTGGGCCGGGTCCTCCGCGGAAGCCCTGGTTGAGTTGAGCGCGCACTGGGAGGCCGCCGACGCGAGGTTGCACGGGCGGGTGCACGCCTTCTCCGAGGCGATGCGTGACGGCGGCCGCCACTACACGGCGATGGAGGAAGAGCACGCCGGCAGGTTCACCGTGCTCGTTCCCCGAGGTACCGGCGCCTCGTAGCGGATGACGATCACCACCGACGGCATTGAGAAGTGGAACCTCGAAACTCTGGACACCGTATTCGAGATCGCCACGGAGCGCTCCGCGCGCAAAGCCGACTTCGGTGCGGCGTTAGGTGACGCCGGCAGCGGACTCAAGGACTGGGAAGGCCACGGCGGCGACGCATTTCGACAGGAGCTGGGCAAGCACCGCGCTGACATTGCCGATCACCAGGGTGAGGCAACCTCGATCGCCAACGCTTTCTACACTGCCCGGGCAGAGGTCGCGGCGTGCAAGACGGAGTGGTCCTCTATCAAATCGGCTGCGGCGAGCAACGATTGGGCGATCAGTCCGGATGGGCGGTTGAGCGGGAAAGTCACGTCCCAGAACCGCCATGACTTCGATGCGCTGCAACGTCGGCTGACCAAGCTGATGGCCGACGCCAGCAGGACCGATCAGGATCTGGCCACCGCCATCCGGGCAGTGGTCGGCGACACCAAGGTCACCGTGGACGGTCGCGCGATATTCGGCCCGCCGATGCCCGACAACGGCACGACGACCGCTCAGCAGGTGCCGCCGACCGGCGCGTCGCGTACCCCGGGCGACGCCGCTGGTGATGCAGCGGCCGGAAGTCTGCCGTGGCTGTTGAATCAGGCGCGGCAGGGTGGTGGCTCCGTCCCCCCGGTGCCGCTGAACCCCAAGGACGTCGAGAGCTTCAAAGTAGCGGCTAGGCAGGTACTGGCCAACGACGGTGTTCCGCCGGATCAGATCGAGGCGCGGATCAACGCGGCCGTGGTCGCCGCCCAACAACCGCTGCCGCGCTATATCCCGCCGGCGCCGCAGCGGGGGCCGGCGCCCGGGTTCGGCGACGGCTTCGGTGACCGGTGGAGAGCCGCCGAACAAGGTGTGAAGAATCTGCTAGGCCAGGGCGGACCGGGCGCCCCCGGTGTGCTGGAATCCTGGGGCGGAATGGCCAAGGGCGTCGGCAGTGCGATGATCAACCCCGTCGGCGCCGGCGTCGCGGAAGTCAAAGAGGCGCTGAGGCGCCCAGTCTCCCGTACTACCTCGGAGAGAAGACCTTCGATGCCGGCTCCGCTGCGGCCACCCTTCCGTTCGCTGGGGAAGGTGCCATGGTCCGGGCGGGGCTTCCGGCCGAGGTCCTTACTCCGGGCGGCGAGCCCGCCGCAGTTCTGCGGGACTGGCACCCCACCGGCGGAATGCCGTCGGCGGAGTTTGAAGCCCGGTTTGGCACCCCAGAACACCGGATCTGGCCGGGCAACGACGGGTTTCCGCCGGGGTACGTACCGCAGCCTGCGCAGCTGCCGGAAGGTTCGATTATCGACCGATTTGGTCCCAACCGTGGCCGCTATCTCGCGCCAGACGGCACGCCATTTTCGGATCGTTCATTGGCTCCCGAATCCGTAGGAGGGAACTACAATAGATACATCGTTACCGGGAAGCCTCTGCCCTCTGGGTGGCAAATTGTAGAAGGGCCGGTTGAGCCGTTCTACGGGCAGACGCCATCACCCGGATCGATTCAATACATGATCGTGGGTCCGATGGCGTAAAAGCGACCGTTAAGGAACTAGTCGATAGGGGGATACTGAATGAATACGGACCGCCCCTCGGACGATAAATCTCGAGAGCTTCAAAGTGAAATAGATCGACTGTCGGAGGAGTTGGGAGTTCGCTCGATTCCCGTCGGGATGCGGACTAATGACGGGCTGAACATATTTGTTGCCGATGATGGCTCCTACCACTTTGCTTGCTACGAACGCGGGAAACTTGGCTTTGACCAAGCAGGTGATCTTGATGACCTTCTTTACTGGTATTGTGAGGACATTGTCACAAGTCAGGCTTCCAAAGCGGTGGGTGACCGCGCGGAACGCTTTGTTTACGAGTACGAGGTGCTAAGCGATTTCAGCGTCGCTTGGTCCAAAAGACGAGTCCGCGAGCTCGCTGAGATGTTCAGAAATGGGCAGCCGGAGGATATTGCGCTACTTCCCGCCATGGGCGAACCATTATGACGACTCGCCGGAAGAGCATGCGTACGTCAAACCTCGGGCATGATCTCAACCGGACGTTCGCTCAAAGGGTCGATTACAATTCCCGTGTCTTTCAGCAGCTCGATTGAGCGGATCGTCTTCATTACGCTCGGGATGTCACCCTCTATCATCAGATAACCGGCGCGATTCTTTAGCGCATAGAATTCTTTTATCGATTCGACGCTACGGAAGACGGGGAAAAATCGCATGCCGTCGCGTTCGAGCAAAAAGAGCTTTTGTTCGCCGTCATTTGTCTCTCCGAAGGGGGTGGAGTAGTAGACACTGGCCTCAGTGGGAGGCGTTCCGGTCTGCTGCTTTTTCCTTTTGAACAGGCCCATGGGCTCCCCTCATCGCGGCAGCGTTGACTCTGACGACCTGCTGATCATAATTACCCGACCACGCGCGCCCACCTGGCGCAACTCACCGCCGCACCGGCACCATAGACCCATGCCGCCGCCCCTGGACGACATCCTCGACCGCCTGCACGTGGTGGCGTTGCCGATGCGCGTTAAGTTCCGCGGTATCACCGTTCGCGAACTGACACTGATCGATGGCCCGGCCGGCTGGGGAGAGTTCGGCGCATTCCCCGAATACGAACCCCCCGAGGCGGCGCACTGGCTGGCCGCCGCTCTGGAAAGCGCCTACCAAAATCCGCCACCAGCCCGTCGTAACCGTATCCCGATCAACGCGACCGTCCCCGCCGTCGACGCCGCCGAAGTCCCCGAGGTGCTGGCACGATTCCCCGGCGCAACAACCGCCAAGGTCAAGGTCGCCGAGCCCGGCCAGACCCTTGCCGATGACGTCGGGCGCGTCGAGGCCGTCCGCGCCGTGATCCCCACCGTCCGCGCGGACGCCAACGGAGGCTGGAGCGTCGAGCAGGCGGTGCAAGCGGCAAAGGCGTTGGGGCCGTTGGAGTATCTGGAACAACCCTGTGCCACCGTCGCCGAACTCGCCGAGCTGCGCCGCCGCATCGAGACCCCGGTCGCCGCCGACGAGAGCATCCGCAAGGCCGGCGACCCGCTGGCTGTCGCCAGAGCCGGCGCCGCCGACATCGCCGTGCTGAAAGTCGCACCACTGGGCGGTATTTCACAACTCCTAACCATCGCCGGCCAGATCGGCATCCCGGTGGTGATCTCCAGCGCTATCGACTCCGCGGTCGGTATCAGCGTCGGCCTGCACGCCGCGGCAGCGCTACCCGCCCTGCAACACGCCTGCGGGCTCGGCACCGGATCACTGTTCGTCGAGGACGTCGCGGAAACGCCGCCACAAATCGACGGCTACCTGCCGGTGCAGTCGATCACCCCGGACCTAGAAAGGTTGCACGCCTTGGCCGCCTCGCCGCAGCGGCGGCAGTGGTGGATCGACCGGATCAAGGCCTGCCATCGGCTGCTGGCCGCCTGAGTTCGCGACGCGCCGCAAGTTGTCGCGCAGAGCCGGGCACAACACCACATGGTCGAACCCGCGACACGCCCGTCACCGGCCGCCCACAACTCACACGCTGGGCAGGCGCGCGTCGATCCCGTTCGCGATCGTGACCGCCTCGTCGCTGACGTAGAGCTTGCACGCCAACACGTCGATGGCGACATTGTTGGCCACCCGCAGCGCCCGCTGACATGACCAGCCCGCGCTGTCGTCCTGGTGCTGGGTCATCCACACCGTGGAGTCGACGCCGGCGACCGTGTCGAACGTCCACGGCGTATCGCCGTAGCCGTCCTTGGTGGTGGTGAAAGACCGCTCGCCGCACGGCGCCCACCGCCGGGCGGTCGCGTCGAAGAAGCCCTGCGCATCGGCCCGGTTGACGAACACCGTCGCCGCCTGGATGACGAAGTGGTCCAGGTCGGGTTCGGAGAGGGTCTGGACGATCGTGGCGGTCCAATTGGTGCCGGTGTAGACCGACTGCTCGACGGGCATCCAGGCGGCCATGCAGTCGTGGTCGGGGAATTGCCCGCCCGAGTCGAACATCCGCGACCTCGAGTCTTTGACCCGCATACCGGAGGACCCCATGATGTCGCTGACGGTGGAGGCGTCCAACAGCAGATCCGGCAGCATCGACGCCGCCACCGGCCGGGGCCCGTCGTGGTCGGCCGGCACCGCCCGACCGCCGGTCACCCGCGAACAGCCCGGCAGCATGGCGCAGGCCAGCACCAGCGTGCAAGCCACCCCCGCGGTCCGTCTCCGCATCACCGTCCCCAGCTGCGCAGTTGCGATCCTGACACCATAAGGCGTCGGCGGGTCGCGTACCTTCACACCCGTGACCAACCTCGCTTACGACGACCGTAATCAGGATGGCGATCCGGTTCTGTTCATCGCCGGGCGTGGCGGTGCGGGCCGCGGCTGGCATCTGCATCAGGTCCGCGACTTCCAGCTCGCCCGCTACCGCCCGATCACCTTCGACAACCGTGGTATCGGCGCCACTGAGAACGCCTCGGGGTTCACCACCGCGACCATGGTGGCCGACACCGCGCAGCTGATCGAATCGCTGGGCCTGGCCCCAGTGCGCATTGTCGCAGTGTCGATGGGGGCCTTCATCGCCCAGGAACTGATGCTGGCGCGGCCCGAACTGGTGAAATCTGCCGTGCTGATGGCCACCCGCGGCCGCCACGACCGCGCCCGGGAGTTCTTCTACCAGGCCGAGGTCAGACTCGCCGAGGCCGGGGTGTCGTTGCCCGCCGAGTACGAGGCGAAAGTGCGGATGCTGGAAAGCTTTTCGCCGAAGACGCTCAGCGACGACGCCGCGATCAAAGACTGGATCGCGATGTTCACCATGTGGCCGGTCAAGAACACCCCGGGGCTGCGCTGTCAGCTCGACGTGGCGCCGCTGACCAACCGGCTGCCCGTCTACGCCAACATCACCCAGCCGGTGCTGGTGATCGGGTTCGGCGACGACGTCGTCACTCCGGCGCACCTGAGCCGCGAGGTCGCCGACGCCATTCCGGGCGCGCGCTACCTGGAGATTCCCGACGCCGGCCACCTGGGGTTCATCGAGAAACCCGACCAGGTCAACAAGGCGGCGCTGGAGTTCCTCGCCGAGGTCGACGGCAGGCCGTTGCGCTGGGCACCTCCGCCGTCGGCACACGACTAACCTGGTACCAATGACCAACCCCTCGACGGCACAGGCCCGCATCGTCGTCGACGAGCTGATCCGCGGCGGCGTCCGCGACGTAGTGCTGTGCCCGGGTTCGCGCAATGCGCCGCTGGCGTTCGCGCTGCACGATGCCGACCGCGCCGGTCGGCTGCGCCTGCACGTGCGCATCGACGAGCGCACCGCCGGCTACCTGGCGATCGGGTTGGCCGTGGGTGCCGGCGCGCCGGTGTGCGTGGCGATGACCTCGGGCACCGCGGTGGCCAACCTGGGGCCCGCGGTGGTCGAGGCCAACTACGCGCGGGTCCCGCTGATCGTGCTGTCCGCCAACCGGCCGTACGAGCTGCTGGGTACCGGCGCCAACCAGACCATGGAGCAGCTCGGCTACTTCGGCACCCAGGTGCGCGCGACGATCAGCCTGGGCCTCGCCGAGGACGCTCCCGAGCGGATGGACGCCCTCAACGCCACCTGGCGTTCGGCGGTATGCCGAGTATTAGTGGCCGCCAACGGATCTCGTACCGCCAATGCCGGTCCGGTGCAGTTCGACATTCCGCTGCGTGAGCCGCTGGTTCCCGACCCGGATGACTCCGGTTCGTTGCCGCCGGGCCGCCCGGACGGCCGGCCCTGGACCTACACCCCGCCGGTCAGCTTCGATCAGCCGTTGGAGATCGATCTGACGCCGAACACCGTGGTGATCGCCGGGCACGGTGCCGGCGTGCACCCGAACCTGGCAGCGCTGCCCACGGTCGCCGAACCCACGGCCCCGGTGCCGGAGAACCCGTTGCACCCGCTGGCGTTGCCGCTGCTGCGCCCGCAGCAGGTCATCATGGCCGGCCGGCCGACCCTGCACCGGCCGGTGTCGGCGCTGCTGGCTGACCCGACGGTGCCGGTCTACGCGCTGACCACCGGGCCGCGCTGGCCCGACGTGTCGGGCAACTCGCAGGCCACCGGCACCCGGGCGGTCACCTCCGGGGCGCCGGATACGGCCTGGCTGCGCCGCTGCGCCGAGCTGAACGCCCAGGCCAACGCCACCGTGCGTGAGCAGTTGGTGGCGCACCCGCTGACCACGGGCCTGCACGTGGCCGCGGCCGTCGCCGACGCACTGCGGCCCGGCGATCAGCTCGTGCTGGGTGCCTCCAACCCGGTGCGGGACGCCGCACTGGTGGGGCTGGGCAACGTCGAGGCGGCCCGAGCCATCACCGTGCGGTCCAACCGCGGGGTCGCCGGTATCGACGGCACGGTGTCCACCGCGATCGGTGCGGCGCTGGCGCACGAGCGTGAGCATGCCGATGGCCGCACCATCGCGTTGATCGGGGATCTGACGTTCGTGCACGACAGCTCTGGGCTGCTGATCGGGCCCACCGAACCGACACCACGGCGGCTGACCATCGTGGTGTCCAACGACAACGGCGGCGGCATCTTCGAGCTGCTGGAACAAGGCGACCCGCGGTTCGCCGACGTGTCGTCGCGCATCTTCGGGACCCCGCACGACGTCGACGTCGGCGCCCTGTGCCGCGCCTATCACATCGAGTCGCAACAGATCGAGGTCGACGCACTGCCCGCCGCGCTGGCCGAACCCGCCGGGGGCATGCGGGTAATCGAGGTCAAAGCCGACCGGTCTTCGCTGCGCGCGCTGCACGCCGCGATCAAGGCCGCGCTGTGAGACTACCGCGTTTCACGTCGTTGAAGCCGGTGCTGCACAGCCTGATTCACGGCGCCGGAGCCATCGCCCCCAACACCACGGCCGGGCGTGTGCTGCGCTGGTCCCGCATGGGAGTGCTGATCATGGTGGCCGTGGTGACGCTGCAGTCGGTGCTGTTGGTGGCCGGGGCCTGGCGCAACGACATCGCCATCGAACGCGACATGGGGGTGGCCGAGGCCGAAGTCCTCAACGCGGGCTTTCGGCGCTCGACCATCGAGTTCGTCACCCCGGAGCGGATCACCTACCGCCCCGAGCTCGGGGTGCTCTATCCGTCCGAATTGGCAACCGGGATGCGCATTTACGTCGAATACGACAAGGCCGACCCGGACCTGGTGCGGGTCCAGCACCGCACCGCCGTACTGGCGATCATCCCGGCCGGCTCGATCGTGGTGATCGCCTTGCTGGTCGGCACCGCGGCGCTGGCCGGGCTGGCCTTCGTCGAGCGACGCCGGGCCCGCGACTAGCGCTCTTGCACCAGCCGGTCCAGCCAGCCGGCGTCGTCGGTGTCGACGACAGTTCTCGTGGCGACATCGAAAACCGTTGGGGTGCCGGGGCTGTCCGGGTTCGCCGCCAGCAGCTGAACCCGGTTGAAGGCGTTCATCGAAGTCGGGTCGACGGCCTGCTGACCCGCGGCGATCCGGTCCACCACGTGGGCGGGCAGACCGCTCTCGCGGGCGGTGACCGCGATGTCCTCGAGGCTCGGTGCCCCGCCCTTGCGGTACAGCTCGTTCACGAACGCCTGATAGGTCGCCGCCGCGGTGGCCGGGTCGGCGGCCGCCATCAACGCGTTGCCGACCCGGGCGGAGGTGTCGTTGCCGCGCCGGGCGTCCAGAAACGTCATCCACCGGTAGGTCACCGCGACGTCCCCGGCGGCCAGGTGCCGGCCCAGGTCGTCACCGGAGGCCGCCTCGAACTTCGCGCACTCCGAGCACTGCGGGTCGCAGAAGATCTCCAGCTGCACAGCGGCGTCCGGCGAGCCCGCCAACACCCCGAAGTGGTCGGGAGCCAGCACGGTGCCCGGCGCTACGTCGGCGGCTGCCGGAGCCGCCAACCCGACGCCGAACATCACCAGTACTGCCAATGTGCCTAGCCAAGACCGCATTCCAAGCACCCTATCGGAGGCGGGTAGCGTCGACACCGTGAGCCGCGCGAGCCTGGACAAAGACCCCCACGCGGTGGCATCGATGTTCGACGGTGTCGCGCGCCGCTATGACCTCACCAACACCGTGATGTCGCTGGGCCGCGATCGTGCGTGGCGGCGGGCCACCCGCAAAGCGCTCGGGCTGCAGCCGGGGGAGAAGGTGCTGGATCTGGCCGCCGGCACCGCGGTGTCCACCGTCGAACTCGCGAAATCCGGCGCGTGGTGCGTGGCCGCGGACTTCTCGGTCGGCATGCTGGCCGCCGGCCGCAAACGCTATGTGCCCAAGGTGGCCGGGGATGCCACCAAGCTGCCCTTCGGCGACGGGGTATTCGACGCGGTCACGATCAGCTTCGGGCTGCGCAACGTCGTCGACCACGCGGCGGGCCTGCGGGAGATGGCCCGGGTGACCAAACCCGGCGGCCGGCTGGTGGTCTGCGAGTTCTCCACTCCCAACGTTCCGGTGTTCGCCACCGTCTACAAGGAGTACCTGATGCGGGCGCTGCCGGCGGTGGCGCGCGCCGTGTCGTCGAACCCGGAGGCCTACGTCTACCTGGCCGAGTCGATCCGCGCCTGGCCCGACCAGGCGGCGCTGGCCGAGCAGATCGCCGCGTCGGGCTGGTCGCAGGTGAGCTGGCGCAACCTCACCGGCGGCATCGTCGCACTACACACCGGCCACAAGCCGCTGGACTGACAGCGCGAACACCACGCAGTTCAGGGCCAGAAAGCCTGTGGCGAGCCCGAATTGAGCCGAGATGTCGTGAGCGAGCACGTGGGTGTACATCGCGCAGACGAAGAACAGGACCAGCCCGGCCGACGCGGCGACCCCGATGACCGGGAACCATAGCCCAGCGAGCAGCCCGAGCGCCCCGACGGTTTTACACGTGCCGATCGGAAACCTCAGCCACGCCTCCGGCACGCCGGCGGCCTGCATGCCGGGAATGATCGGTGCAAACCGCAGCAGGGCGGCCACCCCGGAAAACCCGTTGAGTGCTATCGCCGCCACGGTGGCGGTCAGATAGACCGGGGACACGGCCGACTCAGCCGGGTAGCGCGTCGAACCGGAAGACCGAGATGCGCCCGGCGAGCGCCTCGACCTCGTCGGGCGTGCCGTTGGCGACCAAGCCGGCCTGTTTGAGGAAGCGGACGCCGACCGGCACCTGCGCCGGAAACGCCCGCAGCACCGGGCGGGCCGCCTCTGGTGACAGCTCCACGATGCGCACCGGCCGCGTCTTACGGCCGTGGCGCAGCGTGCCCGAGCCGGCCGCGCGCGCGTTGAGCGCCCAGTCGGCGTTCGGGAACCCCGCCACGGTGTAGAGCTGCCCGTCGACGGTGAACGGTGTCATCGGGGTGCTGCGCGGCTGCCCGGACTTGCGGCCGGGCACCGTCAGCACCATCGGCGGCCCGGTCGGAACGCCCAGCTTCTGCAGACCGATCATCACCTTGTTGACCGGCTTGAGCCAGCGCGGTGGCTTCAGGTTGGCCATGGCCGTCAGCCCAGGTGCGCCGAGAGCAGCCATCCCGCGGCCGACTTGCGGCCGTTCGGCTCGTCGCGCAGCGGCACGCCGCCGAAGCCGGGGAAGTCGTCGGGGAACACCGCGTACAGCCGGGCCGGCTTGATCTCGTCGATCACCCAGTACTTCGACACCACGTCCCGCAGCTCGTCGGCGGTCACCGCGAACGGCGGGCCCTCCGGGATCGCGGCCTTGTCGAAGACCAGCACGAAGTACGACGCCCCCGGCGCGGCGGCCCGCACGATCGACTGCTGGTAGCCCTCGCGCGCCTCCACCGGGATGGAGTGGAACAGCGTGCTGTCGACGATGGTGCCGAACCGGCCGTCATAGCCGGTGAAGTTGCTGATGTCGGCGACCTCGAAGGTGGCGTTGGTCAGGCCGCGCTTGGCCGCTTCGCTGCGGGCCAGGTCGATGGCGGTCGGCGACAGGTCCAGGCCGACGGTGGTGTGGCCCCGCTCGGCCATGTGCAGCGAGATGGCGGCCTCGCCGCAGCCGACGTCGAGGATGTCGCCATGGAACTTGCCCTGCTCGATCAGGGCCGCCAGCTCGGGCTGGGGCTCGCCGATGCTCCACGGTGGTTTGGCGCCCAGACCCATTTGCTCGGATTCACCGCGGTAGGCGGCGTCGAACTGAAAATCCAATGATTCACTCATGCATCCGGTATATCAACCGAGCTGATATATGTCAATCGTCCTGATACCACCGGTGGAGCACAGGTCTAAGCCCCCTGACACGCGCTGTCAGGGGGCTTATGTGTCTTCAGTGTCAGGCGTGTCAGCCGAACGGCCGGCGGCGGTCGACCAGCCGGGACAGCCGGCCCCCGCCGCGCCAGGCCCGCGCCACCACGTCGGCGTCGTCGTCGGTGACCAGGTTGGCCATCACCCGCACCGCCACTCGCATCAACGTGCTCGAGCGCATCGCCAGCGGGCCGGTGGCCGGCAGGAACTTCGGGAACGTCAACAACAGCGCCAGCCGCCGGGCCACCGAGAACCCGCGGCCGTAGCGGGCGGCCAGCAGCTCCGGCCAGGCGTGGGTGAGGTCGCCGCCGTCCAACAGCTCGGCGGCCAGCCGCCCGGTCTCCAGCCCGTAGTCGATGCCCTCGCCGTTGAGCGGGTTGACGCAGGCCGCGGCGTCGCCGATCAGCATCCAGTTGGGCCCGGCCACCCCCGAAACCGCCCCGCCCATCGGCAACAGCGCACTGGCTGGCGCGCGCACCGGGCCCTCGAAGCCCCATTCGTCGCGGCGCAGGTCGGCGTAGTAGGACATCAGCGGGCGCAGCGCCACATCGGCGGGCCGCTTGGCGGTGGCCAGTGCGCCGACGCCGATGTTCACCTCGCCGTTGCCCAGCGGGAAGATCCAGCCGTAGCCCGGCAACACCGTGCCATCGGGGGAGCGCAGTTCCAGATGCGACGTCAGCCACGGCTCGTCGCTGCGCGGGGAGGCCAGATATCCGCGGGCGGCCACCCCGTACACCGTCTCCTGATGCCATTGACGGCCCAGCACCCGGCCCAGCGTGGAGCGGGCGCCGTCGGCGACGATCAGCTGCCGGCAGGTCACCTCGGTGCCGTCGGCCAGCACCACCGTACGCACCCGCCCGGCCGAGTCATGGTGGACGCCGACGGCCTTGACCCCCAACAACATCCGAGCGCCGGACTCCTCGGCGACCTTACGGATCCGCTCGTCGACTTCGGTGCGCGGTGCGGCACTGCCGGTCGACGGGAAAGACGGCCCGGGCCAGTCCACCTCGACCTCGCCGCCGAACCCGGACATCCGCAGTCCCCGGTGCCGGATGTGGCTGTCCAGCCACTCGCCGAGCCCCAACAACTCGAGCTGCTCGACGGCGCGCGGGGTCAGCCCATCGCCGCAGGGTTTGTCGCGTGGGAAGCTGGCCGTGTCGACCACGAGCACGTCGCGGCCCGCCCGGGCGGCCCAGGCGGCCGCTGCCGATCCGGCCGGTCCGGCGCCGACTACCACCACCTCGGCCACCATCTCAGCGCTGGACTTCACACTGACCAGTATGTTGGAGCCGTGAGGACACCGGCGAGTGTGGTGGCGGGGCTGGATTTCGGGGGCTTGGGCGACCCGGCGTTCGCGGGCAACGTCCGCGACGGGGTGGCGCGCATCGAAGAGCTGATGGACACCGAGTTGCGCGGCGGCGACGCGCTGATGACCGAAGCCGTCACCCACCTGTTCGACGCCGGGGGCAAGCGTTTCCGTCCGCTGTTCACCGTGCTCTCGGCCCAGCTCGGACCGGAGCCGGACGCCTGGCAGGTGACCGTGGCCGGCGCGGTGATCGAGCTGGTGCACCTGGCCACGCTGTATCACGACGACGTGATGGACGAGGCGCAGATCCGCCGCGGGGCGCCCAGCGCCAACGCGCGGTGGGGCAACAACATCGCGATCCTGGCCGGTGACTATCTGTTCGCGACGGCGTCGCGGCTGGTGTCACGGCTGGGTCCGGAGGCGGTGCGGATCATCGCCGAGACCTTCGCCCAGCTGGTGACCGGCCAGATGCGCGAGACCCGCGGCGCCGCCGAGGGGGCGGACGCGATCGAGCACTACCTCAAGGTGGTCTACGAGAAGACGGCCTGTCTGATCTCGGCATCGGGCCGGTTCGGGGCGACGTTCTCCGGCGCCGACGACGATCAGATCGAGCGGCTGGCCCGTCTCGGCGGCATCGTGGGCACCGCGTTCCAGATCTCCGACGACATCATCGACATCGATTCCGACCCCGACGAGTCCGGCAAGCTGCCCGGCACCGATCTGCGCGAAGGGGTGCACACCCTGCCGGTGCTCTACGCGCTGCAGGACAACGGCCCGGACGCCGAGCGGCTGCGTACGCTGCTGGCCGGCCCGGTCACCGAGGACGCGGTGCTGGCCGAGGCGTTGGCGCTGCTGCGCGCATCGCCGGGCATGGCGAGGGCCAAGGAGACGGTGGCCGACTACGCCGCGCAGGCGCGCGCCGAGCTGGCCGCGCTGCCCGACTGCGTCGGCCGTGCGGCGCTGGCCGGCCTGGTCGACTACACCGTCAACCGCCACGGCTGAGCACAGTGCGGAACCCGCGTTGTGCCCGCGGCGTTTAATGAGCAAGACCGAGGTTCTTCAAGGTCCTTTAAGGAGGAGTCGATGACCTGGCACCCGCATCAGAACACGGCGAAGACGTTCTTGCTGCTGCTCCTCATGTCGGGGCTGATCGTCCTGGTCGGTCGGGCCTTCGGACCCGGGATGATGTGGGTGGCGGTGTTGTTCGCCGTGGCGATGAACGCCTACACCTACTTCAACAGCGACAAGCTGGCGCTGAGGGCGATGCGCGCCCAGCCGGTCACCGAGGTCCAGGCGCCGGAGATCTACCGGATCGTGCGCGAGCTGGCCACCGCGGCGCATCAGCCGATGCCCCGGTTGTACGTCAGCGACACCAACGCCCCCAACGCATTTGCCACCGGCCGCAACCCGCGCCACGCCGCGGTGTGTTGCACCAGCGGAATCCTGCGGCTGCTCAACGAGCGCGAGCTGCGCGCGGTTTTGGGCCACGAGCTGTCCCACGTCTACAACCGCGACATCCTGATCTCCTGCGTGGCCGGTGCCCTGGCGTCGGTGATCACCGGGCTGGCCAACATGGCGATGTTCATGGGCAACCGCCGCGACGGCAACCCGTTGGCGATGCTGCTGGTCGCGTTGGTGGGGCCGCTGGCGGCCTCGGTGGTGCGGCTGGCCGTGTCGCGGTCGCGGGAGTATCAGGCCGACCAGTCCGGCGCTGTGCTCACCGGTGACCCGCTGGCGCTGGCGTCGGCGCTGCGCAAGATCTCCGACGGGGTGCAGGCCGCCCCGCTGCCGCCCGAGCCGGAATTGGCGAGCCAGTCGCACCTGATGATCGCCAACCCGTTCCGGGCGGGCGAGAAGGTCGGGCAGCTGTTCTCCACCCACCCGCCGATGGCCGACCGGATCCGCCGGCTGGAGGAGATGGCCCGGGGGTAGTTCTCCCCAGCCGCTGCCTTCGGGCCGTCCCTGCCGTCCCTGGCGTCCCACCGGTCACTTCCGCACCTTCGCCTGGGGATAGACGTCTTGTCGAATCGGATAGCGCATGCGCTACTGCCGGCCATGAACCACTACACGTACCGGGCCGAATGGTCGCGCGAGTACGACGAGTACGTCGGCCGCTGCATCGAAATGCCCTGGCTGACGCACTGGGCGCCGTCCATGCGGGAAGCCGTCGCCGGTGTCGAGGCGGCCGTCGACGAGGTGTTGGCCGAGCGGGAGGGGGAAGGTGTGCCCGAGCCGATCACCGAACGGAAGTTCAGTGGCACGTTCCTGGTCCGGACCTCACCGTCGCTGCACGCCCGGCTTGCCGTCGAGGCCGTCGACCAGAACGTGTCGATGAACCACTGGATCGTCCAGAAGCTCGCTGACCGCCCGCCGAGCGGTCTGCTGGACTGGTGATATCACCCGCGCTATCCGATTCGAACTCATCACACCCCTTCTCCGGAGGTGCGCAAGTGACTCCTGTGACGGGGACGGCAGTGGCTCTCGGCCAGAACCTCAGAACCCGGTGCCCTCCACCTCGTGCCCGGGCGCCTCGGCGATCAGCCCGCGGTAGGCCTGCTCGACGGTCGAGCCGTGGTTGATCACGCCGTCGACCTCGCGGGCGATCGGCATGTTCAGCCCGTACTGCGCAGCGAACTTCATGATCACGCTGGCGGCCCGCACCCCCTCGGCGACCTGGTTCATCGACGCGATGATCTCGTCGATCGGCTTGCCGGTGCCCAGCTGTTCGCCGACATACCGGTTGCGGCTGCGCTGGCTGGTGCAGGTGACGATCAGATCGCCCATGCCGGCCAAGCCGGCGAAGGTGTCGCGGGCCCCGCCCATCGCTTCGCCGAGCTTGGACATCTCCCGCACCGACCGTGCCATCACCATGGCCCGGGTGTTCTCGCCGATCCCCAGCGAGTAGCCCATCCCCACCGCGATCGCATAGACGTTCTTCAACGCCCCGGCCATCTCGACCCCGGTCACGTCGTCGCTGGTGTAGACCCGGAACCGCTTGGTGCGGAAGAGCAATGCCAGCTGGGCCGCCAGATGCTGATCGGGCATCGCCAGCACCGCCGCGGCCGCGTAGCCCTCGGCGATCTCGCGGGCGATGTTCGGCCCGGCCAGAATGCCCGCCGGATGCCCGGGCAGCACCTCGTCGACGATCTGCGACATCCGCATGTTGGTGCCCTGCTCCAAGCCCTTGACCAACGAGACCACCGGCACCCACGGTCGCAGCTCGCCCGCGAGCTCGGTCAGCACGCCGCGGAACCCGTGCGACGGCACCGCCATGACGACGACGTCGGCGCTGTGGGCGGCCTCGGCGAAATCGGTGGTGGCGCGTAAGGTCTCGGACAGCACGACCTCATTGCCGAGATAGCGGCTGTTGCGGTGGTTGTCGTTGATGTCGGCAGCGGTGGATTCCGAGCGCACCCACTGCAGCGTCGGCGCGCGCCGCGAACAGATGGACGCCACCGTGGTCCCGAACGATCCGCCGCCGAGCACGACGACCCTGGGTGTGCGAGTAGCAGCTGGCATGCAGCGAAGTTACCCCGGCCTAGCCGGCCAGCGGCACGCTTTCGCCGGCTCGCCCGAACACCATCGCCTCCTCGATCCGGTCGAAGCGGTAGTCCAGCGCGTCGGCGAAGTAGTTCTGCCGCACGTTCCAGGGCCGCTTGGTGCCCGATTTCGGCAGTGCGTGCAGCGCCCGCAGCACATAGCCGGCCTGAATATCCCAGGCCGGTTTCTCGGTGAGCGGCTCGTCTCCGCGATGCGGGTAAGCGTGGGTGTACCCGCGAGCCGCCATGTGCGCCATCAGTTTTGCGGTGGCCCGGGCCGTCATGTCGGCGCGCAGTGTCCAGGAGGCGTTGGTGTAGCCGACGCACCAGAACAGGTTGGGCACGCCTTCGAGCATGTGCGCCTTGTAGACGAAGCGGTCGGTCGGCTTGATCTCGTTGCCGTCCAGGCTGATCCGCGCCCCGCCGAGTGCTTGCAGCTGCAGGCCGGTGGCGGTCACGATGATGTCGGCATCCAGGTGCGCGCCGGACTGCAGCGTGATCCCGTCGGCGTCGAAATGGTCGATCCGGTCGGTGACCATCTCAACGCGCCCGGCGCTGATCTCGGCATACAGGTCGGCGTCGGGGATCAGGCACAGCCGCTGGTCCCACGGCTGATACGGCGGCTTGAAGTGGGTGTCGACGTCGTAACCCGGCGGCAGGTTCTGCACGGCCGTCCGGCGCAGCATCCACTTCAACACCGGCGGCGTCTTGCGGGCCAGGAACCACACCAGGCCCTCGAACAGGGCCATGGTGAACCGGATGATCGGGTGAGCCGCCTTGCGCGGCAACAGTTTCGCGACGGCGTCGACGAAACGACTGTATTTGGACGCCGAGATCAAATACGTGGGGGTGCGTTGCAGCAGGGTCACGTGGCCGGCGCGCTCGGCCAGCGCCGGGACCAGTGACATCGCCGTGGCGCCGCTACCGATCACCACCATCTTCTTGCCCGTGTAGTCCAGGTCCTCGGGCCAGTGCTGGGGGTGCACCACCGTGCCGGTGAACGACTGCACGCCCGGGAAGTCCGGCGTGTAGCCGTCGTCGTAGTTGTAGTAACCGGACCCGAAGAACACGAACCGGCCGCGGTACACCCGTTGCGTCCCGCCCTGGTCGGCCGTCACCGTCCAGGTGTCGGTCGACGAATCCCAGTCGGCGGCGACGACGTGGCTGTTGAACCGGATGTGGGAGTCGATGCCGTACTTGCGCGCGGCGTCGGTCAAGTACCCGCGGATCTCGTCACCGTCGGCCACCCGTGCGCGCCCCGTCCACGGCTCATACGGCAGGCACAGCGTGAAGATGCTGCTGTCCGAGCGCACACCCGGGTAGCGGAACAGGTCCCAGGTGCCGCCGATGCGCTCACGCCGCTCCAGGATGACGTAGCGGGTGCCGGGGTTGCGTTCGCTGATGCGGTAGGCCGCGCCGATACCGGAGATGCCCGCTCCGATGATCACGACGTCGACGACATCTTCGGTGGTCACGCCCCCCAGCCTAGGCACCGCCCGGCTCGGCGGGCCAGGGTTTGCGCTACCGGTAGTTGACGAACTGCAGCGCCACGTCGAGGTCGGCGCCCTTGAGCAGCGAGATGACGGCCTGCAGGTCGTCGCGCTTCTTCGACGACACCCGGATCTCGTCACCTTGGACCTGGGTCTTGACGCCCTTGGGTCCCTCGTCGCGGATCAGCTTGTTGATCTTCTTGGCGTGCTCGCCGTCGATGCCCTGCTTGAGGCTGCCGCTGACCTTGTAGGTCTTGCCGGAGGCCTGCGGCTCACCGGCGTCGAACGCCTTCATCGAGATGTCCCGGCGGATCAGCTTCTCCTTGAACACGTCGACGGCGGCCTTGACGCGCTCCTCGGTGGAGCTGACCAGCTCGATGGTCTCCTCGCCCTTCCAGGCGATGGTGGTGTCGGTGCCGCGGAAGTCGAACCGGGTGGCCAGCTCCTTGGCGGCCTGGTTCAAGGCGTTGTCGACCTCCTGGCGGTCGACCTTGCTGACGATGTCGAACGATGAGTCGGCCACGAGACGTCCTTTCTCCATGCCATTCGGCAGGTGCTGGCCCGTTTGTGTTCGGGGTACATCTTCGTTGTAGTCTGCTAGGCGCGATACGGCAGGTTGCCCGAGCGGCCAATGGGAGCGGACTGTAAATCCGTCGGCGCAAGCCTACGCAGGTTCGAATCCTGCACCTGCCACCCCGGTCAGGCCCCTTTTCGGAGGGGCCTGATTGCGTTTAGAGCTCGTCGGAGAAGTCGGCGCTCAACCAGCGGTCGGGCCGGATGGTGAACAGCACGCTGGAGGCGCCGTCCATCTTCGCGGCGAATGCCCGACCGCCCTCCTCGCCGAGATAGCGGATGGCGATGGCTTCCCGGGGTTCCAGCGGCGCCGGGTTGGCCGTCTCCACGACGGTGCCCTCAACGACCACGTACTGATAGGGCAGATCTTCGCGCTGCACCACCAGGGTTACCGCCCCGGCCTGCTCGATGAGCTTGGCCTTGCGGCTGCCGGCGCCGGTGTTGACCAGGATGTCGCCGCCGGGGGTGTAGTCGTACCAGATCGGGACGCTGGCCGGGGGCCGGCCGTTGGTGGCGTCGACGGACAGCACCGCGACATGCTTGTCGGCCAGGAATTGCTGACGTTCGGTTTCGGTCAAGGGTCTCGGCATGCCGACACCAACAGCGGCGGTCTCGGGGCTATTCCGCCAGGAGTCAGTCCCAGCTCGCCGCACCACACCGGGCACCGATTTAACGGAAATCTAGGGTCTAAAGTCCTCTAGCGGTTCAACCCTGGTAAGGCTAACCTTCGTCGCATGACGCTTCCGATGCCCGACCGCAAAACCGCTGATCTCCCCGGCCACTGGTTGTTCGCGCGGCTCGGCAAACGGGTGCTGCGGCCCGGCGGTCTCGGGTTGACCCACCGGATGCTCGCCGATGCGCAACTGTCCGGTGCCGACGTCGTCGAACTGGCGCCCGGTATGGGGCGCACCGCAAAAGAGATCCTGGCGCGCACGCCCGGCACCTACACCGGCGTCGAGGCCGACCCGAACGCCGCCAGCGTGGTCCGGTCGGTGGTCGGCGACAAGGGCAAGGTCGTCACCGGTGAGGCGTCGGAGACCGGCCTGGACGCCGCCAGCGCCGACGTCGTCATCGGTGAGGCGATGCTGACCATGCAGACCAACGCGCACAAGTCCGAGATCATGCGCGAAGCCTTCCGGGTGCTGCGCCCGGGTGGTCGCTACGCCATCCACGAAATGGTGCTGCAGCCCGTCGACGTGCCGGAGGCCGTCAAGGACGAGGTCCGCACCGCGCTGGCCCGCTCCATCAAGGTCAACGCCCGCCCGCTGACCGCCGCGGAATGGGCGGAGCTGCTCACCGAGGCCGGCTTTGAGGTGGAGAAGATCTCCTATGCGCCGATGGCGCTGCTCGAACCGCACCGGCTGATCGCCGACGAGGGCCTGTTCGGGGCGGCGCGCTTCGTGTTCAACGTGCTGCGCGACGCCGACGCGCGGACCCGGGTGCTCAACATGCGCGCGACGTTCCGCCGGCACCGCAACAACATGGCCGCCATCGAGGTGATCGCCGCCAAACCGGCCGCCTGACCCACTTGCGATGATGGACGGGTGACAACCCGCGACCGTGACGACGCCGGCCGCCCCCGCAACGCCCGCCCGCGGGATCGGCTGGGCCGGCCGCTGCCGCGCGGCAGCAAGGGTGGGGTCGAAGGCGTTCCCGACGATCTCGACCTGCCGCCGGCGCAGACGCTGGCCTACGCGCAGCTGTTGCTCGACGACGGTCTGGCGTTCAACGCCCACGAGGTGCTCGAAGCCGCCTGGAAGCACCGGCCCGACGCCGAACGTGATCTGTGGCAGGGCCTGGCGCAGCTGGCCGTCGGGGTCACCCACGTGCAGCGCGGCAACGTCGTCGGCGCGGTCAGCCTGCTGCGCCGCGGCGCCGAGCACCTGGCGGCGGTGCCCACCCCGGCGCCCTACGGGATCGATCTCGCCGGCCTGTTGGGGTTCGCCACCACCCTCGCCGATGATCTGGCGGCCGGCGTCGAGATCGCCCCGCAGCGGCTGCATCCGCGGCTGGTCGCGTGAGCCACCCGACGCGCTGGACGCTCGCCGACGGCCGCGACCTGTTGTTCTTCTCGCTGCCCGGCCACACCCCGGCGCCGGTGCCGGACCGCCGGCCGCTGCCACCACGCGACTCCCAACCTTCTGATCTGCGGTTCGACCGCACCACCGGCCAGTGGGTGATCATCGCCGCGCAGCGCCAGGACCGCACCTATCACCCGCCCGCCGAGGCGTGTCCGCTGTGTCCCGGACCGACCGGGCTGACCAGCGAGGTGCCCGCGCCCGACTACGACGTGGTGGTCTTTGAGAACCGCTTCCCCAGCCTGGCCGGGACGGGGCCGAGTCTTGCGACGCCGGCGCACAGTGCCGGAATCGGCGCCGACTTTGTGTCCAAGCCCGGCATCGGCCGCTGCGAGGTGATCTGCTTCTCGGCCGATCACACCGGTTCGTTCGCCGACCTGCCGGCCGCACACGCCCGGCTGGTGGTGCAGGCCTGGCGGCACCGCACCGCCGACCTGTTGGCGCAGCCCGGCGTTGAGCAGGTGTTCTGCTTCGAGAACCGCGGCGAAGAGATCGGGGTGACGCTGGCCCACCCGCACGGCCAGATCTACGGCTATCCGTATCTGACCCCGCGCACCGCCACGATGCTGGATCAGGCCCGCGGTCATCGAAACAACCACGGCAGCAATCTGTTCGCCGATCTGCTGGCCGCCGAATTGGCTGACGGTGCCCGGGTGGTGGCGCGCACCGAGCTGTTCACCGCGTTCGTGCCGTTCGCGGCGCGCTGGCCGGTGGAGGTGCATCTGTATCCGAATCGGCGGGTGCACAACCTGACCGAGCTGACCGAGGCGGAGCTGGACGACTTCGCGGTGCTCTACCGAAATCTGTTGGGCCGCTTCGACCGCATTTATGACGCGCCGCTGCCCTATATGGCCGCCCTGCACCAATACCGCATCGATGGGGCGCAGAGCGAGGGGTATTTCCACGTCGAGTTGATGTCGATTCGGCGCAGTGCCACCAAGCTGAAATATCTGGCGGCCTCGGAGTCGGCGATGGACGCGTTCATCGCCGACGTCACCCCCGAGTCCGTCGCGGCCAGGCTGCGTGAGCTGTGATCACCTACTCCGCGCCGGGCCGGGTCAACCTGATCGGCGAGCACACCGACTACAACGGGGGTTTCGCGCTGCCGATCGCGCTGCCGCAGCGCACTACGGTCACCTTCACCCCAGCCGAGGTCGACATCCTCACCGTGCGGTCCGATCGCGCCGACGCCGCCGTGCGTATCCCGCTGGACACCGCGCCCGGCGGGGTCACCGGCTGGGCCGCCTATGTCGCCGGGGTGGTCTGGGCATTGCGCGGCAACGGTTTCCCGGTGCCGGGAGGCACCATGTCGATCAGCAGCGACGTACCGATCGGCTCGGGTCTGTCGTCGTCGGCGGCCCTGGAATGCGCGGTACTCGGTGCGCTGGCGTCCGGGGCACAGCTCAACCGGTTTGAGCAGGCCCGTCTCGGGCAGCGCGCCGAGAACGACTACGTCGGCGCCCCAACGGGTTTGCTCGACCAGCTCTCGTCGCTGTTCGGGGAGGTTGGCACCGCGCTGCTGATCGACTTCCGTGATGTGGCGGTGCACCCGGTGCCGTTTGACCCCGATGCCTGCGGGGTGGCGCTGCTGTTGTTCGACTCCGGTCAGCGCCACGGCCACGTCGACGGGGAGTACGCCGCGCGGCGAGCATCTTGCGAGCGGGCCGCCGCCGCACTGGGCGTGGCATCGTTGCGCGAGGTGCAGCACCGCGGCGTCGAGGTGCTCGACGCCATCGGCGACCCGGTCGATGTGCGCCGGGCCCGCCACGTGCTGACCGAGAACGACCGGGTGCTGGATTTCGTTGCGGCGCTCTCGGATTCAGATTTCGTCGCCGCCGGGCGGCTGCTCACCGCGTCGCACGCCTCGATGCGCGACGACTTCGAGATCACCACCGCGCATCTCGATCTGATCGTCGATGCTGCACTGGCCGCCGGGGCGTTGGGTGCCCGGATGACCGGCGGCGGCTTCGGCGGGTGCGTGATCGCGCTGGTGCCGGCCGAGCTGACGCTGAAAGTCGGCGACGCGGTGCGCGCTGCGGTGATCGGGGCAGGCTACGCCGAGCCGGAGGTCAGCCGGGTGTATGCGGCCGCGGGTGCGGGCGGCGCCTAGATCATCTCGTTCTCGGTGAGCCAACGCATCACCGGCCAGCCGACGAACACCGGCAGCCAGCAGGTCAACACCCGATACAGCAGCACCGACGGGACCGCCAGCGCGGCGGGGACACCGAACGCGGCCAAGCCACCGATCAGGGCGGCCTCCACCGCGCCGACCCCGCCGGGCGTCGGGGCGGCCGAGGCCAGTGTGCCGCCGACCATCGTCACCACCGTCACGGTGACGAACGAGGTGTTGCCGCCGAAGGCCTCCACGCTGGCCCACAGGGCCAGTGCCGCACCGAGAGTGGTGCCGGCCGCGCCCAGCACGATCAATGCCAGCCGTTTGGGTTCGCGGGCCAGCTCCACCAGGTCGCCGGTGACCTCGGTGAGCCGGGGGCGCAGCGCCGTCGTCAACCACCGGCGCAGGTTGGGTACCAGCAAGAAGATGCCCGCCACGCCCAGCGCCACACCGGCGATCAGATACAGCATGGTGGCACTGGGCACGAAATGCGACAGATCCGCTCGGGCGCCCGCGGCGGTGGTGAAGACGATCAGCAGGATCACGTGCACGATCACCTGCACCGACTGCTGCAACGCGACCGCCGCGGTGGCCCGCAGTGTGCTCAGCCCGCCCTTGACCAAAAACCGGGTGCTCAACGCCAATCCGCCCACACCGGCCGGGGTGGTGGTGGCGGCGAACGTGTTGGCCACCTGCATGATCGCCAGATTGCGGAAGCTCACCAAGCCGTTGACGCAGGCCCACAAGGCACCGGCGGCACCGACATAGGTCAGCGACGACACGATCAGCCCCAGCAACGCCCACGACCAGTTCGCGTGCCGCAGTTGGGAAAAGAACGTCGGCACTTGGCTGATGAACGGATAGGCGACGTAGACCAGTCCGACCAGCAGCACCAACTGGATGAGCTGGCTGCGGGTGAACCGGGTGATGGTCTTGGTGTGGATCTCGTCGGTGTTGGTCTGCCGCTTGACCTCTTCGCGGGCGGCCGCGATCACTGCGCCGACGTCGGGCACCGCCTTGCGGAGCCGCGACGGCACCGCCGATTTGGTGAGGCGGCGGGAGGCGGCCAACACCGCGGTGCGGCCGAAATGCTCGATGGCCGCGGCCACCGCCGCCGACGCGTCGTACAACGAGGACGTCGTCACCAGCAACTGGGCGATATCGGACTGCAGCTGGGTGTCGGTGGCGCCGTACTCGGCGTTGCCGAACCCGCCGAACAGCACCCGGTCGCCGTCGACCGTCATCTCCTTGGCGCGCAGATCGCCGTGGGAGATCTGCTGGTCATGCAGCCGCCGCAACGCCTCCCACGGTTTGCCCACCGGCGTGCTGGCGGCGCATTCGGCGATCGGCACGCCGCGCGGCGGGGTGTGCGCGTACAGCGTCCAGCCCCGGTCCAGTGAGGCCACCGCGACGGTGTCGGTGTTGGCGACGCCGGACTCGGCGATGGCGATCGCCATCAGCGCGCGATGCTCGACGGCGCGGTGCAGCGAGGCGTGCAGCGGCGCCGTCTCGGTGGTGCGCAGCCGCAGTTTGCGCCAGAGCTGACGCAGTGCGCCGCCGCTGCGCTGGTTCGGTCCGTACAGCTCGATGATCGCCGGGTGTCTGCCGACGGTGGACAGCACCAGCGGGCCGCGGCCGGCTGGGCGGACCACGGTGAGCTCGGTGATGGTGCAGCCGCGGCGGGCCAGGGTGCGCACGGTGCCGTCCAGCGGCACCTCCAGGGCGGGGGTGCCGACGATCAGGATCACCAGGGCGCCGACGAACCAGCCGACGGCCAGGCCGAGCAGCGAGCGAGCCGGCACAATGGCGCTGACCACCAGATGGATCGGCACGAACGCCAACAGCAGCGCCCACCACCAACGGCGCCAGCGGGCCGGTAGCCACGGCCCGGAGACGGTGAGCATCGCGGCCAGCATGGCGATCCACCGCGGGTCGTCGAGGAACTGGGCCAGCGTGGTGGCCAGCCGTTCGGACAGGTCGAAGTGCCAGCGCGGCGCGGCCAATCCGTTACTGCGGATCGACAGCGACGCCACCGCGAGCAGCCCGGCGACCGCGTAGGCGCCGAGCAGTTTCCATTGCCGGGAGACCACCAGGCCGATCAGGATTGCAAACGGCAGCACCACGATCGCGATGCCGTAGGCCAGGTAGACCTGGTTGGCGTGGGTGGGGGAGAGCACCCCGACGATCTGGGAGACCGAGCGTTCCAGCGATACCCACTCGTAGCGGGTGACCAGGGAGCTGGTGATGACGGTCGCGAGGAACAGGGTCGCCAGCGCCAGACGCAGGATGTCGTTGGTGCGTCGGGTCAGCGGCTGCAGCAGGTTGCCGGTGACGGCGACCTCGCGTCCCTCAACTCGCATGATCACTTTCGGTTCATCTGGTGCCGTCGATTGCGGCTCGCCACAACTTAACCGGTGAGCTGGGGTGCGGGGCTAATTTGCTGCGCGCCCGGTCGCCGCGTCACCGGGTCTGAGTCCCGTCTGCCACAGCTGTCACCGGTGGACGGGGGTGTGGTGTGTGCCCGGCTTGTAGCGACAAATCGGGTCGCGTTGACCCGCCTGATGCCATGCCGCCGGGCGGTACCCGACATAACGTCAGTTGTCGCGCAAAGGCGGGCGCAACCCCGTATCCCCGAGGCCGGGTCAGAGCGGGTAGTGGACCCCGGTCATCTGCTCCGATTCCTCCCACAGCCGACGCCACAGCCGCTGGTCGCGCGACAGCTTGCTCGACGGGCACGCCCCGACCGGGCCGCGGGCCTGGTTGAGCTTGGTCGGCCCCCAGTAGGTGTCCGGGTCGGCGTCGGGGACGGTGGCGGCCAGCACGATCGATTCGGCGGCCCGCTCGGGGGCCTGGCCGATCAGCGCCAGGCTGTACTTGGTGACCAGACCGGGCAGCGTCTTGTCGTTGTCGAACAGCTCGGTGTCCGACACACCCGGGTGCACGGCGTAGGAGCGCAGCGGCGAGCCGGCGGCGATCAGCCGGCGCTGCAGTTCGCGGGCGAACATCAGGTTGGCCAGCTTGGACTGGGCGTAGGCCAGGTTGCGCTGATAGAAGCGGTGGGAGTAGTTGAGGTCGTCGATCCAGAATTTCGGGGTCTGCTTGTGCGCGATGCTCGACACCGTCACCACCCGGTCGCCGATCCGGTCCAGCAGCAGGCCGGTCAGCGCGAAGTGGCCGAGGTGGTTGACGCCGAACTGCATCTCGAAGCCGTCGACGGTGCGGCGCATCGGGATGTTCATGATCCCGGCGTTGTTGACCAGCACATCGAAGCTGCCCTGCTGGGCGGCGAAGTCGCGCACCGAGGCCAGGCTGCCCAGGTCCAGCGCCGCCACCGTGACGTCGCCGGTGATGCCGTCGGCGATCTGCTGGGCCTTGGCGGTGTTGCGGCAGGCCATCACCACGGTGGCGCCCTTGGCGGCCAGGGTGCGGGTGACGACCTCGCCCAGTCCGCCGTTGGCGCCGGTCACCACGAAGGTGCGGCCGTGCTGGTCGGGTGTGTCGGCGAGTCGGAAAGCCATGGCAGTCACGTTACGCGACCCTCAGGTGCGGCCTTCGGTGGTCAGCACCACGCCCCGATGGGTGATCACCTGCGTCTGGTCGTTGGGCCGGACTCCGCTCACGGCCTCCAGGTAGCCGCACCGCAGCGTGACCCGGATTCCGCCGGGTAGCCCCGGGATCACAAAGCGCACCGACCGGCCGGGCGCCTCGTGCAGCACCGCCACCGGGGGATAGCGCAGCATGGTGCGCAGGTCGTGGTCGCTGCAGCCCTCGAAGAGTTGTGCGGTGCGGAGGAGACCGTCGATTGCCCACTCCAGGTTGGCATCGAGGCGACGGATCCGCTCGGCCGACAGCGGCGACTGCGGCGGGGCCAGTTGGGAACTCAGCGCCGGCGGGTGCCCGGCGTCGTCGGCGATGTCGCTTGCCGTGAATCCCCGGGCGTCGCGCAGAGAGCGCAGTGCGCCGCGATCAAGCAGCGCCGCAATGGTTTTCGCCGGTGCACCGTGGCGGGCAGCCTGGTGTAACGGGGTAAGCCACTCCGGACCACCTGGCCGCCCCTGGTTGACGCTGAGCGCCGGTGTGGCATCTAACAGATCGAACAGCGCCGGCCAGTCGCCGGCTTCGGCCGCATCGGCCAGTCGATGCCCGGCCGTGATGGCATCCTTCGGCAAAAGCGAAGGTTCCAGCACGCCGGGCCAATCTAGGGGTGGTTCGTCCATATCGGTGAACTTAGCGACGGCTGCCGACAAAGCCCGTCGGCGACGTCGAGCGGCCCGACGCTGTCGGTGGTCGCCGATACCCTGACGCAGGCGAAAGGGGATTGCCATGGACTTTACTGCTGCACAGCGTGATCGAGCCTGCGGGGCACTGCTGGGCACCGCCGCCGGGGATGCCCTGGGCGCTGGCTACGAATTCGATCCCCCGCGCGGTCCGGGCGAGCCGGTCGGCATGATCGGCGGCGGGCTCGGCCCGTTTCGGCCCGGTGAGTGGACCGATGACACCGCCATGGCCATTGCGATCGCCGAGGTCGCCGCCACCGGCGCCGACCTGCGCGACGAGGCGGCGCTGGATGTCGTGGTCCGGCGCTGGCATGAGTGGTCGACGACCGCCAAAGACGTCGGCGTGCAGACCCGCTCGGTGCTCTCGGCGGCGGCGCGGCGCGGCATCGGTGCACGAAGCGCGTGGCAGGAGTCCGTGGCGCTGCACGAGCACACCGGCCGCAGCGCCGGCAACGGCTCGCTGATGCGTACCGCGCCGGTGGCGTTGGCCTACCTCGATGACGAGGCCGGGCTGGTCGCCGCCGCCCGCGCAGTCAGCGAGCTCACCCACTACGACCCCGATGCCGGGGATGCGTGCGTGCTGTGGTGCACCGCGATCCGCCACGGCGTGCTGACCGGGCAGCTCGATGTGCGGATCGGGTTGGGGCACCTCGGCGCCGAGCCTCGATCGCTGTGGAGCGAGCGTCTCGACGAGGCGGAAAACACTGACCCGAGCACTTTTTCATCCAACAACGGGTGGGTGGTCGCCGCCTTGCAGGGCGCGTGGTCGGCGATCACCGGGACCGCGGTTCCCGAGGAGGATCCCGCCGCCGGAGTGTGTCGCGCCGATCAGCTGCGGCTGGCGTTGGAGGCCGCGGTGCGCGGCGGCGGCGACACCGACACGGTCGCCGCGATCGCCGGCGGGCTACTCGGCGCGGTTTACGGGGCGTCGGCGGTGCCGGCGCAGTGGCGGCTGCTGCTCGGCGGCTGGCCGGGCCTGCGGGCGCGCGGCCTGATCCAGCTGGTGGACCGGATCCTGGCCAAGGGCGCACCCGATGGGTTCGACGACAGCCATCGCGGCTTTCCGTAGACCCGAAGGCAGGGCGCCGGCGGCGATGAAGCATTGGCGGATCTGTCTGCGGCGCTGCGGGATTCGTCACCAGTTGGCTACTTCCGGCAGGTGCTGCGGCGGTTGGCGCCGGGGCAGCGATGAGCGCCGAAAAGGGATGGATCGAGGAGCCGCAACCTCCGCGAGAGTATTACCCGGGCGAAGAGTACAAGCATTACGGAATGGCTGGATGCCCACTGCCATCGTCCTACTACCGGGCGCACAACACTCGTGACCGTCGTGCTGTCGAAGAACGCCGCCGCCGGTCGGAGCGGACTCCCGAATTCCCCGAGGAGGCTTCGTGACTTGGGCTGCCTCCCGACAATGGGGCACTCCCCTCCTCGTACGATCCCTTCTCATGCACGCGCTGTTCCCGGCCGGCGGTCTGCCGCTCATGCCGTAGCCCCCGCCCCGCGGACCAACCGTGGGCTCGGCGGGGGCTACCCTGCCCGAGGAGACCGTTGTGTCCCGCACCGATGCCCACAGCCCCTACCGCGTCCGCCTCGCCCGCCGTGAAGTCCGCGTTTGCGCTGTACATGCCTGCGGTGGTTTCGACTGCGATCTGCCTGCGCCCGATCCCGGCTGGTCGATCGGCCGTATCGGGCGCTGCTACCGGGAATTCGTCTACACCGGAACGAACGTGTGCAGCTGCTGGATGTGCCACTGCCATCACCGCCCGGAGCGCCGCCGCTCCGCGGTGCGCACCGAGTTGCGTGCCGTCGCCCGCGAGTGGAACGCCGGGGAACGGGAGGAGTGAGCGGCTACCCCCGGGTAGCCGGCCGGCAGAACTTGTCGGTGGCCGCCGATACATTCCTTTCACCAGCACTTCCCCACGGGGGCTTGACAAATCGGGAGGTATCGATGCCGCACTCCACACCCGTCATTCTGCTCGGAGACCGTGACACCGCGGCCCACCGCGGCGACCTGGCCACCGACGCCGGCGAGCGGGGCTACACCATCGTCGACACCTTCGGATTCGACGACGGGGCGGCCGCCCGCGCACACGACCTGACCCAGGTCGAGGCCGTCGTCGACGCACTGAGCCGCGCCATCGCCGGCCGGATCGACATCTGGGTGCCATTTCCGGGCCCGGACTTCCTGCGCGAGCAGCACTTGCGACGGCTCAGCCTGGTGCTGCAGCGCCACGGCCTGAACCTGCTGGTTTACCGGGAGCTTTTCCGGGTGCCCACCGACGGCGGAATCAGCGAGATCGACCAGGCGCTGCGGCTGGAGGTCCAGGCCGTCGACGAGCTCGACCGTGCGGCGCTGGCGGCGGCCGGGGTCACGAGTCTGAGCCGTGAGATCGAGCTGGCGCTGGCCAAGACCGCTGCCACACCGGCGGTGCGGAGACTGCCGGATCGCGGTACTACAGCGGCACACTCGCTGCCCCCGGTGCTGCCGCCACCGTCGGTGCCGTGGCCGCAGCGCAAGCGGCTGCTCAAGTCCTACGCGAGCTGGCTGGTGTACGGCTGCGGTGTCACCCAGGCGGCCACCGCGCGGGTGCTGAACTCGGCGGGGCAGCGCACTCCGACCGGCCGGCACTGGAAGCCGGCTACCGTGTCGAAGCTGCTCACCGGCAAGTACGACGATCCGGGCCGCGCCGGTGACTTCAGGCCAGATGCAGTAGCTGGGTGACCACGAACGTCGGGATGACGGTCAGGGCGACCGTCAGGGGAGTGGCGAGAAGGCCGATGAGGATTCCTCGGCCAACTTCGCCTTGTTCCCCTGGCATTTCGCGCAGGAACAGTCCCGCCGACCCCAATATGACTGTTGCCACGCCGAAGAAGAACAGCTCGATGATCCAATAGGGAAACCACGCCCACGTCGCAGTCTCGACGACCGCGATGGTCACCACCGCGGCGACGAAGCCGTACGGGCCATAGCGGGCCGAGCGCTGCGAGCTCTGCGGAGTTGTCATCGCACCGCGGCATCCGACGGCAACATCAGGAACAGTGCGTAGGTGGTCGCGCCGATCAAGACCGCCAACCCCGACCCCACAAGACTGAACCCGAAAGCCCGGCGGCGCACCGACGCCGACGGCGTCAGCGCTACGCCGATCGCCGCCGACACTGCGGTCGTGATAGCCGTGGCGATCAAGACGACCGCTCGGAAACCCAGATCCGGGCCCAGCAGCCGGTCCGTCAGCAGCGAGGTGACGACGGCCAGCAGCGCCAAGGTCGGCTGGATGGCGACCGGTATCAGCCAGGTGGCGCGGCGCCACACGTCGAGGTCGCTCTCGCTCCTCTTGGTGGTCATGGCAGCGCTCCGTTGCTCTTGTTGAACGGTGACGATGTCGGTACCGACGGCGGCGAATACCTCGGCCCGAAATCGGTTGCTGCTTCGGTGTCGAACTGGTCGAAGACGAAACTACCCAGCCCGACCTCGTGATGGAAGGGCAGATTGAACAGCGGCCCGGTGCTCCCTCCCGACCGCGCGGGGTCGATCAATACCGTCCGAGCGCCGCCGTTGGGCAGGTCTTGGTAGACCTCCAACGAGGGGTAATCGGTGCGCGTGCCGTCGACGTGCACGCCGCCCGAGCCCGGGGCGAAGACCAAGTCGCCGTTGACGCTCAACCGGTGGTCGTTGAGAGGTCCGGTTCGGTCGGTGGTGAAGCTGGGGACGAGTGGGTTGCCGGCATCGTATTTGATCCGTACCGACCCGTCGGGAGCTTGCATGACGCTGCCTTGTGGCGCACCGCATTTCACCCGCACCGAGGAGCCATCGGGGCGGAGTTCGACCGACGGGTTCTGGCGCATCACGACGATGCCGTTGTCGAAGTCGATATAGGTGGTGACCTTGGTGTCCTCGGGATCGAAGCGCGCGTCGGGGCGTCTGCCGTTACCGGCGTCGCGTGAGCTCCGGCCACCTCTGACCCAGGGTTGCTCAATCCACTGCGACGCCCGCACCACTCCCTGCCCGGGCACCGGCTCGATCCGGGCCACGCGGACCTCGGACTCCACACCCTGGAACTTCGGGTCGTAGGTGTGCGAGTCCAGTGCCGCGGCTGTCGTCCAGTCGGAGGTCGACACCGGATCGCGGCCAAAGACCTCGCGGAAGGCGTCGATCTGATTCTGCCGACGCTCGTCGCCGGAGGCGGGGGACCGTTTGACGGTGTGGTCGACGGCCTGGATCTCCGGTCGGTGCGGTTTGTCGACTGCATACCCACCGCCGAGTGATCGCAGCAGGGCTGCCTTCTGCGCGCTGTCGGCGGCGGCGTCGGTGATTACGGTGAGAATGTCGCGGGTCTTGGCGGTCAGGAACCGCTGGAACTGGCGGGCGCCCGCCGGGGTGTCCAACGCCAGCGCACGCTGGTCGGCCAGGACACCGCGGATCTCGGCCTCGATGGCGTCCAACCGCTTTCGGCCGGCCAGCGCCATCCGGTAGGCGTCGTGCAGCGTCGCCGCAAAGGCCCGGTCGGTGGCCACGGAGGTATGCAGGCGCCGCACCAGCACGGCCTCTCGGGCGCGCGCCGCGTCGGCGTGGGCGCCGGTCTCCGCTGGCATATTCGGGAGGTTAACGCAGCGGCGCCCGCGCGGGTATTCACCCCGTGGCGCTCAGTCCTTGACGATTTCCGACATCACACATACCAACTCACCGGGTACAGATGTGGCGCATGGGACGGTGAAGGCCGTCGTCGGACCGCCAATTGCGGCCACGACAGCACCAGCCGCGAAACCCGTAGGCTGGCGGATATGCCGCTCCCGGACCTGACCGCCGACTTCGCCCGCGACTTTCCGGAGCTCTCGGTGCGCTGGCAGGCCGAGACCCCACCGCAGCCGCAGCTGCTGGTGCTCAACGAGGCGCTCGCCAGCGACCTGGGCCTGGACCCGCAGTGGCTACGCGGCCCGGACGGTCTCGGTCTGCTGACCGGGACGACGGTTCCCGACGGCGCGACTCCGGTGGCGCAGGCCTACGCCGGACACCAGTTCGGCAACTATGTCCCCCTGCTCGGCGACGGCCGGGCCCTGTTGCTCGGCGAACTCACCGACCGCAACGGCCACCAGCGCGACCTGACCCTCAAGGGTTCCGGGCGCACGTCGTTCGCCCGGGGTGGTGACGGGCTGGCGGTGGTCGGCCCGATGCTGCGCGAGTACCTGATCAGCGAGGCCATGCACGCCCTGGGCATCCCCACCACCCGCTCGCTGGCGGTGGTGGCCACCGGCCGGCAGGTGCAGCGCGAGGGACTGCTGCCCGGCGCGGTGCTGGCCCGGGTCGCGGCCAGCCACCTGCGGGTGGGCACGTTTCAGCTCGTCGCCCAGCAGGCCCGCGCCACCGGCGATCTCACCCTGCTGCGCCGGCTGGCCGATCACGCCATCGCACGGCATCACCCGGCCGCCGCGCAGGCCGAAAACCCTTACATCGCATTGTTTGCCGCAGTGGCCGAGGCCCAGGCGTCGCTGGTGGCGCAGTGGATGCTGGTCGGCTTCGTGCACGGCGTGATGAACACCGACAACACCACGATCTCCGGGGAGACGATCGACTACGGGCCGTGTGCGTTCATGGAGGCCTACGACCCGGCCACCGTGTTCAGCTCCATCGACCATGCCGGGCGCTACGCCTACGGCAACCAACCCCTGGTCATGCAATGGAATCTGGCCCGGTTCGCCGAGACCCTGTTGCCGCTGTTCGACGACGACGAAGACCAGGCCCTCAACGTAGCGGTGGAGATCCTGGAAGGGTTCATGCCGCGCTATCACGGATTCTGGTCGGCTGGGATGCTGGCCAAGTTCGGGCTGTCCAAGAGTATGGAGGCCGCCGGCGTGATCGATCAGGCGCTGGCGCTGATGAGCGAGCACGCCGTCGACTACACCTCGTTCTTCCGGGCGCTGAGCGCCGCGGGTCGCGGTGAAGAGTCGTTGCCGGGCAACGTCTTTGGTGACTGGCTGACCCGCTGGCGGGCGTTGGGCCCCAACGTCGAGGCGATGGACCGGGTCAATCCGATCTACATTCCGCGCAACCACCTGGTGGAGCAGGCGCTGACCGTGGCGATGCGCGGGGATCTTGCCCCGGTGCAGCAGCTGTTGGAGGTGCTCGCCGAGCCGTGCCGGGAGCGCGACGGCCTTCAGGACTATGCCGCGCCGGCGCCACCGGAGTTCGGTGGGTATCGGACGTTCTGCGGGACGTGACGGCGCTCAGCCTGGATTGACCGCGGTGACCACCCAGGTGCGGCCCGGGAACCTCACCACACCGTCGACACGGTGACGGCGCAGCTCGTCACGCAGCTCCTCGATGACCGCGGCCCAGCCGTCCGTGCCGAGTCGGTCCGGCAGCTCGGCGCGGGCCTGGCGGCCGGTGGAATTGGACAGGATCAGGCTCAGGCGCTCCTCGACGCCGTCGCTGCCGTCGATGCCGAAGTCGCAGATCCCGTCGAAGGCCGTCACCGTGACGTCGCTCCAGCCGGCGCCGGCCAGAATGGCGCGCACCCGCTCGGCGTTGCCGAAGGCCAGCGGACCAGGCGCGTCGGGATCGGGTTTGGCGGGTGGTGTTTCAAGCCGATCGGCCAGGATGTCGACGCCCGCGGTGAACATCGGGTTGTCGCCTTCCCGCCAGCACACGAACGCCAGCCGGGCGCCCGGCGCCGCTGCGTCGCGGATGTTGGCGAACGCAGCCACCGGGTCGTCGAAGAACATCACCCCGAACCGCGAGACGACCCGGTCGAAGGCCTCGCCGGTGGCCGGCCGCAGGGCGAGGGTCTGGGCGTCACCGAGCGACACCGTGGCCGTCGGCACCCGACGGCGTGCGGCCTGCACCATCGGCTCGGAGATGTCGACGCCGAACGGGATCGCTCCGAGCGCCGCCGCACGCTGCAGCAGCGTCCCTGAGCCACAACCGATGTCGAGCACCCGCGCACCGGCGCCGATATCGGCGGCCTGCAGCACCGCGTCAGCGAACGGCGCCAGTACCGCATCGAAGATCGCCGCGTTGTCCACCCAGTCGATGCCCTGCGCAGCCCACGCCTGCTGCTGTTCCTCGTTCGCCATGACGGTCAGCGTAGGCGCCGCCGGTGGCGGCGATCTCACCCCGGTGGAAACGCTGGTGCGGGTGCCTGGCGGGGCCAACGATGCCGCCCCGTCGAACTGCTTTCCCGGATCTCGAACCGGCGGGCCAGCCACGCCAGCGGCGCGGGTGCCCACCAGTTCCACCGGCCCATCACATGCATGAACGCCGGGACCAACACCATCCGAACCAGGGTGGCATCCACCAACACCGCCAGCGTCAGGCCCAGGCCGAGCATCCGCATGAACGACACCTGCGCAGCGATCAACGCGGCGAACGAGATCGACATCACCAGTGCCGCGGCGGTGATCACCCGCGCGGTCCGGGCCACGCCCAGCGACACGCTCTCGTCGTTGTCGGCGCGAGTACGCCCCGACGCCAGCCAGTACTCCCGGATGCGGGACACCAGGAACACCTCGTAGTCCATCGACAGCCCGAACGCGATGCAGAACAGCAACACCGGCATGTTGGCCACCAACGTCCCGGTGGGCGTTGTCCCCAATGCCCACAGATGCCCGTCCTGAAATATCCAGACCAGCG
This sequence comes from Mycobacterium sp. NGS16, assembly GCF_059813225.1. Classification (NCBI taxonomy): domain Bacteria; kingdom Bacillati; phylum Actinomycetota; class Actinomycetes; order Mycobacteriales; family Mycobacteriaceae; genus Mycobacterium; species Mycobacterium sp. NGS16. The sequence continues at coordinate 160,176 of NZ_JCALEE010000003.1, forward strand.
CACCGAACGCGGCAACCAGCGACAACACATTGAGGATCAGGGCCTTGACCGGCAGCACCACGCTGCCGGTGAGCAGGAACAGCAGCGTGAACATGATCGCCGCGATCAGGCCCAGCACCACCGGCAGCCGGTCGGTGATCGCGCGCACGCTGTCGCGGTTGATCTGCGCCAACCCGGCCAGCTGCACCGGCCGGTCGCCCGGCGCGGGCACCCGGTGCAGGTTGTCGAGCTGGGTGTCAGAGCGCTGCGAGAACAGCGGCGCGGTGCTGGCGACCGTCAAAAACGCGGTGTCCGGGTCGATTCCGGTGGCCGCAGCGGGTTCACCGACCCGGACACCACCGACAAAGGTGCCGGTCGGAGCCGACACCGACGAGACGTCGGGCACCCGGGACAGCGCCGCGGCGTAGCGGCTGAGCTCGTCGGCCGGCACGCCGTGCAGGTCGGGAACGACGATCGGCACCGCCCGGTCGGAGTCGTCGGCGAACTCATGGCGTAGCGCGTCACCGACCTGATGCGCCGACGCCGACCGCGGCAGCACCCGGTCATCGGGGTAACCCCATTTCACCGCGAGGAACGGCAACCCGACCGCCACCAGGACCGTCACCACCGTTAGGCCGATCGGCACCGCGCGTCGTGTCACGAATTTCGTTGACCGGTACCAGAACCCCAGCTTGACCGGGTGCACGGGCGGCGCAGGCCGGCGCAACAGCCGGCGGGCGGGCCGGCGCACGTCGAGTGCGTCCAGGCGCGGGCCCAGCATCGCGATCGCCGCCGGGGTCACCACGATCGCCGCGAGCGCCACGAAGGTCACCGTCGCCACCCCGGCGTAGGCGAACGACTTCAGAAAGTACATCGGAAACAGCACCATGACCGCCATCGACAGCGCGACCGTGCATGCCGAGAACAGCACGGTGCGACCGGCGGTGGTCATGGTCGCGATCAGAGCCCGATCCGGGCTAACACCGTCGGCCAGCTCATCGCGGTAGCGACTGATGATCAGCAGTGTGTAGTCGATCGCCAGCGCCAGGCCCATCGCGGTGCTGAGGTTCAGGGCGAAGATCGAGACGTCGGTGACCAGCGTGGTCAACCGCATCACTGCCATCGCCCCGACGATCGCCAGCCCACCCAGCGCTATCGGCAGCGCCGCGGCCAGCAGGCCGCCGAACACCCACACCAGCACTGCGAAACTCAGCGGGATCGCGATCGACTCCATCAGCAGCAGGTCGTGTTCGTTTTGGTGGTTGATCTGCGCGTACACCATCGCGCCGCCGCCGGCGCGCACCGTGACCCCGTCGCGGTCGTGGGCGAGCTGATCGGCCAGGATGCGGGCATATTTCTGGGCGTCGTTCTCGCCGCCTTTGAGGTTGGCCACGATCAGCCCGGAAGCACCGTCGGTGCTGAGCAGCCGGGAGGTGGCCGACGCCGGCCCGGCCCACGGCGAGGTGACGTTGTAGACGAACGGCGAGCGTTGCAGCTGCTCGGCGATTTCGGTGCCGACCGTGCGGGCGGGTTCGGTGGTGGCGCCACCGGGTGCACTGACCTGGAGCAGCAGCTGCTGGTCGCTTTGGCCGAACCGGTCGGTCAAGGTCCGGGTGGCCTGGGCCGACTCGGAGGTGGGGTCTTGGAAGCCGCCCGCGGACAGCTTGTCGGCCACCGGGATGCCGAAGACCGCGGCGGCGATCAGCACCACGGCGGCCCCGGCGAGGACGCGTCGCGGAACGGCGAGGGCCAGCAGTGCGATCCGGTGCAGCACGTCAGCAACCTTCCGCCGAAATGGTCGACGAGAGGTGCCGCTGGCACCCCCACCGAACAGTGACACGAATCGGGGGCCGGTACGGTTCACCGCTCAAACCCGGCACCGGACGCGCGCAGCCGCCGGATGGCCGGGTCTGCGCTCGCCTTTCAGCGACAAGTTCCGCCAAGTCGCTGTCGCCGCAACAGGTGTCGCGCGGCACCGTTGAACCGCAGCACCGCCGGCACCGTGACTCTCGACATGAACAACACCCCGACCGTGGCCGCTGTGGCCGTCGAATTCCCGCCCCACCAAAGCAGCCAAGCCCAGGTGATGGCGGCCCTGTCCGATTTCGCCGGACCGGAGTTTGCGCGGTTCACCGCGAGCAGCGGCGTCTCGACACGTCAGCTGGCGCTGCCGCTGTCGCGCTACCCCAAGCTCAGTGGCTTCACCGAAGCCAACGGCGCCTACCTCGACATCGCGCTCGACCTGAGCGAACGCGCGTTGCAGTCGGCCCTGGATCGGGCCGGTCTGGTCGCCTCCGACGTCGACGTGGTGTTCTCGACCACGGTCACCGGGCTGGCCGTTCCCTCCCTGGAGGGGCGGCTGGTGACGCGGATGGGACTCCGGGCCGACGTCAAACGCATCCCGATGTTCGGTCTGGGCTGTGTCGCCGGCGCGGCGGGCCTGGCACGAGTGCACGACTACCTGCGCGCCTTCCCCGAAGATGTGGCGGTGCTGCTGGCGGTCGAGCTGTGTTCGTTGACGGTGCAGCGCACCGATCATTCGATCGGAAACCTGGTGGCCTCCAGCCTGTTCGGCGACGGTGCCGCGGCCGTCGTCGCGACGGGCAGCGGCCGGGCACCGGCCGGGCCGAAGATGCTGGCGACGCGGAGCCGGACCTATCCCGACACCGAGGAGATCTTGGGCTGGAACATCGGCAGCGACGGTTTTCGTATCGTGTTGTCCGTCGAGATCGCCACCGTCGTCGAGAAATACCTCGGTGACGACGTCCGCGACTTCCTGGCCGACTACGGCTTGGTGACCGAGGACATCTCCACCTGGATTGTGCACGCTGCCGGCCCGAAGGTGATCGACGCGGTCGAACAGGTGCTGGATCTTCCCCCGGATGCGCTCGACCGCACCCGAAACTCGTTGCGCGACCACGGCAACCTGTCTTCGGTCTCGGTGCTGGACATCTTGCACGACACCGAAACCGACCCGCCGGCGCCGGGCTCGATCGGCCTGATGATCGCGATGGGGCCGGGGTTCTCCGCCGAACTCGTGCTGCTGAGCTGGTAGCCATGTACTACCTGCTGATCCTGGCGGTCGGCGCCGAGCGTCTGGCCGAGCTGGTGGTGGCCGACCGCAACGCGCGCTGGGCATTCGCCCACGGCGGCATGGAGTTCGGTCACCGCCACTATCCGGTGATGGTCAGCATCCACGCGGCCCTGCTGTTCAATTGTGTGGTCGAGGTGGGGTTGCTGCACCGGCCCTTCATCCCAGCGCTGGGCTGGCCCATGCTCGCCGCCGTGCTGGCCAGCCAGGGGCTGCGGTGGTGGTGCATCGCGACCCTGGGCCGGCGTTGGAACACGCTGGTGATCGTGATGCCGCAGGCTCCGCTGGTCCGCCGTGGACCGTATCGGTGGTTGCACCATCCCAACTATGTGGCAGTGGTGGTCGAGGGGTTCGCGCTGCCGCTGGTGCACACCGCTTGGCTGACGGCGATCGGGTTCACCCTCGCCAACGCGGCGGTGTTGCGGGTGCGTATCCGGGTGGAGAACGCCGCCCTGGGGTACCGGTGAGCGCCACCGATGCTGACCTTCTGGTCGTCGGCGGCGGACCAGCGGGCCTGGCCACTGCGTTATATGCACGCCAGCACGGGCTTTCGGTGATCGTCGTCGAGCCGCGCGAGAACCCGATCGACAAGGCCTGCGGTGAGGGTCTGATGCCGGGCGGGGTGGCCGCCCTGACGTCGCTGGCGGTCGATCCGGCCGGTACGCCGTTGCGGGGTATCGCCTACCTGGACGAGCAGCGCCGGGTCGAAGCACCGTTTCGCGACGGGCCGGGCCGCGGCGTGCGCCGCACCACCCTGCACGCCGCACTAGCCGATCAGGCCAAGCAGCACGACGTCGAATGGGTCCGCAAGCGAGTCGGCGTCATCGACCAGGACGCCCGAGGCGTGACGGCGGGCGGGGTGCGCGGCAACTGGCTGGTAGCCGCCGATGGGCTGCACTCCACGGTGCGCCGGACCGTCGGGATCGCGTGTGTGGCCGGCACGCCGCGGCGCTACGGGGTGCGGTGGCACTACCGGATCCCGGCCTGGTCGGAGTTCGTCGAGGTGCACTGGTCCCGGTGGGGTGAGGCGTATGTGACCCCGGTGGAACCGGATCTGGTGGGGGTGGCGATCCTCTCGCCGCATCGCCCACAACTCGAATGGTTCCCGCAGCTGGCGGCCCGCCTCGACGGTGCCGACCACGGACCGGCCCGCGGGTGCGGCCCGATGCGGCAACGGGTTTCCCGGCGGGTCGCCGGCCGGATACTGCTGGTCGGGGACGCCGCCGGCTACGAAGACGCGCTGACCGGGGAGGGCATCAGCCTGGCCGTCAAGCAGGCGGCCGCCGCCGTGGCCGCGATCGTCGACGACGATCCGGCGGCCTACGAGCGGGCCTGGCCGGCGATCACCCGCCGCTATCGGCTGCTCACCCGGGCACTGGTGCGGGCCGGCGCGATCCCGCCGAGCCGACGGGCGCTGGTGCCGGCCTGTGCGCTGCTGCCCGGGGTGTTCGAACGCGCGGTACACCTGCTGGCGCACTGAGTGTCCGATCGAGGATGGACGCCACGGTCCGGGACACGCCGGCGCCGATCGGGAGGCGCACCGCGGCATCGGGATAGTGGCGGACCTGCAGCCGGTGCCGGCGATGTCGATCCGGACATAGGCCGCGCCGTAGCAGGTTTGCGCCGTCGACGCCGAAGATATGTCGCACTGGCGCCGCCGGCAGTTGGATGACGATGTGGTCGACGACGGCGTAGTTCGGCGCGACCGGTATTGGTTCACATGATGCGCTCTAGGAGCACCTTGCCGTTGTCGGCGGAAACCACTTGTACCGAGGCGATTTGGTCGCTTGGTGTCGAGATGCTGCCGGCCGGTGTGGCGGTGTGCCCAGGCTCGGCCACCCACGTCGCCAGACGGGTCTGGGTGCCGTCACGGTCGACGACGACCAGCGCCAAGGTGTCGTGGTGGGCGGTCACCGGGGCCAGGCAGACGCAGCTCAAGTCGATGACGCTGCCCCAGGGCATGCGGTTGACCGCGACCGTCGAGGCCAACGCGGTGGTGCCCACCTGCGTCATCGGCAACGACGCGTGCTGGGACGACGGCGAAGGATGACCGTCGATGCCGACCAGCACACCGATCCCCAACACAGCGGCCGCGGCACTGGTTGCTGCCCAGGACATCAGGCGGGCCCGGCGGCGTCGTCGCCGCACCGTGCTCAGCAGTGACGGCAGCAGCTCCTCCGGCGGGTGCGCTACTACGGTGCCGTCGGCGATATCGGCCATCGTGGCGCGCTCAAGCTGGGAGAGCAGGGCTGGCACGCCGCTGATCTCGGCGACCGCGTCCCGGCATGCCGGGCAGCCGGTCAAGTGGTCCTCGAACTCGCGACGGTCGGCGGCGGACAGCGAACCCAGCACGTAGGCGGCGTCCCACATCGCGTACGGGTGGTCAGGCCTCGAATACGCGGTCATCGTGTCACCCCCATCTCCTGCAAAGCCAGTCGCAGCGCGCGCACCGCGTAGTGCAGGCGTGATTTCACCGTGCCCTCGGCGATCCCAAGGTCTTCGGCGACTTGTCCGGTGGTCCAGCCCCGGTAGTAGGCCCGCTCGATCACGGCCTGGTGGTCCGTCGATAAGTGGGTCATGGCGTCGGCGATCAACATCCGGTCCAGGGCGGTGTCCACCTCGTCGCGGGTGGGTTGCTCGGGTGTGTCCGATTCGTCGAACACCCCGACGACGTTGCGGAACGCGGCGCTGCGTCGTTCATCGATGATCAGGTTGCGCGCGACGGTGCACAGCCAGGCCCGCGGTGACCGCTCGGCATCGCCGATGACCTCCGGGTGTTGCCAGGCCCGCAGCAGCGTCTCCTGCACGACGTCTTCGGCGCGGCTCCGGTCGCCGGTCAGGCGCAGCGCGTAGCGCCACAACACCGCGGCGTGCTCGTCGTAGAGCGTCTTCATCAGCGCGGCTTCAGGGTCCGGCGGGATACCGACTCGAGGCACGGGTGATCACCTCCTGCCTAGTGACACGGGGTGCGCGCCCGCCGAGTTCATGCGGCACCGCGTGCTAGGAACATCAGTCGGGGATCCAGTTCCCGTGGAATCCGTGCGGCACCCGGCGGGGCAGCCGCACCCGGGCGGCCGGTTTGGCGTCGAAGTCGGCAGCGTCGATGATCACCAGGTCGCTGCCGTTGCGCACCGGGTCGTAGACGTAGCTCAGATACCAGCCGGCCGATTCGTCGGCCTGTCCCGGCGCCGGCGCGAACACCGCTTCGCCGGGCGCACCCGAGAGGCCGTTGACGCCGAACCGGTGGACCTGCGCGCCGCCGTGCGCCAGGTCGTAGCGGACCAGGCTGTCCTGGGAGATCGTGACGGCGTAGCGCGCGTCGGCACCGACCAACCGATCGTCGATGCGGGGGAACTCGATGTCGCGGTCATCGAGCTGGTCCTCGTCGACGACACCGGAGTCCAGGTGGATGGTCCAGCGCCACAGCGTGGCGTCGGTTTCGAAATCGCTGTTGTGTCGCCACATCTCCGGGTAACGGACCGCCTGCAGCACAATCGCATCACCCGAGGGCGTGTCGAACGCGTTGGCCAGATGGAAGACGTAACACGGGTTGATGTCGAACCAGCGCACCGGACCATAGGGGTCGTCGCGGCGCAGCACGCCCAGCCGGGCGCCGTAGTCGTCGTCCCAGCGGTAGGGCAGGTCGCGTTCGTAGCGGCCGGTGAGCGCGATCGCCAGGTTGAACACCAGCGGCAGGTCGAGGAACACGACATGCTCGGCGGTCAGGGCGAAGTCGTGCATCAGCGTCATCCCGGGCACATCGATCGGACGGCGGATGATCAGCTCACCGTCGGCGTTGGCGCGGTAGTAGTTGACGTGCGGGTCGAGGATGTCGCCGTGGCCGAAGAAATGCAGCTCGCCGGTGGCGGGACAGATCTTGGGGTGCGCGGCCATGGAATCGGCCAGCTTCCCGGCAAAGTCGTAGACGCCCAGCGTGTGCAGGTCGTTGGTGATCTCATACGGCAGGGAGGATTCCATCAGCGCCAAGGTCTTGCCCGCGTGGCGGATCACGTGGGTGTTGGCCACGCTGGAGTGCAGGTTGCGGGTGCCGTCGGGGTTGTAGAGCGCCAGCGGCTGCTCGAAGCTTTCGGTGCGCACCCACCGGTTGCGGTACCAAGCCGCCCGGCCGTTCTCCAGCCGGACCCCGTGCACCATGCCGTCGCCGGTGCACCAGTGCCCGCCCGCCGCGCGCGGGTTGGGTCCGTTGCGCAGATACCAGCCGTTCAACTCGGCGGGGATGTGGCCCTCGACGGGGAGGTCGAACGCGGTGAGCTCGTCGGGGACCGGCGCGTAGTTGCCGGTGCGGAAGATCGGGAAGACGGTCTCCGGCGGTTGCAGCACCGCGACCGGGGCGCTGGATTCCGCGCGGTCTGAGCCGCCGTGCGCGGCGACGGTGGCCAGCGGGCGGGCGCTTCGGTGAACGTCGTCGATGGCGGCGATGTCGTCGCGCGTCAACAACGACAGCAGCGCCGGCATCCCGGACAGCTCGGTGACGGCGTCGCGGCAGGACGGGCATTCGTCGAGGTGGTTTTCGAAGTCGCGGCGATCGGACTCCGATAGCGATCCCAGCACGTAGGCGGCGTCCCACATGGCGTATTCGTGACGGGGGGTCGTCATGGCGCCATCCCCATGTCGCGCAGGGTCTGCTGCAGGGTGCGCAGCGCGTAGTGCAATTGGGCTTTCACGCTGGCTTCGGCGATGCCCAGGTCGGCGGCGATCTGGCCGGTGGTCCAGCCGTGATAGTAGGCGCGCTGCAGCAGCACCCGGTTGTCGGAGGACAGCTGCGCCATGGCGTCGGTGACCAGGGTTCGGGCGAAGTCATGCGGCAGGGCGGCCGCGGCCTGCCCGCGGTCGGGTATCCATCTATTGCTGGCTTCGCCTAGATCCATAGACCAGCCTCCCGGAAGAGACACGAGGCAGCGGGGCGTTCGGTTCACCTCTGGTTTGCGCCGGCTTGAGGCCCGCGTTTCCAGTGTGCGCCGCTTGGGCTTGTGGTGGCAGGGGCAGCCGAGTCTTTGACGGGGTCGCTAGTTTCTATCGCGTCGTGGTGACCAGCGTCAGCTCCCAGGCGGCGAGCCACGGCTTGATCGTCTGCGCGACGGAGTACTGATGCGGTCCGTCGCAGGTGGGCTCGGAGTAATCCCCGTTGGACACCGCGGTGAAGATCCCGACGGCTTGCGCGGTGGCGTCGGGCAGGATCTTGTAGACGGGCCCGCCGGAGTCGCCGCAGGTGCCGGTGGCGGTGAACCGGACCTTGTTCTCCTCGGCCGCCACCACCGGCCCGCACATCGCGCCCCCGCTGCGGATCCCGAAATGGCAAAGGGTGTCACCGATTTCGACGTTTTCGGCCAGCCCGGTCACCGGATGCCCGTCGACTTCGGAGCTCAGCGGGATCTTGCCGGGGTGGTCCAAGGTGATCAGAGCGATGTCGTAGTCGTTCCAGCCGTTGCCGTCGTAGACGCTTTCGGTGAAGGTGCCCACGACCGGATACTTGTAGAGCCCGCCGTGGTGCACGGCCACCGTGCCGGGCCCGCCGGGCTTGTTGCAGTGCCCGGCCGCCAGCAGCCCCGGCTGGCCGTCTTTGGTGCGGACCAGGAAGCCCGCGGTGCAGCTGATGTTGTCGGAGCCGTCGGCGGGGGTGACGTTGATACCGATCCCGGGGCCGAGGGTCTTGGCGGTCGGGGTGGGGATCGGGTGGCCGACGGGGTGGGTGTGGTTGACCCAGAACAGGGCGACGAAGATCGCGATGACGCTGATCGCGACGGCTGGGGCGCTGGTGAGCGCGTTGAACAGGCGTTTTGGGGAGGCAGCCATTCAGGTGTGCTCCCGGATGGTCGTCGCGGTTGAATGCACCGACTGTACCGAGGGCTTGGCAGATCACGGCACGAAAGCGATCTCAACGGGACATTTGCGCTCAGGGGGACGCTCGGGAAGGACGAAACGATGACCACCTCGATTCGATCCCACCGCCCAGATGTCGCCCGGGTGGTCGGTCCGTTCGTTCTCACCGTCACTGCCGCCCGGCAGGGCACCACCGTGCATCATCCTGTCGGGTGTCGACGACAAGCACCTCCTCTCACTCGCCGTACTAGCCGTCGGACGGCCCTCTGGTATGCCGACGAGCGATACGACCAAATCAGCCCGCAGCTTTGAATTCGTCGAAGCGTTCCGCGAGTCGTTCCTGGCACGGCCGGTCCCCGCGCCGCTTGGGGAGAGTCAGACCTCGGCCGTCCATCTCCTGGAGACCATGCCGGAGCATGGGGCCGTCGATTTCCTCCATCAGTTCACGGTTGATGCGGACCACATAGTCAGGGGAGATGCCCAGCAAGTTCGCATCGTAGGCCGCGTGATGGATCTTGCAGAGGCTCAGTCCGTTATCGACCGAAGGAACACCGTGCGGCTTATCGTCGCCGATAATGTGGGCGGCGTCGAGTAGCCTGCCGTGTCTGAGAGCGCAGACGGTGCATTGTTGCTCGTAGGCGAGCATGATCCGGCCCCGGAACTCGGGCTGATGCAATCTGTGCTTCATCGCTCGCTCGGCGTATACCCGCTCGATTGGGTTGAGGTGGAGTGGATCTGCCACGGACAGAAGGCTCTCGTCTAATGCGATCATAAAGCGACGGTTCTCGATGTCGTCGGCAACGACATAGGTCGGAAAGATTGGGACAAAGATCCCCGGTCGGATTTTTCGAAGAAGAATGATGGGAAGGCGGAGTTCGTGGGCTCGCCGCATCTTGCGGTTGTCCCCGTCGGTACTGCCCGCGCGATAGTCATACGCGAGCAAAGAATCACTGACATGTTCGTCCGCATACGGACCTTCGGGGCTGGACACAATCGAGAGCGTGGCGGCCATACCCTTGGGATTTCGAATACCTCGACTTTGATCGATGAGGCGGTAGCTTTCACCGCCGATCTGTAGAGATTCCAGTTGGGCACGCGTAACGATGCCTTGCTCGGTCGTCAGCTCAGCGAGACGCTGAAAGATGAGTTGGCGGAGCTGCAACTCAACGGCGCTGTCCATGCCTGAAGTTTCGCATGCAGGTCCGAAATCAATAGATCATTCGGACGCGACACTGACACCCACCCGAAACCACCACTGCGGGTGGCTGATATCGAGCCGGGTGCTTTGGTGGTATCCCGACCATGTCGGTACTCCCGGCGCCTGGCCGCGGTAGAGCCCGCGGGCGGCGGCGACCACCCGCTCGTACTGAGTGGGCCAACTGATGTCGGCCGCGATCTGTTCCAGCGCTCCGCGGTCGCGCCCGAGCGCCCGGTCCACGATCTGCAGCGACGGCAGCGCGTGCCGCTTGTCGCCATTGCAGCGCGGGCAGGCCAACACCAGGTTGGCTAGACCGTCGATTCCGACCAGCGACCAGGGCAGCACGTGGTCGATTGGATTGTCAGGCTGTAAGGCGGTGTCGCAGTAGAAGCATCGCGCAATGTGGCTCTCGGCGATCGACCGGCTGGGCCGTCATGATGGCGATCCTGGCCACGCTGGCATTCGCCGGCTACGTCCCGGCGCTGCCGGTCTCGAAGAACAGCAGGCCCTCACCGCCCGGCGCCGCGATGCCTCCGGGAGCGCGCCGCCCGGCAGCACCGCTGGGCGCCAGCTACAGCCAGAGGTCGCGCCTCAGGCCGGGGCGGTACCGCCGCCTGGCGTGCCGAGGACCTGCTGGAGCAGCGCGACGATGCGCTGCTGTCCGGCCGCGGCCAAGTCGAACTTGGCGCACATCTCCTGGCGCATGCTCGACATCTCGCCCCGCATGTCGACGATCTCGCCTCGCATGTCGACCATGTCCTCGCGCAGGGCGTTGATGCTCGCGGTCGTCGCCCGGCGGAAACCGCGCATCGCACTGACGTCGCGGGCGACCGCACTGGCGAGGTCCCGAAGAGCGGCGACGTCGACTTTGGTGGCCCGCACCTCTTCGCGCAGGTTGCGCACCTGGCCCTCCAGCGCGGTGACGCGCGGCTCGAGGTCGTCAGGCTGCATGGTGGCAGCGTACGCCGGTTTCGGGGGTGGGGAAGCCGTCCACAACCGGCCCCGACCTGTCGGCGCCGCGCGCTACCCTGACCGTGCGTCATGAGATGCCGTCGCCAAGCTCCGACTTGACGGCACGCCAACCCCACGCTCGTGGGTGGCTCGGATGACGACGCGGCCCGCACCAACCGGTGCCGGCAAGAGCGCCCCTACCAGCACGGGCCGACAGCTCGGGAGTGCTGCCATGTCATCACGGCAAGCCTGCGGATCCTACGCTTCCGGACAGTTGATCCACTGGATCCAGCCGAAGAAGTCTCGTGAACCCGGCCAGCCGGTGATCCCGGTGAAAATCGTTGCGGTACAGGATGATGGCCGCGTCGAGCTGGAAGGAAGGGACCTGGCCGTCACGCGCTAGAGTTCGGGACTCACTTTCACTGCCACGACGCACAGGGGTGCTGATCATGGCGGAATTGGAACTGGCGAAGCTGCGCGCGGCCGCTGCCGAACTGGATTGGACGGCACCGCTTCCAAGAGCGCTGCGCCGACGCATCCGAATCCGGAACGGTGGGACTGCGACTGCGAAGCGGTAGGGCGCCGCCAGAATCTCGAGCAGACCCGTCCCGGTCTTCTACGGCCACTATTGGCGACAGGGTTCGCCGGCACCCGGCGACGACTTCACCGAGCGCACCGCCTGCGTGGACTTCAGTGCTGCGAAGGGCGGCGCGCTGACCGCCTACCGCTGGTCGGGGGAGCGCTGTATCCGGCCCGAGAACTACGTGCAGGTCCCATAACCAGGCGATAGCGCCGGCGCCATCCAATTGCGAACCACCCGCACCGTCGGAAAGGCCGGCGACCCACCGGAATCCACCAAGCAGCAGGCGAGTAACCCGCTACCCTGAGGCGCACATGACTTACCCCGTGCGCTACCGACCCGGCGATGCGCTGCTGGCGTTGCACCGCCGCCGCGGCCCGATGGTCGACGCCGGCGTAGGCCGGCACGGCTACGTCTACCTCTTCGGTGCGCAGGCCAACAAGTTCGTCTTCGCCAACTCCGACGCCTTCAACTGGTGGGACGCCTTCCAAGTGCTGGTGCCCGTGGACGGCCCCACCGCGCTGATCGTCAGCGACGGAGCCGACCACCGGCGTCGCCGCAGCGTAGTGCAACCAGCGTTTCATCACCGGCACCTCGCCGCCTACCTGCAGATCATGGCGGCCAACGCCGATGCCGTCATCGACACCTGGCGGCCCGGCCGAACTATCGACATCTCGGCCCAGCTGCGCTCGGCGATCCGGCGCAGCGCCATTGAGTCCCTGTTCGGCCAGCGGATGGCCGGCCACGCCGACTTGCTGGGCGACCACCTGCAGCCGCTGATGGACCTCACTCATCGGCTGCCCCAGGTGCTCAAGGCCGAACAACGGCTGCGCTCCCCGGGCTGGCGGCGCGCCATGGCCGCCCGGGCCCGCGTCGATCAGCTGATCTACGCCGAGATCGCGCGCGCCCGAACCGATCCCAGCGCCGACGACAACGTGTTGGCCGCCCTCGTCGGCGGGCGCACCGAGGACGGCGAGGCACTGCGTGACGACGAGATCCGCGACCAGATCGTGTCGCTGATCGCCGCCGGCTATGAAACCACCAGTGCCGCAATGGGTTGGGCGGTGCATGCGCTGCTGAGCACTCGCGGGGTGTGGGAGACCGCCGACACCGAGGTCCGCGATGTTCTGCACGGCCGCGCCCCCGACGCCGCCGATCTGAAGAACCTGACCTATCTCAACGGCGTCGTGCAAGAAACACTGCGGCTCTACCCGCCGGCGGTGGTCTCCGCCCGCAAGGTCACCTGCGAGTTGTCGTTCGCCGGCCGTCGCATCCGCGCCGGGCGCACCTTGGTGTTCAGCCCGTATGTCACCCATCGACTCCCCGAGCTGTGGGCTGACCCGCTGCGCTTCGAGCCGCGCCGCTGGGATCCGGCCTCCCCGGGGTATCGCCGGCCCGCCCCGTATGAGTTCCTGCCGTTTGGCGGCGGAACGCATCGCTGCATCGGCTCGGCCTTCGCGACGGCCGAGCTGACGGTGATGCTGGCCAGGGTGCTGACCAGAACCCAGCTGCACCTTCCTGACCAGCGCATACGCGCCGGAGGCTACGCGGCACTGCAGCCCCGGCATGGCCTGAAGGTGCAGATCGGCGACCTCCGCTGAATCGCCGCGCCTTTTCGCTGAATGGGACAGCGCTGGCATTTTCCTTAGAGGTATGATGTGGTGTAGACCACGGTCGATCATTTAGTGTGACCTAGACCACAGGAGGACGGTCATGACGGCTTTCTTGAGCGCCTTGGGTATCACCGCGGCCACCGCGACCATCGGCGCCGGCCTGATGGGGCAGCCGACGGCGGCATTGTGTGTCGGCCTGGTCTCGTCGGCGTTCTTCGCCGGCCGAATTTGCTGAATTGTCCAAACAGCAGCAGTCATAGTCACCAGACGTGGCACGCTCATCGGCGTGCCCGTCCCCCTGTCTGAGAACCCGCGATTCGCCAACCCTCCGACCGGCACGTCCACCAAGCACTGATCGACCAGTTGCAAGACGGCGACGTCGTGGTGGCCGGCTACTTCTTGGGGTTCCCGACGAACTGCACCGATGCCCGGTGGCCCGTGCGGCAGGCGAGGGCCGAACTGCTTGGCTTCGTGGCGATCTGAACCGAAGCTACCGCGTCCCCGGAACATAGGTCCGGCACGAATACGTCCCCGGATCACACATCACCGGCAGCGTGGTGCGGCCACCGTAGATGCCCGGCAGATTCCAGGTCGGCATCAGCGGGCCGTCATACCAAGGGTTGGGCATATAGCGGCAGGTGTCGAACGCCGCGCACGGCGGCTGCGGGCCCTCGGCCACCGCGGCCGCCGGCATCGCCAGGCCCAGCCCGAACACGGCCAGTGCGGCCAGCAAGGTCGTGCGCATCGCGGGCTCCTTCTGCTCGGTTACGCCCACCCTCTCACCGGCCACCGACAAAACCGTAGGGTCGAGCGGTGAGCATCGAAGACCGGCTGGCCGCCCTCGAGCAGATCGAGGCGATCAAGGCTCTCAAGCACCGCTATTTCCGGGCCTGCGACGCCAAGGATCCCGACACCTTCCGGGCCTGCTTCATCGCCGAGGGCGCCGACGTCGACTACGGCCCGCTGGGTGGGTTCACCAATGCCGACCAGATGGCCGAGGTATTCCGCCGTATCGCGCTGCACACCGTGGGCGGCAAACACGTCATCTTGGACATGCACCACGGGATGCACCCCGAGATCACCATCACCGGACCCGGTCGGGCAACCGGACGTTGGACGCTGAAGTTCCGCCAGCTCAACCTGATTGAGCGCACCGAGCGGCTGCTCACCGGCGAGTACGACGACGAGTACGTCATCGAAGACGGGGACTGGAAGATGTCACGCTCCCATTTCCGCCAGCTGTGGTCGATGGTGCGCCCACTCGGTGACGCCGCGGTGGAGGCCTGAGATGCCCGACGCACGCATCGCCCTGGTCACCGGTGCCAGCCGCAGCGTCGGCAAGGGCATCGCCCTGGCGCTGGGCTCCGATGGCTGGACGGTCTACGTCACCGCGCGGGGGGAGGGCCCGCTGGACGAGACGGCCCGGCTGGTCACCGAGCGTGGTGGCCATGGCATCGCGGTGCAGTGTGACCACCGCGACGACGCCCAGATCGCCGCGCTGTTCACCCGCATCGCCGCCGAGCAGGACGGCCGGCTGGACCTGTTGGTCAACAATGTCTGGGCCGCGCCCAAAGGGTTCGCCGGGTTCACCGAGAAGTTCTGGCAGCGGCCACTGTCCGACTGGGACACCCTGATCGGGGTGGGGCTGCGCGCCCACTACGTCGCCGCGGTGCACGCCGCGCAGCTGATGGTGGCCCGGGGCAGCGGCCTGATCGCCAACATCTCGTCGTTCGGCACCCGCGGCCACCTGCACTCGGTGCTCTACGGCATGTCCAAGGCCGGGCTGGACAAAATGGCCGCCGACATGGCCGTGGAACTGGCCGGCACCGGGGTGAGCGCGGTGTCGCTGTGGCCGGGGCTGGTGAAAAACGAAGTGATGCAGGGCTTCATGGATAAGGGGCTGGACAACTTCCAGGGCTTCCCGCTCGCCAACGCCGAGACCCCGGAATTCATCGGCCGGGTCATCGTCGCGCTGGTGGGTGACCCCGATGTCGCGGCCCGCAGCGGACACACGCTGATCACCGCCGAGGCCGCGCTGGAGTACCACGTCACCGACATCGAAGGCAACCAGCCCGACTCACACCGCGAACTGTTCGGCGGCGGGCCACTGTATTGACGGTGCGCCAATCCCCAATACACTCGCTGGCGCCATGACCGACAACGCCCTGAAATCCGAAGCAGGCCGCCGCCGAACCTTCGCCGTCATCAGCCATCCCGACGCCGGCAAATCCACCTTGACCGAGGCGCTGGTGCTGCATGCCAAGGCCATCACCGAAGCCGGCGCGGTCCACGGTAAAGCCGGACGTCGCGCCACCGTGTCGGACTGGATGGAGATGGAGAAGGCCCGCGGCATCTCTATCACGTCGACCGCCCTGCAGTTCCCGTACCGCACCGCGCGCGGGCAGGACTGCGTCATCAACCTGCTCGACACCCCCGGCCACGCGGACTTCTCCGAAGACACCTACCGGGTGTTGACCGCCGTCGACTCCGCGGTCATGCTCATCGACGCCGCGAAAGGTCTTGAGCCGCAAACACTCAAGCTCTTTCAGGTATGCCGCCACCGTCGGATTCCGATCATCACCGTGATCAACAAGTGGGACCGCCCCGGCCGGCATGCCCTGGAACTGATGGACGAGATCGCGACCCGCATCGGGCTGCGCCCCACCCCGCTGACCTGGCCGGTCGGCATCGCTGGGGACTTCAAAGGGGTGCTCGACCGCAGAACCGGGAACTTCATCCGGTTCACCCGCACCGCCGGTGGCGCCACAGCGGCACCCGAAGAGCACATCACCGCCGCCGACGCGCACGACGCGGCCGGCGCTGACTGGGATACCGCAGTCGAAGAGTGCGAGCTGCTGAGCGCCGACGGCTCCGACTTCGATCGCGAGCAGTTCCTCGACTGCACCGCCTCGCCGGTGCTGTTCACCTCGGCGGCGTTGAACTTCGGGGTGAATCAGCTGCTCGACGTGCTCGCCGAGTTGGCGCCGCCGCCCAGCGGGGCGCTCGACGACGCCGGCATCCGGCGCCCCACCGACGCGCCGTTCAGTGCCTTCGTGTTCAAGGTGCAGGCCGGAATGGACTCCGCCCACCGCGATCGCATCGCTTTCGCGCGGGTGTACTCGGGAAGTTTCGAACGCGGCGATGTCCTCACCCATGCCGCGACCGGCAAGCCCTTTGTCACCAAGTATGCCCAGTCGGTGTTCGGCCAGCAGCGTTCCACGCTGGACACCGCCTGGCCCGGTGATGTGATCGGACTGGCCAACGCCGCCGCCCTACGCCCGGGCGACACACTGTATTGCGATGTACCCGTGCAGTATCCGCCGATACCGAGCTTCTCGCCCGAGCACTTCGCGGTGGCACGCAACGCCGATCCCAGCAAACACAAGCAATTCCGTCGGGGCATCGAGCAGTTGGATCAGGAGGGCGTCGTTCAGGTGCTGCGCTCCGATCGCCGCGGCGACCAGGCGCCGGTGCTCGCCGCCGTCGGACCGATGCAGTTCGAGGTGGCTGCCCACCGGATGGCCACCGAGATCGGCGCGCCGATCGAGTTGGAGTCGCTGCCGTATCAGGTCGCGCGAATTGTGGACGCCGCCGACGTCGACTTCGTCGGCAGGCAGTCGTTGGCGGAAGTCATGACCCGCACCGACGGTGTGCACCTGGCCTTGTTCTCCAACAGCTGGCGGCTGCAGGGATTCCAACGCGACAACCCCGACGTGCAGCTGCGTTCCCTGGTGGCCGCGGAGGGGTAGCCGGCCTCATCCGCGCAGCCGCACCATCCGCGTCGTCGAACTCTCGTCGAGCTCCACCAGATCGCTGCGCGACCGCAGAAAATCACTGAACGACTTGAAGCCCAACGACTTTTCGCTGAACGACGGGTCCATCCGCTTCATCTGCGCCTTGACCGCCGAGTTATGCAGCCACTCGACGTCGTCCTTTTCCAGGCCGAACTGCAACGCGCGGGTCAGCAGCCGGGTGGCGGCGGCCTGGGGGTCGTGCTGGGCCGGCTCGTCGGCTTGCGTTGTGGCGGTGCGGCGCCGCGCCGGTTCGACGGCCGGCACCCCGGGCAGGGCGTCGTAGTTGACGAAGTCGTCGCACGCCGCGGCCAGTGCGCGGCTGGTCGATCCGGCGACCCCGATCCCGACCACATAGCGGCCCAACCGTTTACAGCGCTGCGCCAGCGGAATGTAGTCGGAGTCGCCGGCGACGATCACCACATGCGTCAGGTCGGGCAGCCGGAACATGTCCTCGACCGCGTCGACGGCTAACCGGATATCGGCACCGTTCTTGCCGTAGGCCGCGGCCGGGAACAGCTGCACCAGATCCACCGCCCGGGCGACCAGTTGCTCGCGGTAGCCGGTGTTGACCTCGGCCGACCAGTCGGCGTAGGCGCGGGTGAGCACCAGCGTGCCGAACGACGACGCGAAGTCGATGATCGCCCCGACATCGACGGTGGCCCGGGCGAGGCGGTCCGGGTGCTGGTCGAGGCCCTTGGCCTTGTCCTTCTGAAAAGAGCTGCGGCCGTTGAGCTGGTCGTAGCGCGAGATCACGATGTTGTCGAAGTCGAGGTAGACCGCGACCCGGGTATCGCCGGATTCCGTCATGGGTCCAGTGTGGGGTATGGGTGGGCCCGGCCGTGGCGGCTTGGGGGATGGGGGAGTTGCCCGGCTATGAGCGACAAGTTGCGGCTGGAGCGAGATTTGTCGCTGATAGGCGGGCGACTGCCCTGATGGTTCGCCGCCGGCGACGTCGCTTACCCGGCCCGGTACCAGCGCGGAATCAACTCCGGATCCGGCAGCGGATAGCGCCCGTAGAACCCGTGCGGATCACCGCGCAACACCTGCGCGTTCTGAATGTCGGCGCGCTGCCGGATCTCGCGCAACCGGGCCCGCTCGGCGCTACGGTGCGCGTGGTAAAGGCGCACCGACCATCGCGCGAGAACAACCACCAGGGCGATCACCGCCGCGGTGAGGATGATCCAGCGCAGCCACCACAGCACCGCGATGAGCACCAGGATGACCAGCCCCGCTCCGTCGCTGTTGGACTGTCTGCGTTTCCCCATGCTCGCGACGGTAATCCGGGGGTGTGACACATCGCGGGCAACTACCGGCCCGGGGATACGGTCGGCAGGCCAACGGCGCCGGCCGCGCAGTACGAGGCCGAGCTCAGGCCTCCCGCAGCCGCAAGGCCAGCCCGGACGCCCGCATCGCCCGGCGATCCAGCGCGGCCCGGATCTCCTCCTCGGACCCGACCACCCGCACCTTGTGCTTGGCGCGGGTCACCGCGGTGTAGAACAGCTCGCGGGTCAGCAGCCGCGACTCAACCGGCGGCATCAGCACGGTCACCACGTCCGCCTCGCTGCCCTGGCTCTTGTGGATGGTCATCGCATACATGCTGTCGACGTCGGAGAGCCGGCCGGTGGCGAAATCCACCGGGCCCGACGCCGTCGCGATCACCGCGCGCAGCCCTTCATTGCGCGCCACCACCACCCCGGTGTCGCCGTTGCGCACGCCCAGCCCGTAGTCGTTGGCGGTGATCAGCAGCGGCCGCCCGGCATACCAATCCGCCCACACCGGATCCCCGGTCTGCTCGGAGACCCAGCGCCGCAGCTGACGGTTCCAGTGATTCGCCCCGTGCGGGCCGTCGCGGTGCGCGCACAGCAGCCGGTGCTCATCGAGATTGCGCAACGCCTCGCGGGCGTCGCCGAGCAGCGCCGCCTGGCGCACCCGCACAGCGTGCGGCACCGCGATCGCCGCCAACGCATCGGCCAGCGCTGCCGGACTTGCCGCGTCGATCCATTCCCGGTGCTCGTCGCCGGAACGCAGCAGCGAGATCACCGTGTCGCCGTCACCGGCGCGGATTGCCGCCGCCAGCTCACCGATCGGCTTCTTGTAGCGGTGCGCGGTCAGCAACGTCGCCACCCGGGTGCCCGGCCGCGCGGCCAGACCGTCCACCAGGTCGGCCAGCACCGCCCCGGCCTCCACCGACGCCAGCTGGTCGGGGTCGCCCACCAGGATCAGCCGGGCGGTCGGCCGCACCGCCTCCAGCAACCGGGCCATCATCGTCAGCGACACCATCGACGTCTCGTCGACCACGATCACATCGTGCGGCAGCCGGTTGCCGCGATTGTGCTTGAACCGCGCCCCGTTTCCCGGCCGCGCACCCAGCAGCGAGTGCAGGGTGCTGGCCTGCAACCCCGCCAGCCGGGCCCGGTCCACTTCGGCGAGCCCGGCCACCTCCCCGGCGACCGCCTCGGTCAGCCGGGCCGCGGCCTTGCCCGTCGGTGCGGCCAGCGCGATCCGCAGACCCGGGCGTCCGGACACCTCGGCCTGCTCGGCCAGCAACGCCAGCAGCCGGGCCACCGTGGTGGTCTTGCCGGTGCCCGGGCCACCGGTCAGCACCGTGACGGCCTGGGTCAGTGCGATCTCGGCGGCGCCGCGTTGTTCGCGGAACTGCGGCGGGAACAACCGCGCGAACGCCGCCGGCTCGGCCGGCTCGGCGTGCGGCGTGGACAGCGCCAGCAGGTCAGCGCAGACCTGCTCCTCCTCGCGCCAATACCGGTCCAGATACAGCAGCCGGTCGGCGTACAGCCGCAGCACCTGCTTGGTCACCAGAGTGCTGTTCCGCACCGCTGCCAGCCACGTCACCGGATCCGGCCACGCCAGCTCCGGCAGGTCGATGCCGGCCGCCACCGTGGCCAACTCCACGCAGACCGACCCGGTGCGCAACGCCCGCACCGCCAATGCAACTGCGAGCGCGACGGTTTCGTCGGCCTCGCCGCCCAGTGCGCACACCCGACGGGCGGTGTGCACATCCGCGGCGTCGAGCACGCCGGCCTCGTTGAACTCGCGCAGCAGGCCGGTCGCAGTGAGGGCCACCCGGCAGGACCACGGATCATCGATGGTCAGGCTCATGCGGCCACTCCCTGATGCAGCAGGTCCGACAGGGCGATCACCAGCGCGGCCGGCGGCTGCCAGCTGAACACCCCGGCGGGATGGCGAGCGAGAATCGGGGTGTCGGGTCCGCACATGCCGCGCACGAACAGATACAGCACCCCGCCCAGATGCCGCTGCGGGTCATAGCCCGGCTGGCGCCACCGCAAAAACCGGTGCAGCACGGCGGTATACAGCAATGCCTGCAACGGATAATCCGAGTGCAGCATCGCCTCGGCCATCCGGGGAAAGCTGTAGTCGGCGGCCGTCTCGCCCAGGTTGTTGGTCTTGTAGTCGACCACCAGATAGCGCTGATCCGGCAGGCGCAGCACCACGTCCAGCGACCCGGACAGATACCCCCGCAGCGACTGGCCACCGAGGGCATCGGATTCCAGCCGATCGGCGTAGCCGGCGAACGGATCCTCGGGGGCCAGGTGCTCGCGCAGCAACGCCCCCACATCGGCGACCCGCACCTGCGGCGCCGCCCCAGGGGAGTCGCCACCGGCCAACGGGATCTCGAAATCCAACTCCCGCAACCGATCCGCCGTTCCGATCTGTCGCAGCGTCAGGCCGTCGGCCAGCGGCCCGAGCGGGGTGTCGTGCAGCGGCACCAGCGCCGTCGCCAGCACCTCGGCGTCGACTCCGATCGGCCACCACGGTTCGTGGACCCGCACCCGTTGTGTCAGCTCAGCGGCCAGATCCCCGGCGAACGGGTCGGCGGTCTCCAGCACCGCGTGCACGAGCGACCCGAACGTCGTGCCGCCGGGCAGATCCGCCATCGGCGAGCGCAGCTCGACGCCGGTGTCGGCGGCCGCCTGCAGGACGGTGACGTCTTCGGATTCGTCGTCGCGGGTGTGGGCCTCGGGCTCACTGTGCACCCCGGCGTCAGTTCGGGCCTCATCGGCGCCGCGGATCAGCGCCGAATAGGAGGTACGCCGCCACCCGGTGTCGATGTGGCGGTGGAAGTGGCGGACCGCCAGTTCACCGGGCACCTCGCGGGGCACCGCCGGCGTCGGCGGCCCGATCACCGACTCCTCCACCACCGGCCCACCCACGGCCTGCCAGCTCTGAAAGATCACCTCGGCGTCGTCGTCGGAGATCCGCGCCGCGCACCGGTCGGGCACCTCGGCCTGCCCCGGCGCCCGGCCGCGCAGCAACCGCGACAGACCGCCGTTGATCTCGTCGCCGGCCGGTGCCCACCAGGCGATCACCTGGGACTGGGCCCGGGTCAACGCGACATAGGTGATGCGGATGTGGTCGAGCGCTTCTTCCAGCCGGTGCAGTTCTTTGACCTGCGCGTCCGGCCGGCCGCCGATGTGCAGGCAGCGCACCTCGGCGCCGTCGGCCCCGACTTCGTGGTAGAGCAGGTTGCCCTTGTCGCCGATGTGGCGGCGAAACATGAAGGGCAGGTAGACGATCGGGAACTGCAGGCCCTTGGCGGCGAACACCGTCATGATCTGCACGGCACCGGCGTCACTGTCCAGGCGGCGGTTGCGCTCGGTGGCGCCGGTGCGGTCTTCACGCTGGCGGCGCAGCCAGTCCCGCAGCGCCGGCAGGCCGAGCCGATCGGCGTGCGCAGTTTCGTGCAGCAGCTGACCGATGTGCGCCAGATCCGTCATGTGCCGCTCACCGCCGCGCTGGCTGAGCACCCGCCGTCCCATCCCGGCGAGCTGGGCGGCCTCCAACACCGCGGCGACGCCGCGTAACCGGACGTGGTCGGCCCACTCGCGCAGCGTTTGGGTGACCCGGTCGGTGAGCTGGTCACCGCCGCGGGCCAGGGATTCGGCGGTCTCGCCGAAGAACATCGTGCAGGCCGCCGCGCGGACCAGCCCGGTGCGGCCCGGCTGGTCGAACGCCTCCAGCAGGCACAGCCAGTCCTCGGCGGCCCGGGAGGCGAACACGTCGGTGTCGCCGGTGTAGACGACCGGGATGCCGAGCTTGGTCAGCGCGTCGCGGCACAACGCCGCATCCTGGTGCTGCTCGACGAGGACCGCGATGTCCCCGGCGCGCACCGGCCGGTCGTCATAGCGGGCGCCGGAGTTCAGCAGGGCGCCGATGTCGGCGGCCAGGTCAGCCGGGATGTGGTTGCGCAGTGGGCCGATCAGCAGGCTGTCGAGGCCCTGCCGGCCCAGGGTGGGCCGCTTGACGACCCGCAGCCGGAACGGGGCGTTGCGCGGCGCCCCGCTCAAGCGATGCCCGCCACGGTGGGCCTCGACCGGCGGCACGGTGATCTCGGGGTGGCCCAACTGCGCGCCGGCCAGCACGGTCTGCAGGCTGTCGACGAGCACCTTGTCGCTGCGGTAGTTGGTGGCCAGGGTGCGCTGGTCGGCGGCGCGGACGGCGGCCAGGTAGGTGTAGATGTCGCCGCCGCGGAAGCCGTAGATGGCCTGCTTGGGGTCACCGATCAGTACCAGCGTGGAATGGCCGGTGAAGGCCCGGTCGATCACCTGCCACTGCACCGGGTCGGTGTCCTGGAACTCGTCGACCATCACGATCTGCCAGCGCCGGCGCATCCGGTCCGCGGCGTCGGAGCCGGTGCGCTGCAGGGCTTCGGCCAGCCGGGTCAGCAGATCGTTGTAGCCGAGGATGCCCCGCCGGCGCTTGCGGTGCGCCAGCTCGTCGAGCACCGCCTCGGCGAACGCCAGCCGAACCCCCGCCTCGGACCGCGGGTCGGGGCCGGCGGGGCGCAGTTGCGCGGCGGGATCTTCGACGACCTGGGTGGCCAGCTCGATTGCTCCTTTGCGGGTCAGCGGCGGGGGGTTCTCGTCGTTGCCGAAATGGGCCAGGTAGTAATCGTCGACGATCTCGGTGACCAGATCGGTGAGGCTTTCCACCAGGGTCGCCGATGAGGCGGTGTCACCGGCGACCCCCAGCGATTTCAGCACCATCGCGCAGAACTGGTGGATGGTCACGATCGTGGCGGCGTCGAAATCGGCCAGCGCGTCCCGCAATCGGAGGCAGCGCTGCGCCGCGTCGCCGGTGTCCAGCAGGTGCGACTCCAGGTCGTTGGTGGGCTCGCGGCGGCTCTCCAGCACTGCCAGGGCGTCAGCGATCTGGTCGCGGACCCGCTCGCGCAATTCCCGGCTGGCCACCCGGCCGAAGGTGATCAGCAGCAGCTGATCCACCGTCGCCACGCCCTCGGCCAGATAGCGGGTGACCAGGCCGGCCAGGGTGAACGTCTTGCCGGTGCCGGCGCTGGCTTCCAGCACCACGGTGGACCGCGCGGTGGGCAGCGGCCCCAACAGATCGAAGCGATTCGTCACGAGAGCACCTCCGCGCTGAGCAGCGGCGCCCACAGCCGCACCGCCAGCGCCCCCAACCGGGTGCCCTCCCCGGTGACCTCCTCGCCCGGGCGGGGGACGCCGAGCAGCGTGTCCAGCGGGGTGTTCGGACCCCACACCTTGATGTGGGCGGCATCGGTGCACTCCCCGAACTTGCCGCCCCAGACCTGCCGGGCCGCCTCGAGCGGGTCCTCGTTCTCGCGCCGGGCCGACGCCCAGGCGCACGATGTGGCCAGCGGTAGCGGTAATGGCTCGCGCCGGCCGGCGTCGTAGATCGCCACCAGAGCAGCGAGCACCGCGGCCGGCTCCGGGGGCGCGACGAGAAGCCGCTGCCGGATGTGGTTGCGGCCCACCCCCCGGCCGATGCACACCGCGCTCCATTGGGTACCGGGGTGTTGGGCGGCCAGTGCCAGCAACGGAATCCAGGACGCCAGCACATGTTTTGCGGCCAGCCGCGAATAGACCACCGTGACGGTGCGGCCGCGATAGACCCCGGACACGGTGCCGGTCAGCCGCCGGCCCGGGAGGTCGACGTCGACATCGTAGGCCTGCGGGTCCCCGACGCGGTGACCGAACGCGGCCTCGGCGAGCGCGCGGGACAGGTCGCGGATCTCGCAGGCGGTGCGCATGCCGAGCCGGCCGGGCGGCAGGGTGCCGCGCCGCCATTCGGCGTTCGCGGCGTCGTCAGGGTGCATGCCGGCGAGCATGTCGGCGAGCATCCGGTCGCCGACCGTCCACTGCTTGAGGCTGTCGATCTCGACGGGCATGGCGTCCTCCACCCCCTCGACGTCCCACGGCAGGGTGTAGTCCAAGGCCCGAAAGTAGCCCTTGACCGGATCCTTGAAGAAGCGCGTCAGCTCATCGAGTTCGACGTCGGAAGCCGGGGGCGGCGGCAGCACCGCGGCGAAGGTGTCAGTGGGGTCGGTGCGTTTCCCGGCGGCGGCCTCGGCGGCGGTCAGCGCCGTCGGGTCGAACGTGAACGGCTGACCGGGTACACCCAGCTCGCCCGGCTGGACGTTACGGATGTCGAAGGGCTGCAACGGGTGCCGCACCACGACGTGGTCGCGAACCGGCTCAGGCGTGGTCGCGTCGAGCGCGTCGAGCAGCTCGGCGAGCGGCACCGCCGGCGGGCGCACCTTGCCGGTGCTCTCGTCGGCGCCGGCGTAGGTGATGACCAGTGTCTCGGTGGCCGCACACACCGCATCGAGCAGCAGTTGCCGGTCTTGGGCACGGACGTCGCGTTCCCCGGTCAGCGGGCGGCGGCACAGCACGTCGTCGCCGTCGATGTGATCGACACGGGGAAACACCCCGTCGTCGAGACCGACCAGACACACCACCCGATGTGGCACCGAACGCATCGGCACCATGGTGCACACCGTCAGCCCGCCGGTGCGGAAGTTCGCCCGGGTGGGCCGGCCGGCCAGGCGCCCGGCGAGCAGGGCCCGCACGTCGGAGAGCTGCAGCGCGGTGCCGGCGTGCGAACCCGCCTCGACCACCACCTCCGACAGCTCCCGCTGCAGCTGGCCGACCTGCCAGCCGTCGTCGATGCCGACCCGGGTCAGGGCGGTCACCCCGTCGATCAGGGCGGTGATCCATTCGGAGAGCGGCCGCGCCCCGCTGAGCGTGTCGGCGGCCGTCTGCAGCCGGTCGACGAACTCGGCGAGCCGCCCGGCCAGCTCCACCCGATTGCTGCCGACATCATCGAGCGGCAGCGCAGTACCCAGCCACGCCCGGGAGTCTTGGGACATCACCACCCCGGTCAGGATCCGGTCCAACCCGAATCGCCAGGTGTTGTGCTGAATGCTGTTGAGGCCGTACGGCTCCCGGTGCGCCGCGTCGAAACTCCACCGCACGTTGGCTTCCTGCACCCACGCGGTGATGTCCTCCAGGTCGTCGTCGGTGAACGCGAACCGCGCCCGCACCGGCGCGGCCTGCGCCACGTTGAGCACCGCGCTGGCGGTGGCGCGGCTGTCGGCGATATCCAGCAGCTGCTCGGCGACCCCCAGCAGCGGGTTGGTCTGGGTGAGCGCCCGGTCGGCCAACTGCACTCGCAGCAGGTGCGCCGGATGGTTGTCGCCGACCAGCTCACCGAGGCCGAAGCCGGCGACGATCAGCGGCGCATAGCTTTCGATGTCCGGGCACATCACCACGATGTCGCGCGGTTGCAGTGTCGGGTCGTCTTCGAGCAGGCCGAGCAGCACCTCGCGCAGCACGTCGACCTGGCGAGCCGGGCCGTGGCAGGCGTGCACCTGAACCGACCGGTCCGTTGGTGTTACCGAGCGCCCGTCCGGGCGTACCGCGTTGGCGGCGATGTCGGCCTGCAGCCACCCCAGCAGCGTGTCGGATTGGTGTGCAGCGCCATGGTATTGATCGCTGGCCGGGGTTGCGGGCAGGGCGCGCTGCAGCTCGCGCAGATCGCGGCCCAGGGTCTGCAGCAGCGGATGGTGGGCGCGGTGCCGGCTTTGGTCGGTGGCGCGCGGTACCGCACCATGCACCCCGCTCAGCGCCCGCCACAGCACATCGGAGGGATGCGGCAGCCACAGATGCAGCTCGTGGTGGGTGGCCAACGCGTCCAACAACTCGATGTCGGTGTACGACAACCGGGTATGCCCGAACAGCGACAGCCGAGCCGGCAGCCCGGCCGCCGCCTTGTGCAGCCGATCGACGGCCTGGCGATGCCGCAGGTGCGGGGGTTCGGCCGGAACCGCTGCGGCCAGCGCCCGCCACAGCGGCGGCTGCCAGGCCAGATCGGAGTCCAGTTGCCCGCCGGCGCCGTCACCGGATCCGCCGTCGAGCCAGTCGGCCAGCATGCCGGGCCGCTCGCGGGCGTAGGAGGCGAACAGCCCGGCCAGCCGCCGGGCGACCGCGTAGCGGCGGCCGCGCCGCACCTGTGCGTCCTCACCGGTGTGGAAATGACCCAGATGGGTTGCCAGCGTGGCACACCAGGGCTCGTCGAGGCTGGCGTCGATCACCGACAGCAGCGGCCAGCTCATCGCCTCCGGTGACCACGGATCATCCTCGGCGGTTCCGGTGATCTCGGCGATCAACGACCCGGGGTTGCGAAACTGGACCCCGGCGCAGACTCCGTCGCCGCCGCAACCGGCGCCGAGCACATGCGACAACCGCTGGGACAGCCAGCGCTCCACTCCGCGGGCCGGCACCAGCACCAGTTCCTGGGTGAACGGGTCCGCCGGCGGCGTCGCCAGCAGCGCGCCCAATCCGACGACGAGGGCGTCGGTGCGTTCGGCCCGGTGCAGGTGCAATCCCATCGCGGCCACCATAAACCGCCACCCCGACAGTGCGGCCTCGTAGGCTAGGCGAGGTGTCCTCCGGCATCAAACGCATCGCGATCAGCACCGGCGGTGGCGACGCTCCGGGCCTCAACGCCGTCATCTACGCCACCACCTTGGCCGCCCGCAACCGCGGCTGGGACGTCGTCGGCATCCGCGACGGCTTCAACGGGATGCTGCTGAGCGACGACTACCCCGACGGCGGGCTGATCGAGCTGACCCGCGACCGGGTGCGCGGCATCATTCATCAGGGCGGCACCATCCTGGGCAGCACCAATCGCGGCAACCCGATCGCCTACCCGGTGCAGCAGGCCGACGGCACCTGGGCCGAGGTCGACCGCACCGAGGAGTTGCTCGGGCGCTTCGCTGACCGCGGGATCGACGCGCTGGTCACCGTCGGCGGCGACGGGTCCCTGACGATCGGCAACCACCTGCACAAGGCCGGGCTGCGGCTGGTCGGGGTGCCCAAGACCATCGACAACGACCTGGACCGCACCGCGTCGACGTTCGGTTTCGACAGTGCCGTCGGGTTCGCTTCGGAGTGCATCGACCGGCTGTTCTCCACCGCCACGTCGCACAGCCGGATCATCGTGGTGGAGGTGATGGGCCGCTACGCCGGCTGGATCGCCCTGCACGCCGGCATGGCCTCCGGGGTGCACGCCATCTTGATCCCGGAGATCCCGTACCGCCTCGAACCGATCGCCGAGCTGATCAACCAACGCGCACAACGCGGTTCGACGTATTCGATCGTCTGCGTCGCCGAGGGCGCCACACCGGTGGGCGGGCAGCGCACGGTGGCGGCCAAGGCGGTGGGTCAGGCCGAGCGGCTGGGCGGGATCGGCGCCAAGGTGGCCGCCGAACTCGAGGCGCTGACCGGGCGGGAATCGCGCGCGGTGGTGCTCGGTCACCTGCTGCGCGGCGGATCGCCGACGTCACTGGACCGGCTGCTGGGGCTACGGTTCGGGGCCGCTGCGGTGCGTGCCCTCGATGAGGGACACAGCGGGGTGATGGTGGCGCTCAACCCGCCGACGGTGGACTATGTGCCGCTGGCTGAAGCCATCAGCCGGCAGAAAACCGTTCCGCCGGACTGCGATTCGATCCAGACCGCACGCGACATGGGCATCCGGTTCGGCGATGAGGAGGTTGGGCGTGGCTGAGTCGGCGACGCGTCGGGGCGACTACGGAATCGACGGATCGTTTCACCGGGTGCCGCTCGGCGGGCAGCTCGCCGTCTTGGGGCTCGGCTGCGCTGCGCTGGCGATCTACGCCGGCTTCGCCTTGGCCCGCGGACCGCACTGGGCTGCCGTGGCGGCAATCGTGCTCGACGCCGGCATCCTCGCCCAGGTCGGGCTGTACTGGCACGCCACCCGGGCCGGCAAGTTCGCGGTTTGGGAACGCATCCTCGACGGCCTGCGGCTGCGCGGTAGCGAAACGGTGCTCGACATGGGCTGCGGACGCGGTGCGGTGCTGTGCGCCGCGGCCAAGCGGCTGCCCGACGGCCGGGTGATCGGCGTCGACCTGTGGCAGGCCGACCAAACGGGCAACTCCGCGGCCGCCACCCTGGCCAATGCCGCACTCGAGGGTGTGGCCGAGCGAGTCGAGGTGCGCACCGGCGACATGACCGCCCTGCCGCTGGCCGACGCCAGCGTCGACGTCGTGGTGTCCAATCTGGCGATCCACAACATTGCGAGCGCCGACGGGCGCCGCCAGGCGCTCACCGAGGCCGCGCGGGTGCTGCGTCCCGGTGGCCGGCTGGCGATCGCCGACCTGTGGGGGATCCGGGGGCATGCCACCCAGTTACGCGAAATCGGCTGGGCCGAGGTGAGTTGGCGCAGCCTGGGTTGGCGGATGTGGTACGGCGGGCCGTGGGCCGCGACCCGGTTGGTCACCGCGACGAAGCCGGGTTGAGGTCGGGCGGTCCGGCCGTGCCCGGGCGACGACGGGGGCGGGGAGGTGATGTGTGCCCGGCTTTCAGCGACAAGGCACGTTATGTCAGGTCCGGGCGGGCGCCGGTGCGGCGGTGCTTCGAGCGGGGCGCGGCGGGGCGGGGTGCTTCGAGCGGGGCGCGGCGGTGCGGCGGTGCTTCGAGCGGGGCGGGGCGCGACGGGAATTGGCCGCCGCCGCAGCCAGATTGACATAATCGCAGTTGTCGCTGAAAGCCGGGCAACACCCCTATCTCCTGGCGTGGAGACGGCTGTGGTGGCAGTGACGAACGGGGCGGGCGAGAAACGCTCAATACCCCACCGTAAACCCATGCCGCAACACCAGATCCACCGTCACATCCGGACGCTGCGACAGCGGCCACGCCTGCACCTCGAACGCCTCGACGGCGAAGAAGGCATAGTTCACCGAAGTCTCCGGCGTGGTGCGCGACCGGTAGACGATCGCGTCCGGGCATTCCTCGGGCTCGGGCCACCAGCGCCGCACCGCATCGGCGAGTTGCTGGCAGGTGGCCCACACCGCGTCGTGCTGGCCGGTGCTGATCTGGTCGTCGACACCGAGGGCGTCCAGGTTGCGTTCGGTACGCAGGTCGAGCACCCGCAGATGCCGGGCCGCGGTCAGCCGCACCAGGTGGTGGCCGGCGTGGTCGGCCGGGATCATCAACCCCGTCAGCCGGTAGCGCTCCCGGAACGCCCCGAGCAGATCGGTTGCGGCATAACGGGTGCGGAAAGCCCCGGACGGCGGATCGAAGCGATAGCGCGGTGCGGCGAACCCCTCCCACGTCCAGGCGCCCGGATGCTCGGCGTCCAGGCGCCACAGCTGGGTCCCGGCGGTGATCCGCCGGCGGCGCAGCCCGGTCGGCCGAGTCTCGGGCAGCGGAGCCCGGTAGCCGGCGGGAAGCTCAGGCACCGAGCGCGGTGAGCATCCGCCGGGCAGCCGCCGCGGTGTCGGGATGGCGCAGCGCCTCGGCGATCGAGACGCCGCCCAGCTCGTCATGGGTGAGCCGCATGATCCGGTCGGCGGCCAGCGCGTCGGTGGTGAACCGGCCCAGCAACTCCAGGATCTCGGGCAGGTCGGCGCGCATCCGGGCGTCGTCGAATTGCCAGGCCGGGAACCAGGTCTGGTTGCCCACGGCCGCGCCGATCAGCCTGCCGCGGCTGCGCAGCCGGTGCACGGCCTGCGGCGTGCCCAGCCGCAGCAGCGCCTGGACCTTCGGGGTAGGCAGCGCCCCGGCGACGAAGTCGTCGATGAGGGCGGCGCGGCGCTGGTCGTTCAGCGCGTGGGCGGCGATGCGCTCCAAGGTGCCCTGCGGCGCAGTCGGGGCTTCCAGCAGGGCGTCGAGCACCTGGGCGAACCCGGCATCGGCGCGGGCGCGTTCGGCGACCTGGCGGGCGATCGGTGCAACGGCGGTGGGCATGGGTTCATACTACCCGCGTCGGCGCAGTATTGAAACAATTGAAACAGACGCCAGTGCGAGGATCACCGCCAGTAGCGGCCAGACACCCAGCGCGTCGACCCGATCGGCGAGCCAGGACTGCACTGCGCCGGCCGCGCGGATCACCGGATCGTCGGCGTCGGCGCCGGAGAAGTACAACCGGATCTCGTAGTAGCCGTAGTAGGTGACGTACACGCCGGTCAGCAGCACGATCACCCCGGCGATGCGGCCCACATACGGCAGCACCCGGCGCAGCGCCGTACTCGCCGAGGAGCCGGCCAGGGCCACCGCCAGCGCCGCGACCCCGACGGTGACGCTCATGCCGGCGGCGTAGGCGACGAACGCCAGCACCCCGGCCAGGGGCGACCCCTGTTGGAAGGTGGTACTGATCACCGCGAGAAACGGTGCGATCGTGCACGACAGCGAGGCGATCGCGTAGCCGACGCCGTAGCCGTACATCGACCCCAGCCGCGCGGTGGGTGTCCCGCCCGCCATCTTGGGCAGCAGCACCGAGATGTCGCGGCCCGACAGCAGCCAGGCGCCCATCGCCAGCAGCAGCACGCCGATGACCACGGTGGCGAACGGCAGGTATTTCTGCGCCGAGGCGATCAGCGGCGACACCGCCAGCCCGAAGATCCCGAACACCGTCAGGAATCCGGCCGCCATCGTCACCGTCGCCGCAGCGGCCCGGGCCAGCGCTGCCGGGCGCGAGGTGCCCCGGCTGTCGGCGATCACCAAACCCAGGTATCCCGGCAGAAACGCGAAACCACACGGGTTCAGCGCCGCCACCAGACCGGCGCCGAGAGCGAAACTCAGTGTGGCCGAGTCGATCACGACTGCGTCAGCGCCTGCACCCGCGCGCTCAGCTCGGCTTCGGGCAGCGAGCCCTTCACCACCTCGACCTGGCCGTCCGGGCTGATGAAGGCGTACGCCGGCTGGCGGGTCACGCCGAACCTGGCCCATACCGCGGCGTCGGCGTCGTTCAGCTCGGTAAAGCCGTCGACGCCGTACTTGGCGGTGAACTGCTGCAGCGCGCCCAGCTGGTCGCGGGCGCCCACCCCGACGAACGTCACCGCCGGATAGGCGGCGGCCACCCGCGCGACCAGCGGCGCGTCCTTCTGGCAGATGGGACACCATGGCGCCCAGAACCACAGCACCGCCGGCCTGCCGTTGAGGCTCGAACCGGAGAACGCCCGGCCGTCAAGGGTTTGGGCGGTGAAGTCGAGCTGGGTGCCCTCGACGGTCGTCCGCGAACCGCAGCCGGCGGCCAGCAGGGCCATCGTGGCGATGAATACGGCGATCAGCAGGCGCAGTCCAGCGACCTTGGCGTGGGGCATGCCGCCGAGTATGCCAGCGCTTCTCGCGGGCCCAAGGTCGCCGGCGGGGGAGAACCCGCGTCGCTATTTCGAACGCCGAGCGACACGGGCATGCTGGAGGCCATGAACCGACGCGAGATCACCGAGCAGATCGTGGCCGCCCGGCTGGCCAAGGGCCTGACCTGGCAGGAGTTGGCTGAGGCGATCAAGAAGCCGGTGGTGTGGACCACCTCGGCGCTGTTGGGCCAGCAGCCCATCCCGGCCGAGCTGGGCGAAATCCTGGCCGACTTGTTGGGCCTGGATCGCTCGGTGGTGCCGGTGCTGGCCGCGGTGCCGGTGCGCGGCCAGCAGCCCCAGGTGCCCACCGACCCGACCATCTACCGGCTCTACGAGGCGCTGGGGGTTTACGGCCCGGCGATCAAGGAACTGATCCATGAACAGTTCGGTGACGGCATCATGAGCGCGATCAATTTCAGCGTGGACATCGACAAGAAGACCCATCCGGGCGGGGATCGGGTGGTGATCACCTTCGACGGCAAATTCCTGCCCTACGAGTGGAATTCCGCGGACTGACCGATGACCACCCGCCGATCGCAGCAGGCCCCGCCGCTCACCGCCGACCTGGTGCTGTCCGGCGGGGGAGTGCGGTTCGTCGGGCTGGTCGGGGCGGTGGTCGCGCTGATGGATGCCGGGTACTCGGTGCAGCGCATCTCCGGGGTCTCCGGCGGTTCGGTGGTGGGCACCGTCCTGGCGGCCGCCGCCCAGGGCGATCAGCTGAACCCGGCGCAGATCAAGGAACTGGCGCTGTCGGTGCCGCTGCACACCTGGCGCGACACCGAGGTACCGGTCCCGCTGCTGGGCGCGGCCTACGGGTTCCTGCGCGACAGCGGCCTGTACCGCGGCGATGTCGCCCACGACTGGATCCGCGCTGAACTGGCGAACCTGGGGGTGCACACTTGGGGTGACCTGGCCTACGACGACGACAACCTGTTGCGTGAGCGGCGCTACCGCGCGGTGGTCACCGTCACCGACGTGACGACCGGGCAGCTGGTGCGGCTGCCGTGGGACTACCGGCGGGTGTACGGCCTGGACCCCGACGAGCAGTCCGTCGCCGATGCGGTGCGCGCCTCGATGTCGGTGCCGTTCTTCTACCGCCCGATGACCCTGACCAGCGCCGCTGGGCGGCGATCCACCCTGGTCGACGGCGGGGTGCTGTCGAACTTCCCGATCTACACGTTCGACCGGCTCGACGGCCGCCCACCGCTGTGGCCGACCTTCGGGGTGACGGTGGTGCCCGAGCTGTCCGGCGGCGATATCGGCGACATGGTCCCGGGCCTGCGGCCGCTGCGCATGTTCGGGCAGTCGCGGCTGCTGGAGAACCTGATCAGCACCCTGCTGATCGGCCACGACCAGACCTATCTGAACCAGCCCTGGGTCAGTGTGCGCGCCATCAAGGTCAACCCGATCGACGTCGGCGTGCTGGACTTCGGGATCTCCCGCGCCCGGCTCGCAGAGCTCTACGAGAACGGCTACACGGCGACGCAGGAGTTCCTGACGACCTGGGACTGGCCCGCCTACCTGGAGCGGTTCCGGGTGTCGCACTACCCCAACGGGGACCCGCCCGGCGCCGACTGAAGGCTTTAGTGGCGGTGCTTGCCCAGTTCGGCGCTGGCGTCGCCGAGCCGCACCGTGATGTCGGTATTGCCGGCGCCGTCGAGCTGCTCGCGACCGCGCAACCGGTCCTGGATCTCGCGGGCCGCACCGTTGATCCGCTCGATCTCGCTGCGGAACACGTCCGGACGGGTCTCCTTGCTGGCGTAATGGAAGTAACTGAGCAGGCTGCGCAGCAGCTCAAGCTTCTGTTTCTCCCGCTTGGCCAGGTCGTGCGTCGTCATCAACTCGACGCGGCGCACCGGAGGCAGATCCCCCCAGTCGAGCGTCACCTTGTTCTCGTAGCGGTTGCGCTTGCCGCGCCCGAACCAGCCCTTGGGCTCCTCGGGGGTGTCGTAGTAGCTGACCGTCCCGGTGAACCGCGACTCGATGCCCTCACCGAGCTCGGCCCGGTCGATCGCCGAGTCCCACACCGTGCGCCACTCCTGATTCGGTGCCAGCACCGTCAGCTCCTCGGGCAGCTGCAAGGCGACCACGTCGGCGTAGCCGTCGGACGCCGTCTCGTAGCGGGCCACGGTCGGCGGCTGGGCGAAGGAGAAGCTGATGTCATAGGCGGCGGTCTTGCCGAAGTTGCGGACCACCAGCTCGATGACGTGCCAGTCCGCGGCGTGCGGCTCCATGAACATGGCCACGTGCGGGCGGGTCTGCTCGGCGGCAGCCCGGCGGTTGCGCTGCAATTGCCGGTTCAGATAGAACAGCGCCAGCACGGTGATCGCGATCGCCACCCAGGCGGCGCCCGCCAGCCACGCCTCCGGCCCCGCGTGGGTGACGTCGTACCAGCGGTCCTCGACTGCTCCCATCGGCTATCCCCTCATCCGCCCATCAGCATGCGCCACCGGTCCAGGCTTCCGGCGCTGAATACGTAGTTGGATCGCTTGACCTCGGAGAGCGCAGCGCTCGGGTCGGCCGAATACCAGTGACCGGGAAAGACCGTCGGATCACCGGGCAGGGCGGCCAGCTGCTGCAGGCTGCGGTACATCTCGTCGGAGTCACCACCGGGGAAATCGGTGCGGCCGCAGCCCTCCAGGAACAACGTGTCGCCGGCGACGAGCCGGCCGTCCAGCAAAAAGCACTGACTGCCCGGGGTGTGCCCGGGCGTGTGCAGCAGCTCGATCTCGATGTCGCCGATGCTGACCTTGTCGCCGTGCTCATGTGCGGTCAGGTCCGTCATCGCGATCCCGGTGATGCGCGAAACCCATTGCGCCTCATGGGTATTTACGTGAACCGGAACGCTTGTACGCTCCAGTAGCTCGGCGAGGCCCTTGAGCTCGAATCCCATCATCGACCCGCCGACGTGGTCGGGGTGGTGGTGTGTGACCAGCACACCCGACAGCCGCATGCCGTCGGCCTCGATCGCGTCGAGCAGGTCCCCGGCGGCGTAGGCCGGGTCCACCACCACGGCGTCGCCGGTCTGCCGGTCGCCGATCAGGTACGCGAA
Source organism: Mycobacterium sp. NGS16 (assembly GCF_059813225.1). Classification (NCBI taxonomy): domain Bacteria; kingdom Bacillati; phylum Actinomycetota; class Actinomycetes; order Mycobacteriales; family Mycobacteriaceae; genus Mycobacterium; species Mycobacterium sp. NGS16. The sequence goes on from NZ_JCALEE010000003.1 coordinate 194,730, forward strand.
ATTGCGCATCTGAGTGGCCATCGGGTCCCCGACCGCGAAATCGCGTCCGGAGAGCAGCTGGCGGAAATACAGCCGGTCGGATTCGGGCACGCCCTCCAGCCTAAGGCAGGCGATTGCCGGCACGGCGGAGCCGGGCGCAGCGGGCACGTCCCGGCCGGTAACGCCGACCGCGACCGGCATCAGCCATTGCGGTTTGGTGACCTCGTGGCCGAGGTTGTAACCTTCTACAGGCTTACGGCGCCGCAGGGCCGCCGTGGGTGAGGCCCCCTTAGCTCAGTCGGCAGAGCGTTTCCATGGTAAGGAAAAGGTCAACGGTTCGATTCCGTTAGGGGGCTCGGTGGACGCCGGGCCTGCTGGCAGGTGTATTACCCGCGGCGATGTAGCTCAGTTGGTTAGAGCGAACGACTCATAATCGTTAGGTCGCCGGTTCAAGTCCGGCCATCGCTACTACGAGAACCAGCGCAACAACAGACGAAAGAGGGCAGCTGACGTGGCCTCCAGCACCGATGTGCGGCCGAAGATCACCTTGGCCTGTGAGGTGTGCAAGCACCGCAACTACATCACCAAGAAAAACCGCCGCAACGACCCAGACCGGCTGGAGCTGAAGAAGTTCTGCCCCAACTGCGGCAAGCACCAGTCGCACCGCGAATCCCGCTAGGAAACGCGAACCGTGTCGTTGGCCGAGCGCCTCGCCGGGGCGCACTACCGCTACCCCGACTATTACGAGGTGGATCGGGAGAAGATCCGGGAGTACGCGCGCGCCGTCAAAGCCGTGGATCCGGCCAGCTTCGACCTGCGTGCGGCCGGCGAACTCGGCTACGACGGGCTGGTGGCCTCGCTGACCTACATCTCGGTCTTCGGCCACAAGGCGATCTCGGCGTTCTTCGACCACGTCGGTGTCACCACCGATGACGCCCAGATCGTCCAGGTCGACCAGAAGCTCGCGTATCACAAACCGGTCACCGAGGGCGACCGGCTGTACTGCGATCTCTCGGTCGAATCGGTTCGCCGCGCGCACGGCACCGACATCATCATGACCAGGCAAGTGGTCACCAACGAGGCCGGTGAGATCGTGCAGGAGACGTACACGACGCTGGCGGGACGGGCCGGCGAGGGAGAAAAGGGTTTCACCGATGGCACTGCGTGAGTTCAGTTCGGTCAAGGTCGGCGATCAACTGCCGGAGCGGGTCATCGCCCTGACCCGACAGGATCTGGTGAACTATGCCGGGGTGTCCGGGGACTTGAACCCGATCCACTGGGATGACGAGATCGCGCAGCAGGTCGGCCTGGACACCGCGATCGCTCACGGCATGCTGACCATGGGGCTCGGCGGCGGCTACATCACGTCGTGGGTGGGGGACCCGGGGGCGGTGACCGAGTACAACGTCCGGTTCACCTCCGTGGTGCCGGTGCCCAACGACGGCAAGGGCGCCGAGATCACCTTCACCGGCCGGGTGAAGTCCGTCGACCCCGAATCCAAGTCGGTGACGATCGCGCTCACCGCCACCACCGGCGGCAAGAAGATCTTCGGACGGGCGGTCGCCTCGGCGAAGTTGGCCTAGGGGAAGCGATGGCGATCAAAACCGACATTCGGGGGATGATCTGGCGCTACCCCGAACCCTTTGTGGTGGGCCGCGAGAAGATCCGCGAGTTCGCCAAGTCGATCAAGTGCGAGGACGCCGCGTGCTACGAGGAGGCTGCCGCGGCCGAGCTCGGCTACGACGCGCTGGTGGCCCCGCTGACCTACGTGTCGATCCTGGCCAAGCTGGTGCAGGCCGACTTCTTCCGCAACGTCGACACCGGTTACACCACCATGCAGATGGTGCAGGTCGACCAAGGATTCACCTTCCACAGGCCGATCAAGGCCGGCGACATCGTCTACGCCCGGATGGAGATCGCCTCGGTGAACGAACGGTTCGGCGCCGACATCGTGACGACCCGCAACATCTTGACCGACCCCGCCGGCGACCTGGTGCTGGAGGCGTTCACCACGATGATGGGCCACGACGGCGACGATTCGGTCAACCTCAAGTGGGATGCCGAATCCGGTCAGGTCATCCGAACAGCCTGATTAGTAACTGGCCGCACCGGCGAGGTACACTCGGACCTCGGGGTTTTCCCAGCACTAGCGCGCTTTCCGTGAGGCGAACGGGGAGCGCGCGAATTGTGTGGGCCGGAGACGGTGCACAGGTGAAATCCCGGAACGCAGGTTGGCCGGCCAACCGCGAAGGGGCGTAGCTCAACTGGCAGAGCAGCGGTCTCCAAAACCGCAGGTTGCAGGTTCAAGTCCTGTCGCCCCTGCTGACGTGCCATGGTGGACAGTGGACACTGGAACTCACCCGGTGCGGTACGGCACTACGTAAGCGAGAAGAACGAAGGAGCATGCGGTGACCGACGAGCTCGACCGTCCCGACGCCGCAGCCGGCGGCGACAGCGAGGCCGACTCCCCGGTCCGCCCCGGTCGCACGGCCGTGGCGAGCAGGCAGGTCGGCGACCCGCTGCGGCCCACCGGCAAGCGCTCCCGGCGGCGCGGGGACGCCGCCGACGCAAACGGCGCCGAGCTGGAGTCCACGGCGACCGAGCTGGGTGCCGACGACACCAAGAAGGCCAAGAAGGCCAAGAAGAAGTCGGACGGGCCGTCGCGCAATCCGTTCGTCTTCGTCTTCAACTACCTCAAGCAGGTCGTCGGCGAACTTCGCAAGGTGATCTGGCCGAACCGCAAGCAGATGGTCACCTACACCGCGGTGGTGCTGGCGTTCCTGGTCTTCATGGTGGCCTTGGTCGCCGGTGCGGACTTCGGATTCGCCCGGCTGGTGCTGCTGGTGTTCGGCGAGTGAAGTTATAGGAAGGACTGACAACCGTGACTACCTTCGACGGCGATACGCCTGCGGGCGAGCCGGTCGACGTGGCGGAAACCACCGAGGCGCCTGCCGAGGCCCCGGCTGAAGAGACTGCTGAGGCTGCCGAGACCGCTGAGACCCAGGAGGTCGCCGCCGCGGACGCCGAACCGGCCGAGCCCACCGAGGAACTCGACCCCGCGGCCGCACTGAAGGCCGAACTGCGCACCAAGCCGGGCGATTGGTACGTCATCCACTCCTACGCCGGCTACGAGAACAAGGTGAAGGCCAACCTCGAGACCCGCGTGCAGAACCTCGACGTCGGCGACTACATCTTCCAGGTGGAGGTGCCCACCGAAGAGGTCACCGAGATCAAGAACGGCCAGCGCAAGCAGGTCAACCGCAAGGTGTTGCCGGGCTACATCCTGGTGCGGATGGATCTGACCGACGACTCCTGGTCGGCGGTGCGCAACACCCCCGGCGTCACCGGGTTCGTCGGCGCCACCTCGCGACCGACGTCGCTGCCGCTGGACGACGTGGTGAAGTTCCTGCTGCCGCAGGGGGCGGCCAAGAAGCAGGCGCGTGGTGCGGCAAGTACCGCGGCGGCCGCGACCGAGGGCGGTCTGGAGCGGCCGGTCATCGAGGTCGACTACGAGGTCGGCGAGTCGGTCACCGTCATGGACGGCCCGTTCGCCACGCTGCCCGCCTCGATCAGCGAGGTCAACGCCGAACAACAGAAGCTCAAGGTGCTGGTGTCCATCTTCGGCCGCGAGACGCCTGTGGAACTGACCTTTAACCAGGTCTCCAAGATCTAGTACGTAGGAAAGGAACACCCCACTCATGGCCCCGAAGAAGAAGGTCGCCGGGCTGATCAAGCTTCAGATCGAAGCCGGCCAGGCCAACCCCGCGCCGCCGGTCGGACCCGCGCTCGGTCAGCACGGCGTCAACATCATGGAGTTCTGCAAGGCGTACAACGCCGCGACAGAGAGCCAGCGCGGCAACGTCATCCCGGTGGAGATCACCGTCTACGAGGACCGCAGCTTCACCTTCGCGCTCAAGACCCCGCCCGCGGCGCGGCTGCTGCTCAAGGCCGCCGGCATCGCCAAGGGCTCGGCCGAGCCGCACAAGACCAAGGTCGCCAAGGTGACCTGGGACCAGGTCCGCGAGATCGCCGAGACCAAGAAGGCCGACCTCAACGCCAACGACGTCGAGGCGGGGGCCAAGATCATCGCCGGGACCGCCCGCTCGATGGGCATCACCGTCGAATGATCTTCGCCGAATAGACCTGAGCACGACGAAGCGGGCCGAGGAACGAGGCCCAGCGTAGGAATGCGAAGGGCTTATTCGACGAGAAATAGTCGAGTGGGAGGGCCAGCTTCGGCCCGCCGACCACAACCAACCACGAGATTGGATAACCGATGAGCAAGACCAGCAAGGCATACCGCGCCGCCGCCGAGAAGGTGGACCGCGACAACCTCTACACCCCGCTGCAGGCCGCCAAGCTGGCCAAGGAGACGTCGTCGACCAAGCAGGACGCCACCGTCGAGGTGGCCATCCGGCTCGGCGTCGACCCGCGCAAGGCCGACCAGATGGTGCGCGGCACCGTGAACCTGCCGCACGGCACCGGCAAGACCGCGCGGGTTGCGGTGTTCGCGGTCGGTGAGAAGGCCGAGCAGGCCACCGCCGCCGGCGCCGACGTGGTCGGCAGCGACGACCTGATCGAGAAGATCCAGGGCGGCTTTCTCGACTTCGACGCCGCGATCGCCACACCGGACCAGATGGCCAAGGTCGGCCGCATCGCCCGCGTGCTGGGCCCGCGTGGCCTGATGCCCAACCCGAAGACCGGCACCGTCACGCCCGACGTCGCCAAGGCGGTCTCCGACATCAAGGGCGGCAAGATCAACTTCCGGGTGGACAAGCAGGCCAACCTGCACTTCGTCATCGGCAAGGCCTCCTTCGAGGAGTCCAAGCTGGCGGAGAACTACGGTGCCGCCCTCGACGAGGTGCTGCGGCTCAAGCCGTCGTCGTCGAAGGGCCGCTACCTCAAGAAGGTCACCATCTCCACGACGACCGGCCCCGGCATCCCGGTGGACCCCACCGTCACCCGCAACTTCACGGCCGAGTAGTCACCCTTCGTCGGCGCGAGCAGACGCGAAAGCCCCCGTTTCCTTCCGGAATCGGGGGCTTTCGCGACTGCTCGGCGTGTTGGTCAGGCCGCGCTCTTGACGTAGCTGACCAGGCTGACGTCGAGGCTTTCGTCGGTGAAGTAGTACTCGCAGCCGCGCAGGTACTTCATGTAGCGCTCGTAGACCTCTTCGGACTGGATCGCGACGGCCTGGTCGTGATGGGCTTCCAGCGCGTCACCCCAGATCCGCAGCGTCTTGATGTAGTGCGGCCGCAGTGAAATCGCTTCGGGCACAGTGAAACCAGCCTTTTCGCCGTGCTCGATCATCATCTCGGTGGTGGGCAACCGCCCGCCCGGGAAGATCTCGGTCAGGATGAACTTGATGAACCGGGCCGTCTCGAACGTCAGCTTCTTGCCGCGCGCGTTGAGGTCATAGGGGTGGAAGCTGACGCTGCTCTGGATGGCCATCCGGCCGTCGGCCGGCAGGATCCGGTAGCAGTTCTGGAAGAAATTGTCGTAGTTCTCGTGACCGAAGTGCTCGAACGCCTCGATCGAGACGATCCGGTCCACCGGCTCCTGAAACTCTTCCCAGCCCTGCAGCAGCACCCGACGGGACCGCTCGGTGTCGATCTCGTCGAGCAGCTGCTGGGAGTAGGCGTGCTGGTTCTTCGACAGCGTCAGCCCGATCACGTTGACGTCGTACTTCTCGACGGCGCGCTTCATCGTCGCGCCCCAGCCGCAGCCGACGTCGAGCAGTGTCATCCCGGGCCGCAGGTCCAGCTTGTCCAGGTTCAGGTCGACCTTGGCGACCTGTGCCTGCTCCAGCGTCAGGTCCGGCGGCTCGAAGTACGCACAGCTGTAGGTGCGGCTCGGGTCCTGGAACAGCGCGAAGAAGTCGTCGGACAGGTCATAGTGGGCCTGGATGTTTTCGAACTTTGGACGCATCCCCGCCGCGCGTGTCGCTTTCTCCGCCATCTGTGACTGGTTGCCTTCCTGATGTAACCCGCCGTGACCGGACGTGTCGTGGTGTGTCGCCCGTCACGGTCAACTGTTGCAGCTTAGCCGGTCGAGGGTGAGTCGGTTGACGTGAAATGCGGCCAAGCCAGATCCGGGGAGAGTCGACTCACGCTACTTCTGCAGCGTGTACTGGTGGACGCTGTTGTACCCCTCGCGGAACAGCTTGATGCAGCCGTTGAGGTACTTCTCGTAGCGGTCGTAGACCTCTTGGCCCTGCAGGGCCAGCGCCTCCTCCTTGTGCGCGGCCAGCGCCGCGGCCCAATCCCGAAGTGTCGGGGCGTAATTCGGCCCGATCTCGTCGTCGCGCGTGCAGCGGAACCCGGCCTCGGCGGCGAACACCCGCGGCATCTCCGCCGACGGCAGCTGCCCGCCCGGGAAGATCTCCTTCATGATGAACAGGGTGAACTTGGCCAGGTCCATGGTCAGCGGGATGCCCTTGCGCTGCGCCTCGTCCTGACCGGTGATCGCGGTGATGGTGTGCAGCAGCATCCGGCCGCCGTCGGGCAGCGCGTCGTAGGCGATCTTGAAGAACTCCGGGTAGCGCTTGCGGCCGAAGTGCTCGAAGGCGCCGATCGACACGATCCGGTCCACCTTGCCGGTGAACTCCTCCCAGCCCTGCAGCCGCACCTCGAAGCTGCGGTTGCTGTCGACCTTGGACAGCTTCTCGATCGCGTACTCGCGCTGCCGCTCGCTCAGTGTGAGCCCGATGACGTTGACGTCGAACTTCTCCATCGCCCGCTGCATGCCGCCCCCCCAGCCGCAACCGATGTCGAGCAACGTCATCCCCGGGCGCAGGTCCAGCTTGCCCAGCGCCAGGTCGAATTTGGCGGTCTGCGCTTCGTCGCGGGTGCTGTCCTCACGCTCGTAGTACCCGCAGGTGTAGCCCATCGTGGGACCCAGGAACAGTTCGAAGAACTCGTTCGAGATGTCGTAGATCGACTGCAGTTCCTCGTACTTCGGTTCCAATTTCGGCATGGCTAGATTCACTCGCGATCTTCAGGGGAAATAGTGGAGAGGCTCCGACATCCTACAATCCGCCGTAGCCAACCTGATAATTAGCTATCGGGCGGCGGCAAAGGTCGTGGTCAGCTCGCTGATCACCGGGTCCCACAGCTCCTCGGGCAGGTCATGGCCCATGCCCTCGAACAGCACCAGCCGGGCGCGGTCGATCGCGTCGGCGATCGCCCGTCCTCCCGACGGGCGCATCAGCTTGTCGGCCAGCCCGTGGATGACCACCGTCGGCGCGGTGATCAGCCGGTCGTAGGCGGCCAGGCTGCCGCTGGCCAGGATGGCGCCGAACTGCCGGGCGATGCCCCACGGGTAGTAGCTGCGTTCGTAGGCCTCGATGACGTTGGCCCGCAGCTGCTCCTCCGGCGTCGGGTAGCCGGGGCTACCGATGATCCGGCTGGCCCGCACGGCGTTGTCGATGATCACCTCGCGTGGCGAGTCCGGCGGCGGCCCCGACAGCAGCGCCAGCAGTGCACGCGGCGCCGGCGGCGGCAGGAAGCGCCGGTTGTTGCTGGAGAAGATCACCCCCAGCGACCGGGTTCGGTCGGCGAACCGGGCCGCGAACACCTGCGCGATCATCCCGCCCATCGAGGCGCCGACCACGTGCGCCTTGTCGATGCCCAGGTGGTCCAGCAGGGCGGCGGCGTCGTCGGCCATGTCTTCCAGGGTGTAGACGGCCGGGCTGCGCTTGCCCAGCCAGAACCGGGCCATCCGCAGCACCAGGGCACCGTGGGCGTGTTTGCGGCCCAGCTTGGTGGACAACCCCACATCCCGGTTGTCGTAACGGATCACCCGCAGGCCCTGGGCGACCAGCTTCTCGCAGAACCCGGTGCGCCACAGCAGCAACTGGGCGCCCAGGCCCATCACCAGCAGCACCGGCGGGTCGTCGACGCTGCCCAGGTCCTCGTAATAGATGTCCAGGTCCCCCGAGCGGGCGGTACCGCTGCGCACTTCCACGGGGCTATACCTCCGGTGACTCTTTGTGTTCGCGGCTGACGTCGACCATGAAGTTGGCGAAGTAGCCGGTCAGCTGCGGGTCCGACATCATCTGCCAGCGTGGCGCCAGCAGCTTCATGTAGCGCTCCACGTACAGGAACTGCTTGCCGATCAGCACCAGCTCGCGCGGCAGCTTGACGTCGTAGGCGTCGGCCAGCGCGCCGAGCTGCCGGCCGATCTCGGCGTAGGACATGTCGCCCAACGACTTCATCGTCAACGGGGTGGCGAACGCCTCCAGGTCCTTGGCCGCCTGGCCCTCGGGTTTGACCGTGCCGACCGCGCCCATCAGCACCACGATCTTGCCGGCCGCGGCGTGATCCTTCTTGACCAGCAGCGCGTACACCAGCTCGCGCAGCAGCCAGCGGGTGCGCGGATCGATGCGGCCCATGATCCCGAAGTCCAGGAACACCACCCGGCCCTGGTCGTCGACCAGCAGGTTCCCGGCGTGCAGGTCGCCGTGGAACAGGCCGTGCCGCAGCCCGCCCTCGAATGTGGAGAACAGCAGCGCCTTGACCAGCTCCACGCCGTCGAAGCCGGCCTTGCGGATGGCCGGCGCGTCGTCGATGCGGATGCCCGACACCCGTTCCATGGTCAGCACCCGCTCGCTGGTGAAGTCCCAGTGCACGTCGGGCACCTTGATGTTGCGGCCCAGCGGCGAGGCGTGCAGGTGCGAGACCCAGGTCTGCATGGACTGCGCCTCGATGCGGAAGTCCAGTTCCTCGGCAAGGTTGTCGGAGAAGTCGGCGACGACGTCCTGGGCGGACAACCGGCGGCCCAGCTTGGCCAGCTCCACGAGCTGCGCGAACCGTTTGAGGATCTGCAGGTCGGCGGCGACCCGGCGGCGGATGCCCGGGCGCTGGATCTTGACGACGACGTCCTCGCCGCTGTGCAGGGTGGCGAAGTGGACCTGGGCGATGGACGCCGACGCGATCGGGGTCTCGTCGAACTTGGCGAACAGCTGTTGCGGTTCGGCGCCCAGGTCCTCGACGAACAGGTTGTGTACGGCGGCCGGGTCGGCCGGCGGCACGGCGTCCAGCAATCCGCGGAACTCCCGCGACAGCGGCTCGCCGAACGCGCCGGGACTCGAGGCGATGATCTGGCCGAACTTGACGTAGGTGGGTCCCAGGTCGGCGAACGTCTGGGGCAGCTCCCGGATCACCTTCTGCTGGATCGGTCCCGGGCCGAGCAGCCGGGTGAAGACCCGGGTCGCGGCGCGGGTGAGCTGCCAGCCGGTCGCACCGATACGGGCGGCCTCGACCGGTAACGGCACTCGGTCGAGCTGGACCACCTGGCGAGGCGGGGTCGAACTCATTGCTGCAGTCTGCCAAATCCGTCGCGGAAGTTCTGCGTCAGCGCCCCGGCGACCGGCTGCCACACCGCGGCCGGCAGGTCGTGGCCCATACCCTCGACCAGCACGAACCGCGCGCCCGGGATCGCGGCGGCCACCGCGCGGCCGTGGGCCGGCCGCAGCATCGGGTCGGCCGATCCGTGCAGCACCACCGTCGGGGCGGTGATCGCGCGGGAGTACCGCAGCAGGCTGCCGGTCCCCAACACGGCGTCGACGTGGCGCCGCAGCCCCTCCGGGTAGCTGCAGCGTTCTTGGAGGTGGCGCACCCGGGCGTGCAGCTCGGCCGGTGACGGCGCGACGACCGGGCCGTTGAGCGTGGCCAGATGGCGCACCTCGAAGTCCAGCCTGTCTTGTGGGGCGGCGTCGGACGGCGGTGCTTGCAAGGCCAGTTTGAGCAGGCGCCAGGCCGGTGGCGCGGTGAAGATCCGCTTGCCGGTGGTCGCCATGATGACGCCCAGCGATGCCACCCGGTCCGGCTCGGTGGCGGCCAGGATCTGGGCGATCATGCCGCCCATCGAGGCGCCGACGACATGGGCGCGGGCAATGCCGAGATGGTCGAGCAGCGCCACCACGTCGCGCGTCATGTCGACCAGCGTGTAGGGGACGGCGCTGGTGCGGCCGAGGAGGTAGCGCCAGGCTTGCCGGGGGCGGCCGTCCGGGGCGTGCCGGCCGTCGAACTTGGCCGACAACCCGGTGTCGCGGTGGTCGAATCGGATCACCCGGTAGCCGGCCCGGACCAGCAGCGCACAGAATCCGTCCGGCCACGTCGGCAACTGCGCCGCCAGCCCCGCTATCAGCACGACCGCCGGGTCGTCGGGGGCTCCCAGGTCCTCGTAGAAGATCTCCACGCCGCCGGCATCGGCGCGCCCGGTCCGGGTCTGCACTAGGCCTTGCTACCAGGCCTCCAGGGCCGCAGCCAGGCCGTCGGCTCCCAGCCCTCGAACCCGGCGATCAGTTCGTACATGGTGGCGCCGTCGATGCTCTCCCGGATGATGTCGGCATGTCCGGCGTGCCGGGCGAGCTCGTTGATCACGTGGTGGAACACCCAGCGCACGGTCCACGCATCGATGTCGGTGGGAAACCACGGCGCGTCGCGTGGCACCGGCACCGCCGCGTCGAGGTCCGCGGCGGCCACCAGCCGCAGCGTCTCGGCGTTCTGGGCAGCGAACGCCTCCAGCGCCCCGGCCAGGGTTTCATCCGGCCGCAGCACGTGCTGGTCCTGGAATTCGCGGGCGATCTCTTCGCGCGGCCGCGGGTCGGCCGGCGGCGCGTCCGGCGCTGCGGCGACGCGGGCCATCCAGCTGCGCTGCATCCCGGTGGCGTGCTTGATCAGCCCGCCGATCGACAGGGCGCTGGCCGCCGGGGTGGCGCGCGCCTGCTCGTCGGTGAGGCCGTAGGCCACCGCGAAGTAGGCGCTTTGGTGATAGGCCAGGAATTCGCGCAGGGCGTGGCGCTCATCGCTCACCGGTGGGGCAAGTCCGGGCATCGTTTAGGCCTTTCGATCGGCTTGGTGGGCGTACTGGTCACGGATACAGGCGATTTCGGCTCCGTGGTGGATGGCCTCGCGGTTGATATGCAAGATCAGCTGGAACATCGTATGGCTGGCCCAGGGGCCCTCCGCTGGGCCGATCGGTCGGGCCAGCGCCGCGTCGTCGAGGCCGCGCACCCCGGCGCTCCACCGCGCATAGGCGTCGTCGAGCTGCTGCAGCGCGGTGGCGGCGTCGAGCGCATACGGCCAGCTCTGGTAGTCGGCCGGCGGTCCGCCGAAGTGGTGATAGTTGCGCATCGCGAATACCCCGACGGTCACGTGCGCCAGCCGCCAGGCGATGGTGGTGAACGGCGCCGGCTGCGGCGCGGGGTACTCGAAGTCGACGCCGTCGCGGTGCACGGTCCAGCAGCCCGGCACCGGTTCCCACAGGTATTCGTCGTCGGACAGGCCGTCCAACCGGGGCCGCAGCTGGTTTTGCCAGTGCCAGTCGAGCTGCTCGGTCAGGTAGGCGGTCGGGTTCGTCATGCCCCGAGCGTCGCATGGACGTCAGACGATTTCGCCGCCGTGGCGGAAAGACGCCGTGCCGCGGGCGCACATCCGTACGTTGGTGACATGCAGGTGACCGCCGCCGAATCGACCGAGAAGTTCGTCGGTCCGGCCGACGCACCGGTGCAACTGGTCCGGGTCGACTACCGCGACGCCGCCGCACCGGCACGGGTGCGGGTGGAGGGTGACGGTCTGGCGGGGGAGGCCGTCGCAGAACCCGGCAGCGGTGCCGTCGAGGTGCCGGTGACCGTCGCAGACCCGGTGGCGGGTCAGCAGCGCGCCGCCAGCGTCAACGGCACCGGCTTCACCTTCACCGTCGCCGAGCCCGGCTGGACGATGTTCATGGTCGGACACTTCCACTACGACCCGGTGTGGTGGAACACCCAGGCCAACTACACCAGCGCGTGGACCGAGCACCCGCTGGGCGCCTGCCGGCAGACCAACGGCATCAACCTGGTGCGCGGCCACCTGGACTGGGCGCGCGAGCACCCCGAGTACAAGTTCGTCCTCGCCGAGGTCGACTACCTCAAGCCGTACTGGGACACCCATCCGCAGGACCGCGCCGAGTTGCGCCGGCTGATGTCCCAGGGCCGCGTCGAGGTGATGGGCGGCACCTACAACGAGCCCTCGACCAACCTCACCGGTGCCGAGACGACGATCCGGAACCTGGTGGCGGGCTTGGGTTTTCAGCGCGGCATCATGGGCGCTGATCCACAGACGGCCTGGCAGCTCGACGTGTTCGGGCACGACCCGCAGTTTCCCGGGATGGTGGCCGATGCCGGGCTGAGCTCCAGCGCGTGGGCGCGCGGACCGTTTCACCAATGGGGCCCGATGGCCGGCGGAGGCGATGCGCGCCGGATGCAGTTCGCATCCGAGTTCGAGTGGATCTCGCCGTCGGGACGCGGCCTGCTGACCCACTACATGCCCGCGCACTACGCGGCCGGCTGGTGGATGGACGCCCAGGACTCGTTGGCCGACGCCGAGGCCGAGGTCTACCGGTTGTTCTGCGGCCTCAAGCAGGTGGCGTCCACCCGCAACGTGCTGCTGCCGGTAGGCACCGACTTCACCCCGCCGAACCGCTGGGTCACCGAGATCCACCGGGACTGGAACGCGCGCTACACCTGGCCGAAATTCGTCTGCGCCCTGCCGAGCGAGTTCTTCGCCGCGGTGCGTGCCGAACTCGAGCAGCGCGGCCAGGCGCCGTCCCCCCAGACCCGCGACATGAACCCGATCTACACCGGCTGCCACGTCTCCTACATCGACACCAAGCAGGCCAACCGGGCGGCCGAACAGGCGCTGCTGGCCGCTGAGCGCTTCGCCGTGTTCGCCGCCGCGCTGACCAGCGCCGAGTACCCGGAGGCGGCGCTGGCCAAGGCGTGGGCGCAGCTGTGCTACGGCGCCCACCACGACGCCATCACCGGATCGGAGGCCGACCAGGTCTACCTGGACCTGCTGACCGGCTGGCGCGACGCCTGGCAGCTGGGCACCGAGGCCCGCGACAACGCCCTGGCGGTGCTGTCGGGGTTGGTCGGTACCGACGAAGGAGCCGTGGTGTGGAACCCGGTGGCGCACAGCCGCACCGATGTGGTCACCGTGCGGCTGCGGACGCCGTTGGCGGCGGGGGTGCGGGTGATCGATACCGACGGCACCGAACTTCCCGCCGATGTGCAGCACGACGGCACCACGGTCAGCTGGCTGGCCCGCGACGTGCCGTCGCTGGGCTGGCGGGCCTACCGGCTGGTTCCCGCGCCGGACGCACCGAGCTGGCAGCCGATACCGGGCACCGCGATCGGTAACGAACACCATCGGCTGACCGCCGACCCGGGCCGCGGCGGCGGCATCTCATCGTGGCGGTATCGGGGCCGGCAGATGATCTCTGCGGGCGGCCTGGGCAACCAGCTGGCCGTCTACGACGAATACCCCAAGCATCCCCAATCCGGGGAAGGCCCTTGGCATCTGGTGCCCAGCGGCAACCTGTTCACCTCGGCGGTCGCCACCGGCGTGACCGTGCAGGCTTACCGCGGACCGCTGGGGGAGCGGCTGGTGGTCTCGGGGCGGATCCGCAACCTGCTGTCCTACACCCAGACGCTGACGCTCTGGCACGGCGTGGACCGGGTGGACTGCTCCACCACCATCGATGAGTTCACCGGCGCCGACCACCTGCTGCGGCTGCGCTGGCCCTGTCCGGTGCCCGGCGCGCTGCCGGTCGCCGAGGTGGCCGACGCCGTCATCGGCCGCGGATTCGGTTTGTTGCACGAGCCGAGCGGACGCTCGGTGGACACCGCCCAGTGCCCGTGGACCCTGGACACCCCGGCCCACCGCTGGTTCGGGCTGTCGGCAACGGCGCGGGTCAGCGCCGGCGACGGCAGCCGGGCGGTGTCGGTGGCCGAGGTGATCGGCGCGGCGCCGCGCGCGCTGATGGTTGCGCTGGTGCGCGCCGGCGTCACCGCCACCTGTTCGCAGGCCGACGGGCCCCGCTACGGCAACCTCGACGTCGACTCCAACCTGCCGGATGTCCGGATCGCGCTGGGCGGACCCGATGCCAATGCGTTCACCGAGGCGGTGCTGGCCGCCGCCGACCCGGACTACACCGCCGAGTTGCACCGGCAGCTCGACAAGCACGGCCGGGCCCGGGTGTGGGTGCCCGCGGAAAAACCCCTCACCGAGGTCTGGGTCGCCCGAGACGGGGTGGTCGATCTCAGCGGCCCGCGGGCCCTGCCGGTGCTGGTGGTCGCCGCCCGCGACGCCGCCGGCCTGGCCGCCGAGATCGCCCGGGTGGCCGAGGATCTGGCCGACCACGAGATCGTGGTGGACCAGGACGTCCGCTCCGAGATGGAGCCGTTCGAGGCGCGCACCGTCGCGCTGATCAACCGTGGCGTGCCCAGCTTCGCCGTCGACCGCGCCGGCACGCTGCACACCGCCTTGATGCGGTCCTGCACCAGCTGGCCCTCGGCGGCCTGGACCGACGACCCGCGCCGCACCGCACCCGACGGCAGCGCGTTCCAGCTGCAGCACTGGACGCATACCTTCGACTACGCGCTGGTCGCCGGCGACGGTGACTGGCGCGAGGCGAAGATCCCGGCGCGCGGCGCCGAGTTCGCCGACCCGCTACGGGCCATCGCGGTGGCCGGGGGAGCGGGCCCGCTGCCGCCGCGTGGCTCGCTGCTGCGGGTCGAGCCGGCCGGCGCGGTGGCCTTGGGCGCGCTCAAAGCGGCCGGCAACCCGACGGCGCGCGGCAGCGCGTATCCCGTCGACCCCACGACGGTCAGCCTGCGGCTGGTGGAGGCCCACGGCGCCGGCGCCGCGGTGATGCTGGGCAGCGACCTGGGCCCGGTGAGTGTGCTGGGCCGCGCCGACCTGCTCGAGCAGCCGCGCGAACACCCCGACCCGAACCGGTTGCACGGCTACGAGATCGCCACCGTCACGGCCCGGCTGGACATCGAACGCTTGGATCTCGGCTGCGCCCGCCTGGCCCCCGACTCCGAGGCCGCCCAGCCGCTGTACGCCCGCTACTGGCTGCACAATCGCGGGCCGGCGCCCCTGGGCGGCCAGCCGGTGACCCCGGCGCTGCACCCGCACCGGGTGGACGCCGTGCCGGGTGCTCAGCTCACTCTGGAGCTGAGCGTGGCCAGCGACAGCGTCGACGCGCCCCTGGCCGGCGCAGTGACGTGCGAGTGCCCGCGCGGCTGGGCGGCCACCCCCGGCGCGCATCCGGTGCGGCTGGAGGCCGGGGAGCACACCGGTATCCCGGTGGCGGTGTCGGTGCCGGCCGATGCCGCGCCGGGGCTCTACCCGATCCGCGCCCGACTCGACCTCCCCGCAGACGTGCCGCGGGCCTGGCGGCAGCCGATCGAAGACGTAGCGGTGGTGCGCGTCGGCGATGCGGGAGCCGACCGGCTGCTCCATGTCGACGGCCTGTCCGACATAGCGGTGACCGCCGGGCGCACCGCACGGCTGAACGTCATCGTCGGCACCGATGCCCACGCCGACCTGGCGGCCGAGGCGCACCTGATCACCCCCTGGGGTGCCTGGGAGTGGGCCGGGCCGGCCGCGGTGGGCGCGCTGGTCCCGGCCCGCGGCAGCGTCGAAGTCGAGTTCACGCTGAGCCCGCCGGCAGGGACGAGGCCCGGCGCCTGGTGGGCGTTGGTCCGCCTCGCCGCGGCGGGCGCACTGGTCTACTCGCCGGCGGTGCGGATGACGGTGCTGGCCCCGGACCCCGGGAGTCTTTGCTGATGGCCGACGTTCTCGCGCTGGACGTCGGCGGCACCAAGATCGCGGCCGGCCTGGTCGCTACCGATGGAGCACTGACCTACGCCGCCACCCGGCCCACCCCCGGCGATCAGGGTGCCGAGGCGGTGTGGGCGGTGGTGGCCGAGCTGCTCGACGACGTGCTGGCCCGAGCCGGCGGGCGGGTCAGGGCGGTCGGGATCGGCTCGGCCGGCCCCATCGACGTCAACGCCGGCACCGTCAGCCCGGTCAACATCCCCGGCTGGCGCGGGTTCGCCCTGCGCGACCGGGTGGCCGCCGCGGTACCGGGCGTGCCGGTCCGGTTGGGCGGCGACGGCGTCTGCATGGCCCTCGGCGAACACCGGCACGGGGCCGGGCGGGGGACGCGTTCGATGCTCGGCATGGTGGTCTCAACCGGGGTGGGTGGTGGTCTGGTGCTCGACGGCGCGCCCTTCCAGGGCCGCACCGGCAACGCCGGGCACGTCGGGCACGTCGTCGTCGACGCCGACGGCGAACCGTGCCGCTGCGGCGGCCGGGGCTGCGTGGAGACCATCGCCTCGGGTCCGGCGATGGTGCGCTGGGCGCTGGCCAAGGGGTGGACGCCGGAAGCCGCCGCCGACGCCAAGGCGCTGGGGGCGGCCGCGCTGGCCGGTGACCCGGTGGCGCTGCGGGCCTACCGGCGCGGCACCCACGCGCTGGCGGCGATGATCGCCTCGGTGGCCGCCGTCTGCGATCTGGACCTGGTGGTGATCGGCGGGGGAGTCGCCAAATCCGGTGCACTGCTGTTCGATCCGCTGCGGGCGGCGCTCGCCGACTATGCCGGGTTGGACTTCCTGGCCGGGCTGCAGGTGATACCCGCCGAACTCGGCGGCGAAGCCGGCCTGGTGGGCGCGGCGGCGCTGGCCACCCTTCGTTGAGTCTGCGTCTACGGCGACAAAGCGCGAGAAGACCGCGCCGTGGCTGCAGAGTCAACGCGGCGGGGGCCGCGCTGCATGTGATCGCGGCCCCACGCGCACAGCGCCTCCAGCACCGGGGCCAGCGTCATCCCGTACTCGGAGATCGAATAGTGCACGCACGGCGGCACGGTGCCGGCGTCGTGACGGTCGATGATGCCATCGGCGACCAGCTCGTGAAGATGACGGATCAGCATCCGCTCGGTGATTCCGGGGATGCTGCGCCGCAGTTCGGCGGTGCGCATCGGCCCGTCGGACAGCCGCCACAGAATGGTGCCCTTCCAGCGGCCGTCGATCACCGACAATGCGGTGTCAATCGGACAGTCGCTGGCCCTGGTTTTCGATACCGCCACCGAACCCCCCTGAAGCTGACTAATTTGTCAGTACCTTGTTTTCTGTCAGCTTAACGCTCATAGTCGAGGCCGTGACCGAGATTGTCGAGATCCTTGCGCTGCTGACGGTCGGGACCCTGGTGGGTTCGGAGTTCGCGGTGACGGCGTTCGTCCACCCGATCCTCGGGCGGCTGCCCGCCGACGCCTTCCGGGCCGCCCGCAGTGACGGCGCCCGGTTGCTGGGGCGGGTGATGCCGTTGTGGTACCTGGCCTCGTTTGCGCTGCTGGTGGCGACGGCCGTCGTCGCCGGTCCGCAGCGGGGGCTCATCGCTGCCGGTGTCGCGCTGATGGCCGTCGTCGTGCTGATGTCGGTGACGGTCATGGTGCCCATCAACAACCGCGTCGCGGCCGGTGAGGTGTCGCGTCCGCTCGTGGCGCGCTGGGATCGGCTGCACTGGTTGCGGGTTGCGATCCTGGCGATCCTGTTCGTCGTGCTGGTGATCGGCGCGCTGAACGCCTGAGCGGCGCCGCCCGTTTTGGCTGATCGCCACCGGCCGCGCTATGGTGTGTGCCGATCCACCGAAGACCGTCGGTCACCGAGCAATCGGTTGAAGGTCCGGGAACATCCCGGCGGCCCACGCAGGAGGACGAGGCACCGGCTCCGCCGGCACTGTATGTGTGACGCCCCGACCGCTTCCTGCGTCGGGGCGTTCGTCGTATCCGAGGCGGATCGCCTGGACACTACAGCGACCCCGAGGAGGTATGCATGGCGCGGGCTGACAAGACCGCCGCCGTCGCGGAAATCGTCGAGCAGTTCAAGGACTCGACCGCCACCGTGATCACCGAGTACCGCGGTCTGACGGTTGCGAACCTGGCGGAGCTGCGGCGCTCGCTGGCCGGCTCAGCCACCTACGCGGTGGCGAAGAACACGCTGGTCAAGCGGGCCGCTTCGGAGGCCGGCATCGAGGGCCTCGACGAGCTGTTCGCCGGCCCGACGGCGATCGCGTTCGTCCAGGGCGAGCCGGTCGACGCCGCCAAGGCCATCAAGAAGTTCGCCAAGGACCACAAGGCGCTGGTCATCAAGGGCGGCTACATGGACGGTCGCGCGTTGTCCATCGCCGAGGTCGAGCGCATCGCCGACCTGGAGTCGCGCGAGGTGCTGCTGGCCAAGATGGCCGGTGCCATGAAGGCCAACCTGTCCAAGGCGGCCGGCCTGTTCGCCGCGCCGGCCTCGCAGATGGCCCGCCTGGCCGCGGCGCTGCAGGAGAAGAAGCCCGCCGAGGCCGCACCTGCCGAGGCCACACCTGCTGCCGAGGCCCCGGCAGCAGAGACCGAGACCGAGGCTCCGGCGGAGACCGCCGAGGCCCCGGCCGAAACCACCGAATAACCCCCAACTTCCTAACCGGAAATCAGAAAGGACCGAAATCATGGCCAAACTTTCCACCGAAGAGCTGCTCGACGTCTTCAAAGAGATGACCCTGCTGGAGCTGTCGGACTTCGTGAAGCAGTTCGAGGAGACCTTCGACGTCACCGCTGCCGCTCCGGTCGCCGTCGCCGCCGCCCCGGGTGCTGCCCCGGCCGCCGCTGAGGCCGGCGAGGAGCAGTCCGAGTTCGACGTCATCCTGGAGTCGGCCGGCGACAAGAAGATCGGCGTGATCAAGGTGGTCCGCGAGGTCGTGTCCGGCCTGGGTCTCAAGGAGGCCAAGGACCTGGTCGACGGCGCTCCCAAGCCGCTGCTGGAGAAGGTCGCCAAGGAGGCTGCCGAGGAGGCCAAGGCCAAGCTCGAGGCTGCCGGCGCCACCGTCACCGTCAAGTAGTTCCTACCGCCCAAACCCCCGGAAGCCGCAGGCTCCCGGGGGTTTGCGCTATTTCAGGTCCGACCGATCACCGCGGACAGCGACTGCGCGACCCGCTCGGGGGTGTCGCCGAGGGCGACCAGCAGCGCCGTGGCCATCGGACTCAGCACCGCGGCCGCCGCGCCGTCGGAGGCGGTCACGTCGCCGAAGAACCCGGCCAGCTCCAACATCACGAAGCCGTGCATCGTCGTCCAGAATTGCGCGGCGGTCGCCACCACCTGAGCGTCCGAGACGCCGCTGGACGCCCCGCGGATCCTGCCGGCCTGAATCGATCGGTGCACAGCACGCACCAGGTGGGCGAAGCTGGGGACATGGACGTCGATGTCGGCCACGCTCAGCGTGAGCATGTTCTGAGCCGGCGCGTTGATGCCGTGCGCACTGGTACTGCCGAACATCAGCCGATACAGGTGCGGGCGTTCGGTGGCAAAGCTGCGATAGGCGATCCCGGCGGCCAGCAGGTCGGCCACCGGGTCCTCGGTGAGCGGGATGCTCAGCGCCGCGTCGAACTGGCGCAGGCCCTCCGCGGTGACCGCCGCGATCAGCTGGGGCATGCCGCCGAAATGGGTGTAGACCGCCATCGTCGAGGTTCCGGCCGCGGTGGCCACCTTGCGGGTCTGCAGCGCGTCGGGTCCGTGCTCATTGAGCAGCGCCACGGCCGCGTGCAACAGCTCGTCGCGCACGGTGCGTTCGGGCTGCGAAGTCACGGTTGCCATGGTTTCACAGTCGGCGTACCGTACCCATAACGTTGAAATAACATTGTTATAGGAGTCCGCATGGCGACCAGCCTCAGCCACACCTCGACGAACCCGTACCTGGAAGGCGTCATGGGGCCGGTGTCCGCCGAGATGACGGCCACCGAGCTGCGCGTGACCGGACAGATCCCGGACTATCTCGACGGCCGCTACCTGCGCAACGGGCCCAACCCGGTGGCCGAGGTCGATCCGGCCACCTACCACTGGTTCACCGGCGACCCGATGGTGCACGGCGTGGCGCTGGGGGACGGTCGGGCCCGCTGGTACCGCAACCGGTGGGTGCGTACCCCGGCGGTCTGTGCCGCGCTGGGCGAACCGCTGCCGGCCCGGATCGACGTGGCGGCCGGGATGCAGTCCGTCGGGCCCAACACCAACGTGCTCGGTCACGCCGGCAAGACGCTGGCGCTGGTCGAAGGCGGCGTGGCCAACTACGAGCTGACCGACGACCTCGACACCGTGGGGACCTGCGACTTCGACGGCACCTTGGCGGGCGGCTACACCGCGCACCCGCACCGCGACCCGGTCACCGGCGAGCTGCATGCGGTGTCCTACTCGTTCGCCCGCGGCAACACGGTGCAGTACTCGGTGATCGACAACGCCGGCCGGGCGCGGCGCACCGTCGACATCGAGGTGAGCGGGTCGCCGATGATGCACGACTTCTCCCTGACCGAGAAGTATGTGGTGGTCTACGACTTGCCGGTCACCTTCGAAGCGGCGCAGGTGCTGCCGGTCAGCATGCCCCGCTGGCTCAAAGCCCCCGCCCGGCTGGTGCTGAGCAGCCTGGTCGGCAAGGTGCGGGTGCCCAGCCCCGTCACCGCGATCGTCAACCGCGACAGCCGCCCGCCGGCCGGGCTGCCCTACGCGTGGAACCCCGATTACCCGGCGCGCATCGGGGTGATGGCGCGGGAGGGCGAAGCCCAGGGATGGGTCCGGGCGGGGGAAGCGCAGGTGCGCTGGTTCGACGTCGAACCGTGCTACGTCTTCCACCCGGTCAACGCCTACTCCGAGGTCTCGTCGGCCGGGCAGGAGCTGCTGGTGCTCGACGTGGTGCGCTACGCGAAGGTCTTCGACGCCGACCGGCGCGGGCCCGGCGACGCCCCGCCCCGACTCGACCGCTGGACGATCAACCTGGACACCGGCGCGGTGAGCGCCGAGGCCCGCGACGACCGGCCGCAGGAGTTCCCCCGGATCAACGAGGCCCTGCTGGGCGGCAAGCACCGCTTCGGCTACACCGTCGGGATCAACGGCGGCTTCATCGGCGACACCCAGGCCGAACTGTCGACGGCGCTGTACAAGCACGACTACGCGACCGGATCGAGCATCACCGCGCCGCTGGACCCGCAGCTGGTGCTCGGCGAGATGTCGTTCGTGCCGCGCCCTGGCGGACAAGGCGAAGATGACGGCATCCTTATAGGTATGGGTCACCACCGCGGTGCTGACGAGGGCCAACTACTGATCCTCGACGCCGCCACCTGTGAGACGGTGGCCACCGTGCACCTGCCGCAGCGGGTGCCGATGGGCTTCCACGGAAACTGGACACCGGCTGACTGAGGCGGACCGCCGTTACAGGCGGCACCCGTGCGCTACAGTGGCCCAAGCCACAAGCGCGGACGTGGCACGACGAGAGTTTGCGGAAGGACCTCACTAATGGGTGTCGCCATCGAGGTAAACGGGCTGACCAAGTCTTTCGGATCGGCCCGGATCTGGGAAGACGTCTCCATGACCATTCCCGAGGGCGAGGTCAGCGTGCTGCTGGGGCCATCCGGTACCGGCAAGTCGGTTTTCCTGAAGTCGCTGATCGGGCTGCTGCGGCCCGAGCGCGGCTCGATCGTCATCGACGGCACCGACATCCTGGAGTGCTCGGCCAAGGAGCTCTACGAGATCCGCACGCTGTTCGGGGTGCTGTTCCAGGACGGCGCGCTGTTCGGGTCGATGAACATCTACGACAACACCGCCTTCCCGTTGCGGGAGCACACCAAGAAGTCCGAGAAGGAAATCCGTGACATCGTCATGGAGAAGCTCGAGATGGTCGGTATGCCCAACGACGGCTACAAGTTCCCGGGTGAGATCTCCGGCGGTATGCGCAAGCGTGCCGGCCTGGCCCGCGCGCTGGTCCTCGACCCCCAGATCATCCTCTGCGACGAGCCGGACTCCGGCCTGGACCCGGTCCGCACGGCCTACCTGAGCCAGCTGCTGATCGACATCAACGCCCAGATCGACGCCACCATCCTGATCGTCACGCACAACATCAACATCGCCCGCACCGTGCCGGACAACATGGGCATGCTGTTCCGCAAGCAGTTGGTGATGTTCGGTCCGCGCGAGGTGCTGCTGACCTCCGACGAGCCGGTGGTGCGCCAGTTCCTCAACGGCCGGCGTATCGGCCCCATCGGCATGTCCGAGGAGAAGGACCAGGCGACCGCGGCGGCCGAAGAGGCCATGCTGGCCGCCGGCCAGAGCGACGGCGGCGTCGAAGAGGTCTTCGGGGTCCCGCCGCAGCTCAGCGCGACCCCCGGCCTGCCGGAGCGCAAGGCCGTGGCTCGGCGCAAGGCGCGGGTGCGGGAGATCCTGCACACCCTGCCCCCCAACGCCCAGGCGGCGATCCGCGACGAGCTCGAGGGCACCCACAAGTACGCGGTGCACGAGTTCCCGGAAGCCGACGAAGCGCCCACCGCATCGCTGCCGACCACCCCGGGCTGACATCTGGCTGCCGGCCGCCCCGTGTCAGCTCTTGACGGACGGACGTAAACGGTCCAATCTGGTCACCAGCGTTTGTGCTCCGGGCTCCGGCGGAGGCCAGCCAGCACCGATAGGGCCCCGGGACGCGGCAGTTGAGGAATGCGCGAGCCTGCGCTATTGTTGGACGTTGCGCTGGCTTCCTCCTGCCCACCCTTACCCGCGCCCGACCCCGCAGTACCAGCCTGAGTCGCATTCGTCGGCTCGTTTCAGGTTTGTGACGTCGTGGTTCGGCTGTGCGTGAGACCGGACAGAGCGTTCGCCAGCCGAACCAACGGTCGATATTCGCAGCGAACGGGGTCTGGTGAGAGCCGGGACCCGCTGGCCGCATTAGGTGCTGGAAGGATGCATCTTGGCAGTCTCCCGCCAGAGCAAGAAGAACGCTTCAGGTACTACCACCCAAAATTCCCCCAACAGTTCCGTGCCCGGGGCCCCCAACCGGATCTCCTTCGCCAAGCTGCGCGAACCGCTCGAGGTTCCGGGTCTGCTCGACGTGCAGACTGACTCGTTCCAGTGGCTGATCGGGGCGCCGGAGTGGCGGGAGAAGGTCGCCAAGCTGACCGGCACCACGCCCAAGGGTGGCCTCGAAGACGTGCTCGAGGAGCTGTCGCCGATCGAGGACTTCTCCGGCTCGATGTCGCTGTCGTTCTCCGACCCGCGGTTCGACGAAGTCAAGGCGCCGGTCGAGGAGTGCCGCGACAAGGACATGACCTACGCCGCGCCGCTGTTCGTCACCGCCGAGTTCATCAACAACAACACCGGTGAGATCAAGAGCCAGACGGTGTTCATGGGTGACTTCCCGATGATGACCGAGAAGGGCACCTTCATCATCAACGGCACCGAGCGTGTCGTCGTCTCCCAGCTGGTGCGCTCGCCGGGCGTGTACTTCGACGCCAGCATCGACAAGTCCACCGAGAAGACGCTGCACTCGGTCAAGGTGATCCCGGGCCGGGGTGCTTGGCTGGAGTTCGACGTCGACAAGCGCGACCTGGTCGGCGTCCGGATCGACCGCAAGCGCCGCCAGCCGGTGACCGTGCTGCTCAAGGCGCTGGGCTGGACCAGCGAGGCGATCCGGGAGCGGTTCGGCTTCTCCGAGATCATGATGTCGACGCTGGAGAAGGACAACGCCGCCAACTCTGACGAGGCGCTGCTGGACATCTACCGCAAGCTGCGCCCGGGCGAGCCGCCCACCAAGGAGTCCGCGCAGACCCTGCTGGAGAACCTGTTCTTCAAGGAGAAGCGCTACGACCTGGCCCGGGTGGGGCGCTACAAGATCAACAAGAAGCTGGGCCTGCCGGCCGCGCCCGCCGACGTCGAGTCGGCGCCGACCACGCTGACCGAAGAGGACATCGTGGCCACCATCGAGTATCTGGTGCGGTTGCACCAGGCCGCGCAGGACGGCCAGCCCGGCACCATGACGGTGCCCGGCGGCGTCGAGGTGCCCGTCGAGGTCGACGACATCGACCACTTCGGCAACCGGCGGCTGCGCACCGTGGGTGAGCTGATCCAGAACCAGATCCGGGTCGGGCTGTCGCGGATGGAGCGCGTGGTCCGGGAGCGGATGACCACCCAGGACGTCGAGGCCATCACGCCGCAGACCCTGATCAACATCCGCCCGGTGGTCGCCGCGATCAAGGAGTTCTTCGGCACCAGCCAGCTCTCCCAGTTCATGGACCAGAACAACCCGCTGTCGGGTCTGACCCACAAGCGCCGCCTGTCGGCGCTGGGGCCGGGTGGTCTGTCCCGTGAGCGGGCCGGCCTGGAAGTGCGTGACGTGCACCCGAGCCACTACGGCCGGATGTGTCCGATCGAGACCCCGGAAGGCCCGAACATCGGTCTGATCGGGTCGCTGTCGGTGTACGCGCGGGTCAACCCGTTCGGCTTCATCGAGACCCCCTACCGCAAGGTGGTCGACGGTGTTGTCACCGACGAGATCCACTACCTGACCGCCGACGAGGAGGACCGCCACGTCGTGGCGCAGGCCAACTCGCCGCTGGAGGACGACGGCCGCTTCACCGAGGACCGGGTCCTGGTGCGCCGCAAGGGCGGCGAGGTCGAATACGTGTCGTCGGCCGAGGTCGACTACATGGACGTCTCGCCGCGCCAGATGGTGTCGGTGGCCACGGCCATGATCCCGTTCCTGGAGCACGACGACGCCAACCGGGCCCTGATGGGCGCCAACATGCAGCGTCAGGCGGTGCCGCTGGTGCGCAGCGAAGCGCCGCTGGTCGGCACCGGTATGGAGCTGCGCGCCGCGATCGACGCCGGTGACGTGATCGTCGCCGACAAGACCGGCGTCATCGAGGAGGTCTCCGCCGACTACGTCACGGTGATGGCCGATGACGGCACCCGGCAGACCTACCGGATGTGCAAGTTCAACCGGTCCAACCACGGCACCTGCGCCAACCAGCGCCCGATCGTCGACGCCGGCCAGCGGGTGGAGGCCGGCCAGGTCATCGCGGACGGCCCGTGCACCGACAACGGCGAGATGGCCCTGGGCAAGAACCTGCTCGTGGCGATCATGCCGTGGGAGGGGCACAACTACGAGGACGCGATCATCCTGTCCAACAGGCTGGTCGAGGAGGACACGCTGACCTCGATCCACATCGAGGAGCACGAGATCGACGCCCGCGACACCAAGCTGGGCGCCGAGGAGATCACCCGGGACATCCCGAACGTCTCCGATGAGGTGCTGGCCGACCTCGACGAGCGCGGCATCGTCCGCATCGGCGCCGAGGTCCGCGACGGCGACATCCTGGTCGGCAAGGTCACGCCCAAGGGTGAGACCGAGCTGACCCCCGAGGAGCGGCTGCTGCGCGCCATCTTCGGTGAGAAGGCCCGGGAAGTCCGGGACACCTCGCTGAAGGTGCCGCACGGCGAGTCCGGCAAGGTCATCGGTATCCGGGTGTTCTCCCGCGAGGACGACGACGAGCTGCCCGCCGGGGTCAACGAGCTGGTGCGTGTCTACGTCGCGCAGAAGCGCAAGATCTCCGACGGCGACAAGCTGGCCGGCCGCCACGGCAACAAGGGCGTCATCGGCAAGATCCTGCCGGCCGAGGACATGCCGTTCCTGCCGGACGGCACCCCGGTCGACATCATCTTGAACACCCACGGTGTGCCGCGACGGATGAACATCGGTCAGATCCTGGAGACCCACCTGGGCTGGATCGCTAAGACCGGCTGGAACATCGATGTGGCGGCCGGGGTGCCGGACTGGGCCGACAAGCTCCCCGAGGAGCTGTACTCGGCCGGGCCGGACACCCGCACCGCGACCCCGGTGTTCGACGGCGCCCAGGAGGCCGAGCTGCAGGGCCTGCTGTCGTCGACGCTGCCCAACCGCGACGGCGAGGTCATGGTCAACGGCGACGGCAAGGCGATGCTGTTCGACGGCCGCTCCGGTGAGCCGTTCCCCTACCCGGTGACCGTCGGCTACATGTACATCATGAAGCTGCACCACCTGGTGGACGACAAGATCCACGCCCGCTCCACCGGCCCGTACTCGATGATCACCCAGCAGCCGCTGGGCGGTAAGGCGCAGTTCGGTGGCCAGCGTTTCGGTGAGATGGAGTGCTGGGCCATGCAGGCCTACGGTGCGGCGTACACGCTGCAGGAGTTGCTGACCATCAAGTCCGACGACACCGTCGGCCGCGTCAAGGTCTACGAAGCGATCGTCAAGGGCGAGAACATCCCCGAGCCGGGTATTCCGGAGTCGTTCAAGGTGTTGCTCAAAGAGCTGCAGTCGCTGTGCCTCAACGTCGAGGTGCTGGCGAAGGACGGCGCGGCGATCGAATTGCGCGAAGGCGAGGACGAGGACCTGGAGCGGGCAGCCGCCAACTTGGGAATCAACCTGTCCCGCAACGAATCCGCTTCGGTGGAAGACCTCGCTTAGTTATTGGCTACTAAACCCGCAAGGGGAAAGGGAGTTACGTGCTAGACGTCAACTTCTTCGATGAGCTCCGCATCGGCCTGGCGACCGCGGAGGACATCCGGCAATGGTCCTACGGTGAGGTCAAGAAGCCGGAAACGATCAACTACCGCACGCTCAAGCCGGAGAAGGACGGCCTGTTCTGCGAGAAGATCTTCGGACCGACTCGCGACTGGGAGTGCTACTGCGGCAAGTACAAGCGCGTGCGCTTCAAGGGCATCATCTGTGAGCGCTGTGGCGTTGAGGTGACCCGTGCCAAGGTGCGTCGTGAGCGGATGGGCCACATCGAACTGGCCGCCCCGGTCACCCACATCTGGTACTTCAAGGGCGTGCCGTCCCGGTTGGGCTACCTGCTGGACCTGGCGCCCAAGGACCTCGAGAAGATCATCTACTTCGCGGCCTACGTCATCACCAGCGTCGACACCGAGATGCGCCACAACGAGCTGTCCACCCTGGAAGCCGAGATGGTCGTCGAGAAAAAGGCCGTCGAGGACCAGCGGGACGCCGACCTGGAGGCGCGCGCCCAGAAGCTGGAGGCCGACCTGGCCGAACTGGAGGCCGAAGGCGCGAAAGCCGATGTGCGGCGCAAGGTCCGCGATGGTGGCGAGCGCGAGATGCGCCAGATCCGGGACCGCGCCCAGCGTGAGCTGGACCGGCTCGACAACATCTGGGACACCTTCGTCAAGCTGGCGCCCAAGCAGCTGATCGTCGACGAGACCGTCTACCGCGAGCTGGTGGACCGCTACGGCGAGTACTTCACCGGTGCGATGGGTGCCGAGTCGATCCAGAAGCTGATCGAGAACTTCGACATCGACGCCGAGGCCGAGTCGCTGCGCGACACCATCAAGAACGGCAAGGGGCAGAAGAAGCTTCGCGCCCTGAAGCGTTTGAAGGTGGTTGCGGCGTTCCAGCAGTCGGGCAACTCGCCGATGGGCATGGTGCTCGACGCGGTGCCGGTGATCCCGCCGGAGCTGCGCCCGATGGTGCAGCTCGACGGTGGCCGGTTCGCCACGTCCGACCTCAACGACCTGTACCGCCGGGTCATCAACCGCAACAACCGGTTGAAGCGACTGATCGACCTCGGCGCGCCCGAGATCATCGTCAACAACGAGAAGCGGATGCTGCAGGAGTCCGTCGACGCGCTGTTCGACAACGGCCGACGCGGCCGGCCGGTCACCGGCCCGGGCAACCGCCCGCTGAAGTCGCTTTCCGATCTGCTCAAGGGCAAGCAGGGCCGGTTCCGGCAGAACCTGCTCGGTAAGCGTGTCGACTACTCGGGCCGTTCGGTCATCGTGGTCGGTCCGCAGCTCAAGCTGCACCAGTGCGGTCTGCCCAAGCTGATGGCACTGGAGCTGTTCAAGCCGTTCGTGATGAAGCGGTTGGTCGACCTCAACCACGCGCAGAACATCAAGAGTGCCAAGCGGATGGTGGAGCGGCAGCGTCCCCAGGTGTGGGACGTCCTCGAAGAGGTCATCGCCGAGCACCCGGTGCTGCTCAACCGTGCACCCACGCTGCACCGCCTGGGTATCCAGGCCTTCGAGCCGCAGCTGGTGGAGGGCAAGGCCATTCAGCTGCACCCGCTGGTGTGTGAGGCCTTCAACGCCGACTTCGACGGCGACCAGATGGCCGTGCACCTGCCGCTGAGCGCCGAGGCGCAGGCCGAGGCACGCATCCTGATGCTGTCGTCCAACAACATCCTGTCGCCGGCCTCGGGCCGTCCGCTGGCCATGCCGCGACTGGACATGGTGACCGGGCTGTACTACCTGACCACCGAGATCGAAGGTGACACAGGCGAATACACCCCGGCCGCCAAGGACCGTCCGGAGACCGGCGTGTACTCCTCGCCGGCCGAGGCGATCATGGCCGTCGATCGCGGTGCGCTTTCCGTGCGGGCCAAGATCAAGGTGCGCCTGGACCAGCTGCGGCCACCGGCCGAGGTGGAGGCCGAGCTGTTCGGCGCCAACGGCTGGCGCCCGGGCGACGCCTGGATGGCCGAGACCACGCTGGGCCGGGTGATGTTCAACGAGCTGCTGCCGACCGGGTATCCGTTCGTCAACAAGCAGATGCACAAGAAGGTTCAGGCCGTCATCATCAACGACCTGGCCGAGCGCTACCCGATGATCGTGGTCGCCCAGACCGTGGACAAGCTCAAGGACGCGGGCTTCTACTGGGCCACCCGGTCGGGGGTCACCGTCTCGATGGCCGACGTGCTGGTGCCGCCGCGCAAGAAGGAGATCCTCGACTCCTACGAGGAGCGGGCCGACAAGGTCGAAAAGCAGTTCCAGCGCGGTGCTCTCAACCACGACGAGCGCAACGAGGCGCTGGTGGAGATCTGGAAGGAAGCCACCGAGGAAGTGGGTCAGGCGCTGCGTGACCACTACCCGGCCGACAACCCGATCATCACCATCGTCGACTCCGGTGCGACGGGTAACTTCACCCAGACCCGGACGCTGGCCGGCATGAAGGGTCTGGTGACCAACCCCAAGGGTGAGTTCATCCCGCGGCCGATCAAGTCCTCCTTCCGCGAGGGCCTGACGGTGCTGGAGTACTTCATCAACACCCACGGCGCCCGAAAGGGCTTGGCGGACACCGCATTGCGTACCGCCGACTCGGGTTACCTGACCCGTCGTCTGGTGGACGTCTCGCAGGACGTGATCGTGCGCGAGCACGACTGCGGCACCGAGCGCGGCATCATCGTCGAGCTGGCCGAGACCCAGCCGGACGGATCGCTGATCCGCGACCCGTTCATCGAGACCTCGGCGTACGCCCGCACGTTGGCGGTCGACGCGGTTGACGACAAGGGCAACGTCGTCATCGAGCGGGGCCACGACCTGGGTGACCCGTCGATCGAGGCGCTGCTGGCCGCCGGCATCTCGCAGGTGAAGGTGCGCTCGGTGCTGACCTGTGCCACCGGAACCGGGGTGTGTGCGACCTGCTACGGCCGGTCGATGGCCACCGGCAAGCTGGTCGACATCGGCGAGGCTGTCGGCATCGTCGCGGCCCAGTCCATCGGTGAGCCGGGTACCCAGCTGACCATGCGCACCTTCCACCAGGGTGGTGTCGGTGAGGACATCACCGGCGGTCTGCCGCGCGTGCAGGAGCTGTTCGAGGCCCGCATCCCGCGCGGCAAGGCGCCGATCGCCGACGTCGCCGGACGGGTGCAGCTCGAAGAGGGCGACAAGTTCTACAAGATCACGATCGTGCCGGACGACGGCGGCGAGGAAGTGGTCTACGACAAGTTGCCCAAGCGTCAGCGGCTGCGGGTGTTCAAGCACGAGGACGGCTCCGAGCGGCTGCTGTCCGACGGCGACCACGTCGAGGTCGGCCAGCAGCTCATGGAGGGCTCGGCCGACCCGCACGAGGTGCTGCGCGTGCAGGGTCCCCGCGAGGTGCAGATCCACCTGGTCAAGGAGGTCCAGCAGGTCTACCGGGCCCAGGGCGTGTCGATCCACGACAAGCACATCGAGGTGATCGTCCGGCAGATGCTGCGCCGGGTGACCATCATCGACTCGGGCGCCACGGAGTTCCTGCCCGGTTCGCTGACCGAGCGGGCCGAGTTCGAGACCGAGAACCGTCGGGTGGTGGCCGAGGGCGGCGAGCCCGCGGCCGGGCGTCCGGTGCTGATGGGTATCACCAAGGCGTCGCTGGCCACCGACTCGTGGCTTTCCGCGGCGTCGTTCCAGGAGACCACGCGCGTGCTGACCGATGCGGCGATCAACTGCCGCAGCGACAAGCTGCAGGGTCTGAAGGAGAACGTGATCATCGGCAAGCTGATCCCGGCCGGCACCGGCATCAACCGGTACCGCAACATCGCGGTGCAGCCGACCGAGGAGGCCCGGGCCGCTGCGTACACGATCCCGTCCTACGAGGATCAGTACTACAGCCCGGACTTCGGCGCGGCCACCGGTGCCGCGGTGCCGCTGGACGACTACGGCTACAGCGACTACCGCTAGATCAACGACGAGAAAGCCCCGGGTGCGCCCGGGGCTTTTCTCATGCCTCCTGCCGAATCGGAATCTGGCGACGGATTCACGGCGTGTCCTGTCGCCAGATTCCGATTCGGCGAACGACGAGCACCTGCACTCGGGTTGCGGTGCCCGCGCCCAGCAGGTTGCATCGTGGGCATGGGGGACGAGGTCAACCGCACCGACTACAGTCGCACCCAACGTCAGCTCTACCGGCGCAAGATCCAACAGTGCCTCGACGTTTTCGAGACGATGCTGGCGCAGTCCAGCTTCGACTGCGACCAGCCGCTGACCGGCATGGAGATCGAAGCCAACCTGATCGGCGCCGACTACCGGCCGGTGATGGCCAATGCCAACGTGCTCGCCGCGATCGATGACCCGGCCTACCAGCGCGAGCTGGGCGCCTACAACATCGAACTCAACGTCGCGCCCCGGCCGCTGCCCGGACGCCTGGGGCTGGAGCTGGAGGCCGACGTGCGCGCCAGCCTCAATGCCGCCGAGGCCAAAGCCCACGCCGACGGGGCCCGCATCGTGATGATCGGCATTCTGCCCACCCTGATGCCCGAGCACCTGACGGGTGACTGGATGAGCGACTCGGCCAGGTATGCGGCGCTCAACGATTCGATCTTCGCCGCACGAGGCGAAGACCTCGCCATCGACATCGACGGCCCCGAACCGCTCGCCCTGCACGCGGCGACCATCGCACCGGAATCGGCGTGCACCAGCATGCAGCTGCACCTGCAGGTCTCGCCGGCCCAATTCGCCGACCACTGGAACGCCGCCCAGGTGCTGGCCGGACCCCAGCTGGCGCTCGGCGCCAACTCGCCGTACTTCTTCGGTCACCGGCTGTGGGCGGAGACCCGGGTCGAGTTGTTCGCGCAATCCACCGACACCCGCCCCGACGAGCTGAAGAACCAGGGCGTGCGGCCCCGGGTGTGGTTCGGCGAGCGGTGGATCACCTCGATCTTCGACCTGTTCGAGGAGAACGTGCGCTACTTCCCGTCGCTGCTGCCGGAGATCTCCGAGGAGGATCCGGCCGCCGAGCTGGCGCAAGGCCGCACACCGCAGCTGGCCGAGCTGCGCCTGCACAACGGGACGGTGTACCGGTGGAATCGGCCGGTTTATGACGTGGTGGACGGACGGCCGCATCTGCGGGTGGAGAACCGGGTGTTGCCGTCGGGACCGACGGTCGCCGACATGCTGGCCAACGCGGTCTTCTACTACGGCCTGCTGCGGCGGATGGCCCGGGAACGACGCCCGCTGTGGACCCAGATGAGTTTTGCCGTCGCGCATCACAACTTTCGCGCGGCCGCTCGCCACGGCATGGATGCCCGGCTGTACTGGCCGGAGCTGGGCGAGGTCAGTGTCGCCGAGCTGACCCGGCGCGAGCTGCTCCCGATGGCCCGCCAAGGCCTCGACGAGTGGGGGGTGGCGGCCGAGGTGTCCGACCGGTTTCTCGGCATCATCGAGGGCCGGGTCGCCTCGGGTCGCAACGGTGCCACCTGGCAGGTGTCGACGGTCCAGGCGTTGCAGGCGCAGGGCATGACCCGCCCGGACGCGCTGGCGGAGATGCTGCGCCGCTACTGCGCGCAGATGCACACCAACCAACCGGTGCACACCTGGGAGGAGGTTGACCCTCCGGCTCCTCCCTCGCCGGCATCGTCGCCGAACTAAGCCGACTGTCCGGCTCCTCAGTCGGCTCCTCCCTCGCCGGCATCGTCGCCGAACTAAGCTGACCGCCGTGTTGATCGGTTCCCATGTGCGCCCTGCTGATCCGTTGGCGGCCGCGGAGGCGGACGGCGCCGATACGGTGCAGATCTTCCTCGGCAACCCGCAGAGCTGGAAGCCGCCCAAACCGCGGGAGGACGCCGAGCGCCTGCGGCAGGCCGCGCTGCCCATCTACGTCCACGCGCCGTACCTGATCAACGTGGCCTCGCCCAACAACCGGGTGCGCATCCCCTCGCGCACGGTGTTGCAGCAGACCTGCGATGCCGCCGCCGACATCGGCGCTGCCGCGGTGATCGTGCACGGCGGACACGTCACCGCCGACGACGACGATCCCGAGGCTGGGTTCGTCCGGTGGCGCAAGGCGCTGGACCAGCTGGAGACCACCGTCCCGGTGTACCTGGAGAACACCGCTGGAGGCGAGCACGCGATGGCGCGGCGCTTCGACACCATCGCCAAGCTCTGGGACCACATCGGCGACACCGGGGTCGGGTTCTGCCTGGACACCTGCCACACCTGGGCGGCCGGGGAGTCCCTGCCCGACGCCGTGGAACGGATCAAGGGCATCACCGGCCGCATCGACCTGGTGCACTGCAACGACTCCAAGGACGCCGCCGGCTCCGGCCGGGACCGCCACGCCAACTTCGGGACCGGCCAGATCGATCCTGACCTGCTGGTCGCCGTGGTCAAGGCCGCCGGCGCCCCGGTCATCTGCGAGACCGCCGACGAGGGCCGCAAGGCCGACATCGCCTTCCTGAAGGAGCGCGTCGGCTGACCTGCCGCCGGGACCCACGTCCCAGACTGATCGTTGTAACACCCGGCCTTTAATCATCCGTTTGGACTGATTTCCCATGAAGCAGATGACAAGCGGTTGGCGGTGTGCTATCAATTTGCTATGACTCCGCCAGTAAAGACGGCTTGCGCGTGCGAACTGGCGGGAACAGTCCTGATGACGAAGCGGCACCGTGGCGGTGCGGCAGGAATGAGCAGCCCATAGCGCGGCGCCCCATAGACGCGGCGGTCACGGCCTGGAACCTCCCGACCTCGGGCCGTGACCGCCGTTTTATTTGCCGGCCATAACTGTAGTTACATCTATTGTGCGTGCGTCGAAATACTGTAATACTGCGCTATGGCCGACACGCATATCGTCACCAACCAGGTCCCTCCGCTGGAGGGCTACAACCCGGCCTCATCGCCGGTTCTCATCGAAGCACTGATCCGCGAGGGCGGTCAGTGGGGCGTCGACGAGGTTACTGAACTCGGCGCCATCTCCGGCTCGCGACAGACCCAGCGCTGGGGTGCCCTGGCCGACCGTAACCGGCCCGTGCTGCACACCCACGACGTCGTCGGCAACCGCATCGACGAGGTGGAGTACGACCCCGCCTACCACGAGCTGATGCGCACCGCGATCGCGCACGGCCTGCACGCCGCGCCCTGGGCCGACCCGCGGCCGGGCGCCCATGTGGTACGTGCCGCCCAGACCGGGGTGTGGACCGCCGAGCCCGGCCACATGTGTCCGATCTCGATGACCTACGCGATCGTCCCGGCGCTGCGGTACAACGCCGAACTGGCCAAAACCTACGAGCCGCTGTTGACCAGCCGGGTATATGACCCGGTGCTCAAGGTGCCCGCCACCAAGGCCGGCATCACCGCGGGCATGTCGATGACCGAGAAGCAGGGCGGCTCGGATGTGCGCGCCGGCACCACCGCCGCGGTGCCCAACGATGACGGCAGCTACACCCTGACCGGGCACAAGTGGTTCACCTCCGCGCCGATGTGTGACGTGTTCCTGGTGCTCGCCCAGGCGCCGGGCGGTCTGAGCTGCTTCTTCCTGCCCCGGGTGTTGCCGGACGGCACCCGCAACCGGATGCGGCTGCAACGGCTCAAGGACAAGCTCGGCAACCACGCCAACGCCTCCAGCGAGATCGAGTACGACGGCGCCACTGCCTGGCTGGTGGGGGAAGAGGGCCGCGGCGTCTCGGTCATCATCGAGATGGTCAACCTCACCCGGCTGGACTGCGCCCTGGGCAGTGCCACCAGCATGCGGATGGGGCTGGCCCGCGCCATCTATCACG
Source organism: Mycobacterium sp. NGS16 (assembly GCF_059813225.1). Classification (NCBI taxonomy): domain Bacteria; kingdom Bacillati; phylum Actinomycetota; class Actinomycetes; order Mycobacteriales; family Mycobacteriaceae; genus Mycobacterium; species Mycobacterium sp. NGS16. The sequence goes on from NZ_JCALEE010000003.1 coordinate 228,642, forward strand.
CTCAGCACCGAAAGGCCTTCGGCGCCTACCTGATTGATCAGCCGTTGATGCGCAACGTGCTGGCCGACCTGGCGGTGGAGGCCGAGGCCGCCACCATGGTCACCATGCGGATGGCCGGCGCCACCGACAAGGCGGTCGGGGGTGACGACCGGGAGGGGCTGCTGCGCCGGATCGGCTTGGCGGCCACCAAGTACTGGGTGTGCAAGCGTGCCACCCCGCACGCCGCCGAGGCGATGGAATGCCTGGGTGGCAACGGCTACATCGAGGACTCGTTGATGCCGCGGCTGTACCGGGAGGCGCCGCTGATGGGCATCTGGGAGGGTTCGGGCAACGTCAGCGCCCTGGACACGCTGCGGGCGCTGGCCACCCAGCCCGAATCGGTGGCGGTGCTCTTCGACGAGCTGGCGGGCAGTGCCGGGCAGGACCCCCGGCTGGACGCTCACGTCGACGCCCTCAAAGCGCAGCTGGGCGACCTCTCCGACATTGATGGCGCCCAGTACCGGGCCCGCAAGATCGCCGAGGACATCTGCCTGGCGCTGCAGGGCGCGCTGCTGGTCCGGCACGGTCACCCCGCTGTCGCCGAGGCGTTCTTGGCGACCCGGTTCGCCGGGCAGTGGGGCGGCGCGTTCGGCACCCTGCCGGCCGGCCTGGATCTCAGCCCGATCCTCGAACGCGCCCTGGTCAAGGGCTGACCCGGCGTGCGGCACCACATCGCCCCGGTCGAGTTCGACAACCTGCGGACGATGACCTACGAGGTCACCGACCGCATCGCCCGGATCACCTTTAACCGCCCGGAGAAGGGCAACGCCATCACCGCCGACACGCCACTGGAACTGTCGGCCCTGGTGGAGCGCGCCGACCTGGACCCGAACGTGCACGTGATCCTGGTGTCGGGCCGCGGCGAGGGATTCTGCGCCGGGTTCGACCTGGGTGCTTATGCGGAGGGATCGTCGTCGGCGGGCGGTGAGAACTACCGGGGCAGCGTGCTCGACGGCAAGGTCCAGGCCACCAATCATCGCCCGGACCAGCCCTGGGATCCGATGATCGACTACCAGATGATGAGCCGGTTCGTCCGGGGCTTCGCCTCGCTGATGCACGCCGACAAACCGACCGTGGTCAAGATCCACGGCTACTGTGTGGCCGGCGGCACCGACATCGCCTTGCACGCCGACCAGGTGATCGCCGCCTCCGACGCCAAGATCGGCTACCCGCCGATGCGGGTGTGGGGCGTGCCGGCGGCCGGGCTGTGGGCGCACCGGCTCGGCGACCAGCGCGCCAAACGCCTTCTGCTGACCGGGGATTGCATCACCGGCGCCCAAGCCGCCGAATGGGGCCTGGCGATCGAGGCGCCCGATCCGGCCGATCTCGATGAGCGCACCGAACGACTGGTAGGCCGCATCGCGGCCATGCCGGTCAACCAGCTGATCATGGCCAAGCTGGCGCTCAACACCGCACTGCTGCAACAGGGGGTGGCGACGAGCCGGATGGTCAGCACCGTCTTCGACGGGGTGGCGCGGCACACCCCGGAGGGTCACGCGTTCGTCGCCGACGCGGTGGCGCACGGCTTCCGCGACGCGGTGCGACACCGCGACGAGCCGTTCGGGGACTACGGCCGACAGGCTTCCGGGGTCTAAGCGATGACCGAGGCACCAGTTCGTATGACGGCCCGCTCGGTGGTGCTATCGGTGCTGCTGGGCGCGCATCCCGCCTCGGCTACGTCGGCTGAATTGCTCAGGCTCACAGCGGGTTTCGGCATCAAGGAAACCGCTATGCGGGTGGCGCTGACCCGGCTGGTCGCGGCCGGGGATCTGGTCCGCTCCGCGCAGGGCTACGGACTCTCCGAACGACTGCTGGAACGTCAGCGCCGGCAGGACGAGGCGCTGAATCCGCGCACCCGCCCCTGGGGCGGCGACTGGATCGCCGTGGTGATCACCAGCGTCGGCTGCGACGCCCGGACCCGGGCAGCGTTGCGGTCCGGGCTCACCGAGCGGCGATTCGCCGAACTGCGCGAAGGGTTTTGGATGCGGCCGGACAACATCGATGTTGATCTGGGTGCTGGTCTGTCCCCCTACATCCGGCTGCTCACCGCGCGGGACGAACACCCGGCCGACCTCGCCGGCAAGCTGTGGGACCTGACCGGGTGGGCCGCCACCGGCAACGGATTGCTGGCCGAGATGGCGCAGGCCCCCGAGGTGCCCGATCGCTTCATCGTCGCCGCGGCCATGGTGCGCCACCTGCGCCGCGACCCGGTGCTGCCGGCCGAACTGCTGCCACCGGACTGGCCGGGGGAGCGGATCCGCAGTCGCTACGCGGAGTTCGTCGACGAAGTGGCGGAACGGCGCGATGCGGCCCAAACGGTGGAGGTGCGATCATGACGGACGCGGTGCGGGTGGAGCGCAACGGTGCGGTCACCACGGTGATCCTGAACCGGCCGGAGGCGCGCAACGCCGTCGACGGGCCGACCGCGGCCGCGCTGTATCAGGCCTTCGCCGACTTCGACCGCGACGACACCGCGTCGGTGGCGGTGCTGTGGGGGGATCACGGAACCTTCTGTGCCGGAGCCGATCTCAAAGCATTCGGCACCGAGAAAGCCAACCAGACCCACCGCAGCGGACCGGGGCCGATGGGCCCGACCCGGATGACGCTGTCCAAGCCGGTGATCGCCGCGGTGAGCGGCTATGCGGTGGCCGGCGGCCTGGAGCTGGCACTGTGGTGCGACATGCGAGTCGCCGAGGCCGACGCCGTGTTCGGGGTGTTCTGCCGGCGCTGGGGGGTGCCGCTCATCGACGGTGGCACGGTGCGGCTGCCCCGGCTGATCGGCCACAGCCGCGCCATGGACCTGATCCTCACCGGCCGGGCGGTGGACGCCGACGAGGCGCACGCGATCGGATTGGCCAACCGCGTGGTGCCCAAGGGGCAGGCCCGCGCCGCGGCCGAGCAATTGGCCGGTGAGCTCGCCGAGCTGCCGCAGGGCTGCCTGCGCTCGGATCGGCTGTCGGCGCTGCGGCAGTGGGGGATGACGGAAGCCCACGCCATGGATCAGGAGTTCGCCAGTTTGTCGCGGGTGGCCGACGAGGCGGTACACGGGGCGGGCCGGTTCGCCGGCGGCGCCGGCCGGCACGGCGCAAAAGCCTGACGTCGGCCCCGCCTGACGCCCCGGATCAGCGCTTGCCGGCGATGGTGTTGCCCGACCCGCGATCGTCCACCGTCGGCTCGCCGCCGCGGTAGGTGACGGAGTTGTTGAGCCCGGTGACCGTCAAGGACTTCTCGACGCGCTCGACGGTGATCCGGTTGTCGGCCCCGGCGACGTTCACCGCCTCGCAGCGGCCCCGCACCGTCAACTTGTTGTTGGATCCGGCCACGAGAAGCGACTTACCGTCGGCGCAGTCCACCGCCGACGTCGTCCCGACCGAGCCGTAGTCGATCAGGTTGGGATCCGCGCTCGCCGGCAGGCGCCGGACCGGGGGCACCTCCGGCGAACCGGCGCAGCCGGTCAGCCCGCACAGCAGTGTCGTGATCGCGACGCCGACGACCAGAGGTGCTCGCCGGGTCACGCCGGTACGCGGGCGAGCCGGTTGGTCATGCCCAGCTCACGTCCGCGGTCGAACAGCAGCGGGTCGCCGTTGTGGTAGTAGACGGTCTGGTCGTAGCCGTAGACGGTGACGTCGTTGACGATGGTCTCCGCGATGACGGTGTTCTGCGAGCCCTGCATGGTCACCGCCCAGCAGTCCCCGAACGCGTGCACGGTGAGGTTGACCCCGTTGACGAACAGGGTGCCGCCGTTGCAGTCCAGGGTGCGGGTTTCGTGCACCCCGTAGATGTGGATGTCGCCGGGCACGGCGTGTGCGCTCGCGGCGCTACCCAGCGAACCGCCGGCGAAACACAGCAGCGCAGCACCCAGCGCGGTCCATCTCATCTCCCGTGCCCCTCTCGCCGGATGCGATTTCGGCAAAGCTTACGACGCGTCGGCTCGGCCGTACGCGGGTTCCCCCGGTTACCCGTGGATTAGAGTTCTTTGCTGATCTCACATCCGTCTCATCGGTCCGGCACGCACTGTTACGAAGGGCAACCGTCATGTCAGCTCGACCAGACCTGCCGGCGGCGGGCGGTCGCTCGCGTGGCAACGGCAAATCGGGGGCACGCCCGGTCAAGCTGAGTCGGGAGGTCATCGTCAACGCCGCGCTGAACTTCTTGGACCGCGAGGGCTGGGATGCGCTGACCATCAATGCGCTGGCCACCCAGCTCGGCACCAAGGGCCCGTCGCTGTACAACCACGTGCACAGCCTGGGTGACCTGCGCCGCGCGATGCGGATGCGGGTGATCGACGACATCCTCGAGATGCTGACCCAGGTCGGCCAGGGCCGGGCCCGCGACGACGCGGTGCTGGTGATGGCCGGCGCCTACCGCAGCTACGCCCACCATCACCCGGGCCGCTATTCGGCGTTCACCCGGATGCCGCTGGGGGGTGAGGACCCGGAGTACACCGCCGCGGCCACCCGGGCCGCCGCCCCGGTGATCGAGGTGCTGTCGTCCTACGGGCTCGACGGTGAGCGGGCGTTTCACGCGGCGTTGGAGTTCTGGGCGGCGATGCACGGTTTCGTGCTGCTGGAGATGACCGGGGTGATGGACGACGTCGACACCGACGCGATCTTCTCGGACATGGTGCGCCGGCTGGCTTCGGCGATGGAGAGCCGCACCGAGTAGCTGCGGCAGAGGCCGAAGCGGCCGGGGCGACGCGCTTTGACCTGCCGGAGTCCAGCCGGGTATTGTGGTAGCTCGTGCCTGGCCACCGAGGCGCGTTTGGTGACATAACGCGCGCGCCTGGCCCAATTCGCATGTCCATTATGCAGCGGAGCGATCCGAGGCCGGCGCATGCGACACGCCCGACCGCGGGGTAGCGGTAGGGCACAGACTGACATGTTTTACAGAGTTTGAACAGCGATACAGGAAGCCGGTAGATGCCAACCATTCAGCAGCTGGTCCGCAAGGGTCGCCGCGACAAGATCGGCAAAGTCAAGACTGCGGCCCTCAAGGGCAGCCCGCAGCGTCGCGGCGTGTGCACCCGCGTGTACACCACCACCCCGAAGAAGCCGAACTCGGCGCTTCGCAAGGTGGCCCGCGTCAAGCTGACCAGCCAGGTCGAGGTGACCGCCTACATCCCGGGCGAGGGCCACAACCTGCAGGAGCACTCGATGGTGCTGGTGCGTGGTGGCCGGGTGAAGGACCTGCCGGGTGTGCGCTACAAGATCATCCGCGGCTCGCTGGACACCCAGGGGGTCAAGAACCGCAAGCAGGCCCGCAGTCGCTACGGCGCCAAGAAGGAGAAGAGCTGATGCCGCGCAAGGGTCCCGCTCCCAAGCGTCCGCTGGTTTCCGACCCGGTCTACGGGTCGCAGCTGGTCACCCAGCTGGTCAACAAGGTGTTGCTGGCCGGCAAGAAGTCGCTGGCCGAGCGCATCGTCTACGGCGCGCTGGAGCAGGCACGCGACAAGACCGGCACCGACCCGGTCGTGACGCTCAAGCGCGCACTGGACAACGTCAAGCCGGCTCTGGAGGTGCGCAGCCGCCGCGTCGGTGGTGCCACTTACCAGGTTCCGGTCGAGGTGCGGGCCGAGCGCTCCACCACGCTGGCGCTGCGCTGGCTGGTGAGCTTCTCGCGGCAGCGCCGGGAGAAGACCATGATCGAGCGGCTGGCCAACGAGATCCTCGACGCCAGCAACGGGCTGGGTGCCTCGGTGAAGCGCCGGGAAGACACCCACAAGATGGCCGAGGCGAACCGGGCCTTCGCGCACTACCGCTGGTGATCCTGCGGGTGTAGCCGCCGGTCCCGGCGACAACAAGCAATTGAAGTAATCGACAGAGTGGGAAGACTGCTGTGGCACAGGACGTGCTGACCGACCTGAACAAGGTCCGCAACATCGGCATCATGGCGCACATCGATGCCGGTAAGACGACGACGACCGAGCGGATCCTGTACTACACCGGCGTCAACTACAAGATCGGTGAGACGCACGACGGCGCCTCGACCACCGACTGGATGGAGCAGGAGCAGGAGCGCGGCATCACCATCACCTCCGCCGCGGTGACCTGCTTCTGGAACAAGAACCAGATCAACATCATCGACACCCCGGGTCACGTCGACTTCACCGTCGAGGTGGAGCGGTCCCTGCGGGTCCTCGATGGCGCTGTCGCCGTGTTCGACGGCAAGGAGGGCGTCGAGCCGCAGTCCGAGCAGGTGTGGCGGCAGGCCGACAAGTACGACGTGCCGCGGATCTGCTTCGTCAACAAGATGGACAAGCTGGGCGCGGACTTCTACTTCACCGTGCGCACCATCGAGGAACGCCTCGGCGCGCGTCCGCTGGTTATCCAGCTGCCGATCGGCGCGGAGAACGACTTCGAGGGCATCGTCGACCTGGTCGAGATGAACGCCAAGGTGTGGCGCGGCGAGACCAAGCTCGGTGAAACCTACGACACCGTCGAGATCCCGGCCGATCTGGCCGACAAGGCCGAGGAGTACCGGACCGCGCTGCTGGAGGCCGTCGCCGAGACCGACGAGGCGCTGCTGGAGAAGTACCTCGGTGGCGAGGAGCTCTCGGTCGAGGAGATCAAGGCCGGCATCCGCAAGCTGACGGTGGCCTCCGAGCTGTACCCGGTGCTGTGCGGCAGCGCGTTCAAGAACAAGGGTGTCCAGCCGATGCTGGACGCGGTGATCGACTACCTTCCGTCGCCGCTGGACGTGGAGTCGGTGCAGGGCCACGTGCCGGGCAAGGAAGACGAGGTCATCAGCCGCAAGCCCAGCGTCGACGAGCCGTTCTCGGCGCTGGCGTTCAAGATCGCGGTGCACCCGTTCTTCGGCAAGCTGACCTACGTGCGGGTCTACTCCGGCAAGGTGGAGTCCGGCGCCCAGGTGATCAACTCGACCAAGGGCAAGAAGGAGCGGCTGGGCAAGCTGTTCCAGATGCACTCCAACAAGGAGAACCCGGTCGAATCGGTCTCTGCCGGCCACATCTACGCGGTGATCGGCCTCAAGGACACCACCACCGGTGACACGCTGTGCGACCCCAACCACCAGATCGTGCTGGAGTCGATGACGTTCCCGGCGCCGGTCATCGAGGTGGCGATCGAGCCCAAGACCAAGAGCGACCAGGAAAAGCTCAGCATCGCGATCCAGAAGCTGGCGGAAGAGGACCCGACCTTCAAGGTGCACCAGGACTCCGAGACCGGTCAGACCGTGATCGGCGGCATGGGCGAGCTGCACCTGGACATCCTGGTGGACCGGATGCGTCGCGAGTTCAAGGTCGAGGCCAACGTCGGCAAGCCGCAGGTGGCCTACAAGGAGACCATCCGCCGCAAGGTGGAGAAGGTCGAGTACACCCACAAGAAGCAGACGGGTGGCTCGGGCCAGTTCGCGAAGGTCATCATCGACGTCGAGCCGTTCACCGGCGAGGACGGCGCAACCTACGAGTTCGAGAACAAGGTCACCGGTGGCCGCATCCCCCGCGAGTACATCCCCGCGGTGGACGCCGGTGCCCAGGACGCCATGCAGTACGGTGTGCTGGCCGGTTACCCGCTGGTCAACCTGAAGGTCACCCTGCTCGACGGTCAGTACCACGACGTCGACTCCTCTGAGATGGCCTTCAAGGTGGCCGGCTCGCAGGCGCTGAAGAAGGCTGCCGCAGCGGCGCAGCCGGTGATCCTGGAACCGATCATGGCCGTCGAGGTCACCACGCCCGAGGACTACATGGGCGATGTGATCGGCGACCTGAACTCCCGCCGTGGCCAGATCCAGGCCATGGAGGAGCGCAGCGGTGCGCGTGTCGTCAAGGCGCAGGTTCCGCTGTCGGAGATGTTCGGCTACGTCGGAGACCTCCGGTCGAAGACCCAGGGCCGGGCGAACTACTCCATGGTGTTCGACTCCTACGCCGAAGTGCCGGCGCAGGTGGCGAAGGAGATTATCGCCAAGGCGACGGGCGAATAAGCACCACCCGCCCGTGCCGCTACGGTGGCACAAACTAAAAAAGATCAACCCTGCTGTAACCCAGCACCAACAAGTCCAGGAGGACAAGAAGTGGCGAAGGCGAAGTTCGAGCGGACGAAGCCGCACGTCAACATCGGGACCATCGGTCACGTTGACCACGGCAAGACCACGCTGACCGCAGCTATCACCAAGGTTCTGCACGACAAGTACCCGGACCTGAACGAGTCGCGTGCGTTCGACCAGATCGACAACGCTCCCGAGGAGCGGCAGCGCGGTATCACGATCAACATCTCCCACGTGGAGTACCAGACCGAGAAGCGGCACTACGCCCACGTCGACGCGCCGGGCCACGCTGACTACATCAAGAACATGATCACCGGTGCTGCCCAGATGGACGGCGCGATCCTGGTGGTCGCGGCCACCGACGGCCCGATGCCGCAGACCCGCGAGCACGTGCTGCTGGCCCGTCAGGTCGGCGTGCCCTACATCCTGGTGGCGCTGAACAAGTCGGACATGGTCGACGACGAGGAGCTCCTCGAGCTCGTCGAGATGGAGGTCCGCGAGCTGCTGGCCGCCCAGGAGTTCGACGAGGAGGCCCCGGTGGTCCGGGTGTCGGCTCTGAAGGCGCTCGAGGGCGACGAGAAGTGGGTCAAGTCCGTCGAGGAGCTCATGGAGGCCGTCGACGAGTCCATCCCGGACCCGGTGCGTGACACCGACAAGCCGTTCCTGATGCCGGTTGAGGACGTCTTCACCATCACCGGTCGTGGCACCGTGGTCACCGGTCGTGTGGAGCGCGGTGTGATCAACGTGAACGAGGAAGTCGAGATCGTCGGCATCCGCAACGAGGTCACCAAGACCACCGTGACCGGTGTGGAGATGTTCCGCAAGCTGCTGGACCAGGGCCAGGCCGGTGACAACGTCGGTCTGCTGATCCGCGGTATCAAGCGTGAGGACGTCGAGCGTGGCCAGGTTGTGGTCAAGCCCGGCACCACCACCCCGCACACCGAGTTCGAGGGCCAGGCCTACATCCTGTCCAAGGACGAGGGCGGCCGCCACACGCCGTTCTTCACCAACTACCGTCCGCAGTTCTACTTCCGCACCACCGACGTGACCGGTGTGGTGACGCTGCCGGAGGGCACCGAGATGGTGATGCCCGGTGACAACACCGAGATGAGCGTGAAGCTGATCCAGCCCGTCGCCATGGACGAGGGTCTGCGGTTCGCCATCCGCGAGGGTGGCCGCACCGTCGGCGCCGGCCGGGTCACCAAGATCATCAAGTAACACCTTCTCTGCGCGAGCAGACCCGAAGGCCCCCTTTCCCGGTGTGGAAAGGGGGCTTTTGGATCTGCGGGGCGGGCACCGGTGACCAGCGCTAATGTGACGCCCATGTTGTGGCGTTATGTGAAGGCCCAGGCCATGGTGCTGGGCTTCGGCGGCCTGGTCGGACCGATCTTCCTGGTCGTCTATTTCGCGACGGGCCAGCTGGCGGACCTGAAATGGATGTTCTACACCGGGCTGCTGGTCACGTTCTGCGACGTCCTGGCCGCGTTGTGGATGACCGACTACGGCGCGAAATCGGCGGCCAAGAACGAATTTCTGGAACAGCACGGCGTGCTGGCCCTGGCGCAGGTGACCGGCATCCAGGAGACCGGCACCCGGATCAACGACCAGCCCCTGGTCAAACTGGACCTGCATATCGAGGGCACGGGCCTGACGCCGTTCGACACCCAGGACCGGGTGATCGCCTCGGTGACCCGGATGCCGCTGATCTCCGGGCGCAAACTGGCCGTCCTGGTCGACCCGGCCACCAACAGCTACCAAATCGACTGGCAGCGCAGTGCGCTGCTGAGCGGCACGGTGCCCGCCCAGTTCACCCTGGCCGAGGAGAACCGGACCTACGACCTGACCGGCCAGGACGGCCCGCTGATGGAGATCTTCCAGATCCTGCGGGCCAACGGCGTCCCGGTGCAGGGCACGATCGACATCCGGTCCAATCCGGTGGTGCGCCAACAGGTGGCCGCGGTGGTCCGGCGGGCCGCCGAGCAGCGTGCCGGCGTGCCGGCTCCTGAGGTCCCGGAGCCGCGGTCGGCCGGGGAGCGGTTGCAGGAATTGGACGCCTTGCGCAAACAGGGTGTGGTGACCGACGCGGAGTACGCCCAGAAACGTCAGCAGATCATCGCGGACCTGTGAAGGTCCCCCGGCAATAGAACACGTTCCAGTTCCAGCTGCTAGCCTCGTCGCGTGAGCGAGAACCAGAACCACAACTTGGCGGGCAAGGTGGCGTTGGTCACCGGCGCGGCGCGCGGCCAGGGCCGGGCGCACGCGATCCGATTGGCGGCCGCGGGCGCTGACATCATCGCCGCCGACATCTGCGCTCCGGCGTCGGAGGCCATCACCTATCCGCCGGCCACGCCCGACGATCTCGCCGAGATGGTCCGCGGCGTCGAGTCCCACGGCCGCAAGGTGCTGGCTCGGGCTGTCGATGTCCGGGACGACGCCGGCCTGCGCGCCCTGGTCTCCGACGGGGTGGAGCAGTTCGGCCGCCTGGACGTGCTGGTGGCCAACGCCGGGGTGCTGAGCTGGGGCCGGCTCTGGGAGCTGACCGACGAACAGTGGAACACCGTCATCGACGTCAACCTGACCGGCACCTGGCGCACCATCCGGGCGGCGGTGCCGGCGATGATCGAGGCCGGCAACGGCGGCTCGATCGTGATCGTCAGCTCCTCGGCCGGGTTGAAAGCCACCCCGGGCAACGGTCACTATGCGGCATCCAAGCACGCCCTGGTGGCCCTGACCAACACCCTGGCGCTGGAGGTCGGCGAGCACGGCATCCGGGTCAACTCCATTCACCCGTACTCTGTGGACACCCCGATGATCGAGCCGCAGGTGATGGCCAAGATCTTCGGGGAGCACCCCGATTTCCTGCACGCCTTCCCGCCGATGCCGTTGCGCCCCAACGGTTTCATGACGTCCGAAGAAGTCGCCGAGGTGGTTGTCTGGCTCGCCGGCGACGGCTCCGGCGTCCTGACGGGTGTGCAGATCCCGGTCGACAAGGGCGCTTTGAAATACTGAGCGCTCTGCTGGGATCACAACGAGGGGAAGCGACGTGCCCGAACACGGGCCCAAACAGGGAGTAGTCATCGTCGGCGGCGGCCTCGCGGCGGTGCGGACCGCCGAGGAACTGCGCCGCGAGGAGTACGCCGGGCCGATCACCATCGTCTCCGACGAGACCCGCCTGCCCTATGACCGGCCGCCGCTGACCAAGGACGTGTTGCGCGGCGAACGCGACGACACCACCTTGGAGCCGCCGGAGTTCTACGCCTCGCGCGACATCGACCTGCGGCTGGGCTGCGGCGCCCGCGGCGTCGACACCGCAGCGCAGACGGTGGCCCTCGCCGACGGCACCGTGCTGCCCTACGACCAGCTCGTCATCGCCACCGGGCTGGTGCCGCGGCGCATCCCCAGCCTCGGCGAGCTCAACGGCATCCGGGTGGTCCGATCGTTCGACGACAGTCTGGTGCTGCGCGGCGACGCCGCGGCCGCCCGCCGTGCGGTGGTGATCGGTGCCGGCTTCATCGGCTGCGAAGCGGCGGCCAGCCTGCGCAAGCTGGGCGTGGACGTGGTCCTGGTCGAGCCGCAACCGGCCCCGCTGGCTGCGGTGCTCGGTGAGCAGATCGGCGAACTGGTGGCCCGGTTGCACCGGGCCAACGGTGTCGACGTGCGTAGCGGCGTGGGGGTGGCCGAGGTCCGCGGCGACGGCCGTGTGGAGACCGTCGTGCTCGCCGACGGTGCCGAGCTGCCCGCTGACCTGGTGGTGCTCGGCGTCGGTTCGCGGCCGGCCACCGAGTGGCTGGGCGGCTCTGGCATCGATGTCGACAACGGCGTGCTGTGCGATCTGACCGGGCGCACCAGCGCGCCCAACGTGTGGGCCGTCGGCGACGTGGCGTTCTGGCGCGGCCGGGGCGGGCACGAGACGCGGGTGGAGCACTGGAGCAACGTGGTCACCCAGGTCCGAGTCATGGTGCCGACCATGCTGGGCCGCGAGTCCCTGCACGACGTGGCGGTGCCGCCGTACTTCTGGAGCGACCAGTACGACGTCAAGATCCAGTGCCTGGGCGAGCCGCAGGCTACCGACACCGTGCACCTGGTCGAAGACGATGGTCACAAGTTCCTGGCCTACTACGAGCGCGACGGCGTGCTGGTCGGTGTCGTCGGCGCCGGCCGGCCCGGCAAGGTGATGGGCGCGCGGGCCAAGATCGCCACCGGCGCTCCGATCTCCGAGGTGCTCATTCCTTAGCGCGAGTCCGCGCGTCCCCGGCCGATACTCCGTGGCGTCGGCCGAGAAGGCGCACGCCCGAGCGGCAGATCTCCCGGATCGGCCCCGCCGGACCCTTCCCTTTCCCGCGGAGAACGGTATTCTCCGTAGGGAGATTGAAAGGTGCAGGCGATGGGTGGTGTGCAGGATCCTCGGCTCGACGCGGCGGCATTGGGACGCTGGCTCGACGCCAACGGTGCCCCCGGCAACGGTGAAGAGCCGTTATTGGAAGCACTGACCGGCGGCTCCCAGAACACCCTCTACCGGCTGCGCCGCGGCGAGGCCACCATGGTGCTGCGGATGCCGGGCACGCGGGCCGATGCCGCCCGGATCGACGGCCTGCGCCGCGAGATCCGCCTGGTGCGGGCGCTGTCGGGAACCGATGTCCCGCACGCGGAGCTGATCGCCGCCGACGACACCGGCGATCTGCTCGGCATGCCGTGCTACGTGATGGCCGAGGTGGACGGCTGGAACTCCACCGGCAACGCCTGGCCGGCCCCGTTCGACACCGACCTGACCGCCCGCCGCGGCCTGGCCTTCGAGTTGGTCGAGGGCGCCGCCAAGCTGGGCCGGGTGGACTGGCGCGCCCGCGGCCTACAGGGCTTCGGCCGCCCGGACGGCTTCCATGAGCGCCAGGTCGACCGCTGGCTGGCGTTCCTGGACCGCTACCGGGTGCGCGAGTTGCCCGGCCTGGACGAGGCGTCGGACTGGCTGCGGCGCAACCGTCCTGAGCGCTACACCCCGGGGATCATGCACGGCGACTACCAGTTCGCCAACGTGATGTACGGCCACGGTGCCCCGGCGAAGCTGGTCGCGATCATCGACTGGGAGATGACCACCATCGGCGATCCGCTGCTGGACCTGGCCTGGGCGCTGCTGGGCTACGACGGCGAAAACCCGCGCACCCAGGGTTATTACGCCGACCTGGCCGGCATGCCGACCCGCACCGAGCTGCTGGAACGCTACGAGCAGGTGAGCGGGTTGTCGACAGACAACATCGACTACTACCTGGTGCTGGCCAACTGGAAGCTCGGAATCGTGCTGGAAAAGACTTACGCTGCTTCGGTGACCAGCTCTCAGGTCGATCCGGAGATCGCGGCGGCGATGGGCCCGATGATCCCGAAGCTGATCGCCACCGCGGCCGAGTTGGCCCGTTCGTCGACGGGCTGCTGACATGGGTTACGCCGACGGGCTGTTCGACTTGACCGACCGGGTGGTGCTGGTCACCGGCGGCAGCCGCGGCCTGGGCCACCAGATGGCGCTGGCGGCCGCGCGCTGCGGCGCCGACGTGGTGATCGCCAGCCGCAAACTCGACGCCTGCCGGGCCGCCGCCGCGCAGATCGAGGCCGAGACCGGCCGCAGCGCACTGCCTTACGCCGTGCACGTCGGGCGCTGGGATCAGCTCGACGGCCTGGTCGACGCGGCCTATCAACGGTTCGGCCGGGTCGACGTGCTGGTGAACAACGCCGGCATGTCGCCGGTGTACGACAAGCAGACCGACGTCACCGAGAAGATGTTCGACGCGGTGGTCAACCTCAACCTCAAGGGACCGTTTCGGCTCTCGGCGCTGATCGGCGAACGGATGGTGGCCGACGGCCGCGGCTCGATCATCAACGTCAGCACGCACGGCTCACTGCGCCCACACCCGTCCTTCGTCCCCTATGCCGCGGCCAAGGCCGGGCTCAACGCCATGACCGAGGCACTCGCGCACGCGTTCGGCCCGACGGTGCGGGTCAATACGCTGATGCCCGGGCCGTTTCTCACCGACATCGCCGCGGCGTGGAGCTTCGAGGGCGGCAAGAACCCGTTCGGGCACTTCGCCTTGCAGCGGGCCGGAGAGCCGCGTGAAATCGTCGGCGCGGCACTGTTTTTGATGTCGGATGCATCCAGCTACACCACCGGCTCGATCGTGCGCGCCGACGGTGGCATTCCCTAACAGGAGGACGTGGACATGGCATGGGATTTCTCCACCGAACCGGAGTTTCAGGCGAAGCTGGACTGGATCCGGCAGTTTGTCCGCGACGAGGTGGAACCGCTCGAGGTGCTGTTCCCCGGCTGCGAATACCTGCCGCTCGACGACGAGCGCCGCCGGATCGTCGATCCGCTCAAAGACCGGGTGCGCGAGCAGGGCCTGTGGGCTCCGCATCTGGGTCCCGAACTCGGCGGTCAGGGCTTCGGGGCGGTCAAGCTGGCCCTGATCAACGAGATCCTGGGCCGGACCAGCTGGGCACCGATCGTCTTCGGCACCCAGGCTCCCGACACGGGCAACGCCGAGATCCTGGCCCGCTTCGGCACCGCCGATCAGAAGGACAAGTATCTGGCCGGGCTGCTGTCCGGAGAGATCTTCTCGTGCTTCTCGATGACCGAACCGCAGGGCGGTGCCGATCCGCGGGTATTCACCACCCGGGCCGTCAAGGACGGCGAGGAGTGGGTGATCACCGGGCGAAAGTACTTCTCCTCCAACGCTTCGGTCGCGTCGTTCTTCATCGTGGTGGCTATCACCGATCCCGACGTACCGGTGCACCGCGGCGCGTCAACGTTCCTGATCCCGGCCGGCACACCGGGTCTGGTCATCGAAGCCACCCACCACCTGGTGGGTTCGCATCCGCATGAGGCAGGGCACTCGCTGGTGCGTTACGACGATGTGCGGGTGCCGGCTGACGCGATCCTCGGGGAACCGGGGCAAGGCTTCCTGATCCTGCAGAATCGGCTGGCCGGGGGGCGGCTGCACCACGCCATGCGCTCGATCGGGGTGGCTCAGCGCGCCATCGACATGATGGCCCGGCGCGCGAAAAGCCGATTCACGCAAGGAAGTTCACTGGCCGACAAGCAGCTGGTGCAGCAGTTCATCGCCGACTCGTATGCCGAGCTGATCCCGTTCCGGTTGACGGTGTTGCACGCCGCCTGGCTGATCGACACCGCCGGCGAGCACGCGGCCCGCGCCGAGATCGCGGTGTGCAAGATCCTGGCGTCGCAGGTACTCAAGTCAATCGGGCTGCGCGCCATCCAGGTTCACGGCGCGATGGGCCTGACCGAACAGCTGCCGCTGGCCGGGGTGTTGCTGGGTGGGGTGGCGCTCGGGTTGGCCGACGGGCCCACCGAGGCGCACAAGGTGAACCTGGCCCGGCTGCTGCTCAAAGGCTACGAGGCCGAGGACCCGGAATGGCCCAGCGAATTCCTGGACAACCGCATCGAGGCCGCCCGCGCCAAGTACGGCGATCTGGTCGAGCACATTCCCGCGGTGCCCCGGACGTGAGCACCCGGGTCGATGCCGCCGTACACCGGGCACTCGACCTGCGCCAGCAGCAGGCCACCGCCGAGGTGGAACGCATCCTGGCGGCCGCCGTGACGGTGCTGGAGCGGGTCGCCCCCGACGAGCCGCGGGTATCCGACATCGTCGCCGAGGCCGGATCGTCGAACAAGGCGTTCTACCGGTACTTCACCGGCAAAGACGAACTCTTCCAGGCGGTGATGGAGCGCGGTGTCGCGATCGTCGTGTCCTATCTGCAGCACCAGTTGGCCAAGGAGACCACCCCGGCCGGTCAGGTGGAGCGGTGGATACGCGGTACGGTGGCGCAGGTGTCCGACCCCCACCTGTTGAGCATGAGCCGCGCGGCCAGCACCCAGCTGACGGCCGCCGGGGTCTCCGACGACGAAATCCTGCGCCCGCTGCGCGATCTGCTCACCGAACCGGTGGCGGCGCTGGGCGGTTCCGACCCGGGGCGGGACGCGGACACCGTCTTCACCTGCACGCTGGCCACCATGCGCCGCTACCTGGGCGGCAGCGCCCAGCCCAAGCGCGCCGACGTCGATCATCTGGTGGCGTTCTGCCTACGAGGACTGGGAGTCTGATGCGCGCGATCGTCTGCCAACGGTACGGACCGCCGGAAGACCTGGTGCTTCAAGAACTTCCCGACCCCACGCCCGGCCCCGGCACGATGGTGGTGCGGGTGCGGGCCGCGGCGGTCAACTTCCCCGACGTGCTGCTGATCGACGGCAAATACCAGCTGAAGATCCCGACCCCTTTCACGCCCGGCAGCGAACTGGCCGGTGATGTGATCGCCGCCGGTGACGGGGTGCCCTTCGTCCCCGGCGACCGGGTGGTGGGCACCTCGTTCGTGGGTGGCTTCGCCGAGCAGGCGCTGTTGCCCGCCGCGGCGGTCAGCGCGATACCCGACGGCGTCGACTATGCCGCGGCGGCCGGGTTCGGCGTCACCTACCGCACCGCCTATCACGCGCTGCGCTCGGTCGCCCAAGTGGACGAAGGCGATTGGGTGGTGGTACTCGGGGCGGCCGGCGGGGTCGGGCTGGCCGCGGTCGATCTGGGGGTGGCGCTGGGGGCGCGGGTACTGGCCGCCGCGTCCAGCCCGGAGAAGCTCACGGTGTGCACCCAACGCGGCGCCGAAGCCGTGGTCGACTACGACCGCGAGGACCTCAAGGAGCGGATCCGCGCGATCACCGGCGACGGCGCCCGCGCGGTGCTCGACCCGGTCGGGGGACCCTACGCCGAACCGGCGCTGCGCAGCCTGGGCCGCGGCGGGCGCTTCGTCACCCTCGGCTACGCCGCCGGGGCGATCCCGGCGATCCCGCTGAACCTGGTGATGCTCAAGGGCATCACGGTGCAGGGCATGGAGATCCGGACCTTCGCCACCGACTACCCCGAGCAGAACGAGCGCGATCTCGCCGAGCTCGCGCAGCTGTTCGCCGACGGCCGGGTCAGCCCCTACATCGGTGCCCGCTTCCCGCTCGCCGACACCGCCGCGGCGCTGCGCTATGTGGCCGACCGCAAGGCCATCGGCAAGGTCATCATCGACGTCTGACCCAGACCAGCGTGCTGTGGCTGGTCACACCTGAATTGGTGGTCGTCGCCGACAAGGTCAGCCGATCACCGTCCACGGTGGCGCGGCGTAGCTGCGGGGAGGCCAGTAGCTCCGGCAGCATCGACACGCTCACCTCGTGAAGCACCGTCGCGGTGTCCTCGTCGACGCGAAACCTCCCGCCGTAGGCGATGTAGCTCCCGGAGCCGTCGGTCAGTTGCGCCGACATGTAGCCGTCGGCGGTGTAGAGGATCAAACCGCGTGGGGCCGCACCGAACGGATGGGTGACCACGCCGCTGGCCGTGTCAACGGAACTGAACGACGACAGCTCCCAGCCGCCCAGGAGCGCTTCGCGCAGAGTGCTCATCAGGGCATGATGACGGTTCGGGTCACCGGCTCGGCGACCGCCTGCCGGCTACGCAGACCACGCCGCAGGGCGGAAAGCAGCGCATCGCGGGTCTCGCGCGGGTCGATGAGCTCATCGAAGCCGAGCTGTTTGGCGGAGTGATAGGACGCCTGCAACTCGGTGTCGCGCAGCTTGGCCGCCAGGTCCTCCCCGGCGTGCGAGGCGGCGCTGAGCGCGGCCGCACTCATCGCCCCCATCGTCGCCCCCGGATAGGCGAACGTCGCGACCTGGGCGTCGAACCCGAGCAACGACATCACCATGGAACCGAAGCCGTAGGCCTTGCGCAGGGTCAGATGCAGTTTCAGGGTGCTGGCCGCGGTCTGGGCGGCGAACATCCGGGCGCCGGCCCGCAGCACACCGCTGCGCTCCGAACGGCTGCCCGGCAGCATGCCGGGATTGTCGGCCAGGAACACGATCGGCAAATGGAATGAATCGGCCACCATGATGAAGTGGGCGGCCTTGTCCGCGGCGTCGGCGTCGATCGAGCCGGCCAGCACCTGCGGCTGATTGGCCACCACCGCCACCGGATGGCCGCCCAGATGAGCCAGCGCGCAGATGATCGCGGGCCCGAACCGCGGCTGCACCTCGAACCAGTCGGGCGCATCGAAGATGACGTCGAGCACCGCGCGCATGTCATAGACGCGACGGTTGTCGCGCGAGACGATGTCGAGCAGCTCCGGGGTCGGCCGCGACGCGGCGGCCGGGCCGGCCGGTGACGCCGGCGGATACGACCAGGCGCTCGACGGGAAGTAGGACAGGTAGCGGCGGATGTCGTCGAGCACCGCCGCGTCGTCGGCGGCCAAGTTGTGGATCACGCCGCTGTGCAGGGCGACCTCGGGACCGCCCAGGTCCTCCTTCGAGATGTCTTCGCCCGTCGACTCTTTGACCACCGGAGGCCCGGCGGTGAAGATCGCACCCTGCGGGCTCATGATCCGGAAGTCGCAGACCGGCCCCACCAGGGCCCCGTGGCCGGCCGACGGGCCCAGTACCGCGGCGACGGTCGGCACCTTCCCCGAGCACTGCGCCTGCGCGAGCAGGTCGGTGGGGGTACGCCCGTAATGCTCACCGGTGGGCCGGAAGCCGGCGCCTTCGAGCAGCATCACCAGCGGGATCTTGTCGCGCAGCGCCAGTTCGGCGATCCGGTAGCGCTTGGCGTTGCCGCCGGGGCCGATGCTGCCCGCCAGTGTGGTGAAATCCTCGGCGCCCACCATCACCGGGGAGCCGTTGATCTCACCGGAGCCGACCACGATGCCGTCGGCGGCGATCTCCCCGCCGACCATGGTGCCCAACTCACGGAACGTTCCCCGGTCGAGCAGGTGCTCGATGCGGGCCCGCGCGTCGAGCTTGCCCTTGGCGCGGTGCTTGGCCAGCCGCTCGGCGCCGCCCATCGCCTGGGTGTGCCGGCGCCGCCGGTCCAGGTCTTCCAGCGTGTCCTGCCAGCCGTTCGTCATCTACCGGACCTCATTCGTTGACCATACTGAAATTGTTACTGTAGCGTCACGCGGCATGGCCGCCCGGAGCATCGCAGCGATGAGTTCCGTTGCGCCGGAGCGTCCTCGATGAACCGCCGCATCCCGCGGCATCCGCAGGATGTCACCAGCGCGTGGCTCTCGGCTGCCGTCGGCGTCGAGGTGACCGCGGTCGACGTCGTGCCGGTCGGCACCGGACAGACCGGCGCCACCTACCGGGTGTCGGCCACCTACGCCGGCACTCCCGACGGCCTGCCCGGCACCTTCGTGATCAAGCTGCCGGCCGGCGACGACGCGGTCCGTGACCGCGTCGTCCTGGGCTATCGCAGTGAGTGTGCCTTCTACGCTGACGTCGCCGATCGCGTCCGGATACCGGTACCGCAGTGCTTCCACTGCGAAATCAATGCTGACGCAACCGAGTACGCCCTGCTGCTCGCCGACCGGGCGCCTGCAGCCCAAGGCGACCAGATCGCCGGCTGCGATGAGCGGCAGGCGCGGCTGGCGGTGACCGCGCTGGCCGGGCTGCACGCCCCCACCTGGTGCGACGAGCAGTGGCTGACGTTCCCCGGCCTGGCGATGACCCAGCTGGACGAGGCGGGCGCCAAGGGCATGGGCGACATCGCCCGGATGTGCGCCGAGGCCACCGTCGAGCGGCTCGGCGCGCGACTCGGGCCTGCCGACTGTGCGACGTTGACGGATGCACTGGGCCTGATCACGCCCTGGGTGTCCGCGCCGCTGGGCCGGTTCGCGCTGATCCACGGCGACTACCGGCTGGACAACATGCTGTTCAGCCCCGACGGTGAGCAGATCTGGGTGGTCGACTGGCAGACCTTGGGCGTGGGCCTGCCGGCCCGGGATCTGGCGTTCTTCACCGCCACCAGCCTGGCGCCCGAGCTGCGCTCGGCGATCGAGGCCGACCTGGTCGCCGCGTATCACGCCGCGTTGCTGGGCTACGGTGTGACCGCTTATGACTGGGAAACCTGTTGGCAGGACTACCGGTTCGGGATGCTGCAGGCTCCGCTGATCTGTGCGCTCGGGCTGGTCTTCGCGACCGGCACCGACCGCGGCGACGACATGTTCGTCACCATGTTGCGGCGTGCCTGTCAGGCGATCCGGGACCTGGGCACGCTGGAGCTGGTGGGAGAGGTCTGTGCACATGAATGCTGAGTCACCGCGACCGCCCGAAGGCGACTGGCTCGGAACCCCGTTCCTGAAGTTCCGGCGGGAGGGGCCGATCGCGGTGTGCACCCTGGACCGCCCCGAGGCCCGTAACGCGATGACCCCGGCGATGTACTTCGGTATTCGCTACGCGGTGGGCCGGGTCAACGCCGACCCGGACCTGGCCGGGCTGTTGATCACCGGCACCGGTGACGTGTTCGCCCCGGGCGGGGACATGGGCGGCGGCGGTGCGGATGACTGGATCACGTTCGGCTCCGCGCTGGGCATGGACGTCACCCCCTTCGACGCCCTGCGCAGCTCGGTCAAACCGATCGTCTCGGCGGTCAACGGACTGTGCCAGGGCGGCGGCCTGCAGATCGCCCTGTGCAGCGACGTCGCCGTGGTCAGCGACCGGGCGACCTTTCGGGTTCCCGAGCTGTTCCGGGGCATCGCCGACACCTACTACAGCCAGATGCTGGCCCGGGTGGTCGGGCCGGTGCGAACCCGTGACCTGATGTTCACCGGCCGCACCTTCGCCGCGCAGGAAGCGCTCGCGTGGGGCATGGTGGCACGTGTGGTCCCGCATGACGACCTGCCCGACGCCGCCCGCGAGGTGCTGGCGCAGTGCTGCCGGACCGCGCCGGCCGCGCGGGCGGTGGTCAAGTCGAGCCTGGACGCGTATCTGGGTCTGTTCGACCGGATCGGGATGAGCACCAGCCTGGGCGCGCCGGAGGCCGTCGAAGGCTTCCGGGCGTTCAAGGAGCGCAGGTCGCCGGAGTGGGTGCACCCGGCGTTACGGCTCGACGGACGGCTGTAGCTGCGTCGTTTGCTTCAAATGAGAATGCGTGTGCACGAAAATCAGAAGCTGCTATCGCACAAACCAGGAATCGGATAGGATCCACTCGCGTCGTGTCGCCAGTGTGCTGAAGGAGCCTGCCGCTATGGGGATGAAGGAGCTGATTCCGCGGTCCCCGCAGCTGGCGGTCGGGCGCTTGGCCGAGCCGATGCAGGCGATCGGCGGGCTTTTCAGCATGACCGTCGACGCGGTGAAGTTCATGTTCCGGCGCCCGTTTCAGGCCCGCGAATTCCTTGAGCAGTCCTGGTTCGTCGCCCGGGTCTCGCTGGCGCCCACGTTGCTGGTGGCCATCCCGTTCACCGTCCTGGTCAGCTTCATCCTGAACATCCTGCTGCGTGAGCTCGGTGCTGCGGACCTGTCCGGGGCCGGCGCGGCGTTTGGCGCGGTCACCCAGGTCGGGCCGATGGTGACGGTGTTGATCGTCGCCGGCGCCGGTGCCACCGCGATGTGCGCCGACCTGGGCTCCCGCACGATCCGCGAAGAGATCGACGCCATGGAGGTGCTGGGCATCAACCCGGTGCAGCGGCTGGTGACCCCGCGCATGTTGGCGGCCGGGCTGGTGGCGTTGCTGCTCAACAGTCTGGTCGTGATCATCGGCATCCTCGGCGGCTACGTCTTCTCGGTGTTCGTGCAAGACGTCAACCCCGGTGCATTCGCGGCGGGCATCACGCTGCTGACCGGTGTGCCCGAGCTGATCATCTCCTGCGTCAAAGCGGCGCTGTTCGGCCTGATCGCCGGCATTGTCGCCTGCTACCGCGGCCTGACCATCTCCGGCGGCGGCGCCAAGGCCGTCGGCAACGCGGTGAACGAAACCGTGGTGTACGCGTTCATGTCGTTGTTCGTGGTCAACGTGGTCGTCACGGCGATCGGCATCAAGATGACGGCGCGCTGAGCCGTGGCGCTGCGGGCCCTGCAGGCGGTCTATCCGGGCGTGACCCGGCAGGTTCGGCGACCCATCGCCGCGCTGGGCCGGCTCGGTGACCACACCCTGTTCTACGGCCGGGCGATCGCCACCGCGCCGTTCGCATTCACCCATTACCGCCGTGAGGTCGTCCGGCTGATCGCCGAGATCAGCATGGGCACCGGGACCCTGGCGATGATCGGCGGCACCGTGGTGATCGTCGGGTTCTTGACCCTGGCGGCCGGCGGCACCCTGGCGGTGCAGGGCTACAGCTCGCTGGGCAACATCGGCATCGAGGCGCTGACCGGCTTCCTGGCGGCGTTCATCAACGTCCGCATCTCGGCCCCGGTGGTCGCCGGGATCGGGTTGGCGGCCACCTTCGGTGCCGGGGTGACCGCGCAGCTGGGCGCGATGCGGATCAACGAGGAGATCGACGCGCTGGAGTCGATGGCGATTCGCCCGATCGCCTATCTGGTCAGCACCCGCATCGTCGCCGGACTGGTGGCCATCACCCCGCTGTACTCCATCGCGGTGATCCTGTCGTTCCTCGCCAGCCGATTCACCACGGTGTTTCTCTTCGGGCAGTCGGCCGGCTTGTACGACCACTATTTCCGCACGTTCCTCAACCCCATCGACCTGCTGTGGTCCTTCCTGCAGGCCTTCCTGATGGCGGTCACCATCTTGCTGATCCACACCTATTTCGGCTATTTCGCCGCCGGCGGCCCCGCCGGGGTGGGGGTCGCGGTCGGGAACGCGGTGCGCACGTCGCTGGTCGTCGTCGTGTCGGTGACGCTGCTGGTCTCGCTGTCGGTCTACGGCGCCAGCGGCAACTTCAACCTGGCCGGATAGCCGCTGCGACCCGGCCATGTGACATAAGTGGTATTGGCATTCTCATTTTTTGCAAGTACCGTATCCATCGATGAGCGACCCAGTGCAGACCTCCTCGGGAATCCCCCTGAAACCGGTGTACGGGCCGGACGACCGGCGCGAAGAGCCGCCGGCGCCCGGGACGTATCCGTTCACCCGGGGCAACTTCGCGTCCGGCTACCGCGGCCGGCTGTGGACCTTCCGGCAGTACTCCGGGTTCGGCACCGCCGAGGAGTCCAACCGGCGCTACCGCTACCTGCTGGACCAGGGCGGCACCGGCCTGTCGGTCGCGCTGGACCTGCCCACCCAGTGCGGGTACGACTCCGACGATCCCGAGGTCGGTGAGGAGGTCGGCCGGGTCGGGGTGGCGGTGGACACGCTGGCCGACGCCGAGATCCTGTTCGACTCGATCCCGCTGGAGGCGATCAGCACCAGCTTCACCATCAACGGGACGGCGGCGATCCTGCTCGCGTTCTACGTCGCCGCCGCCGAGCGCAAGGGCGTGCCCCGGGCCAAGCTCACCGGCACGATCCAGAACGACATCCTCAAGGAGTACGCGTCGCGTGGCACCTGGATCTGGCCGCCGGAGCCGTCACTGCGGCTGATCGCCGACACCATCGAGTTCTGCGCCGCCGAAGTGCCGCGCTTCAACGCGATCTCGGTGGCCGGTGCGCACTTTCGCGACGCGGGCGCCAACGCCGTGCAGGAGATGGCGTTCACCCTCGCCGACGGTGTCACCTACTGCGACACCGTGGTGGAACGCGGGCGGATGACCATCGACCAGTTCGCCCCGCAGGTCTCGTTCTTCTTCTACACCCACGGCGACTTCTTCGAGGAGGTCGCCAAGTACCGCGCCGGACGGCGCCGCTGGGCCACCATCGTGCGGGAGCGCTACGGCGCCGACTCCGACAAGGCGTCGATGTTCCGGTTCGGTTGCGTGGCCGGTGGGGCGTCGCTGTTCGCGCCCCAGGCGCAGAACAACCTGGTGCGGGTGGCCTACGAGTCACTGGCCGCGGTATTGGGCGGGGTGCAGTCGATGTTCACCGCGGCCTGGGACGAGCCGTTCGCGCTGCCCAGCGAGGAGTCCGCGACGCTGGCCCTGCGCACCCAGCAGATCCTGGCCTACGAAACCGGGGTGACCCGGGTAGCCGATCCGCTCGGCGGCTCCTACTTCGTCGAGGCGCTCACCGACGCCACCGAGGAACGCATCATCGAGATCATGGACGACCTGGAGCGCCACGGCGGCATGGTGCGCGCCATCGAGGACGGCTACCTGCAGGGCCTGATCGCCGACGAGGCGTTCAAGATCCACCACGAGATCGAATCGGGCGAGCGGCCGGTCGTCGGCGTCAACAAGTTCACCAGTGACGAGCCGCCGCCGGAGATCGCCACCTATGAGCTCGACGCCGAGGGCCGCGACACCCAGCTCAAGCGGCTGGCCCGGGTCAAGGCCGAGCGCAACGCCGGCGACGTCGCCGCCACGCTGTCCGCGCTGGCACGCGCCGCCGAAGGCGACGACAACCTCATGCATCCCCTGATCGACTGCGCCAACGCCTACTGCACAGTGGGCGAGATGGTCTCGGCGCTCAAGTCGGTCTGGGGCGAGTTCCAGCAACCGGTGGTGTATTAGATGACTTCTCCGCTCGCTTCTTCTGTGCCGGTCCCGGCCCGGGTCCTGGTCGCCAAGCCCGGCCTGGACGGCCACGACCGTGGCGCCAAGATCGTCGCGCGGACCCTGCGTGACGCCGGCTTCGAGGTCATCTACACCGGCATCCGGCAGCGCGTCGAGGACATCGTCGCCACCGCCCTGCAGGAGGACGTGGCGGTGGTCGGGCTGAGCATTCTCTCCGGCGCCCACGTCGCACTGACCGCCCGCATCGTCGAGGCGCTGCGCGCCGCGGACGGCGGTGACATCGCGGTGGTGGTCGGGGGCACCATCCCGCAGTCCGACGTGCCCAAGCTGCTGTCGCTGGGCGCCGCGGCGGTCTTTCCCACCGGAACCTCGCTGGACGACCTGGTGACCGGGGTCCGGGAGGTCATCGGGCAAGCGGAGGCGAACTGATATGCGACTGGGCGTGATGATCGGGGCCGAGCGCGGCGACATGGCGCGCAAGGTCAAAAAGCTGATCGCCGACATCGAGTGGGCTGACGGCGCCGGGCTGGACACCGCCTGGATGCCACAGGTGCCCGACGATTTCGATCTGATGACCATGGTGGCGCTGATGGCCTGCCACAGCACCCGGATCGAGCTGGGCACCGCCGTGGTGCCGCTGCAGGCTCAGCACCCGATTGCGCTTGCCCGCCAAGCCCTTTCGGTGAACGCCATCTCCGGCGGCCGGCTGGCGCTGGGCGTGGGGCCGTCGCACCACTGGATCATCCGGGACATGCTGGGCCTGCCCTATGACAAGCCGGCCGCCTACACCCGCGACTACCTGCAGGTGCTGGGCGCCGCCCTCGCCGGCCCGGGGCCGGTGGACGTCGAGAACGACACCTTCACCGTGCACAACCCGACCGCGCTCGGGGCCGAGCCCAAGATGCCGGTGCTGGTGGCCGCACTCGGCCCGGTGATGCTGCAGATCGCCGGCGAGCACGCCGACGGCACCTCGCTGTGGATGGCCGATGAGAAGGCGATCGCCGAGCACATCGCGCCGAAGATCAACAAGGCCGCGGCCGAAGCGGGCAAACCCGCGCCGCGCATCGTCGCCGGCATTCCGGTGACCTTGTGTGCCAACGCCGAGATCGAGACCGCCAAACAGCGCGCCAACCGCATCCTGGCCGAGGCCGAGACCTCGCCGAACTATCAGCGGCTGCTCGACCGCGGTTCGGCACGCGATGTCGGCGACCTGTGCGCGGCCGGCGATGAGGAATCAATCCTCAAGCGGTTCAAGCAGTTCGCCGACGCCGGGGTGACCGACCTGTCGGTGCGGTTGTTGCCGATCGGGGAGACTCGCGACGAACTGATCGCCTCCAAGCGCCGCACCCGCGAGGTGATCGCCGAGCTTGCCAAGGAGATTTAAGTGAGCGGACCGCTGTCGGGGATTCGCATCCTCGAAGTGGGAGTGATGCTGGCCGGCCCGTACGCGACCATGCTGCTGGCCGACCTCGGCGCCGAGGTCATCAAGATCGAACCGCCGGGTGGAGAGATCTCTCGCCAGGTCGGCCCGAGCTACTTCGCCAGCCTCAACCGCAACAAGCGCAGCATCACCTTGGACCTGACGTCCGAGGCCGGGCAGGCGAAGCTGGGGGAGCTGGTCGCGGAATCGCATGCGCTGCTGGTGAATATGAAGCCCTCGGTGATCCGCCGTTTGGGTTTGACCTATGACGCGTTGAAGCGTTTCAATTCGCGGATCGTCTGTGTCGCGCTGACCGGATTCGGGCTGGACGGCGGTGACGAGCCGGCCTTCGACTACGTGATTCAGGCGGCCACCGGGATAGCCGCGATGACCGGCGACCCGGACGGGCCGCCCACGCTGCCGGGCTACTCATCGGCCGACAACTCCACCGGGCTGGCGGCCGCCCTGGGCCTGCTGGCCCAGATCGTCAGCGGCCGCGGCGGCCAGGTCGAGGTCTCGTTGCTCGACGTGATGCTGTCCCAACTGAACTACCGTGCGTCGGCCTACCTCAACGACGGCGTCGAGCCGCAACGTCATCCGCACGGTGCGCACTCCTATTACGTTCCGGCTCAGCTCTTTCCGACGGCCGAGGGTTATCTGGCGCTGTTCGTCACCCATGACGGGTTCTGGAAGGCCTTCGCGGGCGAAGCGGGTATCGACGGCTTCGCGACCATGTCCGAGCGCGTGGCGCGGCGCGACCAAGTGCTCGCCGTGGTCACCGCCGCGCTGGCATGCGACACCGCGGCCGGCTGGGAACGGCGGCTGCGGCCGCTGGGCATCCCGGCGGCCGCCGTGCGCACCCTGCCCGAGGCGCTCAAGGAATACACCCACGCGATCGTGGCGGCCGGCGATTTCCGGCTGGTGGGCAGCCCGATTCGTGTCGCCGGGTACGAGCCGGACTACCGGCCGCCGCCCGGGTTGGGGGAGTGACCGGCGTTCTTTCGTGTCGACCGCTTCGTTATTGGAGCAGGGTGATCGCGACCGGGATACCGAGCTGGTCCGCGGCATCGGCCAAGCGGTGGTCGACGGTGACCACGGCCGCCGAGCGTTCCACGGCAACAGCGACACACCGACCGTCGTAGCTTGCGCAGTACGGCTTTGTGAAGGGTGCGTAGCACCTCGCCCGCCATGTGGGCCGGTGCGAGCAAGCCGTCGTCGCCCTAGCACATGCGCATGGCACTGGCTTAGCCGCGGCGGCTCAGACCGTGACGATCGTCGCCGACGCGGTCCCCGGCGCCCCGTAGACCTGGGCGAAGCCCACCTTGGGTTCGCCCGGCACCTGGCGCTCACCGGCCTGGCCGCGCAGCTGGCGCACCAGCTCGTGCAGCTGGCGCAGCCCGGACGCGCCGATCGGCTCGCCGTTGGCGATCAGCCCGCCATCGGTGTTGACCGGCAGCGAACCGGAGATCTCGGTGGCTCCGTCGGCGAGCAGCTTCTCCTGGTCACCGTCGGCGCAGAAGCCGCATTCGGCCATGTGGATGACCTCGGCGCCGGCATCGGTGTCCTGCAGTTGGACCACGTCGACGTCTTCGGGTGCTACCCCGGCCTTTTCGAACGCGGCGCGGGCCGCATAGACCGTGGGCGCGACGTCTTCCTCGATCGGCGCCGACGTCCCGTGCACCTCGTAGGCGCCGTAGGTGCGGGTGCGGATCTCGGTGGCCTGCAGGTACACCGGCTTGTCGGTGTAGCGGTGGGCGATGTCGCCGCGGCACATGATCACCGCGGCGGCGCCCTCATCGGGAGCGCAGAACATGTACTGCGTCAGCGGGTAGTTCAGCACCGTCGAATTGAGGATGACGTCCTCAGGTATCGGCTTGCGCCGGAAGGCATTCGGGTTCAACGCTCCGTTGCGGAAGTTCTTCGCAGCCACCTTGGCCAGCGTCGCCTGGGAGATGTTGTGCTTGTGCAGGTAGCGGTTGGCCTTCATGCCGAAGAACTTCGTGGTGACGAACTGGCCGTTCTCGGCGTACCAGGCCGGCAGGGCCAGCTTGGCCGGATCATCGGTGAACGCCCCGCGAGGGTGCTTGTCCATGCCGATCGCGATCCCGATGTCGTACTTGCCGGACCGGATGTTGTCGGCACAGACCTGGGTGGCGGTCGCGGCCGTCGCGCAGGCGTTGAACACGTTGGTGAATGGGATCCCGGTGAGCCCGACCAGCCGCGTCACTGCGTCCGGGTTGGAGATCTCGTAGCTGCCGCCGACTCCGAATTGGATGTCGCGCCACTCGATTCCGGCGTCGGCCAGGGCGGTGTGGATCGCCTCGGCGCCCATCTGCATCGCCGACTTGTCGAACCGGCCGAACGGGTGCAGGCCGACGCCGATGATCGCCACGTCGTTGTTCGCTACCGTCATGTTCCAGGTCTCCTTAGACGGGCTGGAAAGCCCAGGTGAGAATCTCGGTTCCGTCGTCGTCGACGTAGAACGGCACCATGGTCAGTTCGACGTCCATCCCGAATTTCAGCTTGGCCGGGTCGGATTCGGTCAGCCGGGCCTCAACCTGGATGACGTCGCCGAGTCGGATCAGCCCCACCCCGAACGGTGCGAAGCTCTCGGCGGTCTCGCCTCCGGCGTAGGGCAGCTTCGGGACGAAACCCTGGGTCGTCCAGGCTTCCAACGTGCCCCGGCGGGGCAGCAGCAGATCCTGCATCTGCGGGCCGCTGCAGCGTGGGCAGTGGTCCTGGCGGGGCCATACCGTCGCCTCGCAGGCGCGGCATTGGCTGCCGATCAGCGCCGGGTTCTCGTCGGGCCAGTTGGTGACATCGGGAGCGAGGACTTTACGCATGGGTGCTACCCGCCTCAGACGAGGTGCCGGTGCGCAGAGATGTGGAAATCACATTCTCAATTAGAGCATATGTGACTACGGAAGCGGAAGCCGGCTTCGTTGTCAGCGGAGTCGGGCCAGTGCGCGCGAGCGTGCACAGCTGCACACTTCCCCCCGGCGTGTCGCGGGCAGGCACGCACAGTCGCGGGGAGGGGGCTGCGTCAGTTGGCCAGGCCGTGGGCGCAGAAGTCCCAGACCTCGTCGGCGGTGATGGGATGGGCGGCCGGATCGTCGGTCTCGGCGCTGGACTGGGCCACGAACATGACGGTCTGCATGGTCATCGCCGCCATGCGCCGGGCGTTGACGCCGGGCCGCAGCTCGCCGGCCTCGGCGGCGGCCTCCATCAGCTCGGTGAGCAGAGCCAGCAACGGGGTGAAGGCCACCCGGACCTCCGTGGGGTGCGACACCAGCAGCCGCGGGGCGAAGTCGGTGAACAACGGGCGCTTGGCGCTCGGGTCCGGCCGGGAGAGCTCAAAAAGCAGCTCCACGGCCACTTTCAGCCGTTCCAGCGGTGTGGCCTTGTCTTCGGTGGCGGCGCGGATCTGGTCGGAAGTGCGCACCAGGGCGTCTTCGAACAGCGCCAGCAGTAGCTCGTGTTTGCCGTTGAACTGCAGGTAGAAGCTACGCAGCGACTGCCGTGAGCGCTCGACGACCTCCTGGACGGTGAAGTCGGTGCTGCCCTTTTCGATGATGATGGCCTGGGCGGCGTCCAGGAATCGCTGAACGCGCTGAGCGGCACGCAGGCGCGCGGTCTTGATCGACCGCTCGACCGCCCGCTGCTTCCAGACCGGCTCCTCTTCGGGGTTGCTCACCAGCGGCTCCGGCAGTTGCCTTTTTGGGAGAACACGAATGCACCCTACCGGAGAACGGGCGCAGACCGACGCCGCGGATCCGGAGGCTGCCGTCCCGACACCGAAGATGGTAACTTTCCCAGAATGAGAAGCAGCTTCTCGCGCGGTGCCGGCGGGTCGCGCTCCCGTAACTGACAAGGACGCCCATGTACATCGATTACGAGGTCGCCGAGAAGGTCGCGACGATCACGCTGAACCGCCCCGAGGCCGCCAACGCCCAGAACCCCGAGCTGCTCGACGAACTCGACGCGGCCTGGTCGCGCGCCGCCGATGACGACGAGGTCGCGGTGATCGTGCTGCGGGCCAACGGCAAGCACTTCTCGGCCGGCCACGATCTCAAAGGCGGTGGTCCGGTCCCGGACAAGATCACCCTGGAGTTCATCTATTCCCACGAATGCAAGCGCTACCTCGAGTACACCCTGCGGTGGCGCAATGTGCCCAAGCCGTCGATCGCCGCGGTGCAGGGCCGGTGCATCTCCGGTGGGCTGATGCTGTGCTGGCCGTGCGATCTGATCATCGCCGCCGACGACGCCCAGTTCTCCGATCCGGTCGTGCTGATGGGCATCGGCGGCGTCGAATACCACGGGCACACCTGGGAACTGGGTCCCCGTAAAGCCAAGGAGATGCTGTTCACCGGCCGCGCGATGACCGCGCAGGAAGCCGAGCAGACCGGCATGGTCAACAAGGTGGTGCCGCGGGATGAGCTGGACGCCGAGACTCGCCGGCTCGCCGAGCACATCGCCACCATGCCGTCGTTCGCGCTGCGGCAGGCCAAGCGCGCGGTCAATCAGACCCTCGACGTGCAGGGCTTCCACTCGGCGATCCAGTCCGCGTTCGACATCCACGAGACCGGGCACGGCAATGCGCTCTCGGTGTGCGGCTGGCCGGTGCTGGTCAATCTCGACGACATGAAATCCAAGGTGCAGTAGGCGCGCTCCGCGCCGCCCCACCTCGCCGCGAGATTGCGCGCACGCAGCTAATTGCGCGAACGTTCCTGCGCCAGCCCAATCTCGCGGGCCAGCGAGCGCAGCTCGCGCTTGAGCACCTTGCCGTAGCTGTTCTTGGGCAACGCGTCGACGAACTCGTAGCGCTTGGGGCGCTTGAACCGGGCGATGCGTTCCAGCAGGTGGTCGTCCAGCTCGGCGGCGGAGGCCTCGCCCACGATGAAGGCAACCACGATCTCGCCCCACTCGGAATCCGGGGCGCCCACCACCGCGGCTTCGGTGACGCCCGGATGCGCCAAGAGCGCCTCCTCGACCTCGCGGGGATAGATGTTGCTGCCCCCGCTGATCACCACGTCCTTGGAGCGGTCGCGCAGGCTGAGATAGCCGCGTTCGTCGAAGCAGCCCTTGTCGCCGGTGAACAGCCAGCCATCCCGGATCGCCTCGGCGGTGGCGGCCGGGTTGTTCCAGTAGCCGGCCATCACCACGTCACCGCGGCAGACGATTTCGCCGACCTCGCCCGCCGGCGCGGGGGTGCCGTCCTCGCGCAGCACCGCCACCTCGACACCCGAGCGCGGATAGCCGACCGAGCCCAGGATCGCGTCGTCGCCGGCATGATCGGCGCGCCGCAGGCCGGTGATGGTCATCGGCGCCTCACCTTGGCCGTAGAGCTGGGCGAACACCGGTCCGAACGCGGCCAGTGCGCGCTTGAGATCGCCGAGGTACATCGGGCCGCCGCCGTAGATGATGGTGCGCAGGTTGCCCGGCCGCTCGCGTCCGGTGCGCACCAGGCGGGCCACCATCGTGGGCGCCAGGAACGCGGTGGCGCCGGGGTGGTGCCCGCACAGGTCGAGGAACTCGCCGGCGTCGAACGCGCCCGAGGCCGGGATCACCTGCCGGGCGCCACGCAGCACGTAGGGCGCGATGTACAGCCCGGAACCGTGCGACATCGGGGCGCCATGGATCAGGCTGCAGTCGGCGTCGGGGTCGTCGAGGTCGGCTAGGTGCGCCACCGTCATCGCCATCAGGTTGCGGTGCGTCAGCATCGCGCCCTTCGAGCGCCCGGTGGTGCCGCTGGTGTAGAACAGCCACGCCAGCCGCGATGGCTCCGGGTCCGGCGGTCCGCACGGCGCGCTGGCCAATCGCTCCAGATAGGCGGCGCCACCGATGGTCTCGACCCCGGTGCCGACGACGGCGGTCAGGGCGGGGGCCAGCGTCGGGGACGCGAAGACCTGGGCGGCAGCAGCGTCGTCGAGGATCTCGGCCATCTCGCGCGGGTGCAGCTTGTAGTTGAGCGGCACGACGACGCAGTCGGCCGCCCAGGTGGCGAACATCAGCTCGATGATCTCGGGCCGGTTCTCGCTGGCGATCGCGATCCGCGCCCCGGGTGGCACCGCCGCGCGCAGCGAGGCCGCCAGCCGTCGTGCGCGATCCGCCAGCTCACCCCAGGTATGCAGTTGGCGCTCTCCGTGATACACCGCCCCCCGCTCACCGAATCGGGCCGCGGCCTGGTCCAGCACGGTGAACAGGTTCACTGCTGGACCCAGTGGGAGTCGAGGCCGAAGTCCGAGAGGTATTTGGTCGTGCTCCAGCCGCCGTCGACCACGATGGTCTGGCCGTTGATGAATGCGCCCGCTTCTGAGCACAGAAAGGCGACGGTGTTGGCGATGTCGTCCACTCGCCCCAGTCGCGGATACGGCGTCATCTCGGTGTTGATTTTGTGGAATCGGGGCTCTTCGAGGCGCTTTTCGACCATCGGCGTCACGGTGACCCCGGGCGCCACCGCATTGCACCGAATGCCCTGGGCGCCGTACTGGCAGGCGATGTGGGTGGTCAGGGCGGTCAGGCCGCCCTTGGCCGCGGAGTACGCCCCGCCGCGCAACCCGCCGACCACCGCGAAGGTCGAGGTGACGTTGATGATCGCCGATCCCGGGCGCAGGTGCGGCAGCACATCGCGTGCCAGCCGAAACGGCGCCCGCAGCATCAGGTTCAGGAAGTGGTCCAGGGTTTCGTCATCGGTTTCGTGCAGCGGTTTGGGACTGCCGACCCCGGCGTTGTTGATCAGGAAGTCCACCCGGCCCCAGCGGGCCAGTGCGGCATCGACGATCTGGGCGGGAGCCTGGTCGGTCGTCAGGTCGACGGCCACCGTGGCGATGCGATCGGCGTCGGCGACCTCGGCCGCCAGCCGCGCCAACCGGTTCGCGTCGCGGCCGGTGGCCAGCACCGCCATCCCGTCGGCGGCAAGCTTTGCCGCGCAGCCGAATCCGATGCCGCTGCTGGCGCCGGTCACAATCGCTACCCGCATGTCAACCTCCGATCAGAGCGGCCCGGATCTGCTGCTTGATGACCTTGCCGGCGTCGTTTTTGGGCAGGGCGTCCCAGATCTCCACTTGTTCGGGGGCCTTGAACACCGCGACACCGTGCGCGGTCAGCATGGCGCGCAGCTCCGCGACGTCGGGACCGGTGCCGCCGGCCGGAACGATGACGGCGCAAGCCCGTTCGCCGGTGCGCGCATCGGGCACCCCGACGACCGCGATCTCGGCGATGCCCGGATGGCCGGCCAGGATGTCCTCCACTTCGCGTGCGGAGATGTTCTCGCCGTTGCGGATGATGACGTCTTTGAGGCGGCCGGTGACGAGCAGGTAGTCGTCGTCGACCCAGCGACCCAGATCGCCGGTGGCGAAGTAGCCCTCGGCATCGAAGCAGTCGCGCTCGTCCTCGGGGTGCGCATAGCCCACCAGCATCTGCGGTCCCCGAATGTAGATCTCGCCCTCGCCCGGCGGCGCGCCCTGGTGGGGAACCACCTTGATGTCGGCGATCCCGGCCCGGCCGTCGGTCTCGGCGGCGTAGGAGAGTTCGCCGGCGCCGACGGCGCCGACGGTGCTGACCGGCACCTCGCTGCAGCCGTACACCCGGGTCACGGCGGCGGTGGTGAAGTAGCCGGCCGCGTCCCGGATCAACGACGCGGGGACCGATGCGCCGCCGCAGACGAAGAGCTTCAGGTCGGGCAGGCGGGTGCCGGCGCGCCGGGCGGCGGCCAGCAGCTGGGTCAGAAACGGTGTCGCGCCGGCCAGGTGGGTGCAGTGTTCGGCGAGCATGAGCTGCACGGCGGCATCGGCATCCCAGGTGTCCATCAGCACGGCGGTGGTGCCGAGCAGCAGGGGAGCCTCAAACGCATAGATGGATCCGCCGATGTGGGCGATCGGGGAGGGCACCAGGAAACGATCGCCGGGTTCGATCATCCAATGATCGCCCACTTGCCGGATCAGGGCGTTGATCGAATTATGGCTGTGCAGAACCCCTTTGGACCGGCCGGTGGTGCCCGAGGTGTACAGCAACAGCCGCACCGCGTCGGGATCGAGTCGCGGCAGGCGAACCGGTGCGGGCGGGCCGGCGATCAGCGTACGGTAATCGGCGCCCGGGGCGCCCGCCGCGGCACGCACCAGCACCACCTCCGGCGGCTCGGCGAGCGTGCCGGCTACCCGGGCCAGCATGCCCGCGTAGTCGTGGCCGCGAAAACGTTCCGGCGCGAACAGCATTCGGCTGCCCGAGTCGGTGAGGATGAACGTCAGCTCCGCGTCCCGCAGCGACGGCAGGATCGGGTTGACCACCATGCCGGCCAGGGTCGCGGCCAGGTAGACCACAGCGGCTTCGTGCCAGTTCGGCAGCATGAACGACACCACGCTGCCGGTCGGTATCCGCTGCAGCATCGCAGCGGCCAGCGCCCGCGCGCCGGCGTGCAACTCACCGCAGGTCAGCCGGGTGTCGCCGTCGACGAGCAGCAGGCGGTCGGGGGTCCGATCGGCTTCCTGCGCCGCGGCATCGGCCAGCGTTCGCGCCGTCACTGTTGTCCCGTCACCCGGTGCAGCGTCATCGAGTACCGGTAGTCGGCGCCGGCATGGGTATTCACCGTCACCTGGGCGATCTCGCCCTCGGAGGTGGTGTAGCTGCGTTGCATCTGCAGCGCGGCGGCGCCGGCGTCGACGGCCAGCTGCGCGGCGAGGTCGGCAGTGATGATCACCGCGCGGATGTGCTGGCGTACCTCGACGACGCTGACCCCGAACACGTCCTCGATCAACGGGAAGATCGGTCCCGAGTGCCGCTGCAGCAAGCGGCCGACGCCGGCGAAGGCCCGGTTGATGTAGTACTCGGTCCGGCAGATCGGTGCCGCCTGATTCTCGGCCCGCCGATTGCCACACACCGCCAGCCAGTCGCTACCGGCCGGCAGTCCGGTGCGCGCGGCGGTGTCGTCGTCGAGGGTGATCATGGCGTTGGAGTCGATCTCGAAGGAGGAGCCGGCCGCGAACGCGACCAGATCGTCGATCGACACCACGTCGTGGGCGTAGCAGTTCGTCGCGGTGCGCGGAATCACCACAGTGCCCGCCCGGGGCCGGGAGACCACGAGGTTGTCCTCGCGCAGCCGCCGCAGCGCCTCGCGCACCGTGTAGCGGCTGACGGTGAACCGTTCGCACAGTTCGTGTTCGGTGGGCAGCTGCGAGCCGATCGGATACACCCCGTCGGCGATCTCCTTGCGCAGCACCCGGGCGACCTTGAGGTAGCGGTGGTCGGTCACGGCCCGACCGGCTCTAGCGCCAACACGCTGCCGTCCCCGTCGGCGGCGACGAGCAGGGCACCGTCGGCGCCGCGGGCGATCCCGGCGAACGGGCCCTGCGGGCCGGAGAACGGCGGCATGCCCTTGAGCGGCTTGGGCACCACGCCCGCCGGGGGCCCGATCGGCAGCCCGTCGGCGATGGTGTGCCGCGCCGCGGTGTCGAGGTCGACGGCGAGCACCTGCCGGGCACCGGCATCGACGATGTAGAGCCGGCGGTCGGTCACCAGAATGCCCTGCGGGCACGACAATCCGTCGACCACCGTCTCGACGCCGGAGCCGCTGACCCGCACCACCCGCCCGGCGCCGGATTCGGCCACCAGGTAGCTGCCGTGCGCGCCGAGTGCGATCCCGACCGGGCCCGCCAGCCCGGCAGCGAGTACCTCGACGGTTCCGGCGTCCACGCCCAGCACCCGGCCGGTGCCGAACTCGGCGACGACCACGCCGCCGGATCCCGCGACCACTCCGTAAAGCTGGTCGAAGCCGTCGGCGAGCACCTCGCTGCGCGCCTCGGCCGGTACGTACCGGCTGACCTGCCCGCCGGAGGTGGTGACCACGAACTCGCCGGGACCGACCGCGACCACCCCGCGGATGAAGCCGGGATAGCCGGGGGTGAACAGCATTCCGAGCGTCTGCAGCTGCCCGCCCGGACCGACCGCGTAGAAGTAGGTGCCGTCGGCGACGTAGAGGGTGCCGCCGTCGTCGACCGTGAGATCCAACGGCCAGTTCAGCCCACCCGACAGCGCCGTGCTCACCTCGCCATCGGCGGCGATCTGGGTGATCTCGCCGCTGAAGTTCGAGACGAACAGCCGGCCGTCGACGAAGGTGCAGTTGTCCAGCCCGGGCGCCAGCTGCGCCAGCACGGTGCGCTCGCCGGTGCGCGGGTCGATGCGCAACACCGCACCGCTGGCCGCCTGGGTGGAGACGATGCAGCCGTCGGTGTCGAACTTCACCGAGTCGGGCACGCCCAGATCGGCGGCGACCCGTTGCGGTGCAGCATCTTCGGCGAACGGGTCGATCCGCCAGATCTCGTTGGCGGTCATCACCGGGAAGTACAGCAGCCCGTCCGGCCCGACCTCCATGGCATTGGGCGACGGCAGGTTCTCGGCCAGGATGCGCTGGGCGCCGGTGGCCCGGTCGAGCTCCATCAGGCGCCCGCCGTCGCGGCATTCCCCGACCAACAGTCGATCCTGATACACGGTGATCCCGTTGGCGCAGGGCAGGTCGTCGCGCAGCACCCGGGCGCGGCCGGCGGCGTCGAGCACACTGACCCGGCCGTCCATCACCTCGGTGGCGTACAGATTTCCCGCGCTGTCGAAAGCCACGTCGTCGGGTGCGACGACGTCCCCGCCGCGCGGGCTCACCGCGGCCAGCTCGCCGGTGGTCACGTCCAGTGCACTGATCTGGCTGCCGGTCACCTGCGCGACGTAGACCCGGCCGTCCGGCCCGGTGCGCAGGCCGTTGGCACCGAACAGCCGACTCGGGGCGGTGATCCGTGCCAGCCGCCAGCCCGCTGCGATCACCGGACTCGTGCGGCCGTCACGCGAGAGCGGGTCCGTCATGACTCCGGACGTTATCAAGCCTCGTTAGTCCAGACAATAGCCGCCGCTGATCGACGTCTCGGCCTTGACGCGCGAATAACCGCTGCGGAATAGTGTTCTGCAATACGCAGAACGGAGTATTTTGTCCGAACAATTGATGGCGGATGGCGCTGGGGAGGCCTCGGCGGGTGGTCCGCTGCGCGGGGTGCGGGTCATCGATCTGACGACGATGGTGATGGGCCCGTACTGCACGCAGATCATGGCCGACATGGGGGCCGACGTCATCAAAGTCGAGCCGCCCGAGGGTGACGCCACCCGCTACATCTCCGCCGGCCCCGCACCGGACATGAGTGGGGTGTTCGTCAACGTCAACCGGGGCAAGCGCGGCATCGTGCTGGATCTGCGCACCGACGAGGGCAAGGTGGCGATGACCGCGCTGATCACAGGCGCCGACGTGTTCATCCACTCCATGCGGGCCAAGGCGATCGCCAAACTCGGGCTCGACTATCAGGCGGTGGCCGCCATCAAGCCCGGGATCGTCTACACCAACTGTTACGGCTACGGCCGGCGCGGCCCGGACGCCGACCGCCCGGCCTATGACGACACCATTCAGGCCGAATGCGGGCTGCCCGCCGTGCAGCAGCAGCTCACCGGGCGCGCGGACTACGTGGGCACCATCATGGCCGACAAGATTGCCGGGCTCACGGCCCTGTACGCCACGATGATGGCGCTGTTCCACCGGGAGCGCACCGGGCAGGGCCAGGAGGTCGAGGTCGCGATGTTCGAGACCATGGCCTCGTTCATGCTCGTCGAACACGCCAACGGCGCGATGTTCGACCCGCCGCTGGGCCCGGCCGTCTACCCCCGCACGGTGGCGCCCAACCGGCGGCCCTACGACACCAGCGACGGGCAGATCGCCGCATTGATCTACAACGACAAACACTGGAACGCCTTCATCGACGCGGTGCAGCCGCCGTGGGCTTCGCAGCAGTACGCCACGCTGGCGCAGCGGGCGCAGCGGATCGACACCGTCTACGGCCTGGTGGCCGAGACGATGAAGGAACGCACCACTGCCGAGTGGCTGAAGCTGTTGCGCGAGTTGGAGATCCCGGCCGCCCCGCTGAACACTCCGGGTGCCCTCTTCGACGACCCCCACCTCAACGCGGTCGGTCTGTTCGAGACGGTGGACACCCCGTACGGCGCCGTGCGGTTCCCCGGCGTGCCCACCTGGCTGTCGCGCACCCCGGGCCGGGTCGCCGGCCCGGCGCCGGAGCTGGGGGCGCACACCGCAGCGGTGCTCGCCGAACTCGGCTTGGAGCAGGGCGCCTCATGACGCTGGACTTCGACATGGGCGTCCGGGCCGGTGAGCTGAGGGGGCAGCTGCGCGAACTGATCAGCCAGGAGCTACCGGAGCGGTTTCCGGGCGCGTTCACCGACGATCCCGCCGACCTGGCTGCCGCACAACGGTTCTGCCGCCTGCTGGCCGAGCGTGGACTACTGTGCCTGTCCTGGCCAACGGAGTTCGGCGGGGCGGACGCCTCGGTGTGGGAGCAGACCGTGGTGCGCGAGGAGATGTGGGCGCACCACGAACCGCGCGGCGCGCAGTACATGGGGGTGAACTGGGTCGGGCCGATCATCATGCGCCACGGCACCCCGGAACAGCAGCGCCGGCACCTGCCAACGATCGCGGCCGGGGAGGTGATCTGGTGTCAGGGGTTCTCCGAACCCGAAGCGGGCTCGGACCTGGCGTCGCTGCGCACCCACGCCCGTCGTGAGGGCGGCGGGTGGGTGATCAACGGCCAGAAGATCTGGACGTCGTATGCCACCATGGCGCAGTGGTGCTTCCTGTTGGCCCGCACCACCCGGATGGGGGAGGGCAAGGTTGAACGAAAACAACAGGGCCTGAGCGTCTTTCTGGTCCCGATGGACAACCCGGCGATCACGGTGCGGCCGATCCGCACCATGATGGGCCCGCACCATCTCAACGAGGTGTTCTTCGACGACTTGCGCGTCACCGACGCCGATGTGCTCGGCGACGTCGATGCGGGCTGGTCGATCGTGGCCGACGTGATGTCGTATGAGCGGGTGGGCATCGCGCGGTATGCGCGCTGCGAACGACTGCTGGCCGCCGCCCCGCATGCGCTCGGCGAGCGTTGGGAGACACTGCCGGCCGAACTGGCGGCCCGCTGGGTGCGCATGCTCACCCACTGCCGGCGCGCCCGGCTGATGGCCTACCGGGTGGTGTCGCTGCAGGCCAGTGGGCAGATAGCGCCCGGCGACGGCGCCGCCTACCGGATCGCGGTCACCCGCCTGGACCAGGAGAGCGCGGAGGTGCTGATGGAGATCGCCGCCGAAGCGCCGGCCGAGCCGCAGGCGCAGTGGTTCCGTGCCGAGGTCGAAGATCACTGGCGTTATTCGCAGGCCGCCACCGTCTCCTCCGGAAGCATTGAGATGCAGCGCATCCTGCTCTCCCGTGCCCTGCTGGCGGCGCCGCGATGAACCTCGAACTCGGCGCCGACGCGCACGAATACGGGCGGGCGGCACTGCGGGCGTTCGAAGCCGCCGGCGGTGACGCGTTGGCGGTGCGCGCCGACGCCGACCCGGCCGGGCGCGAACAACTGGTGGGGCCGATCCTGCACGGGCTCGGTGCTTTCGACCTCAAGCCCCGTGCCGATGCCGACGAACTGGAAGCCGCCGCCGCGCTATGCCGCAGCGCCGGCTACTGGGCGGTGCCCTATCCACTGGCCGAATGCCTCTCCGCGCCTGCCGATCTCGACGCCGACGGGCTGATCGTGGTCGCCGAGCATGCCCCGGCCGGTGCGGTGGCCGGCCTGTCGAAGCGCTGGGCGACCGTGACCCTGGCCGGGGCGCGCAGCACGGTGACGGCACAGTCCGCGGCCGGGCCGGCTCTGGTGGCCGAGCTGACGCTGACCGAGGTCGACCGCGACGGCGCCGACGACGTGGCGCTGGCGCTGGCGCTGGGATGCTGGACGCTGCTGGGGATGCTGGATCGGGCCGTGGATCTGACGATCGCCCACGTGCAGCTACGTCACCAATTCGGTCAGCAGCTGGCCAAGTTCCAGGGTGTGCAGTTCCAGCTGACCGACGCCGAGGTGGAGCGCAGTGGGCTGGAGATGCTGGCCAAGTATGCACTGTGGAGCATCGCGACCGGGCGCGGCGAGGCGGTGGACGATGCCCTGGCGCTGCGTTCGGCGGCGCTGGAAGCCGCCGACGTGGTGTTCCGGGTGTGTCATCAGCTGCACGGTGCCGTCGGGTTCTGCGACGAGACGGCGCTGTCCTGGCTGTCGCGCTACAGCCAGCCGCTGCGTCGGCTGCCGTGGGGACTCTCAGCCACCCGTGACCGGCTGGTCCGTCGCACCGGCCGCGCCGGATTGGCGGGACTTTACACATGACGTACGACCTGCCCCAGGAGATCACGGTGACCGGCGACGGGCCGGTGCGCACCGTGACGATCAACCGGCCGGCCGAACTCAACAGCGTCAACGCCGACTTGCATTGGGGGCTGGCCAACGTGTGGCGCCAGCTGGCCGCCGACAAGCAGACCCGGGTGGTGGTGCTCACCGGCGCCGGGCGGGCGTTCTCGGCCGGCGGCGACCTGAACTGGATCACCACGTTCCTTGACGACGAAACCGCCCGGGACGAGAGCATCCGCGAAGGCGCTCAGATCGTGGAGGAGATGCTGCGGTTCCCGCTGCCGATCATCGCCGCCGTCAACGGCCCCGCGGTCGGGCTGGGCTGCAGTGTGGCGCTGCTCTGCGACATCGTATTGCTGTCCGAGACCGCGTATTTCGCCGACCCGCACGTCGCGGTCGGACTGGTGGCCGGGGACGGCGGCGCCGCGCTGTGGCCGCTGCTCACCCCGATCCTGCGGTCGCGGGAGTACCTCTACACCGGTGACCGGATCGACGCCGCCACCGCCGTCGAACTCGGACTGGCCAGCCGCCGGGTCACGTCCGAACAGCTGCTGCCGCAAGCCCACCAGTTGGCCGAGCGGCTGGCCGCCCAGCCGCCCGAGGCGCTGCAGGGCACCAAGCGGGTGGTCAACATGTACCTGTCGCAGGTGCTGGGCGGGCCGCTGCAGGCCGGGTTCGCCGCCGAGGTCGCCACCATGAAGACACCCGAGCACCGGGAGCGCCTGCTGGCGTTCCAGAAGCGGGCGGGCGGGCGATGACACGCTCAGCCGACTTCCGTGCGCACGTGCGTCAGTGGTGCGCCGACAACATCCCGGCCGACTGGCGCCGCACCCAAACCGGGATCGGGGAACGGGATTTCGTCGATTTCCAGCGCAGCTGGTTCGCCACCCTGCACGGCGCGGGGTTCGCGGTTCCGCACTGGCCGCACGCGTGGGGCGGCGGCATGTCGGTAGCCGATCAGGCCGTGCTGTATCAGGAGCTGGCCGCCCACGACGCGCCGCGGCTGGTGCTGGCGTTCGTCGGCATCCACCACGCGGCGGCGACCCTGCTGGCCGCCGGCACCGAGGAGCAGCGCCGCCGGCACCTGCCGGCGATTCTGGACGGCGAGATCTGGTGCCAGGGCTTCTCCGAACCCGAGGCCGGCTCGGATCTGGCGTCGCTGCGCACCTCGGCGCGCCGACTGGGCGACGACTATGTGGTCAACGGCCAGAAGCTGTGGGCCAGCGGCGCGAGCTACGCCCAGTGGTGCCTGCTGCTAGCCCGCACCGACCCGGACGCCCCCAAGCGCAAGGGCATCTCCTACTTTCTGCTGGACATGGCCAGCCCCGGAGTGCAGGTGCGGCCGATCCGCAACGCCGTGGGCGACCAGCACTTCTGCGAGATCTTCCTGGACGACGTGGTGATCCCGGCGGCAAACCTGATCGGGGAAGAGAACGCCGGCTGGCAGGTGGCGCAGGCGACACTGGGCGCCGAACGCGGCATGACCATGCTCGAGCTGGCCGAGCGGCTGGGCTGCGCGGGCTTCCGCTGGCTGGTGCAGGCCGCTCCCACCGACGACCCGGTGGTGGCGGATCGGTTGGCGCAGCTGGAAACCGAGATCAGCGGCCTGCGCGCGATGTGCCGGCAGCTGGTACGCGACGTCGAGGCCGGCACAGCCGGACCGGGCGACGCCTCGATCGTGAAGCTGTTCTACAGCGAACTGCTGCAGCGGCTCACCGATTTCGGCGCCGAGATCGCTGGGTTGGACGCACATACCGCCCTGGCCAAACCGCTGTCCAGCGGCTGGGAGTCGGGTTCGTGGGTGCTGGACTTCATCGGCTCCTGGGAGTGGACGATTCCCGGCGGCTCCAGCGAGATCCAGCGCACCATCATCGGAGAACGCGGTCTGGGACTGCCACGAGAACCGAGCGCGCCATGAGGACAACGGATCTCGCCGAACTGCACGGCGAGCTGCGGGCGGTCGCCGCCGACGTGCTGGCCCGGGGCCGGGTGGCCGACTGGTCCGGGTTGGCCGGCGTCGGCTGGGCCGGGCTGGAGGTCGCCGACGGGCTCGGCGGCGCCGGTGCGACCTTCGCCGAAACTGCGCTGATCTGCGAAGAACTGGGCCGGGCCGCCGCGGCGACGCACTACCTTGGCAGCGCCGTACTGGCCGTCGGTGTGCTGAACACGTTGCAGGACAGCG
Source organism: Mycobacterium sp. NGS16 (assembly GCF_059813225.1). NCBI lineage: Bacteria > Bacillati > Actinomycetota > Actinomycetes > Mycobacteriales > Mycobacteriaceae > Mycobacterium > Mycobacterium sp. NGS16. The sequence continues at coordinate 270,901 of NZ_JCALEE010000003.1, forward strand.
CGGTCCGCAATGACCTGTTGTCCGGCATCGCGGCCGGACGGGTCCGGGTGGCCGCGGTGCTCGACCCCGGCTTCACGGTCTCCGGCGACCGGCGGCTGGCCGGTCATGCCGCGTTCGTGCCCGATGCCGATGGCGCCGACCGACTGCTGGTGCTGGCCACCGATCACACCGGCGCCGAGGTCGCGGTGGCCACCGACGGTCTCACCGTCACACCGCAACCGGTGCTCGACGAGACGCGTGCGGTGGCCACCGTGGCCGCCGACGGGATCGAGGTCCCCGAACCGCTGCGGTTCGCCGAGGATCGCGGGGCGCACCGAGTGCGCGACCGGGCCGCGCTCGCGGTGGCCTGCGACAGCCTCGGCTTGGCCGAGGCCATGCTCGCCGCCACGGTGTCGTATGCGCAGACCCGGGAGCAGTTCGGCCGCCCGATCGGATCCTTCCAGGCCGTCAAGCATGCCTGCGCCGATATGCAGGTGAAAGCGTCGGTGGCTCGCGCCCTGGTACGCGAGGCCGTAGCGGCCCTGGTGCACGACGACGCTGAGGCCGATGCCGCGGTCGCGATGGCGAAGTCCTACACCTGCGGTGCGGCCGTCGAGGTGGCCGGCAAGGCCATGCAGCTGCACGGCGGCATCGGCTACACGTGGGAGAGCGGCATCCACGTCTATTTGAAACGCGCGGTGTTCAACCGGTCGTTGTTCGGGTCACCGGCCGCGCACCGCCAACGTCTCGCGCAACGGTATTGACAAGCGAAGCAAGGAGTTTCGAGAAGTGGGTGTACCCGTTTACCGCCGGATCCTGGAATTGTTCGAAGCCGAGGGCGTCGACACGCTGTTCGGCATCCCCGACCCCAACTTCGTGCACATGTTCGTCGAAGCCGAACAGCGCGGCTGGTCGGTGGTGGCCCCACACCACGAGGAGAGTGCCGGATTCATGGCAGAGGCCGCGTCACGGATGACCGGCCGGCCGGGCCTGTGCATCGGCACCCTGGGGCCGGGGGTGGCCAACATCGCCGGCGCGATGATGTGCGCGAAGGTGGAGAACTCCCCGGTGGTGTTCCTGGGCGGGCAGCGGGCCCGCATCACCGAGCGGCGGGTGCGGCGCGGGCGTATCCAATTCGTCCGGCAGGAGGAGCTTTTCGCGCCGTCGGTGAAGTACAGCGCGTCGATCGAGTACGCCGACCAGACCGATGAGATCGTGCACGAGGCCATCCGCCGGGCCATGTCCGGCACCCCGGGACCGTCCTACATCGAGTACCCGTCGCACGTGATCCTCGAAGAGCTCGACGTCGCCGGTCCGCCGGAGCCGCACCGCTACCGACTGGTGAACCAGCGGGCCGGCGCGGCCGAGCTCGCCCAAGCCGTCGAGATCATCCGGGCCGCGGCCAGTCCGATCCTGCTGGTGGGCCACGGTGTGCACACTTCGCGTAGCGGGGCGGCGGTCGCCGAGCTCGCGGAGCTGATGGCCTGCCCGGTGATCCAGACCTCCGGCGGTACCGCGTTCATCCCTGGCCTGGAAGAGCGCACCTTCCCCTATGGCTTCTCGCAATCGGCGGTCGAGGCGGTGGCGGCCTCGGACGTCTGCGTGGCCCTGGGCACCGAGCTGGGCGAGCCGGTGCACTACGGCACCACCCGGCACTGGGCGCAGCGCAACGCCGACCGCAAGTGGATCTACGTCGAGCAGGACCCGCTGGCGATCGGGGTGAACCGGCCGATCGACGTGCCACTGGTGGGCGACCTGCGCGGCATCGTCCCGCAACTGGTTGCCGCACTGCGAGACACCCCGCGCACGGCGTCGGCCGAGCTGGACCGCTGGATCCGCCGGGACGCCGAGCAGTTGGCCGAGCTGGCCGAGACCGCGCCGGCCGGTCGTACCCCGGTACATCCGGCGCGCTTCGTGGTCGAGGCCACCAAAGCCTTTCCCGCCGACGGCATCATGGTCCGCGACGGCGGCGCCACCGTGATCTTCCAGTGGACCTATTCGCAGGCCAAGCCGCACGACGTGCTGTGGAACCAGAACTTCGGCCATCTGGGCACCGGGCTGCCCTATGCCGTAGGCGCCTCGGTGGCCGAGGGCGGCAAACGGCCGGTGATGCTGCTGACCAGCGACTCGGCGTTCCTGTTCCACATCGCCGAGCTGGAGACCGCGGCCCGGTTGGGGCTGCCGCTGGTCTGCGTGGTCGGGGTCGATCACCAGTGGGGTCTGGAGGTCGGGGTCTACAAACGGACCTTCGAGCAGCCGTCACCGCAGCCCGGGGTGCACTGGAGCAAGGACGTTCGGTTCGACAAGATCGCCGAAGGCATGGGCTGCCACGGGGAGTACGTGCAGGACGAGGCGGAGATCGGGCCGGCGATCAAACGCGCCTACGCCGCCGGCGGCACCGCGGTGATCCATGTGTGCATCGACCCCAAGGCCAACTCCGAAGAGATGCCCAACTACGCCGAGTTCCGCACCTGGTACGCCGAGGGGACCCAATAGACGAGAATGCTATTCTCGTTTCCGGCTAATGAACGTCCACAAGGGGTGCTGATGGGCTGGAGGAGACCATGTCCGGCGGAATGAGCTTCGAGCTGACCGAGGACCAGCAGCTGATCCGGCAGTCGGTTGCCGAACTGGCGGCGAAGTTCGACGACCACTACTGGATGACCAAGGACCAGGCGCACGAATTCCCGCGGGAGTTCTACGACGCCATCGCCGGCGGCGGCTGGCTGGGCATGACCATCCCCGAGGAGTACGGCGGCCACGGTCTGGGCATCACCGAGGCCACCATCCTGGCCGAGGAAGTGGCGCGATCGGGCGGCGGGATGAACGCCGCCAGCTCGATCCACATGTCGATCTTCGGCATGCAGCCGGTCGTGGTCTTCGGCTCGGACGAGATGAAGGCCGAAACCCTGCCCCGCATCGTCAGTGGCGACCTGCACGTGTGCTTCGGCGTCACCGAACCGACCGCCGGCCTCGACACGTCGCGTATCACCACCTTCGCCAAGCGCGACGGCAGCGACTATGTGGTCAACGGCCGCAAGGTCTGGATCTCCAAAGCCCTTGAGTCCGAGAAGATCCTGCTGCTGACCCGCACCACCCCCCGCGACGATACGGCCAAACCCACCGACGGTCTCACCCTGTTCCTCACCGACATCGACCGCGACCACGTCGACATCCGGCCGATCACCAAAATGGGCCGCAACGCGGTGTCCTCCAACGAGGTGTTCATCGACGACCTGCGCATCCCGGCCGAGCACCGGATCGGTGAAGAGGGCAAGGGCTTCTCCTACATCCTGCACGGGCTCAACCCGGAGCGCATGCTGATCGCCGCCGAGGCCCTCGGCATCGGCCGGGTCGCGCTGGACCGTGCGGTCAAGTACGCCAACGAACGCGTGGTGTTCGACCGACCGATCGGCATGAACCAGGGCATCCAGTTCCCACTCGCCGACTCGCTGGCCCGGCTGGACGCCGCCGAGTTGATCCTGCGCAAGGCCACCTGGCTCTACGACAACGGCAAGTCCTGCGGCCGTGAGGCCAACATGGCCAAATACCTTTGTGCCGACGCCGGTTTCGCGGCCGCCGACCGGGCGCTGCAGACCCACGGCGGCATGGGCTACTCGGAGGAGTACAACATCTCCCGGTTCTTCCGGGAGTCCCGGCTGATGAAGATCGCCCCGGTCAGCCAGGAGATGATCCTGAACTTCCTGGGCTCGCACGTGCTCGGACTGCCGAGGAGTTACTGATGGCCGGCTATTTCGACCTGTCCGGGCGCGCCGCGGTGGTGACCGGGGCGGCCGGCGGCATCGGGTCGGCGGTGGCTGCCGCACTGGCGCAGGCCGGGGCCGCAGTGCTGGTCACCGACATCGACGGTGACGCCGCCGCGCAAGTGGCCGAGCGGATTTCGGCATCCGGCGGCCGGGCGGAGCCGACGGTGCTCGATGTGGCCGATCGGGCCTCCGCCGATGCTGCCGCAGCCAAGGCCGCTGAGCTGGCCGATGGCAAGATCCACATCCTGATCAACAACGCCGGGGTGACCCGCCCGGCGATGTTCGAGAAGACCAGCGCCGAGTCGATGCGCCTGCTACTCGACGTGCACACCGTCGGCGCCTTGAATTGCACCCAGGCGGTGCTGCCGTATGTTCCGACCGACGGCACCGGGCGCATCGTCAACGTGACGTCAGCGGCGGGCCTGACCGGCACCCTCGGGCAGGTCAACTACTCGGCGGCCAAGGCCGCCCTGATCGGCTTCACCAAGTCGCTGGCCCGCGAGCTGGCCGCCAAGCGGATCTGCGTCAACGCCCTGGCACCGCTGGCCGCCACCCCGATGACCGAGACCATCCGCACCAATGAGAAGTTCGCGGCCAACATGATGAACCGCATCCCGATGAAGCGCTGGGCCGAGCCGAGCGAGGTCGCCGGCGCATTCGTCTTCATGGCCTCCGACGCCGCCTCCTACGTCACCGGGCAGGTCTTGCCGGTGGACGGTGGCATGGTGATGTGATGCCTCAACAATCAGCCCCGCTGGCGGGTGTCACCGTGGTGGCCCTCGAACAAGCGGTATCGGCACCGATGTGCACCCGCGCGCTGGCCGACTTCGGAGCCCGCGTCATCAAGGTGGAGAACCCCGATGGCGGCGACTTCGCACGCTACTACGACGACGTCGTCTGTGGTCCTGGAGGCCAGGCCGCACACTTCGTCTGGGTCAACCGGGGCAAGGAATCGGTCACCCTGGACCTGAAAAGCGCTGCGGGACGCGATATTCTGCACCGGCTGCTGGACCGCGCCGATGTGCTGGTGTCCAACCTCGCGCCCGGTGCCACCGCCCGGCTGGGCCTGTCCGCCGAAGACATGGCAAGCCGGCACCCGAACGTCATCGCCGTCGAGATCGACGGGTACGGCAGCGGGGGCCCGCTGTCGCACAAGCGCGCCTACGACCTGCTGGTGCAGGCCGAGTCCGGGGTGTGCTCGGTGACCGGCCACCCGGGTGCTCCGGCCAAACCGGGGCCGCCGGTGGCCGACGTGACCAGCGGCCTGTACTCGGCGCTGTCGATCATGGCGCTGCTGGTCGGCCGCGATCGCAGCGCGCCGGCGCCGTCGGTCACCGTGAGCCTGTTCGACACCATGGCCGAGATGATGGGCTATCACCTGACCTACGCCCGGCACGCCGGGATCGACCAGCAGCCGCTCGGCATGAGCTCACCGGCCGTGGCCCCCTACGGGGCCTACCCGACCGCCGACGGGCAGACCGTGGTGCTCGGCACCACCAACGATCGGGAGTGGCAGCGGCTGGCCCGCGAACTGCTGGGCCGCGACGACCTGGCTGACGACCCGCGGTTCGCCGGAAACGCCGACCGGGTCGCGCACCGGCCGATCCTGGACGAGGCGATTGGCGACTGGTGCGCCCGCCACGACCTGGCCAAGATCCAGGACGCAGCCGATGCCGCCGGAATCGGTAACGCCCGCTACAACACCCCCAGCGACGTGCTGGCGCATCCGCAGCTCGCCGAGCGCGCGCGGTGGCGGCAGATCGACACGCCGGCCGGGCCGATCCCGTCGTTGCTGCCGCCGCCGGTGATCGCCGGCTACGACCCGCCGATGGGGGCGGTGCCGGGCCTGGGTGAACACACCGACGCGGTGCTGGGCGAGCTGGGTTTCACCGCCGCCGAGATCGTCGCGCTGCGCGGACAGGGGGCGATCGGGCAGGCTGGCAGCTGATGGCCGCCGACGATTCCGTCCTGCTGCGCACCGACCGCGACGGCGTGCGCACGCTGACCTTGAACCGGCCCGCCCGCAAGAACGCGATCAACCCGCAGCTGTGGCGGGAACTGCGCGACGCGCTGCGCGACGCCGCCGACGACCGCGATCTACGGACCCTGGTCATCACCGGCGCCGGCGGTGCCTTCTGCTCGGGCGCGGACATCGGCACCGGTGATGACACCCACCCGGTGCGCAAGCTGCAACGACTCACCGACGTCGCGCTGGCCCTGCACGAGCTGTCGATTCCCACCATCGCGAAAGTGACCGGCGTAGCGGTGGGGGCCGGCTGGAATCTGGCCCTGGGCTGCGATCTGGTGGTCGCGACGCCGGAATCGAGGTTCTGCCAGATCTTCTCCAAACGGGGACTGTCGATCGATCTCGGCGGGTCGTGGCTGCTGCCCAAGATCGTCGGGCTGCAGCAGGCCAAGCGGCTGGCGCTGCTGGCCGAGACCATCGATGCCACCGAAGCCCAAGCGTTGAACCTCGTGACGTGGGTGGTGGGCGCCGACGAGATCGACGACTTCGTCGACGATCTCGCCGATCAGCTGGCGGCCGGCCCGCCGCGCGCGCTGGCGCAGACCAAGGCGCTGCTCAACCAAGGGGCCGATACCACCCTGTCGGCCGCCCTGATCAACGAAACACGCGCCCAGATAGTCAATTTCGCGGGCACCGACGCCGCGGAAGCCTATGCGGCCTTCGCCGAGAAGCGCAGCCCGCGCTTCACCGGCGGATGGCCGCCGAAGTAGATCGGAGTAGTTCAGATGCGATCAACGGTGATCGTCGGGGCGGTACGCACCCCAGTCGGCAAGCGCAACGGAGGCCTGGCCGAAATGCACGCCGCGGACCTGTCCGCGCTGGTGCTCAACGAACTGATGGGCCGCACCGGTGTGGATCCCAAGGCTGTCGACGACGTGGTGTGGGGGTGTGTGTCGCAGGTCGGTGACCAGTCCTCCAACATCGGGCGCTACGCGGTGCTGGCCGCGGGTTGGCCTGAGCACATCCCGGGCACCACGGTCAACCGGGCGTGCGGCTCCAGCCAGCAGGCGCTGGACTTCGCGGTGCAGGCGGTGATGTCAGGGCAGCAAGATGTCGTCGTCGCCGGCGGCGTCGAGGTGATGAGCCGGGTGCCGTTGGGGGCAGCCCGGGCCACCGGGGAGCCCTACGGGCCCAAAGCGCTTGCCCGCTATGACGGTTTCGCGTTCAACCAGGGCCTGTCGGCGGAGATGATCGCGCAGCGTTGGGGTTTCGGCCGCGCACGCCTGGATGAGTACTCGGTGCAGTCGCATCAGCGTGCGGCGGCCGCCCGCGGCAGCGGCATGTTCGGCGAACAGATCATGGCGGTGACCACCGGCGACGGCACCGTCGTCGACACCGACGAAGGGGTGCGGCCGGGCAGCACCGTCGAGCGGCTGGCCGGGCTCAAGCCGGCATTCGCCGACGACGGTGTCATCCACGCCGGGAACTCCTCGCAGATCTCCGACGGCGCCGCAGCGCTGTTGGTGATGAGCGAAGACGAGGCCGCCCGACGCGGACTGACGCCGCTGGTGCGCTACGTCGCCGGCGCGGTGACCGGAGCCGATCCGGTGCTGATGCTCACCGGGCCCATCCCCGCCACCGAGAAGGTGTTGAAGCGGGCCGGGCTGCGCCTGGACGAGGTCGGCGTGTTCGAGGTCAACGAGGCGTTCGCGCCGGTGCCGCTGGCCTGGTTGGCCGAGACCGGTGCCGATGAGAAGCGGCTCAACCCGGTCGGCGGGGCGATCGCCCTGGGCCACCCACTCGGTGCGTCCGGTGCGGTGCTGATGACCCGGATGATTCATCACATGCGCGACAACGGTATTCGCTACGGATTGCAGACGATGTGCGAAGGCGGCGGAACCGCCAACGCCACCATCGTCGAGCTGGTCGGGTAGGGGAGACACTCATGCAGCGCACGCTGTTCACCGAAGATCACGAGGCGTTCCGCGCGCTGGCCCGCGACTTCGTCGAAAAGCACGTGGTGCCCGAGTATCCGCAGTGGGAGAAGGCCGGCCGGATGCCGCGCGCGGTCTTCGAGCACCTGGGCTCGCTGGGGATGCTGGGCATGGCGATCCCCGAGCAGTACGGCGGCGCGGGCATCGACGATTACCGCTACAACGTGGTGCTGCAGGAGGAGGCGGCGCGCGCTCTGGTCACGCTCTCCACGGTGCGCACCCAGCTCGAGGTGATCCTGCCGTACTTCCTGCACTACGCCAACGACGAGCAGCGGGCACGTTGGTTCCCCGGGCTGGCGGCCGGCAGGCTGCTGACGGCGATCGCGATGACCGAACCCGGCACCGGATCGGATCTGGCCGGGATGCGCACCACCGCGGTCCGAGACGGCGAGGACTACGTCCTCAACGGCGCGAAGACGTTCATCACCGGCGGCATCCAGGCCGACCTGGTGATCGTGGTGGCGCGCACCTCCACCGACCCCGACAACCGTCGCCGCGGGCTGACGCTGCTGGTGGTCGAGGACGGGATGCCCGGGTTCACCCGCGGCCGCGAGCTGGACAAGATGGGCTGCAAGGTGCAGGACACCGCCGAGTTGTCCTTCGCCGACGTCCGGGTGCCGGTGGCCAACCGGCTGGGCGAGGAGGGCGAGGCGTTCAGCTATCTCGGCCACAACCTGGCGCAGGAACGGCTCACCGTCGCCGTGGGGTCGGTCGCCCAGTCCCGCTCGGCGCTGGCCGCCACCATCGACTACGTCAAGAACCGCAATGTGTTCGGGTCACCGGTGGCGTCGTTCCAGAACACCAAGTTCGAGCTGGCCGCGGTCTCCACCGAGATCGAGGCCGCCCAGTGCATGCTGGACCGGGCGGTCGCCGAACACGTCGAGGGCGAGCTGTCGGCGGCCGATGCCGCGCGGGTGAAGCTGTTCTGCACCGAGATGCAGGCCCGGGTGATCGACCGGTGCCTGCAGTTGTTCGGCGGCTACGGCTACATGATGGAGTACCCGATCGCGCGGCTGTACACCGATGCCCGGGTGGCCCGGATTTATGCCGGGACCAGCGAGGTGATGAAGATGATCATCGCCAAGTCGCTGGGGTTATAGGCCGCCGAGCGTGAAGGTGGCTTCACGTTCGACGGCGAGAGTGAACGCAACTTCACGCTGGGCGTGAGGTCGGCAAAAAAGATTCTTTGATGAGACCCTTGTCACAACTGCCCTAACCAACCTACTGTGTGTTCACTTGGTTGGTTGATCGAAGGAGCCCGGTGACCTCACCACGGCCGTACGCCACACTGCTCGCCAAAGGCGAGGACCGCCGGCAGCGCATCCTGCTGGCCGCCGAACGGCTGCTGGCGCGCAACGGCTGGCGCAACACCTCCCTGGCGCAGATCGCCCGCAACGCCGGTGTCAGTGCGGCGGGCCTGCTGCACCACTTCTCCTCCAAGGAACAGCTGCTGCACGCGGTGCTCGACGCCCGCGACGCCGACGACGACACCCACGCCGACCGAAGCGGCGACCTCATCGAGGAGATCCAGCGGGTGGCCGAGCGGTTCGCCCGCGCACCCGAACTGGTCGGAACGTTCACCGTGCTGCTCGCCGAGAACGTCCTGCCCGAGGCGCCGCTGCACGACCGGATGCTCAAGCGCTACCGCGCCGCGGTGGACATCGTCGCCGACCTGATCCGGCGTGGCCAGGACGCCGGCCGCTACCGCACCGACTTCGACGCGGGCATCAAGGCCGCCGAGATTCTCGCCTTTATCAACGGAATGGAGATGTCATGGCTTCTGGACCCCTCAATACCTCTGAACGAGGTGTTCACGGCGTACACGGAAACACTGGCCCGCGACTTCGCTCCGCCGGTAAAGGACGGGCAGCCGTGAGCAGCGATCCGGACATGCGCTACCGGTTCGACGTGGTCGGCCGCGGCGTGCTGGACGTGGTGACCGCCGCCGGCGGCTGGCTCTACGACCGCGCGACGGCCGGGTGGGACGTCACCGTGATGATCCTCGACGACCGGGAGGACATCCGGCCCTTGCAGATCCTCGGGGCCCAGGTGTTGGACCTGGCGTCGGTGCTCAAGCAGTGGGAGCAGTGGCCGCACCCCCAGACGATCGCTGTCTGCGCCGAGATGTTCGACGGCCACGCCCAAGTGCGCCAGGGCGTGCTCGACGCGCTGGAGCACAGCAGCACCGAGGTGACGCTGTGGGGAGCGGTGCCCGCCGAACTGCATCGCGACGTCGACACCCGACAGCACCGGCTCAGCGCGGCGGCTCGCGCCTTCAAGGCCCAGGCGTTGCGGGCGGCCGGTGTCGACCCGGCGGCCACCGGTTCGGGAACGGCCCAGATTGAGACGTTCCGCTGCGGTCCGGCGGCATGTACCTCAGTCGCTGCGGACCTGAGCCCCGCCAGCTGACGGGCGCTATCGCGCGTTGACCGTGAACGTGTCGGAGCCGCAGTCGCGCTCCCTGGTGTTGGTGACGGACTACCGGGTTCCGGATCCGGCCCGGGTTTGGCCGCTGTTGCAACGTCACCGCGACAGCCTGGCTCACCTGGGTGCGCGCCACGTCCTGATCTACACCTCGTCTGTCGATCCCGGCCGGGTGCTGGCGGTGATGGCGATCCGCGCCGCGCAGCCGGTGGTCGACCTGCTGCGCGACGAGGCGTTCATGGGCTGGTTCGACGCCGTCGGTGTCAGCGACATCCCGGCCGTCTTCGCCGGTGCGCTGGCGGAGCGGATCGACCTGGCCGAGCCGGCGAGCCTCGCCGAACCGCCGGGCGTAGTAGTCGCGGCGGTGGCCGAAGTCGTCGACGCCGGGACGCTGATCGCGCACGTCCATGCCACCGCCAGAGATTTCACCGCGGCAGGCATCCGTAAGATCCTGATATTCCAGGCTTTTGACAATCCCCGTGAGGTGTTCATGCTGCAGGAGGCCTCCGAAGAGGTGGACGAGTTCGGCGCCGCGCGGTGGATCAGCCAACCCGAATTCGCCGCCGAATGGATCACCCGGGCCGGCGTCGGCGTCTATCCGCCGGTCTTCGTCGGCCGGCTCCAGCACGTGATGCGCGTGACGGATCAGCAAGACGACCAAGAAGATCAAGCAGAAGGAGAACCCATTCGATGACCGCTTACGGCGTGGGACTGTTGATCGTGCGGCTCTGCCTGGGCCTGACCATGGCCGCACACGGCTACAACAAGATCTTCTCCGGGGGCCGGATCCCCGGCACGGCACGCTGGTTCGACAGCATCGGGATGCGGCCGGGCACGTTGCACGCCCGGATGGCCGCCGGCACCGAGATCGCCGCCGGATTGGGCCTGGCCGCCGGTCTGCTCACGCCGATTCCCGCGGCGGGCTTCGTCGCGCTGATGTTGGTGGCGGCCTGGACGGTGCACCGCGGCAACGGCTTCTTCATCGTCAAGAGCGGCTGGGAGTACAACCTGGTGCTGGCCACCGTCGCCGTCGGCATCGCCATGCTCGGCGCCGGGCCGCTCAGCCTGGACCAGCTGCTGTTCGGGCAGAACTGGTGCGACGGGTGGACCGGCCTGCTGATCGCGGCCGGGCTCGGCCTGGCCGGCGGAATCGGGCAGCTGGTGGTGTTCTTCCGGCCGCCGGCACCAGAGCAGGCCTGAGCGGGCCGGCGCTGCCGGTCAGTCGCTGGCCGGCAGCGGCTTGGCTTCCTTGATGGTCATCGGCACGTTGCCGATGCTCAACGTCCCGGCGCCGGCCTTGGTGACCAGCACCTCGGCGCCGGCGTCGTCGACGTAGCGCTTGCCCATCACGGCGCCGCCGGCGAAGGCGGGGTCCAGGGTCGCGCCGCCGGCCACGCTGTCCTCCAAGGGCACCATCGGGGCGCCGCCGGCACGCAGCTCATCGAGGCTGTCGGCGGTCTTCACCACGATGACCTGGGTGTCGCACACCTGACTCTTCAGACGGGTACCGGACTTGATCATTGCGCCCCTTCGGCTTGGACGGTTTGCAGTGCTTCGGTCAGTTCAGAAACGAGTTCCCGGCGCAGCACCTTGCCGGTCGGGGTGGTCGGCAGCTCCGGCCGGAAGACGATCCGGTCCGGCGTGCGGGACCCGCGCAGCTGTTGCCGAACATACTCGCGCAGCGCGTCGGGTTGCGGCGCCGCACCCGGTGCCGGGACCACGCACGCGACGATGATCTGACCCCACTCCGGATCGGGGGCCCCGACCACCGCGACCTCCCGGACCTCGGGGTGCTCCACCAGCACGTCTTCGATCTCGGCGGGGGCGATGTTCTCGCCGCCGCGGATGATGGTGTCGTCGGAGCGGCCGACGATGAACAGGTAGCCCGCGCTGTCCAGCACCGCCAGATCACGTGTCGGGAACCAGCCGTCGGCGTCGAGCACCGATCCGATGCCGGTGTAGGTGCCCGAGACCTGCTCGCCCCGGATGAACAGTTCGCCGGGCACGCCGGCGGCAACCGGCCGGCCTTCGTCGTCGCGGATGACGACCTCGATACCGGGCACCGGCCGCCCGACCGAGCCCAACCGCTTGCGGACGTCGTCGTCGCTGGATTCATAAGCGGTGCGGTGGTCTTCGGGGGTGAGTACCGCGACTGTCGAACTGGTCTCGGTCAGCCCGTAGGCGTTGACGAAGCCGACCTCGGGCAGCAGGTCCAGCGCCCGGCGCACCAGGGGCAGGGCCACTTTGGAGCCGCCGTAAGCCAGGTTGCGCAGGGTGGGCAGCGGGGTGGGGTGGGCTTCCAGTTCCGAGACGATGCGCTCGAGCATGGTGGGCACCACGGTCGCGGTGGTCACCGCCTCGGTCGTGACCAGCCGGACCCATTCAGCGGCGCTGAAGCGGCGCAGATACACCGATTTGCGGCCGGCGTAGAGGTTGCTCAGCGCGGCTCCGACGCCGGCGATGTGATACGGCGGAACGCAGATCAGCGCGGCGTCCTGGGGTTCGGCGGAACCGAACTCCACCGTGCCGGTTACGTAGCTGGTCAGGTTGTTGTGGGTCAGCTCAACGGCTTTCGGTGCGGAGGTGGTGCCGGAGGTGAACAGCACGACGGCCACGTCATCGGGATCCGGCCATTGCACCGCGGGTGCGGTGGTGCGGGCCCGCGCGCAGAAGGTGTCGGAGTCCATTACCGCGACGGCGATCCCGCCGCCGCCGAGGTCGCCGACCTCCCCGATCAGATCGAGGTACTCCTTGTCGACGACGACCAGCGGTTGCGGCAGCCGGGCGATCAGCTCTCGCAGCGCCTGCCCGCTGAGCCGGTAGTTCAGCGGCGCGAAGGGCTGCCCGGCGCGCGCCGCGGAGAACAGCAGCAGCGGCAGCATGTCGCCACCCATCCCGACGTAGGCCACACTGCGTGCGCCGGTCTCGTTGATCGCGCCGGCCCCGGCGTCGGCGAGGGCGTTGAGCTCCGCGGTGGTGTAGCGGGCCGATTCCGAGACCACGGCGACCCGGTCCGGGTCGGCGGACACCGCCATTTCCAGCAACAACGAAATGCTCACCGCTCGGCTCCCCGTCATGCGTCGTGAATGAGAACGACATTATCATTTTCTGGTAGTTCCGCTACCGTGCGGAGCATGGTCGCACCCGGCCCTCGGTACGCTGACGTGCGTCATGATCAGCGTGGTCGACCTCCAGGCGCCACCCGACGCCGAGCCCGGCGCCGGGATCATCATCGCGACGGGCACCCGCTTCGACACCGCGCACGCCGAACACTGGCTGCAGCGTGCCAGCTTCACCCTCTCGGAGACCGATGCGACGGATCACCGGGTGATCACCGTGGGATCGGTGGCCGAGGCGCTGGCCGACCTCGCCGATCGGTGCCGGCGCCGTCCGCATGCGGCGGCGATCTGCGACGACGTGCTGCGCGCGGTGGATCCGGCGGCGCCCGCACGCGCCGGGGTGGTCACCGAATCGCTGGCCTACTCGGTGCTGCAGGCCGGCCCGGAGTTCGCCGGCTGGCTGGCCGAGCGGGGGCCGGCCACCGCGCCCGACACCAGCGACCCGGTGGTCATCGATCGGGACGGCGACACGTTGCGGCTGCGGTTCAACCGGCCCCAGCGGCACAACGCCTTCACCAACGCGATGCGCGCCGCCCTGCTCGACGGGCTGGCCGTCGCTACCGCTGACACCTCGATCGACGAGGTGGTGCTGTGCGGGACAGGGCGGTCGTTCTGCAGCGGCGGTGACCTCGCCGAGTTCGGCGGCTTCACCGATGTGCCCAGCGCGCACCTGGCCCGCACCCGCTACAGCCCCGCGCTGGCGCTGGATGCGCTGACCGCTCGGCTCGGCAAGCGCTGCCGCGCCGAGATCCACGGCCAGGTGCTGGGCAGCGGCCTGGAGATGGCGGCCTTCTGCGGCCGGGTGCGGGCCCACCCCGAGACGGTGCTGGGTCTGCCGGAGCTGAACCTCGGGCTGATCCCGGGCGCCGGCGGCACCGTCAGCATCACCCGCCGGATCGGACGGTGGCGCACGGCGTATCTGATCCTGTCCGGCCGCACCATCGACGCACCGACCGCCCTGCGCTGGGGGCTGATCGACGAGATCGCGACGTTTTGATGGCCGAGGCGGCTTGGGGCGCATCCGGTTTGGCTTGGCTGACCGGTGCGCCCGACGGCCGCCCGGATTTCTCCCGCGCCGCGGTGCTGCAGCGCGCCGGGCAGCTCGTCGATCGGCTGGATCTGGGCGTCGACGCCGCGTCGCTGCTGGCCGGCCGCGCCGCGCTGCGGGGCTTTACCCGCGCCGGCCGGGTGTCGCCCGGGGGCGCCTCCCGGCTGCTGCCCGCCGTCGACGGTTGGTGGGCACTCACCTTGTCGCGTCCCGACGACCTCGACGCCGTGCCCGCCCTGATCGAAACCGATTGCCCCGGTGAGCCGTGGGCCGCCATCGCCGCATGGGCGGCCGATCAGCCGGTAGCCGACGTGGTCGGCCGTGCCCGGCTGCTCGACCTTCCCGCCGCCGGGCTGGGGGAGACCGCTGCCGCGCCACCGCTGATCCGCCGAGTCGGTCCTGCGGGCCCGAGCCGCGGACCGGGCGGGGCCCTGGTCGTCGACCTGACCTCGCTGTGGGCCGGGCCGCTGTGCGGGCAGCTGCTGGCGCGGGCCGGCGCCACGGTGGTCAAGGTGGAAAGCCCGGCACGCCCGGACGGGACGCGTGCGGGGGACCGCGCGTTCTTCGACTGGATGAACACCGGAAAACTGTCGTGCGCCATCGATTTCGATCACGACGCGGTGTTTCTGGCGCAGTTGCTGGCGGCCGCCGACGTGGTGTTGGAAGGCTCGCGTCCCGCGGCGCTGGCCCGCCGCGGTCTGGGGCCGCTCGACGTAACGGGCCGGCCGGGGCGGGTGTGGCTGCAGATCACCGCGCACGGCGGTTTCCCCGGCTTCGGTGACGACGCCGCGGTGGCCGGCGGGCTGGTGGGCTTCGACGGTGCTGGCGACCCGGTGTTCTGCGGCGACGCCATCGCCGATCCGCTGACCGGCATCGAAGCGGCCGTCGCGGTGTTCGAGGCGCTGGCCCGCGGCGGCGGCGAGCTGATCACCTTCTCGCTGGCCACCGTCGCCGCCGGGTATGCCGCGCTACCGCTGCAGCCCCCCGGTGAGCACCCGGCGTCGCCGCCAGGCCGCCCGCGGATCGAGGGCCGCGGCCCGCGGCTGGGGGCCGACAATGCGCGGGTCGGCGAACTCGTGCAGGCGGCGTCGCGGTGCTGATCCAGCGCGCGGTGTTGCTGGACGGGCCGGTGGTCGACATCCGGCTCGCCGACACCATCACCGAAGTCGCGCCCCGGCTGGAGGCGCGCCGCGGTGAAGATGTGCTCGATGCGCGCAACGCCACGGTGATTCCCGGGCTCCACGATCACCACCTGCATCTGCGATCGGCGGCCGCGGCGCTGGATTCAGTGTGTCTGGGGCCCCCGCAGGTGCGCACGGTCGATGAGCTGGCCGCCGCCCTGCGCTCCGCAACCCCGGATCGCGACGGTTGGGTGCGCGGCTACGGCTACCACGAATCGGTCGCCGGCGAGCTCAACGCCGCACTGCTGGACCGGCTTTCACCGGAGGTTCCGGTGCGGGTGGCGCACCGCAGCGGCGCGCTGTGGGTGTTCAATTCCGCCGGCCTGGCCCGGACCGCGATGGCCGACCACGGCGACGGACGGCTGCTGCGGGCCCACGGCGACCCGGTGCCCCGGCTGCCGCACCGGGAGCCGTCGCTGACGCGGCTGAGCCGGCGGCTGGCCGCGTGGGGCGTCACCGGCATCACCGAAGCCACCCCAGACCACGGGGATGCCGATCTGGCCGTATTTGCCGCGGCGCGGCGCACCGGTGAGTTGCTGCAGCGCCTGCACTGCCTGGCACCCGCCGGGGTTGTTGCCCCGCCCGGGGTCACCCTCGGGCCGACCAAGACCATCCTCGACGATGCCCGCCTGGACCTGGATGCGCTGGCGAAAGCGCTGTGCGACAACCACTCCCGTGATCACGGCGTGGCGCTGCACTGCGTCACCGATGCCCAGCTCACCGTCGCGATCGCGGCCTGGCAAACCGCCGGGGTGCATCGCGATGACCGCATCGAACACGCCGCGGTGGTGCCCGATGACCGGCTGGCCGACCTCGCCGCGCTCGGCATCATCGTCATCACCCAGCCCAACTTCGTGGCCGAACGCGGTGATGACTACCTGGCCGAGATCGAGGCGGATCGGCACCACGAACTGTGGCGGCTGGCGTCGTTGCGGGACAACGGGATTGCAGTGGCGCTGTCCACTGACACGCCGTTCGGCGACGGCGATCCCTGGGCGGCCATGCGGGCCGCGGTGCACCGGAGCACGCCGAGCGGTGTCGTCTTGGGCCGCACCGAGCGGATCGCGGCCCGCGAGGCGCTGGCGATGTTCACCGGCCGACCCGACCGGCCCGCGGCACTGCGCAGGATCGCCCCCGGTGAACCCGGCGACGTGTGTCTGCTGGCCGCGGATCCGGCCGAGGCACTGGCCGCGCTCGACGCCGACCTGGTCGCGGTGACCGTCGTCGCCGGCGGCGTGGTGTCCCAGCGCAGCGGAAGTCGGTAGCCTGTCTAGGTAACTTTGATCGGGATTTCGGAGGCACGACGATGACGCGCACGGACAGTGACAGCTGGGACCTGGCCAGCAGTGTGGGGGCGACCGCGACCATGGTGGCGGCGCAACGCGCGCTGGCCACGACCGGGCCGGACAAACTGATCGACGACCCGTTCGCGGCGCCACTGGTGCGTGCCGTCGGCATTGACTTCTTCACCCGCCTGGTGGACGGCGAGATCGCCTTTCCCGAAGGCGGCGACTTCGATCCGGTCCGGATGGGCCACGGCATGGGGGTACGCACCCGGTTTTTCGACGAGCACTTCCTGAGTGCAACCGCTAGCGGCATCCGCCAGGCCGTCATCCTCGCCGCCGGGCTTGACGCCCGCGCCTACCGGCTGGCCTGGCCGGCCGGCACCGTGGTCTACGAGGTCGACATGCCGCAGGTGATCGACTTCAAGACCACCACCCTGGCCGGCCTGGGCGCCGAGCCGACCACCGAGCGCCGCACTGTGGCCGTCGACCTGCGCGACGACTGGCCGGCCGCGCTGCGGGCCGCCGGATTCGACTCGCAGGCGCCGACCGTGTGGAGCGCCGAGGGCCTGCTGGTCTACCTGCAGCCTGCGGATCAGGACGCGCTGTTTGACACCATCACCGGGCTCAGTGCCCCCGGCAGCCGGCTGGCCTGCGAGTTCATCCAGGACACGTCGGTGTTCTCCAGCCCGGAGTGGCGCGAGCACCGGGAGAAAATGGCCGCGCTCGGGTTGGAGGTGGAGATCGGCGATCTGATCTATCACGGCGAACGCAGCCACATCGTCGAGTACCTGACCGCGGCGGGCTGGACCGTGTCGGGCCGGCAGGTCACCGAGCTCTACGCCGACGCCGGCTTGGAGTACGGCGATGACGCCTTGGCGGTGGCGTTCGGGGATCTGACCTATCTGAGCGCCGCACTGCCGGGCCCGGGGGTATGAAAAAGGTCACAGCGGCTGCTCCGGTGCTGCGGCGCAGCCGCCGCCACACCGACGTCGATGCGGTGCCCCCAGCAGGGCTCGAACCTGCGACCTGCGGATTAAAAGTCCGTAGCTCTACCAACTGAGCTATAGGGGCCGTGCCGGAACAGGATACTGCCTTCCCGATCGAGCCCGCGTTTGAGGATTGGGCCCGCCGTGCCCTAAGCTAGCGAAGCTCCCAACGTGAAACGTTGCGAGTCCCCGGAGAGATTCGGTTCTGGCCCCCTTCGTCTAGCGGCCTAGGACGCCGCCCTTTCAAGGCGGTAGCGCGGGTTCGAATCCCGTAGGGGGTACTCGTAACGCGGAAACGCGGAGCGAAGAGCAAGGCCCTGTGGCGCAGTTGGTTAGCGCGCCGCCCTGTCACGGCGGAGGTCGCGGGTTCAAGTCCCGTCAGGGTCGCTTCATGCGGCGAGGCACACGTGCCTTCCGGCCAGGTAGCTCAGTTGGTACGAGCGTCCGCCTGAAAAGCGGAAGGTCGCCGGTTCGATCCCGGCCCTGGCCACCAAGGGAACCACCTGGTAGCAGGTGGTTTTTCTCGTTTCTGAAGTGCTCCGAGAGCCGGTCTCGATGACCCACATGGGCCCAGTCCCGATCGGCAAGGCTCGGTTGGCGAGGCTTCCCCGGAAGACGCGTAGGGCACCTATCCTCCGGTCGAGGTGGACTCACGCCTGGCTCTTGGCATCTCGCAGCAGCAGTCGCGCTTGCGCCTCGCCGCTCCGCTCCGGTGGTCGGCAGAGCCGGTCATGGAACAATGTGTCTGGCAGAAGGGATGTCACCCACCTTCGTCGACACCGACAACTGCACCGCACCGTGGCGATCCCCGACCTGACAGGAAGGGATCGACATGCGACAGCAGCCACGCGACGGGCTGCACGAAGCCCTGAACTCGGGCCCGCTGTTCCACGGCCGCATGACCCGCAGGTCGAACGCCGGCACACACTGGATCCGCTGCGACCCCGCGAAGCCCAGCCTCAAGCGATTCGTCGAGGGGGAGCGGGCGCGGTGAGCGGAGCAGACGAGGGGACAGCCCCGGTGGCCGAGGAGTGGGCATGGCTGGAGGAGCATCCGGTGTTCACCACCGGCGGGGAGAAGGGCGGCAACGTCCCCCGGGTGCCGGTCGCAGCGGTCCTGGAGCCGCTGCGGTTCGGGTTCGGGCTCCTCGTGGTCGCGTTCGCCGTCAGCGTCGGATGCACGATCGCGGGTGTGGGGTTCGTCGTCGCCGGCCTCTCGGAAGGCCTCGGGGTGCTCTCCTGGTGGTGGCTCGCGCTCGGGATACCGGCAGCGGGCCTCGCGCTCTTCTGCTTTTCCGGCGTCTATGTGCGGGGCATGGAGCTGACGATGCGCGAGCGTGCCCGCAACCTGGTTCTGCTGGCCGGCCTGCTCGGCGGCATCGCCATCGGCCTTGCTGCGCTGGGCATCTGGTGGCCGTCGAGGTTCTTCGGCCTCTCGGCCGCGGTCACGGCGATCGCCTGTCTGATCACCGCGCTCATCGCCGCCCGCTGGGTGCGCTGTGCTCGACTCGACGTGGCTCGTATCCTCCGCCTGCGCGCCACGGGAACCCGGTACCGGGGCGTGGTGGCAGCGCTGCCCGACCCGGCGACCTGGAATCAGGGCGGGAACGTCCCGATCCGCTACCAGCATCAGACCGGGGAGCGCGTCGTGTCGGTGCGGGTGAACACGTACGCGCACAAGATCCCCGTGCCCGGAACGCCGGTGATCGTGTTCGCCGATCACCGCGGAGATCTCCTCGTCGAACTCGACCCGGCCCACCCGGTCGAATACCACCCCGACAACCGACCGTACGAGTCGGACAGCAGCGGAGGCGGGTCATGAGCGGAGTCCGCACGGGCAGCGGGGTAGCGACCACCGTAGCGACCGGCGGGCACGTCCGAGGATGGTGAACATGTTCAACCCGGCCAGGCACACCCACACCAAGGCAACGGTGATCGCCACCGTGCTGCTGGCGGCCTGCGGGGTACTCATCGGAACCTGGGTGGCAGCCCTCTACGACGTGCTGCGGGTCGGCGTTCTCGACAACGCACTTGCGAACCGGCTCGGCTACATCGGGGAGATCACCGGGGCCAGCGTGGACCCACGCCCGCATGGCATCTCCCGTTCCGCGTTGATCATCATGTTCCTCGTGGGTCTCGTCGGCGGGCTCATCACCTTTGCGACAACCGCCGTCTCGCGGCGAGCCGTGGGCGACCCGGAGGCGGTCGCCTATGCACTGGGGTGCGGATTCGTCGGTGCTGGCGCGGGGTTCGCGTGGCTCGCAACGGGATGGCCTGTGGTCGAGCGCGATCAGGCGGATGCGTTCGGGACGTTCATCCATTTCGGCGGTGTCTGGGTGCCGCTAATCCTGCTCGGCATCGGGGCGCTTTGCCTGCTCGTGTGGTGGGTGGATCCGGACGTCGATGAGCAACGGGACACCGACACACCAACGGAACCGCCGAGCGGCGAAGGCCACGCGTCAACCTCAGAGGACGGCCGTCGGGCAGGCCCATAGACTGGGCCGCTGTGCACGGTGCATCCCTTCGGCGCATAGCTGCGGTCATGGTGGCCGTGGCCGCGCTGATCACCTCGGCGCCGGCCAGCGCCGCAGCCGATGACAAGCTCCTGCTCGGCGGCGGCGCCGGCATCACGCTCAACGACGACACGCTGTGCACGCTGACCGCCATGGGCCACGACAGCACCGGTCGGCTGATCGGTTTCACCTCAGCCCACTGCGGCGCACCCGGCTCGCCCGTGATCGCCGAGGGTGCCGAAGAGCGCGGCACCGTGGGCACGGTGGTGGCCGCCGACGACGCTCTCGGCTACGCGGTGATCGAGTTCGATCCGGTGAAGGCAAAACCGATCGCCGACTACGAAGGCTTTGGGATCTACGGCATCGGCCCCCCGGACCCGGAACCCACCGATCTGGAACCCGCCGCCCCAGCACCCGACAACCCAGAACCCCTCAGCCCAGCACCCGCCGCTGCGACGCACGCCTGCAAACTCGGGCTGGGCACCGGCCTCAGCTGCTTCGACGTCGGGCCCGACGGTGTGAACACCGCCGCTGACCAGTGGTGGCAACCCGGTGACGACGGCGCGCCGATCACCGTCGACAACCTGATCGTCGGCATGATCCGCGACGGAACCGTCCCAACCGCGCCGCTGGACCAGCCGGGTTCGGGAATCGTGCTGTTCAAGGCGATCCTCGACGACGTCAACGCCAAGGGTGGCCCGGGCGCCGGGTTCTTCCTCGGCTAAACCGGCTAAACCTCAGGGCCGCAACGTCTCCGGGCAGAGCTCGGACTGCGCCGCGGCGATCTGGACGTCGGCGGCCTCGGGGCTGTAGTGGAACGTGTTGGTCAGCTGACGCACCACGTCGCCCGGCGAGATCCCGGCCCGGTAGGTCCCGGTGTGCCCGTACATCCGCAACAGGACGCAGACGTAGTGGCCCGAGGTCACCTTGACCTCATCGGCGATCGGGATCGGCACCGGTGATGCGTTGACCTTCGCCAGGTAGCTGGCGTCATCGGCGTGAGCGGCGGGCGCGGCAACTAAGGCCGCGGCGGCCAACAGGGGTGCGGCGATGCGCGCGGTCACATGCATGGTCTCCATCGTGCCACCGTCCCCGCCTTATCGACGTGACCGCTCCGTGCGGCGCAAATCCCCGCGCGCCATCCCGTGGCTGGCTATCGTTGCCAGCCATGGCAGTCAAGGATTCCCGCGAAGTGGTCATCGAAGCCAGCCCGGAGGAGATCTTCGATGTCCTCGCCGACGTCGAGTCCGTCCCCTCCTGGTCCCCGCAGTACCAGAGCGCCGAGGTGCTCGACACCTACGACGACGGCCGGCCGCGCCGGGTGCGGATGAGGATCAAGGCGGCCGGTCTCACCGACGAGCAGGTGGTCGAATACAGCTGGACGGCCGACAGTGTCGGTTGGACGCTGGTGTCGGCCGGCCAACTCAAGGCGCAAGACGCCAAGTACACGCTGACCCCGCAAGGTGACAAGACCAAGGTCCGCTTCGACATGGACGTCGACCCGTCCATCCCGATCCCGGGCTTTCTGCTCAAGAGCACCCTCAAGGGCGGCATGAAGACCGCCACCGACGGCCTGCGGGAACAGGTGCTCAAGGTCAAAAAGGGCCGCTGACTTCGGTTCGGGGAAACCCTGCCGGGCGCTGCCCACGCGGCTAGGCTCAAGGCAGTGGCTGTTCGAGCATCGCGGGAAATTGTCATTGACGCGCCGCCGGAGAAGATCCTCGACGCGCTGGCCGATGTGGCCGACTTGGTGTCCTGGTCGCCGGTGCATAAGCGAGTGGAGATTCTCGACACCTACGAGGACGGCCGTCCCCACCACGTCCGCGCCACCATCAAGGTTCTGGGGTTGGTGGACAAGGAGATTCTGGAATACCACTGGGGACCGGACTGGATGGTCTGGGATGCCAAGGCCACCGCGCAGCAGCGCGCCCAGCACGTCGAGTACACCCTGACCCGGGTAGGCCCGGACAGCACTCGGGTGCGTTTCGACATCACCGTCGAGCCTTCCGGCCCGATTCCGGCGTTCATCGTCCGGCGCGCCAGCAAGGTGGTGCTGCAGACCGCTACCGAGCGGCTGCGTGAGCGGGTGATGCGGGAGTGGACGCCTACCGAGCCGTGACCGGCCCGTCGCGCAGCACCGCCAGGCGGCGGATCGCCTCGTCAAGAGTCTCCTCACGCTTGACAAACGTGAAGCGCACCAAGTGATTCCAGACCTCGGGAGCCGCAGCTTCGGCCGCCGGCACGCAGAACGCCGACAGCGGGATCGCCGCCACCCCGGCCCGATGCGGTAGTTCGGCGCAGAACGCTGTGCTGTCGTGATAGCCCAGCGGCCGCGGGTCAGCACACAAGAAATAGGTGCCGAAGCTGTCGTGCACCTCGAACCCGACCTGGGCCAGCCCGTCGGCGAGCCGATCGCGGCGGGCCTCCATCGTCGCGCGCAGCGCCGCCACCCAGGCGTCCTCGGAGTTGAGGGCCAGCGCCACCGCCGGCTGGAACGGGGCCCCGCCGACATAGCTCAGGTACTGCTTGGCCGCGCGCACCCCGGCCAGCAGCTGCGCCGGCCCGCAAGCCCAGCCGATCTTCCAGCCGGTGCAGTTGAACATCTTCGCCGCACTGGAGATGGTGACGGTGCGCTGCGCCATGCCCTCGAACCCGGCCAGCGGCAGGTGGGTCCGTCCGGCGAAGACCAGGTGCTCGTAGACCTCATCGGCGATGACCAGCAGATCGGATTCCACCGCGATCCGGGCGATCGCCGCCAGCTCGGACTCGGTGAACACCGTGCCGGTCGGGTTGTGCGGCGAGTTGACGATCAGCGCGCGGGTCGCCGGACCGACAGCGCCGCGCAACCTGTCAATGTCCAACGCGAAGCCGCGGCCGTCGGGGACCAGCGGAACCGCAACCCGCCGCGCGCCGGCCATGGCGACCACCGGCGAATAGGAGTCGTAGAACGGCTCAAGCAGCAGCACCTCGGAGCCCGGCTCGACCAGGCCCAGGACCGCGGCGGCGATGGCCTCGGTGGCCCCGACCGTCACCAGGACCTCGGTCTCCGGGTCGTAGTCGATGCCGAAGTGCCGGCTGCGCTGGCCGGCGATGGCCTCGCGCAGGGCGGGGATGCCCAGGCCCGGCGGGTACTGGTTGACGCCGTCGGTGATCGCGGCGCGGGCGGCCTCCAGCATGGCCGGCGGCCCGTCCTCGTCGGGGAAGCCCTGACCGAGGTTGACCGCGCCGATCCGCGAGGCCAGCACCGACATCTCCGCGAAGATCGTGGTGGCATAGGGCCGTAACCGCGACACCGTCATAACCGGCCAGCTTAAAGAGCCGCGCGTCCTCAGCTCGTGGAACGTCGGCCGAACCCCTCGAGGATGTTCCAGGAGCGGCTGCCCTTCACCGCGTGCAGGTAGTAGGCGTAGTTAGCGGTGGTCATAGCGCCGGCGGCGAGCCCGATGCCGATCGCCCGCGCGATCTGGTCGCTGACATCAAGAGCCACCCCGAATGCGCCGAGGGTGATCGTGACTGCCGCCCACACCACACCCTTGCGCCACATGCCCTTGACGAAGAAGTAGAACGGGAAGAACAGGAATGCCAGCACGTTCGAGTTGATACGGATTCGGTCGCGCCACGGCAGCGCCCGCATCGCGTCCCGGGCCTCCGGAGACGACGACGGCAGCCCGTAGGCGTCGAAGAACGCAAAGCGCTGCTGCCAGGATGCGGATAATGGCGCGGGAGCATCGGTGCCGGTCACAACACGGCAGTGTATTCGGGGCGAACCGAAGAGCAGCAGCTCACACGGCCCAACCATCCGGTTGATCGGCCGTCCTGTTAGGGTGGCAAGCAGAGGTCTACGCTCCCAGCTGGGGGCGCCTCCCGCTTGCGGGGGAACGCAATCGAACAATCCGCATCGAACACCCAATACCGAAGAGGAACACCAGTCATGTCCGAAGAAGCCTTCATCTACGAGGCCATTCGCACCCCGCGCGGCAAGCAGAAAAACGGGGCGCTGAACGAGATCAAGCCGGTCAGCCTGGCCGTCGGCCTGGTCAACGAGCTGCGCTCCCGCTACCCGGACCTGGACGTGAACCAGATCAGCGACTCGGTGTTCGGCGTCGTGTCGCCGGTAGGTGACCAGGGCGGTGACATCGCCCGCACCGCGATGCTGGCCGCCGGTATGCCCGAGACCACCGGTGGTGTTCAGCTCAACCGGTTCTGCGCCTCCGGCCTGGAGGCCATCAACACCGCCGCCGCCAAGGTGAAGGCCGGGTTCGACGACCTGGTGCTCGCCGGCGGCGTGGAGTCGATGAGCCGCGTCCCGATGGGCTCCGACGGCGGCGCTTGGGCCAGCGACCCCAACACCAACTACCAGATCGGCTTCGTGCCGCAGGGCATCGGCGCCGACCTGATCGCCACCATCGAGGGCTTCTCCCGTGACGACGTCGACGCCTACGCGCTGCGCAGCCAGCAGAAGGCCGCCGCGGCCTGGTCGGGCGGCTACTTCGCCAAGTCGGTGGTCCCGGTGCGCGACCAGAACGGCCTGGTCGTTCTCGACCACGACGAGCACATGCGGCCCGACACCACCCTGGAGGGGCTGGGCAAGCTCAAGACCGCGTTCGACGGGATCGGCGCGATGGGCGGCTTCGACGACGTGGCGCTGCAGAAGTACCACTTCGTCGAGAAGATCAACCACGTCCACACCGGCGGCAACAGCTCCGGCATCGTCGACGGCGCCGCGCTGGTGCTGATCGGTTCGGAGAAGGCCGGCAAGGAGCAGGGGCTGACCCCGCGGGCTCGCATCGTGGCCGCGGCCACGTCCGGCGCCGACCCGGTCATCATGCTCACCGGCCCCACCCCGGCCACCCAGCGGGTGCTCGACCGCGCCGGGATGACCGTCGACGACATCGACCTGTTCGAGCTCAACGAGGCGTTCGCCTCGGTGGTGCTGAAGTTCCAGAAGGACCTCAACATCCCGGACGAGAAGCTCAACGTCAACGGTGGCGCCATCGCCATGGGCCACCCGCTGGGCGCCACCGGCGCCATGATCACCGGCACCATGGTCGACGAACTGGAGCGCCGCGGTGCCCGCCGCGCTCTGATCACACTCTGCATCGGCGGTGGCATGGGCGTCGCCACCATCATCGAGCGCGTCTGAGAGGGTTTTTCAAAAATGGCAGAGAACACCATCAAGTGGGACAAGGACGCTGACGGCATCGTCACGCTGACCCTGGACGACCCGACCGGGTCGGCCAACGTGATGAACGAGCACTACCGCGAGTCGATGCACAACGCGGTGGAACGCCTTGCCGCGGAGAAGGATTCGATCACCGGCGTGGTCATCACCAGCGCGAAGAAGACCTTCTTCGCCGGCGGCGACCTCAAGGCGATGATCCACGTGGGCCCGGACGACGCCCAGGCGGTCTTCGACCAGTGCGAGGGCATCAAGGCCGATCTGCGCGCCCTGGAGACCTTGGGCAAGCCCGTCGTCGCCGCCATCAACGGCGCGGCGCTGGGCGGCGGTCTGGAGATCGCGCTGGCCTGTCACCGGCGGATCGCCGCCGACGCCAAGGGCAGCCAGCTCGGCCTGCCCGAGGTCACGCTGGGCCTGCTGCCTGGCGGTGGCGGCGTCGCCCGCACGGTGCGCATGCTGGGCATCCAGAACGCGTTCATGAACGTGCTGGCCCAGGGCACCCGGTTCAAGCCGGCCAAGGCCAAGGAGATCGGCCTGATCGACGAGGTGCTCGGAAGCGTCGAAGAGCTGGTGCCGGCCGCCAAGGCCTGGATCAAGGCCAACCCCGACGCCGGTGTGCAGCCCTGGGATGTCAAGGGCTACAAGATGCCCGGCGGCACCCCGTCGACCCCGTCGCTGGCGGCGATCCTGCCGTCGTTCCCGGCGCTGCTGCGCAAGCAGCTCAAGGGCGCGCCGATGCCGGCGCCGCGGGCGATCCTCGCGGCCGCGGTCGAGGGCGCGGCGGTGGACTTCGACACCGCCACCCGCATCGAGAGCCGCTACTTCGTCTCGCTGGTCACCGGCCAGGTCGCCAAGAACATGATCCAGGCGTTCTTCTTCGACCTGCAGCACATCAACGGCGGCGGCAGCCGGCCCGAGGGTATCGGCCAGACCCCGATCAAGAAGATCGGCGTGCTCGGTGCCGGGATGATGGGTGCCGGCATCGCCTACGTGTCGGCCAAGGCCGGCTATGACGTGGTGCTCAAGGACGTCAGCACCGAGGCGGCGCAGAAGGGCAAGGGCTACTCGGAGAAGCTGGAAGCCAAGGCGCTCGAGCGTGGCCGCACCACCGCCGAGAAGTCCCAGGCGTTGCTGGACAAGATCACCCCGACCGGGGACGCGGCCGACCTCAAGGGCGTCGACTTCGTGATCGAGGCGGTGTTCGAGAACCAGGAGCTCAAGCACAAGGTCTTCCAGGAGATCGAGGACATCGTCGAGCCCAACGCGCTGCTGGGGTCGAACACCTCCACGCTGCCGATCACCGGACTGGCCACCGGCGTGAAGCGCCAGGAGGACTTCATCGGCATCCACTTCTTCTCGCCGGTCGACAAGATGCCGCTGGTGGAGATCATCAAGGGCGAGAAGACCTCTGACGAGGCGCTGGCCCGGGTCTTCGACTACGTGCTGGCCATCAAGAAGACCCCGATCGTGGTCAACGACAGCCGCGGCTTCTACACCAGCCGTGTCATCGGCACCTTCATCAACGAGGCGCTGATGATGCTGGGTGAGGGCGTGGAGCCGGCCAGCATCGAGCAGGCCGGTCTGCAGGCCGGCTACCCGGCGGCTCCGCTGCAGCTCTCCGACGAGCTCAACCTGGAGCTGATGCACAAGATCGCCGTCGCCACCCGCGAGGGCATCGAGGCCGCCGGCGGCAAGTACGAGAAGCAGATGAATGAGACGGTCGTCGAGAAGATGATCGAGCTCGGCCGTCCGTCGCGGCTCAAGGGCGCCGGGTTCTACGAGTACGTCGACGGCAAGCGCACCGGTCTGTGGCCGGGCCTGCGGGAGACGTTCAACTCCGGCAGCGCCACCCCGCCGCTGCAGGACATGATCGACCGGATGCTGTTCGCCGAGGCGCTGGAGACCCAGAAGTGCCTCGACGAAGGCGTGCTGACCTCGACCGCCGACGCCAACATCGGCGCGATCATGGGCATCGGCTTCCCGCCGTGGACCGGCGGGACCGCGCAGTTCATCGTCGGCTACGAGGGGCCGCACGGGGTCGGTAAGGACGCTTTCGTGGCGCGGGCCAAGGAACTGGCCGCGAAGTACGGCGACCGGTTCATCCCGCCGTCCTCGCTGCTGTAGCCAGGCGGAAACGACGTGGAGTCCCCCGAACCCTCGTGGCTTCGGGGGATTTCGCGTCTGTTGGACTACCGGGTGAGCATCACCGTCGGCAAGCTGCTGGAGGCGGCGCTGTGGCTGGGCCTGGTCTACGTGGTCATCGGGGTGGTGTGCCTGTTTTTGCGGCCCGACGGGGTGGAGCTCCTGCAGACCCGGGCCGAGCAGCAGTTTGGCATACCGCCCCACAGCATCTACGAGGTGGCGACGGTGGCCGGGGTGCTGCTGTGGCCGCTGATGATGCTGCTGCCCAGCGCCTGCGGGGGCTGACCGGTCAGCAACGGCGCGCCAACAGGTAGTGCCGCACCGGCTGGCCGCCATTGGCGGGCAGATAGTTCGGCTCGTCGCCGGAAGAGATCAGCTCCCACTGCGGGGCGAAGAGCCGGGCGATCTCGGCCTGGTCGACCCCGCGGACGCCGAACAACGCACCCGGGCCGAACGCGACGATCAGCAGCCGCGAATCCGGTCCGGTCACCGCGTTGACCTGTGCGGCGTAGACCCCCCGATCATGATCGTTCATCCCGTGCAGGCAACCGTTGTCGGTCACCAGGTCGAAGTCGTTACCGAGACCGGCCGCGGCGACTTGGGCGATGTCGGCGCAGACGAACCGCACCGACACCTTCCCCGCCTGGGCCTTGGCCCGCGCGATGCGCAGCGCCCGCGGCGCGAAGTCGACGCCGGTGACCCGCCACCCGTTCTGCGCCAGATAGATGGAGGTATCTCCGGTGCCGCAGCCGAGATCCAGTGCGGTGCCCGGCGGCAACCCCACGCCCGCATCCATCTCGACCAGGTTGCGCAGGCCGCGGGCCAGCGCGTGGCCGTCCCACGGGGTGAACCCCAGGCGGTACATCGCCCGGAACAGCAGCCTCCTGGCCCCCATCGCGTCTAGATGGCTCCCATGTCAGCGGAGAGCCAGTGCTGGGGGCGCAGATGAATGGCCACGTAGTCGCCCAGTTCGGTCCGCGCGAACTCGAGGAACTTCTCGGCCCGGTCGGGGGGAAGGTAGCGGTGGGCCAGCTCGGCGTGATGGTCGTCGGTGCCGGGCTCGATGCGGCTGACGGCCCCATCGACGGCGACATAGCGGACGGTCGGCTCCGTACGCTCCACCATGAGCGAAAAGCAGCCGGCGGCCTCGATGAGCCGCCTCTTGCGGGACTCGACGCCGGTAAGGACCCAGGGCTCGCCGCCCGGGGTGTACTGATACCAGATCGGCACGGTCAGTGGGCCACGGCCGTCTCCCGCACTCACCGACAGCGCTGCGATGTGTGGCTCGGCCAGAAAAAGTTCGCGTTCGTCCTTGGATAACGCCATGTTTCGAGGTTAACCGCCTGGCCCCGCCGCGCGCGGATAGCTTGCGCGCGGGTCGCGTCAGATCGCCGGGCCGAGCAGGTCGTCGGCGTCGCGGATGACGTAGCCATAACCCTGCTCGGCCAGGAACCGCTGCCGGTGCGCGGCGTACTCGGCATCCAGACTGTCGCGGGCGACCACGGAGTAGAACACCGCTCCGCCGCCGGCGGCCTTGGGCCGCAGCAGCCGGCCGAGCCGCTGGGCCTCCTCCTGCCGTGAGCCGAAGGTGCCCGAGACCTGCACGGCCACCGAGGCCTCCGGCAGGTCGATCGAGAAGTTGGCGACCTTGGACACCACCAAGGTGGACACCTCGCCGCTGCGGAAGGCGTCGAAGAGCTTTTCGCGTTCGGCGGTGCGCGTCGAGCCCTGAATGACCGGGGCGCCCAACTGCTCGCCCAGCTCTTCCAGCTGGTCGAGATAGGCGCCGATCACCAGGGTCTGCTCACCGGGATGCTGCTTGAGGATCGAGCGCACCACCGCGATCTTGGAGTGCACCGTCGAGCACAGCTTGTAGCGTTCCTCCGGCTCGGCGACGGCGTAGGTCATCCGCTCGCTCTCGGTCATGGTGACCCGCACCTCGATGCACTCGGCCGGCGCGATCCAGCCTTGGGCCTCGATGTCCTTCCAGGGCGCGTCGTAGCGCTTCGGCCCGATCAGGGAAAACACGTCGCCCTCCCGGCCGTCCTCCCGGATCAGGGTGGCCGTCAGCCCGAGCCGGCGCCGCGACTGCAGATCGGCGGTCATCCGGAACACCGGCGCGGGCAGCAGATGCACCTCGTCGTAGATGATCAGCCCCCAGTCGCGGCTGTCGAACAGTTCCAGGTGCCGGTATTCGCCCTTGGTGCGCCGGGTGATCACCTGGTAGGTGGCGATGGTGACCGGCCGGATCTCCTTGCGCTCCCCGGAGTACTCGCCGATCTCTTCTTCGGTCAGCGAGGTGCGCGCGATCAACTCGCGTTTCCACTGCCGGCCGGCGACGGTGTTGGTGACCAGGATCAGCGTGGTGGCACCGGCTTTGGCCATCGCCGCGGCGCCGACCAGCGTCTTGCCGGCGCCGCACGGCAACACCACCACCCCCGAACCGCCCGACCAGAACGAGTCGGCGGCCATCTCCTGGTAGTCGCGCAGCGCCCAGCCGTCCTGGCACAGCTCGATCGGATGCGCCTCGCCGTCGACGTAGCCGGCCAGATCCTCTGCGGGCCAACCGATTTTGAGCAGCATCTGTTTGACCCGGCCGCGCTCGCTGGGATGCACCACGACGGTGTCGTCGTCGATGCGGGCGCCGAGCATCGGGGTGATCTTCTTGTTGCGCAGCACCTCCTCGAGCACCGCGCGATCCAGGCTGACCAGGGTCAGGCCGTGCGCGGGGCTCTTCACCAACTGCAGGCGCCCGTAGCGCGCCATGGTGTCGACGATGTCGACCAACAGCGGCTGCGGCACCGCGTACCGCGAGTAGGTGACCAGCGCGTCGACCACCTGCTCGGCGTCGTGGCCGGCGGCGCGGGCGTTCCACAACGCCAGCGGGGTGATGCGGTAGGTGTGCACGTGCTCGGGGGCGCGTTCCAACTCGGCGAACGGCGCGATCGCAGCACGCGCCGCGCCGGCCTGCTCGTGGTCGACCTCGAGCAGCACGGTCTTGTCGGATTGGACGATCAGGGGCCCGTCGGTGCTCATGGGGCCATTATCCGGAGACCACCGACAGGGGCGCCGCTAACGCCCCGCCTCCCGGCCCTGTTCGAGCAGTCGTAACGGATGCATGCCGTCGACCGCGCCCACAAAAGGCGGATGGATGCTGTAGCCGAGCATGCGTTTGATGTCGTCGGACAGGTCCCGGGCGGTGGCCAACGGCACCGACAGGGTGAACGCTTCCATCGGACGCAACCACGGCTGGCAGTACTGCGCGGTGACGGCCAGCCGTGCGCCGGTCGAGACGTTGGCGCCGCCGCCATGCCACAGCGTCGAGACGAAGAACACGCAACTGCCGGCGGGCATCACGATCGGCCTGCGCTCGTCGGCGTCGCCCGGTTCGCGCCGGCCCCAGCGGTGACTGCCCGGCAGGACGACGGTGGCGCCGTTGTCTTCGGTGAAGTCGTCGATCGCCCAGATCGTTGCCGCTCCCAGCGGCGAGTGCGGCCGCGGAACGGGATAGAACCCGTCATCGACGTGCAGCAGCTGCGCCGATTCGCCCGGCCCGATGTTGATGGCCTGCAGGATCGACAGCAGATAGTTGGGCAGCAGCAGCCGGTCGAGGATCGCCAGCACCCGCGGGTGCTCGACGAGCCGGTCGCACAACCGGGTCTTGTTCAGCAGGCCGTAGGCGCGTTGCGTTCTCTTGCCTTCGAAGGAATTCCGTCCGGTGTGGCCGAGCAGCGGGCTTACCTCGGCGCGGATCGCGGCGCACTGGTCGTCGCTGAGCAGTGCTTCCCACACCAGGTAGCCGTCGCGGTCGAGGGCAGCGAGGTCTTCGCGTACCAGTTCGTCGTCGACAGTCGCTCCGGCACTGGGGGTGGGGTGGTAGCGACCGGCCAGATCACCGCGCAGGCCGGCGTAGTCCAGCGGCTGTTCACGATCGACGGTCACCATGGGCGGTCCCTTCACCCGAACCCGTAGACCATGCTACGAGCCACCGCGGGGAGGCGTGGCCTACTGATCCCCGTCGGCGGCGGAGATGGACGTGATGCGGTGGATGGTGAACTCGCGCATCTGACCCGACGTCGAGTCGAAGGCCACCAACTGCCCGCCGCGGACCAGCACAGGGGAGACCTCCCGCTGGGTGGCCACCCCTGCGGCGTCGACGTAGCTGATCAGCACCGTGGATCCCTCGGCCGCGGCGCGTTTCAACAGAATCATCGCGGTCACCGGCTCCAGGCGGATGTTGTCGAACGGCGCCGACGTCACCGTGCGCAGCACCCGGACCAACGAGGTGAGGCTCTCGCCGCTGGGCCCGGCGACCGGCCGGTGGCTGCGGCGCTCCGCCGGAGTCGGCACCCGCACCCCGCGCGGCCGGATGTCGACGATCGTTCCGGTGGCATCCTCGGCGGCCGGGGCGAAACCGGCATCGCGCAGCGTCGTCAGCACGTCGGCGATCGGGGCCTGGGCCACCGCCGCCGTCGGGGCCAGCAACCGCAGGCCGAGCGCCTCGGCGGCCGGAACCGCCACCGCTTGGGCCAGCAGGGCCGGATCCTCGCAGCGCACGAAGGACGCCGCCATCCCGATCCGCAGCTGCCCGTGCCGGCGCGCGACGTCGTCGATCAAGTAGGTGAGTCCTTGCGGGACCGGGGTTTTCGAGTGCTTGTGGAAGAACGCGTGCAGCCCGGCGCCGGTCCGGCCGACGTCCAGGGCAGCCCGGATGGTCTGTTCGGAGACCCGGTAGACCATCGCCGCGCCGGCCGATTCGACGCTGGCCACGACGCCCAGTTCCTCGGCGAGGTCCCGTTCCAGTGGCCCGGGCACCACCACGGTCAGATCGGCCTGCACCAGGAAATGGTCGATCGGCTCCGGTAGGGCCTTGGTCATCGATGAGACCGTCGCGCTGGTGGCGGGCTCGGCTGCGCCCTCAGACCAGGTTTCCGCCAGCAGAGCGCGCCCCGGGGAGCTGAGGGCGCCGCGGCCCAGCACGCCGAGCGCGTGCGCCTCGTCGAGCAACTCGCCCACCGGCCCGGGCTGCAGACGACTGGCCCAGCGCGGCCGCCGCCAGATCAAAGCCTGCGACGCCGACACCGCGTCGGTCCCGGCACCGTCGGGCAGTTCGGCGAGCATGCCCAGCAGCAGCCGGCGATCCAGCGGGGCGGCGGTGGAAAACAGCGGCGTGGACAGCGCCGCCCGCGGTTTGCCGTCCGCGCCCCGGCTGCCGATCAGGCCCGGCCGGGCCGGCAGCTGCAGCCAGGTGCCGGCCAGCAGGTGCCAGCGTTCGGCGGTTGATCGCTCGGCGAACCGGTCGGCGAGCACCGTCGGCGCCCAGTACGGCCCGTCCGCGTCGGGCCAGTCCCGCTGGTCGACGGTGGCCGGGTCCGGATAGTCGGAGGCGATCAGCCGGGCCGTGGCCGCCACCTCCAGCAGCAAGCCCAACCGGGTCTCGTCGATGCCGGTCGACTTGGCCAGGCGCTTGACCTCACGGACGCCCAACCCGCCGCTGCGCAGCTCCGGCACCGGCGTATCGCCCAGGTTGGCCAGGAGCACGTCGAGTTCGCGCAGCAGGTCGATCACCGCGCCGGCGGCGGTCGCGTCGACGTCGGCGGCCGTGGTCTGTGACACCACCGGGTCGGGCGCTTGCAGCGTGACCGGCCCGGGCTGCTCGCCGCGCAGCACCTGGCCGACCAAGCGCGGCAGGATCACCGTTTCGTCGTCGATGCGGCGCAACAGCCCCGCCGCCAGCAGCCGGGGCACCGGGTGTTCCGGCGGCGCGCCGGGGGCGGCGTCGCGGGTGCGGCCGATCGGGGAGCCCGCAAGCAGCTTGTCCAGCAGGTCCCGCTGCGGCGCGTCGAGGTCGGCGACGGCCTCCCTGATCTGCTCCGGGCTCTGCTCGGGATCCTCCCGGGTGACCTGACCCGGATGCCATGGCAGCCCGGCGCCGGCCTCGGCGACCACCCGCAGCACACCGTCGGGCTGGGGCGAATGCGGCGGTCCCAGCTTCTTCGCCTCTCCTTCGGCGAGCCTCGCTGAACCGCCGTCCGAACCCCAGCACAGGGCCCGTTCGATCAGGTCGGTCAACGCCGCGTGCACCGCGTCGGCGGGGGCGCGGTCACCGATCAACGCCAGCAGGTCGGCCAGCGGCACTGCGGCGGCATCGGCATCCAGCACCAACAGGGCGTCGAGGACGACGAGCCGCAGAAAATCCAGCTCGTCGGTGGCCGCCCGGACCGATTGGCGGGCCTGGGCCCGCGCCGCCAGGGCGGCGATACTGCCCGGCGGCGGCTGGGCGAGGTCGGGCCGCAGCTCCAGCAGCCGGATCAGGCCCTCATCGGGCAGCTCGGCCAGCCACGATCCCAGCGGCACACCCCGGGCGGGTTTGGTCATAGAAGACCAGCGTAAGGCCCGACCGGTGAGCGACGCCGATCGCGACCTGTCAGAATGGGAGCCGTGGCTGCGAAACAGGACAACAAGAACCGGTACGTCGACAACGGGTGGCCCGACACGGACGGCGAACCGGCAGTGAGCGAGCTGCGTACCGACCGGGCCGGTGCGCTGTCCCCGTTCGGGGACCTGGTATTCCCGCTCCCGTCCGACGAGCTGCCCTACCTGCATCCGGTCACCGTCGTCAACCGGTAGGCGTGACCACCATGACCGGGCCGCTCTCACACCTCGATGAACGCGGTGCGGCCCACATGGTCGACGTCAGCGCAAAGGCGGCCACCAAGCGCACCGCTGTGGCCGCCGGAGTGCTGCGCACCACCGCGCAGGTGGTGCAGCTGATCTCGGCCGGCGGGCTGCCCAAGGGCGATGCGCTGGCCACCGCGCGGGTGGCCGGCATCATGGCCGCCAAACGGACCAGCGATCTGGTGCCGCTCTGCCACCAGTTGGCGCTCACCGGCGTCGACGTCGACTTCACCATCGGCGATTCCCACATCGACATCACCGCCTCGGTGCGCACCACCGACCGCACCGGGGTGGAGATGGAGGCGCTGACCGCGGTCAGCGTGGCGGCCCTGACGCTCTACGACATGATCAAGGCCGTCGACCGCGCCGCCGTCATCGACAGCATCCGCGTGCTGAGCAAAGACGGCGGACGCACCGGGGCCTGGGAGCGTCAGTGACTGCCGCGAGGACCCGGACCGCCCACGTCATCATCGCCTCCACACGCGCTTCGGCTGGGGTGTACACCGACCGCACCGGGCCGATCATCGCCGACTGGCTGGCGCAGCGCGGCTTCGCGCCGGCGCAACCGGAGGTCGTCCCCGATGGTGAGGCCGTCGGCGCGGCGTTGCGGGCCGCGGTAGCCGCACCCGTCGACCTGGTCATCACCTCCGGAGGAACCGGGATCTCACCGACCGACGACACCCCGGCGCAGACGGTGGCGGTGCTGGACTACGAGATTCCCGGCCTGGCCGATGCCATCCGCCGCTCCGGGCTGCCGAAGGTGCCGACCTCGGTACTTTCGCGCGGCGTGTGTGGCGTGGCCGGGCGGACGCTGATCGTCAACTTGCCCGGCTCATCCGGCGGAGTGCGCGACGGCCTCGGTGTGCTTGCCGAGGTCTTGGATCACGCGCTGGATCAGCTCGCCGGCGGAGACCACGAGCGATGACGGCCCAGGTATTGCGGGCGGCGGTCACCGAAGCGCCCATCGTGCTGACCGAACACGAGGAGCTGGTGGGGCATCGGGCCGCGGGCGCGATCGTCGGCTTCGTCGGCATGATCCGCGACCACGACCACGGCCGGCAGGTCACCCGGCTCGAGTACTCCGCGCACCCGACCGCGGAGCAGGTGATGGCCGAGGTGCTGGCCGAGATCGCCGAACAGGCCCCCGGGATTCGCGCGCTGGCGGCCAGCCACCGGATCGGCGTCTTGCGCATCGGTGATGCCGCCCTGGTGGCCGCGGTGGCCGCCGATCACCGCCGGGAGGCGTTCGAGGCCTGTGCGCTGCTGGTCGACACCATCAAGGAGCGGTTGCCGGTGTGGAAGCACCAGTTCTTCGCCGACCACACCGAGGAATGGGTCGGCTCGGCTTGAGACCGAGAAACGAAAGAGGGGGCCGGCGAACCGGCCCCCTCTTTCGTGTGGTCGCTAGACGACGCGCGCGGGCTGCTGCGCGAACGCGGCCAGCGCGTCGTTGCCGCTGACGTTCTCCGACCGGATGGCCTGCCACAGCTGCTGGTGGAAGCCGACGGAGACCGCCTGAGGCTTCTCACCCTCGGGGGCCGGGACCGCCTCGTCGCCGGGAGCCGGCGCCTCGGGAGCGGGGGCCTCGGGGGCCGGCGGCAGCTCCTCGGCGATCGGGGGAGCCTCGGGGGCCGGGGCCTCGGGGGCGGGAGCCTCCGGAGCGGGGGCCTCGGGGGCCGGCGGCAGGTCTTCGGCGATCGGGGGTGCCTCGGGGGCCGGGGCCTCGGGGGCGGGAGCCTCCGGAGCGGGCGGCATCCAGCCGGCCGGAGCCACCGGAGCAGCGCCCTCCTCGGCGGGGGCCGGAGCCTCGGGGGCCGGCGGGGCCCACCAGGGTGCCGGCTCGGGGGCGGGCGGCGGAGCCATCGGGTTGTCCATGGCCACGGTCTGGCCGTTGACGTCCGGGTTGTCGATGGGAGCGTCAGCCGGGGTCGCGGGAACCTCCCGCGGGCTCGCGCCGGACAGGCCGCGGCCGCAGACCGGCCACGCACCGCGTCCCTGGGTCGCCAGCACGTGCTCGGCGATCGCGATCTGCTGCTCCCGGCTGGCCAGGTGCGCCGACGGGGCGTACTTGCCGCCGCCGTGCGCGCTCCAGGTGCTCGGGGCGAACTGTAGGCCGCCCTGGTAGCCGTTGCCGGTGTTGATGCCCCAGTTGTTACCGGATTCGCAGCGGGCGACGCTGTCCCATTCGTCATCGGTGGCTGCGGCGGCGTGCCCGGCGAGGGCAAGGCTGCCGCCACCGATCACGGCTCCGGTGAAGGCGATTTTGGCGATGTTGACGTTTGACTGGGTGGGCTTGCGATGCCGTCCACTCATACGGTGGTGAATTCCTCTCTGTCTACGCCTGCGAGGTCAGCGTCGGGTTCGGGCTGGAGAAGACTGCCCGGCCTTGGCGCACCGCGGTGCGTCCTACGGCTTCGCCCCAAGGGGCCGAGGGTGGCCCCAGGTCCGCTCGCGGCGGACCGGTCGGGTCCCCCGCCTCCATCCATCAGGTATTCGTTGGTGTTCCTCGCCCGTTGGATGGAGTTCGGCGCTACGGGAGGGGAAAGGTGGATCGACCGGAAGGTTTTCGATGCACCCGGAGATGTACCGTAACCGGTCTTACCGGCATCGTCACGCTAAGGCGCGCGGGGTGTTTTCTCTGCCGGTTCTTCTCAAAACACCAGGAAACGCCAGCGTTTGCGCAGGTCAAAGCGCTATGTATCAAGCCGTTGTCGGTCCGTGATCAATTCGTTATGTGACGTAGATCATGCTATCCGCCGGCGAACGGGGGCAGTACGTCGATGGTCTCGCCGGGCTTTAGCGCCGCCGCGTGGTCGCGCACCGCGACCCCGTCCCGGAGGTAGGAGCAGCGATCCAGCACCGTCGCCAGCCGCTCATTTCCGCCCGCGAGCGTCTCGGCCAGCTCGGCCACGCCGGCCCCGGAGGGCACCTGGACGATTTCCGATTCGACGCCGGCGGCCGCTCGCGCCGCGGCGAAGTAGCGGACGGTCACCGCAACGACGGTGCTGCTATCGGTCTGCTGCGTCATGGGTCAACCACCTATCGCGCTCATCGGCCGGTCCGGCTGGATGAAATCCGGATTGTTGATGCCGTGGCCGGCCTTCTTCGTCCACATCGCGGCACGCCATGCGTGCTCGATGGCGTCATCGTCAGAGCCGTTGCGCAGCAGGGCCCGCAGATCGGACTCCTCGGCGGCGAACAGGCAGTTGCGGATCTGGCCGTCGGCGGTGAGCCGGGTCCGGTCGCAGTCACCGCAGAACGGGCGCGACACCGAGGCGATGATCCCGAACGTTCCGGCCGGGTGGTCCGGGCCCTCCTCCACCAGCCACACTTCGGCCGGTGCGGAGCCCCGTGGCTTCGGATCGGGCCGCAGGGCGAACTGCGCCTGCACCATCTCCAAGAGTTGCTCGACACCGAGCCCGGCGTGGCGGTTCCAATTGTGGTCGGCGTCCAGCGGCATCATCTCGATAACCCGCAACTGGTAGCCGTGCTGCAGGCAGAAGCGCAGCAGGTTGATGATGTCCTCGCCGGCGACCTTGGGCGCGAGCACGGCGTTGACCTTGATCGGCTTCATCCCGGCCCGCGCGGCGGCGTCGAGACCGTCGAGTACGTCGGGCAGCCGGTCCCGCCGGGTGATCTCGGCGAAGTGGGCACGGTCGACGGTGTCCAGCGACACGTTGATCCGATCCAGCCCGGCGGCCA
Organism: Mycobacterium sp. NGS16; assembly: GCF_059813225.1. Classification (NCBI taxonomy): domain Bacteria; kingdom Bacillati; phylum Actinomycetota; class Actinomycetes; order Mycobacteriales; family Mycobacteriaceae; genus Mycobacterium; species Mycobacterium sp. NGS16. The sequence continues at coordinate 308,864 of NZ_JCALEE010000003.1, forward strand.
CCAGGGCACCGGCTCGCCGTGCGAGCCCCAGGCCGTTGGTGGTCAGCGCGATCTCGGGACGCGGCCGCAGGCTCGCCGCGGCGGCCACCACGTCCTCGAGATGGCGGGCCAGCAACGGCTCGCCGCCGGTGAACCGGATGTCGGTGATGCCCAGCCGGGTGACGCCGATACGCATCAGCCGGATCAGCTCGTCGTCCTGCAGGAGGTGCTGGCCGGGAAGCCAGTCCAGGCCTTCGGCCGGCATGCAGTAGGTGCAGCGCAGGTTGCAGCGGTCGGTCAGGGATATCCGCAGATCGGTGTGCACCCGGCCGAACGTGTCGACCAGCGGCCCGGAGGTCGGCATCTGTTCGGCGATGGCTCGCTGCACGGCTTCGTCGAAGGCCTGCCGGGCGGCGTTCTTGTCGTCCGCGCCGGCAGCGTCCACCTGCGGTGGTGGTGTCTGCAGACCCCGTTGCCTCAACGTCATATGCGTGTCCGATTCGGTCGGCCGGCAAGCGCCCGGATCAGGTTCAACGTCCGGTGCATATCTTCTCCAGCGGCGCCACCAGCTTACCGAGGAAACCGGGGTGCTCCGCGGGCCGCCTTCCGAGTAGGATCAGCTCTTGACGCGTCCTGCGCAGGCGGGACGCTTCATTTATGTCCCTCAGGTACGTGATCAGTAAGACAGCAGGTGAGACCAGTGCCGACCGGCAAGGTGAAGTGGTACGACGCCGCGAAGGGCTTCGGCTTCTTGTCCCAAGAGGAAGGTGAGGACGTCTACGTCCGCGCCTCGGCTCTGCCGGACGGTGTGGAGGGTCTCAAGGCGGGTCAGCGGGTGGAATTCGGGGTGGCCGCCGGCCGTCGTGGACCTCAGGCGCTGACGCTCAAGCTGATCGACCCGCCGCCGAGCCTGTCCCGCACCCGTCGCGAGGCGGCTCCCGCCGAGCACCGGCACAGCCCCGACGAGCTGCACGGCATGGTCGAAGACATGATCACCCTGCTGGAGGGCACGGTGCAGCCGGAGCTGCGTAAGGGGCGGTACCCGGACCGCAAGACCGCCCGTCGGGTGTCCGAGGTGGTCAAGGCCGTGGCCCGCGAGCTCGACGCCTAAGTCCGCGCCGCGCAAGGTGTAGTGGCCGGCCCGTTTGGGGAACACCGGTTGGTAGTCGCTCAACGAGCGCTGTCGAACCGGGAGGTGCCCGATGGCACAACAGGTAGGCGTCACCGAGGAACAAGCCAGGGCTGTCGCGGAGGAATCCCGCGAAAGTGGTTGGGATAAGCCGTCCTTCGCCAAGGGACTGTTTTTGGGGCGGTTCCCGCTTGAGTTGATTCACCCGTTTCCCAGGCCCTCGGAGACCGACGCCGCCCGCAGCGAGGACTTTCTGGGCCGGCTGCGGGAGTTTCTCGAAACCCTCGACGGCACCGTCATCGAGCGTGACGGGCAGATCCCCGATGCTTACGTCAAAGGGCTGGCCGAGCTCGGCTGTTTCGGGCTGAAGATTCCCGCCGAGTACGGCGGTCTGAGTATGTCGCAGGTCGCCTACAACCGGGCGCTGATGATGGTGTCCAGCGTGCATCCCAGCCTGGGGGCGTTGCTGAGCGCCCATCAGTCGATCGGGGTGCCCGAACCGCTCAAACTGGCCGGCACCGAGGAGCAGAAGAAGAAGTTCCTGCCGCGGTGCGCGGCCGGGGCGGTGTCGGCGTTCCTGCTGACCGAGCCGGACGTGGGCTCTGATCCGGCGCGGCTGGCCGCGACCGCGACACCGATCGAGGACGGTGCCGCCTACGAACTGGACGGGGTGAAACTCTGGACTACCAACGGCGTTATCGCTGAGCTACTGGTGGTGATGGCCCGGGTGCCCAAAGACCAGGGGCGCAGGGGAGGCATCAGCGCCTTTGTCGTGGAAGCCGATTCGCCCGGCATCACCGTCGAGCGCCGCAACACGTTCATGGGGTTGCGCGGTATCGAGAACGGCGTGACCCGGCTGCACCGGGTCCGGGTGCCCGCCGAGAATCTGGTCGGGCGTGAGGGGGACGGCCTGAAGATCGCACTGACCACCCTCAACGGCGGACGGTTGGCCATCCCCGCCATGGCGACCGGATCGGCGAAGTGGGCGCTGAAGATCGCCCGGGAGTGGTCGCGTGAGCGGGTCCAGTGGGGCAAACCGGTCGGCGAGCACGAGGCCGTGGCCACCAAGATCGCGTTCATCGCCGCCACCGGTTACGCGCTGGAGTCGGTGCTGGAGCTCTCCGGTCAGATGGCCGACGAAGGCCGCAACGACATCCGGATCGAGGCGGCGCTGGCCAAATTGTGGTCCAGTGAAATGGCCTGCGTCATCGCCGACGAGTTGCTACAGATCCGCGGCGGCCGCGGTTATGAGACCGCGGAGTCGCTTGCCGCCCGCGGGGAGCGGGCGGTCGCGGTGGAACAGCTGGTGCGCGACCTGCGGATCAACCGCATCTTCGAGGGATCCAGCGAGATCATGCGGCTGCTGATCGCGCGCGAAGCCGTCGATCCACACCTGAGCGCCGCCGGTGATCTCGCCAACCCCAAGGCGAGTCTGCGGCAAAAGGCGAAATCGGCTGCCGGGGCCAGCGGTTTCTACTCAAAGTGGTTGCCGCAACTGGTCTTCGGTGACGGTCAACGCCCCGGCGGGTACCGAGAGTTCGGCCGGCTGGCGCCGCATCTGCGCTTTGTCGAACGGCACTCCCGCAAGCTGGCGCGCAACACCTTCTACGGCATGGCGCGCTGGCAGGCCGGACTGGAGAAAAAACAGGGATTCCTGGGCCGCGTCGTCGATATCGGCGCCGAGCTGTTCGCGATGGCGGCGGCATGCGTGCGCGCGGAGGCGCAGCGGGTGGCTGACCCGCGTGAAGGGCAGCAGGCCTATCAGCTCGCCGATGCCTTCTGTCAGCAGTCGCGGCTGCGGGTCGAGGCGCTGTTCGCCGCGTTGTGGGCCAACACCGACCGCAGCGATATTCAGCTGGCCCACGCGGTGCTCGAGGACCGCTACACCTGGCTGGAGGCCGGCATCCTCGATCCGTCCGAGGGCACCGGACCGTGGATCGCGCACTGGGAGCCGGGCCCCTCCACCGAAACCGACCTGGCCCGACGTTCCGGGGCCGCCTCCAGCGCACACCGAAGCTGAGATCGGCGCTGCACGACTGTGGCACGCTGGTAATCATGGCCAGCTACCTCGCCGGTGGTGACTACGAACGCGACACCGACTACATCACCACCCGGATCACCGCCGATGGCCGCGACGGGTATCCCGTCGAGCCCGGCCGGTACCGGCTGATCGTCGCGCGGGCCTGTCCGTGGGCCAACCGCACCATCATCGTGCGGCGGCTGCTCGGACTGGAAAACGTTCTCTCCATTGGGTTTTGCGGCCCTACTCACGATCAGCGCAGCTGGACCTTCGATCTGGACCCCGGCGGCGTCGATCCGGTGTTGAAGATCCCGCGGCTGCAAGACGCCTACTTCAAACGGTTCCCCGACTATCCCAAAGGCATCACCGTGCCCGCGATCGTCGACGTGCCCACCGGTGCGGTGGTCACCAACGACTTCGCCCAGATCACCCTGGACTTCTCCACCGAATGGGCGGCCTATCACCGCGACGGCGCCCCGCAGCTGTATCCCGAACCGCTACGCGCCGAGATCGACGAGGTGGGTAAAAGGATCTACACCGAGATCAACAATGGGGTTTACCGGTGCGGCTTCGCCGGCAGTCAGGACGCCTACAGCGCCGCCTACGACCGGTTGTTCAGCGCGCTGGACTGGGTCAGTGATCGTCTGACGCACCAGCGCTACCTGGTGGGCGACACCATCACCGAGGCTGACGTGCGGCTGTTCACCACCTTGGCCCGCTTCGACGCGGTCTATCACGGGCATTTCAAGTGCAACCGGCAGAAGCTGTCTGAGCTGCCGGTGCTGTGGGCTTATGCCCGCGACCTGTTCCAGACGCCCGGGTTCGGCGACACCATCGACTTCGTCCAGATCAAGCGGCACTACTACATCGTGCACGCCGACATCAACCCCTCCGGGATCGTTCCCGACGGGCCGGATCTGTCGAATTGGCTATCACCGCACGGCCGGGAAACGTTGGGCGGCAGGCCCTTCGGTGACGGCACCCCGCCGGGCCCGGTGCCGGAGTCCGAGCGGGTGACCGCCGGGCACGGAGCTCAACCGGCAGCGGTCTGACGGCTCCACTGCAGGCCCACCGCCCATTCGGCGTGCGGCACGGCGAATTTCTCGCCGGTGTCCCGGTCGACGACCAGGGTGAGCAGCTGCACCACCAGACCACGCAGGGGCCCGCGTTGCGGGTCGACGGTGGGGATGGTGACCGCCAGGGTGCTGCCCGGTGAATACAACTTGGCGGTGGCTTCGGCCGGATCGTCGTAGAGCCGCAGTAGCCGCCACGGTGCCCGGCCGATCGCGCTGTCCACCGACAGCTGGACCGGATGGCGCGCGTCGACCGTCAGCGTGCCCCGCGCCTCGGTGAGCACGCACTCGTTGAGGTCGAGCACATCGCAGTACATGTAGGGCCCGGCGTGGGTGAGGCGCCCCTTGGAGTAGGCACTGATCTGCGGCGGAGTCGGCTCGTCGCCGCGGGTGAACCACCAGGTCCCGATTCCGGCGAGCGCCGCCGCCATCACCACCAGCACCGTTACCAGCACGGCCGTCGAGCGTTTCACCTGGTCATCACCCCTGTCTGATCGCGGCGGGCGCCGTCCTGCTCGATCCGTACCGGACGGTTGCCACCCAGGCCGGGGATCAGCGAGTCGCCGTGGAAGGAAAGGATGGTCTGGGCCAGCCCCGGGATCAGCAGCGCGGTGATCGCGGTGAAGCCCACCCACAGGTCGGTGTATACCAAGACCCCCAGTGCACCGCCGAGCACCCAGGCCAGCTGCAGGGTGGACTCGGTGCGGCCGAACGCCGACGCCCGGGACTCCTCGGGCAGGTCGTCCTGCAGCGCGGCGTCCAGCGACGCCTTCGCGACCGCGCTGGCAGCGGAGGTGACCAGGGCGGCGATCGCTGCCATCACCAGGGTTCCGGCCACCGCCGCCGCCAGCGCGACGGCGGTCACTGCCATGGTGCAGCGCACCACCAACACCGCGGGCCGGCCCAGTTGCAGCCGGGCGCTGGTGAAGTTGCCCGCGAAGTTCCCCGCCCCGGCGGCGGCGCCGATCAGCCCGAGAATGCCCAGCTGCACCCAGCCGTTGGCGTCGTGCTGCTTGGCCACGAACGCGGGGTAGAGAAACAGAAAGCCGACCATGGCCTTGATGGTGCAGTTGCCCCACACCGCGGCGATGATGTTGCGGCCCAGCGGTTGACGCAGCGGTTGGCTCAGCGCCCCGCCGGCCCGCTTGACCTGTTCGGGCCAGCTGCGGCGAGGTTCGTCGAAGCGATAACTCAGGGTGGTCGGGACTTCACCGGCGGTCACCTCCACCCACCGCGGGATCCGCATCGCCAGGCCCGCCCCCGCCACCGAGACCGCGACGACCACGAACAGCGCCCCGGGCTGCGCCAGCAGCCGGGTGAACACGTATTCGGTGCCCGCGGCAACGCCGCCGCCCACGATCGTCCCGCCGAGCAGACCGAACATCGTCAAGCGGGAATTGACCCGCACCAGATCGATCGACGGCGGCATCACCCGCGGCGTCACCGCGCTGCGCAGCACCGTGAACGACTTCGACAGCACCATCATGGCCAGCGCGCACGGGTAGAGCACCCAGGAGCCGAAGGTGCCGGCGGCGCCGTCGTAGTTGGCGATCAGCACGAGCGCCAGCACGGTGCGCAGTGCGAACGACAAGGCCAGCGCCGCGCGCCGGCCGTGCTGGATGCGGTCCAGCGCGGGACCGATCAGCGGCGCGACCACCGCGAAGGGCGCGATCGTCACCAGCAGGTACAGCGCCACCCGGCCCTTGCTCTCCCCGCTGGCCGCGGCGAAGAACAGCGTGTTGGCCAGCGCCACGGCCATCGCCGCGTCCACCGCGAAGTTGGCCACCACCGGCCAGGTCAGCGCGGTCAGCCCGGATTTGTCGGCACCGTCGGCCGTGGCGGCCCGCTGCACCAGCCCATACATCCGGTAGCCCATTTCACGGCTGCGGGCCGCAGCCGCCCGGGTCACGGTGACGCGGTCACCGCTGCCCGCGTCGCCCGGCGGGCTGTGCCGCCGGGGTGTTTCAGTGTGTTCGCGCAGCGGTGGCAGGTAGCGGTTGGCACTGGGCATCGGCTTGCGATGGCGCTGCTCGCCGGGGCCGTTGCTGGGGTAATTGGCCATGCCGGGGTGCTCGCCGGGCGAGCCGTTGCGGGGCCCGCGGCGCCGGCCCGGTTCGGGGAGATCACGCCGCCGTACAGACACGACTCAATTCTTCCCTATCACCGTCGCCCCGCCGTGCAGGCCGCGTTCGTGCCTGCGTGTGGCTGAGCGGACCGCGCTGCGGCAGTATTAGGGACGTCATTGAAGGGAAGGGACCCGCGTGATGCGACCCAGCGCAGAATCACAGACCGCGACCGTCGCGGTGCCCGCGGTGCTGGCCGCGGCCGTCGAGCAGGCCCGGGCGGCCGTCGCCGAGTTCAGCGGCGCCGACACCGTCGGTGAGCACCTGGGCGTCGACTATGAGGACGCGACCGCCGCCACCCACCGGTTCGCCGCGCTGCTGCCCGGCTATCAGGGCTGGCAGTGGGCGGTCGTCGTCGCCGCCATCCCAGGTGCTGCGCACTCCACAATCAGCGAGGTGGTGTTGGTTCCGGGACCCACGGCGTTGTTGGCGCCGGAATGGGTGCCATGGGATCAGCGGATCCGTCCTGGCGACCTGGGACCGGGGGATCTGCTGGCGCCGCCGGCTGACGATCCGCGACTGGTTCCGGGCTACACCTCGACCGGCGACCCGGAGCTGGACGAGGTGGCTGGCGAGATCGGTCTGGGCCGGCGCTGGCTGATGAGCCCACTGGGCCGCGCCGAGGCGGCGCAGCGCTGGCATGACGGCGAGTACGGCCCGGATTCGGCGATGGCGCGGTCGACCAAGCGGGTCTGTCGTGACTGCGGCTTCTATCTGCCGCTGGCCGGCGCGCTCGGCACGGCGTTCGGGGCGTGCGGCAACGAGATGTCGGCAGACGGTCGGGTGGTCGACGCCGAGTACGGCTGCGGCGCCCACAGTGACACCCCGGCACCGGCGGGCACTGGTTCCCCGGCCTACGACCCCTACGACGACGGGGTGCTCGAGATCGTCGAAAGCGATGCCGCCACCGAGATCAGCACTGCCGAACCGGCTGAGGCGCCGGCCGAGCCGGTTGAGGCGGTGGCCGAGCCGGCCACGGTCGCCCCGGCCGAGACCGAACCGCTCGAACCAGAAGCCGACACCGGTGCTGCCGCCACGGAAACGCCTGCCGAACCCCCGGCCGAACCGGGGGAGCCGGGCACTCCTTAGCCGAAGTTGAAGAGGTACTCGCCCGGGAGCACCACGACCATGTTGAAGACGGTGTTGATCACCAGCCCGGGCAGCCCGAGCACATAGTTGATGATGTCCTGCGGGATGGTGACCGCCTCACTGAAGGCCATCCCGAAGTCGAGGTTGACCAGGCTGGTGACCACGTTCGAGACGTCATTGAACAACGTCCCGGGCAGGCTGAACAGACTATTGAAAAACCCTTGGGCCGCAGCCAGTTCCGCGTTGAACAGCCCGGCGATGTCGAACGCATCGGCCGGGCCGGGGGTGTCGTCGGAGGCCGCGAGGTCGGCGATGATGCCGTCGATGCCGTCGATCAACGCGCTGCCGGTCAACGCCACCTCGGTCGACACCTGGGCGGACGCCTCGGTGACCGCGTGCGTGCTGACCTCGGGTGCGGCCACCGGAGCCAACCCGGCGGCCAGCAGTACTGCCGTCGCTGCGATGCCGCTCAGCATGCCCGGGCCGGATTGCGTTGTTTCCATGGCTCCCTCCCACTTTCGACGCTGGGATACTACTCCACTTGCGGTGCGGGTCAGCGGTGTTCGGCGGCTGCCTTGATCCGATCCAGCGAGGCCTTCATGCCGGCAACCAACTCCTGCTCGAAGCTCTCGACCCCGCCCATGAACTTGTTCGTCAAAAACGTGGAGACCGAGGTGATTCCGTCGTCGGCGCGGCGGCTCTCGGTGACCCGGGTGCCGTCGGCGGTCGGCTCAAGTTCGTAGCTCCACACGCTGTGGTTCTCGGTGACCCGGAAGGCCAGCTTGCGATCCGGGACGAATTCGGTGATGACCGAGGTGGTCGGCCAGAACAACCGGCCGCGCCGGTTGACGTTGATGGTGCGGGTGCCCGGGCGTAGCGCACCGAGCGGTTTCATCCACCGGCACTGCGGGCTCCACTCCGGCATCCGCCGAAAGTCGGAGATCAGGTTCCATACCTCGGTGACCGGTGCCTTGATGTCGATCTCTGCCTTCAACAGCGGGGCTGCCATGTCATTCCTCCTTGATCGGCCGCAACTCTATTCGTGTTCCAGTCCGGATTGGGCGCCGCGCGCACCGCGGCGCGCCGCTTCGCGCTGCACCAGAAAGATCGTGGTGCCCAGGACGCCGACCCCCAGCCCGGCCACGCTCACCGGCCGCCACGACTCCAGGCCCGGTATCGCGAACGCGGCGATGGTCGCGCAGCAGAAGCCGGCGGCCCCGGCACCGATCACCGGCCAGACCCGCAGCAGCGCGGCCGGCAGTGGTGGCGGCTCGGGGGCGGTCTCAGGCGGCAGCTCGGGGGGCATCGCCGTTGACGTTAGCGCCTCGCCGGTAATGTCGCGGCAGTGGCCAGGGTCATCGACGTCGTCGACATCACCGACCCCGCCGATTCCCGGATGGACGATTTCCGCGATCTGAACAGCATCGATCGCCGCCCGGATCTGCCCACCGGCAAGGGGCTGGTGATCGCCGAAGGGGTGCTGGTGGTGCAACGGATGCTCGCCTCGCGCTTCACGCCCCGCGCGTTGCTGGGCACCGACCGCCGCCTCACCGAGCTGGGCGACGATCTGACCGGATGCGATGCTCCCTACTTCCGGGTGTCGGCCGAGGTGATGGCCGAGGTGGTCGGTTTTCATCTCAACCGCGGCGTGCTGGCCGCCGCGTCGCGGGTGTCCGAGCCCACGGTGGCCGACCTGGTCACCGGTGCCCGGACCATCGCGGTGCTCGAGGGTGTCAACGATCACGAGAACCTGGGATCGATCTTCCGCAATGGCGCCGGTCTGGGCGTCGATGCGGTGGTGTTCGGCCCCGGCTGCGCTGACCCGCTCTACCGCCGCGCGGTGCGCGTGTCGATGGGGCACGCCCTGCTGGTGCCGTTCGCCCGTTCGGCGGACTGGCCGAAGGATCTGGCGATGCTGCGCGAGCGCGGGTTTCGGCTGCTCGCCATGACTCCGGACCCGCGGGCCGACGCGCTGTCCACGGCCATGGCGAAGGTGCGCGGTGAGCCGGTGGCCGTGCTGGTCGGAGCGGAGGGGCCGGGCCTGTCGGAGAAGGCCATGCGTGCCAGTGACATGCGGGTGCGCATCCCGATGTCGCGGGGCACCGACTCGCTCAACGTTGCGACGGCGGCCGCGCTGGCCTTCTACGAGCGCACTAGGCTGCCGGAATGAGTCCGACCCAAACCACGCCGTGGGCAACGGGTTTGACTGTGGCGGCGTTCGTCGCGGCGGTGTCCGGGACCGCGATCGTGGTGCTGAGCCTGGGATTGATCCGGGTGCACCCCGCGGTGGCGGTCGTTCTCAACCTGATCGCGGTGGGCGGGCTGGCGCCCACGGTGTGGGGCTGGCGGCGCACCCCGGTGCTGCGATGGTTGGCGCTGGGCGCCGGACTCGGCGTGGCGGGGGCGTGGCTGGTGCTTGTGGTGCTGACGGTCAGCGGTTAAGGCGCTTCGGTTCGCCAGCGCAGCGCTTCCAACGCTACGGCCACCCGGACGCTAGAGACCTCGAGTGGTTGCGGTAGCAGTTCATTTGCCCGGGCAAGTCTGCGCGACAGGGTGTTTCGATGGGTGAACAGCCGGGTGGCGGTCCGCGAGGCGTTGCACTGTTCGTGGATGAATGTCAGGACGGTCCGCTGCAGTTCGGCGTCGGCGGACTTGAATTCCCCGAGCGTGTGGTCGATGAAGCGATCGGCCCGCTCGGCATCTGAGGTGATCAGGGCGATCAGCTCGACGTCGGCGAAAGAGGCGACCCGTCGCGCGGAGCCGAACTGGGTCATCATCTGCTGGGTTCTGACGGCGTCGTGATGGCTGCGCCGGAAGCCGTCGATCCCCGCCGCCGTCGGCCCTATCGCGACTTGCACCGGGGCGAGTGGAGCGATGGCGGTGGCGATAGCGGCCAGGTCCGGACCGGCTGCGCCGGCAAACCACACCCACCGAGCGGTGTCGTCGGCCGGCACCGACAGGGACTGGTGCCGCGCCAGGGCGTGCAGCACAGCTTCGGTGGCGCGGCCGAAACCTGCCGGGTCGACCGTCGATTCGTCGGTCCAGATCACGGCCGCGGTGTGGCTTTGCTCAAGTCGGTAGCCGAGCCTGGCCTCGGCCTGCTGCACATCGAGCGGCGCCTCGTCGAGGATCTCGGTGACGATCTCGCGGCGTTCGGCCTGTCTACCGCGCGCGGCGGCGTTCTGCTCGATCTGGACCTGGCGGCAGGTCTCGGCCACAGTCACGTCGGTGAACGACGTGATCGAGCGTGCTGAGACATCGAGAAGCTCGCGCAATTCATCGGGGTCAGTCGTCAACCCCAGCGCCGTGCGCATCCAGGTTCGCCACGTCACGGCCTGGCCGATCCGGGACGCCTCCACGATCGCGCGTTCGTCCATGCCGCGACGGATCGCGCGGCGGATGAGGTCCAGCGGCTCGGCTCCCTTGTTGGCCTGCACCGGCTCGCCGGGACGATCGAGGTTGGCGACTGCCCAGTGCAGCAGGTGCGAGCGATTGCCTCGGCGGATGGCTTCGGCAAGCACCGGGTCGTCGACCAAGGTCCGCATATACCGCGACCCGAGTGAGGCCTCGTTCAACTCGTCGAGCCACCGCTGAGAACCGTTGACGATCTCCGCCGCGCCTTGCCGCATCAGCTCGCGCACTCGCTCGGACGGCGGCTCCCAGATCACCGGCCCAGCGTATCCACCGCAGTGCAATGTGCACCGTGTGATCGGTGCGAGATGTCCTTGTCTGCGGCCGGCCCGGCTGCCGACAATTGGCGGAGCGCAAAGCGGTTTCATTGGTTACGCACAGGAGCATCACATGTCATATCCGCAGCCAGCAGGACTTCCGGCCGTCGAGCTCAGCAGCCGGCGCTGCTGGGTGCGATCCGGTGCGGTGCCAGCACTCGCAGTGGGTGCATCGGCAATGGTGCTGATGGCTTCGCCTGCGGTCGTCCCGCAGGCGCCGGCCGCCGCGAAGGCCGCCGTCCCGGCCTGGGCGCTGACGGCCTCGCAAGCAGCCAGCCACTACCAATCGGTGATCGACCAGATCATCGCTGCCCAGCAGCAGATCATCGAAACCAACAGCGCATATCCCTTTGCCACCGACTTCGACAAGACATTGTTGCCCGGCTACGTACAGGGCTCCGCCCTGATGCAGCTCTACTTCAATGTCGGGCAATTGAATCACGCCAACGGGTTCGATCAGGCGGCGGACAAATTCGTGTACCTGTGGAATGCTCCGGCGGCTGAGCCGCTGAACTTCTTGAACGACCCGAATCCGGACACCCAGTACTATTTCAACTCGCTCGGTGACGAAACGCAGGTGATCACCATCAGGCCCAACTCGGGAACCGAGGACCTGAGTTTCACGACGATGTCGGGTACCGGAACGCCGACCGGCTTCACCTCGCTACACGCCTACGACCTGTCGCAATTCACTCCCAATGCCGATGGCACCTACACGATCTACGTGAGCCCAACCGAGCATGCCGGAAACTGGGTCAATTCGGCCGGCGCGGAAACCCTGGCGATCCGCAACTCCATCGGCGACTGGGGAATGCCGCACGCTACATTGAAATTCGAATTGGAGAATCAGCCGGGGTTCACACTTCCGGTGCTGTCGGACGAGCAGATCTCGTCGATGCTGTCCAATATCGCGACGGATCTGCCGGGGGCGAATGCCAGCAGCCTGTTGTTCGGGGTTCAGCAAGCCACGAATTCGCTGCCCCCGAACTACATCACTCCGATATTGGGTACCACCGAAGCCACCCCCGGCGGGCCGTTGCTCCCCGGTCAGTTCGGCAGTGGGGTGCACTTCGAACTTCAGCCCGATCAGGCGCTGATCCTCAAGGTGCCTGTTCTGGACGCCTCCTACTCGGGCATCTCGATCGACGACGCCTGGACCACGGGCGCTCCGGCGGCGCTGGCGCAGTCGAGTCTCAACAACACCCAGGCGTTCCATGGCTCCGACGGCTTCGTCTACTACGTCGTGAGCAGCAAGGACCCGGGCGTCGCCAACTGGCTCGACAGCGGCGATCTGCGTGACGGATTGGCCGTGCTGCGCTGGCAGGGCGTGACGGGCACCGTCCCGACTGTGGCGCCGACCGCCCAGGTCGTTGACATCGCTGATGTCCGCGAGCACCTGCCCGCCGACATGCCCCTGGTCACCCCCGCGGAACGGGCAGCCGATCTGCAGGAGCGCATGCTCGAATACTTCTACGTCCAGCACCAAGACCACGACAGCGGCTGGATCACCGCCAACCTGGAGTACGACCAGGTCAAGGCGGCAGTGGGACCCGAGCAGTTCGATGCGTTGTTCGGTGCTCAACAGGATGTGCCGTCGGTGCTGGAACGGCTGATGACACCGGCGTTGGGCCCTGACACCATGTCGGTCTTCTCGTCCGCCCTGGCCGATCCGGCCGGCGCGGCGTCGGCGTTGATCAACAACCTGCCGCTGGCCGTCAAGGACATCAGCTTGCCCATGATTCTGGCGGTGTTGCGGATGGACATGTTCGTCGGTCAAACCGTCCAGGAGCTCAGCAACGGCATCTCGACCGGTCACCTGGGCGAGGTGCTCGCCGACCGGTTCTCGGCCCTGCAAACGGTGCTCGACCTGATCTTCAACGACCCGGCGACCAGCATCGGCGCCGGCTTCCTGAACGCCCGCGACGACCTGGGGGTCGCGCTCCTGCACGCCGGCAGCTACACGCTGGACGCGAACGATTTCGCCTCTGCATGGGCTGAGTTGTCAGCGTTCAACCAGACCGCATCGGAGATGTTGGCGGCAGGATTCGCCTACCTGACCGACCTGGGATAGCGGGCCGGTTCAGCCCTGACCGGCGGAACCGGTGGAGCGCACCCCGAGCAGGACGTCTTCCCAACCCGGAACCGAGGGCTTGCTGCGGCGCGACCGGGACGCCGAGCGCTGGCGGACCGGCTCCTCTTCGACCACCGGCGCGACCGCGGGCTCTTCGAAGTCGAGTTCGGCGACCGTGGCAACCGGCCGCAGCGGACGGTCGAAGCCCGGGTCGATCAACTCCATCGCCGCGTCGTCGACGGCGGTTACCGTGCCGCCGTGTGCGCCCGGGGTGAATCGGAAGTGGGCGACGTTGTCCGAGCGGCCCGCCTTCCACGCCAGCTGCACCGTCCAGCGTCCGTCCTCGTTGCGCCACGCGTCCCAGCTGTTCTGGTCCGGGTTCAGACCGCGGCTCATCAGTGCGCTGGTGACGACCTCCAGCAAGGTGGCCACGGCCGGCCCGTCGGCCAGCACCGGGTGGGCCGCGGCCGCCAGTTCGGCGGCGCGGGACCGCTCGAGCAGCACCGGGTGCGCGAAGCGCTCCACCCGCGAGACGTCCACGCCGGCCGCCGCGGCGACCTGCTCGACAGACGCCCCGGCGCGGATGCGAGCCTGGATGTCCTTCGGGCGCAACATGGTGCTGCCCAGATCGATCTGGGTCTGCCCGACCCGATTGCCCTCGCCGCGCACTGTCGAACGCAGCCGGTCGTCGATGCGCAGCCGGTACATGTCGGCGCGTTCGTCGTCCCCGCAGACGCTCTCGCAGATGATGTGTTTGCCGTCGACGTCGAGACCTACGACCGTCAGTTCCCTCATGACTTCTCCTCGCGAAGGCCCGTTAGCTGCGAACTTTAGTGCAGCAACCGATCGCGGCCGCGGTGACACGCTGGGGTTATAACGAGTTGATTACGGGTGCCGAGGGAGAATTTGACGACGCGACACGCCCGTCTCGCGTCGTCAGATTTCCACTCACGGCGCGCACCGGCGATGGGCGCCCGGCAACGCCGAGTGAGTCGCGCGCTACAGCCGTTCGACGACCCAGTCCACACACTGCGTCAGGGCGCTGACGTCGTCGGGATCGACCGCCGGGAACATGGCGATCCGCAGCTGGTTGCGGCCCAGTTTGCGGTAGGGCTCGGTGTCGACGATGCCGTTGGCCCGCAGCACCTTGGCCACCGCGGCGGCATCCACGCCGTCGACGAAGTCGATGGTGCCCACCACCTGCGACCGCAGCGCGGGGTCGGCGACGAACGGCGTGGTGAACGGCCGCGCCTCGGCCCAGGAGTACAGCCGTTGCGACGAGTCCGCGGTGCGCTTGACCGCCCAGTCCAGCCCGCCGTTGCCCAGTAGCCAGTCCAGCTGCTCGGCCATCAGCGCCAGGGTCGCGATCGCCGGGGTGTTGTACGTCTGGTTCTTGGAGCTGTTGTCCACCGCGATCGGCAGCGACAGGAACTCCGGCACCCAGCGACCCGAAGCGGCGATCGCCTCGATGCGGGCCAGCGCGGCCGGGCTCATGATCGCCAGCCACAGTCCGCCGTCGGAGGCGAAGTTCTTCTGCGGCGCGAAGTAGTAGGCGTCGGTTTCGGTGATGTCGACCGGCAGACCGCCGGCACCCGACGTCGCGTCGATCACGACCAGCGCCCCGTCGGACCCGCTGGGCCGGTGCACCGGCACCGCCACCCCGGTCGAGGTCTCGTTGTGGGCCCAGGCGATGACGTCGACCGACGGGTCGGAGGTCGGCTCGGGCGCGCTGCCCGGGTCGGCCGTGACGATGATCGGGTCCCCGACGAAGGGGTTCTTGGCCACCGCCGAGGCGAACTTCGCGCTGAACTCGCCGTAGGTCAGGTGCAGGGAGCGTTGGTCGATCAGGCCGAACGCCGCTGCGTCCCAGAACGCGGTGGAGCCGCCGTTGCCCAGCACCACCTCGTAGCCGTCGGGCACCGAGAACAGCTCGCGCAACCCGCTGCGGACCCGACCGACCAGGTCTTTGACCGGCGCCTGGCGGTGCGAGGTGCCGAACAGCGGCGCCGCCGTGGTGACCAGCGCGTTCAGCTGCTCCGGCCGGACCTTGGAGGGGCCACAGCCGAACCGTCCGTCGGCGGGCTTGATGTTGTCCGGGATCGTGAGCTGCTGCGCCATGGTCTCTAGCGTAGACAGCGCTCGGCGGCCGCCCGCACGGCAGGTTTATCGTGACGTAGATCACGTGAGACACTCGACACCTGTCACCACCACAAGGCGGCGGAAGGTCTGGACGGGTAGTCGATACCTGCGGTACCGTTGTACATAGATAGGCCAAATGTAAACGTCAGTGGGGGTGTCTCCGATGGCTCAGAAGATGGCTCACAAGCCGGCCCGAACCCGGATGGTGCGGCGGTGGCGGGCCAACATGGACGTGTTCGACGACACCAAGTACGTCGACATGCTCAACACCCTGTCGGAAGGCTCGGTGCGCCGGCACTTCAACCCGTACGTCGACATCGACTGGGACAGCCCGGAGTTCAAGGTCACCGAGAACGACCCGCGATGGATCCTGCCGGCCACCGACCCGCTCGGGAAGCACGCGTGGTACCAGGCCCAGCCTGAGGACCGCCAGATCAAGATCGGGATGTGGCGTCAGGCCAACGTGGCCAAGGTGGGGCTGCACTTCGAGTCCATCCTGATCCGCGGCCTGCTCAACTACGCGTTCTGGGTGCCCAACGGCTCACCGGAATACCGGTACTGCCTGCACGAATCGGTCGAAGAGTGCAACCACACCCTGATGTTCCAGGAGATGGTGAACCACATCGGCGCCGACGTACCCGGCATGCCGCGGTTCCTCAAGTGGCTTGCCGCGTTCATCCCGCTGGTCGCCGGCCCGCTGCCAATCCCGTTCTGGTTCGGCATCCTCGCCGGTGAGGAGCCCATCGACCACATTCAGAAGGACATCCTGCGCGAGGGCAAGACGCTGCACCCGATCATGGAGAAGGTGATGGCGATCCACGTCGCCGAAGAGGCGCGCCACATCTCGTTCGCGCACGAGTACCTCAACAAGCGCATCCCGCACCTGCCGCGCCGCAAGCGGTTCTGGCTCTCGCTGTTCGTGCCGGTCACCATGCGGATCCTGTGCTCGGCGATTGTCGTTCCGCCGAAGGAATTCTGGGTGGAGTTCGACATTCCCCGCTCGGTGCGCAAGGACGTGTTCTTCGGGTCGGCCGACGCCCGCCGGATGCTGTCCGACATGTTCGCCGACGTGCGGATGCTCTGCCACGACACCGGGCTGATGAACCCGGTCGCCAAGCTGGTGTGGCGGATGTGCCGGATCAGCGGGGCGCCGGCGCGCTTCCGTGCCCAGCCGCAGCGCGCTCACCTGTCGCGCGTCGCATAAGTCAGCGAAACCCGCCGTCTCATGCCGCACGTCATCAGCCAGGCATGCTGTAACGACGCGTCCTGCGTCTTCGCCTGCCCGGTCTACTGCATTCACCCCAGCCCGGACGAACCGGACTTCGCCACCTCGGAGATGCTCTACATCGATCCGGACGCCTGCGTCGACTGCGGCGCCTGCGTCCGGGCCTGCCCGGTCGGTGCGATCTACCCGGACACCGCGCTGCCGCAAGAGCAGCTGCCGTTCATCGAGATCAACAAGTCCTACTATCCCAAGCGCCCCGAGGGGGTGAAGCTGCCGCCGACGTCCAAGCTGGCGCCGATCCTGCCGGCCGCTGAAGTGCACAAGCGCGGCCGGTATCCGCTGACGGTGGCGATCGTGGGCTCCGGACCGGCGGCCATGTACGCCGCCGACGAACTGCTGACCCAGCCCGGCGTGCTGGTCAACGTGTTCGAGAAGCTGCCCACCCCCTACGGGCTGGTGCGGGCCGGGGTCGCCCCGGATCACCAGCGCACCAAGCTGGTGACCCGGCTGTTCGACGAGATCTCCCTGCGGCGGGGGTTCAACTTCTTCCTCAACGTCGAGGTCGGCAAGCACCTGAGCCACGCCGACCTGCTGGACTACCACCATGCCGTGCTCTATGCCTCCGGCGCGCTGCACGACCGTCGGCTCGAAATCGACGGCATGGGCCTGCCGGGCACCGGCACCGCCACCGAGCTGGTCGGCTGGTACAACGGTCACCCCGACTTCGTCGATCTGCCAGTCGATCTCAGCCACGAGCGGGTGGTGATCGTCGGCAACGGCAATGTGGCGCTCGACGTGGCCCGCATCCTCACCTCCGATCCCGACAAGCTGGCCGACACCGACATCGCCGATCATGCCCTGGCGGTGCTGCGCGATTCCCGCGTGCAGGAAGTGGTGATCGCCGCCCGGCGTGGACCGATCGACTCGGCCTTCACCCTGCCCGAGCTGGTCGGCCTGACCCAGACCGCCGACGTGGTGCTCGACGCCGAAGACCACGCCCGGGTCCGCAACGATCTCGCCACCGTCCGCGACGACTTCACCCGGCAGAAATTGGAGATCCTGGCCAAGCTGGACAGTGTTGATAGCGCCTCGGCGCAACCTTCCCGGCCGCGCATCCGCTTCGCCTACCAGCTGACCCCGGCCCGGGTGATCGGTGAGGGTCGGGCCGCCGCAGTGGAATTCACGGTGACCGGCACCGACCAGGTGCGCCGGATCGATGCCGGGCTGGTGCTGACCTCGATCGGCTACCACGGCACCCCGATCGCAGATCTGCCGTTCGACGACGCCGCCGGTGTCGTTCCGAACGAGGGCGGCCGCGTCATCGATCCGGCGACCGGCCAGCCGGTTGCCGGAGCGTACGTGTCCGGGTGGATCAAGCGTGGCACCAACGGCTTCATCGGCACCAACAAGTCCGACTCGCTGAACACGATCCAGGCCCTGGTCGCCGACTACAACGCCGGCCAGCTGAGCGAACCCATCGGCGGGCCGCGCTCGGTGGCGCGGATGGTGCATGCCCGTCAGCCCAAGGTGATCGATGCCGCCGGCTGGAAGGCCATCGACTCCTCCGAGATCGCCCGCGGGGACGCGCAAGACCGGCCGCGGGTGAAGTTCACCCGCGTGCCCGACATGCTCGAGCAGGTGGAGGACTACTCCGACGTGCCGCTGCTGCAGAACCTGCTGGGAGCGCTGCGTCGGCGCTGAGCGGGTCGGTGGTCCGGCTCGGCTGGCTGTAATACGTTGGATCGATGCCTCGCCGCCGATTGGACCGGGAAGCCAGTCTGACTGCGCAGACATGCGCCCTCGAGCGCGCCGCGGAATCTCTGCAACCGCCTCATCGCAGGTTGCTCGACGACCCCGATTCGGCGTTGTTCGCCGGTCGGTACGGGCCGCTGTTGGCCAGGCCGGTTATCGCACGGACCTGGCTGCGTGCTCTCGACAGCTACCTGCCGGGGCTGCACCTCTACATCGTCCTTCGGGTCCGCTACACCGATGATGTGCTGCAGCAAGCCATTTCGGCTGGGATCGATCAGGTTGTCCTGCTGGGAGCCGGGTTTGACACCACGAGTCTGCGCGCCGCCACCATGGCTTGCGGTCCGGTGATTTTCGAGGTCGACGCGCCGACCACCCAACAGGAGAAGCGACGCCTGCTCGAGTGCGCCAACCGCGCTGTCGGCTCGCAGGTCCATTGGGTTCCATGCGATTTCGAACATGACCGGCTGACCGAGCGACTCGTTCAGGCCGGTTTCGACCCGACGCGACCCTGCGTCGTCGTCTGGATCGGTGTCTCCGTTTACCTCACCCGGCCGGCGATCGACCAGACGTTGGCGGATCTGGCCGAGATCTGCGCGCCGGGAAGCCGCTTGGTGACTGACTTCGGTGACCCGGAGACGGTCACCGGAAAGCATCGTCTCGCCGGTGCGCGCCGCACCGCGCGCCTGGTGCGGCGTCGTGGCGAGCCCTGGCTTACCGCCTTGTCCCTGCCCGAAGTCACGTGCGCTGCCGAAGACGCCGGTTTCGTCGTCCGCGACCATGCGCGAACCACCGACCTCGCCGAGCGATACGCCCCGAACGGGCAGCCGTGGTGCTCTACCGATGACTGGCTGGGGGTGTTGACCGCCGAGCGGGTGCCGTCGGAGACCGACCGCGACTAGCCGGCTACCGGGCGGGCCAGCTGCTCCCACCCGGCGACCGAATCCGCGCTGCGCGGGCCGGGCCCGACGTAGATCGCCGACGGGCGCACCAGCTTGCCCAGCCGCTTCTGCTCCATGATGTGGGCGCACCAGCCCGCGGTACGTCCGCAGGTGAACATTGCCGGCATCATCGCGGGGGGCACCTCGGCGAAGTCCAGGATCACCGCCGCCCAGAACTCGACGTTGGTCTCGATGGCCCGGTCCGGCCGGCGTTCCCGCAGCTCGGTCAGCGCCGCCTGCTCGAGTGCCGCAGCCACCTCGAAGCGGGGCGCCGCCAGTCGCTTGGCGGTGGCGCGCAGCACCCGGGCGCGCGGGTCCTCGGCGCGGTACACCCGGTGTCCGAAACCCATCAGCTTCTCGCCGCGATCCAGGATGCCCTTGACCACCGCCCGGGCGTCGCCGGAGTCCTCGACCTCGGCGATCATCGGGATCACCCGGGCCGGGGCGCCACCGTGCAGCGGGCCGCTCATCGCGCCGATCGCGCCGGACAGCGCCGCACCGACATCGGCGCCGGTGGAGGCGATCACCCGCGCGGTGAACGTCGAGGCGTTCATCCCGTGCTCGGCCGCCGACACCCAGTAGGCGTCGATGGCCTCGACGTGGCGCGGGTCGGGTTCGCCGCGCCAGCGGGTCATGAACCGCTCGGTGATGGTGGCGCAGTCGTCGATCGCCGACTGCGGCACCGCGGCCTGGGTGCCGCGCGCCGACTGGGCGACGTAGGACAGCACCATCACCGCCGCGCGCGCCAACTGGTCGCGGGCGGTGGCGTCGTCGGTGTCCAGCAGCGGCTTGAAGCCCCACTGCGGCGCCAGCATCGCCACCGCGGCCTGGGCGTCGACCCGCACGTCCCCGGTGCGCACCGACAGCTCCAGCGGCTCGGCGGGGGCCAGCGGACGGGTGAAGTCGCCGTCGACCAGCAGGGCCCACACGTCGCCGAAGCTGACCTTCCCGGCCAGGTCCTCGATGTCGACGCCGCGGTAGCGCAGTGCGCCACCGTCCTTGTCCGGTTCGGCGATCTCGGTGGTGAAGGCCACCGTGCCCTCGAGGCCTGCGACGAAGTTCTCCGGGACTGCAGCAGTCATGCATCCGATTCTTCCACCCGTGCGCCCGGCGGTTGCTACCGGCCGGTAACACCGACCGGGCTGCGCCGGGCGTAGCGTTATGCGGTGCACAGGACGGGCCCCGACAACGAGCACCTGGCGGCGATGCGAGTGGAATACCGGGAGAAGGACAACAGCGGCGACCTCGACGTGGACTGGCTCGAGGACGGCTGGGAGGTTTTGCTGCGCAACTGGATCGGTGACGCCGAACGCGCCGGAATCCCCGAGCCCAACGCCATGGTGCTGGCCACCGTCGAAGACGGCCGACCGGTCAGCCGCTCGGTGCTGTGCAAGAACCTCGACGAGAACGGCGTCACCTTTTTCACCGACGACGGCTCGGACAAGGCTGCCCAACTGGCCGCCACACCCTACGCGTCGGCGACGTTTCCGTGGTACCAGCTGGGCCGCCAGGTGCACATCCGCGGCCGGGTCACCAAGACCGACGCCGCGATCCCCGCCGAGTACTGGGCGCACCGGCCCCGGGCGTCGCAGCTGGGCTTCTGGGCATCGCAGCAGTCCACACCGATCGCCTCACGCGCCGCGTTGCTCGAACAGCTCGTCGAGGTGACCGCCCGATTCGCCGACGCCGAACAGGTCCCGGTCCCGCCCACCTGGGCCGGGTACGTCATCGCCCCGGAGGTGGTGGAGTTCTGGCAGGGCCGGGAAGGCCGGCTGCACAACCGGATTCGGGTGAGCGGCGGGCGCATCGAGCGCTTGCAGCCCTGAGGCGGTGCGGTCGGGGTCAGGGCTAGGCAGTGCCGCCGTCGTGACCGAGCGGACAGTACACGGCCGCTGCCGCCGCGACGAATCTGACGATGCTGCTGGTGCTGCGGGTGGGAATCTCCGGCGCTGCGGCCCCGGCGTCGGGCGGCGTTGTCCCCAGCTGGTGGACCAGGTCCTTGAACGACATACCGCCGTCGAGCAGATCGCACACCCGGTGCGCCGCGGCGACGAGTTCGGGTGCATCCGCCATGGCCACCGGCTGCTGTCGGGCGAGCAACGACAGAAAACGCTCGTCCTGACTCGGTGCCGCAGCCGCGGGGCCGATCGCCGGCAGCGCCGCGGCACCGGACAGCAGCACGGCGGCCACCGGATAGCCGAATCGGACGGGCACCTATCGACGATCGCATATTCGCGGGTACCGGCGAAATACCGGCGCGTGACTAAAATTCCGTCCGTGCCGGACCTAGCCGAGGCAGCTCACTGAGAGTATTCGCCGACACCACCCCGCTGCGCAGCCCCGATTTCCGTCGGCTGTGGCTGGCCGGGATCCCGACCGTCATCGGCGCGAACCTGACCATCTTCGCGGTCCCGGTGCAGATCTACGCGCTGACCGGCAGTTCGGCCTATGTCGGGCTGGCCGGCCTGTTCGCGTTGGTGCCGTTGGTGGTTTTCGGGCTGCTCGGCGGCGCCTGGGCCGACGCGATGGACCGCCGGAAACTGCTGATCATCGCCTCCTGCGGGCTGGGGCTGGCCTCGCTGCTGCTGTGGGTGCAGGCCGTGCTCGGCGGCGGGGTCTGGCTGGTGCTGGGTCTGCTGGCCGTGCAGCAGGCCTTCTACGCGATCAACTCGCCCACCCGCGCCGCGGCGATCCCGCGCATGGTCGCCGGCGGTGACCTGCCCGCTGCCAACTCGCTGAACATGACCGTGATGCAGTTCGGGGCGATCGTGGGGCCGCTGCTGGCCGGCCTGCTGCTCGGCTGGGTCGACCTGTCCACGCTGTACCTGATCGACGCGCTGACCTGCATTTTTCCGATCTGGGCGACATTCCGGCTGGCACCGATGCCGCCCACCGGCACCCCCGAGGCTTCCCGGTTCGGCCTGGTGGCGGTGCTGGACGGGTTTCGCTACCTGGCCGGCAACACCGTGGTGCTGATGTCGTTCGTGGTGGACCTGATCGCGATGGTGCTGGGCATGCCGCGGGCGCTGTTCCCGCAGATCGCCGCCGCGGACTTCGGCGGACCGGTCGAGGGCGGCACCACGATGGCGCTGCTGGCCGCGGCGATGGCGGTCGGGGCGGTGGCCGGCGGGGTGTTTTCCGGTTGGTTGCCGCGGATCACCCGCCACGGCCTGGCGATCGTCGTCGCGATCGTGGTCTGGGGCGCGGCGATGGCCGGTTTCGGGCTGGCGGTCGCCCGCGCCGACGGCCATACCGGCCGAGTGCTGTGGGTGGCGCTGGCGTTCCTGGCGGTCGGCGGCGCCGCGGACATGGTGTCGGCGGCGTTCCGTTCGACGATGTTGCAGCAGGTCGCCTCCGATGAGATCCGGGGCCGGCTGCAAGGGGTGTTCACGGTGATCGTCGCCGGTGGTCCCCGGCTCGCCGACGCCGTGCACGGGGCGGCCGGCGCCGTGGTGGGCACCGCCGCCGCGGCGGCCGGCGGCGGCGCGCTGGTGATCGTCGGAGTGCTGCTCGCCGCGCTCGTGGCGCCGGCTTTCGTCGGCTACCGCCGGCCGGGACCGGCGGCGGCGTCATGACCGGGCCGCGATACCCGGCCCCGGGCGGGCGCGCCAGCCCCGAACCGACTACCTTTTCCTATACACACCCAATCGACTGGTTAGCCGAATAGCGCAAAGGGGTTCCTGTGGCCGCAACCGACGAAACCGCCACCCTGAAGTACCCGGGAGGCGAGCTGGAGCTGCCGATCGTCCACGCCACCGAGGGCTCCGACAGCCTGGCCATCGGTTCGCTGCTCGCCAAGACCGGATACACCACGTTCGACAACGGCTATGCCAACACCTCGCCGGTCAAGAGCGCCATCACCTACATCGACGGCGACGCCGGCATCCTGCGCTACCGCGGCTACCCGATCGAGCAGCTCGCCGAGAAGTCCACCTTCATCGAGGTCAGCTACCTGTTGATCTACGGCGAACTGCCGACCGCCGAGCAGCTGGCGACCTTCACCGGCAAGATCCAGCGGCACACCATGCTGCACGAGGATCTGAAGCGGTTCTTCGACGGCTTCCCGCGCAACGCGCATCCCATGCCGGTGCTGTCCAGCGTGGTCAACGCCCTGTCGGCCTACTACCAGGACTCGCTGGACCCGTCCGACAACGAGCAGGTCGAGGTGTCGACCATCCGGCTGCTGGGCAAACTGCCCACCATCGCCGCCTACGCCTACAAGAAGTCCGAGGGGCAGCCGTTCCTGTACCCGGACAACTCGCTGACCTTGGTGGAGAACTTCCTGCGGATGACCTTCGGCCTGCCGGCCGAGCCCTACGAGGTCGACCCCGAGGTGGTCCGGGCCCTCGACATGCTGTTCATCCTGCACGCCGACCACGAGCAGAACTGCTCGACGTCGACGGTGCGGCTGGTCGGTTCCTCGCGGGCCAACCTGTTCACCTCGATCTCCGGGGGCATCAACGCGCTGTGGGGCCCGCTGCACGGCGGTGCCAACCAGGCGGTGCTGGAGATGCTGGAGAAGATCCGCGACGAGCACGGCAACGTCGGCGACTTCGTCCGCAAGGTCAAGGACCGCGAAGACGGCGTCAAGCTGATGGGCTTCGGTCACCGGGTCTACAAGAACTACGACCCGCGGGCGCGCATCGTCAAGGAGCAGGCCGACAAGATCCTCGGCAAGCTCGGCGGCGACGACGAACTGCTCAACATCGCCAAGGACCTCGAAGAGGCGGCGCTGACCGACGACTACTTCATCGAGCGCAAGCTCTACCCCAACGTCGACTTCTACACCGGCCTGATCTATCGGGCGATCGGTTTCCCGGCCCGGATGTTCACCGTGTTGTTCGCGCTGGGCCGCCTGCCCGGCTGGATCGCCCACTGGCGCGAGATGCACGACGAGGGCGACTCCAAGATCGGCCGCCCGCGTCAGCTCTACACCGGCTACACCGAACGCGACTACGTCACCATCGGCGGGCGGTAACCGCCGTGACGAACCCGGCCAAGCCCCAGATCACCGTTCCGAGCGGCCCGCCCCCGACCGAACTGGTCATCTCCGACATCGTGGTCGGAGACGGACCCGAGGCCGCGCCCGGGGCGCTGGTCAACGTGCACTACCTGGGCGTCGACTACGACACCGGTGCAGAGTTCGACAGCTCGTGGAACCGCGGTGAGTCCTTGGAGTTTCCGCTCGACGGCCTGATCGCCGGGTGGCAGGACGGCATCCCGGGGATGAAGGTCGGTGGCCGGCGCCAATTGGTGATCCCGCCTGAGCTGGCCTACGGCCCGGCCGGCACCGGACATCAACTGGCCGGCAAGACCCTGGTCTTCGTGATCGATCTGCTCGGCACCCGCTGAGTGCGCGCCTGGTGGGTCACGGCGGCGCTGGCTGCGGTGCTGTTCGGCGCGATCAGCTGTGGGCCGCAACAAGGTTCACCGGACCGCACTGATCCCGGCACTGCGGCGCCGGTGTCGATCATCCGCCGCGGCAACGAGATCACGCTGAGCGGGGACGTGCCCGATCCGGCGGCCAAACGGGCGCTGTTGGACGCGGTGATCACCTCGACCGAGGACCTCACCGTCATCGATCGGCTCCGCGTGGCGCCGGGCGCCACCGCACCGGATTTCTCCGTGTCGGCTCCGGTGTTCGAAGCGGCTGCGGTGATCGGCGATTTCACCGTCCGCATGACCGGTGACACCGTGACGCTGGCCGGCACCGCGGCGAAGGCGCCAGAGGCGGCTGCCGTGGCGGACGCGGCCGAGGACGCCTGGCCGCGGGCCGAGATCCTCAACGAACTCGTGGTCAGCTCGCCGGCGACGCGATAAGAGCACGAAGATCGGCTGAAGACCTCCACTGACGAATCGGAAGCCCATAGGATCGCGGTGACTTGGACACCGAGGTGCCTATCGCTCTTCAAGGAGGATCCATGCCAGGCTCGGTATCGCGCTTTTACCGGCGACCTCCCGGCGCCGGCTGGCTCGTGGCACTGGCGGTAATCCCCTTGCTACTAGCGATGATCGGCCTCGGGATGGCGGATCGCTCGAAACTCGACAGCACCGAATCCAGCGTCGCCGCCCCACCGGTGCCCACCGTGGATCCGTCGGGACTATCGTTCGCCCCATTGTCGATTCTGCGCAACGGCAATGTCATCACCGTCAACGGCGAGTTGTCCGACATCGCTACGCGGACATGGCTGTTCGACATGCTCAAGGCGGCATACGGCGAGCGGATCCAACTGGTCGACAACCTCACCATCAAACCTGGCGCCCAGGTGCCCGACATCGCCGCGCTGACATCGGTGTTCACGGCCGCGTCGACCATGCCGGACTTCAGATTCAAAATCAACGGTGACACCGTGACGCTGATCGGTACCGCCGCCTCCGGCGCGGTCAAATCCGCCGTCGAGGCGGCCGCGAAGGCGGCGTGGCCAAACCTGGAGCTGTCCAACAACATTCTGGTGCTGCCTGATGCGGTGCCGGCCCCGGCATCACCGCCCCGATGAGCACACCCGACGGCCGCTAAGGAGCACTCTCAATGGATTTCGTCATTCACTGGCTGTGGTATCTGCTGGCCTTCGTCGCGGGCTCGGCTATCGCCTGGCTACTCACCGTTGTGTCGATTCGCCGCACCAACCGGGAGGATGCCATTGCGGACCTACCCGGCGCAGCTGAGCTTGGGACCCGCTGATGCACGGGGTCCATTACGGGTTGATGGGCTTGTCTTTTGCGCTCGGGCTGCTGCTGACCTTCGCCTTCAGCATCCGGCGGGTCACGGTGCCGGCGCAGCCGGACTCGACGCGCCGGGACGGCTGAGTCAGCGCGGCGGCGGCAGCCGCAGCATCAGCCGCACCCCGCCCATCGGGCTGTCTTCCAGCGACGCGGTGCCGCCGTGCAGCCCGGCCTGCTGTGCCACCAGGGCCAGCCCGAGACCGGAGCCCGAATGCGAGGCCGTCGACCCGCGGGAGAACCGCTCGAACACCACCTGGCGTTCCTCCTCGGGAACCCCGGTGCCGTTGTCGTCGATGGCGATCTCGACGCCCGCGCGGGAGGTGACCGCCGACAACTGCACCTGGGTCGCGCCACCGTGCTTGACCGCGTTGGCGATCGCGTTGTCCACCGCCAGCCGCAGGCCGGCCGGCAGCCCGACGATGATGCAGGTCGGCGATGGCACCAGCGAGACGTTCAGGTCGGGGAAGACCCGCATCGCGTCGTGCGCCGCCCGGTCGAGCAGCTCGGTGATGTCCACCGGAACCTGGTCGTCGGCCGTGGACAGTTCCCCCTGGGCCAGCCGCTCCAGCGCCGACAGGGTGGCCTCGATCCGCGTCTGGGTGCGCACGACATCGTTGAGAACTTCCTTGCGCTGATCGTCAGGCAGATCGAGGGTGGTCAGCACCTCGAGATTGGTGCGCATCGCGGTCAGGGGGGTGCGCAGCTCGTGCGAGGACACCGCGGCGAAATCCCGCGCTGAGGCCAACGCTTCTTTGGTGCGGTCCTGCTCGGTCCAGATCCGCTGCAGCATGCCGCGCATCGCCTCGGCGATCTCCACGGCCTCGGTGGCGCCGCGCACCTCGATCTCGGGTCGCTCGTCGCCGGCGTCGATCGACCGGGCCTGCTGGGCCAGCCGCCGCAGTGGCCGCACCGCGAACGCGGCCAGCAGCCAGCCCAGCACCGCGGCGGCGCCGATCGCGAACGTGCACAGCAGCAACACCCGGCGGTGCAGGTTATTGGTATCGGCGACGGTGGCGTCGTAGGTGGCGCCGACCGCCAGTGTCCGCGGGCCGGGCCCGGGAATCTCGACCGTCCGCACCCGGTAGCGCACCCCGTCGATCTCGGTGTCGGCGTAGCCGGGCTCCAGTTCCGGCAGCACCACCGCGGAGTTCGACGTCACCTCGGTGGGTCGGCGCAGGGTGATCACGGCATCGGTGGCACCGGCCGATCGGGGCAGCTCACCCAGGCCGATCAGCGGGACGGTCAGACCGGCCGCCTCGTCGAGCCGGCGGTCCAGCCAGTACTTGCGGTCGTTGGTGATCCCGACCCACACGATGGCGCCGATGATGACCGTCACGATCGCGGTGCCGATCGCGGTCGCCAGCACCACCCGGGTCCGCAGCGAGGGCGTGCGGGCAAAGATGCGCCGCAGCGCGTTCATGACGTTCATGGTGGTCCTCACTGCGTGCGCAGAACGAAGCCGACTCCGCGCACGGTGTGCAGCAGCCGGGGCGCGCCGCCGGCTTCCAGCTTGCGCCGCAGGTAGCCGATGAACACGTCGACGACGTTGGTGTCGGCGGCGAAGTCATAACCCCAGACCAGCTCGAGGAGCTGGGCGCGCGACAACACCGCGGTCTTGTGCTCGGCGAGCACCGCCAACAGGTCGAACTCCCGCTTGGTCAGATCGACGTCGACGCCCTTGACCCGGGCGCGCCGGCCGGGGATGTCGACCTCCAGCGGGCCGACGGTGATGGTCTCCGACGACGAGCTGGCCGACGACCCCCGCCGCCGCAGCATCGCCCGCACCCGGGCCACCAGCTCGGCGAGCACGAACGGCTTGACCAGGTAATCGTCGGCGCCGGCTTCTAGACCGGCGACCCGGTCGTCGACCGAACTGCGGGCGCTCAATACGCAGACCGGCACGTCGTCGCCCATCGCGCGCAGTGCGGTCACCACGCTCACGCCGTCGAGCACCGGCATGTTGATGTCGAGCACGATCGCGTCCGGGCGGGCCTCCTTGGCGCTGCGCAGCGCTTCGGCGCCGTCGGCCGCCGTGGCCACCTCGAAACCGGACAGCCGCAGTCCGCGTTCCAGCGAGGCGAGCACATCGGAGTCGTCGTCGACGACCAGTACTCGAGGGGAGGCAGCGGCGTTGGCGGGGTTGCTCATGGTCGCCATTTTGCCTGAATGTCGCCGCCAAGCGCGGGATGGCGCCGCGCGGTTCTTGCGGCGATCGCAAGCGCGACGAAGTCGGGCGCCGCACGTCGTCGCCGATCTAGGGTCGATTGCGTGAATCCGGCCTCCGCACTGCGCAGCCTGCTGCCATACCTGCGGCCCTACCGGGCGCGGTGGATCACCATGATCACGGTGGCCGTCGTCAGCCTGGGCGCCACCGTGGCGATCCCGCTGATGACCAAGGCCGTCATCGACGGGCCGGTGGCCCACCGTGACCAGCCCGGGCTGTGGCTGCTGGGGACGGCGGCCGCCGCGCTCGGGGTCGGCGAGGCGCTGCTGTGGCTGGTGCGGCGCTGGCTGGTCGCGCACGCCACCATGGGCGTCGAAGCCGACCTCCGCAAGGATCTCTACGCCCGGCTGCAGGTGCTGCCGATGACGTTTCACGGCCGCTGGCAGTCCGGGCAGCTGCTGTCGCGGATCATGAACGACCTGGCCACCATCCGCCGGTTCCTGTCGTTCGTGGTGGTGTTCCTGCTGCTCAACACGCTGCAGATCGTGGCGGTGACGACCATTCTGTTGCTGCTGTACTGGCCACTGGGCGTGGTGGCCGCGGTGTCGATGGTGCCGGTGACGCTGGCGGTGCAGCACTTCCGACGCCAGTACACCCGGCTGTCGCGCCGCGCCCAAGACCAGGCCGGCCAGGTGGCGACCGTGGTCGAGGAGTCCGCGCTGGGGCTGCGCACCATCAAGGCGTTCGGCCGGGAGGACCACGTGTTCGCCCACTTCGACGCCCAAGCCAAGACCCTGCGCGACCTCGGTATCGACAAGGTGGTGGTGTCGTCGAGGTTCTGGACGCTGCTGGAGGTCATCCCCAACCTGACACTGATCGTGGTGCTGGCGATCGGTGCGTTCGCGGCCGGGCACCACCTGGTCACGATGGGCACCCTGGTCGCGTTCATCACCTTGATGCTGTCGCTGGTCTGGCCGGTGTCGTCGCTGGGCTTTCTGCTGTCGGCCACCCAGGAGGCGATGACCGCCGCCGATCGGATCACCGAGATCTTCGATGCGCCCGTCGAGATCACCGACGGGGACGATCCGGCGCCGCCGTCCGGGCGCCTGGAGCTGCGCGACGTCGGGTTCCGCTTCAACGGCCGCTGGGTGCTGCGCGGCGTCAATCTCTCCGTCGAGCCCGGCGAGACCGTCGCGCTGGTGGGCGCCACCGGATCGGGTAAATCGGTGCTGGCGATGCTGCTGTCACGGCTCTACGACGCGTGCGAGGGGCAGATCCTCATCGGTGGGCGGGATATCCGTTCGCTGACGCTGACGGCGCTGCGTTCGGCGGTGATCACCGCGTTCGACGACCCGACGCTGTTCTCGATGTCGGTGGCCGAGAATCTGCGGCTCGGCCGGCCGGATGCCAGCGACGCGGAGTTGGCGCACGCCCTCGAGGTGGCGTCGGCAGATTTCGTCTATGACCTGCCGGCCGGGCTCGACACCCGCATCGGTGAGCAGGGGATGAGCCTCTCCGGTGGGCAGCGGCAGCGGTTGTCGCTGGCCCGCGCGCTGGTGGCGGCGCCGACGATCCTGGTGCTCGACGACACCCTCTCAGCGCTGGACGTGCACACCGAAGCCGCCGTGACCGAGGCGCTGCGCCGGGTGCTGCGGGACGGGGCGATCACCGGGATCGTGGTGGCCAACCGGGCCTCCACGGTGGCGCTGGCCGACCGGGTGGCGTTGCTTGCCGACGGGGCCATCAGCGCGATCGGCACCCACGCCGAACTGTTGGCGAGCGTGCCGCGGTATCGCTACCTGCTGGCCGCTGACGACGAACTCGACGACGGCGCCGAACACCTCGTCGACTGGGCGCGGCGGTGACGGCCGACCCGGGCCGCGCCGCCGCCCGTGCCCTGCTGTGGTCACTGCTGCGCCCCTACCGCGTCGCGGTCGTGGCGCTGGCGTTGATCGTCGTGGTGGAAAACGCTGCCCGCCTTGCGGTTCCGGTGCTGACTCAGCGTGGGATCGACCGCGGGATCCCGCCGCTCAGCGACGGATCGAGCCGGATGCTGACGGTGATCCTGGTCGCGTTGGGGGCCGTCGTGCTCACCCAGGCCAGTAGCCGGCTGGTGTTTCTGCAATGGTCGGGGCGGATCGGCCAGCGGGTGCTGCTGGAGTTGCGGCGGCGGGTGTTTCGCCATTTCCAGCGCCTCGACATCGGCTTTCACGAGCGCTATACCTCGGGCCGGGTGGTCAGCCGGCTGACTAACGACATCGACGCGATCCAGGAGATGCTGACGAGCGGCTTCGACAGCCTGATCAGCGCCGCGCTCACGCTGGCCGGTACCGCGGTGCTGCTGGTCGTGCTGGACTGGCGACTGGGCCTGATGTGTCTGGGTGCATTCCCGGCACTGGTCGCGCTGCTGCGCTGGTTCCGGGCTGAGTCGTCGAAGACCTATACCGCGGTCCGGGAACACGCCGCGCGGGTGATCGTGCAGTTCGTCGAGACCATGACCGGGATCAAAGCGGTGCAGGCCTACCGCCGCGAAGCCCGCAACCAGCAGATCTTCGCAGCCGTCGCCGACCGTTACCGTGCCGTCAACGAGAAGGCGTTCAAACTGGTCGCCGTCTTCAGCCCCGGCGTCAAGCTGGTCGGCAACCTCACCACCGGGGTGGTGCTGCTCTACGGCGGCTGGCGAGTCCTGCACGGGCACATGACGATCGGCACGTTCACCGCGTTCCTGCTCTACCTGCGGATGTTCTTCGAACCGATGCAGGAGATCACCCAATTCCTCAACACCTTCTCCTCGGCGACCTCGGCGCTGCAGAAACTGGCCGGGGTCCTCGCCGAAACGCCCGCGGTGGCCGACCCGCACACCCCGGCCGCCCTCGGCCAGGTGCGCGGCGAGATCGCCTTGCGCCAGGTGGGTTTCAGCTACTCCGCCGATGCGCCGGTGCTGGCGGGTTTGTCGCTTCAGATCCCGGCCGGCCAGACCGTGGCGCTGGTCGGCAGCACCGGCGCCGGCAAGACGACCATCGCCAAGCTGATCGCCCGGTTCTATGACCCGACCTCGGGTTCGGTGACGCTCGACGGGGTCGACCTGCGCCACCTCACCCAGGCCGAGCTGCGCCGGCACGTGGTGATGGTCACCCAGGAGAACTTCCTGTTCTCCGGGACGCTGGCCGACAACATCCGCTTCGGCCGTCCCGGGGCGACCGACGCCGAGGTGGCTGCGGCCGCGGCGCGGGTGGGCGCCGAGGCGTTCATCGCGGAGCTGCCCGACGGCTATGACACCGACGTGGCCAAGCGCGGCGGCCGGCTCTCGGCGGGCCAACGGCAGCTGGTCGCCTTCGCCCGCGCGTTCCTGGCCGACCCGGCGGTGCTGATCCTCGACGAGGCCACCTCGGCGCTGGACATCCCCGGTGAGCGGATGGTGCAGCAGGCGCTGCGCAGCGTGCTGGCCGACCGCACCGCTTTGGTGATCGCTCACCGGCTCTCCACGGTCGAGATCGCCGACCGGGTGCTGGTGATCGAGGGCGGCGCCGTCGTCGAGGACGGACCGCCGGCCGAGCTGATCCGCGCCGAGGGGCATTACGCCGCCCTGCACGAGGCCTGGCAGCGGTCGCTGGCTTAACCCGGCAGCCCGATCCGCCGGTAGCGCTCCAGCCGGGCGGCCAGCCGCGCCTCGTCAGGCACCCCGCGCAGCGCGTGCAACTCGGCGGCGATGGCCGCCGACATCCGCTTGGCGAAGTCGATCGGCTCCGCGGCGGCATCCGGGTGCTCGGCCACGATCACGTCGACGATCCCGTGCGCCTGCAGATCCGCCGATCGGATGCCCTGGGCGTCTGAGAGCTCCGGGGCGTGCGCGGTGTCGCGGAACACGATGGCGCTGGCGCCCTCGGGGGGCAGCGGCGCCAGCCAGCCGTGCAACGCCGCCAGCACCCGGTCCGCGGGCACCATCGCCAATGCGGGCCCGCCGCTGCCCTGGCCCAGCAGCACCGACACCGTCGGCACCTCGAGGGTGACCAGCTCCGCCAGGCAGGCCGCGATCTGCCCGGCCAGCCCGCCCTGTTCGGCCTCCACCGACAGCGCGGGGCCCGGGGTGTCGATGGCCAGCACCAGCGGCAGCCGAAGGCCCGCGGCCAACGCCATGCCGCGGCGGGCGTCGCGCAGCGCCACCGGATCGGTCAGGCGGTCGGGGCCGCGCAGCTGGCCCAGCACCACCGCGGGCTGGCCACCGAAGCGGGCCAGCGCCAGCAGCATGGTGGCCCCGCGTTCGGCGCTGCCGGTGCCGGACAGGAAGACCCGCTCGGTGGCGCCGTGCCGCAGCAGGAATCCCACGCCGGGCCGGTCCGGGCGCCGCGACGCGCACACCGAGTTCCACGCCGGCACGTCGGGAATCGGCTCGGGGGCCGGTGGTGTAGGTGCGCCGCCGGGGGCGTCGAGGATCACCTTGAGCGCCCGCGCGCAGGTGCGCCGCAGCCACTTCACCGGGATCACGCCATCGATCACGCCGTGCGCTTGCAGGTTCTCCGCGGTCTGGATGCCCGGCGGGAACGGCGCGCCGTAGAGCTGCTCGTAGACCCGCGGCCCCAAGAAACCCACCAGCGCCCCGGGCTCGGCCAGCGTGATGTGCCCGAGTGAGCCCCAGGAAGCGAACACCCCGCCGGTAGTGGGGTGGCGCAGGTACACCAGATAGGGCAGGTGGGCCCGCTTGTGCAGTTCGACGGCGGCGGCGATCTTCACCATCTGCAGGAACGCGACGGTGCCCTCCTGCATCCGGGTGCCACCCGAACTCGGGGATGCCAGCAGCGGCAACCCCTCGGCGGTGGCCCGCTGGATCGCCGAGGTGATCCGCTCGGCGGCCGCCACCCCGATCGAACCGGCCAGGAAGTCGAAGTCGCTGGCGATCACCGCGACCCGCCGCCCGTGGATCCGGCCCTCGCCGGTGATGACGGCCTCGTCGCGGCCGGTGGCGGCCCGGGCGGCGGCCAGCTCGGCGGCGAAATCGTCGCTGACCGGCAGCGGCAGCGGCGCGGCATCCCAGCTGAGGAACGAGCCGTGATCCAATACCGCCTCGCGCAGTTCGTCGGCCCCGGTCCGGCTCACAACAGCAGGCTAATAGGCTTGGACCTCATGATCGGTGTTACCCGCGACGAAGCCGTCACCACCATCGAGTTGCAGCGCCCCGAGCGGCGCAACGCACTGAACTCCCAGCTCGTCACCGAACTGCGCGAGGCGATCGTGGACGCCGCCGACCACGACGTCCGGGCGATCGTGCTGACCGGGCAGGGCACCGTGTTCTGCGCCGGCGCCGACCTGTCCGGCGACGCGTTCGCCGCCGACTACCCCGACAAGCTGCGCGCGCTGCACCAGAGCATCGGCGACGTGCCGGTGCCGGTGATCGGCGCGATCAACGGCGCCGCGATCGGGGCCGGCCTGCAGCTGGCGATGGTCTGCGATCTGCGGGTCGCCACAAACGAGGCGTACTTCCAGTTCCCGGTCGCCAAGTACGGCCTGGCGCTGGACAACTGGAGCATCCGCCGGCTCTCGACGCTGGCCGGCTACGGACGGGCCCGCGCCATGCTGCTGACCGCCGAGAAGCTGACCGCCGAGACGGCGCTGCTGACCGGCATGGTCAACCGGATCGGCACCGTGGCCGACGCGCAGGCCTGGGCGCACGAGATCGCCGGGCTGGCGCCGCTGGCGCTGCAGCACGCCAAACGGGTGCTCAACGACGACGGTGCCCTGCAGGAGCAGGAACCGATCCACAAAGAACTGTTCGACCGGGCCTGGGCCAGCCAGGACGTCATCGAAGCCCAGATGGCGCGCATCGAGAAGCGGCCGCCGAAGTTCCAGGGCGCCTAGCGGGAGGCGCGGTGATGTTGCGCGGAGCACTTCGGCTGGTGGCGGGCACGGCCTCCCTGGCCGTCGGCGGCTGGACGCTTCGCGCGCTGCGCGGCACCTCCGGGGCACTCGGTGCCGCGCCGCACGTCATTGAGGCGGTGGCCGCCCGCTCGCCGCACTACCGCGACGGGGTCTTCCACAACATCGAACCGGTCGCGGTCGTCAACATGGATCGCGAACAACAGCGCCTGATGCTGCGGGAGTTGTTCGCCGATCGCGGCGCGGCCCGGCCCGCGGCCCCGGTGCCACTGGCGGTCCCCGATTTCACCGGCGCCGCCGAACCGCTGGCGATCACCTGGCTGGGCCACGCCACGGCGCTGGTCGAAGTCGACGGCTACCGGGTCTTGACCGACCCGGTGTGGAGCGACCGCTGCTCGCCGTCGGACGCCGTCGGCCCCCGGCGGCTGCACCCACCGCCGGTCGAGCTGGCGGCACTGCCGGCGGTCGACGCGATCGTGGTCAGCCACGACCACTACGACCATCTCGACATCGACACCATCACAGCGCTCGCCCGCAGCCAGCGGGCACCGTTCGTCGTCCCGCTGGGGGTAGGCGCGCACCTGCGGGCGTGGGGCATCCCCTCGGACCGGGTCGTCGAACTCGACTGGGACGAGCACACCACGCTCGGCGAACTGACCTTGACCTGCACCCCGGCCCGGCACTTCTCCGGCCGGTTCCTGACCCGCAACCTGACCCTGTGGGCGTCGTGGGTGATCGCCGGACCTCACCACCGGGTGTATTTCGGCGGCGACTCCGGCTACACCGGCAGCTTCAGCCGGATCGGCGCCGAGCACGGCCCGTTCGACGTGACCCTGCTGCCGATCGGCGCCTACAACACCGCCTGGCCGGACGTGCACATGAACCCCGAGGAGGCCGTCCGGGCCCACCTCGACGTCAAGGGCGGCGCGCTGGTGCCGATCCACTGGTGCACGTTCCGGCTGGCGCCGCACCGGTGGGACGAGCCGGTGGAACGGCTGCTGGCCGCCGCCGCCGAAGCCGGTGTCGCCGTGGCGGTTCCGAGACCCGGCGGTTCAGTGAGGCTCGACGGAGGAGAGCCGAAGCTGGGACCGCCGTATGAACCCGGCGAGCGGATCCGGCTGGGCGCCAACGACGTCGCGCCGTGGTGGCGGCCTTGACCGTCACGCAGAGCGCGGCCGGGCTCACCGACGCCGAAGTCGCGCAGCGGGTTGCGCAGGGACAGACCAACGACATCCCGGTGCGCGCCGCACGCAGTGTGCGCGAGATCATCCGGGCGAACGTCTTCACCCGGATCAACGCGATCCTGGGCGTGCTGCTGGCCATCGTGGTCACCACCGGATCACTGATCAACGGGCTGTTCGGACTGCTCATCGTCTTCAACAGCGTCATCGGCATGGTGCAGGAGATCCGGGCCAAGCAGACGCTGGACAAGCTCGCCATCGTCGGGCAGGCCAAACCCTTGGTGCGCAGGCAATCCGGGACGGTGCCGCTGCCCGCCCGGGAAGTGGTGCTCGGCGATGTCATCGAACTCGGCCCCGGTGACCAGATCGTCGTCGACGGCGACGTCGTCGAGGTGGCCGATCTGGAGGTCGACGAGTCCCTGCTGACCGGTGAGGCCGACCCGGTCGGCAAGAGCATCGGCGATCCGGTGATGTCGGGCAGTTTCGTGATCTCCGGAAGCGGTGCCTACCGGGCCACCCGGGTCGGCCGCGAGGCCTACGCGGCCAAACTGGCCGAGGAGGCCAGCAAGTTCACCCTGGTGAAATCCGAACTGCGCAATGGCATCAACCAGATCCTGAAATTCATCACCTACCTGCTGATCCCGGCCGGCCTGCTGATCATCTACACCCAGCTGTTCACCACCGACGTGGGCTGGCGCGCCTCGGTGCTGGCAATGGTCGGGGCGCTGGTGCCGATGGTTCCCGAGGGCCTGGTGCTGATGACGTCGCTGGCGTTCGCGGTGGGGGTGGTGCGCCTCGGGCGGCGGCAGTGCCTGGTACAGGAACTGCCCGCGATCGAGGGCCTGGCCCGCGTCGACGTCGTCTGCGCCGACAAGACCGGCACCCTGACCGAGAACGGGATGCGGGTGGCTGACGTCACCGAACTTCCCGGCGCCGAAGGACTTCCGGTACACGAGGCCCTGGCCGCGCTGGCCGCCGAGGACGCCCGTCCCAACGCCAGCATCCAGGCGATCGCCGAGGCGTTCCCGACATCGCCGGGCTGGACGTCAAGTGGCTGCGCGCCGTTCAAATCGGCCACCAAGTGGAGCGGCGTGTCGTTCTCCGACCACGGCGACTGGGTGATCGGGGCCCCCGACGTCCTGCTCGACCCGTCATCGGCGGCCGCCGAACAGGCCGAGCGGATCGGGGCGCGCGGCCTGCGGGTGCTGCTGCTGGGGTCCAGTGACCGGCCCGTCGACCACCCCGACGCACCCGGGCAGGTCACCCCGGTGGGGCTGGTGGTGCTGGAGCAGAAGGTGCGGCCCGATGCCCGTGCCACGCTGGATTATTTTGCCGAACAAGAAGTCACGGTGAAGGTGATCTCCGGCGACAAC
The DNA here is from genome assembly GCF_059813225.1 of Mycobacterium sp. NGS16. Taxonomy (NCBI): domain Bacteria; kingdom Bacillati; phylum Actinomycetota; class Actinomycetes; order Mycobacteriales; family Mycobacteriaceae; genus Mycobacterium; species Mycobacterium sp. NGS16. Next base: position 345,442 of record NZ_JCALEE010000003.1, read on the forward strand.
GCGGTCTCGGTGGGCGCGGTGGCCGAGGAATTGGGATTGTCGGGGGGCGCGATGGACGCCCGCCAGCTGCCGACCGAGCCGGACCGGCTGGCCGGCGCGCTGGAGGAACACACCGTCTTCGGCCGAGTGCGCCCGGATCAGAAGCGGGCCATGGTGCATGCCTTGCAGGCCCGCGACCACACGGTGGCCATGACCGGTGACGGCGTCAACGACGTGCTGGCGCTCAAAGACGCCGACATCGGTGTCGCAATGGGCGCGGGCAGCTCCGCGGCGCGCTCGGTGGCGCAGATCGTGTTGCTGGACAACAAGTTCGCCACGCTGCCCTATGTGGTGGGCGAAGGACGCCGGGTGATCGGCAACATCGAACGCGTGGCGAACCTGTTTTTGACCAAGACGGTGTATTCGGTGCTGCTCGCCCTGCTGGTCGGCCTGGTCGGGCTGGCGTCGGCGCTGTTCGGCACCAAGCCGCTGCTGTATCCGTTCCAGCCGATCCACGTCACGATCGCCGCCTGGTTCACCATCGGCATCCCGGCGTTCATCCTGTCGCTGGCGCCGAACAACGAACGGGCACACCCGGGATTTGTTCGGCGGGTGATGAGCGGGGCGCTGCCGGCCGGCCTGGTGGTGGGGGTCGCCACCTTCAGCTCCTACCTGCTGGCCTATCGCGGCAGTGAAGCCACCGCCGTACAGCAGATCCAGGCGTCCACCACCGCCCTGATCACGCTGCTGACCACCGCCGGGTGGGTGCTGGCCGTGGTGGCGCGGCCCTATCAGTGGTGGCGGCTGACGCTGGTGATCTGCTGCGGCCTGGCCTATGTGGGCATCTTCGCGATCCCGTTGGCGCGGGAGAAGTTCCTGCTGGACCCCTCCAACGTCGCGCTGACGTCGCTGGCGCTCGGCGTCGGGGCCCTCGGTGCCGCCGCCATCGAGGCGATCTGGTGGGTGCGCGGCGCGATGCTCGGTGAGCGGCCCAAGTTGTGGCGGGAGCCGGCAACGACCACAATGACCCAGCGATAAACCGTGACACAAGGGGAAAGCACGACATGGCCAAGCTCTCCGGATCCATCGACGTCCCACTGCCTCCCGAGGAGGCCTGGGCACACGCCTCGGATCTGTCGCGCTACAAAGAGTGGCTGACCATCCACCGGGTGTGGCGCAGCGCACTGCCCGAGACCCTGGAGAAGGGCACGACGCTCGAGTCGATCGTCGAAGTCAAGGGCATGCCCAACCGGATCAAGTGGACGATCGTGAACTACAAGCCCCCGACCGGGATGACCCTCAACGGGGACGGCAAGGGCGGCGTCAAGATCAAGCTGCTCGCCAAGGTCACCCCGGTCGGCGACGGCTCCAAGGTCAGCTTCGACGTCCATCTGGGCGGGCCGGCGCTGTTCGGCCCGATCGGCATGCTGGTGGCTGCCGCGCTGAAGAGCGACATCAACGAGTCGCTGCAGAAGTTCGTCGCGGTTTTCGCGCCGGCTTAATCGGTTGCGCACCCCGTCATCTCGCGGCTAGGGTGGCGGACGTTCCCGCACAGGAGGTCTGGAGAATGACAGGCATCGCCGGTCTCGCGCCGCTGTCCGCGCGCTGATCACCGACGAATCGCCGTAGTCGCGTCCCGGTTGTCAGCGCCCCCGCTGACCCTTCCGGAGACCTCATGTCCAAACCCGTTGCTGACGTCAGTTCCGTTGTCACCCTGACCGAGGTCGGCTTCAGCTGGCCCGACGGCAGCACCGCGCTGGCCGGCGTCAGCGGTTCGTTCGGCACCGGCCGCACCGGCGTGGTCGGAGTCAACGGAGCCGGCAAGTCCACCCTGCTGCGCCTGATCGCCGGGGAGCTCGCGTGCTCAACCGGGCGCATCGCCACGGCCGGCGAGGTGGCCTACCTGCCGCAGCTGCTCACCCTCGACGTCGGTGCGTCGATCGCCGAATTGCTCGGCGTTGCTGCACAACTCGCCGCCTTGCGCGCGATCGAACGCGGTGATGCCGACCAGGCGCACTTCGAGGTCCTCGGCGATGACTGGGACATCGAAACTCGCGCTGACGCCGCACTTCGGCCGATCGGGCTGGGTTCGGCCGACCTGGATCGGCGCGCCGGCACGTTGTCCGGCGGCGAGGCGATGCTGGTGGCGTTGACCGGTCTGCGCCTGGCGGCCGCCCCGATCACCCTGCTCGACGAACCGACCAACAATCTCGACCGGGTCGGCCGTGAGCGGTTGGCGCAGCTGGTCGGATCGTGGCCGGGCACGCTCATCGTGGCCAGTCATGACACCGCGTTGCTGGAGCAGATGGACAGCATCGCCGAGCTGTACGACGGGCGGCTGAGTTCCTTCGGGGGGCCCTACAGCGCCTGGCGGGCGCACCTGGACGCCGAGCAGGCCGCCGCCCGGGCGGCCGCCCGCACCGCAGAACAGGTGGTCAAGATCGAGAAGCGCCAGCGCGTTGACGCCGAGACGAAACTCGCCCGACGCAACCGCACGGCCCAGGTCGCCCGTCAGAACAAGCGCGCCCCGAAGATCGTGATGAACCAATGGGGCTCCAACGCGCAGGTTTCGGCAGGCAAGCTGCGCGGCCAGCTCGATGGCCGGGTGCGCGACGCGCAAGCCGAATCCGATGCCGCATCCGCCCGGGTCCGCCACGACGAACACATTCGCGTCGACCTGCCGGACCCGGACGTGCCGGCTAGCCGCCGGCTGGCCGAGTTGCCGGGCGTCGACGGGCCGATCATCGTGGCGGGACCAGAACGCATCGCCCTGGACGGCCCGAACGGGGTCGGCAAGACCTCACTGCTCGAAGCGCTGCTGAGCGGTGCGGGCGGACGGCTGCAGACCGACCGGGTCGGCTATCTTCCGCAGCGGCTGGATCATCTCGATGACACGGTGTCCGCATTCGATGCCGTGTCGGCGATATCCGGTCGCGAGCCGCGGGCCGTGCGCGCCCAACTCGCCCGGTTCCTTTTGGACGCCGACTGTGTGGGCCGGCCGGTCGGCACGCTGTCCGGCGGGGAGCGGTTCCGCGTCGCGTTGGCTCAGCTGCTGCTCGCGGACCCGCCGCCGCAGCTGCTGCTGCTCGATGAACCCACCAACAACCTCGATCTGGCCAGCGTGGATCAGCTGGTCGACGCGCTGGCCGGCTACCGCGGAGCGTTCATCGTGGTCAGTCACGACGACGCCTTCCTGGCGCGGCTCGGCGTGACCCGGACATGGGCGATGCCGCGCCGCGGTGAGCTCGTCGATGCCGGTTAGTGTCACAACATGACCCGCTCGCGTCCCGGTTGGCTCATCGCGCTGTTCGCCGTGATCCTGTCGGTCAGTACGTGGCTGCCATGGCTGACCACCTCGGCCAACGGCGGCGGGCGCGCCAATGCGATCGGCGGCAGTGTCGGCAGCATCGCGCTGCCACCGCGCTTCGGCGTCGGTCAGCTGATCGTGCTGCTAGCGGCCGTCCTGCTGGTGACCGGCGCGATGATCGGCCGGGGACTGTTCACCAGGCTGGCATCGGTTGCCGCCGTGCTGATCTCACTGGCTATCGCAGGGCTGGGGGTGTGGTACTACCGGCTGAACGTGGTCGCGCCGATCATCGCCGGGTATGGGATCTACATCGGGGCCGTGGCCGTGACCGGCGCGCTGGCCTGTTCGGTGTGGGCGCTGGTGTCGGCCGCACGATCGCGGGCTACACGGTGAATCCGCCGTCAACGTTCCAGTTCGCACCGGTGACGTAGCCGGACTCCGGGCCCGCCAGGAAGCTCACGATGGCGGCGACGTCGCTCACCTGCCCGTAGCGCCCCAGTGCCATCACCTTCTTCAGGCCCTCCGGGAACTCGCCACCGTTGTCGGGATTGGCATCAGTATCGATGGGACCGGGCTGCACGTTGTTGACGGTGATGCCCCGCGGACCGAGATCGCGGGCAAGCCCCCGGGTGAACGAGGCCACTGCGCCCTTGGTCATGCCGTATACCGACAATCCGGGGACCGGGATCTTATCGGCGTTGATGCTGCCGATGTTGATGATCCGCGAGCCTTCGCCCAGGTGCTTCACCGCGCTGCGCACCGCCCAGTACATTCCGCCGATGTTGACCGCCACAAGACGGTCGTACTCTTCGGCCGGAAACTCATCGATCGGGGCAATATGAGCAACCGCAGCGTTGTTCACCAGCACATCCAAGCCGCCGAGTTCGGCGACAGCTTGCTCGACTGCGGCCGTGATCTGGGCGGGATCGGCCGAGTCGGCCTTGATCGCAACGGCCTTACCGCCGTTGGCGGCGACTTCGGCGACGAGTTTCTCGGCATCGGTCGCTGAGGCCGAATAGGTAAAGGCCACGGCGGCTCCATCGGCGGCCAACCGCCGTACCGTCTCCCGGCCGATTCCGCGCGAACCTCCGGTGACCAGCGCGCGCCGTCCGGTCAGGGTTGCTGTGCTCATGTCGTCGCCTCCAGACAATTACGAACCGAAATGTTACTAAGTATGCTGAGGTCAAGCGGGGATTGCGGGAGCTGCATTCCTGCTGTGAGCGACATCACAGGAAGGGTGGGGTGTGCGATGGCGGTGGGGCGGCCCCGGGAATTCGACCCCGATCAGGTCGTGGACCAGGCGATGACGCTGTTCTGGGCGCGCGGCTTCGACGGCGTCTCGATCTCAGACATCGCGGCGGCGACGAACACCAATCGCCGCAGCATTTACGCGGAGTTCGGCTCCAAACAGAAGCTGTACGAGCGGGCGGTCCAGCATTACCTCGCCGGGCAGGGCGGTTATGTCATGGACGCGTTGGCGATGCCGAGCGCCCGCGGCGTTGCCGAAGCGCTGGTGCACGGCGCGGCCGAAACGTCTAGCAGCGGTCCGCGTGGTTGCCTGACGCTCGACAGTGGACCGGGAACCGCCGAGATGCGTGAGGCCACGGTGCACCGGATCGCCGAGCGATTCGACGGCGCGGTGGCCGACGGCGAACTGTCCGGCGTGGACACCGTGGTGCTCGCGCGTTGGATTGCCGCGGTCTGTCAGGGCATCGCGATCCAGGCGCGCAGCGGAGCAGACCGCGCGGATCTGCACGCACTGGCCGACCTGGCATTGGCTGGCTGGCCCGCCGGCCGTTAGCCGGTCAGCGCAGCGCGGCAATGACTTTCGCGAAAGCTGCGGCGTGATTCTGCTGGACCGTGAAATAGCTCAACCCGTACCGGCGGCGGTAGTCGCGCAACGTGTCGGCCATCTCGCGCGGTGACCCGGATAACACGGCGGGCATGGCCAGCAGCTCCTGGTTCGACAGGGTCGGGGCGAACTGGCGAGTCAGCGTGAGGTCGGGAATCCCGGAGGCGTCGGTCGGCACGGCCGTTATGGCCAGGTTCAGTTCCAGGGCATCGAACCGATCACCGGCAGCCGCGCGGACAAAGGAGATGCGTTCTGCCAATGGGTCTTCCGCGTCGGCTACCCGCGACCCGGTCAGGCCCACGATGTCGGCGTGCCGGGCGGCCACCGTAAGCAGCCGATCGCCACTGCCGGCGATCAGGATCGGTACCCGAGGCTGGTGAGTCGCCACATAGGTTGTCACGTGCTCCAGGTACTCGATGCGCCGGGCGGCACTGGGGAACGGCAACTCGGCGGCCGCGAACTCCGCGCGAACATAGCCGGCACCCAGTCCGACCTCCAGTCGGCCCCCGGACAGCAGATCGGTGTCGGCGATGTCGCGGGTCAGCAGCGCCGGCTTGTAGAAGCAGGCGTTGAGCACGTAGGTGCCCAGCCGGATCGTCGTGGTGGCCGCCGCGGCCGCCACCAGGGCGGGGAAGGGGGCCGGAGCACCGAGATGATCCGGCACGTGGAGCACATCGAAGCCGAATTCCTCCATGCGACGAGCCATCTCGGCCAGCCCGGCCGCCGACCGGATCGAATGCAAACCCACACCGAAGCGAAACTGCTTGTCCACCAACTACCTCCTACCTAGCCCAGGTGCGGGCCGCGGCCGTCAGGCCACGCACCAGCGCCGACGTCACCGGCGACAGGCCGTCCGCGCCGGGCGGCTGGCTGCGAGGACTGATGCCCCGCACCCGCGGCGACAGTTCCAGCTGGGTCCCGCCGCCCCGCACTTGATTCACCGGATTCGCCGGGTGCAGGCCCCGCAATCCGACCGGGATCGCGTTCAGATCGGTGATCACCTGATAGCCCGGCAGATCGAGGCATCGGGCGACGTGCGCGGCCAGCCGGCGGTTGCAGCCCCCGGCCAGCAGCTGCGTGCTGCGCCCGATCCGGCCGTACCCGTGCAGCGACACCACGACGTCGACATGGTCGAGGAACTCGGCAAGCCGTGCCGACTCCGCGGCGAGGTAGCGGGCCGAGGGCAGGTGGCGCGGATACCCATCGGGATGCCGCACCAGGTACACCGATGCGTCGGCGGCCTCGGCGGCGCGGTCGGCGATCACGTCGGTCATCTGCTCCAGACCCCCACCGTGAACGGCCAGGAATCCGAAGCGCGACCGCAGGTGGCTCTCCTCGATGACCCCGGGGTCGGCCAACAGTTCCGAGAGTGACTGGGGCGCCGCGTCATTGCCGGGTGGGGTGCGCAGCGGCCACTGGACCGGATCCCAGCGGCGGAGAAACTCGATCCACGCCGGGGGCAGCCCATGTTGGCCGGCCGCGCCGATGATGCGTTCCAGGTAGCCGTCCCGCGGCGCACCAGGCTGCACCCGATGGTCGATATACACCCACGCCGGCGCTGACCCGTCGGTGGTGTGCACCGTCAGCCGATCACGGCGGTAGCGCACCGGCACACCTTCGGCGCTGTCCAACGCGGCCAGGTCGCGATCGGACACCCGCCACAGCACCCCGTGCACCCGCGAACCCGGGAACGGCTCAACGGTGGCGACCCCGCGCTGGTTGATCAGCCAATCGTGGTCGGCCAGCACCGCCGGGCGGGGATCGCACGCCTCGGGGCAGCGGCGCGCCATCTGCTGTGCGCACAGGTTGGACCCGTACGCGAAGTAGGCATGCCGCGTCATCGACATTCAGCGTGGCGGCCGTGCCGGAGTGGGAGGTGGTGGAGCTGGCCGGGTATCCGGGCCGGCCGTCTCAAGCGGTTGCGCCTCGGGGAAAACCCACTTGCCGGAGAGGATCTCCCGCTTGGGCTGGTAGAGCCGGACCAGGTAGTTCCATCCCGGGGTGATCGGCAGGCAGTTGGGCGTGTTGCTGGCCGTGCACCCGCCGAACTGCACGGTGACCGAGTTGTCCTCTGCCTTCGTCGCGGTGATGTCGTTGACCGAGTAGGCCTGTTGCGGGTTCTCGGTGAAGTAGCCGTTCTTGTTGTAGACGCTGACCGACCAGAAGGCTTTCACCGGAACGTCTTTGACGGTCAGCCGGTACACGGTGTGGCCGTCGTTGCGGGTCGGGGTGACATTGAGGTACAGCGCGTCGGTCTCGGGGTTGCCGCCCCAGGCCGCAGCGGCCCCGATCAGATGCCGCACCGGGTCGGTGTCGGCCAAGGTGCCGAACATGCCCCGGGTGTCTGGAATGGTCTCGGCCAACTCCAGCAGCGCGTCGCTGACCTTCTTCTGGCTGACCGGATCCCACCGCGGCACATCGAAGCTGCCCGAGTTCTCCTGGGCCACCGTGATCTGGTCCTGCAAGCCGCGTGCCGTGGCCAGATCCGCCGGATCCTTGGGGTCGGCCAGGATGCGGACAGTGACCATGACGTAACGGGTGCCGACCTGCCGTTGATCGAGCGTGTGTTCGCCGCTGCCGTAGAACATGTCGGTGACGTACTCGTCCTGGCTGATCACCTGCGCCGACATGTACCGCTCACCCGGATCGGGCAGCGTGATCGTCACCGGCGCGGCCTGCGAGTCGAACACCGCCGCGGAATACAAGGTGTCCCGGTTGGGCCGCACCACCAGCTGCCGGTCGATCGTGGTGACATCACGCATGTGGAAGAAACGGCCGAAGCCGTTCTCGTTGACGACGTTGGTGAATTCCTGGTCGGTGACGGCCCGCACGAAGTTGTCCGGTGTCACCAACACCATGCCGTTCGGGGTGCTGCGGGCCTGGTGCGTCAGCGGGTCCGGGCCGGCTTTGGTCACCGTCAGTCCACAGCCGGAGAGTGCCAGTGCCGCTAGGCCGAACGTAGAAACCCACCGCTTCCACATGCAGGGCAACCTACCCCCTGCAGTTTGCGGGCGGGCTATTGCACACAGTCTTGCCCGCACGTATGGTCCGAATGAGATTTAACCGTCAATAGGTCGAGTAAATAGTTAACCAATGTGAGGAGAGCGGCCGTGGACCTGACCGGGAGCGCCGAATCGACACGCTCTTCTCGGAGTCAGGCCCGGCGGTTCGGGATCGCCGCAGCAGCAGTCGGCAGCGCGCTGTCGATGGTGGTGGGCACTCCGTTGGTCACTGCTGGCAGCGCCGCACCCGCGGTGGCATTGACCGCGGGATATCAGCAGGCACTCGATGACCTGCTCGCTGCCATGAAGCAAGCCGTCGCCAATGACCTGTCCCTGCCCTACGCCTCACCCGGCGACGCGGACACGCTGATGACGATGTTGCAGAACACCAACTACGAACTGATCACCACCGGGTTGTCGCGGGTCACCGAGCTGTTCAACGGGGTGTTCTTCCAATCGCCCGAAGTGGTCGCCGGCAATGTCGCCGACTCTCGCCAATACTTCGACTACTTCACCCCCGACATCTACTACCACGTCACCGCGGGGCTGGCGCCCGGCGCGACGTACAAGCTCACCGGAACCCTCGGCGGGGGAACCGAGCACTTGTCGATCAGCACCACGGCCGTCACCGGTGCCACCGCCCACACCATCGAGGATCTGGAACTCAACCACGGCCTGGTGGTCGACGCCAACGGCAACTTCACCGTCTACATCGGACCCGAAGCGCCGGCCGGCGCCGTCAACTTCCTGGATTCCACGGACGCCACCGTCGGCGGCGCCGCGTCCCTGCTGATCCGCGACATGATGGGCGACTGGGCCAAGGGGCCCGGCAACATCAGCCTGCAGTGTGTCGCCGACTGCCCGCCGTTCTTCTCCATCCCCGCCGGCGGCTTCTTCCCCACGGAGGGGGGTGGAACCGACGTGCCGAGCGGGCCGGCCAACATCGGCTCCGTCGACGACGTGTTGAACATGCTGTTCAGCGCCTTCGCCCAGATCGTCGTCCCGTTCAACCAGCGCAGCATCGAAGGTGGGGCCTCGGTGGGCATGGAGGTGCCCGCCAACACGATGATGACGCTGGCGCCGGAGACCAGCTACGGAGTCGGTCTGGAGTCCGCGGTCGTCACCGGCGGCAACTGGGATCTGGATCCCGGTGAGGCGCTGATCCTGAAGGTGCCGACCGTCGAGGCGGCCTACAGCGGCATCGAGCTGATGAACGTATACGGTGGTGCGCTGCCCTATGTGATGGCCCAGACCACCCTCAACAACACCACCACCTACCATGCCGATGACGGCTACACCTATTACGTTGTGAGCGCGACGAATCCGGGCGTGGCCAACTGGCTCGACACCGGCGGACTCAGCACAGGTGAGATCTTCGCGCGCTTCGAGAACGTCACCGATCGTGCCGACGCGCTCGGCCTGGGTGTGGAGACGCACGTGGTGTCGATTGACGACATCGACCAGTACCTGCCCACCGACACGCCGACCGTCAGCCCCGAAGAGTTCGCCGCCGACATGGCCCGACGGGTGTTCTCCTACGACTACGCGCTGGATGTGTCGCGGATCCACGCCCAGCCCGCGTGGGTGCTGCAGCATCTTGAGCTGAACGCGCTGTCGGCCCTAATGGGCAAGGAGGACTTCGAGTCGGTGTTCGGCAGCCAGCCCTTCACTCCGATCGACCTGCGGTTCACCGACGCGCTGAGCCCGGACTGGGATGCGGTCATGCGCAGCGTCTTCGAGCACCCGATGGAAAGCCTGACCTCGGTGTGGAATGCCCTGCCGGTGCTGACCAGCGACATCACCCTGCCGATCACGCTGGCGCTGGCCCAGACCGCTATGGCGGTGGTGATGCCGCAGATGCTGGTCACTGCCCTCAACGACGCGCTGTTCAACCCGAACACCAGCATCCTGTCCGGTCTGCTCAACGCCCGCGACGACCTGGCGACGGTGATCCTGAGCGGCAACAGCGACTGGCCGACCGAACTGAGCGCGCAGGCGGCCCAGCAGTGGGCCAACATGGCCGACCTGATCGCGAACACCCCGAGCTTCGACCTCAACTATCTGTTCGGCGGCTGATCCAGCCGTTGACGTCCCGAAAAACGTAACAATCTGGTAACTCGGCGCTGCTTGCCTGCTTGGCGGCAGCTGAGGACGATTGGGCCATGGCTCATGGCCGTCCCAGGACGGCAAAACTGGCTACCCGGAAGGGGACCGCACGCCGCGGTTGGCGCGCGGTGGGGGTGACCGCGGCCAGCGTGTACTCCGCGGTGGGGCTGGGGCTGCTGGCGGCGCCCGAAGCCCAGGCCGATGAGTTCGACGTGATCATCGACCAGGTCCTCAATGCGATCACCGGGTTCTTGGAGCAGGACTCGGTCAGCAGTGTGTTGGGTCCGCAGCTGGACACCGAGCTCGTCAGCTGGTTCAACAGCCTCGATCCGGTTGCCCCGGTCAGCGTTGACGCGTCGCTGATGAGCCAGAACCTGCTGGTCAACCCGGGCTTCGAAATAGCCGATCCCTCCGGGTCGGGCTACAGCGGGGTGACCATACCGGGCTGGACGGAGACCGGCACCCCGACCGTGATCGCCTACGGCAGCCCGGTCGGTTATCCGTCGCCACTGTCATTTCCCCTTCCGACGGTGACGGGCCTGTTTGGCTTTCCGCAGGATGCGCCGCCAGGCGGCGGCGACAATTTCGCCGGCGGCGGCCCGGTGGGCACGTCCAGCATCAGCCAAACCGTCGACCTCACCGGCGCCGCCGGAACGCCGTACTCGCTGAGCGCGGATCTCGGCGGCCAAACCTGGAACCCGTCCTACGCCTCAGTGCAGGTCACCTTCTATGACGCCAATGGAGACGTGCTCGGCACCGGCGCGCTCAATCCGGTCACGGTATGGGATCGCCTGGGCTTCACCGGGTTCGAGCAACGCGAGATCACCGGGACGGTTCCCGAGGGCACCACCTCCGCAACGGTGACCACCACCTTCACCGACACCAACCAGTACCTCGGCGCCTACAACGGCGCCTACGCCGACAACGAGTCGTTCACCGTCGGCGATCCAAACCTCGCCCCGGCGCCGCTGCTCCCACCGGACTCCGATGTCGGCCACCTGGATCACGTGTTCGTGATCTACATGGAGAACAAGGGCTTCGACGACATCGTCGGCAGCCCCAACGCGCCGTACATCAACAGCCTGATCAACACCTACGGGTCTGCGAACAACTACTACGCGCTGAGCCACCCCAGTGATCCCAACTACATCCGGGTCCTGGGCGGATCGGACTTCGGCATCGACTACAACTCCGCCCCGAACTCCATCGACGCACCGAACCTCATGCAAGAAATGGATCAGGCGGGCATTTCGTGGGCCGGCTACGCGCAGAGCATGCCGTCCCCAGGGGCCATCGTGTCATCGGGGGACTACGCCGTCGACGAATTGCCCTTTACCCAATTCAGCTACGTCTACGGCAACACCCCCGACTACCTGGAAGAGCACCTGCTTCCGTTGACGCAGTTGGCCACCGATCTCGCACACCCGAGCACCTTCCCGGGATTCACCTGGATCGCGGCCAACGAGGACAACAACATGGAAGGCCCGGTCGATACGTTTAGTGGGATTCTGCAGTTCATCGCCACCCAGTTGACCGACCATCAGTACAACGTCGCGGCGGGCGACCAGTTCCTCCAGCAAGAGATCTCCACCATCGAGAACTCGGCACTGTGGACTGACCCGACGCAGAAGGACGCGATCATCGTCACGTTCGACGAGGACAACAACAACTTGTCGCTGGGCTTCGGCAACCAAGGCAATCACGTTCCGATGATCGTCATCCCGAGCGAGGGCGCGGTGACGCTCGGTGGAATGCAATCCGGCAACTTCACCACCGACGACTACTACAACCAGTACAGCCTGCTGGCCACCATCGAAGACGCCCTGCGCACCGCGCCCGGAACACTGGCCCCGCTCACCGACAACGACATGTACGCCACACCGATGAATGCCTTCTGGAAGTGATGGTGCCCCGGGCAGCAAGTGATTCCTCTTGAGGCCCGGGTGTTGGCCCCGGCTAGTCGCTACGGGTCAGTCTCGAGTTCTTGAACTCGATCACCTCGGGTCGATAGATCGCGTAAGCGACGCTGCCGCTGGCCATTCCAGGCGGTAGGCACGCGAGTCCAGCCCAGATCCTACGATCACCGCCTGCCGGATGCCGGCGGATAACACGCTGGGAAAGAAACCATCGAAGAATCGCGCGCGTACGGCGAAAAAAGCCATCATCCAACCGGTTTCAACGTCGGCGAGCGCCGGCTCACCGCTGGCCAACCGGGCGAACAGCTCGACACCGACAGCGCGGACGAGGGGTTCGCCGAACGGATCATTGATGATTGGCTCCGCTTGCCTGCTGGCCGCTGCCGTGGCTGCGGCTGCCATGGTTGCCGGTCACGCTGTGAATGCCGGTAACGTTATGCCGACAGCTGCATTCTCCTCTGCCGTTGCCAGTCGGTAACCGAAGCGGTTTGCAGTCTCGGCGAAGCGCGCCACTTCGCGAGCAGTCGGCGGTGGGGAACCAATTGGGCGACCGACTTCCCGAAAGAACCGGCCCATGACTGCCGTTGTGATGACCAGATCGACAGCGGGTTCGCCGGACAGATTGCGATGGGCGTGTGGGGCATTGCCGGCCACGCGGATGTAATCGCCGGGGTGGGCATCGCGCCATTGCGGGCCGTCCTCGCCCTCGACGACAACTTGGTGACCACCCGCGAGGATGAAGAAATCTTCAAAGTCGTCGTGGCTGTGCAGCGGGACGGTGACCCCGGGCGGAAGGACCGCGCGCATGACGCAAATCTGCTCGTTGTCCTTCGGCGTCAGGAACTCAATGATCGGTCCGAAAACGTCCACCGTTGGCCCTCCGGTTCCGTCAGCAAGTCGGCCGAAGATAGCGCCTGTGTCATTGGGCGGTGTCATTCTTTCTGTTTGCCTCTCAAAAGTATTCGGAGTAGTGACGTCGGCATGTCAGCCGTCAGCATCGGTTACACCAATGCCAAGTCTTCGCCGCCCCAGCTGGTTCCGGAGGGCGAGCTGCCCCAATACCGTCCATGGTTCGAGACGTGCGTCGATTTTGGGGGCGAGTCGTGCGGCCCCGACGTACGGCGATCTCATCACCGATCGCGGGAACAGTGAGCCGAGATGGTCGGGCAGCCAAAACGAGTCCATCCAGTTCCCAACCGCGGTGAGATAACTGGCGCTTGCCAACGCTGACGGTGAGTAGCGCGTGTGAAGCGGTTGTTCTATCAGACCGCCCCTAAACACGGCTAAGCCCTTTCACTTGGGCGCGGATTGTGGCCACGGCGACGATCACGAAGGACACCACCATGCGGAATTCCTCGTCGATAGCGTGGATTTCGATGCAACGGACGAGGGCGACCAGTCCAAGACTTCAAGCATCACTTACCCGGTAATTCCCTATGGTGCCGTCTTATCTGGGAAGGTCGGTCGCGGTGGTGTCTCGGGGCACCATCGGTGACGTCGCCTTCTGAGCTACTCCCCGCTTTCGCGACTTCTTGAGTACCCGAAGCATTGTCGACGGGCGCAGCAAGTGGGAGGGTCGGTCAACCAGGTTCATCGACCGCAGAAATTGCTGGACCACTGCTGGATCGGTTTCGGCGGCGGCCAGCACCCGGTCCAGGTAAGCGTTGAAGATCCGCATAGACAGCGATCGCCTCCCCGCTATTTGGGGCAAAGCCAGGTCTGAAGCCACCGCCGCCTGCCAGGCCACACGGATCTCTTTGGCCGACGCGCGAAAGAAACGCTGCGGTAGGTTGCGGTCGCCTTGCTGCAGGCAGTGGCGCAGGACGTGCGCTTCGATGGCGGCCACCGACATGCCCTGCCCGTAGAGTGGATTGAAGTTACATAGTGCGTCCCCCATGACGATCAGGCCGCCGGGCATTCGCCCCAACTGGTCGTAGCGGCGCCACCTGTTCGAGGGAAACCGATAGTGGGTCATGTCGGCGAGTGGCTCGGCGCGGCGCGCGGCGTCCAGCACGTGCCTGGGCGCCATGTCGGCCAGGCAGTCCAGCAGCGCGGCGCGATCGGCGGGCGGTTTTTGTCCGGCCACCGTCTGGACCGCAAGCCGATAGGTGTCGTTCTCGCCGGCGAACATCGCGAAGCACACAGGACGGTTCGGCTCGGGGCCGCTGAAGGCGAGGTACTCGCGCAACGTGCCCGGCGGTAGGTGGACCGGCAGGCCGGCGTAGCTGACGTGCACCGTGAGCTGGTCTTCGCGGGGGCGAGGAAAGCCCAGTTCGTCGAGAAACACCGGTGCCCGTGAGCCACGTCCGGTGGCGTCCACGACAAGGTCGGCCGCCAGGGTCGTCTGGGCGCCAGAGTCGCGCCGCGCCACCACAACACCGGTCACGCGGTCCCGTTTCGGAACCGATGTCAATCTCACCGCATCGTGACCCTGCACGATCTCCACGTTGGGAACGGCAAGCGCCCTGCGACGCAGGATCCACTCGATGAACGGCCGGCTGACGTAGTAGCTGACTATCGAATCAGGGTCGGGAATCGTGCCAGATCGCAAGAACCGGTGCCCGCCAAACGATACCCAAAACCGTGACAGGTCACCGTCGTTCCACACCCGCGCGCCACCGGCGACCAGCTCGTCGACGAAACCGGGAAACAGCTCACCCATGATCTGCACCCCGCGCGCTGCCGGAAGGTGGGGCAGGTCGCCTTGCGCCACACCGCGACGGGGCGCCGGTCCGTCTGGGAGGATATCTCGTTCGACCACTGTCACACTGTTGTAGAAGTCAGCAAGCACCCCGGCGGCCAATAACCCACCGATGCTGGCCCCAAGTACGACTGCGGACTCGCCAAGTTCGGGCCCGTTGTCTCCTTGCCATGGCGAGGCTGTGTTGATGGGCGGTCCGATCGACATCTACTGCCTTTCATGGGTATTAGGTTCGGGCTTCTTACAGCGCGGCAGACGATGGCGCGTGAACCTCCTCGCTTACGCAACCTTCGAAACAGTCTGCTGGAAACAAGGTCTGTCCGCCGACGGCTATTTGAGCCGTCCTTCCCACAAGATCGGACGCGGCCGGCCCATACTCGGACCCGCCTGTCGGCCAACATAACTGGTTGTGGGATGCGGACTTAGTACCTAAATTGCTGATGTCGGAGAACATGCCGGCCACCAGAGCCACCCGATCCCGGCGGCACTCCAAATCAGCAGCATCGTGAATCGCCGTGGGTTTGATGGCGGCTCGGGCTATGGGATTTCGACCAGGGTTTGGTCGGTACGTTGCCCAGCGTAGAAGGTGTCTTCGAACTCGGCCGGAGGCACGTCGTTGAGGTAGCCGTGGAGCCGGGCCGTGTTGTGCCAGTGAACCCAGCTCAGGGTGGCCAGTAGACGTCTTCGGCGGTCTTCCACGGCCCGCTCCGGGTGGGTCCGTAGATCAGCTCGGCACGTTCCCGCGTCATCAAGTGCGCACCGGTGCACATCCGGGAATGGTCATCGATACCGGTCAATGCTTTGGCGCTGGCGCCATCGGCCAGCGGGAACCCGCCGACGATATCCATCTGCCACAGCCCCATCGCAGCGCTACGTTCCCGCGTTTCCATTTCCGCGACCGCCGCTGCCGCGACTCGGCATCGATCATGGCGGCCCGCACCAGCGCCCAAACCGCCGACGCCGACGGCAGCGGCCTCATACCCCGCTTATCCAGCTCGAACACCAACCGCCGCGGCCCCCGATACGGCCGCGACCGCGGCAACTCCAACACCACCGCCTCAACCTCGGCCGGCATCTGATGCGGACAGTGCACCGGCCGATGCGACCGGTCCTTGAGCCCTTCGAAGCCCTCGGCTTCATACCGGGCCAGCCAGCCATGCATCGTCTGCCGCGACACATTCGCCTGTTCAGCGGCCTGCGCCGCTTGATACCGCTGCTCAGCCACGCTCAACTCCCTCATCCAGGGAGTGTCAAGGATCAACCGAAGTAACTGTCAACCATCAGCCGAAACACTGTCAGCCATCACCCGAAGCCGAAACGTCGAGCATCACCCGACGTCATACAGAAGTAATGGTGCCCCCGGGCAGATTCGAACTGCCGACACCGGCTTTAGGAGAGCCGTGCTCTATCCCCTGAGCTACGGGGGCGGGGATCTGTGGAAATAGGTGTTGAGAACTCTAGTGGATCGCCGAGAGACGCACGGTGCGAGACGGTGCGTTCGCCGTTCTGGCCTCAATCGCCGCTCGCAGCTCTGCTCCGCTGGTAGTGCCGGCGCGCCTTCATGCGGTTGCCGCAGATGGCCATCGAGCACCACCGGGCCGTGTTGGGTTTGCTGCGATCGATCAGGAACAACCGGCAGTCGGGATTGGCGCAGGGCCGAAGACGCCCGGGACTGGAGATCCGTAGCGCGTCCCAGGCGAGGATCGCCCGCGCGGCGGCCGGCGGGGTCGCCTGCGTGGTCAGTGTCCAGGTCAGGCCGTCGTCGCTGAGAGCGGGGGACAGGCCGACTCCGTCCAGGAACGGCTGTAGTGCCCGCGGCGACCGGTCGCCGCGCACCACGTCTTGCAGGGCAGTCCGTACGTCGACGAGTTCTTGTAGCTGCTGCTCGTTTGCCGGGCCGGCGTCGCGGGAATCCAACCAGGCTTGTGCGGTAACCGGGTCTTCGAGTTCGTCGCGGGCCACGCCGTCGATGACGGGGGTGGAGTTGAGCAAGTCCAACAGCAACGCCTCGTCGCCGGGCCCGGCCGCAACGATATCCATATAACCTCCAAATGCCTATTGACAGGTTACATCAGAGGTGCTTGGCTCCTAACTATCAAAATCAAGTTAAGGAGTTAGACATGGTGGCTACGGTGCGACACCACTACGCGGCCGTCGACGGGCGCCGGTTGTTCTACCGCGAGGCGGGAAGCGCCGATGCACCGGCGATCGTGCTGCTGCACGGCTTTCCAACAAGCTCGTACATGTTCCGGGACCTCATCACCCGCCTGGGCGAGGACTATCACGTCGTCGCCCCCGACTACCTCGGCTTCGGCTACTCGGATATGCCGCTGGTGACCGAGTTCGACTACACCTTCGACAATCTCGCGGCGCTCACCCAGAAGCTGCTGGATCAGCTCGGGTTGGACCGCTACGCGATCTATGTTCAGGATTACGGGGCGCCGATCGGATGGCGACTGGCGCTGAGCCGGCCCCACACCATCAGTGCGATCGTCACGCAGAACGGCAACGGCTACGACGAGGGCTTCATCGAGAGCTTCTGGAAAACCGTCTGGGACTACCAGCGTGAGCAGACTGCCGAGACCGAGGCGGCCATCCGCACAGCGCTGACTGTCGAGTCGCTCAAATGGCAGTACCTGACCGGTGCACCGGATGAGTCTGTGGTCAGCCCCGACACGTGGACCCTGGACAGCGCACTGCTGTCCCGGCCGGGCAACGACGAGATTCAGCTCGCGCTGTTCCGGGACTACGCGACCAATCCGCCGATGTACCCCGCACTACACGAGTACCTGCGCACCAGCAGAGTCCCGGTGCTGGCCGTCTGGGGACAAGGGGACCCGATCTTCGGCCCGGACGGCGCCCGGGCATTCGACCGGGACGCCCAAGACGCCGAAATCCATCTGCTCGACGGCGGCCACTTTCTGCTGGAGACGGCCGCCGAGGAAATCGGGCAGTTGGTCAAGGACTTCTTGTACCGGGTCAACGGGCGGTGACGGCCATGTCCGGCATCGAGCGGCCCGCCGTGCTGGTCTTCGACGTCAACGAAACCCTTCTCGACATCGAAGCGCTAGAGCCCTTGTTCACAAGGCTTTTCGGTCGGCCCGGTGTGCTACGGGAGTGGTTCGACCAGCTCGTCCTGTACTCGATGACCGTCACCCTGGCGGACTGTTACACCGACTTCAGCTCCCTTGGGCAGGCCGTGTTGCGGATGCTCGCCGAGGTACATGCCGTTGAGTTGTCGGCCAGTGACGCAGCGGCTCTCGCCGACGCGCTGGCCACCATGCCGGCGCATCCCGACGTCGTTCAAGGGCTGTCACGACTGCGTGACGACGGCTACCGGCTGGTGGCGCTGACCAACTCGCCGTTCTATCCCGGTCGTGCGACGGCATTGGAAACCGCGGGTCTCGAAGGTCTTTTCGAGCGCCGGTTCACCGTCGACGAGCTACGGGTCTTCAAGCCCACAACGGCGCTGTATCGGCACACGGCACATGCCCTGGGTGTGCGGCCCTCGGCCTGCATGATGGTCGCCGCGCATGCCTGGGACACCATCGGCGCACAAGCCGCCGGATTCAGCGGCGCCCTCATCACCCGCCGTGGCAACGCGCCGTTGCGCGTCGACGGCGTCTACCAGCCCGCCGTCATCGCAGGAGACCTCGTCGGCCTCGCGCGGCAACTGACCCAGCTTTCCGAAACGTAATACACCAACAACATTCAGAGGAGAATCACCATGACCACGACACCCGCACCGGCTATTCCGACTCACCCAGCGGTGGTGCGAGAAGCCGCGGGCGGCCCGACTATGCGCGCCATCGTTCTCGACGGCTTCGGGGGCCTGGACACCTTGACCTACACCGACATCCCCAAGCCGCTGCCCAAGCAGGGCGAGGTGGTGATCCGGGTCAAGGGATTCGGAATCAACCACGCTGAAATGCATATGCGTCGGGGTGAATGGGCCGAGGCCGCCGAAGTCAGCGGCATCGAGTGCGTCGGCATCGTCGATTCCTGCCCGGGAGGAGAATTCCCGGTCGGCGCCAAGGTCGCGGCGCTGATGGGCGGGCTGGGCCGCACGATCAACGGCAGCTACGCGCAATTCACCCGGGTGCGTGCCGAGAATGTCGCGCTGATCGAATCGGACCTGCCGTGGGCTCAGCTGGCCGCACTTCCGGAAACCTACGCCACTGCCTGGACCTGCCTGTTCCGCAATCTCGGCCTGACTGCCGGCCAGACCCTCGTGATCCGCGGGGCGACATCGTCTTTCGGTCAGGCGGCAGTGAAACTGGCCGTGGAGGCGAAAGCCCACGTGATAGCAACCACGCGTAAGCGGGAACGGTTCGGCTTGCTGACGTCGCTCGGCGCTGAACGTGCCGAGCTGGAGACTCCCGATCTCGGTGCCCACATTGCCGAAGCCAAGCAGGTCGACGCCGTTCTCGACCTCGTCGGCAACAGCACGATTCTGGACTCTTTAGACATGCTGCGCCGAGGCGGTACCGCGTGTTTGGCCGGCTGGCTCGGGGGACTGGACCCGATCGCTGACTTCAATCCGCTGTTACAGATGGCCAGTGGGGTCAACCTCAGCTTCTTCGGCAGCTTCGTGTTCGGCTCCCCGGGGTTCGCGTTATCGGATGTCCCGCTTCAGGACATCGCGAACAAGGTGCGCGACGGTCGCCTGGATGTCAGGCCCTCCCGCGTGTTCACCTTCGACCAGGTTCGCGAAGCGCATCGGGTCATGGAGGCAGGAGAGGCCGGCGGAAAGATGGTGGTGGTCCTCGACTGAGGTCAGTCCGCCAGGTCGGTAGGCGGGGTGTTCACTAGCAGCGGGTCGGGATCCTTGGCCATCGCCAGCAGCCCGCGCACACCGCGGATCATCAGCGGCCAGGTGCGCGGGTTGCGTAGGTTGAGCCCCCCGATGAGCTGCTTGAGCATCGATAAGGTGTCGAAGTAGATCCGTTCGGCGGTCAGGGTCTCGTTCTCGTCGAAGACGAAGTAGGCCGTCATCCGGGTGCGGTGCCGTGATCCGGTCGCCGGTATACCGCCCAGCGGGCCCAAATGCGTGCCCAGGAGCCAGAACTCGACAATCACCGCGTCGGCGCTGTGTCGCAGCGCGATGATCTCGTGGTCTTGGTCGGGGAACGCCACCCGAGTGTCACGGTAGTAGTCGCGGACCTCGGCGTCACCGTCGTGCACGGTCAGCGTGGGGATGATCTCGTAGTGCGGGTGAGGAAACGTGGCCAGCACGTCGTCCCAATCCTGGCGCACCTCGTCGTGAAAATGGTCGAGAACGAGTTTCTCGCGTGCCCGCAACACCTCGGCGGGTGGGATGGCGAAGCGGTCGGTCATGGCATCCTCCAGACAAAAGTCCCCGGGGCGGCAACAATGGGCAGACTAACCCTGGCCGGCGACGCGCCTGCCCGGAAGGAGACGCTCATGATCACACGGAACCGCACGTGACCGGCCCGGCGTCACAAAGTCGCGCGCTGCCTCGTCAACGGGGTATGAACCTCGTCGCGCATCGCGTATGTCTGATCCTTTTGACGATCGTCGGCCTCAGCCTCGGAGTGTGGGCATACTTCGCCCCGTTGAATTGGTACACAACGTTTCCCGGCATGGGCATGCACTGGTTGCCGGTGCTCGGCCCGTACAACGAGCATTTCGTGAAGGATGTCGGCGCGTTGTTCTTCGGGCTCGGGTCGCTCAGCGCCGCGGCGGTGTACTACCTCGATAACCGCCCCGTCGTCGTGATCACGGGAGTCAGCTGGTCGGTCTTCAATGTGCTGCACCTGATCTATCACCTCGGCATGCTGCACATGTACGGCCTGCGTGACGCGGTCCTCAACGTGATCAGTCTCAGCCTGCTTCTGGTGGTATCGCTTATCCTGCTCGTCCCCGCACGCAGTCACAGCGTGGATCGCACATGACTTATGACTACGACGTCGTGGTGATCGGCTCCGGTTTCGGCGGCAGCGTGGCGGCGCTGCGCCTGAGCGAGAAGGGTTACCGGGTCGGCGTGTTGGACATGGGCCGCCGCTGGGCGCCCACCGATTTCCCGCCCAACAACTGGCATGTCCGCAAGGCCATGTGGGCGCCGAAACTGGGCTGCTTCGGCCCGCAGCGCCTCACCGTGCTCGGCAAGACGTTCATCGCCAGCGCGGTCGGCGTCGGCGGCGGATCGCTGATCTACGGCAACACCCTCTACGAGCCGTTGGAGCGGTTCTACACCGACCCGCAGTGGGCGCACATCACCGACTGGAAAGCCGAACTCGCGCCGTACTACGAGCAGGCCCGCCGGATGCTCGGGGTGACGCCCACCCCGCATACCACCCCGGCCGATGAGGTGCTGCTGGCGGTGGCCCGCGACCTCGGGGTCGAGCACACCTACCACCCGACCAACGTCGGGGTGTTCTTCGGCGACGAGCCCGGCAAAACCGTCGAGGACCCGTTTTTCGGCGGCGCCGGACCGGCCCGCACCGGCTGCATCGGCTGTGCGCAATGCTTCACCGGCTGCCCGCATAACGCCAAGAACACCACCGAGACCAACTACCTGTATCTGGCCGAACACGCCGGCGCCCAGATCCATCCGCTGACCATGGTCACCGATGTGCGGCCGCACGGCGACGGTTATGTCGTCAGCACGGTGCGCACCGGCCGGTGGCTGCGCAAGCACAAGCGGGACTTCACCGCCCGCCAGGTGGTGTTCGCCGCGGCCTCGCTGGGCACCCAGCGGCTGCTGCACAAGCTGCGCGACACCGGATCACTGCCGCAGCTCTCGCCGCGGCTCGGCGAGCTGACCCGCACCAACTCCGAAGAGGTGCCGGTGGTGCTGGCGCCCGACCGCGACGACTTCGCCCAAGGGGTGGCGATCACCTCGTCGATTCACCCGGAAGCCAACACCCATGTCGAGGTGTGCCGTTACGGCAAGGGCTCTAACCTGCTCTCGATGATGGGGACCCATCTGGTCGACGGCGGCCCATGGCGTTTCGCCCGGCTGCTGCTGATGATCGCGCGGCACCCGGGGCTGCTGCTGCGCAGCATGTTCCCGCGTGGCGCCTCGGAGCATTCGATCATCATCCTGGTGATGCAGTCATTGGACAACTCGCTGACCACTTACCGCAAGCGTGGCCTGTTCGGCACCCGCATGACCACGAAACAGGGTGCGGGGGAACCTAACCCGGACTGGATCCCGATCGCCCACGACGTCGCCCGCCGGATGGCCGAGAAGGTCGGCGGGTTCGCCGGGGGCACCTATCTCGACGCGCTCAACATTCCGCTGACCGCGCATTTCATCGGCGGCTGCCCGATCGGTGATTCCGCGGATACCGGTGTCATCGACCCCTATCAGCGCGTCTACGGTCACCCGGGTCTGCACGTCGTCGACGGCTCGGCGATCACCGCCAACCTGGGGGTCAACCCGTCGTTCACCATCACCGCGCAAGCCGAACGGGCCATGGCGTTGTGGCCCAACAACGGCGAGCCGGATCCGAGACCGCCGCTCGGGCAGCCCTACCGACGCATCCCGCCGATGTTTCCGCACCACCCGACGGTGCCGGACAGCGCCCCCGGCGCGCTGCGGTTGCCGCTGGCGCCGTCGGGGTAGGAGCCGCGGCGCTATCCTGGCGCGATGCCGACGTTCGCGCAGGTGTATCGCGAAAAGTATCTGCTGCTGACCACCTTCACCAAGGACGGCAGGGCCAAACCGACCGCGGTGTGGGGCGCGCCGGCCGGCGACAAGCTGTTGGTGATCACCGATGACGGATCCTGGAAGACCAAGCGCATCCGCAACACGCCACGCGTGACCATCCAGAAGTGCGGCGTGCTGGGTGCGCCGAAGGGCGAGCCGGTCGAGGCAGTGGCCCGGGTGCTGCCCAAGAGCGAGACCAGGCGCGTCTACAACGCGGTCGTCAGGCGCTACTGGTGGCACGCCTGGTGGTTCGTTCCGCACTCGCTCGTGCGCGGCGGGATCGACAAGGTTCACATCGGCTTGGAGATCGCGCCCGCCGGGGCAGCGCTCTAGCCCAACGTCCTAGCCCGCCCGGCCCAACAGATGCCGCAGCGCCTGTTCGAGTTCGGGCATGCGGAAGCGGTGATCGGCCTCCTCTAGCCGCCCCGGCAGCACTCGCTGGCTCGCGCCGGCAAGCTCACGTGCCCCTTGACCGCCGAGCAGCAATCGTGGTCCGAGCGCCGGAACCGGCAGGATCGTCGGCCGGCGCAGCACTCGTCCGAGGGTTTTGGTGTACTCGCGGTTGCGCACCGGGTTCGGCGCGACGGCATTGACCGCCCCGGACAGCCCGGTGTCCCACAGTGCGCGGTGATAAACGTCGATCAAGTCGTCGATCCCGATCCAGGGCAGCCATTGTCGGCCATCGCCGAGCCGACCGCCCAGCCCGGCGGCGAACAGCGGCCGCATCAGGCGCAGCGTCCCGCCCCGCGGTGATTGCACGATGCCGGTGCGGATCCGCACGACGCGCTTTTCGGCCTGTTCTGCCGGGGCCAGGGCGTCTTCCCAGTCGGCGACGACCTCGGCGAGAAACCCGTCGCCGCGTTGGCTGTCTTCGGTGAGGATCTCGTCGCCGCGGTCGTAACCGTAGTAGCCGACCGCTGATGCGCAGACCAGGGTGCTCGGTCCAGCGCTGCTTCGGGCGACCAACTCGGCGAGTCTGCGGGTCGGTGCGATTCTGCTGTCCCGGATCGCCCGCCGGTGCTCGGCGGTGAAGCGTCCCGCGATCGAGGCGCCGGCCAGATGAATCAACGCATCGACGCCGGCCAGCAGGTCAGGATCCGGGTCGTCGGGATTCCACTGCCGCTCACCGGGATTGGTTGCGGCGCGCCGCACCAGCCGGATCACCCGATGGCCGCCGGTGCTCAAGAACGCGGCCAGAGCCGAACCGACGAGCCCGGATGCGCCGCTGATGGCCACCGTGATCGGCTTCAGGCCGTGTTCTGCGGCGCGCCGGTGGGCGGCCAGGTCATCGGCGAGCTGGCGGTGCCGATAGACCAACATCGGCCGCAGCATCGACTCGGGTAGGGGCGTCTCGATGCGATCGGTCAGCTGTGTTCTTCCGTCGCCGAGATCGTCGAACTCGTGGCTGTGGCGCCACCGCATCGCCGTCCGGGCCGGCAGCGACGCCAGGCCGCGGCCGCCGATGGCATCGACAAAACGCCACGGCGGGTCATAGCCGCCGGGCTGGTGTTCGGCGATCCAGCGCAGTCCGCCGGGAAGTGCCAGTTCGGCGGTGCCGTCACGCAGCGAGTCCGCTTCGGCGATCAGGTGCATCGGCTGCCACGGCGGGCTCAACCGGGTGAACGCACCCGGCCTCTCGTGCCACGCGAAGACGTCCGCCGGCGGCGCCTCGACGACGCTGGAAAAGACCAGGCCCATGCCTCGACGCTACTCGGCAGCGGCGGCGCTACCGGCTGGTTGAGGTCAGCCCGGCGTAGCGGGCCAGGTGCCGGTCGCGGGAGCCGAACTGGAACTCGATCGCGGTGAGCCGTTTGAAGTAATGCCCGATCGCCAGCTCCTCGGTCATGCCCATCGCGCCGTGCAGCTGCACCGCGCTCTGCCCGACGAACCGGGCGGCCCGCGCGACCGTGGCCTTGGCCGCCGAGACCGCCCGGGCGCGTTCTTCGGCGCCGGCGTCGAGCTTCATCATCGCCAAGTGCTGTGCGGCCACAGCCTGCTCGACCTCCAGGTACATGTCCACCATCCGATGCTGTAGCACCTGGAACGCCGCGATGGGCTGGCCGAACTGCTGCCGTTGCTTGGTGTAGGCGACGGTGTCGGCCAGGACGCGCCGCAGGCAGCCGACCGCCTCGGACACGATCGCGGCGGTGGCCACGTCGACGGTGTGCTCCAGCGCCGGCCACGCTTGGCCCTCGCCGCCCAGCAGCGCGTCTGCGGGCAGCCGAAGGCCGTCGAGCGTCAGGTCGGCGGCGCGACGGTCGTCGATGGTGCGCAACGGTTCCATGGTGAGACCCGCTGTGGCATCGCTCAATTCGAGCAGGAACAGCGACACCCCGGCGGTGTCACGCCGATCGCCCGACGTCCGCGCCGTCACCAGTAGGTGGGTGGCGATCGGTGCCGCCGACACCGCGATCTTGGCCCCGTCGAGCACCCAGTGCTCACCGTCGCGGCGTGCGGTGGTGGCCACGTCGTGCCAGGTCCCCGCCGACGCCGGCTCCTCGGCGGCGACCGCAACGACGGCGTTCCCGAGTGCGATGCGCTCCAACAGGTGAGCAGCCTGCGGGCCTCCGGTGCGTTGCAGCAACCCGCCGGCGAGCACGACGGTCTCCACGAAGGGTTCGATGACCAGCGCATGCCCGAGTGCTTCGGTGATGATCATCAGCTCGGTAGCGCCACCGCCGAGCCCGCCGGCGCTCTCCGGCAGGGTCGCCCCGAGGATGCCCAGGTCATCGGCGAAGGCACGCCAGATGGGCGGCTGCCAGCCGGCTCCCGTTTTGGCCGCAGCGCGACTCGTCTCCAAGTCGTAGCGGTCGGCGAGGAACTTGCCGACGGTGTTGCGCAGCAGGTCCTGTTCGTCGGTGAATGAGAAGTCCATCTATAACCCCAGGGCTGCCTTGGCCAGAATGTTGCGTTGAATCTCGTTGCTGCCGGCGTAGATCGAGCCGGCGCGGTCGTTGAAGTAGCGCAGCGGGGCCACCGCCTGCCACGGCTGGCCGCTGACGTAGCCGTCGGCGGGCGGGACGAAGTCGGGCACCGGTCCGCCGGGCATGGTGGCGTGCGGCTGGTAGACCCGGCCGCGCGGGCCGGCGGCCTCCAGCGCCAGTTCGGTGATCGTCTGGCTCAGTTCGGTGCCCAGGATCTTCAGCATCGACGCCGCCGGTCCGGGATTGTGGCCCTTGGCCAGGGCGGCGATGGTGCGAAATTCCAGGATCTCCAAGATGTCGGTGCGGACCCGGGCATCGGCCAGCCGCAGCCGGAAGACCGGATCGTCGGCCAGCGAGGTGCCGTCCGGCCCGTGTTGTCCGGCAGCCTGTTCGGCGACCGCATCGGCCCACACCTGCAGCATCGGGGCCATCGCGCCGCCCCGCTCGAAGTTGAGCAGGTATTTCGCGACGGTCCAGCCGTCGTCGATCCGGCCCAGCACGTTGGCCTTGGGCACCCGCACCGAGTCGAAGAACACCTGGTTCTGCACCTCCTCGCCGGAGGTCATGACCAGCGGCCGGATCTCGATACCCGGTGTGGTCATGTCGATCAGCAGGAAGGTGATGCCTTCCTGCTTCTTGCCGGTGCGCGACGTGCGGACCAGACAGAAGATCCAGTTGGCCTCGGTTGCGTGGGTGGTCCAGATCTTGCTGCCGGTGCATACTAGGTGATCACCGTCATCGACCGCCGCCATCGACAGCGACGCCAGATCCGAGCCGGACTCCGGCTCGGAGTAGCCCTGGCAGAAGAACACTTCACCGGTGAGGATCCGCGGCAGGAACCAGTTCTTCTGCTCGTCGGTGCCGAAGCCGATGATCGCGTGCGCCACCATCTTGATGCCCATCGGGGAGAGATACGGCGCGCCGGCCAGTGCGCATTCGCGGCTGAAGATGTAGTGCTGCAACGGGGTCCAGTCGCAGCCGCCGTATTCGACCGGCCACGCCGGTGCGGCCCACCCGCGTTCGTGCAGGATCGCCTGCCAGCGCATGCTCGCCTCGTGATCGGCGTAGACACTAGTCATCAACTGTCCGGCCCGGCGCAGGTCCGGTGTCAGGTGCTCATCGAGGAACGCACGAACCTCGTCGCGGAATGCTGCCTCTTCGGCCGACCAATCCAGATCCACGTCCCCTCCTAGCCGTACGTCTTGCGTAACAGCGGTTTGACCACCTTGCCGCTGGCATTGCGGGGCAACTCGTCGACCAGGACGAGTTCCTTCGGGTGCTTGTAACGGGCAAGCCGCTCGTTGAGGAAGGGTTCGAGGTCGCTCAGCGTCAGCGATTCATCACCGGCGACAACGGCGACCGGGACCTCACCCCACCTGTCGTCGGGGCGCCCGATCACGGCGGCCTCCCGGATCCTCGGGTGCTCGAAGAGCACGTTCTCGACCTCGGCGCAGTAGATGTTCTCCCCGCCGGAGATGATCATGTCCTTCTTGCGGTCGACGACGTAGACGAAGCCCTCGTCGTCGACACGCACCAGGTCACCGGAGTGGAACCAATCACCGGCGAACGCCTCAGCGGTCGCCTCCGGCTTGTTCCAGTAACCCTGCATCAGAGTCGGTCCGCGGTAGACGATCTCGCCGATCTGACCGGGCGGGACGTCGTTCATGTCATCGTCGACCACCCGTGCGGCGATGGTCGGGATCACCTTGCCCACCGACCCCAGTTTGCGGATGGCGTCGGCACCGTTGAGCACGCAGGTGATCGGCGACATCTCGGTCTGGCCGAATACCGCGACGTTGAGCGCGTCGGGAAAAGTCTCGGCCATCGCCCGCAGCACGGTGTCCGACGCCGGCGCGGCTCCCCAGCTGATCACCTCCAGAGCCAGGTCCCGTTGCCGCACAGTCGGATCTGCGCAGATCAGTTGCCACTGCGCCGGAACCAGGAAGACCGAGGTGGCGCGCTCGCGCTCCCAGGCATCGAGGGTGTCGGCGGCGTTGAATGCCCCGAGCGGGTGGATCACCGTCTTGGTGCCGACCACCAGGTTGGGCGTGATGCTGCCCAGGCCCGCGATATGGAACATCGGTGCGGCACAGAAATATACGCTCTCCGGGCTGGTGTGCAGGGCCTGGATGCAGGTCAGGGACTGGGCCTGCAGGTTCGAATGGGAGAGGATGGCGCCCTTGGGGCTGCCCGTGGTGCCCGACGTGTACATGATCAGCGCCGGGGTGTCTTCGGGGATATCGGCGGCGGGGTGCGGCTCTCCGGGTTCGGCGATCAGCGACTCGTAATCGTCGCCGAGCACGACGGCCACATCGAGCCCGACGGCGTTCTTACGCACCGCGTCGATCAGTGGTGCGAGGAGTTGGTCGGTGATGACGCCCTTGGCGCCGCTGTCGGAGACGATGTAGCTGATCTCGGGGTCGGTGAGCCGGAAGTTGACCGGCACGGCGATGGCGCCCAGGGCGTTGATCGCCAACACGGACTCGATGTACTCGGTGTGGTTGAGCATCACGATGAGAACGCGGTCACCGAAGGAGATCCCGCGACGGAACAGTGCTCCGGCCAGCCGTTGCGAGCGGTCATGCAGCTGGCGCCAGGTGGTGTCGGTGCCGCGGCACCGAAATGCCACGGCATCGGGGCGCATCTCGGCGTGGATCGCCACCTGATTCATCCAGTGGTTGCGTCGGGAACGCAGTGGCTGTGCGATCATTCGGCGAACACCGCCTGTCGCTTCTGCAGCATTGCGGTGGCCCCTTCGATGAAGTCCGGCGAGCCCAACAGCTCCACCTGGCCGGCCTTCTCCCGGGCCAGCGCGGCGCCGAGTGAGGCGAGGCTGGTGGCGTTGAGCGCCTGTTTGGTCAGCTCCAGAGCACGACGCGGCCCGTGGGCCAGCTTCGCGGTGGCCTCATCCACCCTGGCGTCCAGCTCCGCGTCGGCCAGCGCGATCCCCACCCCGACACCGGCGGCCGCCCCGTTGACCCGGGCGATCACCGGCACCGGGCTTTCGGCGATCGCCGTCACCAGCCGGGCGGCGCAATCCATCACCTCCTCGGCGGTGACCCCGCCGGCCGTGGCGGACAGGTCGGCGCCGGTGCAGAACGCCTTGCCTTCGCCGGTGATCACGACCGCGCGCACCGCAGGATCGCCGGACGCTTCGGCGAACACGTCGCCCAGGGCCGCCATGGTGGCGTAGTCGATGGCGTTGAGCCGTTCCGGATTGGTCAGCGTCACCCGCAGGACCCGGCCGTCCCGGGCCGCGGTGAGCTTGGCAGAGGTGGTGGTCTCGGTCATGGACAGCCCCGCACGTTGCTTCCTTAGTGGTCTGAAATGTAAATTGTGGTTAACTTATGGGTGTCGGGCCGAACTGTCAACAACGGGGGGCGAACGGTGGCGGCAGGGGATCTGGATGCGCCAGCCACCGCGGTGCGGCGTCGTCCCAAGGACCGCAAGGTCCAGATCGTGCGGGCCGCGGCGCGCGCCTTCAGCGACCGCGGCTATCACGCGGTCGGCGTCGACGAGATCGCTGCCGACGTCGGGATCTCCGGGCCGGCCCTATACCGGCATTTCGCCAACAAATACGCGCTGCTGGTCGCCACGGCCGAATACACCGCGCAGACGCTGGTGGCCGCCGCCCGCGGCGCCGACGACCCGGCCCGGCCGGCGCACGAACGGTTGCGCGCGATCATCGACGCACTGATCGAGACCACCATCGGCATGCGACGCGAGGGCGCGTTCTACCGGTGGGAGCGGCGCTACCTGCAACCGCCGGACCGCAAGCACATCCGCGCCAGCTACGACGCTCTGAACGCCGCCCTCGCCGAACCGTTGACATTGCTGCGCCCCGGGCTCCCCGACGCCGACACCGCGATGCTGGCCGCCGCCGTGCTCAGCGTCATCGGCAGCATCTCCGCGCACCGCACCCGCCTGGCCGCCGCGACGCTTCACACGCTGCTGGCCGACCTGTGCTGGTCGGTATTGACCACCGAGTTGCCTGCCGCGCCGGCCCGTGCTGCGCCACGGCGCGCCGAGCGGGGGCTGCCGAGCACCTCCAAACGAGAACGGCTGCTCGCCGAAGCCATTCGCGTGTTCGGGCAACGCGGCTTCTACGAAGCCAGTATGGAAGAGATCGGCGGTGCCGCCGGCCTCAACGGCTCCAGCGCCTACCGCTACTACCCGAGCAAGGCCGCTCTGCTCGCCGCGGCGTTCCAGAGGGCCGGCGACCGGGTGTTACTGATCATCACCGATGCCCTGGCCGAGTCGAGCAACCCGCGCGAGGCGGCCACCCGCATCGCCGAGCGCTATACCGCGCTGGCCTTCGCCGCACCGGAGCTGATCAACATCTACTTCGCCGAGTTCGCCAACCTGCCCGACCAGGACCGGACCCACCTGCGCGGGTTGCAGCGGCAGAACGTCCAGGAATGGGCCCACCTGCTCTGTCAGCTCGGGGCGGCCGAGACTGAAGCGGTCTTCCGGGTCCACGCGGCCCTTGGCCTTGTCGTCGATGTCGGACGCCTGGTTAACTTCGACGACTCCGCGGAGCAACGCGCCCGGGTCAACACCTTGATGGCGGCCGTGCTCTTCGGCGATCAGCGGCCGTGACCGCTGCGCGCGGTCAGACCTGGCCGTAGCGGCGGCGGAACTTCTCGACCTGCCCGGCCGAGTCGACGATCCGGCTCGTGCCGGTCCAAAACGGGTGCGACGCCGAGCTGATCTCCACGGTCACCAGTGGGTAGCTGTCGGTGCCCGCCGCCGTGGGCCAGTCGATGGTGCGTTCGCTGGTGACGGTGGAGCGGGTCAGGAACGCTTCCCCGGTGGGGGCGTCCTGAAAGACCACGGGGTGGTAGTCGGGGTGGATGTCGGGTTTCATCACTGGTCTCCGTCTCGGTTGCGGTACAAGGAGATAGCGGTTGTGGCCGTGGCGTTTTCCTCGCACGGCTCCTCGTGATGGTCGCCGAACGGGTCGCGGTAGCCGGCCCATTGGTTCGGCCGACGCAACTCGTGGTCGGTGAGCAGTGCGGCAGACAAGGTCGCTCGGATCTGCGCGGGGTCAGCGCCGCAGATCAGGATCACCAGCGAGGTGTGCCGATCCCCGTAGCGGTGATCCCAGATCAGATCGGCGAACGCATGCCGTTGCGGGGCGACGCGGGCGGCCTCTGCGGCTGTCATCGCGGCCAGCCACTTGCCCGCCGAAGAGGTGTGCAGCCCGCCGCCCGCCGACTCCAGCCAGATGGCCTGCTCACCCCGGTTGGCCAACCACAGCCGCCCGCGCGCACGCACCACTCCTTCGAGTAAGACGTCGAGGGCGTCGTGGAGGCGTTGCGGGTGAAAAGGCCGGCGGGCGTGGAACTCGATCATCTCGACCGGGCCCTCGGCCTGCAGCGACGGTTGACCGGCCAGCAGCGGGGCGTGCGGGTCCTCATCGCGGCCGCGGCGGGCGTCGGCGTCGAGGTGGGTCAGCGCTTGTTCGAGGCGGTCCGTTCCGGCGGTGATGCGTGCCAGCGGAGCCAATCGGCGCAACACCGCCAACGCAGTCGGGTCCGGATCGAAAACCACCAGGACATCGGCAGATTCGGCCTGGCCGACCACCACTTGCGCGACGGTCCGGCCGTCGTCGAGTTCGTCGTCCCCGAGGGCTTGGGGCAGCCAGGTCGTCGAATCGACACACGTGACGACCGCGGCGACCGCCACATCGTGGCCGGCCGGGCCGTCGATGTACCCCGGCCCGACGCGGACCCGGACGTGGCGGATCGCCCAACAGATGGGTTGCGGCTCTAACCAGTCGGGCAAGGAGACCACGATGCGTTCGACGCCGGCACGCCGGTGCAGCCTGCGCAACAGCACCAGCAGGTCGTTGCGCAGCGTGCAGGACACGCAGCCATGCGCCAACTCCAGGGCCGAGGTCGTGGCAGGCGTTGTCCCCTGAGTGGTTTCGCGAACCACCACATGACCGTCCAGCCCGTAGCAGACGGTGACCGTGCCCGCCTTCGACTGCAAAGCCCTGGTCGCTGCACCGATGCCGTACTGCCCGGCCACCAGGATCACCGGAGTCCGCATCACCCTCCTATTGAAAATCATTGTCATTAACGTCAGTCCTACGGTAGCCTTCAGTTCATCGCTTGTCGACAATCATTTTCAATAAGGTTGGAGGAGGGGTCTGTTGTCTGCCCGCTGCCAAGTCACCGGCCGGACGCCCGGATTCGGGAACGCGGTGTCGCATTCGCATCGCCGCACCCGGCGCCGCTGGTCGCCCAATATCCAAGTCAGGACCTACTACCTGCCTTCGCAAGACCGTCGCATCACGCTGCGGGTGAGCGCCAAAGGCATCAAGGTCATCGACCGTGACGGAATCGAGGCTGTGGTGGCCCGATTGCGCCGGGAAGGGCAGCGGATCTGATGGCGCGCACCGACATCCGCGCCCTCGTCAAACTGCGCTCGAGCGCGGGCACCGGCTACACCTACGTCACTCGCAAGAACCGGCGCAACGACCCCGATCGTCTCGTGCTGCGCAAGTATGACCCCATCATTCGACGCCATGTCGACTTTCGCGAGGAGCGCTGAGTCATGGCCAAGAGATCCAAGATCGTCAAAAACGAGCAGCGCCGAGCGCTGGTGGCCCGCTACGGTGAGCGTCGCGCTGAACTCAAGGCGATCATCAGCTCGCCGTTGAGCAGCCCGGAGCAACGATTGGCCGCCGGGCGTGCGCTGGCGCGCCAACCGCGCGATGCCAGCCCGGTGCGGCTGCGCAACCGCGACAGCGTCGACGGGCGTCCCCGCGGTTACCTGCGCACATTCGGGGTCTCCCGGGTAAGGGTGCGCCAGCTCGCCCACGACGGGCATTTGCCCGGCGTCCGGAAGGCGAGCTGGTAGATGGCAACCAAACCCTTGGGGGCGCGGCGCGTTCGGCAGGCCGGAGCCAGGCCCAAGAAGCAGAACCTGCTCACCAAACTGAAAGTGGCGGCCGTCGACTACAAAGACACCGCGACCCTGCGGATCTTCATCTCGCCGCGCGGCAAGATCCGCTCACGTGAGGTCACCGGACTCACTGTGCGCCAGCAGCGCCAGGTCGCCGGCGCCATCAAGAACGCCCGCGAAATGGCATTGCTGCCTTATCCGGGTGTCACTGCCGAGTGATTCGGTCGATGGCCCGGGGCTCAGCCGATGTGGAACACGACTTCTAGGGCCAGGAATCCGAAGACGAGCAATCCGAGGATTCCGGCGATCACCGGAAGAACAAGTACGGGGTCTTTCATGGACCGAGACGGTATACAGCTTTGGGTTGCAAATATTCGGAAAGTGCTGTCGATCACCCCAACTCGGGACTTTGGTCTGTGAGCTGCGACACGGCCGTCGGGTCAGGTGTAGGCGACGCGGACCCGATGGATCTGGCCCTGGAACGGGAACGGTGCGCGTTCCCGGTAGTCCAGGGATACCGGCGAGCCCAGGCAGGTGCCGATGTCGAGGCAGTCGTTGGCGGTGAACAACAACGGTGCGCTGACCGGCACCTGGCCCTCGGCAACGGTGTCGCCGTTGACGGCCACGGTGATGTCGAGTGCTCCCGCCGGGCGCGGTTCGGCGTAGTGCGTGGTCACGGTGATGGTGGCGCGTCCAGGTGGCACCTTGGCCGCGGTGCGGATCTTGGTGCGCGACAAGATGAACAGGTTGTACTCATAGCAGAGAAAGCCCTCGTCGAAGTAGCACGTCAGCCCGCCGGCTCCACCTCCGAGCGCGTACAGCACGCCGCTCGCGTGGGCCGGTATATCGGCGTCGATCGTGACCACGTTGTTCTTGTTGCCGAGTGCGGGAGCGCAGAATTCGGGCATCCGCACGGTATCCCCGGGAAAGTCCCACTCGGTATAGGGCGGGGCGATCCGCAGCTCGGGGTGGTAGACCGGCACCCACAGGCCGCCGCCGATGGGCAGCACTGAGTTGCGGGCCGCCTCGACCATGAAGATCTCGCGCATTTGAGCGAGCTTCTCCGGCATCTGCTCGGCCAGGTCGTGCGCCTGTGACCAGTCCTCGTCGAGGTGGTAGAGCTCCCACACATCTTCATCGGGAGTCCAGGTGGCGATACCCGGCGGTTGACCGGGCACCCACGGCAGGCGGGGTCCGCGCGCCGACGCCATCCACCCGTCGTGGTAGATCGCCCGGCTGCCCATGATTTCGAAGTACTGGGTCTGCTTGCCGCCGGGCGCATGCCGGTCGGCCAGCGTGCGCGCGAAACTCGCTCCCGCCAAGGGTATCTGGGGTTGCCCGTGGACGGTTCGCGGTGCTTCGATCCCGACTACCTCATAGATGGTCGGGACGATGTCATTGCAATGCAGGAACACCTCGCGCGGGGCTGGGTCCGCGGCGACCTTGGCCGGCCAGCGCACCACCATTGGGTTGCGGGTGCCACCCAGGTGGGAGGCCAGCAGCTTCATGCCCTTATACGGGGTGGAACCGGCCCATGCCCATGCAGCGTGGTACTGATTGTCGACCAGCGGCGATCCCAACACAGCCAAGCCACCGAGCGCGTCGAGGGCGTCGATATGCTGGCGCACGGTAGTCGGAATGCCGTTCTGGGCCAACAGTTCCGAGATGGTGCCGTTCTGCCCTTCGCCGGAGGAGCCGTTGTCTCCCCAGATGTAGAAGAACAGCGTGTTATCGGCGTAGCCGAGGGTCTCCAGCTCGTCGGCGATTCGGCCGACCTGGACGTCGACGTGTTCGGCGTATCCGGCGGCGACCTCCATCAGGCGGCGCTGGAAAGGCTTCTCGTCCTCCGGGATGTCCTCCCACGCGGTCAGCGTCTCGTCGCGTTCGGTCAGCGAACAGTCTTGGGGAATCCAGCCTTTGGACTTGGCGCGTTCGAACACCCGCTGGCGGTAGGCGTCCCAGCCGTCGTCGAACTTGCCGGCGTACTTGTCGGCCCACTCCTTCATGATGTGGTGTGGGCCGTGCAGGCAGCCGCTGGCCCAATACATGAAGAACGGCTTGTTGGCGTTGAAGGCTTTGTGCCGCCGCAGCCAGGAGATGGCGTCGTCGGCCAGATCCTCGGACAGGTGGTAGCCCTCTTCGGGAGTCCTTGGCGGGGCCACCACGGTGGTGTTGCGGACCAGGTTCGGTTCGTATTGGGATGCCTCACCGGCCAGGAAGCCGTAGAAGTATTCGAAGCCCAGCCCGGTGGGCCAGTTTTCGAACGGCCCTGCCGCGGTGGTTTCCTCCGCGGGCGTGTTATGCCACTTGCCGAACGCCGAGGTGGCGTAACCGTACTGCTTGAGCACCTCAGCCACCGTGGCGCTCGACGCCGGAATCTTGCCGGCGTAGCCGTCCCAATCGTTGGCCAATTCTGCGATCTGGCCATTGCCGATCTCGTGATGGTTGCGTCCGGTGAGCAAGGACGCCCTGGTAGGGGAGCACATCGCCGTGGTGTGGAACCGGTTGTAGGACACGCCTTGCCGGCTGATCCGGTCGAGGGTCGTGGTGTTCACCTCACCGCCGAACGTCGACGGTAGCCCGGGGCCGGCATCGTCGATGAGCACGATGACGATATTGGGCGCGTCGGCGTGCAACCGCTGGGGGGTCACCCGTGGGCGGTAAGTCGATTCCTGCAATGTCCGGCCCGCGATACTGCCCGAGCTGACCGGTGGGAACGGCAATACCGCACCGTTCGGCAACACCGGAGCCACCACCTGATCACCCAACGCCAGCCTCCCTATCTCGGGTACATCGTCGTCTACGGCTGCGCGCTCATGTGTGCGCGTCGCCTCTCGGTGGGTCCGGCGCCAGACTGCCGTCCGGGGCGATGTGGGCGAAGATCTGCTGGAGCAGGGTCAAGATGTGCGGATCGTCGACGGTATAGATGTGATGACGTCCTTCGCGTCGGGCGTTGATCAACCCGGCCAGCCGCAGCTTGGTCAAGTGCTGGCTCATGGTCGCGACGTTGATGCCGGCCCGGCCCGCCAGGGTCGTCACGTCATAGGCGTCTTGGGCGGCCAGCCACATCACGTACAGCCGGGCTGGGCTGCTGAGCAGTGCGAACGTGCTCGCGGCGGAGGCCAGTTGGGGAGGGGTCGGCTCGTCGGGCCGGTTGGCTGAACTGATTTCTTCGGATAGCCGTTCTCGATCTTTTGCCATGGCGGCATTCATTTTGTCCCAACTCCCATGGCGGGGTTCGCCGAACGACACATTCATACAGTTGCGCAAACACCAAAGTGTGGCCCAGAATTGGGCGGTCCACGCGGGAGATTGGCCGCCCGGGAGGGTGCGATCCGAACCCGCCGTCAGACCACACGATTGGTTACCGCCGAATTGATTGCGACATCGTTGCTGCTGCGCCCGACTGCCATGGGACTGCGGGCGGCGTCGGCCCTCGTCGACGCAGCAGCCCGCGGTGCGTCGGCCACCACCGAGGCGGTCGGCGCCATCACCGTGGCCAGCCTGCAGGTCGCCGCGGTGCCGGTTCGCGAAGCCACCCGGATGCTGTCCGGCCAGTCCGCCTCGGCGCCGCTGGGCCGCCGATGTTGGCAAGGCGCCGACCGGGCCTGGATCGAGGTGCGCGGGCTGAGCGACAGCGCCGAGCTCGGCGACCGCGTGCTTGAGGTCCTGGTCGCCGAACCGGGTGTGATCTCGGTCCGGCTGAACCGCCCACTGTCGCGCGTCGTGGTGCAGTTCGGAAACGCCCCCGACGTCGATGGCGACCGGGTATCACTGCATGACTTGTGCCGGCGGGTCGCCGAGACCGAACGGAGCTACCGCCGGGTCGGCGGCTCGGACTCCCCGGCCGTGCAACCCGCCGCGCTGCCCGGCGACGGATTGCTGCTGATGGCCCGGGGCGTGATGGTCGGCGTCAACATTGCGGGGTTGGCCGTCGCGGTCGCCGGGCGCGCGCTGCGGCTGCCGCAGGCGCCGATCACCGTCGATGCCGCCGCCGCCCTGGCGAACTACCAACCGTGGCTGCGCCGCCAACTCGTCGATCGAATCGGCGTCGGGCCCGCCCACACGGTGCTGTCGTTGATCTCGACGGGGGCGCGCATCGCCACGCTGTCGCCGGCCACGCTGGCGGTGGATTTGGCGTTGCAGGGCATCAAGGCCGCGGAGAACCAGGCTGCGGCACAGGCCTGGAGCCACCACGAGCCGCACCTGGCCCGGCACGCCGACCATGCGCAGGTTCACCTGCCCTCGCGGCCGGTGCCCCTGCCGGAGGGAGCCGCCGACCGCCACGGCAGAAGGGCCGCCTCGGTGCAACTGTTCGGCGCCGGCCTGGTCGGCTTGCTCACCGCAAACGTCACCACCGCCGCCACCGCCGCCGTCGTCGCCGCTCCAAAGGCCATGCGCACCACCACCGAATCGTTTGCTGCGACGCTGAGCCGCGCGTTGGTCGAGCAGCACGCAGCGCTGCCGCTGCGTCCGGAGGGTCTGCGCCGACTCGACCGAGTCGACGCCGTGCTCATCGACCCGCGGTTGCTCTACCGCGGGGCGGCGCGCCACCCGCTGGCGTCAGCGCTGCTGGCCGAAGCGCGGGCCTCGGGTGCCGAACTGGTGACCCTCGACGTCGAATCCCTGGGCGAGCTGCGGCCGGCGTTCGACGAATTGGCGCCGGTCGTTGCGGGCGCCGGCGACGAGGAACTCGACGACGCGTTGGCCGCCGCCTTGACGGCTCGCCAGCAGGCCGGCCGCACGGTTGCAGTGCTCACCTCCACCGGTGGGCAGGCCCTCTGCTGTGCCGATGTGGGTTTGGGGATCCTGAGCGATGATGCGGAGACGGCGCCGCCGTGGGACGCCGATCTGCTACTGGCCGATCTGACCGGCGCCTGGCGGGTGCTGCATGCGATACCGGCGGCACGGGCGGCCACCCAGCGCGGCATCTCCCTGTCCACCGGCGCATCGACCCTGGGTGCGCTGCTCATGGTGCCCGGTGTCCGGGGCGGGCGCGGGCCGGGGCCAGTCACCGCCGGGGCGGCCACCGGTCTGCTCTCGGGATACCTGTTGGCGCGCGGCGCGGCGCGCACTCCCGCGCCGCGGCCCGCGCCGGCCTACGAGTGGCATGCGATGTCGATCGAGCAGATCCGAGAGGTCCTGCCGACACCGGACCGCGCGGCAGTCGCCGCCGACCTCGATGTTCGCCCCCCGACGATGGCCTGGCAGTTCGTCAAGGCGGTGCGCGCCGAACTGTCGGACCCGCTGATGCCAGTGCTGGCACTGAGTTCGGCGGCCACCGCGATGCTGGGTTCTCCGGTCGACGCGCTGATGGTCAGCACGGTGCTGATCGGCAATTGCATGCTCGCGGCGGCGCAGCAGCTGCAGGCCGAGAACCGGCTGAACCGGCTGCTGGCCCAGCAGACCCCGCCCGCGCGGGTCGTCGAGGAGGACGCCGACGCCTACGGTGAGATCGTCGCGGACCGGTTGCTGCCCGGCACCGTGATAGAGGTCCGCAGCAACGAGGTCGTGCCTGCCGACGCGCGGCTCCTTGAAGCGACCGACCTCGAGGTCGACGAGTCCTCGCTCACCGGCGAATCGCTGTCGGTGGACAAGCAGACCGCGGCGACACCGGGTGCCGAACTCGCCGATCGGCGCTGCATGCTCTACGCGGGCACCACGGTGGTCGCCGGAACCGCCCGGGCGGTGGTTACTGCCGTCGGCGCTGACACGCAGGCCCGCCGTGCCGCCGAACTGGCCGCCGGGGAGCTGCCCGTCGTCGGCTTGCAGCATCAGCTGAGTCAGCTGATGAGTCGCGCCTTCCCGGCCAGCGCGGCCGGCGGGCTGATGGTGGGCCTGCTCGGGATGCTGCGGGGCGGCGGCCTGCGGCTGGCTCTGGGCAACGCGATCGCGGTCGCGGTGGCCGCCGTGCCCGAGGGCATGCCGTTGATGGCGACGCTGGCGCAACATGCCTCCGCGCAACGCCTGACCGATTCCGGTGCGCTGGTCCGCATCCCCCGTTCGGTGGAAGCCCTCGGGCGGGTCGAGGTGGTCTGCTTCGACAAGACCGGAACGCTGAGCGAGAACCGGCTTCGGGTGACCCGGGTGCACCCGGTCTCGGGGTATTCGGACGACGACGTGCTGCGGTCCGCGGCCAACGCCGCCCCGGCACCCGAAGGCGACCCGCACGCACACGCCACCGACCAGGCCGTCACCGAGGCGGCCGCCGGCTTATCCAGCGCCGACGAGCCGTTGTGGACCGCCCCGGATGCCCACCTGCCGTTCCGCTCCGGCCGGGCGTTCTCGGCGTCGGTGTCCGGTACCGAGCTGATGATCAAGGGCGCACCGGAAGTGGTGCTGGCCGCCTGCACCGGCCTCGGCCCCGACAGCGACGCCCCGGTGGCCGAACTCGCGGCTGAGGGCCTGCGGGTGATCGCCGTGGCTCAACGCCGGCTCACTGCCGCACAAGTGAAGTCACTGGCCGACGACCCGGACGCCATCACCGGCCTGTGCCAGAGCGGATTGACGTTGATCGGGTTCCTGGGCATCTCTGACACTCCGCGCGCCGAAGCGCCGCAATTGCTCGCCGACCTGGCAGATCGCGGCGTGAGCATCCGGCTGATCACCGGCGATCATCCCGTCACCGCCACCGCGATCGCCGCGGAACTGGGGATGCCGGTCACCGCCGACCAGGTCATCACCGGAGCGGAGTGGAATGCGTTGTCGCGCAAGGGCCAAGAACGAGCGGTAGGCGAGCGAGTGATCTTCGCCCGGATGTCCCCGGAGAACAAGGTGCAGGTCGTCCAGACCCTCGAACGCAGCGGCCGGGTCTGCGCCATGGTCGGCGACGGTGCGAACGACGCGGCGGCCATCCGGGCCGCCAGCGTGGGGCTGGGCGTGGTGGCCCGCGGCAGCGACTCGGCGCACCTCACCGCCGACATCGTGCTGACGGATGGACGCATCGGCGCCCTGGTGGATGCCATCGACGAGGGCCAGCGGCTGTGGCGCGGAGTGCAGTTGGCCGTGACCGGCCTGCTCGGCGGCAACGTCGGCGAGGTGATCTTCGGTGTCATCGGCACCGCCTTGTCGGGAACCTCACCGCTGAACAACCGCCAGCTGCTGCTGATGAACATGCTCACCGACGCGCTGCCGGCCACCGCAGTCGCGGTCAGCACCCCGTCCGGCTCTGCGCACCGAGTCGCGCACGGCATCGATGAACGCAGCCTGATGCGCGCCGTCGCCGTCCGCGGCGCGATCACCGGGGCTGCGGCCAGCGTGGCCTGGGGGATGGCTGCACTGACCGGGCGTCGGCAACGTGCCGCCACGGTCGCCCTGATCACGCTGGTCACCACCGAGCTTGCCCAGACATTGGTCGATTCCCGTGCCCCGCTGGTGCTGCTCACCGCAGCGGGCTCCTTTGCGGCGTTCGCGGCGATGATCAGCCTTCCGGGCATCAGCCAGCTGTTGGGTTGCACCCCGGTGGGCCCGCTGGGCTGGTCGCAGGCCCTGGGCGCCAGCGGTGCCGCCGTCCTGGCGATCGCCGCGGCGCCGCACGTGCTGCCGGCCGCCCGGAACCAGATGCCGGAGATCGATGCTGGGCCCGGCCCGCTGGCCACGGTGCAGACCCTGCGCCCACCAGATGCCCGGTCCAGCTCGGCTGCCGCCGATGAGGGGGCTACCGTGATGGCCAGTCGTACCAACTGACCAGCGGAGGCCGGGCATGCACCCATTCCGGCAGGCCGTCGAGGCCCGCGACAGCGCGGCTATGGAGGCGCTGCTGTCCGACGATGTCGTGTTCACCAGTCCGGTGGCGTTCAAGCCTTATCCGGGCAAGCCGATCACGGCGGCGATCCTGCGCGCCGTCATGCGTGTCTTCGAGGATTTCCGCTACGTGCGGGAGATCGCCGACCCCTCGGGGCGCGACCACGCGCTGATGTTCGAGGCGTCGGTCGGTGGCAAACGCCTCAGCGGCTGCGACTTCCTGCATATGGACGACGACGGCAAGATCGACGACTTCGTGGTCATGGTCCGGCCGCTCTCGGCGGCCACCGCGCTGGCCGAGGCCATGGGACAGCAGTTCGAGCAGATCACGCGCGAGGCCGCCGCCGGTTAGCGCAAAAGCGCATCGGCGCCGCCCGACCGGCGGTTATAGTTGAGCACGGCGATGAAGCTCGCCTTGAACCGCCGCCCCGGCTGATGGCTTCTACCAGATCCGATGACATATGGGCTGGGAGGCATTGCATGACTTGGCACTCAAAAGATTTAGGCGACCATAACCGCTACCGCATGCGCGTTTGAGCGATGCCGACACCCGGATCCGATGTGTCCGACGGCCTTGAGCTGTTCGTTCGGCACCGGCGGTCTCGTGCGGTGCGGGAACAGGCCCCAGTCGTTGCGGCGGTTGCGGTCGGCGGCGCCATCGGTGCATGCGCTCGATACGGCATTGAACTGGCATGGCCGACGCCGTCCGGCGGTTTTCCGTGGGCCACAATGCTTGTCAACGTCAGCGGCTGCGCTCTGATGGGGGCGTTGATGGTGGCGATCACCGAACTGTGGGTCGGGCACCGGCTGCTGCGGCCGCTGCTGGGCACCGGTGTGCTGGGCGGCTACACGACGTTCTCCACGTTCGCCGGTGACGTCGACTCCCTCGCCGCCGCAGGCCATCTGGCCCGGGCCTTGGTCTATCTACTGACCACCCCGGTGCTGGCGCTGCTCACCACCTGGACCGCCGCGGCTCTGACCCGCGGTCTGCTCATCAGGAGGCCATCATGACCCAGCTAACCGGATCGGCGCTGCGCCTGACGGTATTCATCGGCGAGAGTGACACGTGGCACCGCAAGCCGCTGTTCAGTGAGATCGTGCACCGGGCGCGCCGGGCTGGTCTGGCCGGCGCGACGGTGTTCCGTGGCGTCGAGGGGTACGGCGCGTCCTCGGCCATCCACACCACCCGGCTGCTGTCCCTGTCGGAGGACCTTCCGGTCTCGGTGATCATCGTCGACACCGCCGAACGGATCCGCGCCTTCCTGCCGCAGCTGGACGAATTGGTCACCGAGGGCTTGATCCTGCTCGACGAGGTCGAGGTCGTCCGGCACGTCGGCCGAACCGCCGAGGGCCAGTGAACTGGCTGCTGGTGATCGCCGGTGCCGCGGTGGGGGCACCGTTGCGGTACTTGACCGATCGATTCGTCCAAGCGCGGCACAACACCACCTTCGGGTGGGGCACGTTCACCGCCAATGTGCTCGGCAGCCTGATCCTGGGTGCGCTGACGGGTGCAACGAGCGCCGGTGACGAGCGGTTGCAGCTGCTGGTCGGTACCGGCCTGTGCGGGGCGCTCACCACTTACTCGACCTTCTCCTACGAAACGCTGCAGCTGGCCGGCGCCGGAGCAAGGCTTTATGCGCTGGCCAACCTGGTGCTCACCCTGACGTGCGGTCTCGGCGCCTACTATGCGGGCGGCCTTGCCGCGCAGGCGGTCTGGGGATAATCGGCGTCAGCCGGACGAGCCAGGAGCTCGCGACCGATTCAGAGACGCGCGACATGTAGCCACATGCGGCAGCGGACAATTCGGCACAAAGAACCTGCCAGGCCCCTGCGGTGCTTAGGCGATCCTCATCGCCCATCGGAAAGCTACACCGACGGGGTCGCCGTGGGAACGGGGTGCCACAATCGAACCGGCGGTTTCGAGTCGCCGCCCCGGATTCTCAGGAGTAGCCATGTCGTTCTCGATAGAGCTCAGTGACGACGTGATCGAGGTGCGGGACTGGGTACATCAGTTCGCCGCCGACGTTGTTCGCCCGGCCGCCGCCGAATGGGACGAACGCGAGGAGACGCCGTGGCCGATTATCTCCGAGGCCGCCAAGATCGGCCTGTACTCGCCGGAGTTGTTCGCCACCCAAGCCGCCGAACCGAGCGGAATCGGCATGCTCACGGTGTTCGAGGAGCTGTTCTGGGGAGACGCCGGCATCGCGCTGTCGATTCTGGGCACCGGATTGGCGGCAGCAGCCCTGGCGGGCAACGGAACCCCCGAGCAGCTGGGACAGTGGCTGCCCGAGATGTTCGGCACCGCAGACGCCCCCAAGCTCGGCGCTTTCTGCTCGTCGGAACCGGACGCCGGCTCCGA
This sequence comes from Mycobacterium sp. NGS16, assembly GCF_059813225.1. Lineage (NCBI taxonomy): Bacteria > Bacillati > Actinomycetota > Actinomycetes > Mycobacteriales > Mycobacteriaceae > Mycobacterium > Mycobacterium sp. NGS16. The sequence continues at coordinate 387,918 of NZ_JCALEE010000003.1, forward strand.
CGTCGGTGCGATCCGGACCCGCGCCCGCTATGACGAAGCGACCCGCGAATGGGTGCTGAACGGCACCAAGACCTGGGCCACCAACGGCGGCATCGCCAACGTGCACATCGTGGTCGCCTCGGTCTATCCGGAACTCGGTTCGCGCGGACAGGCCACGTTCGTCATCCCGCCGGGCACCGCCGGCCTGTCCCAGGGGCAGAAGTTCAAGAAGCACGGCATCCGGGCTTCGCACACCGCCGAGATCGTGCTGGACAACGTCCGGCTGCCCGAGGACATGATCCTGGGCGGCCGGGACAAGTTCGAGGACCGCGTCGCCCGCGTCAAGTCCGGTGCCTCCGCGCGCGGACAGGCGGCCATGAAGACCTTCGAACGCACCCGGCCGACCGTCGGCGCGATGGCGGTCGGGGTGGCCCGCGCCGCCTACGAGTACGCCCTCGAATACGCCTGCCAGCGTGAGCAGTTCGGCCGCAAGATCGGCGAATTCCAGGCCGTGGCGTTCAAGCTCGCCGACATGAAGAGCCGGATCGACGCCGCCCGGCTGATGGTCTGGCGGGCCGGCTGGATGGGCCGCAACAACAAGGCCTTCGACAATGCCGAGGGCTCGATGGCCAAGCTGTTCGCCAGCGAGACCGCGGTTTATGTCACCGATGAGGCGATCCAGATCCTCGGCGGCAACGGCTACACCCGCGACTACCCGGTCGAGCGGATGCACCGCGACGCCAAGATCTTCACCATCTTCGAGGGCACCAGTGAGATCCAGCGGCTGGTCATCGCGCGGGCGCTGACCGGCCTGCCGCTGCGCTGAGCGCCCGGCGCGCACGTCAAGACTGTCAACCGGCGAAGACGAACCGGGTGCAGTCGGTCGGGAACGCGAACCAGGCCAGTGCCCGCCGCGGGACGATCATGCGCAGTCCGCCGCCGTCCGGCCCCGCCCAGGCGTCGGGGCCAGGAGCGTACTGCGGATGGTATTTCTCGAACGCTTTCGCCAACCGGGCTCCGAGGTCGTCCGGGTCTGCCGAGGTGGCCGTCGAGACTCCCTCGACGATCACCACCTGGGTACCGCTCTCAAGGGTCAAGGTGCAGGCCGGGTTGTGCTGGAGGTTGCGCGCGTGGCGGGTGGTCGGTGCGCCGTCGTAAAAGAAGCGGCCATCGAGCCACACGCCCCACCGCGGCACGGAGTGCGGCGTGCCGTCCGGGCGCACCGTGGTCAACCAGTAGTGCTGCGATGAGGTCAAGTGCTGTTCGACCTCTGGCCAGCTCAACAGGCCTTCTGTCGAACTCGGTAGCCCGTATCCCTCGGGCAGCGCAGGACGTGTCGCAGTGGGGCCCAGTGTCGAATCCATGACGCGCACGCTAGCTCTGATGTCCGACGCGGGATGCCCTACCCGGCCGTCTTCCCGTTGTCGGTCAGATACACCGCGCCGTGCACCGCGGCCGCGGCGTCGCTGGCCAGAAACGCGATCACCTCGGCGACATCGGCCGGTGCGCTCATGCCGCGCGGGGAGGCCACCCGCATGATCAGGTTGACGTCAGCGCCCTCGGGCAGCTGGAAGTTCGTCACCTGCGGGGTCAGCATCCCGCCCGGGCACACGGCATTGACCCGCGCCTTCTCCGCGGTGAACTCCACGGCCAACGCCCGGGTGAGCCCGACCAGGCCGTGCTTGGCCGCGCAGTAGCCCGCCGAGTAGGCCTGGCCCTCCACCCCGGCGATCGAGGCCACGTTGACGATGTTGCCGGCGGTCTCCAGCAGGTGCGGCAGCGCCGCGCGGCACAGAAAGAACGGGCCGTTGAGGTTGACCGCCAGGTCATGGGCCCACTCGTCGTCGGTGACGGCCAGCGTGTGGCGCATCTGATGAGCGCCGGCGACATTGACCAGGACATCTAGCCGGCCGAACTGCGCGACGCATTGCTCGACGGCCGCCGCGCAGGCCGGCGCGGTGCTGATGTCGGTCACGCAGTACTGCCCGCCGGGTACGTCGGCGAACACTGTGGCCAGCCGTTCGGCGTCGCGGGCCAGCCCGAACACCGTCGCGCCGCGCCGGGCGAACAGCTGCGCCACCGCGGCGCCCAGCCCCGACGAGGCGCCGGTCACCAGCGCGACTTTGCCTGACAGATCGGTCATGGGCACAACCGTATCCGCCGGGGTCAGCGGCGCGTGCGCCGGCGTAACGCCGCGCGGCCGAACGCGACCACCGTCCCGGGTGAACTGACGGACAGCTGCAGCACCTGCAGCGGATGTCGGGTGGAGCGCACCTTCAAGAAGCTGTAGACGTGCACGTCGCGGACCTTGGACTGCGGGTCGAACCGCCAGACTTCGATCCCGCAACCGTCGTGCCGCCCATGCGGGCCGCCCCACCACTCGTTGACGATGGTGTCGTCGGTGGCAGCGACCAACCGCTTGGACAGCCGGAACCGGCGCGCCTCGAACACCGCGCACGACCGCGCCCACGCCGTGTGAATGGCTTGCAACCCAACCGATTCCTCGCGTGCACCGTCGGCGATCATCACCAACCGGGCGTCGGGCGCGTAGATCTGAAAGATCACGTCGGGCAGATAAGCGTTGGTGGTGTCCTGTACGAATTCGACGAACGCGGCGGCATCGGCGGGGCGCCGCCCGATGACACCGGTCACCGGCCGCTCCACCGTGAGCGCAGTGCCGCGATACCCAACCGAACACCGGCCCGCCACAGCGCGAGCAGTCCACGCGGCCGCAGCGCCGCCGACATCAGCTGCGCCGAGTCGCAGTACAACACGCGTCGCCGAACCCGCCCCACCTCGTCGAGTTCGTAGCGGTCGATGGCCGGCCAGCTCACCGGTCTGCCACCGAGGGTGCCGAGGATCCGAAACTCGATGTACACCATGTGATCCGGCGACACCGCCGAGTTGACCACCTCAAGGTGCAGATCCGGTATCAGGGTGAAGATCCGGCGCCAGTAGGTGCTGGCGGCTTCGCGGCCCCGCACATCGGGGAGCAGCGGCTGGACATAACAGACGTCGGGGTTGGTCAAGGCGTCGAGGCGTTCGACGCTCGGCGCGGCCCAGACCGCCCGGAAGTGGTCGACGAATTCGGTCGTCACGCCGGGCTCCGTTCGGCGCAGACGATGCCGAGCCAGTCGTCGCCGGCCAACCCGCTGGCATGGGATGGGTCGTAGCGCTGCAGCAGATCGGCGACGCCGGCGTGGTCGCGGCTGGTGAATCCGTGGCGACCGAGTAGGGCCTCGAACTCCGGTGCGGTGAAGCCGCTGCGGTACGGTTCGCCGCGCCGGGCGACGACTCGGGCGATGCGCCGGGCGCTGAGCCACGGGGTGTCTCCGGTGACCACCGCGGCGTCGAGGTAGTCGGCGACCAGCCGGCTGCCGGGTGCGCACAGTGCCGCCAGATCGTCCAGCGTCGCTTCGATTGCGTGGCGGCTGAGGTACATGCTGACCCCGAGCCAGACGACGAGGGTGGGTGTGTTCGTATCAAATCCACTGGCCACCAGTCGGTCTCGCAGGGCACCCTGCTCGAGGTCGCAGGGCACCCAGACGACGTGGGCAGTGCGCGGCGACGGCAACAGCCGTTCGACGGTGGGGCGTTTTTCGGCTTGGGTTGCAGGCGCGTCGACCTCGAAGATGGTCACCGCGGCGTGGGCCTTGCGCAGGCTGGTGGTGTCGAATCCGGCCCCTAGCAGCACGAGTTGACCGGTGCCGCTTCGCAGCGCCGCCGTGCATACGTCATCGGTGAAGCGCGCCCGCAACACGATGTGGGCGTGCAACCCGCCCCATTTGCGGTCGAAGGCCCGCACCGCGGCACGGGCAAGCCACCGATTGGTAAGCAGCACACGCAGCGCCCGATGGCGGACGAGATGCCGGGACCAGGGATCGTCGAGCAGGCGGCGCTGCGGCGGCTGCAGGGATTCGGCGGCTCGTTGAGCGGCGTTGATCTGCGCGGTCAAACTTGCCGCCCGATTCAGGCGCCGTTCGCTCAGCGGGGCAGGAGCATGCACAGCGACAACGCTATGACCAGACCGGTCCGCGAGTAAGGTCCAATTCTATGCCGGATTCGTGGACCAATAATGCCGCCGGCGTGGATCTGCATCTCGAACTCCCGCCCGGGCACGGGCGCCGCGCAGCACTGGAAAACGCGCTGCGACAGGCGATTCGGGACGGGCGTCTGGCAGCAGGGGAGCGGTTGCCGTCCTCGCGAGCGCTGGCCGGACAACTCGGCCTCGCCCGCGGAACCGTCGTAGAGGCGTATTCGCAACTGGTCGCCGAGGGTTACCTGCGCAGTCGGCAGGGGGCGGTCACCGAGGTCGCCCGGAGCCCGGGCATGCCGCCGACGCCCGCGACCGTACCGGCCCCGACTCGGGTGGTGGCGGATTTCCGGCTCGGCCGTCCCGACCTGAGCCTGTTTCCGCGTGCCGAATGGCTCCGCGCGCTGCGGCGAGCCCTGCACGTCACCCCGCACGCGGAGCTGGGTCCGCTCGACCCACGAGGCGCGTTGCGACTACGCACCGCGCTGGCCGGCTACCTGGGCCGCGCGCGCGGAGTGCTGACCACACCCGAGCGCATCGTGATCTGCAGCGGCTTCACCCAGGGACTGCGTCTGGTGTGTGACGCACTCGCCGTCGCCGGTGCCACGTCGATCGCCGTGGAGAACCCGTGCTTGCCCGACCACCGCGCCACCCTCGCCGCCGCCGGGCTCGACAGCATTCCGCTGGATGTCGACCAGCACGGGGCACGCCCGGACGCGGATGCCGCGCCGGCCGCCGCCGTGCTGCTCACCCCCGCCCATCAAGCGCCGATGGGCGTCACGCTGGCCGCCGACCGGCGCTCCGAATTCGTCCGGCTGGCCACCGCAGCCGGTACCTACCTGATCGAAGACGACTATGACGGCGAATTCCGCTATGACCGCCACCCGGTCGGCGCGCTGCAGGGGCTGGCCCCCGAGCAGGTCGTCTACGCCGGCAGCGCCAGCAAGAGCCTGGCCCCTGGGCTACGTCTGGGCTGGCTCGCATTACCGGCCGATCTGGTCGACGCAGTAGTCGAAGCCAAGCGCCGTGCCGACCGCGGCACCGATGTCCTCGCCCAGTTGGCCCTGGCCGAGCTGATCGAATCCGGGGCGCTGGACCGTCACATCCGGCGGATGCGGCGACGCTACCGCCAGCGCCGCGACGCACTGGTGCACACCCTTGGCCGCGCGGTCCCGGCGATCCCGCTGCAGGGCATCGCCGCCGGTCTGCACGCGGTCCTCGTGCTGCCCGAGGGGCAGTCAGAAGCCGACGTCCTGGCCGCCGCGCGGCAGCGCCAGATCGCGCTGACCGGTTTGGCGCCGTTCTGGCACGGGCCACCGAAAGCCGAGGGAATCGTGTTGGGTTACGGCACCCCGGCCGAGCATGAATACCGCCGAGCGCTGGCACATCTCGGGCAGTTACTCGGTGGTTTAGCGAGCCTCGACGGAGGAGAGGCGAAGCTGGAACCGCCGCGTAAGTTCGGTGGTTTAGCGAGCCTCGACGAAGGAGA
>NZ_JCALEE010000030.1:0-406 GCF_059813225.1 Mycobacterium sp. NGS16
CACCGCTGTCGCCGGAAGTGGCCCCGGACGCACCACCGGTACCGCCACTACCGCCGACACCACCGGCACCACCGCCCGTGGTCTCACTGTCGCCGCCGGCGCCACCGTTACCACCGACACCGCCGGTGCCGCTGTCACTGGCGCCCCCAGCACCACCAGCACCACCGGCACCACCGGTCGCGGCCACCACGTTGGCGTTGTCGCCGCCGGCGATACCACCGTTGCCACCCGCACCACCGGCGCCACCGGTGCCACCACCGATCGCGGCACCACCGGCACCGCCATCACCGCCGGCGCCCGCGATCGCACCGCTACCAGTGATCCCGGTAGCACCGGTACCGCCCGGCGCATTGACCGTCACGGTGTTGCCGTTGCCACCGTTACCACCGGCACCACCATCACCCGG
>NZ_JCALEE010000031.1:0-351 GCF_059813225.1 Mycobacterium sp. NGS16
CCAGCGTCAAGACCTTCGGCGACTAGGCGTTCACGCAAGTGCACGATGGCGGCGATGACCTCATCGGAAATCCTGCGGGGGTTGCTGGCGGGGCGTCGGGAGCGCGGTTCGAGCGCGTCGAGGCCGCCGGTGCGGTAGCGGGCCAACAGGCGGTAGATGTGTTGACGGGAGACGTTGTAGGCCTCGGCTGCGGCGGACACCGACAGGTTCCCGCTGACGACTTCCAGGACGACCACACGGGCTTTGGACATGAACCACGACTGTCACCTATGACGCGACTCATCAACCACCCCCGCAGGTGTCACCTATGTCGCGACTCATCTGTCACCTATGTCGTGAACTCACACACCC
>NZ_JCALEE010000032.1:0-331 GCF_059813225.1 Mycobacterium sp. NGS16
ACCCTGATCGCGACCGACAAACTCGGCCCGCGCGACGTGGACCCCTACCTCTCGTTCGGCAACGGGCCGAACTTCGCTGCCGGTCGGCTGGCGTATTTCCTTGGGGTGCATGGTCCGGCGATCATGCTCGATACTGCGTGTTCGTCGTCGTTGGTGACGATTCACCTGGCGTGTCAGAGTTTGCGGCGCCGGGAGTCTGATCAGGCCTTGGCGGCCGGGGTGAACCTGATCCTGTCCCCGCAGAACAGCGTCGCGACGTCGCGGTGGGGGATGTTGGCCCCTGATGGGCAGTGCAAGACCTTTGATGCCGCCGCCGACGGTTACGTCCGCG
>NZ_JCALEE010000033.1:0-331 GCF_059813225.1 Mycobacterium sp. NGS16
GCGCTCAACATCGGCGGCAGTATCCGTCCCGCCGACATCGATCCCTACGTGCCGTTCGGCAATGCCGCCAATTTCGCGGCCGGTCGGCTGGCGTATTTCCTTGGGGTGCATGGTCCGGCGATCATGCTTGATACTGCGTGTTCGTCGTCGTTGGTGACGATTCACCTGGCGTGTCAGAGTTTGCGGCGCCGGGAGTCTGATCAGGCCTTGGCGGCTGGGGTGAACCTGATGCTGACGCCGCAGAACAGCATTGCGACGTCGCGGTGGGGGATGTTGGCCCCTGATGGGCAGTGCAAGACCTTTGATGCCGCCGCCGACGGTTACGTGCGCA
>NZ_JCALEE010000034.1:0-328 GCF_059813225.1 Mycobacterium sp. NGS16
GCGAGGGTGCTGGGGTGGTGGTGCTCAAGCGGCTTTCGGATGCGCAGCGTGATGGTGACCGGGTTCTTGCGGTGGTGCGGGGGTCGGCGGTGAATCAGGATGGGCCGTCGAGTGGTCAGACGGTGCCGTCGGGTCCGGCGCAGCAGAAGGTGTTGCGGGCGGCGTTGGCTGCGGCGCGGTTGTCTCCTGGTGATATCGACTATGTCGAGGCGCATGGGACCGGTACGGCGTTGGGTGATCCGATCGAGTTGGATGCGTTGTCGGCGGTGTTCGGTGAGCGGGGTGCGGCCGCGCCGTTGGTGTTGGGGTCGGTCAAGACCAACCTGGG
>NZ_JCALEE010000035.1:0-291 GCF_059813225.1 Mycobacterium sp. NGS16
GACGCCCGGAGCCGCGACGTCGTCGTCGACACCCGCAACAGCGAAAACGGCACCACCGCCGTGTGGGGCCGGCTGTTTGCCACCGATGCCAGCGCCCTCGACCGGCGCCTGACCCAATTGGCCCACACCGTCTGCGACGACGATCCGCGCACCCTGGCCCAACGCCGCGCCGATGCCCTCGGCGCCCTGGCCGCCGGGGCCGACGCCCTCGCCTGCGCCTGCGGCAACACCGACTGCCCCGCCAGCGCCGGCGGCGACGCCCGCGCGGCCAACGTCACCGTCTACGTCCTG
>NZ_JCALEE010000036.1:0-285 GCF_059813225.1 Mycobacterium sp. NGS16
TTGATTCGCCAGCAGCTGCCGTGTTCGTCGCTGGTTTTGGTGATCGAGCGTTGCGGTTCGGGTCGGGGGTCGGGTTCTGGGCGGGGTTCGAGTTTGATCGCGGTGCGGAGTTGGGTGACGGTGGCCACGCCGGCCAGTTGGGCGTAGTGCTCGTCGGAGCCGTCGGCGGCGCGCTGGGCGATGACCCCGACCTGGTCCAGTGAGAAGCGGCCCTGGCGCATGCCCTCAGCGCAGCGCGGAAATTCGGCAAGCCGGTGTGCCACGGCTGCGATGGTTCCGGCGTTG
>NZ_JCALEE010000037.1:0-264 GCF_059813225.1 Mycobacterium sp. NGS16
GCGGCGACCTTCGGTAGGCGTTCCCGCAGCGCCGTGGCCAGATACATCTGGGAGGACGCCATGCCGTGGCTGATCTGTTCGGCAGCGGCGACCTCGGCGGCTGCGGCATCCCAGTAGTCGCACGACCAGCGCGACCGGTTCACCGCATCGGCCGCGCGGGTGCGCCGGGCCACCAACTCGCCAATCGCGGCCAGCCGGCGCGCCGAGGCCGCGGCCTCCACCCGGGCCCACCCGGCAATGGCCGCCACCAGCAGGTTGTCGTCG
>NZ_JCALEE010000038.1:0-237 GCF_059813225.1 Mycobacterium sp. NGS16
GCGACGTCGGCCAGCGGCACCTCGGCGCCTTCGCCGGCCATCCATTCGGCCAGCACACCGGCGGTGGCCGCGATGCGCGCCGGCGACTTACCCGACACCAGCAACGTGCTGACCACCGGCGCCGGGGCGACCTCGATCTCGGCGGATTCGGTGGCAGGGGCCTGTTCGATCACCACATGCGCGTTGGTGCCCGACACCCCGAACGACGACACCCCCGCCCGACGCGGACGCGACACC
>NZ_JCALEE010000004.1:0-385375 GCF_059813225.1 Mycobacterium sp. NGS16
GGTTTCAGGCAACCCCGCTACTCTACTCGGTAGCCGGAGCTGAGTCAACTCCGACGTTTTCGGGGCTACCGGAAGGTCTTCCAGACGGCTCGGCGTTCCGCGTGCGGCGCGCCGGCCTGACCTATCTTACACGCTCGATTTCGGCGCCGAGACCGGCCAGGTACTCCACGAACAACGGGTAGCCGCGATCGATGTGATAGACGTCGTGGACCTCGGTGTCACCGTCTGCCACCAGGCCCGCAAGGACCAGACCGGCGCCGGCTCGGATGTCGGAGGCCCACACCGGCGCGCTGGAGAGCTGCGGCAGACCGCGCACCACCGCGTGGTGTCCGTCGGTGCGGGCGTCGGCGCCCAGGCGGATCATCTCCTCGACGAATCGGAACCTTGCCTCGAAGACGTTCTCGGTGATCATCGATGTGCCGTCGGCGATCGCCGCCAGGCCGATCGCCATCGGCTGCAGGTCGGTGGGGAAACCGGGGAACGGCAGGGTCGCGACGTTGACCGCCTTGGGCCGTTCGTACTGGACCACCCGGAAGCCGTTGTCGGACTGGGTCACGGTCGCCCCTGCGTCGTGCAACTTGTGTAGGACGAGCTGCAGGTGGGCCGGGTCGACACCGGTCACCGAGATGTCGCCGCGGGTCATCACCGCCGCGATCGCCCAGGTGGCGGCGACGATCCGGTCGCCGATCACCTCGTGTTGGGTCGGGTGCAAGCGCGGCACCCCGGTGATCCTCAGCGTCGGCGAGCCGGCACCTTCGACCTGGGCCCCCATCTGGTTCAGCATCGTGCACAGGTCGACCACGTCGGGTTCGCGCGCAGCATTGTGGATGGTCGTGACGCCCTCGGCCAGCACCGCGGCCATCAAGATGTTCTCCGTGGCGCCGACCGAGGGAAACTCCAGCTGAATCTCGGCGCCGCGCAGTGCGTCGGCGTGGGCGACCACACAGCCGTGCTCGATATTGCAAGTAGCGCCCAGCTGGCGCAGGCCGGCCTGATGCATGTCGAGTGGACGGGACCCGATCGCGTCACCGCCGGGCAGTGCGACCTTCGCGCGTAGGCAGCGGCCCACCAGCGGCCCGAGCACGCATACCGATGCCCGGAACTGCCGCACCGCGGCGAAGTCCGCGTCGTACTTGGGTTCATCCGGCGAGGTGATCCGCACCGTGGTCCCGTCGAGCTCGACGTTGGCGCCCAGGCCGCGCAGCACCTCGGCCATCAGCGGCACGTCGAGAATGTCGGGGCAGTTGGTGATGGTGCTGGTGCCCTCGGCCAGCAGCGCCGCAGCCATCAGTTTGAGGACGCTGTTCTTAGCACCGCCCACGGCGACTTCACCGGACAACCGATTGCCGCCGGTAACCACGAAACGCTCACCCACGCGCGTCAGTCTAGTGAGGATTCGACCCTGATCCCGAATGAAACCCGGCGCTGACCGGCCCTCCTCGCCCCGGTTGCCGGCCCCGGTACGGTTTGGACCATGGCAGTGCATATCACCCGCGTCTACACGCGTACCGGCGACGACGGCACCACCGGATTGAGCGACTTCTCGCGGGTCCCCAAGACCGATCCCCGCCTGGTGGCCTACGCCGATTGTGAGGAAGCCAACGCCGCCATCGGTGTCGCGGTCGCGCTGGGCAAGCCCGCCGACCCGGTCAGGTCAACACTGCTGCACATCCAGAACGATCTGTTCGACACCGGCGCCGACCTGGCCACTCCGGTGGTGGAGAACCCCAAGTATCCGCCGCTGCGGATCACCGGCGACTACATCGACCGCGTCGAAGCGTGGTGCGACCTATACAACGAGCCGCTGCCGGCGTTGAACTCGTTCATCCTGCCGGGCGGTTCTCCGCTCTCGGCGTTGCTGCACGTGGCCCGCACCGCGGTGCGCCGCGCGGAGCGGTCGGCGTGGGCGGCCGTCGAAACCCATGCCGACGGGGTGTCGATCCTGCCCGCGAAATACCTGAATCGGTTGTCGGACTTGATGTTCGTGCTGTGCCGGGTGGCCAACCCCGATGGCGACGTGCTCTGGCAACCCGGCGGCGATCGTCAGGATCGTCCCGAAAAGTGAGTCCGCGCCGAGCGGTTTCGGCTGCTCAGTAACTGTGCCGGCGGGACCGCGGAGACGGGCGGGCCTCCAGCCAGGATAAGAACGCGGTGCGGGCGCCGCGGTCCAGCGCTATCTCGAAACCGGCCCGACGATCTTGGGTGGTGTCGCACAGTTCGAGCACCACGATCTCGTCAGTCATGATGTCGAACTCATCACCGCGGGGAGCGCGCCGCGACACCACATCCACGCCGCGGCGCGACAGCCGGCGGTCCGGCCACAGTCGCACACTGGAGAGCCGGTAGAAGGCGGCTTCACCGCCGCGATAACGGACCACGCCGTGGCGCCAGCCGTGCCCTCCGACGGCCGGCAGGTCCCGCATGATCGCCGCGGTGCCGCCCTGACGCAGCTTCCACAGCCGGTAGCTCAGCGCCAGCACGGCGCCGAAGAGCACGGCGACGAGCACGACCATGCAGATCATGGGCGTGCTCATCGACTCATGCCCCGCTAATCGATGACACCCAGGGCGCGCAGCCTGGCTCGGCCCTGTGCGGCCAACTTCGGGTCGTTGGAGTTGGCGTCGTGGCGTGCGGTCGCCTCGTCGATCTCCGCGGCGAAGTCGACGGATTCGGCCAGGATGCTGACGCCCTCGTCGGTCACCGACAGAAAACCGCCGTGCACGGCCAGCCGCAGCTCGCCCTCCTCGACCCGGTCCACCCGCACCATCGCGTCGTCGACGAGTTCGGCGACCAGCGGGATGTGCCGCGGGTAGATCCCGATCTCCCCGACGGTGGTCCGGGTGAAGATGAACGTCGCCTTGCCCGACCACACCTTGCGGTCGACCGCGACGATGTCCACATCGATTTCGGCCATCTCACACCGCCTTTCGGCGCTCGAAAGCGGTCATCACAGCTTGGCGCCCAGGCTCTCGGCCTTCTTGGCCAGGTCGTCGAGACCACCGATCAGGAAGAACGCCTGCTCGGGCAAGTGGTCGAAGTCACCCTTGGTCAGCCGGTCGAAGGCCTCGATGGTCTCCTTGAGCGGCACCGTGGAACCGGGCTGGCCGGTGAACTGTTCGGCCGCCATCATGTTCTGGCTCAGGAACCGCTCGATGCGCCGGGCCCGGCCGACCAGCTGCTTGTCCTCTTCGGACAACTCGTCGATGCCCAGAATGGCGATGATGTCCTGCAGGTCCTTGTAACGCTGCAGGATCCGGATGACCTCCTGGGCGACGCGGTAATGCTCCTCGCCGACCACGGCCGGGTCCAGAATGGTCGAGCTGGACGCCAGCGGGTCCACCGCCGGGAAGATGCCCTTGGAGAACACCGCACGGCTCAGCTCGGTGGTCGCGTCCAGGTGCGCGAACGTGGTCGCCGGCGCCGGGTCGGTGTAGTCGTCGGCGGGCACGTACACGGCCTGCATCGAGGTGATGGACCGACCGCGCGTCGAGGTGATCCGCTCCTGCAGCTCACCCATCTCGTCGGCCAGGGTGGGCTGGTAACCCACGGCCGAGGGCATCCGGCCCAGCAGGGTCGAGACCTCGGAGCCGGCCTGGGTGAACCGGAAGATGTTGTCGATGAACAGCAGCACGTCCTGGCCCGCCTCGTCGCGGAACCACTCGGCCATGGTCAGCGCCGACAGCGCCACCCGCATACGAGTGCCCGGCGGCTCGTCCATCTGACCGAACACCAGCGCGGTGTCCTTGAGCACGTTGGCGTCCTCGAGCTCGACCCACAGGTCGTTGCCCTCACGGGTACGCTCCCCCACCCCGGCGAACACCGAGGTACCACCGAAGTTGCGGGCGATGCGGTTGATCATCTCCTGGATCAGCACCGTCTTGCCCACACCGGCACCGCCGAACAGAGCGATCTTGCCGCCGCGCACGTACGGGGTGAGCAGGTCGACGACCTTCAGACCGGTCTCGAGCATCTCGGTGCGCGGTTCCAGCTCGTTGAAGGCCGGCGGCTTGCGGTGAATCGCCCAGTGCTCGAAGTCCTCGCCGTAGCCGGGCTTGTCCAAGCAGTGGCCCAGGGCGTTGAACACGTGGCCCTTGACGTCATGGCCGACGGGCACCGAGATCGCCGCCCCGGTGTCGGTCACCTCGACGCCACGCACCAGGCCGTCGGTGGGCTGCATCGAGATGCAGCGCACCAGGTTGTCACCCAGGTGCTGGGCGACCTCCAGGGTCAGCGTCTTCGCCAGCTCCTCGAAGGTGATCTCGGCGTGCAGCGCGTTGAACAGCTCGGGCACCGCGCCCCGAGGGAACTCGACGTCGACGACGGGGCCGGTCACGCGCACCACGCGGCCGGCGGTTGTCTTGTCAGCGGTAACAGTCATTATCTTCTTCGCTTCCTCAGTGGCTTAGCGGGGGCTTACCGGGCGGCGTCGGCGAGGGCGTTCGCACCGCCGACGATTTCGCTGATTTCCTGGGTGATCTGGGCCTGGCGCTCGCGGTTGGCCTCCAGCGTCAGCGCTTTGATCAGGTCGTCGGCGTTGTCGGTCGCCGACTTCATGGCGCGCTGACGCGAGGCCAGCTCCGATGCCGCCGAGTCGAGCAGCGCCGCGTACACGCGGGTGGTCAGATACCGCGGCAGCAGCGAGTCGAACAGCGTGGTGGCGTCCGGCTCGAAGGAGTACAGGGTTCGCGGACCGCTCTCCTCGCCGACGTACTCCACCAGCATCGGGGCGATCCGGCGTGCCTCGGCCGACTGCGACAGCATCGAGCGGAAGTCGGTGGCCACAATGTGCAGCTCGTCCACGCCCAGCACCCCGTCCGCCCCCGGGTCGTTGCCGTCGTCGTCGACACCGGACATGAACGCGTCGACCAGCGTCGAGGCGATCTCGGCGGCGTTCTCGTAGGTCGGCTGCTCGGAGAAGCCGGTCCACGAGTCGGTGACCGTCCAGTTGCGGAAGCTGTAGTAAGCCAGCGCCTTACGGCCGACGACGTAGAGAACCGGGTCCTTGCCCTCCGACCGCAGCAAGGCGAACAGCTCCTCGGCCCGGCGGAAGACGTTGGCGTTGTACCCGCCACACAGACCACGGTCGGACGACACCACCAGGACACCCGCCCGCTTGGGCTGGCTGCGCTCGACCAGCAGGGGGTGGTCCAGGGCCGCTTCGGCGGCCAATGTCGTGAGCATCCGGGTGATCTCGGTGGCGTACGGCCGCGCCGTTTCGAGCCGGGCCTGCGCCCGACCGATACGCGAGGTGGCGATCAGCTCCTGGGCCTTGGTGATCTTCTTGATCGACCCGGCCGAGCGGATCCGCCCGCGTAGTTCCCGAAGTGTGGCTGCCATAGCGGCGTTACTTCTTCTTCGCCGGCGCGGCCTTGCGGACCTGCACCGCTTCCTTGCCGAGCTTGTCCTCGTCGAGCGCCTCAACGTGTTCGTCGGGCACCACCGAGCTGCCATCAGTGGCGGCGAAGCCCTTCTTGAACTGGTTGATTACCTCGACCAGCTTCTCGCTGGCTTCCTCGGACAGCTTCTTCGACTCGCGGATCCCGCTCAACAGACCGCTCTCGGAGGCCCGGATGTGGTCCAGCAGCTCGGATTCGAAGCGGCCCACGTCCTCGACCGGCACCGAGTCCAGGTGCCCCTCGGTGCCCAGGAAGATCGAGACCACCTGCTCCTCGACCGGCATCGGCGCGTACTGGGGCTGCTTGAGCAGCTCCACCAGCCGAGCACCCCGGTCCAGCTGCGCCTTGCTGGTGGCGTCCAGGTCGGAGGCGAAGGCGGCGAAGGCCTCGAGCTCGCGGTACTGCGACAGGTCCAGACGCAGCGAGCCGGCCACCTCCTTCATCGCCTTGATCTGCGCGGCGCCACCGACGCGGGACACCGACACACCGACGTTGATGGCCGGGCGGACACCCTGGTTGAACAGGTCGCTCTCCAGGAAGCACTGGCCGTCGGTGATCGAGATGACGTTGGTCGGGATGTAGGCCGAGATGTCGTTGGCCTTGGTCTCGATGATCGGCAGGCCGGTCAGCGAACCACCACCCAGTTCGTCGGAGAGCTTCGCGCAGCGCTCCAGCAGCCGGGAGTGCAGGTAGAACACGTCGCCCGGGTAGGCCTCGCGGCCCGGCGGGCGGCGCAACAGCAGCGAGATGGCGCGGTAGGCCTCGGCCTGCTTGGTCAGGTCGTCGAACACGATCAGCACGTGCTTGCCCTGGTACATCCAGTGCTGGGCGATCGCCGAACCGGTGTAAGGGGCCAGCCACTTGAAGCCGGCGGAGTCCGAGGCCGGCGCGGCGACGATCGTGGTGTAGTCCATGGCGCCGCCCTCTTCCAGCGCGCGGCGCACGCTGGCGATGGTGGTGCCCTTCTGTCCGATCGCGACGTACACGCAGCGGACCTGCTGGTTGGGGTCGCCGGTCTCCCAGTTCTGGCGCTGGTTGAGGATGGTGTCCACGCACAGCGCGGTCTTGCCGGTCTTGCGGTCGCCGATGATCAGCTGACGCTGGCCGCGGCCGATCGGGGTCATGGCGTCGACGGCCTTGATACCGGTCTGCAGCGGCTCGGACACGCTCTGGCGCTGCACCACCGAGGGCGCCTGCATCTCCAGCGGACGACGGGTCTCGGACTCGATCTCGCCGCGGGCGTCGATCGGCTGGCCGAGCGGGTTGACCACGCGACCGAGGAAGCCGTCGCCGACCGGCACCGAGAGCACCTCACCGGTGCGCTTGACCTGCTGGCCCTCTTCGATGTTCTCGAAGTCGCCCAGGATCACCGCGCCGACGTTGTGCTCGTCGAGGTTCAGGGCCACGCCCAGCACCCCGCCGGGGAACTCCAGGAGCTCCTGGGTCATCACCGACGGCAGGCCTTCGACGTGTGCGATGCCGTCGCCAGCGTCGATGACGGTGCCGACCTCCTCGCGCGCGGTGTCGGCGCTGAAGGAGCTCACGTACTCCTCGATCGCCCCCTGAATGTCGTCAGAGGAGATTGTCAACTCTGCCATGGCTTTTCGTCTTCCTGCCTCGAATTATGGGTTGTGGGTCTTAGACCGGGATCAGTCTTGGGTCAGTCGGGCAATTGCGTCTTTGCAGCGGCCAGGCGCGACGACAGCGTCCCGTCGATCACCTCGTCACCGACCGAGATCGCCAGCCCGCCCAGCAGTGCGGGGTCGATGCCGACCTGCACACGCACCGGATGGTTGTAGATCCGGCTCAGCACGGTGTTGAGCCGGGTGCGCTGGGCGTCGCTGAGGTCGGCGGCCGCGCCGACGTGCGCCACCACCTCGCCGCGCCGTGCCACCGCGATCTGGGCGAGCTCGGTGACGGCCTGGTGCGCGGACTGCGCGCGCAGCAACCGGATGGTCTGCTCGAGCAGCGCGGTCGTGACCGCGTTGGCACCACTGCCACCGCTGATGACGTTGCGCAGCAACCCGACCCGGCCGGCCGCCGGTGACGCGGTGTCACTGAGCAGGGTGTCGAGCCGAGGTTGCGCGTCGAGCACGCGGGAGAACCGGAACAACTGGTCCTCCACCTCATCGGCCGTGCCGTTGCGCTCGGCTGAGAGCAGCAGCGCCTGGCGGGCGACGTGTTCGACGGCAGCGATCAGGTCGGCCTCGGTGGACCACCGGGCCGAGGCGGCGTCGGTCACCAGCGTCAGGGCGGAAGCGCCGATCTTGTCGGAGAACAGCCGCTGCACCAGGCGCACCTTCGGCGCGGCGTCTTCGGTCGGCACGGTCAGGTGGCGGGTCACCACGGTCTCGCGCGCCAGCAATTCGGCGACCGCGGTCAGGTCACCGGCCAGGGCGGACAAGCCCTGCTCGTCCAGGCCGCCTGCCACCTCGCCGAACTTGTCCAACAAGCCGGCCAGAGCCTCCCGGCTGGCGGAGCGCATGCGGGCCTGGATCGGCGATTCGACGTCGACCGACTTCGGCGCCATGGCGTCGAGTTCGTCGAGGAACCGGTCGACGGTGGCGGCCTGCCGTTGCGGGTCGGCGACGTAGTCGCGCACCAGCTCGGCCGCCCGCTGCACCGCTTCGGCGCCGAGCTCGGAGCGCAGCTCGCGGATCAACTGGGCACGCATCAGACCCACCTGCTGGCCGCCGGCAGCCTTGACGCGTTCGGCCTCGACGCCGGCTTGGCCGCGCAGTTGCTCCGCGATCCGCTCCGCATCGGTGCGGGCCTCGGTCCTGACGCGCTGCGCCTCGGTCTCCGCGTTGGCAAGCGCCGTGGAGTGCGCCTGGCCGGCCTCGGCCAGCCGGGCCGCCGCTGCCGCAGCCTCTTCCAGCTGCCGGCGCACCGACTCCTGCTGGTCGGCCATCAGCTTGCGCACCGGTGGAACGACGAACTTGACCAACAGCCAGACGATGACGGCAAAGCCGACCAGCTGCCCGATGAATGTCGACATCTTTGTTGCTACCGCCCCGTGCTCGCCGCGGAGAGTGCCTCGGCGTCCACGCCGAGAATCCGACTGGCCAGGGTGGCCGACAAGGTTGCCACCCGGGCCTGCAGCTGCTCACTCACCGCATCGCCTTCCTGCTTGAGTTGCTCGGTGGCGGCCTGCAATGTCGAGGCCACCTCCGCCTCCGCTGCCGACCGCTGCTCCTCGATGGCCTTGCGGCCCTCGGCCCGAGCCTCGTCCCGAACCGTTGACGCCTCCAGCCGCGCAGCCGCCATCTGCTTTTCGTAGTCGGCGTCGGCGGCCGCGAACTGCTCGGCTGACTCCCGGTTGTCGGCGAGGGTCTTGGTGACCATGTTGTCGCGCTCCCGCAACACCCTCATGATCGGCGGCACCACGAAGGTGCCGATCACACCGAGCACGATCAAGAAAATGCCCAGCACGACGAAGAAGGTGCCGTTGGGGATGAGGAAGTTGCTGGTTTCGCCTCCCTCGCCTCCCTCGGCGACCTGGCGGGTCGCGGCCAGGACGACAGCGCTCATGTCACCCATAGGAGCGGACTACTTGACCGGAGTGGCGAAGACGAACAGCGCCATGAACGCCAGGTTGATGAAGTAGGCCGCCTCGACCAGACCGACCGTGATGAAGAACGGGGTGAACAGCCGGCCCTGAGCCTCGGGCTGCCGGGCGATTCCGGAGATCAGCGCATTGCCCGCGATGCCGTCACCGATACCGGCACCGATCGCGCCACCGGCCATGATCAGACCGCCGCCGATGAGGGCACCCATTGCGATTTGGGGGTCCATACCTTATTCCTCCTTGCTAGCTGGTAGTTCTCTACCAGGTCTTTGTTGTGGTGTCGGGCTTGCTAGTGGTCTGCATGATCTTCTAGCTCCATCGCCTGCGAGAAGTACAAGATGGTCAGCAGCGCGAAGATGAACGCCTGGATCAGCCCGACGAACAAGTCGAACGCTTTCCATATCGCGTTGGGGGCCCACAGCACATAGGGCGGGAACAGCGCGATCAAGCCGACCAGGATGCCGCCGGCGAAGATGTTGCCGAAAAGTCGCAGCGACAGCGAGATCGGCTTCGCGATCTCCTCGACCAGGTTGATCGGCGCCAGGAAGGCGACGTGTCCCTTGAGCACCCGCCACGGGTGGCCCAGCAAGCCACGGCGCCAGAACCCGGCCAGGTGGTAGCAGAGGAACACGAACAGCGCCAACGCCAGCACGTAGTTGATGTCGGCCGCTGGTGGCGCGAACAGCTCTTTGGCGGCGCCGGACTCGTCCGAGAACTGCAAGGGCAGCACCGACAGCCAGTTCGACACGAGGATGAACACGAAGATCGTGACGGCCAGCGGCAGCACGAACGGCGCGATGCGCATGCCGATCGCGCCTTCGATCTGGTTGCGCATCTGAACGGTGATCGCCTCGAAGAACAACTGCACGCCGCCGGGAACGCCGGTGGAGGTGACCTTGGCCCGCAGGTAGAACGCCAGCGCGATGACGATCCCGGCAGCGATCGCGCTCGCCAGGATGGTGTCGACGTTGACCGTCCCGAGCAACGGCCAGACGGCGGTCTCGTGGTGGCCGACCTCGATCTTGGCTTCGGCCAGGGTGGTCTCGATCATTACTACTGTGCCGTCCCTTCGGTGCCCTCAAAGCCCTCTGACGCATCAGCCGCTGCGGAGCGGCGAAGTTCCTTCAACACCGGCAACGCGGTGGTTGCCACCAGCAGCACCTCGAACAGTGCCAGCCCGGCCAGCACACCCAGACCGAGCGGCCGGAACAGGTAGGCGATCCCCAAGCCCACGACACTGATGACCAGCAGCCGGGTCGCGGAGTTCAGCGCCATCTGCGATTTGAGCGGGTGATCCTTCGCGGTGATCGACTCCACCGAGCGACGTACCAGCAAGGCGTTGCTGAGGCCCAGCGCCAAGCCGCCTCCGAAGAAAACTCCGAAGAGCGGGTTGCCCAGGTATCCGGCCAACAGCGTGGCCACTGCGGCGAGCACGGCGCAGATGACGGAAAGGCGCAGTGGCCGAAAGGCCACGGAGGGAAACACCAACGGCGCATCCTGCGCTGGTGTCGTCACCGCCTCACCCCAATCTCGACTTGCTCTGTGTCACTGTCGTGAAGTTGCCCGCCGAGCGTATCGGATGCCCGAACGCGCTGCGGAACCACCTACAACACCATCCTAGACGGTGCTACTACCGCGCGTCGTAGGGGCTGTCTTCCAGGCCCTCATCGCGACGCAACAGCGGGATGAGCGTAACGACAATCGCGATGAGCATCGCACCCAGCATCACCGCCCCGGTGTAGCGCGGGTCGAAGAAGATGGTGCCGGCGGTTCCGAACGCGACGATCGCCACCCACAAGTAGATCAACAACACCACCCGGCGGTGCGAGTGGCCGATCTGCAGCAGCCGGTGGTGCAGGTGCATCTTGTCGGGGCTGAACGGGCTGCGGCCGGCTCGGGTGCGCCTGATGATCGCCAGCAGCATGTCCAGTGCGGGCACACACACCACGGCGGCGACCAGCAGGAAGGGCGACAGCAGCGCGAAGACGTCGCGGGCGCCGTAGGCGCTCTGCGAGATCGGCCCCGCGGCGGTCGTGGAGGCGGCGGCCAGCATCAGCCCGATCAGCATCGACCCGGAGTCGCCCATGAAGATCTTGGCCGGGTGGAAGTTGTGCGGCAGGAAGCCCAGACAGGCCCCGGCCAGCACCACCGAGATCAGCGCCGGCGGGTAGAACAGCACGTCGCCGCCGTGATCGGAGAGCAGGCCGACCGAGAACATGCAGATCGCCAGCGCGGTGATCAGGCCGAGGCCGGCCGCAAGCCCGTCGAGGCCGTCGACGAAGTTCATCGCGTTGACCACCGACACGGTCAGCGCCAACGTGAGCAGGATCGACGACACCTGATCGAGCACCACCGTGCCGACCCCGCCGATCGGGATGTAGAGCACACTCCAGGCCACCCCCATGGTGACCAGCACGCTGGCCGCGGTGATCTGGCCGGCGAACTTGGTCAGTGCATCCAGGCCCCACTTGTCGTCGAGCAGGCCGATGCCCATGATCACCCCGCCGGCCAGCACCACCGCCGGCATGCCGGTGGAATAGACGAAGCCGCGGGTGAGTGCGGGCAGCTGGGACGCCAGGAAGATCGCGGCGACGACGCCGACGTACATCGCCAACCCGCCCATCCGTGGGGTCGGCTGCACATGGACGTCGCGTTCCCGCGGGTAGGCGACCGCCCCGAACCGGGTGGCCAGCCAGCGGACCGGCCCGGTGCTGAAGTAGGTGATGATCGCAGCGGTCAACCCGACCAGCGCGAGCTCGCGCAGCGGCACGCCGGCACCACGATCGGCCAGGGCGAGCAGGCTGGTCACGGCGTCTCCGTCAGCGCTGCCGGGTCCAGCCCCAGCACCGCCCCGATCTGCTCGGCCGAGATCGGCCCGCTCCGGACGATGCGCGGGGCGGGACCGGTCAGATCGACGATCGTCGAGGCCTCCCCCTGCTCGGCCCGACCGGCGTCGAGGTAGACGTCGACTGCGTCGCCGAGTTGGCGGCGTGCCTCCGCGGCGTCGAGGGCCGCTGCGCTGCCGGAGACGTTGGCGCTTGACACCGCCATCGGGCCCACGGCCTGGAGTACCTCGAGGGCCACCGGGTGCAGCGGCATGCGCACCATGACCGTGCCGCGGGCTTCGCCCAGGTCCCACTGCAGCGACGGCGCCTGGGTGACGATCAGGCTGATGGCGCCCGGCCAGAACGCCCGGATCAGCTCGCGGGCGGTGTCGGGCACCACCAGGGCCAGCCCGTCGATGGAGTTCCACGACCCGACCAGCACTCCCACCGGCATGTCGCGGCCGCGCCTTTTGGCTGCCAGGAGCGCGGTCACCCCGGCGACGTTGAACGCGTCAGCGCCGATGCCGTAGACGGTGTCGGTGGGCAGCACCGCCAATCGGCCGCCGCGAACCGCGTCGATCGCCGCCGCGATCCCCGCTGCACGCTGCTCGACATCGGCGCAGTCGAAAACCTCTGTCATGGTTGATCGTTCCTGACTGCCGTCACGAATCGGGGCCGTCCGGCCAGGTCCGATCGGGACACCACGTCGTCGAAAGACCCGGTGCCGCGCACGGTTTCGACGGTGGGCGCCGCGGTGGTGTCGTCGTGTTCGACGGCGAACAAGCCGCCGGGGCGCAGCAGGCGCGCAGCCAACGCAGCCAGCGGGGTGATCACTGCCATGCCATCCGGGCCGCCGAACAGCGCATGCGCCGGGTCATGCTGGGCCACTTCGGGATCCAGCTCGGCGCCGTCGGGGATGTAGGGCGGGTTGGCCACCAGCAGGTCGACCCGGCCGTCCAGCTCTGAGAGCAGACCAGGCTCAGTGACATCGGCGCGGATCACTTCCACCGACGTGGTCGCGCAGTTGCGACGCGCGTAGCCCAGCGCGGTTTCGGAGTCGTCGACGGCGAGCACTCGGGCGCCGGGAACACTGTGGGCCAACGCGATCGCCAGGGCACCGGAACCGGTGCAGGCGTCGACGATCACCGGCGAACCAGGAAGCTCTTGTCGCTCAAGTTGTTTCAAGGACCATTCGAGCATGGCTTCGGTCTCCGGTCGCGGAATGAACACCCCGGAGCCGACGTGCAGCGTCACCGGACCGAACGCCGCGGTCCCGATCAGATGCTGGAGCGGGATCCGGGATCGGCGAGCGGCCACTAATTCCCGGTAGCGCCCGAAGAAGACGTCGCCGGGGGGATCCAGCAGCACCAGGCGGCCGCGGTCGACGCCGGCCACGTGGGCGGCGAGCTCTTCGGCGTCGAAGCGGGCCGAGTCGATTCCGGCATCGGCGAAGACGGCAGTTGCGGAGTCGATCGCGTCCCGGAGTGCGCTCACGACGTCCCCTGTAACCGGGATTCTTTGTCGGCGGCGGCCAGTGCGTCGAACATTGCGTCGAGGTCCCCGTCGAGAACCTGGTCGAGGTTGTGCGCCTTGTAGCCGATGCGGTGGTCGGTGATCCGGTTCTCCGGGAAGTTGTAGGTGCGGATGCGCTCGCTGCGGTCCACCGTGCGGATCTGGCTGGCGCGGTCAGCGGAGGCGTCCGCGAGTGCCTGTTCCTCGGCCACCGCCTGCAGCCGGGCCGCCAGCACCTGCAAGGCGCGGGTCTTGTTCTGCAGCTGAGACCGCTCGTTCTGGCAGGTGACCACGATCCCGGTCGGCAGGTGGGTGATGCGCACCGCCGAGTCGGTGGTGTTGACGCCCTGACCGCCCTTGCCGGAGGACCGGTAGACGTCGATGCGCAGGTCCGACTCGTCGATCTGTACCTCGCCGACCTCTTCGGGTTCGGGGTAGACGAGCACGCCGGCGGCCGACGTGTGGACCCGCCCCTGGGATTCGGTGACCGGGACCCGCTGCACGCGGTGCACCCCGCCCTCGAACTTCATCTTCGACCAGACGCCGTCGGGGCTGTCGCCCTTGCTGGCGATGGTGATGGTGGCGTCTTTGTAGCCGCCGAGATCGGAGGTGGTCTCGTCGAGCACCGTCACCGACCAGCCCTGCCGTTCGGCGTAGCGGATGTACATCCGGGCCAGGTCGGCGGCGAACAGCGCCGATTCCTCGCCGCCCTCCCCGGATTTGACCTCGAGCACGATGTCGTCGGCGTCGTGGGGATCGCGGGGCGCGAGCATGTCGGTGAGCGCGGTGTCCAGTTCGGCGACGCGGGCCTCCAGCTCGGGCACCTCGGCGGCGAACGACGCGTCGTCGGCGGCCAGCTCCCGGGCGGCCTCCAGGTCGCCGCGGGCCGACTCGAGTTTGCGGTGCGTGGCGACGATGGGCGCCAGCTGGGCGAAGCGGCGCCCGGCCCGGCGGGCCTCGACCGGATTGTTGTGCAGTTCGGGATCGGCGAGCTGAGTTTCCAGCGCGGCGTGTTCGGCCAGCAGGGCCTCGATCGCCTGCATGCTGCGGGTCATCTCACCTCCATCCCCGAACACAAGCCGACGCCCGGGCGACGTGCGGACACGTTCCGGGCGTCGGTGAGGACGCTACTTGTCGGCGGCTTCTGCGGCGCCGGTCTTGCGCTTGCCGTAGCGCTTCTCGAAGCGAGCGACCCGGCCGCCGCTGTCGAGAATCTTCTGCTTACCGGTGTAGAACGGGTGGCACTGCGAGCACACCTCGACCACGATGTGGCCGCTCTCCTTGGTGCTGCGGGTGGTGAAGCTGTTGCCGCAACCGCAGACCACGGTGGTCTCGACGTAGGCAGGGTGAATGCCAGATTTCATGATGTCCTCTTCGATCGTGGGTCGCCGGGTCGCCCGCCTGTGGGCTGGACGTGAACCGGAACCCGAGGTGTTCGATTATGCCAGCTGCGCTGTCCGCTCCCAAAACGTCGGGACGGCCCGGTGCATTCCGGCTGCGGTCCGCCAGCAGGTCAGTCGTTGTCCATGCCCGGCGTGGTCTTGGAGACCTGGACCAGGAACTCGTAGTTGTTCTTGGTCTTGCGCAGCTGACTCATCAGCAAGTCGATCGCCTGATGCGAGTCCAGCCCCGAGAGCAGCCGGCGCAGCTTGTGCACGATCGCGAACTCATCCGGCGAGAGCAGCAGCTCGTCCTTGCGGGTGCCGGAGGGATTGACGTCGACGGCCGGGAACACCCGACGCTCGGCGATCTTGCGGTCCAGCTTGAGCTCGGCGTTGCCGGTGCCCTTGAACTCCTCGAAGATCACCGTGTCACCGGTGGACCCGGTCTCCACCATCGCGGTGGCGATGATGGTCAGCGAGCCGCCGTCCTCGATGTTGCGGGCCGCGCCCAGGAACCGCTTGGGCGGGTACAGCGCGGTGGAGTCCACACCACCGGAGAGGATGCGGCCCGACGCCGGGGAGGCGTTGTTGTAGGCGCGCCCCAGCCGGGTGATCGAGTCCAGCAGCACCACGACGTCCTTGCCCTGCTCGACCAGGCGCTTGGCCCGCTCGATGGCCAGCTCGGCAGCCTGAGTGTGGTCCGACGGCGGCCGGTCGAAGGTGGAGGCGATGACCTCCCCCTTGACCGAGCGCTGCATGTCGGTGACTTCCTCGGGCCGTTCGTCGACCAGCACCACCATCAGGTGGCACTCCGGGTTGTTGCGGGTGATCGCGTTGGCGATGTCCTGCATGATCGTGGTCTTACCGGCCTTGGGCGGTGACACGATCAGCGCGCGCTGCCCCTTGCCGATCGGCATGATCAGGTCGATGACGCGGGTGGTCAGCTTCTCGGTCGAGGTCTCCAGCCGCAGCCGCTGGTTGGGGTACAGCGGGGTCAGCTTGGAGAACTCGGGACGCTTCTTGGCGTCCTCGACGGGTCCGCCGTTGACGGAGTCCAACCGCACCAGCGGGTTGAACTTCTGCCGCTGGTTGGGCTGCTCGCCATCGCGGGGCACCCGCACCGCACCGGTCACCGCGTCACCGCGGCGCAGCCCGTTCTTGCGGACCATGTTCATCGACACGTAGACGTCGTTGGGGCCGGCCAGGTAGCCGGAGGTGCGCACGAACGCGTAGTTGTCCAGCACGTCGAGGATGCCGGCCACCGGCTGCACCACGTCGTCCTCGCGCAGTTCGGTGTCGCCGCCCTCACCGCCGCGTTCGCCACGGCGGCGCCGGTCGCGGAACCGCCGGCCGCGCCGGCCCCCGCGCCCGTCGTCGTCATCGGAACTCTGCTGCCCGCCCTGCTGGCCGCGGTTCTGCTCCCCGCCCTGGTCTCCGCCCTTGGCCTGAGCCGATTCCTCGGACTTGGCGCCGTCGCGACGGCCCTGCTCGGCTTTCTCGTCGGGCTTGTCCTGCTTGTCGGGCTTGTCCTGTTTGTCCTGCTTGCGAGCCTCACCCTTGTCCTGCTCGCCGGCATCGGCGGCCGGCGCACCGGTCTCCCGGCGGGCGCTACGCCGTTCGCGGCGAGGCGGTGCGTCGGTGGCTTCGCCCTCGGTGGCTTCGGCCCGCGCGGGCTCGGCTTGAGCGGGCTCGGCCTGGGCGGGCTCGGCGCCGTTTGCCGCGGGCGTCTCGGCGTTCGGAGCATCGGCTTGCGCGGCGCCGCCGTTGCCGCCGTTGCCGCCGGCTTCGCGGATCGCAGCGATCAGCTCGCTCTTGCGCATCCCGGAGGAGCCTTTGACGCCGACGCGGTTGGCCAGCGCCCGCAGCTCGGGCAGCACCATCGCCGACAACTCCGGCATGGTTGTCGCGGCACCGTTCTCAGGCGCGGCGACGGGGGCTGACGCCGAGGTGGCGGGCGCCGCAGTGACGTCGCTGCCAGCATTGGTGGGCGCCAAAGCGCCTTGGCTCGGGGTCTCGAGAGCGCTCGGGGGGGTCGACAGCGAATCCTGTCCGGCGCCGCCTTCAGCCGTGAAGAGGTCCGTTTCGGTCACGGATTTCCTTTCTTCCCTCGTCGGTTTTGTCACGCGAGGGGTTGGGTGCATTCAGCGGAATCGCCGAGTGCTGTCACCGTCGACTGTTTAACGGTGATACCCGTATCGACGGCGTCAAATCGCAAGCCGTCAGCTACGGGAAGAATTTAGTGGCATCCCAGTGACATCGCAGTCTGATCCAGGTGCTGATGCCGCGAATGCGGGACGGGACCGAGGATAGCCCGCTTCGGAGCCGGACGCAACAGGTGGCGCGCGGCGTGCCTCAACCGGGCACTACAACCCCGGTGTTCCATTTGACGGCGTCGCCGACCCGCATCTCGGTCACAGTGAACCCACGCGCCGCCGGAGCCTCAAGTACCTCAGCAGGCAACCCCGCCGCGGTGCTCAGCGCGACTACCGCCGGCCCGGCGCCGGAGAGCACGGCGGCGATTCCGTGCTCGCGCAGCAGTTGCAGGAACTGCGCCGACTCGGGCTGCGCCGCAGCGCGCTGCGGCTGGTGCAGCAGATCCTCGGTCGCCGCCAGCAGCAGGTCGGGCCGCTCGGTCAGCGCGACCACCAGCAGCGCGGCGCGGCTGACGTTGAACCGGGCGTCGCGGTGGCTGACCTGTTCGGGCAGCAGCGCCCGCGTCTCCGCGGTCGATGACCGCAGTTGCGGTATCGCCGGGAACAGATGGATGTCAGGGTGCAGCCGCAAGCCCGCCGCGCGATACTCGTCGCCGCTGCCATCGGCCTTACTGGCGGTCCAGGAAACCACCGCACCGCCCAACACGGCAGCGGCGGCGTTGTCGGGGTGGCCCTCGAACTCCGAAGCGAGTTGGATCAACTGCGATTCGGATAGCCCCGGCCGAACAAGTTGCGCGACAAGGCCGTTGACTACAGCCAAGCCGCCGACCACCGCGGCCGCAGACGATCCCAGCCCACGCTGGTGCGGGATAGCGTTGCGGCAGCGCACCACCATCCCGGGAACCTCGACGCCGACTTCTCGGAGCCCGCGCTGGATGCCTTGGACCACAAGGTGATCCGACGTCAACGGAACCTGGCCGGCGCCCTCCCCCTCGACCTGCACCACCAGGCCGGAGTCAACCGTCTCTACGATGACCTCGTCGTAGAGGCCCAACGCCAGGCCGAGGCTGTCGAAGCCGGGTCCCAGGTTGGCGCTCGACGCCGCCACCGCGACGCTGGCCGTCAACCCGGGCGGCAACAGTTCGACCACTAGGCCAGCCCCAATTCGGCGACCACCGTGGCCGCGTCGACGGGAACCGCGGTGACCTCGGGCAGGTCTCGCAGCGCGGTGTCGGGGTCCTTGAGCCCGTTCCCGGTGACCGTGCACACCACGGTCGAGCCGCGCGGCACCCAGCCGTCGGCCACCGATTTGAGCAGCCCGGCGATGCTGGCCGCCGAGGCCGGCTCGACGAAGACGCCCTCGGACTCGGCCACCAGGTGGTAGGCGGCCAGAATCTCGTCGTCAGTGGCGGCCAGGAACCGCCCGCCGGAGTCCTGCTGGGCTTCCACGGCCTGCGACCACGACGCCGGCGAGCCGATGCGGATCGCGGTGGCGATGGTCTCGGGGTTCTTGACCGGCTCACCGAGCACCAGCGGCGCCGCACCGGCGGCCTGCGTGCCCAGCATCTTCGGCAGCTTCTCGGTCAGGCCGTCGGCGTGGTATTCGCGGTAGCCCTTCCAGTACGCGGTGATGTTGCCGGCGTTGCCGACCGGCAGCGAGTGGATGTCGGGTGCGGTGCCCAGCGCGTCGACGATCTCGAACGCCGCGGTCTTCTGGCCTTCGATGCGCACCGGGTTCACCGAGTTCACCAGCGAGATGGTCGGAAAGTCGGTGGCCATCTTGCGGGCCAGCTCCAGGCAGTCGTCGAAGTTGCCGTCGATCTGGATGATCTTGGCACCGTGCATGACCGCCTGGGCCAGCTTGCCCATCGCGATCTTGCCCTGCGGGATCAGCACCGCGCAGGTGATGCCGGCCCGCGCGGCGTAGGCCGCCGCCGAGGCCGAGGTGTTTCCGGTCGAGGCGCACAACACCACCTGCTGGCCGCGGGCCACCGCGTCGGTGACGGCCATCGTCATTCCGCGGTCTTTGAACGAACCGGTCGGGTTTAGCCCCTCCACCTTCAGGTGGACGGTGCAGCCGGTCTGTTCGGAGATCCGCTTGGCGTGGACCAGCGGGGTGCCGCCCTCGTGCAGGGTGATCGGCGTCCAGTCGTCGGCGACGGGAAGCCGGTCGCGGTAGGCGCCGATCAGACCCGGCCACGGTTGATGGATCGAGGTCCGGGTGGAGCTCACTGGTCTGTTCCTTCCAATCGGAGCACGCTGGCGACCCGCTGGACGGCATCCAGTTCGGCCAGCGCCGCAACGGTTTTCGACAGCGCCGATTCAGCTGCCCGGTGGGTGACTACCACGATCCGGGCACCGACAAGTTGGCCCTCGTCGTCAGACACGCCTTCCTGGCGCACCTCGGCGATGCTCACCTCATGGGCGGCGAATTCGGCTGCCACCGTGGACAACACGCCCGGCTTGTCGGCGACGTCCATGCTGACGTAGTAGCGGGTCTGCACATCGCCGATCGGCGCGATGGCCAGTTGGGCGTACTTGGATTCGCGCGGTCCGCGCCCGCCCTGCACCCGGTTGCGGGCGGCCATCACCAGATCGCCCATGACCGCCGAGGCGGTCGGCGCACCGCCGGCGCCCTGCCCGTAGAACATCAGCCGGCCGGCCGCTTCGGCCTCGACCACCACCGCATTGAAGGCGCCGTTGACGGTGGCCAACGGATGCTCCAGCGGCACCAGCGCCGGGTAGACCCGGGCCGAAACCCGCTGTTGCCCATCGCGTGTGGTGATGCGTTCGCAGATGGCCAGCAGTTTGATCGTGCACCCCAGCGCGCGTGCCGCGGTGAAGTCCTCCGGGGTGATGTTGGTGATGCCCTCGCGGTAGACGTCGTCGGCGGTGACCCGGGTGTGGAAGGCGATCGAGGCGAGGATCGCGGCCTTGGCGGCTGCGTCGTAGCCCTCCACGTCGGCGGTGGGGTCGGCCTCGGCGTAGCCCAGTGCGCTCGCGTCGGCCAGGGCGCTGGTGTAGTCGGCGCCGGTGGAGTCCATTTCGGACAGGATGTAGTTGGTGGTGCCGTTGACGATGCCAGCCACCCGCAGCACGCTGTCGCCGGCCAGTGATTGCGTCAGCGGCCGGATCACCGGGATGGCGCCGGCGACGCTGGCCTCGAAGTACATGTCCACCCGGGCGGTCTCGGCGGCCTCGGCCAACTCGCCGGTGGAGCGCGACAGCAGGGCCTTGTTGGCCGTGACGACGGACTTGCCGTGGGTGATCGCCCCCAGGATCGCCTTGCGGGCGGGCTCGACCGGGCCCATCAACTCCACCACGATGTCGACGTCGCTGCGCGACACCAGGCTGTCGATGTCGTCGGTGAGCAACTCGACCGGCACGCCGCGATCAGCCGCCACCCGGCGCACGCCGATGCCGCGCAGCACCAGCGGAGCACCGATCCGGGCGGCCAGGTCATCGGCGCTGGCCTCGAGGATGCGGACGACTTCACTGCCGACGTTGCCCAATCCGAGGACGGCGACGCCCACCGGACTTGCGGAATCGGACACGCTTACCTCACCTCCAGGCTGATCAGGTCATCGACGGTTTCCCGGCGCAGCATAAGGCGAGCCTTCCCGTCCCGCACCGCCACCACCGCGGGACGGGTGAGCAGGTTGTACCGGCTCGACATCGAGTAGCAGTAGGCGCCGGTGGCGGCCACGGCAATCAGGTCGCCGGGAACCAGGTCCTCGGGTACCCAGGTGTCGCGGACGATGATGTCGCCGGTCTCGCAGTGCTTGCCGACGATGCGCGCCGGCACCGGGCCGGCGTTTCCGGTCCGCGACACCAACCGCACGTCATAGTGCGCGTCATAGAGCGCCGGGCGGATGTTGTCGCTCATGCCGCCGTCGACGCTGACGTAGCGGCGATGCGCGGTGGCGCTGATGTCGACATCTTTGACGGTGCCGACCTCATAGAGCGTGATGGTGCCCGGCCCGGCGATAGCGCGGCCGGGTTCGACTACCAGCTGCGGGGCGGGCAAGCCGACCGCCGCCGACTCGTCCCGCACGATCGCGGTCAGTTTGGACGCGAGCTCGGCCATCGGCGGCGGGTCGTCTTGCGGCAGATAGGAAATGCCCAGTCCCCCGCCGAGATCGATGACCGACAGCTGGGCGGTCTTGTCGACACCGAACTCGGCGACCACGTCGCGCAGCAGGCCGATAACCCGGTGGGCGGCGATTTCGAAGCCGGCGACATCGAAAATCTGCGACCCGATGTGACTGTGCAGCCCGACCAGCCGCAGATGCTCGGTGGCGAAAACCTTTCTGATGGCCTCCATCGCTGCGCCGCTGGCCAGCGACAGCCCGAACTTCTGGTCTTCGTGGGCGGTGGAGATGAATTCGTGGGTGTGCGCCTCCACGCCGACGGTGACCCGCACCAGCACGTCCTGCATGATCCCGGCTTTCTGGGCCACCGCTTCGAGGCGGTCGACCTCGATCAGCGAGTCCAGCACGATGTGGCCGACGCCGGCGTTGACCGCGGTGGTCAGTTCGGCGACCGATTTGTTGTTGCCGTGCAAGGTGATCCGAGCCGCGGGGAAGCCGGCGTGCAGGGCGACGGCCAGCTCGCCTCCGGTGGCGACGTCGAGGTTCAGGCCCTCCTGGTCGATCCAGCGCGCGATCTCACTGCACAGGAAGGCCTTGGCGGCGTAGTGCACGTTGTCGCCGCCGCCGAACGCCTCGGCGATCTCGCGGCAACGGCCCCGGAAGTCGTCCTCGTCGATGACGAACAGCGGGGTGCCGTACTGCTGCGCCAGGTCGGTGACGGTCACCCCGGCGATTCTTACTTGGCCGTCGTCACCGCGAACGGTGTTGCGTGGCCACACGTTCGGGGCCAGCTCCAGCAGTTGCTGCGGGTTTTGCGGCCGCGGCGGCAGCCCGTCGTGGTGGATCTCCTCGGCGTGGCGCGGCCCGGCGGGGTGCACGTTCACATTCGCTCCGGTGCGCTGACGCCCAGGATGCCCAGACCGTTGGCGACGACCTGGCGGGTGGCCTGACACAGCGCCAGCCGCGCGGTGTGCAGCTCGCTGGGCTGCTCGTCGCCTTGGGGCAGCACCCGGCAGCTGTCGTAGAACCGGTGGTAGTCACCGGCGAGGTCTTCCAGGTAGCGGCATACCCGGTGCGGTTCGCGCAGCGCGGCAGCGGTTTTGAGCACCCGGGGGAACTCGCCCAGGCTGCGGATCAGGGTGCCTTCTTTGTCGTGGGTGAGCAGCCCGAGGTTGGCGGTGTCGGGGCTCATGCCGTGTTCGGCGGCGTTGCGGGCCAGCGCGGAGAGCCGGGCGTGGGCGTATTGCACGTAGTAGACCGGGTTTTCGTTGCTGGCCGAGGACCACAGCGCCAGGTCGATGTCGATCGGGGTGTCCACCGAGGAGCGGATCAGGCTGTAGCGGGCGGCGTCGACGCCGATGGCCTCGACCAGGTCGTCGAGGGTGATGACGGTGCCGGCCCGCTTGCTCATCTTGACCGGCTGGCCGTCGCGCACCAGGTTGACCATCTGGCCGATCAGCACCTCGACGGTCGCCGGGTCGTCGCCGAAGGCCGCCGCGGCGGCCTTGAGCCGGGCGATGTAGCCGTGGTGGTCGGCGCCGAGCATGTAGATGCACAGGTTGAAGCCGCGCTCGCGCTTGTCCAGGTAGTAGGCCAGGTCGCCGGCGATGTAGGCGGGCTTGCCGTCGCTCTTGATGACGACGCGGTCCTTGTCATCGCCGTAGGCGCTGGTGCGCAGCCAGGTGGCGCCGTCTTTTTCGTAGATGTTGCCGTTGGCGCGCAGCCGCTCGATGGCTTGGTCGACGCGGCCGGAGGTGTGCATCGAGTCTTCGTGGGTGTAGACGTCGAAGTCGGTGCCGAACTCGTGCAGCGATTCTTTGATGTGGGCGAACATCAGGTCCACGCCGATGGAGCGGAACGTCTCCTGGGCATCGGGACTGTTCAGGGCGTTGGGGACCTTCGCCTGGATCTGTGCCGCGATGTCGGTGATGTAGGCCCCGGCGTAGCCGTCCTCGGGGGCCGGCTCGCCCTTGGCGGCGGCGATCAACGAGTTGGCGAACCGGTCGATCTGGGCGCCGTGGTCGTTGAAGTAGTACTCGCGGGTGACCGCGGCCCCCTGGGTGGACAGCAACCGGCCCAGCGCGTCGCCGACCGCGGCCCAGCGGGTGCCGCCGATGTGGATGGGGCCGGTGGGGTTGGCCGAGACGAACTCCAGGTTGACGTTGAGGCCGTCGAACTCTTGGGAGTGGCCGTATTGTGCGCCGGCGTCGATGATGTTGGCCACGATGGTGCCCTGCGCCGAGGCGTCCAGGCGGACATTGACGAAGCCGGGGCCGGCGGTCTCGGCCGAGGCGATCCCGTCGGCTTGCGCCAGCGCATCGGCCAGCCAGCCGGCCAGCTCACGGGGATTGACACCCACCTTCTTGCCGAGCTGAAGGGCCAGGTTGGTGGCGTAATCGCCGTGTTCGGGGTTGCGCGGCCGCTCGACGGTCACCGTCGCGGGCAGCGCGGCGGGGTCCAGGTCGTGCTCGGCCAGCACCGCGGCGGCGGTGGTCTTGAGCAATTCGGCCAGATCGGCGGGGGTCACGGTGCCCCATCCTAGAGTCTTCCGTGGTCAGGACCCGAATCCGTCCGGTTCATCGGCTCCGGCGTTCATGCGCTAGTCTGTCAAAGCCCACATGGCGCCGTAGTACGTGCGCCCCCGTAGCTCAGGGGATAGAGCGTCTGCCTCCGGAGCAGAAGGCCGCAGGTTCGAATCCTGCCGGGGGCACTTTGCTAGATGTCATTTGATGGCACGTCACCGCATCTTTTCAAGATTGCTACAGCGGTCGCAAGAATCGGCTTACCTCTGCACTACTAATCCGGTTGGCCTGGTCAGGCCCACAGCGGCATGCAGCGAACTTACGCCCCAAACCGGGATGCCGAGGCTTTTCCAGCCGGCTGCTGTCACCCCTCCCCGCTACTCTCCGCGCCGTGCCCGCGGCCATGACGCCAGCCATGCAAATCGACACCGCTACCGCCACGTTCGGGAGTCGGGCATGATCCCGGCGGCGTATCCAGGAGAGTCCGGCGCGTCGCGAGCGGTAACAGCACTCACCCATGCACTGCCGTGGGTACTGGTCGGATGCCTGGCGATGAGGTCTCTCAGAACTGGCATGCAGTTGGACGAGCCAAACGGGTACGCGCGTACGATGTCGTTGAAATAGATCGGATTACGCGACGTCGTGTCCGAGTTAGCGGCGTTGCACAACCACTGGCGTAGGGTATCTAGCGTCAACCGTCGGAACAACTGTTCACCAGCGAATCCTGACCGACGTCGACATCTCGCGCACTGGGTACGACATCATCCGATCCATAGAGGGCGTCCGCGGCAACAATGTCGAAGCCTTCTACGTCGTAATGAACCGCGAAATGAACAGCTTCGTCGGGGAACCGGACGACAGTCGGGATACCTGGACCATCGACCAGCTCCAAGCCGCCTACGACTCGCTAGACCAGATCGGCGACCAGGTCGTTCAAACCATCAAAATGGCGATAGGAGAATAGGTTCATGGCCGCTGTCAAGATTGTCCTGAAGCATCTCAGTACTGCGATTGCCGGCCGCAAGCACCAGTGCCACCGCACCAAAGATCACGAAATTTCTCAAGGGTGAAACATCTTTGGTAGTACGGGACGGACCGCAGAGCCAAACCACCTACTGCGCGGCCTGTGCCGCGGACATCCTTGCCAAGGCAAGCCAGTCACGGTCGGAGCTATCCGCTGAACTCGGTAGGGCGCCAGCGGCCTAGTCGGCCCTTCAACAGAGGTATTTTCAGCGCGGCGCTCCCGCCGGTCTACGTGCAACCCTGCGCTACCGCACGCGCGCGGACGAGGGCACGTGGCCCGTGTCGCCTCCTTCAAATACAGTTCCCCCATGACCTCCCCCACCCTCAAGGTCACACCCGAAGGGCTGCGCTCCGCGGCGCAACGTTGTGAAGCCCTCGCGGGGGCGGTCGCACCGGCTCTGCCCACCGTGACCATCTCCGGCTGGCAGTCCACCGGCGCAGCCACGAGCGCGGTGAACGCCGGCATGAGCACCATCGGCACCGCCTGCAAGTCCCGGATGACCGCGAACGGGGGCAAGCTCACCAAAGCGGCGGGCGAATACCAAAACCAGGACGACCACGCCGCGCGGCGCCTTACCGCGGTGGGCTCGCACCCGGCCGCCGGATCGGGCGGCGACGGCCGTGCGGGCGGCCTACCGCCGGGCTTCACCCCGCTCGCGCCGCGCGGGTCAGGCATCGATGGCGGCGCAGCCGGCGGGTACGGGATAGGCCGCTAGCCCCCGATGTCTGGTTTACCCACCCTGTCCGAGGTCCGCGCTGCCAGCTGGGATCACCTGCGGACCAACGCCGCCGCCTGGCGAAACCTCGGGCGCACCTGGGAGTCGGCGTTCACCGAGGTGCACCAATCCTCTCTGTGCCCCGGCGGGGCCGACTGGACCGGTGCGGGTGCCGAAGCCTTCCGGGACCGCTCCTACCTCGACTTGGTGAAAATCCGCACGCCCGTTGACACCGCCGACACCCTCGCGGGGATCGCCGAGCGCGGCGCTGACGCTCAGGACGGCAACAAGAGTTCGGTGCTCGACACCGTCGATGGAATCGAGGGTGACAACTTCGCCGTCGGTGAAGACTGGTCCGTCACCGACACCATCACCTGGTATAGCTCCGCCGCGGAACTCGAACAACGCGAACAGGCAGCCGAGGACCACCATAGGTTCCTCATGTCCAAGGTCTACAAGCTCGTCGGCGACGAGGACGACATCGCCCGCAACCTCGCCACAGCCAGCGCGGGGTTGCACCAGTTCAGCTTCGGCGACGAGGGCGCCGACGGCTGGGCGGGAAAGAACGGCGGGCCGCCGCGTGCCAGTTCCGATCCCGCTGATCCAGCGGAGCAACGTGATCTGGCAATCGTCAACGATCCCGACGCGGACCCGACGGCGCGGCAGTTAGCGCAGGAACGCCTTGACGACTTGCGAAACGCTCAAATCGTCGGTGACTTGCCAATCGATCCGGTTCTCGGAGGCGACACACGTAGCCGCGCCCAAGCCAGACGTCAGCTTCAAGATTTTTTGGAATCCGGGCAAGCCTTTTCAGACCGCCCACCCCTAACGCCGGATCAAGCTACCCAGATGGTCGACAGGCTCGAGGCCCAGGGCCGGGAAACGGTTCTTCGCGGTTTCGCCGATCAACTGGAAGCGGCGGGCGTGTCTCCGCCCGGGATCCAGCGGGTGCTCGACGAAGTACAAAGCGGAAAGTCACCCGGGCAGGTGATCCGCGAGGCGGGAGCCGGAATAGCCGGCTGGGGCGGAGCGTTGGGCGGCGGCGCGGAGACCCACGGTGCGGCACTGCCGAACGGCAGGCATTGGGGGAGCGCTCAGGTGTGGTCGAAAGCGGATGCCCAAGCCCTCGAGATGTTCGGCCGAAAGCTTGGCTACGCTGGCATCGGACTCGACACCCTGTTGACTTTCGACAACATCGCGCATGGCGCTCCGAAAAGCGAAGAAATCGCCAAACTTGGCGGACGCACCCTCGGTGGAATCGCTGGAGGATTCGCTGCCGGCGCGGCGTGGGGCTCGTTGGTGGGACCGGAGGGGACATTGATCGTCGGACTTCTCGGGGCGGTCGCAGGCGGTATTGGCGGGGAGAAGCTCGTGACGTTGGGCCTAGGTGGTCAATAATGAGCGATTGGCTTTTCTGGGTGGTTGCCCTGTGTTTCGTTGCGGGATTTCTGCTCTCGTTCCTCAATATAAGCAGAAGTACGCAAAGGCGCCTCTACTGGAGTTTTGCATGCGCAGCAGGAGTGGCTGGCGCCATGTCGACGTATCCGACGTGGGACGGCGCGGCCACGCTGGGCATTCTGCCCGTGGCGGCAATGGTGGTGATGGCGTATGTGGCCACGCCCTATATCAAGATCGGCGGAAAGATTTACTCCCTGACGGCCGGCGCCCAGCGCCCGGACGCTGAAGTTGCGCCTCAGGGGGAAAGCGTCTCCACGGAGCCAGAAGCCGATCCGACGCCGGGTTCGTACAGCGGGCTCCTCACGGCCGCGACGATGTGGTGGATGCTCGTCGTGATAGCGGCAATCGCCGCGGGGAACGTATATGGTTCCGCCGTCGGCAAAGGGGAGGTTTGGGTCGCGATAACGGTGGCCGCACTGCTCGCATTGCTGGCTGCCGGCACCGGATACGGGGACGCGAGCTGGCGTTATCCGGTCGCACGCAGGCAGTTTGT
Source organism: Mycobacterium sp. NGS16 (assembly GCF_059813225.1). Taxonomy (NCBI): domain Bacteria; kingdom Bacillati; phylum Actinomycetota; class Actinomycetes; order Mycobacteriales; family Mycobacteriaceae; genus Mycobacterium; species Mycobacterium sp. NGS16. Next base: position 27,140 of record NZ_JCALEE010000004.1, read on the forward strand.
ACAGTTCGGCGTAGCGTCGGTCATCACCGTTGGCACCTTCGCTCTGGTCTATCTGACCGCCTATTACCTCGCCAAGCGCGGGCCGCTGCAACGCGCGCAGTCGATGGAACGCCGGGCCCCCCGCGCCACTGAAAGGTGAACCTTTGGAGCCCCATCCCTGATCCCAGCAACTACACGCCGATCAACGCCGAAAGCGCGGTGCGCTAATGCCACGCATACGCCTGCTTACCATCACCGTCACGCTTCTCGTTGCCCAGGTCCCGGCCGCTTGCGGGTTCGACGACGTCACGAAGGTGTCCACCCAAGACATTCCCATCGACGACGCCGTGCGGAAGATCAACGGTGCCGCCAAATGGGCGCATCTTCCAGCATCGCTGGTCCCGTTGGAAGCCACCGCTCATCAGACCACCGCTCCGATAGAGACCGACACCAGCATCAGCCTGGCTTTCAAGGCGCCGCTAGCCGACGTCGACACCTACCTGACCGCCATGCACGCGCGCAAGGACTACACCCTGGTGCGGCCCGCGAATGACTGTCCCCCGGCGCCGAGCGGACAGACTCCGGTACGACAACCACCGCCCCCATCGGCCGAGATGTGGTCTGACTCCGGGGTTTTCGAACGCTGCGCAGCTGTTGAGCAGTGGCAGATGTACAGCGATGAATGGACCACGCGAGGAACAACGGTCGGGACCCTCTATCGCCAGGCGGGCATTCACTCAAGTAACACGGGAGCTGTCAATGTCTTTTTTACACTGAGTGGGCACAAACTGTAGCTATCGCCTGCAGCGCCACCACACCTCACGCTGCAGCTGGCATTCTGATCCGGGCGGTCGCCGGCGCTTCAGCCGTTGACCGCCCCACGCAGCACCATTTCGAAACCGCGCAGGATGGTGTCGGCGTCGCGGCGATACTGCGGGTCATCGCAGTTGTCGGCCGACAGGGCCAGGCGGGCCACATACACCGTGCCGGCCGATTCCGCGGCCACGGCCAGGACTTCGGCGTCATGCTCGCGGGCGTTGGCCCATGCCGCCTGGTGGTACCGAAACAGCATCGCGGGGTGACCGCACACCTGCAGGGCCGTCGGGCGCATATTCGACGCGCCGCCACCGTCGATCATGATCGCCCGGCCTTGGCTTTCCAGCTCGGCTTCCGGTGTCTCGGCCACGGTGATCCCGGAGTCCATGATCAGCCAGGCGTGCGCGCGGTGGCCGTCGTGGGTGGGTTTGTCCGACCACATCGAGAGCCGAATGTCTCGGAGGCGGTGGTCCTGGATTTTCCAGCCGTCCGGCAACGGCACCCACAGCAGCGGTTCGACATCGTCGCGCGGCGTGATCGGCGTCAACGGCGCCGAGACGTGCTGACATCCGGCATCGCCGATACGCACGGCACTGCCGGCCGTCGACCGGGAGCACGCCGATACGCCCGCCGCGATCAGCCCTGCCGTCATCAGTGGCATCATCAATAGCGTGGCCCGCTCCACAGCTTGGATTATTGCGCACCAGGCCCGACCTTATATCCCGTGCATGACATGATTGCGACTGACGACAGCACCGGACTCGAACAGCTCAGCTCTGCTACTCACCCGGCGTGGGACGCCAAGGCATTCCGCCGGATCGTCGCCGCGGTGGAGTCTGTCCGGGAGGCCGATGCCGAACTGACTGCCGCGGTTCGGGAAGCCCGGAAGCGCGGCGACTCCTGGACCGCTATCGCCGTTGCGCTGGGCACCACGCGGCAAGCCGCACAGCAACGGTTCGGAAAGTTGACCGACTGATCCCCGTCTTCGCGGAGAGCGGAATCGCTACGGATAAGTCTCTACCACCCCTAGTCTCAACCGGGTGACGATTCGCCTTGGCTTCCAGATCCCCGACTTCTCCTACGGCACCGACGTTTCGAAGCTGTTCCCCACCGTCATCGCCCAAGCCCAAGAGGCCGAAGCGGCCGGGTTCGACGCGGTGTTCGTGATGGACCACTTCTACCAACTGCCCATGCTGGGCTCCCCCGACCAGCCGATGCTCGAGGCCTACACGACCCTCGGCGCGCTGGCCACCGCCACCGAACGCGTGCAGTTGGGCACGCTGGTCACCGGCAACACCTACCGCAACCCGGCCCTGTTGGCCAAGATCATCACCACCCTGGACGTCGTCAGCGCCGGCCGCGCGGTGCTGGGCATCGGCACCGGGTGGTTCGAGCTCGAACACGACCAGCTGGGTTTCGAATTCGGCACTTTCACCGACCGGTTCAACCGGCTCGACGAGGCGCTGCAGATCATCCTGCCGATGATCAGGGGTGAGCGGCCGACGTTCGAGGGCAAGTGGTACCGCACTTGGGAGGCGATGGCCGAACCCCGTTTCCGCGACCACATTCCACTGTTGATCGGCGGCAGCGGCGAGAAGAAGACGATCCCGCTGGCGGCACGCTACTTCGATCACCTCAACCTCATCACCGGATTCGACCAGATCCGCGCGAAGATGGACGTGGTGCGGCGCAGCTGCGAGGAGATCGGCCGTGATCCGGCCACGCTGGAAACCACCATGTTGCTCACCGCGCTGGCCGGCCAGAACGTCACCGCCGAGCAGATCCCCGCCGCGATGAGCCAGCGGATGGTGGCCGGCAGTCCGGAAGCGATCGCCGAGCAGATCAAGACCAAGGTGCTCGACGCCGGCGTCGGCGGGGTCACCATGAACATTCCCGGCTATACCCCCGGGGTGATCGCCGAGGTCGGCGCCGCGTTGCGCGAGGTGTTCGACGCCTGACGATAAGTGAAGTCAACCGACGTCGTTGACTTCACTTACGGCCTTAAGTGAAGTCAAACGTCATCCCAGCACCGTGCGCATCAGCATCACGTCGTAGGCGTTCCACAGCGACAACGTGAAGTACACCTCCTTGCCCGTCGACCACGGGTGCATGTAGGGCGCGTAGATGCCGCCGGGAATCTGGCCGGTGGGGATCAGCGTCTGCTCGGCGCTCCACGGGCCCTGCGGCGTGGGGGCGAATCGGGCCACCACGTCGTTGCCGCCGTTGCCGTACAGCGCCAGATACTGCCGCAGGTAGGTGTTGTACTGCACCGACATCTCGCCCACCGGTCCGGGGATCACCGGGGTGGCCGCGGCCGGGTTGTTCGGCACCCAGGAGCCGCTCTCGCCGTTCCAGTACTGGTACTTGGTGACGTCGGGGATGGCGCGCTCGGGCACTCGCGACAGGTACGCTGAGCCGCCGCGAGCGGCCGGGGTTCCGTAGGAGTACAGGTAGCCGTCACCGCCGCGCAAGAACGCGCCCTGCTGGAAGTTCTCGTTGCCGGGCACATAGCGTGCCCGGGGCACGTTCTCCGGCGCCGACGAGCGCACCGTCCCGGGATAGACCCCCCAGGTCTCGCCGTTGTCGCTGGACACCGCGATCGCCGAGTAGTTGGTGGACCATTCACCGTCACGGCCCCACTGCTTGACCGACATGAAGTTCAGGTACTGATTCCCGCCGATTCCGATGCCGGCGGTGGGAATCATGCTCTCCTGGTGCGGGGCCAGTTGGACGGCGGGAAGGATCTGCTTGGAGAAGTTCGCTTGGCGCAGCGGAGAACCCGAGTATTTGTTGCCGATTCCTCCTGGGCCCACCGTGATTCCGTCGGCCAGGTTGTTGTCGGCGCTGCGGAACAGCACATTGTGCCGCCACTGGTGGCCCTGCATCCGGCAGTAGCCGAAGGTGTCGCCGAATGCGTAGAGCACCTGACGGTTGGCGGGATCGCCGTTGTCCCAGGGGATTCCGAGGTCGGTGCCGGAGATGCCGAATCGCTGCAGGGTTTGGTTGGGGCTGTTGGGCCCGGTCACCCACTCCACCAGCGAGGTCTGCGATCCGGCGATCGCCCCGGCGGCGTCGGCGGTCGACAGCCCCGGATCTGCGCCGGCGTTCGGAACGGGCTGCACCGGTTGGGCCGCATTCGGCACGGCCTGACCGGCCGGGTTGGGCACCGGTGGCACCACCGCCGCCTGCTGCTTGACCGTGCCGTTCGGGTTGATCAGCGCGGCGATCAGCGGGCCCAGCTTGGGCAGCGGCGCTTGATCGTTGGTGCCGCGGGGACGGCGCCCGGTCGGCAGCTGGCCCGCCGGCGTGCTCGGAGAACCGGGCGGTGGGTCGATATTGGCCTCGGGTGCATTGCAGGTCGCTGCCATCGCCGGCGAGGCGAACTCGGTGGCCAGAACCATCCCGAGCACGACCGCCGGCACCATCGCCGCCGAGACGATTCGACGCGTCGCCGACATGTCACACCTTTCTCAGGACCCCTGCGGGCCCCTCGCCTGATGTGACGATAGTGGCGGTTGAGGCGATTGTGACTATCGCATGATTGATAGCAACGCTTCCGTGACCGTGTCGCAACGGCTACGACGGGCAGCTAATCGGCCTCAGCGGCGAAACTCGGCGACCACCTCGGCGGCGCGCCGCAGCTGGTCGCGATCGGAACTGGTTGGGATCAGGTGGATCTCGTCGGCGCCCACCGCTTGGAAGCTGCGTAGCACCTCGAGGAGCTCGTCCTCGTTGCCCGCCCAGCCGGTAGTCGGGGCGATCGCCTCGACGTACTCGGCGGGAATCCAGTTCATGTAGCGCAGCAGATGTTCGCGCACCTGGTTGCGTGCGGCGTCGCGCTCACCCAGCGCGAACCAGAACGATGTCGCCAGATACGGCTTGCCGCGCCCGGCTTGCTGCCAGGCGTCGCGGGCGACGTCGAACAGCTCATTCTGCTTGGCCACGTCGAGGTCCATCGTGATGCCGGCCAGACCTTCGGCCCAGGTCGCCGCGCTGCGCACGGTTTTCGGGCCGATGGAGCCGACCACCAGCGGCGGCCCGCCGGGTTGCGTCGGCGCCGGCCCGACCGGCAGCACCGACTCGGTGAGCTTCTCCCCCGCCCAGACGCGCTTCATCAGCGCGACCCGCTCGGCCATCTCCCGCATGGTCTGCGACGCCGGGTCAGCGCCCACGGCGCGGTAGTCCTCATGGCGGCCACCCACGCCGATACCGACGGTGAGCCGCCCGCCACTGAGCAGATCCGCGGTGGCCAGCGCCTTGGCCAGCATCACCGGATCATGCAGTTGGGGAACGATGACGGTGGTCACCAGCCGCACCCGCTCGGTCCAGGCCGACAGCGCGCCCAGCAGCGTCAGGCTGTCGGGGTTGGTGAAGGCGATCCGCTCGCCCCAGCTCAGCGACGAGAACGGTCCCTCGTCTATCGCGCGTGCCCAGTCCCGCAGCAGCGTTGCGTCCAGATCCGGCTCCATCACCGGCATGGTCATTCCGACCTGCATGCCCGCGATTGTGGCACGGGCGCCGGGCACGACTGACACTGGGGGAATGAGTATTTCCTTCAATCACACCATCGTCGCCGCCCACGACAAGCGGGCCTCCGCGGCGTTTCTGGCGGAGCTGTTCGGCCTACCCGAACCGCAGCCGTTCGGTCACTTCATGGTCGTCGGGCTCGACCACGACGCCAGTCTCGATTACGCCGACGTGCCGGCTACCGAGGAGATCCCGCCGCAGCACTACGCATTCCTGGTGTCCGACGACGACTTCGACGCCATCTATGCCAAGATCTCCGCCCGCGGCATCGACCATTGGGCCGACCCGCGCGCCGAACGCCCCGGCGAGATCAATCACCGCGACGGCGGCCGCGGCGTATATTTCCGCGACCCCAGCGGTCATGCGATGGAGATCCTCACCCGACCCTATGGGTCAGGTGCGTAGCGCTCAGCTGCCGTGGCCGCGCTGGCGTTCCTGGGTGCGGTAGGCGGCGGCGAACTCGGCGACGTGCGCGGGCAGCTCACCTGAGGCCACATCGGCCAGGCTGGTCTGCTCGAGCACCGACCGCATGCTGGCCCGCAGCGCCCGCCACACGTCGGTCAGTGCGGCGGTCGGTCCCGCATAGGGCAGATCGCCCATGCCGATGTCGCGGACGCTGGCCAGCGGCCCGTCGATGCAGCGCAGCACGTCGGCGACGCTGATCTCGGTGGCCGCGCGGGCCAGCTCGTAGCCGCCGTCACGGCCGCGCTGACTGCGCACCAGCCGGTCGGTGCGCAGATCCGACAGGATGTCGACCAGAAACTGCGCCGGGATGCCCTGAGCTGCGGCTATCTCGTCGGTCTTGACCAGGGTGCCGGCTTCGGCGGTGGCGAGCTGGACCATCGCCCGCACCGCATACTCCGCTTTGGCCGACATCCGCACCCTGGGGATTCTGCCATCTCACCGATCTGCGGCGACATCACCCGATTGCGGCGAGCACCGCTTGGGCATATTCCGGGCGACAGACCACCAGGTCAGGAAGCAAAGGGTCCGGCCGGTTGTAGGCCAGCGGCGAGCCGTCGATGCGCGACGTGTGCAGGCCGGCGGCCCGGGCCACGGCCACCGGCGCGGCCGAGTCCCACTCGTACTGCCCACCGGCGTGCACGTAGACATCAGCCGTGCCCTGCACGACGGCGGCGACCTTGACCCCGGCCGAGCCCATCGGCACCAGCACCCCGTCGAGGCGCTCTCGCACGGTTTCGGCGACCGCCGGCGGGCGGCTGCGGGACACCGCGATGCGGGGCGGGCCGGGATGTGCGGGCGGGGCGGCCACGGTCGGCGTGGCCAAGGTGATGCCGCGTGCCGGCAAGGCGATGGCGCCAGCGACCAGTTCTCCGGCGTGCCACAGCGCAACGTGCACGGCCCAGTCGTCGCGCTCCGGCTCGGAGAATTCCCGGGTGCCGTCCAGCGGGTCGACGATCCACACCCGCTCGGCGTGCAGCCGGACCGGGTTGTCGGCGCCCTCCTCGGACAGCACCGCGTCGTCCGGGCGCTCGGTGGCCAGCGCCGTCATCAGGTAGTCGTGAGAGCGCTTGTCGCCGGCGGCTTTCCGCTCGGCCTGTGGCGCGTCGGCCAGTTCCTCGCGGACGCTCAGCAGCAACCGGCCCGCGTCGGCGGCGAGCTGGGCGGCCAGCTGGTGGTCGTTCATTTCCGGGCGTCGATCGCGGCGATCACCTGGCGGGCCTGCGCATCGACGCTGTCCTGCGGGCTCAGCCGCACGTCCGGGTTGCGCGGCCGCTGGTACGGGCTGTCGATACCGGTGAAGTGCGTGATCAGCCCGGCGCGGGCTTTTGCGTACAGTCCCTTGGGGTCTCGCTGCTCGCATTCCTCCAGCGGGGTGTCGCAGAACACCTCCACGAAATCGAACCCGGCGTCGGTGTGCACCTGGCGGGCCAGCTGGCGATGTTCGATCAGCGGGCTGATCGCCGGTACCAGCACGATCTGGCCGGAATCGGCCAGCAGGGTCGCCACGTGCGCCAGCCGGCGCAGGTTCTCGGCGCGGTCGGCCATCGAGAACCCGAGGTCGGCGTTGAGGCCGTGCCGCAGGTTGTCGCCATCGAGAACGTAAGCCGGCGTACCTCTTTCGAGCAGCAGCTGCTCGACCCGCATCGCCACCGACGACTTACCGGCGCCGGACAGTCCGGTCAACCACACCGTGCGGCCCTTCGACAACCGGTCGGTGGCGGTGACCAGCGACTCGTGGCGCACCGTGTTCGGGCTGGCGGCGCGGCCCGACACATCGCGCAGCACCATGCCGGCCGCGACCGTGCCGTTGGTGGCCTGGTCGATGAGGATGAACGATCCGGTCGCATCGTTGCGGGTGAATTCGTCCAGCATCAGCGGCACCTGAGCGCGCAGCGACACCCGGCCGAGCTCGTTGAGCTGCAACGAATTCGCTTCCTTGTCCCGGTGCAAGGTGTTGACGTCGAGGCGGTAGTCCAGCGCCATCACCTTCACCCGGGTGGTGCGGGTGGTGTGTTTGATGATGTAGTCGTTGCCCGGCCGCAGCGTCGCCCCGTCTGCCATCCAGCACACCGTGGCGTCGAAGTCCTGGGCGATGCGGGGCTGGTTGTTGGTGCGGGCGATCATGTCGCCGCGGGAGATGTCGATGTCGTCATCGAGACTGACCGACACCGCCATCGGCGGGAACGCTTCGTCCACGGCGCCATTGGGGCCTTCGATCGCCGCGATCCGGGTCGGCTTGCCTGACGGCAGCACCACCACGTCGTCTCCGGGACGCAGCACCCCGCTGGCCACCGTGCCGGCGTAGCTGCGGTGGTCGGCGTGTTCGTGGGTCTGGGGACGGATCACGTACTGCACCGGGAAACGCACGTCCACCAGGTTGCGGTCACCGGCGATGTAGACGTCTTCCAGGTGCGACAGCAGCGCCGGGCCGTCGTAGTAGGGGGTTTTGTCGGACTTGGTCACTACATTGTCGCCGAGCAGCGCCGAGATCGGGATGGTCGTCACGTCGTGCACGTCCAGGCGGGTGGCGAACGAGTGGAAGTCGTCGCGGATCGCCTCGAATTGCTCGGCGTCCCAGTCGATCAGGTCCATCTTGTTGACCGCGAGCACAATGTGGCGGATGCCCAGCAGCGACGCCAGGAAGGTGTGCCGGCGGGACTGCTCCTGCAGGCCGTGCCGCGCATCGACCAGCACGATCGCCAGCTGGGCGGTCGAAGCGCCGGTCACCATGTTGCGGGTGTACTGGATGTGCCCGGGCGTGTCGGCGATGATGAATTTCCGCTTGGGCGTGGCGAAGTAGCGGTAGGCGACATCGATGGTGATGCCCTGCTCACGCTCGGCGCGCAGCCCGTCGGTGACCAGCGCCAGGTCGGTGTAGTCATGACCGCGCTCCCGCGAGGTCCGCTCCACCGAGGCCAGCTGGTCCTCCATGACGGCCTTGGAGTCGAACAGCAGCCGCCCGATCAGCGTCGATTTGCCGTCGTCGACCGAACCGGCCGTGGCGATACGAAGCAGCGTGGTTGCCGCACTCATCAGAAATACCCCTGCCTCTTGCGGTCTTCCATGCCTGCTTCGGAGATCCGGTCATCAGCGCGGGTCGCGCCGCGCTCGGTCAGCCGCGACACCGCGGTCTCAGCGATCACCTCGTCGACGGACGCCGCCGTCGACTCCACACAACCGGTGCAGGTGACGTCGCCGACGGTGCGGAAGCGCACCGAGGTCTCGAACACCTCCTCGCCGTCGCCGGGCCGCAGGAATTCGTGGTCGGCCAGCAGCATGCCGTCGCGCCGGAAGACTTTGCGCTGGTGCGCGAAATAGATTGAGGGCAAGGTGATTTCCTCGGCACCGATGTAGGACCAGATGTCGAATTCGGTCCAGTTCGACAGCGGGAAGACCCGGATGTGCTCACCGGCGCGGTGCCGGCCGTTGTAGAGGTTCCACAGCTCGGGGCGCTGGGCCTTGGGGTCCCACTGGCCGAACTCGTCGCGGAAGCTGAACACCCGCTCCTTGGCGCGCGCCTTCTCCTCGTCGCGCCGGGCGCCGCCGAACGCCGCGTCGAACTTGTTCTCGGCGATCGCCCGCAGCAAGGTGACGGTCTGCAGCGGGTTGCGCGACGGCCCGTCGTCGATCACCCGACCGGCGTCAATGTCGTCTTGCACACTGGCCACCACCAGCCGCACCCCGGTCTTCTCGACCAGTTCGTCACGTGCGGCGATGACCTCTTCGAAGTTGTGGCCGGTGTCGACATGCATCACCGGGAACGGCAGCCGGCCCGGCGCGAACGCCTTGACCGCCAGGTGCAGCATGACGATGGAGTCCTTGCCGCCGGAGAACAGCAGCACCGGCCGCTCGAACTCCGCGGCCACCTCTCGGATGATGTGGATGGCCTCGGCTTCCAGGGTGCGCAGATGCGTCAGTTGATAGTGCCCGGCCGTGGTCGGCGCCGTGGGCGCGGTGATGTTGCTGGTCATAACTTCCTCGGACAGTTTCCCGATAATCTTGGTGAGATTTACCAGATTTATTGGTTATAAGCGGTTATGTAACCAGGCGGACCGGGCGGCTGTCAACGTGATCCCGCGCTCGCCCCAGGGCGCGCAGTTGTACGTGATTTTCGGCGTGTCGCCGTGCAAACCCGCGCCCTCGCCGCAAGGAGGGCGGGAGGAGCTACAGGGTGACTTCGCCGAGCTTGCCGGTGGCGACGTCGAAGACGAACCCGCGCAGTGAGGTGGTCTGGGTGATGAACGGGCTGGCTTGGATCCTCCGCAAGGAGTGGCGGACGTCTTCCTCGGCGTCGGGGAAGGCCTCGGCGGCCCACGGCGGCCGCAGCCCGGTCTCCTCCAGGACGGCGCGCTTGAACTCGTCGTCGGTGAAGGTGAGCATCCCGCAGTCACTGTGGTGGATCAGGATGATCTCCCGGGTTCCCAGCAGCCGTTGGCTGATCGCCAAGGAACGGATCGCGTCGTCGGTGATCACCCCGCCGGCGTTGCGGATGCAGTGCGCTTCGCCCTCGTGGATGCCCAACGCGCGATGGACGTCGAGCCGGGCGTCCATACAGGCGACGATTGCGACGTGCTTGCTCGGTGGCATCGGCAGTGGGCCCTTGAAGGTCTTCGCATACTCGGCGTTGTTGGCCAGGTAATCGTCGGTAACGGTCACAGGCGTCTCCATCTGTCGCAGTGCGCAGGCAGATCCTAGTGAAGAAGCAACCGGAATCCACGGTTAAAAATCATTCGGATCAAAGAGCTGCGGCGGTGCCTGAATCCGGAGATTTCCTCGGCGTGTCGACCGGGGACGCGCACTCTCAGCCGGCAGGCCTTTACCCTGTGCTGATGCCGCACGTCTGCGAGGCCGCGCCGTGATGCGGTTCCTGGCCGGCCGGGCGCTGAACTACCTGGTGCTGCTGGGCCTGGCCTCGTTTCTGACGTTCTGCCTGACCTCGCTGGCGTTCGCCCCGCTGGACAGCCTGATGCAGCGCAACCCACGTCCCCCGCAAGCCGTCATCGACGCCAAAGCCGCCGAACTGGGCCTGGACAAGCCCATTCCGCTGCGCTACGCGCACTGGGCCTCGCACGCCGTCCGCGGCGATTTCGGCGTCACCGTCACCGGCCAACCCGTCTCCGGCGAACTGGGACGCCGCATCGGGGTCAGCCTGCGCCTGTTGGTGGTGGGCTCGCTGGCCGGCACCCTCATCGGCGTGGTGGCCGGTGCCTGGGGGGCGGTGCGCCAATACCGGCTCTCCGACCGGGTCATCACCCTGGCCGCGCTGCTGGTGCTGTCGGTGCCCACGTTCGTGCTGGCCAACCTGGTGATCCTGAGCGCGCTGCGGGTGAACTGGGCGCTGGGCGCGCAACTGTTCGACTACACCGGGGAGACCTCCCCCGGGTTGGTCACCGGCTTCTGGCCGGGACTGGCCGACCGCCTGCAGCACTTGGTGTTGCCGTCGCTGACCCTGGCGCTGGGCGCCGCGGCCAGCTTCAGCCGCTATCAGCGCAACGCGATGCTTGATGTGCTCGGCCAGGATTTCATCCGCACCGCACGAGCCAAGGGCCTGACCCGGCGGCGTGCGTTGTTCAAACACGGGCTGCGCACCGCGCTGATCCCGATGGCAACCCTGTTCGCCTACGGGGTGGCCGGGCTGGTCACCGGGGCGGTGTTCGTGGAGAAGATCTTCGGCTGGCACGGTATGGGCGAATGGGTGGTGCAGGGGGTGGCGACCCAGGACACCAACATCGTCGCGGCGATCACCGTGTTCTCCGGTGCGGTGGTGCTGTTGGCCGGACTGCTTTCCGACGTCATCTACGCGCTGCTCGACCCCCGGGTGCGGGTGTCATGAGCACCGAGATCGAATTCGCCTCCCGGCGCACCCTGGTGCTGCGCCGCTTCCTGCGCAGCCGCGCCGCAGTGGGTGCACTGGCGCTTTTGGCGGTGATGTTCGTCGGCTGCTACGCCCTGCCCGCCCTGCTGCCCTACTCCTACACCGACCTGGACTACGACGCGCTGCTGGTCCCGCCGGGCCCGCGGCATTGGCTGGGCACCAACGCATTGGGCCAGGACCTGTTGGCGCAGATCCTGCGCGGCATGCAGAAATCGATGCTGATCGGGGTGTGCGTGGCGCTGATCTCCACGGTGATCGCCGCGACGGTGGGGGCGATCTCGGGGTATTTCGGCGGATGGCGCGACCGGATGCTGATGTGGCTGGTCGATCTGCTGCTGGTGGTTCCGGCGTTCATCCTGATCGCGATCATCACCCCGCGCACCAAGAACAGCGGCAACATCGCGCTTTTGGTTCTGCTGCTGGCCGGCTTCAGCTGGATGATCAGCGCCCGGATGGTGCGCGGCCTGACCATGAGCCTGCGTGAGCGCGAATTCATCCGGGCCGCACGCTATATGGGCGTCTCCAGCCGGCGCATCATCGTCGACCACATCGTGCCGAACGTGGCGTCGATCCTGATCATCGACACCGCACTCAACGTCGCGGTGGCGATCCTGGCCGAAACCGGTTTGAGCTACCTGGGTTTCGGTATTCAGCCACCGGACGTCTCGCTGGGCACGTTGATCGCCGACGGCACCGCCTCGGCCATCACCTTCCCCTGGGTCTTCCTGTTCCCGGCCGGGGTGCTGATCACCATCCTGGTCTGCGCCAACCTCGCCGGCGATGGCCTGCGTGACGCCCTGGATCCCGACGCCGCGAGTCTGCGGGGCCGCCGGTGAGCGCCTTGCTGGAAGTCACCGACCTGGCCGTGACATTCGGTGCCGGCGCCGACGCGGTGCGTGCGGTGCGCGGCGTGAGCTATCAGATACAGCCCGGCGAAGTGGTCGCGATGGTCGGTGAGTCCGGCTCCGGCAAATCCGCGGCGGCGATGGCGGTGATGGGCTTGTTGCCCGAGCACGCGCAGGTGTCCGGATCGGTGCGCTTGAGCGGCACCGAGCTGATCGGCCTGGGTGACACGGCGATGTCGAAGTTCCGCGGCGCCGCGATCGGGATGGTGTTCCAGGACCCGATGTCGGCGCTGACTCCGGTGTACACCGTCGGTGATCAGATCGCCGAGGCCATCGAGGTGCACCAGCCGCAGATCGGGCGGCCCGCGGCCCGGCGGCGTGCGGTGGAACTGCTGGAGCTGGTCGGGATCTCCCGGCCGCAGGAGAGGGCACGGGCCTTCCCGCATGAGCTATCGGGCGGGGAACGCCAGCGCGTCGTAATCGCAATCGCCATCTCCTGCGACCCGGATCTGCTGATCTGCGACGAGCCCACTACCGCACTCGACGTCACCGTGCAGGCGCAGATCCTGGAGGTGCTCAAGACCGCCCGCGACGTGACCGGCGCCGGGGTGCTGATCATCACCCACGACCTGGGGGTGGTCGCCGAGTTCGCCGACCGGGCACTGGTGATGTACGCCGGTCGGGTGGTGGAAGCCGCCCCGGTCGAGGTTTTGTATCGGGGCCGGCGGATGCCGTACACGGTGGGCCTGTTGGGTTCGGTGCCGCGTCTGGACGCGCCGCAGGGCACCCGGTTGGTGCCGATCCCCGGCGCCCCGCCCTCGCTGGCGGGCATCGAGCCGGGGTGTCCGTTCGCCCCGCGCTGCCCGCTGGTCACCGAGGAGTGCCGTGCCGCCGAGCCCGACTTGTTGGTCGTCGGCCCGGAACAGTCCGCCGCCTGCATCCACACCGACCAGGTGGGCGAGCGCAGCGCCGCCGACATCTATCGCGTGCGCACCGAGGTTCCGGCACCTACGCCGGGTGACTCGCCAGTCGTGGTGCGGGTGCGTGACCTGGTCAAGACCTATCCGCTGACCAAGGGCGTGCTGCGCCGCAGCGTTGGTGAGGTCCGCGCCGTCTCTCGGGTGAGCTTCGAGTTGCAGCAGGGCCGCACCCTGGCGATCGTCGGCGAATCCGGGTCGGGTAAATCCACCACCTTGCACCAAATCCTGGAACTGGCTGCCCCGCAATCGGGTTCGATCGAGGTGCTCGGCACCGACGTCGCGACCCTCAAGCGAGACGGCCGTCGTGCGCTGCGGCGGGATCTGCAGGTGGTCTTCCAGGATCCGGTGGCCTCGCTGGATCCACGCCTGCCGGTCTTCGAGGTGCTGGCGGAACCGTTGCGCGCCAACGGCTCCGACAAGGCATCGACGCATGCCCGGGTGGCCGAGCTTTTGGAGCTGGTCGGACTGCGGCACAGCGACGCGGCCCGTTACCCGTCGGAATTCTCCGGCGGGCAGAAGCAGCGGATCGGCATCGCCCGCGCACTGGCGCTACAGCCCAAGATCCTCGCGCTCGACGAGCCGGTGTCCGCACTCGATGTCTCGATCCAGGCCGGCATCATCAACCTGCTGCTGGACCTACAGCAGCAGTTCGGGCTGTCGTATCTGTTCGTCTCGCACGATCTGTCGGTGGTCAAGCATCTGGCGCATCAGGTGGCGGTGATGTTCGCCGGGGAGATCGTGGAGCAGGGCGAGGCCGATCAGGTTTTCGGTGACCCGCAACACGACTACACCCGGCGGCTGCTGGCCGCCGTGCCGCACCCGGAGCCGGCCTCATGACGTTGACTCTGCGCTCACGGCGACATTGTGCGAGAAGGGTACGCCCTGGGCGCAGAGTCAACGGGGTGGCGGTGCTCGTGACGCTGATGCTGGCGCTGAGCGGATGCGCGGCGGTCGACATCACCGCCCCAGAAGGCGCGTCGAAGGTCGGCACCGCCAGCGACATCAACCCGCAGGACCCGGCGAGACTGCGCGACGGCGGCAACCTGCGGCTGTCGATGACACAGTTCCCACCCAACTTCAACCCGCTGCACATCGACGGCAATCTCGCTGAGAACGCGGCCATGCTCAAGGCCACCATGCCACGGGCGTTCACCATCGGCCCGGACGGCTCGGCAACGGTGGACACCGACTACTTCACCAGTGTGGAGCTGACCGGCACCAACCCGCAGGTCGTCACCTACACCATCAACCCGAAGGCGAAGTGGTCCGACGGGACTCCACTGTCCTGGGAGGACATCGCCAGCCAGATCCATGCCACCAGCGGCGCCAACGGCGAGTTTGCGATCGCGACCACCAACGGCGCCGAACGGGTCGCCTCGGTGACCCGCGGCGTCGATGACCGCCAGGCCGTGGTGCGGTTCGCCAAACCGTATGCGGAATGGCGGGGCATGTTCGCCGGCAACTCGATGCTGCTGCCCCGCACCATGACCGCCGACCCGGAGACCTTCAACAAGGCGCAACTGCGGCGACCGGGACCGTCGGCCGGGCCGTTCGTGTTGTCGTCGCTGGACCGCACCAGCCAGCGAATCACCTTGACCCGCAACCCCGCGTGGTGGGGCAAGCGACCGAAGCTGGATACCATCACCTACCTGGTGCTTGACGAGTCCGCCCGGATGCCGGCGCTGCAAAACCACACCATCGACGCCACCGGGGTGGCCACCCTGGATCAGCTGACAATCGCGCGGCGCACCGAGGGCATCGCGATCCGGCGGGCACCGACCCCGGCCTGGAACCACTTCACCTTCAACGGCGCGCCCGGGGCGATCCTGTCGGATAAGGCGCTGCGGCTGGCCGTCATGCGCGGTATCGACCGGAGCACAATCGCCAAGGTCACCCAGCGCGGGCTGACCACAGACCCGGTGCCGCTGAACAACCACATCTATGTCGCGGGCCAAGAGGGCTACCAGGACAACAGCGCGGTGGTGGCCTACGACCCGGAGCGCGCCAAGCGCGAACTCGACGCGCTGGGCTGGAAACTCAACGGGAAATTCCGGGAGAAGGACGGCCGGCCTTTGGTGATCCGGCACCTGTTCTACGACGCGTCCAGCACCCGGCAGTTCGCCCAGGTGGCCCAACACAATCTGGCCGAAATCGGGGTGAAGCTGCAGTTGGACGCCAAAGCCGGCGGCGGTTTCTTCACCGACTACGTCAACGTCGGCGACTTCGACATCGCCCAGTTCAGTTGGGTCGGTGACGCATTCCCGCTGGCCGGGCTGACACAGATCTCCGCGTCCTACGGGGAGGCCAACTTCGGCAAGATCGGCAGCCCGCAGATCGACGCCAAGATCGAGGAGACGCTGGAGGCGCTGGACCCGGCGGTGGCCCGGGCTCGGGCCAATGAGGTCGACGCGCTGCTGTGGGCCGAAGGGTTCAGCCTGCCGCTGATCCAGACCACCGGCAATGTGGCGGTGCGTAGTTCCTTGGCGAACTTCGGGGCGCCGGGTTTGGCGGATCTGGATTACACCGCAATCGGGTTCATGAAGGAACAATGACTCAGCATCAGGTGGTGATCGTCGGAGGGGCCGACCGGGCTAATGCTGGCGGGCGAGCTGGCGCTGGCGGGGATCGATGTCGCGATCGTCGAACGGCGCACCACCTGTGACCTGATCGGCTCCCGCGCCGGCGGTATCACCCCGCGCACCATCGAGATCCTCGACCAGCGGGGCATTGCCGACCGGTTCCTGGCGCAGGGGCGCATCGGCCAGATCTGTCATTTCGCGTGGATCATGTTGGACATCAGCGACTTACCCACGCGGCACAATTACACTCTCGGCTTGCCGCAGTACCGCATCGAGCGCACGCTCGCTGGCTGGGTCGACGAGCTGGGTGTGCGGACTCATCGCGGACGTGAGGTGATCGCCTTCGCCCAGGACGACTCCGGCGTCGACGTCGAATTGTCCGACGGCACGACGCTGCGCGCCGCCTATCTGGTCGGGTGCGACGGCGGGCGCAGCGCGATCCGCAAGGTATCCGGGATCGGCTTCCCGGGCTGGGACGCGTCGACCAGTTGTCTGCTCACCGAGGCCGAGGTGTCCGATGAGCCGCCGTGGGGTCTGCATCGCGACGCCGTCGGTTTTCACTCCTTCTTCCGCCTCGAAGCCGACGGGCCGGTCCGGGTGATGGTGACCGAGCCGGAGGTCGGGCGACCCGACGAGCCCACGCTGCGCGACGTCAGCGACGCATTGATCACCAGGCGCGGTACCGATTACGGTCTGCACAATGCCCGCTGGATCTCCCGCTTCACCGACGTAACCCGACAGGCGGACCGCTATCGGGACCGGCGGGTGCTGCTCGCCGGTGATGCCGCCCATGTGCATTCCCCGGCAGGCGGGCAGGGTCTCAATACGGGTGTTCAGGATGCGGTGAACCTCGGCTGGAAACTGGCCCAGGTGCTCACCGGGACATCACCGGACAGCCTGCTGGAGACCTACCAGGCCGAGCGCCACCCGGTCGCCACCCGAGTGCTGCGCAACGCCATGGCGCAGGGCACGCTGCTGGAGCCCGGTCCGCGCGTCGACGCCTTGCGCGACACCGTGTCCGAGATGCTGAGCCTCGATGAGTCGCGGAGGCGATTCGGCGCGATGATGTGCGGCCTGGACATACATTACGACCTCGGGGACGGCCACCCACTGCTGGGACGCCGGATGCCGGATCTGGATGTGACGACGCCGGCGGGCACGGTGCGGATCTTCACCCTACTGCAGGAGGGCCGTGGCGTGCTGCTGAACTTCGACGCACCTTGGGTTTTCGATGTCACTCCGTGGGCCGACCGCGTATCGGCGGTCGACGTCGAATACGAAGGCCCCTGGGAGCTACCGGTGCTGGGCTCGGTGGCGGCTCCCGACGCCGTGCTGATCCGGCCGGACGGCTATGTCGGATGGGTCGGCGACGGCACGGCGACGGGCTTGCGTGCTGCGCTGACCACCTGGTTCGGGCCCCGATAGCCTCAGGATTCAAGCACTCAGATCGATGCGGTGCGCGTCGGTGACGCTGCCGTAGCGGTCCGGGCTGCAGGTCAGCACGATCACCTGGCCCTGGCCGCCGACCGCGTCGAACACCGCCCCCATCTTCTCCAGCCGGTCCGGGTCGGTGAAGCCGAGTGCGTCGTCGATCACTACCGGGACACTGTCTTCCTTGGCGACCAGCGCCGCCCCCGCCAGCCGGGTCAGAATGCCGAGTTGCTCCTTGGCCCCGCCGGACAGCGACTCGTACGGCACGGTGCGGCCGTCGAGGGTCCGGGCACAGATCTTCAGGTTGGTGTCGATGTCGACTTCGAAGTCGGCGCCGAACACGAGCGCGCCGAGTCGCTGGATCTCGGTGCGGAACGGCTCGACGTAGCGTCGGCGGGTGTCGTCGCGGTGCCGGCTCATCGTGGACCGCAGCAGCGCCGCTGCGCGCGCTCGCCGGCCGATCCGATCGTGTTCGGCCGCAATGTGTTCCCGCGCGGTCTGTGCCGTGTCGAGCTGACCCCGCCGACCCTGGGTACCGAACACCGCAAGCTCGACTTCGACCTCGTGCAGCGCGCGGGCGGTCTCGGCGTGGGCGCTGCGCAGCGCCTGCGCCGCCGCATCTGCCTCGGCGAGCTGGGCGTCGATGGCATCGGGGGCGGCCGCGGCCAGCTGCTCGGACAATTCAGCGACCCGCTGTTGGGCGGTGCGCACGGCATGCCGGTTGGATTCGGCGGCGGCCGCGAGGTCTTGATCGCTGACCGATGCGCGCTGGGCGGTGAGGCGCTGGGTGACGGCATCGAGCTCGGTGCGCTGCGTCGCCGCCTTGTCGCGCAGCAGCGTCACCCGGGTCGACGCCTCGGTGCGTCGGTTGGCCGCGCCCAGGGCGGCCCGCCGCCGCGCCTCGCAATCGGTGCCGATGTGCGCGCGCAGCGCCTCGGCGGCGTCACGTTCGGCGCGGGCGTCTTCGGGGGTGATCTCGGTGCCCACCTCACCGTGTTCGCTGCGCAGCTGTGCCAGCCGGGCGCGCAGCACCGCCAGCTCGTCGTCGCCGCGCAGCGCCGCCAGGGTGGCGGTCAACTGGTCCCGGGTGCCCTGCAGTTCGCGGCGCCGCTGGTCGGCCCGCCGCGCCTGCGCCAGATCACGTGCCTCCGCTGCTGCCAGCGCCTGGGCCAGTTCCCCTTGCGCCGCAGCGTATTTCGCGGCCACCTCACGGGCGCTGTCACCCGGCCTGACCCGCACCGTCAGCAGCCCCGGAACATCCACTTCGGCGCCGTCGGTGACCGTGGCCGACCAGCTCTGACCCGCCACCAGCGGCGTGTGCTCACCGGCGATCACCAGGTCGACGTCAGCGGCAGCGGTGACCTCCAGCGTCGCCGAGATCGCGGCCAAGGAGGCCTGCGCCCGGTCG
Source organism: Mycobacterium sp. NGS16 (assembly GCF_059813225.1). Taxonomy (NCBI): domain Bacteria; kingdom Bacillati; phylum Actinomycetota; class Actinomycetes; order Mycobacteriales; family Mycobacteriaceae; genus Mycobacterium; species Mycobacterium sp. NGS16. Next base: position 46,045 of record NZ_JCALEE010000004.1, read on the forward strand.
AGCGCGGCCGCCGCGTCCTCGATCCGGCGCAGCAGCGGCTCGGTCACCACGATCCGGGCCAGCTCAGCGTCCGCCTGCTTGAGGTCACGCTCGGCCGCGTCGATCCGGTCGATGCGGGCAGCCAGCCGGTCGGCCTCGTCCCGGGTGGTGAGTTGGTCGACGACGCGGCGGGCGGTCTCGAGGCGTTCGGTGGCGGCGGCCAAGGTCTGTCCGGCTTCGGCGGCAGCGGCGTCCGCGGCCTCGGCGGCGACGTCCGCGGTGGCCTGCGCTGCAACGGCCTCGGCGATCTCGGCGTCCAGCGCGGCAACCGCAGCGGTGCGCGATTCGAGTTCGGCGCGCAGCCGCTCCCGCTCGCTGTGGGCGGACTCCGCCGCAGCACCGGTGGCTTCAGCGGCGGTGGCCACGAGCTGGGCGTCGCGCAGTTGGTCGCGCAGGGTGGCAATCGTGGCGCTGGCGGCCTGGGCGGCGCTGTGCCGAGCGTCCGCCGTTGCTTGAGCTGCGACCAATCGGGCGAGTTCGTCGGTCAGCTCGGCGTGCCGGACCACCCGGTCGTCGACCTCGGCGAGCAGCGCCGTGCACCGCTCTACCTCGGCGTCGGCGTCCGCCAGCGCGGCCAGCGCCGCGGCCCACTCCCCCGTCGGGCGCCCGGTCGGGGTGAAATAGCGCCCGTATTCGGCGTCGATGCGCTCGATAAGGATCGGTTCGGTTCCGCTCAGCGTGGCGGTGTCGCCGGCGGCGACATCGAGCGCCCTAGAGAGCGCATCACATCCGGACAAGTCCACCGCCGCCGTCGACGCCGCCTGCAACACCCGCTGGGCCTGCCACAAACCGGTGTCCATCGTCTCGGCCAGCATGGCGCGGACCCGCTCGTGCGCTTCGTCACCGGTGAGCTGCTCGCGGCGCGGAGTCTGGATGGTCAGCTTCGTCTGAGGCGACTTGTGGAACCGCTTGTGATAGACGAAACGGTAAGGGCCGGTGCTGATGTCAGCGGTGACCTCGGCGCCGACGTCGGCGTGGGTGGGCTTGACCTGTTTGACGTCCTTCTTGGCGGAGCGGTCCTTGGACTCCAGCAGTAGATCCAGTGCCTCGATCATCGAGGACTTGCCGATCTCGTTGGCGCCGCACACCACGACGACGCCGTGATCGGGAAAGTCGATCTCCCGGTGGGCCACACCGCGATAGTTGGTCAGGACCAGCCGGTGCAGTCTCATGCCGCACCCCGGTCGACGAGCCGCAGTAGCAGCGCCAGCGCGGCGTGGGCGTCGCCGGCGGTGCCGGTGTCGCCGCTGCGGGCCGCGGCGACCAGTTCCTCGACCGCGTCGGCGGCGAACCCACCGATGCCGAGGTCGGTGAACTCACCGTCGGCAGGGACCACCACCAGGTCGGTGTGGCGTTTCCAGGTGCCCACCCAGGCGAACAGCCGCGAGTAGCGGTCCAGGCAGGCATCGAGTGCGGCCCGGTCGGTGACGCTCAGTGAGCCGGTCAGTGCCAGCCGAACCACCGTGCGGCTCTTGTCCGGAAGCTGGTCGAGGTTGATGTCCAGGTCGGTGATGTCGCGACTGGTGTCGAGCTGGCGATGCAGCGTCAGGAATCGCCACCCGCCGATGTGGCGGGAGTCGACGGTGACTGCGCCATCGGTCTCATCGACATCGACCACCAGGACGTGGCCCGGATCAGGTTCGATGTCGTCATAATTGGTGACCTCCGGTGAGCCCGAATACCAGATCCGGCCCGTCTCACCAACTTTGGTCCGGGAGTGCTTGTCGCCCAACGCAACATAGTGGATCACGCCACGGTCCAGGGCGTCTTCGAGGGCGGCGAGCCGGATCAGCGCCGGGTTGCCTGGATTGGGGTCCAGCACGTCGACGCCGCCGTGGGCGACCAGAATCCGGGTGGTGCCGTCGGCGGGCAGGCCCTCAAGTGCGTCGACTGCCAGGTCGCTGGTGGGCCGCTTGGACCGCCACGGGGCGGCGACGATCTCCAGCCCGGGGCGCACCGGATGCACGCCGGCAGTATCGAGGACGACGACGTTGTCGGGGCGTTCGGCGGTGAACAGTGCACTCGTGTAGACCGATGCAGCGTCGAGGGGATCATGGTTTCCGGGCAGGAGATACACCGGAATACCGATGGTGCGCATGGCTTCCAGGGACTGACTGATGACCTCCGGGGCCAGCTGATTGTCCTCGAACACGTCCCCGGCGACGACGACGAACTCCGCGCCCGCCTCGGCCGCCAGCGCACCGAGGCCGGCCACCGCATCGCGCCGGGCCGCCGAGTAACGGGGCTGGGCATCGCCGGCCAGGAAGTGCCGGGTCATGCCGAGCTGCCAGTCGGCGGTGTGCACGAATCGCATGTCGGTCCCGTCCCTTTCTGCCGGCTTTGGCCGGGCATCGCGAGTGTATGGCCGCCCACCGACAAGTCCGCGGACCTCGCTCGGCAGGTCCGGCACCGCCGGATGGGGCGTGTTCCCGTGTGTCACATGCGCCACTTCGGCACCCCGGGGGAAGGGTGGGGTGAGTTCAAATCGGATGTCGCATGCGCTATCACGCCGATCCCGACGGGCGGCCGCTATCGCCGGCGCTATCCAAATCGGAAAGATCTGCACCGCGCCCTTGGGTGGGGGATGCGGCGCATGTTCTACACGTGGCAGCGGTGACGCGTTCCCGACCGGGGCCTAGCCTTGGCTGTATGCGCGATGAACACCGCACCCTGATCCTGCTGCGGCATGCGAAATCGGACTATCCGCCCGGAGTCGACGATCACGACAGGCCGCTGGCGCGGCGCGGCATCCGGGAGGCCACGCTGGCCGGCGACTGGCTGCGCGCCAATGTTCCCGTCGTCGACGAAGTGCTCTGCTCGACGGCAATGCGAACCCGGGAAACCTTTGAGCGCACCGCAGTTCAGGCACCGATTCGGTACCTCGACGAACTCTACGATGCCTCACCCGGCACGGTCATCGCCTCGATCAACGAAGTCGACGACGACGTTCGCGCCCTGCTGGTGGTCGGACACGAACCGGCGATGTCGGCCGTCGCCCTCGGGTTGGCCGGCGCACCCGGAACCGATGCCGCCGTTGCCCACCAGATCTCAGAAAAGTTCCCGACCTCGGGTATGGCGATACTGCGGGTAACGACCGGGTGGGAGGGTCTGGAATTGGGCACAGCGGCGCTGGTCGGATTCCAGGTTCCCCGCTGATCGCCGAACGCAGGGTCCAGATTACGGCTTTGGCTCGCAATCCTGGTAGGGCGGGGCATCGTCTCTGCCCTCGGCTCGGAGCGCGCCCAACTACGAGTTCGTCGCGAGCGTCAGCTCCATCAGCTTGACGGCCTGCTCGCACGCGTCGATGCCCGGCGCTTGCGGATTCACCCACCAGCCGACCACGCCGGCGGCATCACTGGCGACCCCGCACGAGCCGTTCGGGTCGGCGGGGCGCATCACGATCGACGGCACGCCCACGATCGACTTGTTCTCGATCTGGTACTTCAGGAACTCGGCGACCTTGCGCTCGTTGTCCAGGCTGCCCTGCTCGAACCAGAACCGGGTGATGTCGATCAGCCCGGCCGGGTTGGCGGCCTGCCAGCGGCAGATCGCGCCGACGAAGGTGCTCTGGATGTCCAGCGGGTCCGCCCCCACGGTCTTGGCCAGGATGTCGGTGGTCAGCACCTCGCACTCCTTGAGCAGGTTGGGGTACTGCCGTTCGGAGTTGTTGTTGCGCTGGGTGTCGCCGGAGCCCGCCTTGACCGCGGTGCCGCCCACCTCACGGGAGCAGCCCGTCAAGCCGATCAACACCGTCAACACGCAGGCGGCACTGGCAAAAATCCGGCGGCTCATTTGGCGTTCGCAATCGACTGGCGGGTCAGCTCTTTGGCGACATCGCACGGATCCGGGAACGGCTTCTGGGCGAAGCTCACCGACCACTCGATGAAGTCGTCCTTGAACTGGATGCCGATCTCACACAAGTTGTCGCCCATCGTCGGGGCGGTGCCGACGGCGATGAAACCGCTGTGGCCGTCGATGTTGATGTCCTCCACCGACGTCCGCGACACCTCCTCGGTCTTGCGCTCACGCCCGATCGGGCTGCCGCGGTACCAGGAGAAGGAGAAGTGCGGGCCCATGATCCCGCCGCGGGCCAGCCACTGGCAGCCCACCGAGTTCTGCGCCGTGTTGACCAGCCCAGACACCCGGGTCAGGTTGGTGACGGTCTCGTCGCTGATGCCCCCGCACTGCGGAAAGGATGGCCCGTGGCTGCCCTGCTCGGTCTTGGTCGCCGAGGACTCGCCGGAGGAAGCTTCGGTCGAGCCGGAGTCGGAGCATCCGGCGAGCATCGGAATCACGGTAGCGACCGCCAGGGCCGGGACCGTCAGTTTGAGCCGCACACGATGCACTGTAGCGGCACCACCGCCGACCAACCACGACACACCGGGTGACCAGTCGGTTTGTGTCGCCCCGGCGCCGTCACCGCCGCGTGCGGCCCCCACCGGTGTGCGACAGTAACCCCATGCTCCTGGCGCTGCTGCGCTGCTACGTCAAGCCGTACCGGTGGCCGGTCGCGGCGGTGATGACCCTGCAGCTGATCAGCACCCTAGCCTCGCTGTACCTGCCGACCGTCAACGCCGCGATCATCGACGACGGGGTCATCCGCGGCGACACCGCCGTCATCGCCCGGCTGGGCGCGGTGATGCTCGCCGTCACCGGCCTGCAGGTGCTGTGCGCAGTGGCGGCGGTCTACTACGGCGCACGCACCGGCACCGGCTTCGGCCGCGACCTGCGCCGGGCGGTGTTCACCCGGGTGATCGGGTTCTCCGAGCACGAGACCACCCGGTTCGGCACCCCGACGCTGCTGACCCGCACCACCAACGACGTCCGACAGATTCAGCTGGTGGTGCAGCTGAGCGCCACCGTGCTGGTCGCCGCGCCGATCATGAGCATCGGCGGGCTGCTGATGGCGCTGCACCAGGACGCCGGGCTGTCGTGGCTGCTGGCAGTCGCCGTGCCGGTGCTGGCCGGGGCCAACTACGCGATCGTGGCGCGGATGCCGCCGCTGTTCCGCCGCATGCAGATGCTGATCGACAACATCAACCGGGTGCTGCGTGATCAGCTCACCGGAATCCGGGTCATCCGCGCCTTCGCCCGCGAACCCCTCGAGCAAGACCGATTCGCCCGCGCCAACACGGCACTGTCGGAGACCTCGATGAACGTGGGCAACCTGCAGGCCCTGATGCTGCCGGCCACCACACTGACCATCAACGCCTCCAGCGTCGCACTGATCTGGTTCGGCGGGCTGCGCATCGATGCCGGGCAGATGCAGGTCGGTTCGCTGATCGCGTTCCTGTCCTATTTCATGCAGATCCTGATGGCGGTGTTGATGGCCACCATGGTCGTGGCGATCCTGCCGCGCGCCTCGGTGTCTGCCGAGCGGATCACCGAGGTGCTGTCCACCGAGCCGACGCTGCGGACCCCCGCCAACCCGGTGACGCCGGCGACCGCCACCGGCGAGGTCCGGCTGGCTGGGGTCGGCTACCGCTATCCCGGCGCCGACCGGCCGGTGCTGCGCGACGTGTCGCTGACGGCGCGGCCCGGGACCACCACCGCGATCGTCGGCTCCACCGGATCGGGAAAATCCACTCTCGCCTCGCTGATCTGCCGGCTGCGCGACGTCACCGACGGCGCGGTGCTCATCGACGGCGTCGACGTGCGCGACCGCGAACCCGAACAGCTGTGGTCGGGCATCGGCCTGGTGCCGCAACGCGGCTACTTGTTCTCCGGCACCGTCGCCGACAACCTGCGCTACGGCGCCCCGGCCGGCATCCAGGTCAGCGACGAGCAGATCTGGGAGGCGCTGCGGGTGGCCGCCGCCGACGATTTCGTGGCCGCCCACCGTGACGGGCTGGCGATGCCGGTGGCCCAGGGCGGGATCAACCTGTCCGGCGGGCAGCGGCAACGGCTGGCGATCGCCCGGGCGGTAATCCGCCGGCCGTCGATCTATCTGTTCGACGACGCGTTCTCCGCCCTGGACACCCGCACCGACGCTGCCGTGCGCGCCGCACTGCAGGAGGTAGCCGCGCAGGCGACGGTGATCATCGTGGCGCAGCGCATCTCGACTGTGGCGCAGGCCGATCAGATCGTCGTCATCGATGACGGGCGGGTGGTCGGCACCGGAACCCACCACCACTTGCTCATCGAGTGCCCCACCTACGCCGAGTTCGCCGAATCCCAATCCCTGGCGGGTGAGCTGCTGTGAGCGCACCGGTGACCGATCCCGCCGCGCGGGCCGCTGACTTCTCGGCCACCGCGATGCGGCTGGTACGGCGGATGGGCCCGCAGCGCCGGTTGATCGCCGCGGTGATCGCGCTGTCGCTGGGCGGCATCGCGATCGGGGTGGCCGGCCCGCGGATCCTGGGCCACGCCACCGACCTGGTGTTCAACGGGGTGATCGGCCGCGGCCTGCCGTCGGGCCTGACCAAACAGCAGGCCGTCGACGCCGCCCGTGCTTCCGGCCGCAGCACCTACGCCGACATGCTGTCCGGGATGGATGTGGTGCCCGGCGCCGGCGTCGACTTCGGCGCGGTCGCGCGCACCCTGGCCCTGGCTGGGGGGCTGTATCTGGTTGCGGCGCTGATGGTCTGGACCCAAGCACGGTTGCTCAACGTGATCCTGCAGCGCACCCTGCGGACCCTGCGCCGCGACGTCGAGGACAAGATGCACCGGTTGCCGTTGCGCTACTTCGATACCCAGCGCCGCGGTGAGCTGCTGAGCCGGGTCACCAACGACGTCGACAACACCGCGACGTCGGTGTCGATGACGGTCAGCCAACTGTTCAGCTCGGTGCTGACCGTGCTGGTGGTGTTGGCGATGATGCTGTCGATCTCGCCGCTGCTGGCGGCGATCACGCTGCTCGGCGTGCCGGTGTCGCTGCTGGCGGTACGGGCCATCACCCGGCGCTCGCAGCGACTGTTCGCCGCGCAGTGGGCGGCCACCGGGCGGCTCAATGCCCACCTGGAGGAGACCTACAGCGGCTTCACCCTGGTGCGCACGTTCGGCCACCGGGACTGGGCGCAGCAGCGCTTCGACGAATGCAACGACGAGCTCTACCGGTCGGGATTCGGCGCCCAGTTCCTGTCCGGACTGGTGGCCCCGGCGACCGGGCTGGTCGCCAACCTGGGCTACGTCGCGGTCGCGGTGCTCGGCGGCTTCCAGGTGGCCACCGGCCAGATCACCTTGGGCAGCATTCAGGCGTTCATCGCCTACGTCCGGCAGTTCAATCAGCCGCTGGGCAACCTCGCGGCGATGTACAACACGCTGCAGTCCGGGGCGGCCAGCGCCGAGCGAGTCTTCGCCTTCCTCGATGAACCCGAGGAGCCACCGGACCCCGCAGTACCGTTGTCGCGCAATGGTTCCGCACTGCGCGGTCAGGTGGAGTTCCGCGACGTCAGCTTCGGCTACCGGCCCGGAGTTCCGGTGATCGAAGACCTGTCGCTGACCGTGCAGCCGGGCAGCACGGTGGCGATCGTCGGACCGACCGGAGCGGGCAAGACCACCCTGGTCAATCTGCTGATGCGGTTCTACGACGTCGACCGCGGGCAGATTCTGATCGACGGCGTCGACATCACCGCCGTCGACCGCTCGGCGCTGCGGTCCTCGATCGGGATGGTGCTGCAAGACACCTGGCTGTTCACCGGAACGATCGCCGACAATATCCGCTACGGACGGCCCGACGCGCCAGAGGACGAGGTGCTGGCGGCCGCGCGGGCCGCCCACGTCGACCGGTTCGCCGAGGCGCTGCCCAACGGTTACGCCACCCGGGTCAGCGACGACGGGGCCGGCATCAGCGCCGGGGAGAAGCAGCTGATCACCATCGCCCGGGCGTTTTTGGCCCGCCCGCAACTACTCATCCTCGACGAAGCGACCAGCTCGGTGGACACCCGCACCGAGCTGTTGGTCCAGCGGGCGATGCGCGAGTTACGCAGGGACCGCACCAGTTTCATCATCGCTCACCGACTGTCGACGATCCGGGACGCGGATGTGATCCTGGTGATGCAGGCCGGCCGGATCGTCGAGCAGGGCACCCACGCCGAGCTGCTGGCCCGCCGCGGGGCGTACTGGGCGATGGCCGAAGGCAGCTGAATTCCGGTCGAATCACCCATTGCTGACCGGTGGTCACCGGGGTAAATTCGACCGCGAAGCAGGCCCGGACATGACCGAACCGAAGAGCTGGTCCCGTGGGTGAAAGCCAGCCGCGCAGGAAGTGTAAGACGCCCCCCACGTCAGCCGGGCCTGCCCTATCGTTTTGTGCCGGTCAGTATTTCAGCTCCAGCACAGCGGCCAGTGGACGTCGCGGCGTCGGCGCCGGCGTCTGCTCCAGCGCGGGTGTGCCACCGACCCGGATCAGCACCTGCGGCAGATCCTCACACCCAGCCAGGGCGGCCAGCATCGCCCGGGCCGTCGGCACCTCCGTCAGATGCGTCACCGGGCAGGTGCCCAGACCGGCCATCGTGCACTCCCGCAGGACGGTGGAGAGCGCCTCTCCGCAGGCCAGGGCATTGGCCGGATTGTCGGTGGCGGTGGACAGAAACGGCAGCCGGTCGGTACGCGGCATCAGGATCGCGTTGGCGCGATAGCGCTGCAGATCGCTGACCCGCTCAGCGGCGGCGAAACCGATCGAGGCCAGGCCGCTGCGACAGGGCCGTTAGTCCTCGGCGCCGCCGTTGCGGTGCCGGACCCGAAAGACGCTCACCTCGCCCTTGATGCCCTTGAGGTGCCGCGCGCCGGCAAACGACCAGCGGAACCCGTCGTGGTCAGCGAGGGCGGCCTGCACCGGCCCGGCGACCAGCACTGAGCCCGGACGCGCCACCCCGGTCACCCGGCTGGCCAGGTTCACCGGGCTGCCGAACCAGTCACCGGCCCGGCTCACCGCCGGCCCGGCCGCGATACCGGCGCGTAGCCGCGGAAAATCGTCGTCGGAATCGGTGGACTCGACCAGCTTCAGCACCGCGTTCAGCAGCGCCGCCGAGTCGGCGCAGACGAACATCACCGCATCACCGATGGTCTTGATGAACCGTACCGGCGGCACCGCCACGTCGCGGGCCCGCTCCGCCAGCCGGTTGGCCAGGCGCTCCAGCTCCTCGGGCGGCACCATCTCGCCCAGCCGGGTGAAACCGACCAGATCGGCGAAGGCCACCGCCACCTGGCGGGCACCTGGAAGCGCGCTACCGGCAGCGATCTCGCCCGCGGTGACGGCCTCGGTCTCCAACTGGTGGCGCAGATGCATGAACAGCGCGTCGCTGATCCACGGTCCCAGCAGCGGCGCGATCCGGCCGACCAGCTCCTGGGAGCGCTGAGCGATTTCCAGCTCGGTGCCACCGGATTCCAGCACCGCGGCCAGCGCGGCCGAGCGCATCACCTCCGCGGCGTGCGAAAAGCCGTCGGCCAGCACCCGTACCACCCGCACGATGTCGTCAGCCTTCAGACCGGCGTCGAGGAACCCCTGCGCCTGGGCGGCGACCGCCCCGTCGCCCCGCAGATGCATCGCCGCGTCGGGGTCGTCCATCCGGGCCAGGCCGATCGCACGTTGCACCCGCTGCAGGAACTGCAAATCGATGCCGTGGGTGGCGGCGATCTCTCGCGCCGACACATAGTCGTCGTCGAGGCCCACCACCCGGCCGGTGGGCAACAATGCCGGCGCGCTCGCGACGCGGATCTGCTCGGCGGTGAAGCCCTGCCCCAACAGCCATTCGATCAGTTCGGCACGTTCGGCACGCGCAGTGCCGTGCAGGCCGTCGAGCAAGTCGTCGATCTCGGGATCAGCCACGCCGCAAACGTATCGCCCGGCAGACTGTCGGGGTGGCTGAAGTCTTCGATGCGCTGACCGCCGATCAACTGCGCGCACGCGGCACGATCAAGTGGAACCACTTCGCCCCCGACGTGTTGCCGCTGTGGATAGCCGAGATGGACTTCCCCACCGCCCCGGCGGTGCTGGACGGGGTGCGGGCCTGCGTGGCCGCCGAGGAGTTCGGCTATCCGGGGGCCGGCTCCGATGCCCTGCCGGTGGCGGTGGCGCGCTGGTGCGCACACCGCTACGGCTGGGCCGCCCGGCCGGAGTGGGTGCGGGTGGTGCCCGATGTGCTCAAGGGCATGGAGGTGGTCATCGGGTTCCTCACCCGCCCGGAGAGCCCGGTGGTGCTGCCGGTCCCGGCCTACATGCCGTTCTTCGACCTGCTGCAGGTCACCGGCCGCCAGCGGGTGGAAATCCCGATGACACAAGACGATTCCGGACGCTACCTGATCGACCTGGACGCATTGGACGCGGCGTTCGCCGCCGGGGCGGGGTCGCTGATCCTGTGCAACCCGAACAATCCGCTGGGCACCGCGTTCAGCGCCGAGGAACTGCGGGCGATCATCGACATCGCCGCCCGCCACGGCGCCCGGGTGATCGCCGACGAGATCCACGCCCCGCTGGTCTATGACCGCCCGCACGTGGCGGCCGCCTCGGTGTCGGAGGTGGCCGCCGACACCGTGATCACGCTGATGTCGGCGTCGAAGGGCTGGAATCTGCCGGGCCTGATGTGCGCCCAGGTGATGTTGACCAACCAGCGTGACGCCGACGCCTGGGACAAGATCAACATGATGCACACCATGGGCGCCTCCACCGTCGGCATCCGGGCCAACATCGCCGCCTACACCGGCGGTGGCGACTGGCTGGACCGCCTGCTGCCCTACCTGCGGGCCAACCGCGATCACCTGAGCCGTGTTCTGCCCGAGGCGGTCCCGGGGCTGCGGGTCAGCCATCCGCAGGCCACCTACCTGGCCTGGCTGGACTTCCGGGCGCTGGGGCTGGCGGCCGAACCGGCCGAGCATCTGCTGACTCATGCCCGGGTGGCGCTGAGCCCGGGCATCCCGTTCGGCGGTGGCCCGGGCTTTGCCCGGCTGAATTTCGGCACCACCCGGGCGATCCTGGACCGGGCGATCGAGGCGATGGCCTTGGCGCTGCGCTGAGCCGAGCGGCTAGCGTGGCGTGATGTCCTGCGTGTTCTGCGCCGTAGCGGCCGGCGAAGCTCCGGCCGTGCGGGTTTTCGAAGACGGCGACTACCTGGCGTTCCTCGACATCCGGCCGTTCACCCGCGGCCACACCCTGGTGATCCCCAAGCAGCACAGCGTGGATCTGACCGACACCCCGGCAGAGACACTGGCGGGCATGCTCGCGGTCGGCCAGCGGATCGCCCGGGCGGCGCGGGCCTCCGGGTTGCACGCCGACGGCACCAACCTGGTGATCAACGACGGGCGGGCGGCCTTTCAAAGTGTGTTCCACATCCACCTGCACGTGGTGCCGCGCCGCAGCGGCGACAAACTGTCATTCGCCAAGGGCGTGCTGGTGCGCCGCGACCCGGACCGGGAGCGCACCGGGGCGATGCTGCGGGCGGCGCTGGCGGATACCGACGCCGCGCAGTCAGACTAAGGGCATGGACTATCTCCCCCTGATCGAAAAAGTGGGCGTCCGGGTGCTCGGCGTCCACGACCTGATCTACCGGCGGACCGGCGGCCGGGTCGGCCACCGGCTGCCGGGCCTGCCGCCCAGCCTGATGCTGCACCACGTCGGCGCCAAGACCGGCCGGGCGCGCACCTCGACGCTGTCCTATGCCCGGGACGGGGACACCTACCTGATCGTCGCGTCGATGGGTGGCGCTCCGCGCTCCCCCGGCTGGTATCACAACCTCAAGGCGCACCCCGATGTTGAGATCAACGTCGGGACCAAACGGTTCGCCGTCACCGCGCGGCCGGTGCTGCCCGACGACGGCGACTATGCCCGGCTGTGGCGGATCGTGAATGCCAACAACGCCAACCGTTATGAGGCCTACCAGCAGCGCACCTCGCGGCCGATTCCGGTTGTGGTGCTCACCCCGCGGTCGTCCACTTAACCGATCGTCTTTCTTTCTGTAGAAACCACTTGTCCGTTGTTAAGCGTCCGCTTAGGTAGTACTTTGGCGTGACCACGCCCCCGTGCGGGGGCCGCCGGGCAGGGTTCGCCCTCGATCCAGACAAGGTGGGGCGATGAGCCGACGACGCAATCCGCAACCGACTCGCCGGGGCGGGGCACGCGCCGCGATCGGGGCCGCTGTGGCCGCTGGATCGCTCGGCGGGGTGTTCGGACTGAGTCCCCTGGCGCCCGCGCCACCGGCGTACGCCGATGCAGACTTCGACTGGCTGGTCGAACTGTTTGCGCCGACAGCGGGCCTGGCCGCCGGTTCAGACCCGCTCGACACCTCCGACGTATTCGGCCTGGACCTCTACACCGCACTGCACGACCAGGTGCAGGCCTGGATCATCAGCCCGCTGGGCATGCAGATCGACAACACCATCAACCAGCTGGCCGGCCAATACCTGATCGGCAATGGCGTCGACGGGACCTTCGAGAACCCCCACGGCGGCGCGGGCGGCCTGTGGTTCGGCGACGGCGGCGACGGATATGACCAGACACTGGCCGGGGTTGCCGGCGGCAACGGCGGCGCGGCCGGGATGTTCGGTGACGGCGGAGCCGGTGGTGACGGCGGAGCCGGTGCCGCAGGAGGCATCGGCGGAACCGGCGGATGGTTCATGGGCAACGGCGGCGCCGGCGGTGCCGGCGGCGAGGGTGTGCTCGGCGGTGTCGGCGGGGCCGGCGGGGCCGGCGGCGATGCAGTGGCCTGGTTTTTCGGCAATGGTGGGGCCGGCGGTGCCGGCGGCGCCGGAGCGGCCGGGGCCGGCGTGGGCGCCACCGGCGGCACGGGTGGTGCCGGGGGCGTCGGCGGAGCAAGTCTGACAGCGCAATTCGGCAACGGCGGCCAGGGCGGAACCGGTGGAATCGGCGGGACCGGCGGCGCCGGCCGCGCCGGAGCCGACGGGGCCGCCGCCACTATCGCCGGTGGCACCGGCGAGCGCGGCGAGGACGGCGGCGTCGGCGGGACCGGCGGCACCGGCGGCGTCGGTGGCGCGGGGGGCGCATCCGTCCACGGCGCCGCGGGCCTGCAGGGCGTCGGCGGGGCCGGCGGCACCGGCGGCACCGGCGGCGATCCGGGCAACGGCGGCCGGGGCGGCGACGGCGACGCCGCCCATCCGGACGGTGGAGCCGGCGGCAACGGCGGCAACGCCGGGGCCGGCGGTGCCGGTGGCACCGGCGGGGCGGGCTCGACCCTCGGGGCTACCGGGGTGACCGGCGCCGCGCCCACCGGTCCGGCCGGCAACGGCGGTGACGGCGGCAACGGCTACCACGCGACCGTTGCGGGGGCCAACGGCGGCAACGGCGGCGACGGCGGGACCGGCGGCGCCCACGGCAACGGCGGCAACGGCGGCGACGGCGGAGCCGGGGCGACCGGCAAGAACGGTGTCGCCGGCATCAACGGCGGCAATGCCGGTAACGGCGGCAACGGCGGAGCGGGCGGCGCCGGCGGCAACTCCCTCGGCGACGGCCACGGCGGCCACGGCGGCAACGGCGGCGCGGCCGGCGACGGGGGCCGCGGCCTGGACCAGTCGGGCCAGCCCGTCGGCGCCGCCCTTCCCGGCAGCGGCGGCAACGGCGGGCAGGGCGGGACCGGTGGCGCGGGCGGCAGCAGCGCCAGCGCGCACGGGGCCGGCACCGGCACCGGCGGGGCCGGCGGTAAGGGCGGGGCAGGCGGCAACGGCGGCGGCAACGGGATCGCCACGGTGGACGCGCCCAACAATGTGCAGTACGGCAGCGGCGGGGCCGGCGGAGCCGGTGGGGCCGGGGGCAGCGGCGGGCGCGGCGACAACGGTGCGGCCGGTCCCAACGCCGGCTTCGACGGCGGCAACGGCGGCGCCGGTGGCCAGGGCGGGGCCGGCGGCTCGGCCTACCAGGGCAACGCCGCCCTGGGCGAGCACGGCCGGTTCGGCACCAACGGTGACGGCGGCGCCGGCGGAAGCGGCGGGACCGGCGGCGGTGGCGGCACCGGCGGCACCGGGGTAGCCAGTGCCGGCGGCGCCGGAGGCAACGGCGGCAACGGCGGCACGGCCGGTGCCGGCGGCGCCCCCGGCACCGGCTTCTACGCCCAGCCCGGAATCAACCAGGCGCCGGTCGGGATCGGCGGCGTCGGCGGTGACGGTGGCGGTGCGGGCGCCGGCGGTTCCGGCGGGATCGGCGCTGCCGGGTTCACCGGCGGCACCGGCGGCAACGGCGGTGTCGGAGGTTCCGGCGGCCACGGCGGGGACGGCACCGGCAGCTTCTATTCGCAGGGCTCCAGCGGCGGCAACGGCGGCTCAGGCGGCGCCGGCGGCAACGCCGGGACCGGCGGAGCGGGCGGTTCGGGTGCGCAAGCCGGTAGCGGTGGCAACGCCGGTGCGGGCGGCCACGGCGGCGACGGCGGTGATGGTGGCACCGCCACCCTGGCCTCGACGAACGTGCACGGCGGGGCGGCCGGCGATGGCGGCGCCGGAGGGACCGCGGGCCTTATCGCCGCCGGCGGTGCCGGAGCCCGCGGCGGCGACGGCGGCGACGGCGGGGCGGGGGGCCACGGCGGGACGGTCGGCAGCACCGGCGCCAACGGCGCCGGGGGCGTCGGCGGCGCCGGGTCGGGGACGGCAGCCCATGGGGCCACCGGCGGCCCGGAGGGCCCGGTCAACGCCTCCATCCCGCTGTATCTACAAAGCAACGGGATCAGCCCGATCGTCTACATCTCGATCAACGGCGGTCCGCCGGTGCCGGTTCAGATCGACACCGGCTCCACCGGGCTGACGATCCTGGGCAACAGCCAGGGCCTGGGCGACTCGGTCTATGCCGGCAGCGCGAGCTACGCCGGCCTGGGCAATCAGTCCTACAGCTACCACACCTACGACACCACGGTCGGCTTCTGCGACAAGGCGGGCGCCTGCCCCACGGACCTGGTCACCGATCCCACCGCGGTCAATATCGTCGACCCGGCATCGAACGCTTTGATGACGAGCTACTTCAACCAGTACGGCATCGCCGGGGTGCTCGGCATCGGGCCCAACAACGGTTTCTCCGGCACCTCGACAATCATTTCGGCGTTGCCGGGTGCCCTCAACCAGGGTGTGCTCATCGATGCCACCCGCGGCGAGGTGGTGTTCGGCCCGAACCAGCTGGACCCGGAGCTGTCGCTTCCGGGCTCCCCGTTCGTCGACACCATGGTGTCGATCAACGGTGGTGCCCCGGTGGCGGTGTCCACCTCGATCGACTCCGGCGGCATGTTGGGCAGCGTTCCGCAGTGGCTGTTCCCCAGCGCCGGGATCGGTACGCAGGTACCGGCCGGCACCCTCATCTCGGTGTACTCCGCCGACGGCGAGAAGCTGCTGTACTCCTTCACCACGACCGCGACCAACAGCCCGTACGTGTGGTCGAACACCTCGATGAACTCCGGCTACTTCCCGTTCTCGGAGAACCCGATCTACATCGACTACCGCCCCAGCGGATTCGGGTCGACGGTCTTTGACCGCTGAGGCCCGTCAGGCGGCACCCGAGAATTCGTGCGCGATGCCGGAGATGGTTCTCCAGAATCGCGGCGATCTCGATGCTGGGTCCCAGCAGGCCGAATGCGGTGCTCGCGACGACGTCCTCTGATGCCGCAGGCGTTGCTCGACAGTGGGATCGAGGCAGAACTTGAAACACCGCAGATGGTGGTAGCTGGGTCGGGGTCGATTGCGGCTTGGCCGCGTTCGTCGTCGCCGCCACGACCGGCGGCACAGAGGTAGCCCGGATCACCGATGCGCCCGAGAAGGGCGGTGCCGAACACCCACCAGAGTTGTTCGACACGCTTTAGAACAGCTCCTTGGCCAGCAGTTCCAGGGTGTGCTCGCGGCCGGGCGCGGTGGCCGGGTCGGTGCCACGGCGCGCCGAGGCCACCGGGTTGACCATCACCTCGTCGACGCCGAACTGCTCAGCCAGCGCCTTGAGCTGGTCGGCGGCTTCGGCCGGCGCGCCGACGACCGCCCGGCGCAGCCCGCCGTCGATGATGCGCTGTTCTTGATCGGAGACGCGAGCCGCCTGCGCGTCCTCGACCAGGTCCACCGCGCCCAGCGGTCGCCCGGTCCGCAGCCGGGCCATCATCTGCAGATTCGGCAGCATCAACGCCATTGCCTCATCGCGGGTTTCGGCGACCGCGGCGTTGACCGTCAGGAACGTCGTCGGCTCGGCACACCACGCGCTGGGCACGAAATCAGCTCGGTAGGTGGCCAGGGCCTCCTCGGTGCCGTGCCCGGAGAAGTGGTGGGCGAACACGTAGGGCAGTCCCTTGGCCGCGGCCAGCCGCGCCGAATACATGCTCGACCCCAGCAGCCACAGCCGCGGCTCGCTCGCCGCGGCCGGAGTGGCCTTGAGCAGGTAGTCGCCGTCGCGCAGTTGAACCTGCACGCCGCGGCTGCTCATCATCGCCCGCACATGGTCGAGGTAGTCGGGGAAGTTCGCGATCTCTTGCTCGTCGTGGCCCCCGCGCAGCATGACCGAGGTGACCGGGTCCGACCCGGGCGCCCGGCCGATACCCAAGTCGATGCGGCCCGGCGCGGCCGCCTCCAGCAATGCGAATTGCTCGGCGACGGCCAGTGGGGCGTGGTTGGGCAGCATCACTCCGCCGGATCCGAGCCGCAGCCGTGCGGTCTGTGCGGCCAGGTAGGCGATCAGCACCGGCGGGCTGGTGGCCCCGACCGACGGCATGTTGTGGTGCTCGGCCACCCAATACCGGGTGAAACCGAGCCGGTCAGCGACCTGGGCCAGCCGCACCGTTGCCCCCAGCGCATCGGCGGTGGACTGATCGGTGCGGACGGGGACGAGATCAAGGACGGAAAGGCGCACCCTTGGCTCAACGCGCATCCGCCGCCGGACCTTCCCGATCAGTCCGCGAGCCCGGCGTGGCGGGCCGCATCGGCGAAGACATCGTCGAGCATCGCCGGGGTCAGCCGGCCGGTGAACATGTTCTGCTGGCTGGGGTGATAGCAGCCGATCAGCCGCAGTCCGGGGCCGAGTTCGGCGACCGCACGGTGACCGAACTTCGGTTTCGGTTTGGGCACCCGCTCGGCGGCCAACCGCAGCGCGACCTGCCAGGCGAAGCCGCCGAGGGCGACCATCACCCGCACGTGCGGAGCCAGCAGCTGCCACTCGGCGTCGAGCCACGGCGCGCAGGTGTTGCGCTCGGCCGTGGTGGGAGCGTTGCCCGGCGGGGCGCAGCGCACCGGGGCGATGATCCGGATCGTGCTGGTGTCCAAGCCGTCGGCGGCGTCGATACTGGTCGGCTGGTTGACCAGACCGGCCCGGTGCAGCGCGGCATACAACTGGTCGCCGGAGCGGTCGCCGGTGAACATTCGCCCGGTCCGATTCGCCCCGTTGGCCGCGGGCGCCAACCCGACGATGACGATCCGCGGCGTCGGCGACCCCCATCCAGGTACCGGCCGGCCCCAATACGGTTGATCCGCAAAGGATTTCCGTTTGGCGACGGCTACCTCTTCGCGCCAGCTGACCAGCCGCGGGCAGGCCCGGCAGACGCTGATCAAGGCGTCCAGCTCGGGGATCGACTCGGATTGGTCGGCCAGCTGCACCACGTGCGCGGCATCGGCGGCCGGTGGCGTCGCCGGGGTCGCCGGGTCGCCGGGCCAGCCGGTACCGGGACGCACCGGGGAGTCGAAGGGCTGTCCGGTGCGGGGGTGGTTGAGCATGAGACCATCCTGCCGCCGAGTGCACCGGCGATTAGAAGCGGTTACGCACAAGCTGCTCCGCCACGTTCCGGCCGGGGCCAACGACGCAGAGCGGGCAAGCCGCCGCGTTCGCAGAGTTCGCCCGGTAGTCCGACGACCGCCATTACACTCCCGGCAGGCGTTGGCCCTCGGGGAACAGGACGGCCCGGAATGCGACGGTACTGCGGACATATCGCGCTGACGATCGTGTTGACCGCGTCCTGGGTGACCGGCTGCTCTTCGGTCCACCAGACGGCCGACTCCACCGCTACAGCCACCGCGACGCCCTCCCGGGCGCCGTCACCGTCGGCGCTGATCGGCCCCAACGGGGCCACCGTCGAGATCACCCTGAGCGGGATGCGGGCCACCGCAACGGCACCGGCGGGCGTCAGCGACCCGGGTGTGCCGTTGACGATCTCACGCGGGTCGCAACCGCACGGCCAACCGTTTGCGGCGGCGGTGGCCGCCAGTGCCCCGGTGTCGATCACGCTCGGCTCCGGACTGCAGCCCAAGCAGCCGATCGAGCTGCGGTTCGACCTGTCCGCCGATCCGCAGCTGGCCGGCGCGTTCAGCGATTCGGTGAAGCCGGTGATCCGCTCGGTCTCCGGTGCCGACGGGTCGGTGATCGACCTGCTGCCGGCCGCCTGGGATCCGGCGACCCGCACGGTGAGCGCCGCCACCGACCACCTGTCGGTGTTCCAGGTCATCGCCGCCGACCTGGGCAAGGTGGTCGACACCATCCGAGGGGTGCTGCTACCCGGCACCACGTCCGGTCCGAGCTGCACGGGAAGCAGTCAACTGACCATCGGATCGATCTCCTACACACTCAGCGCGTCCAAACCTGACGCCCCGGTCACCGGCTGCCTACGCGATGCCGGCGCCGGCGCCGTCGGCGTCGACTTCGCCAACAGCAGCAGCCAGTTCTACGGCCTCACGTCCTCCCCCGCCGGGACCTTCACCAACCCGACACCGCTGAACAGCAACGACCAACTCGCGGTCTGGCTGTTCGGCGACAAGAACGGGCTGCTCACGCCGCGCTCCGGCGGCCAGCTCGTCCTACCGGCCGGCACCACCACGGCCACGATCAATGTCGATGTGAATCCGGTTGCACTGCAACTAAATTCGATTCTGACCGGGCTCGGGATGCTGGGCATCGACGGCGACCAGCTGGTCACGGTGTTCCAGAACAGCCGGTCGGCCTGGGACTGCGCGCTGACCGCGATGAACGCGGTGCAGCTTCCCAAGGACGCCTACCAGGCCCGCGATCAGTACGGCAGCGTCGCCCAATGCCTGCTGGCCGGGATCGGTGCCGCCGGCGGGCCGATCAGTGGCGCAGCGGGCGCCGACCCGGCGTATCTGGGCGATGTCGTGCATCGGACCGGCGTGGCCCTGTCGCTGGTGACCACCCTGCCCGACCAGTTCTTCGCTAACATCGCCGGCGCGATCGGCGAGGTGACCGGCAAGAATCACCTGGAGTTCACCCTCAACGGACAGCGACCCACCGCGCCGGCCCGCGGCGTGGGCACCTTGAAACTGAGCGTGTTCCACTCGCACACCAATCCCGGTGACACCGGAGTCGAGCTGGCGCCCAACCATTTTCAGCTGAGCAAGACCAAACACGACGGCACGTTCTGGGTCGACTTGGGCCTGCGCTGGAAGACCAGCGACGGCAAGGGGCTGTTTTCCTACTGCACCGAGCAGACCAAGGTCCTCGACAGCGGCGGCGGCGTGGTGCTGACCCGTAAGCAGCGACTGGCGACCTGCGACGGGGGCGGCGGCTGGGATTTCCCGCTCACCAAACCCGGCACCTACACCTACGTCGTCGACCTGCAGGGCGAGCCGAGCGGCTCAGCCCACGGCGAGCAGCAGTTCACCGTCGATCCGTAGCGACACGGCCGGCACCCGGCTCCGTAGGATCGCCTGCGTGGATTCCGACGCGCTCGCCCCGTTGATCGCCGACCTTCCCGACGGGATGGTGGTCACCGATCCGACGATCACCGCGGGCTACCGGCAGGACAACGCCCTGGACCCGTTGGCGGGCACACCGCTGGCGGTGGTGCGGCCGCTACGCACCGAGGAGGTGCAGACGGTGATGCGCTGGGCCAGCGCGCATCGGGTGCCGGTGGTGACCCGCGGCGCGGGCACCGGACTGTCCGGCGGCGCCACCGCGGTCGACGGCGGGATCGTGCTGTGCACCGAGAAGATGCGCGAGATCACCGTCGATCCCGTCACCCGCACCGCGGTGTGCCAGCCCGGCCTGCTCAACGCCGAGGTGAAGAAGGCCGTCGCCGCGCACGGCCTGTGGTACCCGCCGGATCCGTCGTCGTTCGAGATCTGCAGCATCGGCGGCAACATCGCCACCAACGCCGGCGGGTTGTGCTGCGTCAAATACGGCGTCACCACCGACTACGTGCTGGGTCTGCAGGTGGTGCTGGCCGACGGCACCGCGGTGCGCCTGGGCGGGCCGCGGCTCAAAGATGTCGCCGGCCTCTCGCTGACCAAACTGTTCGTCGGCAGCGAGGGCACCCTCGGGGTGATCACCGAGGTGACCTTGCGGCTGCTGCCGGCCCAACCCAAGTCGGCGGTGGTGGTGGCCACGTTCGACTCGGTGGGCGCCGCGGCCGAGGCGGTGCTCGACGTCTCCGGGCGGCTGCGCCCGTCGATGCTGGAGTTCATGGACTCCGCGGCGATCAACGCCGTCGAGGACCAACTGCGGATGGGGCTCGATCGCGACGCCGCCGCCATGCTGGTGGCCGCCTCCGATGAGCGGGGTCATGCCGGCGCCGAGGACATCGAGCTGATGGCTGCGGTGTTCACCGAGCACGGCGCCAAGGACGTGTTCTCCACCGACGATCCCATCGAGGCCGAAGGCTTCGTCGCGGCCCGGCGGTTCTGCATCCCGGCCGTCGAGGCCAAGGGGCCGTTATTGCTCGAGGACGTCGGGGTGCCGCTGCCGCAGCTGGGCGAGCTGATCACCGGGATCGAGAAGATCGCCGCCGAGCACCGGCTGATGATCGCGGTGATCGCCCACGCCGGCGACGGCAACACCCACCCGCTGATCGTGCACGACCCGAATGATCCCGACGACGTGCGCCGCGCCGAGACGGCCTACGGCGAGATCATGGATCTGGCGATCGCCCTGGGCGGCACCATCACCGGCGAGCACGGGGTCGGGCGGCTCAAGCGGCCCTGGCTGGCCGAGCAGCTGGGCCCCGACGCGATGGCGCTGAACCAGCGGGTCAAGGCCGCACTCGACCCGCTGAACATCCTCAACCCGGGCGCGGGGATCTGACCGCACCGCGACTCGGAATCCTGCGACGCTTCCCCCGCGTGTCTTGTCGTGGATTTCCGATTCGACCATTGACACAGAGCGCGCGATTGTCGTATCAATGAGACATGACGACCGCCTTGTCTCATCCGAAGTTCGAGCCGTGCAACGCCGAAACCTGGCCGAATCCGTGGCCGATGTACGCCGCGCTGCGCGATCACGACCCGGTTCACCACGTGGTCCCCGCCGACAAGCCCGACCACGACTACTACGTGTTATCCCGGCACGCCGACATCTGGGCGGCGGCCGCCGACCACGAGACCTTCTCCTCCGCGCAGGGACTGACCATCAACTACGGCGAGCTGGAGATGATCGGGCTGGCCGACAACCCGCCGATGGTGATGCAGGATCCGCCGGTGCACACCGAGTTCCGCAAGCTGGTGGCGCGCGGTTTCATGCCGCGGCAGGTCGAGCGGCTGGAGCCCAAGGTGCGCGAGTTCGTCGTGCAACGCCTCGAGCGGCTGCAGGCCGACGGCGGCGGGGACATCGTCGTCGACCTGTTCAAGCCGCTGCCGTCGATGGTGGTCGCGCACTACCTGGGGGTGCCGGAGCAGGACCGGGCCCAGTTCGACGGCTGGACCGACGCGATCGTCGCCGCCACCACCAGCGAGGACGGGGTCGCTTCGGCCGGGGACGCGATCGGCGAGATGATGGCCTACTTCACCGCGCTCATCGAACGCCGCCGATCCGAACCCGAGGACGACACCGTCTCGCATCTGGTGGCGGCCGGGATGGGCGCCGACGGCGACATCAAGGGACTGCTGGCGGTGCTGGCGTTCACCTTCACCATGGTCACCGGCGGCAACGACACCACCACCGGAATGCTCGGCGGCTCAGTGCAATTGCTGCAACGCTACCCCGACCAGCGGCGGCTGCTGGTGGACCGCCCGGAGTTGATCCGCGACGCCGTCGAGGAGCTGCTGCGGCTGACCTCGCCCGTGCAAGGTCTGGCCCGCACCACGACCCGGGACGTGACCGTCGGCGACACCACCATTCCGGCCGGCCGCAAGGTGCTGCTGCTCTACGGCTCGGGCAACCGCGACGAGCGCCAGTTCGGGCCGGACGCCGCCGAACTCGACGTGCTGCGCAAGCCGCACCAGATCCTCACCTTCAGCTATGGCGCGCACCACTGCATCGGCAACCAGGCCGCCCGCATGCAGGCGCGGGTGGCGCTGGAGGAGCTGCTCGCCCGCTGCCCGGACTATGCGATCGACGAGGCCGGGATCCGCTGGGCCGGCGGCAGCTACGTGCGCCGACCGCTGTCGGTTCCGTTCACCGCCGCGTCATGATGGCCGGGCGGTCCTGGCTGTCGGATCAGCGCGGCGAACTGGCGGCCGAGAAGATCCTCGACGCGGCCGAGACGTTGTTCGCCGAGCATGACCCCGGCTCGGTCGGCATGACTGAAATCGCCCGTGCGGCCGGGTGTTCGCGCGCCACGCTGTACCGCTACTTCGAGAGCCGCGACGCGCTCTACACCGCCTACGTGCACCGCTGGGCCAACGCGCTGTATCAGCAGCTGACCGAGCGGTTGGCCGGTATCGACGATCCGGCCCAGCGGCTGGTCGCCGGGATCACCGAGTCGCTGGCGCTGGTGCGGGCCAACCCGGCGCTGGCGTCGTGGTTCGCCGAGACCGGTCCGCCGATCGGTGCCGCGATGGCCGAGCGCTCCGAGGTCATCACGGTGATGGTCACGACCTTCCTGTCCGCGCTGGGGACCGACGACACCGCGGCGGTGCAGCAGCGCGCCCGCTGGGTGGTGCGGGTGATGACGTCGCTGCTGAGCTTCCCGGGCCGCGACCCCGACGACGAGCGGGCGATGCTGGTGCAGTTCGTGGTGCCGGTCGTCGTTGCACCGGACCGGCTCAGGTCGGCGGGGGCCGGTTCAGGGGAATAGGAGAGCTGCCCGCCTTTGCGCGACAACGGCGGGTGCGTGGCCGAGCCGACCGCGATTTGTCGCGCAGAGGCGGGCAACTAGCCCTGTGGGTCCGGCCGGCAACGCGGCTCAGGCCTTGACCCGGGTGAACCGGTGCAGCAACCAGGACACCGGAATGGTGACCGCCATCGTGCCAACGAACAGGTTGAGCATCGAGCCGGTGTACACCGGTGCGCGCAGCACCTCCACCATCACCACCTCCATCAGCACCAGATGGACCAGGAAGATCTCATAGGAGATCTCCCCCAACCACACCATCGGCCGACTCGCCAGCAACCGCGCGTACCAGCCCTGGTTGCCCAGTGCCAGCGGCGCCACCGCCAGAGTGGCGATCGCGGCGTAGAAGCCGGCCTTGACCAGTGCCTCGGAAAGTTTGGCCGGCGAGGTGGTGGGTTCCCCGGCGATCGGGGTGGCCGCGATGACATAGCAGATCAGCGCCAGCGGAATCGCCACGAAGCCGTAGCAGCGCACACCCATCGCCTGCAGCACCGCCAGCGCCATTCCGCCGACGAACCAGACCAGGTAGGTCGGCAGCCACAGCCGGGCACCGTCGGGCAGAAAGTCACCGGCGTGCACCAGGATCAGCCAGGCCGGGCTGATCGCCGCCACCACCGCCAGCCCGGCCAGCAGGCGCACCGGCCGCCACTGTCGCCGGCACAGCCAGACCAGCGTGAGCCAGGCCAGCAGCGGCAGCACCACATAGAAGGCGACCTCCACCGCGAGGCTCCACATCTGAGTGAGGCCCTGATGCAGATAGCCGAACATGTAGTTGTCGGTGTAGATCTGGGTCAATGTCAGGTTGCGCAGCAGACCGATCCAGTTGTGGCCGGGATTCGGGCCGGCGGTGCGGTAGTGGTAGATCAGGTAGGCCAGCAGCACCGTGACGACGTACGCGGGCATGATGCGCCGCACCCGGTGCCAGGCGTAGCGGCGTACCGAGGGTGCCGGACGCTCGAAGGCGGTGGCGCGCACCCAGGGCCGGAACAACAGAAAACCGGAGAGCACAAAGAAGATCGGCACCCCGATCTCCATCCGGGAGCCCAGCAGGCCGGCGTAGCCGTGGGTGTACTTGCCGGTGGTGTAGGCCGCGTGGGTGCCGACGACCAATATCGCGGCCACCGCGCGCACGCCGGTGAGCGACGCGACCCGGTCGACGCGGGAGACCTGCTCGAGTCCGCCCTGGGCGACCTCCTCCTGCGGCAGCGTCATCCCATCCGTTTCCGGTACGTCCCCCCGTCGCCGTGGCGGTCGGGCTTGCCGAATGGGCGGTCGCGGCGCAGGTTGATCAGCTGGCCCTGAATGCGGGTGCGCTCCAGCGCCTTGAGTGTCTTGCCCGACAACTTCGCCGGCAGTTCCACCAGCGAGTGATCCACCCGGATGCTGATGTTGCCGAAGTCGCTGCGGTGCAGGCCGCCTTCGTTGGCCAGTGCCCCGACGATCGCACCCGGGGAGACCTTGTGCCGCTTGCCGACCGCGATCCGGTAGGTGGCGAAGCCGTCTTTGGGACCGCTCTTGCGGTCGTCCTTGCGACCGGGCCGATCGGCCCTCTCCCGCGAACGACGTTGGGCAGCGGGCGGTTCGGGCTCCATCAGGAATGCCTCGCCGTCGCGGGACTGCAGCGCCAGCGCAGCGGCGATGTCGGCCATCGGAACGTTGTGCTCGCGGCTGTACTCCTCGACCAGGCCGCGGAAGACATCGGCGCCGGGAGCACTGAGGGTGGCGGTGATCGAGTCGGCGAACTTCGCCACCCGCTGCGCGTTGACATCCTCAACCGTGGGCAGCGCCGACTCGGTGAGCTTCTGGCGGGTCGCCTTCTCGATCGCCTTGAGCAGGTGGCGTTCCCGTGGGCTGACGAACAGCAGCGCGGTGCCGGACCGCCCCGCCCGCCCAGTGCGGCCGATGCGGTGCACGTACGCCTCGGTGTCGTGCGGGATGTCGTAGTTGACCACGTGTGAGATGCGTTCAACGTCCAGGCCGCGGGCTGCGACATCGGTGGCGACCAGGATGTCGATGTTGCCGCTCTTCAGCGCGGCGATGGTCCGCTCACGCTGCGCCTGGGCGATGTCACCGTTGATCGCGGCCGCGGAAAACCCTCGGGCACGCAGCTTTTCGGCGACCTCCTCGGTGGCCTGCTTGGTGCGGACGAACACGATCATCGCCTCGAAGGACTCGACCTCGAGCACCCGCGTCAGGGCATCCATCTTGCGCGGGCCGGCGACCTCGATGTAGCGCTGGGAGATGTTCTCCGCCGTCGTGGTTTTCGCCTCGACGGTGACCTCGACCGGGTCATGCAGATAGCGGGCGGTGATCCGGCGAATCGCCGGCGGCATCGTCGCGGAGAACAACGCCACCTGCTTGTACTGCGGGGTGTCGGCCAGAATGCGCTCGACATCCTCGGCAAACCCCATCTGCAGCATCTCGTCGGCTTCGTCGAGCACCAGGTAGTCCAGGTGCGACAGGTCCAGACTGCCGCGTTCGAGATGGTCGATGACCCGGCCCGGAGTGCCGACCACCACCTGGGCGCCGCGCTTGAGCCCGGACAGCTGCACCGTGTAGGACGCTCCGCCGTAGATCGGCAGCACATTGACCCGCGGCAGGTGCGCGCCGTAGCGCCCGAACGCCTCGGCCACCTGCAGGGCCAGCTCCCGGGTGGGCGCCAGCACCAGCGCCTGGGTGGCCTTGCTGGCGGTGTCGATGCGCGACAGGATCGGGATGGCGAACGCTGCGGTTTTGCCGGTGCCGGTCTGCGCCAGGCCGACCACATCGGAGCCGGCCAGCAATGCCGGGATGGTGGCGGCCTGAATCGCCGAGGGCGTCTCGTAGCCGACGTCGGCGACGGCCTGCAACACCGAAGGGTGGATCTGCAGGTCAGCAAAGGTCGTGGGAAGGGCATCAGGGGAGGTCATCGCGCCTAGCAGTCTACGGGCAACCGCGCCCTTCTATCGCCACAGCCGAGGCGCACCCGCCAAGGCGCCGGTGTGTCGGCCGCGCCTCCCGGAGTTGTCGTGCGCGCGACGGTACGGTGCCCGGTGTGTTTGCTGCCGCTAGACCCCTTGTCGTGGTCGGCGGGCTGGGCGTGGTGCTGCTGGCCGGTTGCAGTTCAGGCGATTCCACCGTCGCCAAGACACCGCAGAACACCAGCCCTCCGGCCGCCGCCGACGGGACTGCCACCTCTCCCACGACCGGGCCGACGACGAGCGCCGGCCCGGCGCCGGCGGACCCGTGCGCGGTCAACCTGGCCGCCCCGGCGATCGTCAAAGCCGTCTCGGAGCTGCCCCGCGACCCGCGCAGCGGTCAGCCGTGGAGCCCGGAACCCGTCGCCGGCAACTACAGCGAGTGTGCCGACCTGTCGGCGGTGATCGTCAAGGCCAATACCAACGCCGAACGTCCCAGCACCCGGGCGGTGCTGTTCCATCGCGGTGTGTTCGTTCCGCAATCGGTGCCGGACACCTACGGGTTCAACGGAATCGACCTCACACAGTGCACTGCCGACACGGTGGCGTTGAAGAACGCCAGCGGCATCGCCGGGTTGAGTGGGCTGGTCAAGTTCCGTTGGAACGGCACCGGCGTGGAGATCATCGGCAACACCGGCCGATAACCGCGAACCGGCCCCGCACCCGCACTAATGGTCGCGGTGCGAGGGCCGCCCGAGATCATCGGTGTCGTCGGGATCCTCCCGGTAGTGCCGGTTGCGGCGCGCCGGGCCCCTGCCGGTGATACCGAACTTCGCCAACACGTCAGGCACCGGCGTGCCGTTGGTGACCGACCGGAAGTGCTGTTCGGCGTCGACATGAAAGCCGTTGTGGCTCAGCGGCTCCGACTCCGGCACCGGCACCCGTGGGAGTTCGACGGTCAGCGGCTCGGTGACGGGATCGTCATGTCGGGCTGGATGCCGGACTGGTCGAGGGGCGCCGCGGCGGGCCTCCGGCTCGCTCGGGGCGACGGTCGGGAGCAACTCGGTCGGCTCGTCGACGTCGCGGGCCGCGCGCAACGCCGCGAAGTGGCGCGGCAAGCTGACGCGTTCCACGACGCGTGCATCGGCGAGGCGAATCCCGTCGTCGAGTTCGTCGAGATCGTTGAAATCGGGCAGGTCATCGGGGCCGTCGATCGCCCGCGGTGTCCGGCGGGCCGGCGGGATGACGATGCCGACCAGGAACAACGCGGCGGCCACCCCGAACAGGGCGATGAAGGCGGGCAGCAGCGTCGACTCCGACATCGCCGCCGCAAACGGCTCGTGCAAAAACTCGGGCAGCTGCCGCCCGTCGGGGTGCGGGCCGCCCGGCATCGGGGGCAGGTCGGCGGAGATCCGCGATGTCATGAAGGCGGCCATGCTGGCGCTGCCTAACACGGCTCCGACCTGGCGGGTCGCGTTGTAGACCCCGGAGCCGGCACCGGCCAGGTGCGGCGGGAGGTTGCGGGTGGCCGTTGCCGCCAGCGGCGACCAGATGAACGCCATCCCGACGCCGACCGCCGCGAACGGCAGCAGCAGGCGCCACACCGGGGTGGTGGACGTCATCTCGATCGACAGCCAGGTCAGCGCGATCGCCAGCACCGAGAAACCGAACCCGACCACCGCGCGAGGATGTGCCCGGTCGACGATCTTGCCGACGACCGGGGCGAGCACGCCGGTGGCGATCGCCATCGGCGCGGTCAGCAGCGCCGACCGGGTCGGCGACATCCCGCACACCACCTGCGCGTAGAACATCACCGGCAGCACCATCGCGGTAGCCGCGAAACCGATGACCGCAACCCCGAAGTTAGCCAGGCCGAAATCCAGATCACGAAAGATGTGCAGCGGGACCAGCGGCTCGCCCGCTGTGACCGCCTGCCAGTAGACGAAGACGGCCAGGCAGCCGATGCCTCCCACGACCAGCGCCCAGATCCACGGCGCCCACCCCTGCGACTCCCCCTCCTGCAAGGCGAAGACGACCAGGAACATCCCGATGCCCGACAGCGCCACCCCGAGCAGGTCGAACCGATGCCGATGCACGGGCAGATCAGGGACCAGCAGGAACGCCAGGACCAAGCCGAGGACGCCGATCGGAACGTTGACGAAGAAGATCCACTCCCAGCCGAGCCGGTCCACCAGCACCCCGCCGGCCAGCGGTCCGATCAGCGTCGCGACACCGGCGGTCGCCCCCCACACGCTCATCGCCATACCGCGACGGTCGGCGGGGAACGTTCGGGTGATCACCGACAGGGTCTGCGGTGTCAGCAGCGCCGCCCCGACGCCCTGCACCGCCCGCGCGGTGACCAGCATCGCGATCCCACCGGCTAGCCCGCACCACAGCGAGGCGGCGGTAAACACCGCCAGCCCGGCCAGGTAAAGGTACTTGGGACCGAACCGGTCGCCGAGTCGTCCGGCGACCAGCAGCGGCACCGCGTAGCCCAGCAGGTAGGCGCTGGTGACCCAGATCACCGTGTCGTAGCCGATGTCGAGCGCCGCCATGATGCTGGGGTTGGCGACCGCGACGATCGTGGAATCCACCAGGATCATGAAGAACCCCAGCATCATCGCCCACAGCGCGTGCCACGGATTGGTCGCATCCGCCGAGCCGGGCGATCGCGAGGCCGCGACTCGCACGGCCTCGCCATGCCTCCCGTGATCGCCGGGTCGAGTCCGGCTGCTCGCGGTGCTCACAAGCGCCGCCCCTCCCCTCGCTGCGCTCTGCGGTTGCGGGCATGAAGCCACTTGATCCGACGCTACGGACAGATTTTGCGTTGAACAACTCGCGGCCCCGACGCGGGGATTCGCTGCTGGATGGCTACTGCGCTATTGAAGCGGGTAAACCTCTAGCGGGGCGTTAGCCTGAACACCACGGCGGCGAAACGGGAGGCAACATGGGCATCTTTCGACGACGGCGGTCGGCGCAGGAACCGGCGCCGGCCCCCGGCGCTGAGAAGCCCAGCATGGCGGCCCGGGTGCTGTCGCGGGTCATCGAGCGCAGTGAGCGGGTGCAGGGCCCGGCGGTGCGGGCCTACGTGGAGCGACTGCGCCACAGTGAGCCCGGCACCAGCCCGGCGCAGGTAGTGGCGAAGCTGGAAAGGCGTTACCTGGCGGCGGCGACGGCCAGCGGTGCCGCGGTGGGCGCGACCGCGGCGGTGCCGGCGATCGGCACCCTGCTCGCGCTGTCGGCGGTCGCCGGGGAGACCGCGGTCTTCCTGGAGGCCACCGCGTTCTTCGTGCTCGCCGTCGCCGAGGTGCACGGCATTCCGGTCGACAACCGGGAGCGACGTCGCGCCCTGGTGCTGGCGGTGCTGGTCGGCGACGAGGGTAAGGGTGCGGTGGCCGACCTGCTCGGCTCGGGCCGCACCAGCGGCGCGTGGCTCACCGAGGGGACGGCCGCCCTGCCCCTGCCGGCGGTGTCGGAGCTGAACTCCCGGCTGCTGCGGTACTTCGTCAAGCGTTTCACCCTGCGGCGCGGGGCGCTGGCGTTCGGCAAGCTGTTACCGGTCGGCCTGGGCGCGGTGATCGGGGCCCTGGGCAACCGCATGATGGGCAAGAAGATCATCGGCAATGCCCGCAAGGCGTTCGGCCCGGCCGCCGACCGCTGGCCGGTCACGTTGCATCTGCTGCCGGCCCTGCGGGACGACGATGCCAGTCCCGCGCAACCGTCGGCCTGATCAGGCCGGCGGACATTCGGCGGCGAGCCTGGCGGAATAACTGGGAGAGGCTAGCCTTTATGAGGCAGGCGGGCGCGGCGCACATGCCTCGCCGGACGACCAGGAATCGAGGCGAGAAGCAGTCGTGAGCGGTATGAGTTCACCCTTCGGTCAGAACGAATGGCTAGTCGAGGAGATGTACCGCAAATTCCGCGACGATCCGTCGTCGGTCGATCCGAGCTGGCACGAGTTCCTGGCCGATTACAAGCCCGGCGGTGATGGGTCGCCGACACCCGCGTCCCCGCCGGCGCCACCTGCGCCAGCGGCACCACCAGCCCCAGCTGCACCGGCGGCGCCAGCTGCACCACCGGCTGCCCCAGCTGCACCGGCGACCGCCGCGAAACCCGCAAAGTCGGCGAAGCCCGCCAAGCCCGCCCCCTCGCAGGCCCCCGCTCCGGCCGCCGACGCCGAGGTGCAGGTGCTGCGTGGGGCGGCCGCCGCCGTGGTCAAGAACATGTCCACCTCGCTGGAGGTGCCGACGGCCACCAGCGTGCGTGCCGTGCCGGCCAAGTTGATGATCGACAACCGCATCGTCATCAACAACCAGCTCAAGCGGACCCGCGGCGGCAAGATCTCCTTCACCCACCTGCTGGGCTACGCGCTGGTGCAGGCGGTCAAGCAGTTCCCCAACATGAACCGGCACTTCGCCGAGGTCGACGGCAAACCGTCTGCGGTCACCCCGGCGCACACCAATCTGGGACTCGCCATCGACCTGCAGGGCGCCGGCGGCAAGCGCTCCCTGGTGGTGGCCGCCATCAAGGGCGCCGAGTCCCTGCGGTTCGCGCAGTTCGTCGCCGCCTACGAAGACATCGTGCGCCGCGCCCGGGACGGCAAGCTGACCGCCGAGGACTTCTCCGGGGTGACGATCTCACTGACCAACCCCGGAACCATCGGCACCGTGCATTCGGTGCCCCGGCTGATGGCCGGTCAGGGCGCGATCATAGGTGTCGGCGCCATGGAGTACCCCGCCGAATTCCAGGGGGCCAGCGAGCAGCGCATCGCCGAACTCGGCGTGGGCAAGCTGATCACCTTGACCTCGACGTATGACCACCGCATCATCCAGGGCGCGGAATCCGGTGACTTCCTGCGCACCGTGCACGAGATGTTGCTCTCCGACGCCTTCTGGGACGAGATCTTCTTCGAACTGTCCATCCCCTACGAGCCGGTGCGGTGGCGCACCGACAACCCCGACTCGGTGGTGGACAAGAACGCCCGCGTCGTCGAGCTGATCGCCGCCTACCGCAACCGCGGCCACCTGATGGCCGACATCGACCCGCTGCGGCTGGACAACACCCGCTTCCGCAGCCACCCCGACCTCGACGTGCTGACCCACGGCCTGACGCTGTGGGATCTGGACCGCGAGTTCAAGGTCGAGGGCCTGCCCGGCGGCGACTTCCGCAAGCTGCGCGAGATCCTGTCGGTGCTGCGCGACGCCTACTGCCGCCACGTCGGCGTGGAGTACACCCACATCCTCGAGCCCGAGCAGCAGCAGTGGCTGCAGGAGCGCATCGAGGTCAAGCACATCAAACCGACTGTGGCGCAGCAGAAGTACATTCTGAGCAAGCTGAACGCCGCCGAGGCGTTCGAGAACTTCCTGCAGACCAAGTACGTCGGGCAGAAGCGCTTCTCGCTGGAGGGCGCCGAGACCGTCATCCCGATGATGGACGCGGCGATCGACCAGTGCGCCGAACACGGGCTCGACGAAGTCGTCATCGGCATGCCGCACCGCGGCCGGCTCAACGTGCTGGCCAACATCGTCGGCAAGCCCTACTCGCAGATCTTCACCGAGTTCGAGGGCAACCTCAACCCGGCCGAGGCGCACGGCTCCGGCGACGTCAAGTATCACCTGGGCGCCACCGGGGTGTACCTGCAGATGTTCGGCGACAACGACATTCAGGTGTCACTGACCGCCAACCCGTCGCACCTGGAGGCCGTCGACCCGGTCCTGGAGGGGCTGGTGCGGGCCCGCCAGGATCTGCTGGACCGGGGCGCCTCGGACAGCGACGGCCAGCCGGCATTCTCGGTGGTCCCGATGATGCTGCACGGCGACGCCGCGTTCGCCGGGCAGGGCGTGGTGGCCGAGACGCTGAACATGGCGATGCTGCCCGGCTACCGCGTCGGCGGCACCATCCACATCATCGTCAACAACCAGATCGGGTTCACCACGGCGCCGGACCACTCGCGGTCCAGCGAATACTGCACCGACGTCGCCAAGATGATCGGCGCGCCGATCTTCCACGTCAACGGCGACGACCCCGAAGCGTGTGACTGGGTGGCCCGTTTGGCGGTGGACTTCCGCCAGAAGTTCCACAAGGACGTCGTCATCGACATGCTGTGCTACCGCCGCCGCGGGCACAACGAGGGCGACGACCCGTCGATGACCAACCCGTACATGTACGACGTGATCGGCACCAAGCGCGGGGTGCGCAAGAGCTACACCGAGGACCTGATCGGCCGCGGCGACATCTCGATGAAAGAGGCCGAGGACGCCCTGCGCGACTACCACGGTCAGTTGGAGCGGGTGTTCAACGAGATCCGCGAACTGGAGAAGCACGCGGCGCTGCCCAGCGAGTCGGTGGAGTCCGAACAGCAGGTGCCGCGCGGGCTGAACACCGCGGTGGACAAGGCGATGCTGGCCCGTATCGGCGATGCGTTCATGGCGATTCCCGACGGCTTCACCGTGCACCCCCGGGTGCTGCCGGTGCTGGAGCGCCGGCGCGAGATGGCCTACGAGGGCAAGATCGACTGGGCGTTCGCCGAACTGCTGGCGCTGGGTTCGCTGGTGGCCGAAGGCAAGCTGGTTCGGCTGTCCGGACAGGACACCCGCCGCGGCACCTTCTCGCAGCGCCACTCGGTGATCATCGACCACACCAACGGCGCCGAGTTCAGCCCGCTGCAGCTGCTGGCCACCACGCCCGACGGCACCCCGAGCGGCGGCAAGTTCCTGGTCTACGACTCGCCGCTGTCGGAGTTTGCTGCGGTCGGCTTCGAGTACGGCTACACCGTCGGCAACCCGGACGCCCTGGTGTTGTGGGAGGCGCAGTTCGGCGACTTCGTCAACGGGGCCCAGTCGATCATCGACGAATTCATCAGCTCCGGTGAGGCCAAGTGGGGTCAGCTGTCCAATGTGGTGCTGCTGCTGCCACACGGCCATGAGGGCCAGGGGCCCGACCACACCTCCGGGCGCATCGAGCGTTTCCTGCAGTTGTGGGCGGAGGGTTCGATGACGATCGCGATGCCCTCGACCCCGTCGAACTACTTCCACCTGCTGCGCCGGCACGCCCTCGACGGGATCCAGCGGCCGCTGATCGTGTTCACCCCGAAGTCGATGCTGCGCAACAAGGCGGCGATCAGCGACATCAAGGACTTCACCGACGTCAAGTTCCGCTCGGTGCTCGAGGAGCCCACCTACGAGGACGGCGACGGCGACCGCAGCAAGGTCACCCGGGTCCTGCTGACCAGCGGAAAGCTCTACTACGAGCTGGCCGCCCGCAAAGCCAAGGACGGCCGCGACGACGTGGCGATCGTGCGGATCGAACAGCTGGCCCCGCTGCCCAAGCGGCGGCTGGGTGCGACCCTGGACCGCTACCCCAACGTGGAGCAGTTCTTCTGGGTGCAGGAGGAGCCGGCCAACCAGGGAGCGTGGCCGCGGTTCGGCCTGGAGCTGCCGGAGTTGTTGCCCGACAAGCTGACCGGGATCAAGCGGATCTCGCGCCGCGCCATGTCGGCGCCGTCGTCGGGTTCGTCGAAGGTGCACGCCGTCGAACAGCAGGAGATCATCGACGAGGCGTTCGGCTGAGGAACGAAGCCGAACAATCGAGGAGCATCAAACGCCGACGAGGCGTTCGGCTGAGCGAACGCACTCAACACCGGCGAGCGTCTGTGCGCAACACGCCGCGTCGTGCTGAGCAACTGCGCACGCTCACCGAGGCCGACTAATCCAGTACCGCCGGTACCGGATAAGCTCGGGTGGTCCACCGACTGCTGGGAGAGCACATGCAGGGATTCGCCGGGAAAGTCGCCGTCGTCACCGGTGCCGGTTCGGGTATCGGCCAGGCGCTGGCCATCGAGCTGGCCCGCGCGGGAGCGCAGCTGGCGATCAGCGACGTCGACACCGAGGGGCTCGCCCAGACCGAGCGGCGCTTGACCGCGCTGGGCGTGCGGGTCAAGGCCGACCGGCTCGACGTCACCGAGCGGGAAGCGTTCCTCGCCTACGCCGACGAGGTCAAGGAGCACTTCGGCAAGGTCAACCAGATCTACAACAACGCCGGCATCGCCTACAGCGGCAACATCGAGGTCAGCCAGTTCAAGGACATCGAGCGGGTGATGGATGTCGACTTCTGGGGCGTGGTCAACGGCACCAAGGCCTTCCTGCCGCACCTGATCGCCTCCGGCGACGGCCACGTCGTCAACATCTCCAGCTTGTTCGGGCTGCTGTCGACACCGGGCCAGGGCGCCTACAACGCGGCGAAGTTCGCTGTCCGCGGCTTCACCGAGGCGTTGCGTCAGGAGATGGCCATTTCCGGGCACCCGGTCAAGGTCACCACGGTGCACCCGGGCGGCATCAAGACGGCGATCGCCCGCAACGCCACCGTCGCCGAGGGGCTGGACGCCGCCGCGATGGCCGAGTTCTTCGACCGGCGGCTGGCCGCCACCACCGCCGAAGAGGCTGCCCGCGTGATCCTGGCCGGGGTCAGCAAGAACCGGGCTCGGGTGCTCATCGGCAAGGACGCCAAGGTTCTCGATCTGCTCGTGCGTGTCCTGGGTTCGGGATACCAACGGCTGTTCACGTTCGTCATCCCGAAATTCATGCCCCGGTAGCGCATCCAGTAGGAATCTGACGACGCGACATAGGCGTGTCGTGTCGTCAGATTCCGATTCGCGGCCCGCGGGGCGGCGATCGGCTACCGCCCGAGCGGGTGTTCGTCCAAAAAGGCGTCCACCACTGCCTGCGGGTCGGCGCCACCAGCCACTTGGCGGTGCATGTCGACCAGGGCAGCGGTGTCCAGCACCCCGGCCACCTGGTTGATCGCCAGCAGTTGGGCTTCGGTCAGCGCATTGCGCCGGTACAGCGGCACCACGTTCTCCGCGCGCACCAACGCCGGTGTGCCGTCGGCGAGCATCACGGCGTCGTCGGGCGCCCCGGGATCGGCCGTAGTGGTCCACGCCGCGGTGATCCGGCCGCCGCGCAGCGCGGCGAACAAGGCAGCGTCGTCAGCGAACTCACGCAGCCTGGGCAGTACGCACCGGCCCACTGCGGCTGGTGGCCGCGCACCGGTGACGGCGCCGACGGTCAGCTTGGCGCAGTGCTGTACCAGCGCACGCAGATCGGCGCCGCCCCACGCGGTCGCGGTGGCTTTGGTCACGGCCACGGTGGGCTTGTCGGCGGCCGTCATGGCGTAGTCGCCGACCGCGAGGCTCTCCGGCAGGGCGCCGGCCAACGCCCAGTAGACCTGCCGGTCGGAGCGCGCCGCGGAGTCCGGGGCGAACACCGCCAGGAATCGGCCGGTGAAGCCGGGCACCACGGTGATCTCGCCGGCATCGAGCGCGGCGACCGGGTCGGCGACGGGTGCGACGCGCACCGGGGCACCCGAGCCACGCAGGGCGCTGGCGTACAGGTGCGCCAGAACCTGCGATTGCGGGTCCGGTGACGTTCCCACACTCAGCAGCGGCGGGGCGAGCTGCCCGGTGCAGCCGGCGATCAGCAGCGCCGCCCCTATGAGCGCCAACGGGCGCAGGTGATGTCTTTGCAGCCGGGGCACCGTGCGCTCAGGACGCTGAGCCGGCGGCCGCCGCGACCGCCGCAGCAACGGCCGGTTCGACCCGGGGGTCCAACGGGCTCGGCACCACCCGATCCGGCGCCAGGTCGTCGGCGACGACGGAGTAAATCGCTTCGGCAGCAGCCAGTTTCATCGCCTCGGTGATCCGGTGGGCGCCGGCGTCCAGCGCACCGCGGAACACGCCGGGGAAGGCGAGCACGTTGTTGATCTGGTTGGGGAAATCGCTGCGGCCGGTGGCCACCACCGCCGCGTACTTGGCCGCCAAGTCGGGGTGGATCTCCGGGTCCGGATTGGACAGCGCGAACACCACACCGCCCGGGTTCATCGAGGCGATCAACTCCTCGGGCACCACTCCCCCGGACGCGCCCAGGAACACGTCGGCGCCGGCGAGAGCCTCGGCGAGCCCGCCGGTGCGACCACCGGGGTTGGTGCGCTGCGCCAGCTCGGCCTTGACATCGTTCATGTCGGTGCGGTCCGGATGCAGTACGCCCTGCGAATCCAGCACGATCAACTCCGAGATGCCCACCGAGAGCAGGATGTTGGCGCAGGCCACGCCGGCCGCGCCCGCGCCGGAGACCACCACCCGCAACGACGAGAGATCCCGGCCGAGCACCTTGGCCGCCCCCATCAGCGCCGCCAACGCCACGATCGCGGTGCCGTGCTGATCGTCGTGCATCACCGGGCAGTCCAGCGCCTCGATCACGCGGCGCTCGATCTCAAAGCAGCGCGGGGCGGAGATGTCCTCCAGGTTGACCGCGCCGAACGTCGGGCGCAGCCGCACCAGGGTCTGCACGATCTCGTCCGGATCCTTGGTGTCCAGCACGATAGGAATGGAGTCCAAGCCGGCGAACGTCTTGAACAGCGCGGCCTTGCCCTCCATCACCGGCAGCGACGCCGCCGGACCCAGGTCACCCAACCCGAGGACGGCACTGCCGTCGCTGACGACCGCCACCAGCCGGTGCGCCCAGGTGTAGCGGGCCGCGAGCGTGTGATCGGCCGCGATGGCACGGCTGACCTGCGCCACCCCGGGGGTGTAGGCGATCGACAGCGCGCGCTGGCTGTCCAGCGGGGCCTTCAGGTCGACGGAGATCTTTCCGCCCATGTGGGCTTCGAAGATCTCTTCGTCTCCAATGACGATCGGCGAGTTGTTCGCCGTATTCGCAAGGTTCTCGGACATCGATAGTCCAGGGTACTGTGCGCGCTCTCAAACCCTCAGGTCGGCCGGGCTGTGCCACCGGGCGGCTCAACGCGCGGCGTTGAATTCGATAGGCACGGTGACCGGTCCGGTGATTCCGATGATGGCTTTCCAGGGGGCCGGGCCGCTCCGCCGTGGGTTGGGCAGGCACCGGGTGATGACGCGCAGCGCCTCGATGAGTTCAAGCCGGGCCAGATGGGACCCGAGGCAGTAGTGCAGGCCACCGCCGAACGTCAGGACCGGCGCTGCGTCACCGCGGGTGATGTCCAGGCGGCCGGGGTGGGTGTACACCTCCGGGTCGCGGTTGGCGGCGGCGATGTTGGCGACGACCAGGGTGCCGGCGGGAATGATGACCCCGCCGAGTTCGACGTCGTCAACGGCTTTGCGGAGCGTGCCGAAGACCACGGGGTAATAGCGCATGAGTTCCTCGGCGGCGCGCGGTGCCAGTTCCGGGCGTTCGGCCAGTGCCGCCCATTGCTCGGGGTGATCGCAGAGCGCCTGGACGGCGGCGGCCAACTGATTGCGGGTGGTGTCGGTGCCTGCGCCCAACAGAGTCGCTGCGAGCATCAACAGCTCGGCGTGGGCGAGTCGGTCACCGTCGTCTTCCGCGCGGATCAGGTCGGAGAGCACGTCATCGGTCAGGTTTGCGCGCCGCGCGGCGACCAACTTCTCGAGGTAGGCGTCGAGGCTCTGCCAGGCCGCCAGGATCGCCGGAGCGTCGTTCCCGACGTTCCAGTCGAAGATCTTCTTGATGTCATCGGTCCAGTCCGAGAACAGTTGCCAGTCTTGGCGCGGCACGCCCAGCAGCGCGCAGATGATCGGCGTCGGGTATCGCCGGGCGATCTCGCTGACCACGTCGCAGCGGCCACGAGGGGTCAGCGGCGCAACCAAGTCGGTGATGACCGCGATGATCAGTGACTGCAGCCGCCCGGCGGAGCGGGGCGCGAAGGCCTTGGACACCAACCGGCGCAGCCGATGATGCTGCTCGCCGTCGAGGCTGAGGATGTTGCGAACGGCCCGGTCCCACAGCGGTCCCGAGGTGATGCCCTGCAGATCCAGCCCGAGGCCTCGGGCGGTGGCAAACCGCGGGTCGCGCAGTACGGTACGCACCAGCTCGTAGCTGAGGATCTCGGGTCCGTGCGGTCCCATCGCCAGCGGTGCTAGCTGCCGGGCCGCGGCGATGCGTTGGTGCGCTGCGTCCGGGTCGTGCAGATGGTCATACGCCAGCCGCGGGAGATCGGCGCTGAAGATGTCGGGGCGGCTGCTGGTGGGGACGGTCGTCATGGGGGCCTCCTTGGTCGGGTGACATCGACTATCGGAGGGGCCGAAGGCAAAACCATCGGTCAGGACGCGTAGATCGCCGCGGGCGGGGTCGTAAATCCGCGCGCAATCTACGCGTATGTGCTGATGTTTTGCCCTACCCGGCCACCGCATGCTGGCTAGCATGAGCGAACGCGTTGACACGCCGCTGGTGACGTGGAGTGAGGTGGGCGTGAACGAGCTGCCGACCGGAACGGTGACGTTGCTTCTGGCCGACGTCGAAGGCTCCACCCGGTTGTGGGAATCCCAACCGGATGAGATGACCCTGGCGGTGGCACGGCTGGATCGCACCCTGGCGCAGCTGGTTGCCACCTACCGGGGCGTGCGGCCGGTGGAGCAGGGCGAGGGCGACAGCTTCGTGCTGGCCTTCGCCCGGGCCAGCGACGCGGTGGGGTGCGCGCTGGAGCTACAGCGGGCACCGTTGGCGCCGATCCGGCTGCGTATCGGCCTGCACAGCGGTGAGGTGCAGCTGCGCGACGAGGGCAACTACATCGGCCCCACCATCAACCGCACCGCGCGCCTCCGCGATTTGGCGCACGGCGGCCAGACCGTCCTTTCCGGGGCGGCCGAAGCACTGGTGGTCGACTGGCTTCCCGCCGATGCCTGGCTGATCGACCTGGGCTGCCATCCGCTGCGGGGCGTACCCAAGCCGGAACGGGTGGTGCAGCTGTGCCACCCCGATCTGCGCAACGAATTTCCTCCGCTGCGAACAGCGGGACCCGTTGGCTCACAGCACCTTCCACCGCAGCTGACCCGATTCATCGGACGCACCGGCCAGATGTCCGACGTGCGAGCGCTCCTCGCCGACAACCGGCTCGTCACCTTGACCGGCGCCGGGGGCGCCGGCAAGACCCGCCTGGCGGTCGAGATCGCGGCGCTGTCGGCCGAGGAGTTCAGCGGCGGCGTGTGGTATGTCGATCTCGCGCCGATCACCGACCCGGAACTGGTGCCCGTGGCCGCGGCACGTTCGCTGGGCCTGCCGGACCAGCCGGGCCGCTCCACCATCGACACTCTCATCCGATTCCTCGGCGAGCGGAACATGCTGGTGGTGCTGGACAATTGCGAACATCTGCTCGACGCCACCGCAGCCCTGACCATCGAACTGCTCGGCGCCTGTCCAGAACTGCGGTTCCTGGCGACCAGCCGGGAGTCGATCGCGGTGGACGGCGAGGTCACCTGGCGGGTGCCGTCACTATCGCTGCTCGACGAGGCCGTCGAACTGTTTGCCGACCGGGCGCGGCGCGCCTGCCCGGACTTCGTCCTCACCGACGCCAACGCGACCACGGTCGCGGAGATCTGCCGACGTCTCGATGGAATGCCCCTGGCGATCGAACTGGCCGCAGCGCAGATTCGGGCGCTGTCGCTGGAGGAAATCCTGGACGGTTTGCATGACCGCTTCCGACTGCTGACCGGCGGCGCGCGGCGAGCAGTGCGTCGACAGCAAACCCTGCACGCCTCCGTCGACTGGTCGCACACGCTGCTGACCGACCCGGAACGGGTGCTCTTCCGTCGATTGGCCGCCTTCATGGGTGGCTTCCATCTCGACGCCGCGCAGTTCGTGGCGAGCGGCGCCCCCATCAAGGGCCACCACGTGCTCGACCAGCTCACCCTGCTGGTCGACAAGTCGCTGGTGGTCGCCGAAAACGCCACGGGCCGAACCCGTTACCGCATGTTGGAGATGGTGCGCCAGTATGCCCTGGAGAAGCTGGGCGAATCCGGCGAGGCCGATGACGTCCGCAGTCGTCATCGTGATCACTACACGGCCTTGGCCGCCACCCTCGACACCCCGAACAGCGATACCCACGCCCAGGCGCTCGAACACGTCGAATCCGAGATCGACAACCTGCGTGCCGCATTCGCGTGGAGCCAGGAGAACGGCGACATCGAACTGGCGATGGGCCTGGCGTCGTCGCTGTTGCCGATCTGGCTGTCTCGCGGGCGCATCGTGGAAGGGGCGGCCTGGTTTGATGCCGTCCTCGCCGCCGACGGCGCCGATCTGCCCCGCCCGGTACGCGCACGGGCGCTGGCCGACAAGGCACTGCTCAACGCGTGGGGCTTGGCGTTGGACAGCACCGAGCAAGCCCAGGAAGCCGTGGCGATCGCCCGCGAACTCGACGATCCGGCGCTGCTTGCCAGGGCGCTCACCGCCTGCGTGGGCATTGCCGCCTATAAGGCGGAGGTAGCGCGGCCGTACTTCGCCGAGGCGATCGAGATCGCCCGCGGGCTGGGCGACCAGTGGCGGCTGGCCCAGATCCTCGGGTGGAAGACGTACGCAGCCGTGGTGGCGGGCGACCTGATGGGGGTCCGGGAGGCCGGCGAGGAGGGCCGTGAGCTGGCCGAATCCCTTGGCGATCAGTTCCACTCGCGCTACTGCCGCAACTGGCTGGGGACGGCCAGCTACATGCAGGGTGATCTCGCCGGGGAGGCCGCACGGTGCCGGGAGATGATCACCGAGGCCGACGCGGCCGGCGACATGCTCAATCGGTTCCTCGGCCTACAGAACCTCGCCCTGGTGTTGGCATTCCAGGGCGAGACCAGCCAGGCCGAGACCGTGGTGGGTGCGCTCATCGACACCGGCGCAGTGCTGAGCCGGGTACACGAGGGAGTCGCCCACATGGCGGCCGGCGTCGCCGCCCTGGCCCGCGGCGATGCCGCCGCCGCCAAGCAGGCGCAGGACCTGATGTGGCATCACATCGGCGTCCACGACGAAATCGCGGCCATATTCCGGTGGTGCCGAGCGGAGACGGCCTTGGCCGCCGGCGATCTCAGCGCCGCGCAGCAGTGGGCCGATGAGGGTGTCGCCGCAACGACCGGGTGGTACCGGATCATGGGACTGGTGCCGCGTGCGCGCGTGGCCATCGCCCGGGCTGACCCGCGGCGGGCCGAGCGTGATCTGCACGAGGCGCTGGCGATCGCCGCCGAAACCAAGGCGCAGACCGGGATTGCGGAGGTTTTCGAGTGCCTGGCTGCCGTGGCGTGCAGCACCGGCAGCCACCGCGAAGCGGCCCGCCTTTTCGGAGCGGCCGACGGGCTCCGGCAGCGCATCGGCGCGGTTCGCTTCAAGTATCACGACGGGGCATACGAAGCATCGGTGGCAACGCTGCGTAACGCCATGGCGGCCAAGGACTTCGAGCAGGCCTGGGCCGACGGTGCCACGCTGTCCACTGACGAGGCGATCGCGTACGCGCAGCGCGGCCGCGGCGAACGAAAGCGCCCGTCGAAGGGCTGGGGCTCGTTGACCCCGACCGAGCTCGACGTCGTCCGCCTCGTCAGCGACGGTCTCGGCAATAAGGACATCGCCGCAAGGCTTTTCGTCTCACCGCGTACCGTGCAGACGCACCTGACTCACGTCTACACCAAGCTGGGGCTGACCTCCCGGGTACAGCTCGCCCAGGAGGTCGCCCGCCGGGCGTGACGCTGTTAGATCAGGCCGAGCCCGGTGACCGCGTCACGCTCCTCGGCCAGCTCGGCAGTGGAAGCGTCGATCCGGCCGCGGGAGAAGTCGTCGATCTCCAGGCCCTGCACGATGCTCCAGTCGCCGCCTGCGGTGGTGACCGGGAACGACGAGATCAGGCCTTCCGGCACACCGTAGGAGCCGTCGGAGATCACCGCCATCGACACCCAGTCCCCGTCCGGGCTGCCCAGCAGCCAGTCCCGGGCGGCGTCGACGGTGGCCGACGCCGCCGAAGCGGCCGACGAGGCACCGCGCGCGTCGATGATCGCCGCGCCGCGCTTGGCGACGGTCGGGATGAAGTCGTTCTCGATCCAGGCCTGGTCGCCGACGACCTCAGCGGCGTTACGCCCGCCGACCTCGGCGTGGAAGATGTCGGGGTACTGGGTGGCCGAGTGGTTGCCCCAGATCGTCATCTTCTTGACGTCGGTGACCTTCACCCCGGTCTTGGCGGCCAGCTGCGAGATCGCCCGGTTGTGGTCCAGGCGGGTCAGCGCCGAGAAGCGCTCCTTGGGGATGTCCGGGGCGTTGCTCATCGCGATCAGCGCGTTGGTGTTGGCGGGGTTGCCGGTCACCCCCACCCGGATGTCGGAGGCCGCGACCTCGTTGAGCGCCTTGCCCTGCGCGGTGAAGATCGCGCCGTTGGCCTCCAGCAGGTCGCTGCGCTCCATACCCGGGCCGCGCGGGCGGGCGCCGACCAGCAGCGCCAGGTTCGCGCCGTCGAAGATCTTGTTCGCGTCCGAGCCGATCTGCACCCCGGACAGCAGCGGGAACGCACAGTCGTCGAGCTCCATCACCACGCCCTCGAGCGCCTTGAGTGCGGGCTCGATCTCCAGCAGACGCAGTTCGATCGGCCGGTCGGGGCCCAGCAGCGAGCCACTGGCCAGGCGGAACAGCAGGCTGTAGCCGATCTGACCGGCGGCGCCGGTGACGGCCACCTTGAGTGGGGTTGTGCTCACGTCAAGTGCTCCTCGAACGGGTTCGGCTTGGTCTGGGATTGGTCCGGGTCGAAACTAGCGCACCGCCGGCGGCACGAAAACTCCGGACCCCGGCCGAACCGCGCTGACCGGTCGGTTTGGGTCCAGGCGCGTAGCATTTCACCGGCAGTGTGCGCCGGAGGGAGGGCCGCCATGACGGCGTTGCGCGACCCGGTTCCCCGGGTGTTGATCGACTGCGGCGTCTACGCCGACGGCGACCGGATTCCCGGCGAGTTCACCCCGGCCGGGGCGATGGCCAAGGTGCGCCAGATCGAGACCGATGGGCGCGAGGCGTTCGTCTGGGTAGGCCTGCACGAGCCCGACGAGCGCCAGATGCAGGCGGTGGCGGCGACTTTCGACCTGCATGAACTGTCCGTCGAGGACGCCGTGCACGCCCACCAGCGGCCCAAGCTGGAGCGCTACGACGAGACGCTGTTCCTGGTGCTCAAGACCGTCAACTATGTCCCCCACGAATCGGTGGTGCTCCCCCGCCAGATCGTCGAAACCGGCGAGATCATGATCTTCGTCGGCAAGAATTTCGTCGTCACCGTCCGCCACGGCGAACACAGCGGCCTGGCGCAAGTCCGCAAACGCATGGAAGCCGACCCCGAGCATCTGCGGCTGGGCCCGTATGCGGTGATGCACGCCATCGCCGACTACGTGGTCGACCGCTACGTCGAGGTGACCAACCTCATGGAAAGCGACATCGACACCATCGAGGAGGTGGCGTTCGCGCCCGGCACCCGCACCGACGTCGAACCGATCTACCAGATCAAGCGCGAAGTCGTCGAGCTGCGGCGCGCGGTCGCGCCGCTGTCGGTGCCGTTCCAGCGGATACAGACCGACTACAAGGACCTGATCTCCAAGGAGGTGCGGCGCTACCTGCGGGACGTCGGCGACCACCAGACCCGCGCCGCCGAACAGATCGCCAGCTACGACGAGATGCTCAGCTCCCTGGTGCAGGCGGCACTGGCGCGGGTCGGAATGCAGCAGAACACCGACATGCGCAAGATGTCGGCCTGGGCCGGCATCATCGCCGTCCCCACCATGATCGCCGGGATCTACGGCATGAACTTCGACCACATGCCCGCGCTGCACTGGACGTTCAGTTATCCGGTGGTGCTGTGCGCGATGGTGGCCATCTGCACACTGTTGTATCGCGCGTTCCGCCGCAACGGCTGGCTCTGAGCGCACCTTCGCCGGCCGCGAACGTGCACTGTTGCACGGCAAAACCGGCGTGTCGGCGGGCAAACACGCGCTCTCGCGCAGGAAGTTACCCGGGCTGGGAGGCCGGCCGGTTCGGGTCGAACACGTCCACCCCGTCGGCCTGCCAGGCCTCGCGCATCGCATCGGCGCCCTTGAGCCGCACCCAGGCGGCCTCGGTCGCGGTGATCGGGGTGGCCGAGCAGAACCGCACCGGTTCGCGCGGGGGCTCCAGCGGCAACTCGGCGATATCACTCTCGCCCAGCAGCAG
Organism: Mycobacterium sp. NGS16; assembly: GCF_059813225.1. Classification (NCBI taxonomy): domain Bacteria; kingdom Bacillati; phylum Actinomycetota; class Actinomycetes; order Mycobacteriales; family Mycobacteriaceae; genus Mycobacterium; species Mycobacterium sp. NGS16. Next base: position 89,830 of record NZ_JCALEE010000004.1, read on the forward strand.
CGCGGTGAACGGCACCGCCCCCGACTGCCGGCTCCACAGCGGCTCCCCGAGATCCATCAGCGCGTCGGGGGCCAAGACCACGCCCTCCACCACCGGTGCGGCCGCCACCGCGGCGAGGCTGCGGGCCAGTCCCGCGTCGGAACCCGAAATCCGCAGCCGCAGAACCAGTTCTGCGCGGGGACCGTGTACCGGGTCGGCCAGGATCTGGCCCGGATCTCCCATCGGATGCCGCGAGCAGCCCACCGAGACGTAGTGCACCATCCGGTCGGGGCCGGGGCCGAACCGCAGCACCTCGATGGGCTCGACTCCCAGGAAGGTCACGCGCGCCGCGTCGGGCTCTGAGGTGATGCCCACGGCGGTGAAGTGCGCCCGCAGGTGGGCGCGCACCCGCTCCAGATCGTCACTCACCGGCGGTTCACCGGCCGGCCGGCGCGACGCTGAGGTTCACCCCGGACTTGGCGTCGAACACCACCACCTTGCCGGCGTCCAGGGCCAGCTCGATCGGCTGCCCGCCGGCCGCCTTCGACGCGGCGGGAACCCGTGCCACGAGTTCGTTTTCGGCCGACGTACCGGCCGGCTCGTTCGGGGTGAAGTACAGGTATTTGTCGGCGCCGAGAGATTCGACGAGGTCGACGCGCGCGGAGAACGTGACCGCCCGGTCGCGCTGGGCGCCGTCGAGCAGCCCGGCGTCGCCGAGATGCTCGGGGCGCACCCCGATGACGACCTCATTGCCGTGCGGCTGGGGATGACGGCCGATCGCGTCGCGGACCTCCGCGGCCAGCGGGATCTCCCCGAACGCCACTCGCGCGCCGCTCGGGGTCAGCGTGCCGGGGAAGAAGTTCATCGCCGGTGAGCCGACGAATCCGGCGACAAACAGGTTGGCGGGCCGCTCGTAGAGCTCGTCGGGGGTGCCGATCTGCTGGGCGATCCCACCGTGCATCACCACCACCCGGTCGCCGAGCGTCATCGCCTCGGTCTGGTCGTGGGTGACGTAGACGGTGGTGGTGCCCAGCCGCCGCTGCAGCCGGGCGATCTCACTGCGCATCTGCACGCGCAGCTTGGCGTCCAGGTTCGACAGCGGCTCGTCCATCAGGAACGCCTTGGGCTGCCGCACGATTGCCCGCCCCATCGCAACCCGCTGACGCTGCCCACCGGAGAGCTGCGACGGCTTGCGATCCAGAAAATCGGTCAGGTCAAGGATTTTGGCGACCTCGGCGACCTTCTCGGCGATCTGCGGCTTCTTCATCTTGGCCAAGGTCAACGGGAATGCGATGTTGCCGCGCACCGTCATATGCGGGTAGAGGGCATACGACTGAAACACCATCGCGATATCGCGGTCCTTGGGCGCGCGCTCGTTGACGCGTTCGCCGCCGATGCGCAGCTCCCCCGACGAGATCTCCTCCAGGCCGGCGATCATGTTCAGTGTGGTGGATTTTCCGCAGCCGGACGGGCCCACCAGGATGATGAACTCGCCGTCGGCGATGCTCAGCGACAGATCTTTGACCGCCACCGCGCCGTCGGGGTAGCTCTTGGTGATGTGGACGAGTTCGATCTCTGCCATCGGCCTATCCCTTCACCGCGCCGGAGGTCAGTCCCGCCACGATCCGTCGTTGGAAGATTAGAACAAAGATGATGATCGGCACGGTGATCACCATCGCGCCCGCGGCGATGGAACCGGTCGGTTCCTCGAACTGCGAACTGCCGGTGAAGTTGGCGATCGCCACCGGAGCGGTGATCGAGGCTTTGGTCGCCGTCAGCGACAGCGCCAACAGCAGGTCGTTCCAGGCGAAGATGAAGACCAGGATCGCCGCGGTGACGATCCCGGGCGCGGCCAGCGGCGCGATCACCTTGCGGAACGCCTGAGCCGGTGTGGCGCCGTCCATCTTGGCGGCCTTCTCCAGGTCCCACGGAATCTCTTGGAAGAACGCCGAGAGCGTGTAGATCGCCAGCGGTAGCGCGAAGGTGATGTAGGGGATGATCAATCCCGGCCAGGTGTCGAACAGGCCGGTCGCCCGCTCGATGTTGAAGATCGGTGTCACCAGCGATATCTGGGGAAACATCGCGATCAGCAAGGCGGCCCCGACCAGCAGCCGCTTGCCTGCGAAGTCCAGGCGCGCCACCGCGTACGCGGCCATCGCGCCGATCACCACCGCGATCACCGTGGTGATCAGGCCGATACCGACGGAGTTGATCAGCGCCGACCCGAAGACGTCACCGGCAAAGATGCCGCGGTAGTTGTCCAAAGTCACCGACGACGGAATCAGCTTGCCGTCCTTGACCGTTGATGTCGGTTTGAGCGACAGCGACAGGATCCACAGCACCGGCACCAGCGCATAGACCACCACGGCCAGGTCGACGATCAGCCAGGCGGTGCGGCGGCGAAGGTCGGTCATTTCTGGCCCGATCCCGGCGCCGCGGCGCCGAACACCTTGACGAACACCCAAGCGATCAGCGCCACGCAGACGAAGATCAGCACCGAGATCGCCGATCCCAAGCCCACGTTGAAGCCCTTGAAGAGGTTGTCGTAGCCCAGGATCGACACCGAACCGGTGTTGTTGGAGCCGTTGGTGAGCACGTAGATGTTGTCGAAGATCCGGAACGCGTCCAGGGTGCGGAACAACAACGCCACCAGGATGGCGGGTTTCATCATCGGCAGGATGACCTTGACCAGTCGCCGCCAGGCGCCGGCGCCGTCGACCTGCGCCGCCTTGAGCAGATCGTCGGGGACCAGGGCCAGCCCGGCCAGCAGCAGCAGCGCCATGAACGGCGTGGTCTTCCACACCTCGGCGGCCACCACGATCGCCAGCGACGGCAGTTGGTGGGTCAACGGCGCGCTGCCGTCCGGCAGCAGATTCGCCAGGTATCCGGTGCCCGGCGTCCAGGCGTAGTACCAGCTGTAGGCGGCCGCGACCGTGACGATGCCGTAGGGCACCAGCACCGCGGTACGCACCATGCCCTTGGCGAACAGGCTGCGGTGCATCACCAGCGCCAGCGCCAGGCCCAGCACGAACTCGATGGCCACCGAGACCATGGTGATGCCCGACGTCACCGCAAAGGCGGTCCACCAGTAGGAGTCGGTCAAGGTGGTCTGGTAGTTGGCCAGGCCGACGAATGCGGTATCGCCCGGCGTGGCCAGGTTGTAGCGCAGCAGGCTCAGCCAGATCGCGTAGCCGATCGGATAGGCCGTCACCGCCAGCATCAGGATCACCGCCGGGGCGACCAGCGCCACGGCCAGCCGCCGCTGTGATCGTTCATCCGCACGGGACGTCACGGGATCAGCCCCTTGCCGTCGATGGCCTTTTGCACCTGCACGGTGAGCTCGTCGGCGGTGCGCTCCGGGTCGATGGCCGTGATCGGCGCCAGCGTCGCCGATATCCGGGTCGACACCGCCTGATAGACCGGTGTCGCCGGACGTACCGCAGCGTTGGTGAGTTGGTCGCGAATCAGGTTGTGGTGCGGGTACTTCAGCTGGAACTGCGGGTCGGAGTACACCGAGGCACGCACCGCGGGCAGGCCGCCCTCGATCGCGACATATTTCTGGTTGGCCGCATTGCGCAGACAGCGCACCGCCTCGAACGCCTCGGCGCGATGCCGGGTGGTCTTGGCCACCGCGAGGTTCAGCCCGCCCAGGGTCACCTTGGCCGGGTGGCCGTCGGAGACCGCCGGGTACGGCGCGAACCCGAGCACGCTGCGGCTGGCGTCGTAGGCGATCCGGTACTGCTCGTCGCTGGGCGCGAACGAGCCGACACTGTCAATGCTGCCGGCCAGATCCGAACGCCGGTCCAGCGGCAGGAATCCGACCCCACCCTTGACCGCGTTCTCCAGCATGGACGGCAGCACGAACGGCCAGTTGACCTCCAGTGCCGCCTTACCCTGCTCGAAGGCCAGCCGGGCGGTGCCCTCATCGCTTTGGGTGATCGACGGATCAGCACCCGGGGCCGAGGCCACCTGCTGCATGATCCGCAGGGCGGCGACGGTGGCAGCCCGATGTTCGGCGGTGTCGGTCAGGGTGACCGTCTTGCCGTCGTCGTCGAGCACCCGCCCTCCGGCGCTGGCCAGCAGCGTGTTGAACCACACCACCAGGCCTTCGTATTGCTTGGCCTGCACCGCGATCCAGCTCGGTTTGCCGGCGGCCTGCAAGCGGGCCGCCTCGGCGACCATCCCATCCCAAGTCGACGGCGCCGTGGCCATCAGATCCGGCCGGTACCAAAGCAATTGGGTGTTGGTGATGAGGGGGGCGGCATACAGGCGCTGTCGCCAGCGGGCGGTGGCCAGCGGGCCCGGCAGGGTGTCGTCTTGAGCATCGGCCTCGGCTTTGCCGGCCGGATCGGCCGACAGCGGCAGCGCCCAGCCGGCCTCGGCGAACTCGGCGGTCCACACCACGTCTAGGCCCATCACGTCGAGCGTGCGGTCATTGCCGGTGAGGCGCCGGGCCAGCTGCAGGCGCTGGTCGTCGGCGGCGCGCGGCAGGCTGAACTGCTGAATCCGGTAGCGGCCACCGGCCTGCTCGGTGCAGCGCCGGGCGATGGCGCGGAACGTGGCGGTGTCGTTGGCCGGGGTGTACACGCTGATCACCAGACCGTCACCGGCTTGCCCGGCCGAACCGCAGGCCGCTCCCGCCGAGGCGACGCTCAGCGCCGCCAGCGCGGCCGCGCCCAGCCGCCGTACGCGACCGCGCCGACTCGCCACGCCACCCGCCTCCCGTTGCCGCTTCGTGCCACGACGGTAAGGCCGCCCGACCGCGCTGTGCAACAACGCGAAGTCAGAGCGTCAGCTTCGCCAGCAGATCCCGGCCCTGCTCGGCGCTCTGCGGATCACACAGCACGTCGTAGCGGCCCGCGACCAATTGCATGGTCGAGCTGAAATCCCTTGTGCCGCGCGCCATCGCGTACGGAACCGACGACGTGATCAAGCCGAAGAACACCCCGGCGACCAGGCCGGTCACCAGTGCCTGGGCCGGGTTGGCGCTGAAGATGCCCAGCACCAGGCCGATGAACAGACCCAGCCAGGCCCCGGTCAGCACGCCGCCGCCGAGCACCTTGGGCCAGGTGAGCCGACCGGTGACGCGTTCGACCTGCATCAGGTCGACACCGACGATCGTGACCTGGTGCACCGGGAACTGTTGATCGGACAGGTAGTCCACGGCGCGCTGCGCCTCGGCATAGGTGGGGTAGGACCCGATCGGCCAACCCTTGGGCGGCGTGGGCAGCCGCGCCACGTCACGCCGACCCGGGGCTGCCGCCGCCGCGCCAAGCGGATCGGGGGTCTGTCCGGACTGAAAAGGGCTGGTCATGGGATTTCTCTCTCCTCGCTCCGGCACGCTAGGGGGCTGTCGGACAACAAGCCGGGCCCGGCGCATCCGCTAGGTTGAACAGCATGACAGCTCCCGGCGACGATTCTGGCGAGAATCCCCGAGCCAATACCGACCAACCCTGGACCGACGCCGGTGCATCCGGGCCTGACCAGGGCGGTTGGCCCTATCCGTCGGGTTTCGATGCCTATCCTCCCTCGACGCCGGGTTACCCGCCGGGCGGATTTCCCCCGCCCCCACCGCCCGGCGGATTTCCGCCACCCCCACCGGCAGGCGGTTATCCGCCGCCGGGCTACGGCGCACCGGGCGACTATCCCGGCTTTGGCACTGCGCCCGGTTACCCGCCCGGCTACGGCTCACCACCCGGCTACCCGCCGGGGGGCTACGGCACGCCCTATCCGGGCGGCTACTTCAATCCGGGCCAGCCGCAGAAGACGAACGTGTTGGCGGTCAGCTCCCTGGTGGTCGCACTGCTCGGCCTGTTGTTCTGGCCGCTGGGGCTCGCCGGCGCCGTGCTGGGTGTCGTCGCGCTGAGCCAGATCAAGCGGACCGGTGAGGCCGGTCATGGCATCGCGGTGGCCGGTACCGCCGTCGGCTCCGCTGCGGTGGTGCTCTCGTTCATCCTGGCGATGATCGCCCTGAACTGATCCGGCCCAGGGCTTAGGCGCTCGGCGGCTCGAACGGCGGTGCCGCACGGCGCATCCCGGCCGCCCGCCCCTTGCCGGCCACCACCAACGCCATCTTGCGGCTGGCCTCGTCGAGCATCTCGTCGCCGAGCATCACCGCGCCGCGAGCCCCGCCGGCCTGCGAGGTGTGCCAGGCATAGGCCTCCAAGATCAGCTCGGCATGGTCGTACTCGGCCTGCCGCGGGCTGAAGATCTCGTTGCCGGCCGCGATCTGGTCGGGATGCAGCACCCATTTGCCGTCAAAACCAAGAGCGGCCGAACGCCCCGCCACCCGCCGGAACGCCTCGACGTCGCGGACCTTCAGATAGGGCCCGTCGACGGCGGCGATCCCATGGGCGCGGGCGGCGACCAGGATCGTCATCAGCACGTGGTGGTAGGCGTCGCCCTCGGTGTATCCCTCGGGCTGCTCGCCGACCTCCAGGGTACGGGTGTTGAGGCTGGCCATCAGGTCGGCCGGGCCCAGCACCAGCGCCTGCACCCGCGGTGCGGCGGCGATGGCGTTGATGTTGGTCAGCCCGCGGGCGTCCTCGATCTGGGCGTCGATGCCGATCTGCCCGACCGGCAGGCCATGCACCGTCTCCAACTGGGTCAACAGCAGATCGAGGGCCTGCACGTGGGAGGCGTCGGACACCTTGGGCAACACCACGACGTCAAGGCGCGCGCCGGCGGCGCCGACAGCCGAGACCACCTGGATCAGGTCGGCGTGGGTCCACGGCGTGGTCCAGTCATTGACCCGCACCCCCAGTAGCGGCGCCGTCCAGTCGCCCGCGGTGAGTGCGTCGGCCACCTGCGCGCGGGCCTGCTCCTTGGCGGCCGGGGCGACGGCGTCCTCCAAATCGAGGAAGACCTCGTCGGCGGGCAGATCCTTGGCCTTGTCGATCATCTTCTGGCTGCTGCCGGGTACCGACAGGCAGGTACGGCGGGGGCGATATGCGTTGGTCACCTAAACACTCCTACCCTTTCAACCATGGCGTCGAGCAACAGGGTTTACGCAGCGCGGCTCGCGCGGATGCTGGTGCTAGGCCCGTTCGGTGAATCCGTTGGGCGGGTCCGCGACGTCGTGCTCAGTCTCAGCATCGTGCGCCAGCAGCCGCGTGTCCTGGGGCTGGTCGTCGAATTACCCACGCGCAGAAGAATTTTCGTGCCGATTCTGCGGGTTGCGGCGATCGAGCCCAACGGGGTCACCCTCAACACCGGAACAGTGTCGCTGCGCAAGTTCAACCAGCGGCCCGGTGAGGTGCTGGCACTGGGGCAGGTTCTCGACACCAAGGTCCGGGTCACCGATCCCGAGCTGCCGGAGCTGGCCGGCGTCGACGTGACCATCACCGATCTGGCCATCGAGCAGAGCCGCACCCGTGACTGGCTGGTGACCCGCATCGCGGTGCGGCACTCGCGGCGGCTGGGCCGGCGCGCTGCCGTGCACATCGTGGACTGGCACAACGTACAAGGCCTGACCCCGTCCGCGTTGGCCATGCCCGGCCAGGACGTGGCCCAATTGCTGCAGCAGTTCGAGGGCTGGCGTCCGATCGAGGTCGCCGACGCCATCCGCGAGCTGCCGCCCAAGCGCCGCTACGAGGTGATCAACGCGCTGGACAACGCGCGGCTGGCCGACATCCTGCAGGAGCTGCCGGAGGAGCGCCAGGCCGCCGTGCTGGGTCAGCTGGGCACCGAACGCGCCGCCGACGTGCTGGAGGAGATGGATCCCGACGACGCCGCGGACCTGCTGGGTGCGATGAACCCCACCGAGGCCGAGGCGCTGTTGGCGCGGATGGACCCCGACGACTCCGACCCGGTCCGCCGCCTGCTGGAGCACTCCCCCGATACCGCGGGCGGGTTGATGACCTCCAACCCGGTGGTGCTGACCGCCGACACCTCGGTCGCTGAGGCACTGGCCCGGGTGCGCGACCCGGACCTCACCCCGGCGCTGTCGTCGCTGGTGTTCGTGACCCGAGCCCCCACCGCCACCCCGACCGGCCACTACCTGGGCTGCGTTCCACTGCAGCGGCTGCTGCGGGTGCCCCCGGCCGAACTCATCGGCGGGTTCGTCGATTCGGACCTGCCGGCGCTGAACCCGGAGGTGTCGTTGGCCGAGCTGACCCGCTACTTCGCCGCCTACAATCTGGTCTGCGGGCCGGTGCTCGACGAACAGAATCACCTGCTGGGCGCGGTGACGGTCGACGACGTGCTGGATCACCTGCTGCCGCGCGATTGGCGTGAAACCCCCGAGCCGAACCTGGGGCCGAAACTCGCCGGGAGGCCGTCGTGACCGACCGCTCGTCATCGCAGCGGCTCTCCACGCCGCGAACGTCGCGGCTGCCCAGCCTGCGGCTGGATCCCGACGCGCTGGGCCGGTTCACCGAGTCGGTGGCGCGGTTCTTCGGCACCGGCCGCTACTTGGCCATCCAGACCGTGCTGGTGGTGGGATGGATTCTGCTGAACGTCTACGCGGTCAGCTTCCGCTGGGACCCGTACCCGTTCATCCTGCTCAACCTGGCGTTTTCCACCCAGGCCGCCTACGCCGCCCCGCTGATCCTGCTGGCCCAGAACCGGCAGGAGAACCGCGACCGGGTCAGCCTGGACGAAGACCGCCGCCGGGCCGCGCAGACCAAGGCCGACACCGAGTACCTGGCCCGGGAACTGGCGTCGTTGCGGTTGGCGGTCGGTGAGGTCGCCACCCGCGATTACCTGCACCATGAGCTCGAGCGGGTCCGGGAACTGCTCGAGGAGATGCGACCCCAGCCTGACCGCGCCACTTCCGAGTCCGCACCCGGCCGGCCGGCTTTACCCCGTGACGGACGGGCATAACCGGCACCAGCGAGACCAGTGTTGGGTATGGTGACCTAGTTCACGAAGCCGACGCGGCTTCACCGAGGCTTTAGCCACTGCTTTAGCGAGACGGACAAGGGACGGTCGAGTGCCTTCAGGGGGCGGCGCAGCCGAGCACCGGTCCCGCGCGGCCAGATGCCGGCGGGCGGTCCGCGCTGCGCTGCGCCCCGCGTTCGGCCTGACGTTCATCACCCCGCTCGTGTTCGCCGGCGCCGTGGGCGCCACACCGCGCTCCCCGTCCACCTCGCTCCCCCTGCGCAACGCCGCGGTGACCCCGCTGGCGGCCGCCGTGAACACCGGCCCCTCCGGCCATTCCTCGGGCCCGGCCGTCGTCGCGGTGCAGCGTCCCCAGCCGAACCTGCGGGTGGCGGCGGGCGCCCCGTCGGCGCCACCGGCGGCCGTGGTCTACGCGCCGGGCACGCTGGGCATCCCCAAGACCGCGCTGGCGGCCTACCGCAATGCCGAACACCAGATGGCCGTCGCCGCCCCCGACTGCGGCATCAGCTGGAATCTGCTGGCCGGCATCGGGCGCATCGAGTCGGGGCACGCCAACGGCGGCGCCACCGACGCCCGCGGCACCGTGCTGCAGCCGATCTACGGGCCGACGCTGGACGGTTCGCTGCCGGGAAACGAAGTCGTCGTGGCCAGTAGTGCCCCCGGGCGGGTCGTCTACGCCCGCGCCATGGGGCCGATGCAGTTCCTGCCCGGAACCTGGTCGCGCTACGCCGCCGACGGTGACGGCGACGGCAAGGCGGACCCGCAGAACGTCTTCGACGCAACGCTGGCAGCAGCGCGCTATCTGTGCAGCGGCGGCCTCAACCTGCGGGAGCAGTCGCAGGTCTTGACCGCGATCCTGCGCTACAACAACTCGATGGCCTATGCGGAGAACGTGATGGGCTGGGCTGCGGCCTACGCCACCGGGGTGGCTCCGGTGGATCTGCCTCCGATCGTCGGTCCGGCACCGCCGATCGCGGACCTGCACCTCGAACACCTGGAGCACCCCGAGGGCCTCGGGCCGGAGTCGATCAGTTTGCACGGCTTGTCTCCGGTCCATGAGACCGCGGGATCCGCCCTGATCGACCTGGGCCAGTCGAGCATGGACACCCAGCTGGCCAACCTGCCCTGGCTCCCGCCGTGGATGAGCTCCAACGAGCCGCAGCTGCCGCGTCCCTCGGCCGCCTGCCGGATGATCTGCCTCGAGCCGCAGGCCGGGACGACCCCGGCGGCACCGCCCGGCGCCGTCCCACCGGCCCCGTACGCGCAGGCCCCGATCGCTCCGCCGGAGGCGCCGCCGGCGCCGATGCCGCCGTACGCCGTCGCGCCCGCGCCGCCAGCACCCGCGGACGCGTCACCGGAGCTGCCGCCTGCGGCCCCAGCAGCCGCGCCGCCGGAGGCGCCGCAAGCAGGCCCGCCGGCCTGACCGAGATCGCAGGCGGGGGCTGGCGCCCACTAGACTCGTCTTCGATGTCCAAGACACAAGACGACGACACCGCCGCCCTGCACGACGCGATCTACGCCGCGCTGGGCACCGTGTTGGACCCCGACATTCAGCGTCCGATCACCGAGCTGGGCATGGTCAAAAGCATCGAGATCGCTGAGGACCACAGCGTGCACGTCACGATCTACCTGACGATCGCCGGCTGTCCGATGAAGACCGAGATCACCAACATGGTGACCCGCGCGATCAACGACGTGCCCGGCACCGGCCCGGTCAAGGTGAGCCTGGACGTGTTCAGCGACGAGCAGCGCGCCGAGCTGCGCAAACAGCTGCGCGGCGACGCCAAGGAGCCGGTGATCCCGTTCGCGCAGCCGGGTTCACTGACCAAGGTGTACGCGATCGCCTCGGGCAAGGGCGGGGTCGGAAAGTCCAGTGTCACAGTCAATCTGGCTGTCGCGCTGGCCGAGCGCGGCCTGTCGGTCGGGGTGCTCGATGCCGACATCTACGGCCACTCGGTGCCGCGGATGATGGGCGTCACCGCACTGCCGACCCAGGTGGACTCGATGATCATGCCGCCGATCGGATACGGCGTGAAGGTGATCTCGATCGCGATGTTCACCAAGGGCAACACTCCGGTGGTCTGGCGCGGCCCGATGCTGCACCGGGCGTTGCAGCAATTCCTCGCCGATGTCTACTGGGGCGACCTGGATGTGCTGCTGCTCGACCTACCGCCGGGCACCGGGGACATCGCCATCTCGGTGGCCCAGCTGGTTCCCCCGGCCGAGATCCTGGTGGTGACGACCCCGCAGCAGGCCGCCGCGGAGGTGGCCGAGCGGGCCGGGGCGATCGCCCTGCAGACCCGCCAGCAGGTGGTCGGTGTGGTGGAGAACATGGCCGGGCTGGCGATGCCCGACGGGTCCACCATGCACCTGTTCGGCGAGGGCGGTGGCGAGCGGGTCGCCGAGCGGCTGACCCGGGCGATGGGCCGCGACGTGCCGCTGCTGGGTCAGGTGCCGATCGACAGTGAGATGGTGACCGGCGGCGACTCCGGGTCCCCGGTGGTGCTCACCCCGGACTCGGCGGCCGGCAAGGAACTGCGTCGAATCGCCGATCAGCTGGCCACCCGCGGACGGGGGCTGGTCGGGATGTCGCTGGGGCTGAACACCGGCAGCACCCGGCGCTGAACCTCTTGCGCCGCATCGCGGTCTTCGCGAGAGTGAAACCCTGCAGCAAAAGTGCGAGTGCGCACCTGCGTGAGTTCAATCTCGCGGCGTCGCCAGCGGCTCAGGTCGCGTCGGCGTCGAACGGGGCGGGCCCGGCGAGTTTGGGAGCCGCGATCGGCGCCGGTACCGCGGCGCGCGGATCTTCGGCCAAGGAACTGACCGCGGTGAACAGCGAGTCGTCTCCGTCGAGGAGATGCTTGGTCAGCGCCGCCCGCGGAGTCATCCCGCGAAGCTTCTGCAGTTCGCTCAGCGGGACGCGCAGGTCATCGAACTCCGGGCCCATCTCGGCGCGCAGTTGATCGGTGGCGCTGGTGACGTACTCGCGGGCCTGACGCAGCGCGTTGGCGGTCCATCGGATCGCCCCCGGCAGCCGCTCCGGGCCCAGGATCACCAACCCGACCACCACGAGGACCAGCATCTCCCCCCAGCCGACATTGGCGAACATCAGCCGAACATCTAGCCGTCGCCGGTGGGGGTCACGTTCAGCGTGACGTGCCGCCCGTCGCGGACCACCTCGACGGGCGCTTCCTTGCCGATGGTCAATTGGCGCACCGCCACGACGAACTCGTCGGCGTTGGCGACCGTGCGGTCACCGATCTTGACCACCACGTCGTTCTCCAGGATGCCGCCCTTCTCCGCAGAGCTGCCGACCTTGACGTTGGCGATCTGCGCGCCCGAGGCGATGGCGTTGCTGACCGACCGCGCGCTCACCCCCAGCGTGGGGTGCACGATCTTGCCGTCTCTGATCAGCGCTTCGGCCACCGTCTTCATCTCGTTGACCGGGATCGCGAAACCCAGACCACTGGCGCTGTCGGACAACGACTTTCCAGCGGTGTTGATGCCGACGACCTGCGAATCCATGTCGATCAGCGGACCCCCGGAGTTGCCGTGGTTGATCGAAGCGTCGGTCTGCACCGCGTCGATGACGGTGTCGGTGTCGGAGTCCTCGCCGGACAGCGGCACCGGCCGGTGCAGGGCGCTGATGATGCCGTGGGTCACGGTGCTGCGCAGCCCCAGCGGCGCCCCCGCCGCGATCACCTCGTCGCCGACCCGGACCTTGTCCGAGTCACCGAGCCGCGCCACGCTCAGGTTGTCGACGTTGTCGACCTTGAGCACAGCCAAGTCGGTCTTCGGGTCACGCCCCACCAGGTTGGCCAGCACCTCTTTGCCGTCGTTGAACACCACCGTGGTCTTGAACTTGCTGGGATTGTTAGCCGCTTCGGAGATGACGTGGTTGTTGGTGACGATGTAGCCCTTGCCGTCGATGACCACCCCGGAACCCTGCATCCCCTGGTCGTCGCTGACGGACTCGACGGTCACCACCGAATTGGCGACCGCTTCGGCGACCTTGGCGAACCGCCCGGCCGGCTCTTCGGCGTTGCCCTTGGTGGACAGGGTCACCTTCGACGTGGTGAACGCCTCGACGACCTGTGCGGTGGTTCGCCCGACCCAGCCCCCGACCATGCCGATGGCCAGCGCGATCGCCGCCAGCACGCCCAGCGCGCGGTAGGAGACCCGGTCGCCGAACAGCACGTCGCGCACGCCGAGCCGACCGCCCACTTCACCGGGTGCCCGCGGCGGCGCCGGGACGATCGCGGGCGCACCGAGCGCAGCGCCGGCGGCGGGGTCCCGCCACGGGTCGTCGGTCTCGGTGAACTCATCCGGCTTGCCGTTGCGCTCCAATGCGCCGGCATCAGCGGGATGGCGCTGCAAGGAGGAGCCGGCACCGAAGGGACGCCCGAACGCCTCCTTGAGCACCGGGTCCGGCGGTAGGTCGCGGGGGGTGTACTCGCCCTGGTCGCGGTACTTCTTGGGCCGCACCTCGGCCGGGATGAACGATCCGGGCACCCCGTCGGGCCGGCCGAAGGCCTTTTGGGACGCGTTGTCCACGGGGGGCCGGTAGACAGGCCGCGGCGCCAGGCGGTTACCGCCGGCGTTCTCGTTGTTGGAGCTCACCTATTCCTCTTCCGGTCCCGCGTCGGCTTCCAGGCGCCGCAACCGAAGCGCTACTGGCGCGCTGGCGCCGCATCGCATCCACCTTACCGACGTTTGCGGCGATCCTGCGGCTTGCCGTCGGCGAACCGGGCGGGCATCGGCGTCGTGGCCTCATCGGGTGGACAGTCGGCGGGACAGTCGGGGATCTGGGCCAGCAAGCCGAGCAGGGCCGAGGGGATCCGGATCGGATGCGAATCGCGTAGCGCCGAGCGGGCCCGGCTCTGATACTCCACTTCGGCGGCGCAGTCCGGGCACAACGACAGGTGGTGGGCGGCGCGCAGGTGGGCGTTCATCCGCAATTCGCCGTCGACGTAGGCGGCGATCGCTTCGCTGCACAGGTGCTCGGTGGAGCCGAACTGGCGCGGGGCGCCGACCGGCGCGTCGCTCTGCGAGGCGAACTGCGAGGGAAGCCAGGAGAACGCGCGACGGAAGACACCGCCCCGCTCCGTCACCACGGACTCCCTCCGTCGCACGGCCCCATATGCCCGGCGTCTACACCGAAGACAGGCCCCAATAAGAAATGTCCTTATAAGAATGTAGCGCGAGAAGGCGCCCTTATGCGGCAACCCGGTCCCGGGGTGCGGACTCAGCCGGCCGCGACTCCGCCGGCGACGGCACCGTCACGCTGGCCGGGACGGTCGGCGAGGTAGTCGCGCAGCGCCTGCCGACCCCGGTGGATGCGGCTACGCACGGTACCCAGCTTCACCCCGAGGGTGGCCCCGACCTCCTCGTATGAGAGACCCTCGATGTCACACAGCACGACGGCCGCCCGGAACTCCGGCGCCAAGGAATCCAGCGCCGCCTGCAGATCGGGGTCCAGCCGTGCGTCGTGGTAGATCTGCTCGGGATCGGGCTCATCGGCCGGCACCCGGTCGTAATCCTCGGGCAGTGCCTCCATCCGAACCCGGCCCCGCCGGCGCACCATGTCCAGGAACAGGTTGGTGGTGATCCGGTGCAGCCAGCCCTCGAATGTCCCGGGCTGGTAGTTGTGCAGTGAGCGGAACACCCGGATGAAGGTCTCCTGGGTGAGATCCTCGGCGTCCTGCTGGTTGCCGGAGAGGCGGTAGGCCAGCCGGTATACCCGGTCGGCGTGCTGCCGCACCAGCTCGTCCCAGGACGGCATCGCGGCCACATCCCCGGTGGCGTCGAAAACCGCGGTCCCCTGCGGCTCGTCGGAAGGCTCGACCCAGTCGGTGTCGGCGTAGCGGTCCGAGTGGGTGGTCGGATGCGACATGGCGACCGGGGGCAGCAGTGTGGTTATGGCGACGTCCTCCGTATCCGGGCAGCCGTCAGGCGACGACAGCGTGGTATCGCGGTCAACGTGCGACGGGGCCCTCGTATTCCGAGCGTTTCGAGGGTTACTACCTCGTTCCATGCCGCTACGGTTACCCATCGCGGTGTGTCGGCTCTGTGCCGCCCCTGAACGCCGACTGTGAACTTGTGTTCGAATGCGCCGTACGGTGCGCCGATGGCTCTGGATAACGGTTCGGACACGGGCTGCATCTCGGGCGTGTCGCGCGGGCGAGCCTGTACACCCCCGCCGGTGGCCGTGTCCTACGCTGCGCACATGGCCAGCACCGACGACACTTCCGGGCCGCAGCCGCCGCACAGCCGGGCTGACGCCCTCCTGGCACACGCCGAGGGCTCGATGTCTGAAGACGCGGTTCTGGCCGCCGCCCGCGACCGGGCTGGTGAGATCGGCGTCGCCTCGATCAGTGCGGCGGTGGGCGCGTTGTTGAGCCTGTTGACCAAACTCAGCGGCGGCAAGGCAGTGGTCGAGGTGGGCACCGGGGCCGGCGTCAGCGGACTGTGGCTGCTGTCGGGCATGGGCGAAGACGGCGTGTTGACCACCATCGACATCGAGCCCGAACACCAGCGCACCGCCAAGCAGGCCTTCGGCGATGCCGGGATCGGGCCCGGCCGGACCCGGTTCATCAGTGGCCGCGCCCAGGAGGTCCTGACCCGTCTCGCCGACGAGTCCTACGACCTGGTTTTCGTCGACGCCGACCCGATCGACCTGCCGGGATACGTGCTGGAGGCGGTGCGCCTGCTGCGGCCCGGCGGGGTGGTCGTGCTGCACCGGGCGGCCTTGGGCGGTCGCGCCGGAGACCCGGCGGCCAACGACGCCGAGGTGATCGCGGTGCGTGAGGCGGCCCGCTTGATCGCCGAGGACGAGCGGCTGACCCCGGCTCTGATCCCGCTGGGCGACGGGCTGCTGGCCGCCGTCCGCGACTAGACGCCTCAGCTCTCCGCTCGGTCGCACGCGAACGTGCGCAGTCGTACCCGACTCGCCGCGTGGTGACGGGCAAACACGCACCCTCGCGGGATGGGGCAAACTCTTGACGCCCGCCTGAACGCGCGTTTAGTGTATTGAACATGCGTTCAGCGGATCTGACGGCCACCGCCAAAATCCGTGATGCGGCCATCGACCAGTTCGGGCGACACGGGTTCGGCGTGAGCATCCGGGCGATCGCCGAGGCCGCCGGGGTCAGCGCCGCCCTCGTCATCCACCACTTCGGCTCCAAAGACGGGCTGCGCGCTGCCTGCGACGAGTACGTCGCCGAAGAGATCCGCTCGGGAAAATCCGAGGCCCTGCGCTCGGCCGACCCGGCGACCTGGTTCGCCGCGATGGCGGAGATCGAGTCCTATGCGTCGCTGATGGCCTACCTGGTGCGCAGCATGCAGTCCGGCGGCCAGCTGGCAGACACGTTGTGGCGCCGGATGATCGACAACGCCGAGGGCTACCTCGACGAGGGCGTGCGTGCCGGCACCCTCAAGCCCAGCCGCGATCCCAAGGCCAGAGCCCGCTACCTGGCCATCACCAGCGGAGGTGGATTCCTGCTGTATTTGCAGATGCACCAGAACCCGACCGACCTGCGCTCGGTGCTGCGCGACTACGCCGAAGACATGCTCCTGCCCGCGTTGGAGATCTACACCGAGGGCCTGATGACCGACCGCACCATGTACGACGCCTTCCTGGCATCCCAACAAGGAGCAACCGATGCGAGCTGAGCACCCCTGGCCGGCGATCGAAATCCGCGGACTGGAGAAGAATTTCGGTGCAGTCAAGGCGCT
This sequence comes from Mycobacterium sp. NGS16, assembly GCF_059813225.1. Lineage (NCBI taxonomy): Bacteria > Bacillati > Actinomycetota > Actinomycetes > Mycobacteriales > Mycobacteriaceae > Mycobacterium > Mycobacterium sp. NGS16. The sequence continues at coordinate 106,384 of NZ_JCALEE010000004.1, forward strand.
CAACGGACTGGATCTCACCGTCTACGCCGGTGAGGTCCACGGTTTCCTCGGCCCGAACGGCGCCGGCAAGTCCACCACCCTGCGGATCCTGCTCGGCCTGGTCAAGGCCGACAGCGGAACAGTGCGGCTGCTCGGCGGCGACCCCTGGACCGACGCGGTCGACTTGCATCGTGAGATCGCTTACGTGCCCGGCGATGTCACATTGTGGCCGTCGCTGACCGGCGGCGAGATCATCGACCTGTTGGCCCGGATGCGCGGCGGCATCGACGAGCGCCGGCGCGACGAGTTGATCGAGCGCTTCGACCTGGACCCGACCAAGAAGGCCCGCACCTACTCGAAGGGCAACCGCCAGAAGGTATCCCTGATCTCGGCGTTCTCCTCACAGGCCCGGCTCCTGCTGCTCGACGAGCCCAGCAGCGGCCTGGACCCGTTGATGGAGAACGTCTTCCAGCAGTGCGTCGCCGAGGCGAGCCAGCGCGGGGCCACCGTCCTGCTGTCCAGCCATATCCTGGCCGAGACCGAAGCACTGTGCCAGCGGGTGACGATCATCCGGGCCGGGCGCGTCATCGAAAGCGGCTCACTGGATTCGCTGCGTCACCTGCACCGCACCTCGATCCAAGCCGACCTGCTCAGTGACCCCGGCGATCTCACCCGTATTCCCGGGGTGGTGGACGTGCGCTACCACGGCACCGTCTTGCACGCGCAGGTCGACGGCGCCAGCCTGGGTGAGCTCATCGCCGTTCTGGGCGCGGCCGGCGTGCGCAGCCTCACCAGCCGGCCGCCGACCCTGGAAGAGCTGTTCTTGCGGCACTACGACACGGTTCGGGCATGAGCACCGCCGTTGTCCCCCAAGCGCACCCGGGATCGCGGCCATCCAGGCGCGGGTCGGAGTTCTCCGGCACCCTAGGCATGCTTCGGCTCTATCTGCGCCGCGACCGCGTCGTGCTGCCGCTGTGGGTGCTGCTGCTGTCGCTGCCGTTGGCCAGCGTTTACCTCGCCAGCATCGAGGCCATCTACCCCACCGCCGCCGACCGGGCCGGACTGGCCGCGACCATCATGGCCAGCCCGGCGCAGCGCGCGATGTACGGCCAGGTCTACAACGACAGTCTCGGCGCGGTGGGCATCTGGAAGGCGGGGATATTTCATCTGCTCATCGCGGTGGCGGTGATCCTGACCGTCATCCGGCACACCCGTGCCGACGAGGAGACCGGCCGCAGCGAGCTGATCGACTCGACCGCGGTGGGCCGCTATGCCGGGTTGACCGGCGCGCTACTGCTGGCGGCGGGCGCGTCGCTGACCACCGGTGTGATCGGTGCGGCAGGCCTGCTGACCACCGATGTTCCGGCGGCCGGGTCGTGGGCGTTCGGGGCCGCACTGGCCTGCTCCGGGCTGGTGTTCACCGCCGTGGCCGCCGTGGCCGCGCAGTTGTCTCCCGGCGCCCGGTTCGCCCGCGGCGCCGCGTTCAGCGTGCTTGCCGCCGCCTTCACGCTGCGAGCGGTCGGCGACGCCGGCTCCGGCGGATTGTCGTGGCTCTCACCGCTCGGCTGGTCGCTGCAGGTCCGGCCCTACGCGGGTGACCGCTGGGGGGTGTTGCTGCTGCACCTGACGGCCACGGCCGCGCTCACCTGGCTGGCCTACCGGCTCGCCGCCCGCCGGGATGTCGGCGCCGGGCTGCTGCCCGACCGTCCGGGGCCGCGCCGGGCGGCGCCGACGCTGGCCGGGGCGTTCGGCCTGGCGTGGCGACTCGATCGCGGTGCGTTGCTGCTGTGGACGACTGCCCTGGTGCTCTACGGGCTGCTGGTCGGCAGCGTGGTGCATGGAATCGCCGACGAGGTCGGCAGCGACAGCGCCCGCGACATCGTCGTCCGGCTGGGCGGGACCGCGGCGCTGGAGCAGGCCTTCGTCGCGGTGGCGTTCACCATGCTGGGCATGGTGGCAGCCGCGTTCGCGGTGTCGCTGGTGCTGCGGCTGCACCAGGAGGAGGCCGCAGCCCGCGCCGAGACGCTGCTCGCCGGGTCCTTAAGTCGAACCCGGTGGCTGGCAAGCCATCTGGTGATCGCGCTGGCCGGATCGGCAACGGCGATCCTGGCCGCCGGCGTGGTGGCCGGGACCGTCTACGGGGTGGCGGCCGGCGATGTCGGCGCACAGTTGGCCACCGTGATCGGCAGCGCCGCCGTGCAGCTGCCGGCGGTCTGGCTGCCCGCCGCCGTTGCGGTGGCACTTTTCGGGTCCATCCCCCGCTTTGCTCCCGCGGCATGGGCGGTGTTGATCGGGTTCGTCGCGCTGTATCTGCTCGGCACGATTTCTGGTCTGCCGCAGTGGGTCCTCGACCTCGAGCCGTTCGCCCATATCCCGCTGGTCGGTGGCGAGAGCTTCAGCATCGTGCCGCTCGCGGTGCTGTTGACTCTCGATGCCGCCCTGATCGCCGCGGGCGCCCGGGCATTCCGCCGCAGGGATCTGCAGATCTGAGGAGGCACAGATGAACGCTGTTGGCAAAGGATTCGTTTCAGCCCTTTTGGGCCTGATCGCATTCGGAGTGCTGCTGTTCGCGCCCGCCGGGACACTGCACTACTGGCAGGCCTGGGTGTTCCTCGCGGTGTTCGCGCTGTCCACCTGGATTCCCAGTGTCTATCTGATGCGCACCAATCCGGCCGCGCTGGATCGGCGGATGCGGGTCGGCCCGCTGGCCGAGACCCGGCCACTGCAGCGGATCGTCATCACCGCCATCTTCATCTGCTTTCCGGCGCTGTTCGTCATCAGCGCGTTAGATCACCGCTTCGGATGGACGACCGTGCCGACGGCGGTGTGCCTGCTCGGCGACGTCCTGGTGGCGGCCGGACTTGTTCTGGCCATGGCCGTTATCGTCCAAAACGGTTATGCGGCAGCCAACGTCACCGTCGAGGCGGGGCAGACGCTGGTCTCCACGGGCCTGTACGGGCTGGTGCGCCACCCGATGTACACCGGCAATGTCCTCCTGATGGCCGGCGTGCCGCTGGCGCTCGGCTCCTATTGGGGCCTGGTTCTGCTGTTGCCGGGTATGGCCCTGCTGATGCTGCGCATCCTCGACGAGGAACAGTTGCTGACCCAAGAGCTCACTGGTTACCGCGAATACACCGAACGCGTCCGCTACCGTCTGCTGCCCTATCTCTGGTAAGCCGGCGGGCTTTAATCGGCCGGACCCGGCGCGCCATTGCCTTATAGTTCCCTGAGCGCTAGCTGTTAGCGCGGCGACTCAGAGAGGTTGGTGGCCATGCGCACACTCGAGCGCGGCGGTGGCTGGACGATCTCGCCGGTCCGGGCAGCCGCTGCCGCCGCGGGCGCCCTGATGGTCGGCGCCGCCCCGCTGCCGGCCGCCGGGCCCGCGCAGGCGGATTGGGATTGGATGTTCGCGGCCGCGGAACCGGTGGCGGTCGCCGGAAGCGCGGCGGGCGGTCTCGACCTGGGCAGTCTGATGGCGCTGGCTCAGTCCTTCACCGATCAACTTCCCCCGTCGACGAACAAGCTGTTCTCCGACGTCATCGACGCAGTGCTGGCCTGGCCGGGACCGGGCCAGTCCCTCGACGCCACCGACTGGGTGAACCAACTCCTCTACACGCCGCTGCACAACGGGCTGAACGAGTGGATTGCCGACCCGTTGGGCGAGCTCAGCATGGGCTTGGTCAACGCACCGTTTGTCGCCCTCTTCGGCCGCGATCTGATCGGCGACGGGATTGACGGCTTCGACGGCGTCAACTCCAGCCTGTTCGGCCAGTGGGGCTGGTTCGGCGACGCCGGTGACGGCGGGTTCCTGTTCGGCAACGGCGGAGCCGGTGCCGACGGTGGTGCCGGCGGCGACGCGGGACTCTTCGGCCACGGCGGGGCCGGCGGTCTCGGTGCTATCGGCGCCGCCGGCGGCGATGGTGGTGCCGGCGGCTGGTTCATGGGCATCGGGGGAACCGGCGGGGCCGGCGGCGTGGGCGGCGCCGGGGGCGACGGCGGTGCGGGCGGGCTGTTGTTCGGCCGTGGCGGCGACGGCGGCGCCGGCGGCGAGGGCGGCGCCGGCGGATTCGGCGGCGCGGGCGGCTGGCTGGGCGCCGCGGGCATCAGCGCAGCGCCCTACGTCGATCACACCCAGTGGGTGACCTACGAAGACGGGACCAGCCTTCGGGTCTACCCGACCGACACCGGCCGAACCGAGGCCGGCGAGCCCGGCACCCTGCGCCAGGGCGAGCACGCCTGGTCGGAGGTGGTGAACCGCCACCCGGACGCCGACACACCCGGCATGCGCGAACAGTTCCTGTGCCACTGGCAGTTTGCCGAATTCATCCAGCCCGGCAAGACCAGTTGGAATCTGGAGCCGTGGCGACCGGTCGTCAGCACCTTGACCCTGTTGGCCAACGGCTGCAATCCCGGCGGCGCCGAAGAACCGTTCTAGACCTGGGGCGGCGACTTGCGGCGCCCGGCGCTAAATCCAGACGCCCTTGCCGACCGCGACCACGCCGCCGGCGCTGATCGAGAACCGCTCGCGGTCCTTCTCCAGGTCGACACCGATCATCTCCCCGGGGCCGACCACCACGTTCTTGTCCAGGATCGCGTGCCGCACCACCGCGCCGCGGCCGACCCGCGTCCCGGGCATGATGACGCTGTCCTCCACGATCGCGCCGTCGTCGATCACGACGTTCGACGACAACACCGAATTGCGTACCGAGCCAGCCGAGATGACACTGCCCGCGCCCACCACCGACTCCTGCGCCGTCCCCCCGTTGACGAACTTCGCCGGCGCCAGGTTCTCCGTCGCGCCGTGGATCGGCCAGCGTTTGTTGTACAGATTGAAGATCGGGTGCGCCGAGACCAGATCCATGTGGGCGTCGTAGAACGCGTCGAGGGTTCCGACGTCGCGCCAGTAGCCCCGGTCGCGCTCGGTGGCGCCGGGCACCTCGTTGTCGGTGAAGTCGTAGACGGCGGCCATCCCGTCGGTGACCAGGCGGGGAATGATGTCGCCGCCCATGTCGTGGTCGGAATGGTCGTCGTCGGCGTCGGCGCGGATCGCGTCGATCAGCACTTTGGTGGTGAAGACGTAGTTGCCCATCGACACATACGCACTGTCGGGATCATCGGGCGTGCCGGGCGGATTCGCCGGCTTCTCCAGGAAGCGGCGGATCCGCCCGGAGTCGTCGGCGTCGATGCAGCCGAACGACGACGCCTCGGCGCGCGGCACCCGAACCCCGGCGACCGTCGCGCCGGCTCCGCTGTCGATATGGAAGCGCACCATCTGTTCGGGGTCCATCCGGTAGACATGGTCCGCCCCGAAAACCACGATGTAGTCCGGGTCTTCGTCGAAGATCAGGTTCAGCGACTGATAGATGGCGTCGGCCGACCCGGTGTACCACCGCGGCCCGAGCCGCTGCTGCGCCGGCACCGGGGTGATGTACTCCTCGGCCAGTCCGCTCAGTCGCCAGTTCTGCGAGATGTGCCGGTCCAGCGAATGCGACTTGTACTGCGTCAGAACACAGATCCGCAGGTAGCGCGCGTTGACCAGATTCGACAACACGAAATCGATCAACCGGTAGGCGCCCCCGAAGGGGACCGCCGGCTTGGCCCGGTCCGCGGTCAGCGGGTGCAGCCGCTTGCCCTCCCCACCGGCCAGCACGATGCCCAGCACGTGCGGCGATTCCCTCATAGCCCCAAACCTATCGGCCGGTTCGGTACCCTGCCAGCCGGACCGCACGATTGGGCGGGTTCTGCGCAGATTGCCGGATCATCGGACACCCGCGGGGCCGTGGTACCGGCCGGGGATAAGCTCCGGAGATCGACGGCGATGCGGGCGTCCCCGTCACGAACCAGGTGGACGCCCAGCGGGATCCAGCACGATCCAGCGGACCCTGCCTGCGCGGCAGGTCCGCGAATTACTCTCGGCAGCAATAGTGTTCGCCCGTCCGTCCGGCTATGCGCCATCGGGCCCGGCGACCCAGGACCGGCGCGACGGAGCGGACCCCGACGATCTATCGACAGCTGCGGCTAGCCAGCCCAACCGGGGTCAGCTGGTGACGGCCTTGAGTTCGTCGCCGAGTGCAGCGGCCTCGTCCGGAGTCAACTCGACGACCAGCCGTCCGCCACCTTCGAGTGGTACCCGCATCACGATGCCGCGCCCCTCTTTGGTCGCTTCCAGTGGACCGTCACCGGTCCGGGGCTTCATCGCCGCCATCGAGTGCTCCCTCCAGGTACCAGCCCATCGGCCGTGCCCTTGATCTGCGCCGGCTGTGCACCGCGGTCGCAGCGTCCGGCATCGAACTGCAAATTCACTCCGCCATTCTCCCCTATCGGGGACGCCGCGTGCACAAGACCCGATTCCGGAGTTGCATTTTAGTGGATCTTTGCGCTTACCGGCGGCACCCAACACGCCTGGAGATGGTCGTCAACCATGCCCGTGGCCTGCATCAACGCGTACGCGGTGGTGGGTCCGACGAATCGGAACCCGCGCCGCTTCAATTCGCGCGCCATCGCCGTCGATTCCGGCGTGACGGCCGGAATTGCCGACAGGTTCACCGGGCGGGGACGCGGCGGCGGCGCGAATGACCACAACAGCTCCGCCAAATCGGTGGCTCCCAAGGCGATGGTTGCCCGGGCGTTGGCGATCGTCGCCTCGATCTTGGCCCGGTTGCGCACGATGCCGGCATCGTCCATCAGCCGTGCCACGTCGGCGTCGGTGAAGCGCGCGACGGTCTCGACGTCGAAATCGGCGAACGCGCGCCGGAAATTCTCCCGTTTCCGCAGAATCACCAGCCACGACAGGCCGCTCTGGAAGGCCTCCAAGCTGATCCGCTCGAACAGGGCGGTCGCGTCACGCACCGGGCGTCCCCACTCCTGGTCGTGGTAGTCGCGGTACAGCGCCGACCCGTCAGACCAGCCACACCGGACCAGGCCGTCCTCGGCCGGGGTGCTCAACTCGGCCCCGAGGAGTTCTCGACGAGGGCCTGTGCCGCGGCAAGCTGCCCGCGCAGTTGGTCGAGCTCTGCGCCGAGCCGCTCCAGCACCCAATCGACCTCGCTGGTGTTGTAACCGCGCAGCACCTGGGAGAACTTGACCGCCTCGACGTCGGCGCCGGTGACCCCGGAGGCCGGCAGCATGGTCGCCGTCGTCGCCCGGGGCAGCGGCGGCAGCTGCTCACCCCGGCCGAACAGCACGCTGGCCACTCCGAACAGCAGCAGCGCGGTCAGGACGAGCACGACGAGATACAGCAACACCAGTGTCACGGCATCGATAGTGCCTCATTCAGTGGCGCAGGGTGTTCATCGGCGGCCGGTCGACCAGCGACAGCGGCGTGGTGCGCGGCAGGTAGTCCAACCCCTCTGGGCCGTCGGCGAAGAACTGGGTGAGCCCGACGCCGGAGTCCGGGACGCCGCACCGCGACAGCAGGGTGGCGACGACCTGCCGGCTCATCACGGCCAACTCCGCCAACGGACGGTTGCGGTGTGCCCGCACCCCCAGATTGACCTGAGCGATCGCCTCCAGCCCCAGCCGGTCGTAGGTGTCGATCAGCAGCCCGATCTCCACGCCGTAGCCGGGCGCGAACGGTACCGACGCCAGCAGCTCGCGGCTGCCCGCATACTCCCCGCCCAGCGGCTGCAGCACCGCGCCCAGGTCGGGTCGCAGCGCGGTCAGCAGCGGCCGGGCGACCAGCTCGGTGACCCGGCCACCGCCGGTGGCGTCCTCGGTGCCGTTGACCTTCAGCGGCCGGCGGTAGAAACCCTTGACCAGGTGGATGCCGTCTCCGGTGAGCAGCGGCCCGAGCAGGTTGGGGACGAACATCGGATCGGGGTCGATGAGGTCGGAATCCACGAACACCACGATGTCGCCGCTGGTGGCGGCCAGCGACCGCCACAGCGCTTCCCCCTTGCCGGGCTGCGGGGGGACTTCGGGGACGGCCTGCTCACGGCTGACGACGCGGGCACCGGCGGCGATGGAGCGGATCTCGGTGTCATCGGTGGAGCCGGAGTCCAGCACGATCAGTTCGTCGACCAGGTTGCCGACCAGCGGGGTGATGCTGTCGATGACCGACTCGATGGTCGCCTGCTCGTTCAACGCCGGCAGCACCACCGAGACGGTGCGGCCGGCCTTGGCGGCGATCAGTTCGGCCACCGTCCAATCCGGACGGCTCCAGGTGCGGGCGGCCAGCCGGGTGCCGCCCAGCAGGGAGTCCAGACCCTGGTCAGCCAGGTCTGTCATGCCAGTCCCCTTACTGTGCGGGTCGGGGCCCGCACGCCCTGGATCGATGCCACCATCTCCAGCACGCGCCGGGTCGGCCCGACCTCGTGTACCCGAAACATCCGGGCTCCGGCGGCCGCCGCTAAGGCGGTGGCCGCCAGCGTTCCCTCCAGTCGTTCGGTCAGACCCACACCGAGAGTCTCCCCGATGAAGTCTTTGTTGGAGAGCGCCATCAGTACCGGCCATCCGGTACCGACCAGCCTCTCCGTGTGTCGCAACAACGCTAGCCCGTGGAAGGTGTTCTTGCCGAAATCATGGGTGGGGTCGATCAGGATCCGGTCACGCGCCACCCCGGCCGCCACCGCCCGCTCGGCGGCCGCGGTGACCTCGCCGATCACCGCGTCCACCACCCCGTCGACGCCTGTGCCGTAGCTCACCCGGAACGGGCGGGTGCGCGGCGCGGCGCCGCCGGTGTGCGAACACACCAGGCCGGTACCGAACTCCGCGGCGATCGCGGGCAGCTCCGGATCCACCCCGCCCCAGGTGTCGTTGATCAGATCTGCGCCGGCAGCACAGGCGCGTTTGGCCACCTCCGAGCGCCAGGTGTCGACGCTGATCAGCTGGTCGGGATAGGCGCTGCGCAGCCACTCGATGAAGGGAACCACCCGGGCGGTCTCGGTGTCGGCGTCGACGGTCTCCCCCGGCCCCGCCTTGACTCCGCCCACGTCGATGACGTCGGCGCCGTCGGCGACCGCGGCGTGCACCGCGGATTTGGCCGCCTCGTCACTGAAGGTGGCACCCGCGTCGTAGAACGAGTCGGGGGTGCGGTTGACGATCGCCATGATCAGCGCGCGATCAGCCGCCACCGGACGACCGCAGAGGGTGGACTGCACTGCTCTATGGTGCCCGGTGACCCCGCGCCCGCCGCGTCAGCCCTGCGGTCGCTTACCGGCGGCCACTTCGCCGGGGTACTCGGCGTAGTAAGGGACGTAGCCCTCGTCGCGGCCGGCCAGCACGTACAGCGGGTCGGCGATGGCGGCCCCGCCGGCACCGTAACCCTGCTCGCGCAGCTCCACCTTGCGGCTTTTGAACGTCGAGGTGTGCTCCATCGACTCCACCAACCGCACGAACAACGGCACCGCGTATGAGGGCAGCCGATCGTAGACCACCGCGGCCAGTCCACGGCCGTCGAACGTCGCCCGGTCGTGCAGTTTGACCGCGGCCATCCCGGCCCGGCCACCGGTGTCGGGAACCTCGACACCGTAGACCGCGCACTCCTCGACCGATTCGTCGGCATCGATCGCGGCCTCGACCTGCGTGGTGGCGACGTTCTCGCCCTTCCAGCGGAAGGTGTCCCCGAGCCGGTCGGCGAACGCGGCGTGCCCCATGCCTTGCGGCCTCATCAGGTCGCCGGTGTTGAACCAGCAGTCGCCGTCCTTGAAGGCGTTGCGCACCAGCTTTTTCTCGGTGGCCTCCGGGTCGGTGTAGCCGTCGAACGGGGAGAACCTGTTGACCGGGCTCAGCAGCAGGCCGGGCTGCCCGGACGGCACCTTGAGCACCCAGCCGTCGTCACCCCGCAACGGTTGTCCGGTGTCGGGGTCGTACTGCACGTAGGCCAGCGGCAGCGGGTAGACGCCGGTGCTGCGCGGCACGTTGAACACGTTGAGGAACGCGGTGTTGCTCTCACTGGCCGCGTAGAACTCGCAGACCCGCTTGATCCCGAACCGGCGGGTGAACTCGTCCCAGATCTCCGGGCGCAGCCCGTTGCCGCAGATCACCCGCACCCGGTGTGTCCGGTCGGTCGGCCTGGGCGGCTGGTTGAGCAGATACCGGCAGACTTCGCCGATGTAGACGAACGCCGTCGCGTCATAGCCGATGACCTCGTCCCAGAACCGCGATGCCGAGAACGAGCGGCCCAGCGCCAGCGTCGCGCCCGCGTTGAGCACCGACGACACCGCGACCGTCAGCGCGTTGTTGTGGTACAGCGGCAGGCAGCAGTACAGCGTGTCGTTGCCGCGCAGCCGAAGCCCGATCCCACCGAAGGTGGCCAGCGCCCGCAGCCAGCGGTAGTGAGTCATCACACTGGCTTTGGGGTAGCCGGTGGTGCCCGAGGTGAAGATGTAGAACGCGGTGTCCTTGGCCAGCACGGCCTCCACCGAGGCCGGATTTCCGTCGGGCGCGGTGGCGGCCAGCCGCTCGAACTCCTCGATGGTCACCGGCTCGATCGGTGCGCCGCACTCGGTGACGGCATCTACCAGATCCGCCTCCGCGACAAGGACTTTGGCGTCGAGCAGACCAAGGCTGTGGGCCAGCACGTCGCCCCGCTGGTGGTAGTTGACCATACCGGCGACGGCGCCGCACTTGGCAACGGCCAGCATCATCAACACCGCGTTGGGTGAGTTGCGCAACATGATCGCCGCCACGTCGCCGTGCCCGATCCCGCGGGCCGCCAGCACCGCGGCGTAGCGGTTCACGGTCGCGTTGGCCTCGCGGTAGGTCAGGTGCTGGTCACCGAACCGGATGAACACCCGGTCCCCGAAACGCGCGGCGCGCTCCTGGAACACCTTGCCGATCGACGCCTTGGAGGTGGGTCGGGCCAGCAGCCCGGTCCGCAACCCGCGCAGGATCGTCGGAGCGTCGGCCGCCAGGCCGGGCAACCGAGTCACGATGTCGGTCAGTCCGACCCGGGTGACGGCTCGGGAGTCGTGGTCGGACACCTTGGTTCCCCTCGATTTTCGCCAGTGCTCACAGATAGCCCAGGCGATCGCGAGCACGGCGGAGCCGGGCGCAGTGGGTCGCCTGCGAAGACACAGCCTAATCGATACCGGCGGTATCGGGTGAGCAGGCGGCCAGCGCCGCCTCCAGCTCGTCGACCACCACCAGCCGATCCATCGCGCGCCGCGACACGAAGCCCGCCTCGGTCAACCCGGACAGCCAGGTCCACAGCCCGTCGTAGTGGCCGTCGGGGTCCAGCAGCACCACCGGTTTGTCGTGCAGGCCCAGATACCCGCCGGTCCAGGTTTCGAACAGTTCCTCCAGCGTGCCGATGCCGCCGGGCAGGGTCAGGAAGGCGTCCGCGCGTTCGTCCATGATCTGCTTGCGCTCCCGCATGGTGTCGGTGACGATCAGCTCGTCGGATTCCACGTCGGCCACCTCGCGGTGCAGCAGGGCCTTGGGGATCACCCCGACGGTGCGGCCGCCGTGCTGGCGGACGGCCACCGCCAGCGCCCCCATCGCCGAGACGTTGCCGCCGCCCCACACCAGCGTCCAGCCCCGCTCGGCAATCGCGGCACCGACCTTGGTGGCCAGCGCCAACAGCGCCGGATCAGTCGGTCCGGACGCGCAGTAGACACACACCGCCCAATCACTGCCCCGCACAGCCGAAAGGCTATCCGGCGGGTGGCTCGGATCCGTAAAATCTCCGCGATGCCGATCCGGTGGAACGTCCCCGAGCACTCGGCCGCCCTGCACCGGCTCACCGAAGCGCTTGACGCAGCGGCGACGCGCGCGGGCGCGGTGGTGCTCGGCCCCGACGGCTGCGGCAAGTCCACCCTGGCCCGGCTGGCCGCCGAAGATCGTGTCCGGCGGCACCCGGCCACACAGGTCCGCTGGGTGATCGGCACCCCGACGGAGCGCACCGTGCCGTTCGGCGCCTTGAGTCACCTGGTCCGGGTCGCTGACATCGGCAGGCCCGCCGCGCTGTTGCGGGCGGCGCGGGAATCACTGGCCCAGGCCGGCCCGGACGGCGGCGAGTTACTGCTGGTGGTCGACGACGCCCACCAGCTCGACATCCTCTCGGCGACGCTGGTCTACCAGCTGGCGCGGACCGGCGCGGCCCGCATGATCATCACCGGGCGCGCCGACGCCGACGCTCCGGCGCCCATCGCGGCGCTATGGGGCGACGACCTGCTGGACCGCATCGACATCGCGGCGCCGAACGAGGCGGCCGGTGCCGCTGATCTCGACGCGTTCCTGGCCGCGTTGCCCGAACCCGCGCGGTCGGCGCTGGACTACCTCGCGGTCCTCGAGCCGCTGGCGCTGGCCGATCTGACTCGGCTCGCCGGTGCCGAGGCGGTCCGCCAAGCCGAGGAACTCGGAGTGCTGGAGACCCGCACCCGCGGCGGTCGCGGACCCGACCCGGTGGTCTACACCGCCCACCCGCTGTTCGCCGGGCGGGCGCGTGAGGCGCTCGACGGGCAAGCCGCCCGCCGGTTGCGCACCGAGGTGGTCGCCGTGCTGGCGGACCGGCCGTGCGAGCACGTCGGTGAGCAGCTGCGGCTGGCGGCACTGGCCGCCGACAGCGACGCACCCGGGCCGGCGGGGGACGTGGTGGACGCGGCGCAGCAGGCGCTGCGGCTGGGGGATCTGGAACTGGGTGAGCGGCTCGCCCGCAGCGCCCTGGACCGCTCCGGCGGCCTGCCGGCCCGGCTGGCGCTGGCGCATGCGCTGGGCTGGCAGGGCCGGGGCCGCGACGCCGACGCTGTGCTGTCGGCGGTCGACCCGGCCGGATTGACCGAAGCGGAGCTGATGGCCTGGGCGCTGCCGCGGGCTGCCAACCAGTTCTTCATGCTGGGCGAACCCGAGCGCGCCACCGCATTCCTGGCCAGCACCCGTGGCCGGGTTACCGGCGCCAGTCCGCGCATCACCCTGGATGCGCTCGGCGCAACCTTTGCGATGAACGCCGGCAATATCGGCCGGGCCGCCGAGGCCGCCGCCGCGGTGCTGGACGATCCGGCCGCCGACGACATGGCGGTGGCCTGGGCCGGCAGCGCCGCCGCCCTGTGTGCGGCGCGAGCCGGACGCTTCGAAGCGGTCGGGCCGCTGGCACGCCGCGCAACCGACGCCGAACACCCCGGGCTGCTTCGGTTCACCATCGGATTGGCCGAGATCACCGTGCTGCTGATGGCGGGCCGGCCCACCCAAGCTCACGAACTTGCCCGCCAATTCACCGATTTCGCCGAGCTGGCCCAGCCGGGTCGCGCCATCGGTGACGTACTGGTGGCCTTGGCACTGATCGCCTCCGGCCAATTCGACGCCGCGACAAAACTATTGACGCCGGCCGCAGCCACCCTGGAGCGCACCGGTTACTCGTGGGGCCCGCTATCACTGACTCTGCTGGCCACTGCGCTGGCCCGCCAGTTCGACATCGCGGGCGCGGCGAAAGCCTTGAGCCGGGCTGAATCCCGGCACGGCACCAAGTCGGCGCTGTTCGCTCCGGAGTTGGGTATGGCGCGCGCCTGGCAGCGGGCCGCCATGCGCGATCAGCACGGCGCGGTCACCGCCGCCCGCGACGCCGCCCGGATGGCCGAACGCAGTGGACAGTCGGCGGTGGCGCTGCAGGCTTGGCACACGGCCGTCCAGCTCGGCGACGCGCGCGCCGCCGATCCCCTGGCTCGCCTGTGCGGCGAGGTCGATTGCGTCCTGGGCCGCGACGCGCTGGCTCAAGCCCGCGCGCTGGCCCATAGCAGATAGATCGCTTCTCACAACGGTTTACGGAGCCCCAGCCGGTCGATCGACCGCCCGACACCCTCCGCTTGAATACCGTACCCCGCATGGGTATCGTTACGGTCGTGTCGGAGTGGCGGCCCAGCTGTTGGAAGCGACCGCTGTTGAGATGGTGTCGCCGGCTTCGGCCATGCGGTGCCCGGCCGTCCCGTGGCGGAACGAACACAAGTGGCGGGCGCACCCGCGAACCCGGCCTGAGAGGAGAAGACCAGCGTGAATACCGAACATCGTCCTTCGGACAGCACCGACAAGCTACCGCCCGAGGTTGCCGAAGCCTTCGCAAGCGTCATCCGGTTTCGGGATATTCGCCCGGCCTGGCAGCAGGGCGGAGGCGGGGACAACGCCCGTCACATCCCGCTGTACAAGTACACCGACAAAGCCGATTCCGACTTCGCCGGCGGCACGCCGGCGAGGCTTGAAAGCAAGGAGATCCGGTTGACCACGGGGGTGCTCGCCCCCGGCGAAGGTGCGCGCTTCCATAGCCACACCACCGAAGAGCTGATGTTCGTCGCCAGCGGCTCCTGGATCGTCTTCTTCGACGAGGAGGAGAAATACAAGGTTCACCTGGAGCCGATGGATGCCATCCTGGTCCCGGCCAATCTCAAGCGCGGGTGGCGCAACGTCGGTCAGACGATCGGATGCTTCCTCAACATCTCCAGCGTGCACGATGAGATGGCGGTCGCCTCGTGTGCGGTCGGCGCTGAGGACTCCTGACGCTAGCCAGAGAGGAAGCCGCGCAACAGCTCCGCGACGGCGCTGATCTGCGCGGTCGGCACCCGTTCGTCGACGCAGTGCGCCAGATTGGGATCACCGGGGCCGTAATTGACGGCGGGGATACCCCGGGCTGCGAAGCGGGAGACGTCGGTCCAGCCGTACTTGGCCCGCACCTGCCCGCCGGCGGCCGCCACCAGCGCGGCCGCCGCGGGTGCGGTGAGTCCCGGCAGGGCGCCGGCGGCGCCGTCGGTCTGCTCGATCGTCACGTGCAGGCCGTCGAACACCTCCCGCACGTGGGTCAGCGCCTCCTCAGGCGTGCGGTCGGGCGCGAAGCGGAAATTCACCGTGACACTGGCGGCGTCGGGAATCACGTTGCCGGCCACCCCGCCGTCGATGCGCACCGCGGAGAGCCCTTCGCGGTATACACAACCGTCGATGTCGATATTGCGCGGCTGGTACGCGGCGAGCCGGTCGAGCACCGCGCCCAGTTTGTGGATGGCGTTGTCGCCCAGCCAGGACCGCGCCGAATGTGCCCGGGTACCGGCGGCGGTGACGACGACCCGCAGCGTGCCCTGACAGCCCGCCTCGATGTAGCCGGCGGTGGGTTCACCGAGGATGGCAAGGTCAGCGGCGAGCCAGTCCGGCAGGTTGCGTTCCATGCGGCCCAGCCCGTTGGCGGCCGCGTCGATCTCCTCGCAGTCGTAAAAGACGCAGGTCAGGTCATGAGTGAGTTCGGTGACGGTGGCGGCCAAGTGCAGAAAGACGGCGACGCCGGATTTCATGTCGACAGTGCCGCAGCCGTGCAACACTGCGCCTTCCTCGCCGGTCGAGCTCCAACTCGGCAGGTTGCCGGCCGGCGGGACAGTGTCCAGATGTCCGGCCAGCAGCACCCGGGTCGGGCGCCCCAGCTGGGTGCGGGCCAGCACCGCGTCCCCGTCGCGGATGATCTCGAACCCGGAAGTCTGGGCCCGCAGCGCGGCTTCCACCTCGTCGGCGATCCGGGCTTCGTGCCGCGATTCGCTGGGAATGTCCACCAGCGCCGCGGTCAGGGCAATCGGGTCGGAGCGCAGGTCCAGCACAGATCCAGCCTAATGGGTCACCGTTCCCCGCGAGCAGACGTGAAACCGCCCAGATTTCGGGCGCGCAGGGGGCCTTTGCGTCTTTTCGCCGGAAGAAAGTAGCCTGACCGGCGTGACTGGAGCTTCAGGCGTCGGGGTAGCGACGCTGGCCGCAGACGGATCGGTACTCGACACCTGGTTTCCCGCACCGGAGTTGGGTGGCTCGGGCGAGCCCGGCACCGTCCGCCTCAGCGCGGACGACGTGCCCGCCGACCTGGCCGGGCTGCTCGGGCGTGACGAGGACCGCGGCACCGAGGTTGTGGCGGTGCGCACGGTGATCGGATCGCTGGACGACACCGCCGTCGACGCCTACGACGCCTATCTACGGCTGCACCTGCTGTCGCATCGGCTGGTGGTGCCGCACGGGCTCAACGCCGGCGGGCTGTTCGGGGTGCTGACCAACGTGGTGTGGACCAACTACGGGCCGTGCGCCGTCGAAGGCTTCGAGTCGGTGCGGGCCCGGCTGCGCCGGCGCGGCCCGGTGACCGTCTACGGGGTGGACAAGTTCCCGCGCATGGTCGACTACGTGCTGCCCTCGGGCGTGCGCATCGCCGACGCGGACCGGGTGCGCCTCGGTGCGCACCTGGCGTCTGGGACCACGGTGATGCACGAAGGATTCGTCAACTTCAACGCGGGCACGCTGGGCGCCTCGATGGTCGAGGGCCGCATCTCCGCCGGCGTGGTGGTCGGCGACGGCTCCGATGTCGGCGGCGGCGCGTCCATCATGGGAACGCTGTCTGGCGGTGGAACACAGGTGATTTCGATCGGCAAACGCTGCCTGCTGGGCGCCAATGCCGGGCTGGGCATTCCGCTGGGCGACGACTGCGTGATCGAGGCCGGACTCTATGTCACCGCGGGCACCAAGGTCAGTCTGCCCGACGGCAGCACGACCAAGGCCCGCGACCTGGCCGGCGGAAACAACCTGCTGTTCCGCCGTAACTCTCAGACCGGCGCGGTCGAGGTGGTTGCCCGTGACGGTCAGGGCATCGCGCTCAACGAGGACCTGCACGCCAACTGACGAGCGGGTCCATGCGGCGGTCCCAGCTTCGCCTCTCCTCCGTCGAGCCTCGCTGAACCGCTCGATTGATGCGGCGGTCCCAGCTTCGCCTCTCCTCCGTCGAGCCTCGCTGAACCGCTCGATTGATGCGGCGGTCCCAGCTTCGCCTCTCCTCCGTCGAGCCTCGCTGAACCGCCGGGTTAGACCAGCGCCTGCTCTGGCTCCCGCTGGATCGGTTGCGGCCACGGCCGCGGAACCGGGCGCGGACGCACGATCTGCGGCCACCAGAACCAGCGTCCGAGCAGGGTGGCGACCGACGGCGTCATCAAGGACCGGACGATCAACGTGTCGAACAGCAGACCCAGTCCGATCGTCGTACCGACCTGGCCGATCACGATCAACGAGCTGACCGCCATGGACGCCATGGTGAAGGCGAACACCAGACCCGCTGCGGTGACCACCGCGCCGGTGCCGACCATGGCGCGGATCAGGCCCGTGTGCAGGCCGGCGTGGATCTCCTCCTTGATGCGTGAGACCAGCAGCAGGTTGTAATCCGCGCCGACGGCGA
The DNA here is from genome assembly GCF_059813225.1 of Mycobacterium sp. NGS16. NCBI lineage: Bacteria > Bacillati > Actinomycetota > Actinomycetes > Mycobacteriales > Mycobacteriaceae > Mycobacterium > Mycobacterium sp. NGS16. The sequence continues at coordinate 123,470 of NZ_JCALEE010000004.1, forward strand.
GCAGGACGATGACCGACATCGGCAGCACCATCCAGTGCAAGGGAATGCCCACCAGGTGTTGCCAGAGCACCACCGACAGCCCGAACGCCGAGCCGAGACTGAGCACCACCGTGCCGACGATCACCGTTGCAGCGACGACCGCGCGGGTCAGCACCATCATGATGATGAAGATCAGGATCAGCGCGGCGGTCGCAACGATCAGCAAGTCGTAGTTGGCGCCCTGCTGCATGTCGTAGAACATCGCGGCGCTGCCACCGAGGTAGATCTTGGCCCCCTCGAACGGTGTGCCCTTGATCGCATCGGCCGCGGCGACCTTGAGCGCTTCGACGCGCGAGATGCCCTCGGGAGTCAACGGGTCACCCTGATGAATGATGGTGAACCGCACCGCATGTCCGTCCGGCGACATGAACAGTTTGATGCCGCGTTTGAAGTCGGCGGTGTCGAAGGCTTCCGGTGGGAGGTAGAACGAGTCGTCGTTCTTGGCGGCGTCGAACGCCTCGCCCATCGCGGTGGAGTTCTCCTGCATCGCCATGTTCTGGTCCTGCTGGGCCTTCTGCACCTGGTACTGGTTGAGCAACGTCTGCTTCTGGTTCTTCATCGACTGAATCTGTGCCGGCATGACAGCAACCATCTTCGGCATCAGCTCGGCCATGCGTTGCATGTCGGGCACGATCTCGTCGAAGTCACCGGACATCGTGTCGACGCCGTCCAGGGCGTCGAAGATCGACCGCAAAGACCAGCAGATGGGGATGTCGAAGCAGTGCGGCTCCCAGTAGAAGTAGTTGCGGAACACCCGGAAGAAATCGTCGAAATCGGCCATGTGATTGCGCATTTCCCCGATGTCGACCGCGGTGTTCGCCATCTTGTCGGCCATCCGCTGGGACACCTCGGCCAGATCCTTCTGGATGTTCATCATCTCGGTCATCGAGTCGATGCTGGCCTGCAGATCGTCGGCCTGCTTGAGCAGATTCTCCAGATTGGTCTGCATGTAGTCGTTGTTCATCAGCTGAGCGGTGCCGCTCTGGCCGAGGGTGTAGGGGATCGTCGAGTGCTTGATCGGATCTCCGTCGGGACGGGTGATGGTCTGCACCTGCGCGATCCCGTGCACGTGCTTGAGCGCCTTGGCGATCTTGTCGATCACCAGGAAGTCTGCCGGGTTGCGCAGATCCCGGTCGGTTTCGACCATCATCAGATCCGGGTTCATCTTCGCCTGGGAGAAGTGCCGGAACGCCGCCGAGTAGCCCACATTCGCCGCCACGTCATCGGGCAGGTAGATGCGGTCGTTGTAGGACGTGTAGTAGCCGGGCAGCGCAAGCAGGCCGATCAGCGACGCCGCGACGGCGACCACCAACACTGCACCGGGCCAGCGGACGGTGGTGGTCCCAACCCGGTGCCAGCCGCGGGATCGGCTGATGCGCTTGGGCTCGAGAATACGGCCGAAGCGGCTGGCCACCGCGATGACCGCAGGCCCCAGCGTCAAGGCCGCCGCGACCACGATCACCATGCCGATCGACAGCGGGAAGCCCATCGTCTGGAAGTAGGGCAGCCGGGTGAAATGCAGGCAGAACGTCGCCCCGGCGATGGTCAGCCCAGAGGCCAGCACCACATGCGCGGTGCCGTGGAACATGTTGTAGTAGGCGGCTTCCCGGTCCTCGCCGGCTTTGCGCGCCTCCTGATAGCGACCGATCAAGAAGATCGCGTAATCGGTGGACGCGGCGATCGCCAAGGTGACCAGCATGTTGGTTGCGAAGGTCGTCAGGCCGAACAGGTTGTGGAATCCCAGGAATGCCACCAGTCCCCGGGCAGCCGACAGCTCGAGCACGACCATCACCAGCACGATCAGGGTGGTGATGATGGATCGGTAGACGCTCAACAGCATCACCGTGATGACGGCGAACGTGAGCATTTCGATGGTCTCCATGCTCTTGTCGCCGACGTGGTTCTGGTCGGTGCTCGTGGCCGCCGGTCCGGTCACGTAGGCCTTCACGCCGGCGGGGGCGGGGCGCTCGGATGCGATGTGGCGCACCGCCTCCACCGACTCGTTGGCCAACGTCTCGCCCTGGTCGCCGGCGATGTAGACCTGAACGTAGGCGGCCTTACCGTCGGCGCTCTGAGCACCCTTGGCGGTCAGCGTGTCGCCCCAGAAGTCTTGGACATGCTGCACGTGGGCGGTATCGGCACGCAGATCGCGCACCATCTGGTCATAGAACTCGTGCGCTGCGGCGCCCAGCGGCTCGTCGCCTTCGAGCACGATCATCACCGAACTGGAAGTGTCATACTCCTGAAACACCTTGCCGACTCGCTTGGTGGCGATCATCGACGGGGCGTCGTTGGGACTCATCGACACCGCACGGAGCTTGCCGACTTCCTCGAGCTGCGGAACGACGATGTTCAAGACGGCGATCAGCGCGATCCACGCGAGGATGATCGGCACGGCGAACCTCCGGATGAACCGGGGCAGCCGCGGGTGCGCCGCCTGGCCGGTCACCGCAATGGGTTCGGTCGGGGCGGTCATGCGGCCTTCACAAAGCAGAAGGTCTCGGCGTTCACTCCGGTCGCCGTCCTTTCCTGTTTGACTTCGTCATCGACGGTGACCCGGCAGGTGATGCTGTCGCCGTCGCCCTGGGCCAGGATGTTGGGCATCACCGAAGGCAGGGTGGTTTGCAAGGTCAGCGTCCACGGCAACGGCGTGCTCGGAACCCGCTGCGGCTTGCCTTGCAGGTCCATGTAATTGATGACGGCACTGGTCCCCGAGCCGAAGACCTCGTACTTGACGAACTTGGGGTTGAAGTCCTCCGCGGTGTCCGAGGAAATATCGGTCACCACGACGGGATGCGATCCGAACACCGTCCGCAGCTGCGCTACTGCGACGCCACCTGCCGCGGCCGCCACCACGATCAAGGCGGGCAGCCACACACGGCTGATCAGCCTTTTCATCGTCCGCCCTTCCCGACGTTGACCAGGCCCGGCCGCCGTCTCCGTCCAGGTAGCTAAGCTAATTATGTAAGTGGATTAAGTCAATCCGGTTCCACTGTTGCGCGCATTACACTTGGCCGTTGTGACCGCCAGTGAGACGACCGGCCGGCCGCTGCGCAAGGACGCCGAACGCAATCGGGAGCGCATCCTGGCAGCGGCCCGCGACCTGTTTGCCAGCAAGGGCCTGGAGCCCAATCTCAACGACGTGGCGCATCATGCGGGCGTCGGGGTCGGGACCGTCTACCGGAGGTTCGCCACCAAAGACGAGCTCCTCGAGGCGATCTTCGAAGAAGGCCTCCATCAGCTCGCAGACTTGGCGGAATCTGCTCTGCGCCAACCGGACCCATGGCAGGGGTTCGTCTGGTACGTCGAGCAGATGTGCGAGATCACCGCGACCGACCGGGGATTGCGGGAGATCGCGTTCAGCAAGACCTACGGGGGCGATCGCGTGACGGCTGCCCAGGATCGACTTGTTCCCATCCTGAAGACGCTCGTGGAGCGAGCGCGGGTCGACGGTCGGTTGCGCCCCGAGCTGTCGAGTACGGACATGCCGATCTTCGGGCTGCTGGCCGGGACGGTGAGCGAGTTCGCCGGCCACGTCGACGCGGACCTGTGGCGTCGCTATGTGGGCATCCTGCTTGACGGCATGCGTTACCGCAGTGACCAATTGCCGCTGCCGGTGGCAGCCCTCGATGACGACGGAGTCGAGGCCGCGATGCGAGCCTGGGAACCGGCCGGCCCCTGCGGTGACCGCATCCGAGCGCAGGGCGCCGATGCTGTTGCGGGATCAGGCGATGTAAGGCGGGCGGTTCGGCCCTGCACGTCGACGCGCTAAGCGGCTACAGCATCGCCCGACTGATCTTGTCGCTGTCTTTGCCGATCGTCTTGCAGTAGGCGCTGACCGCCACCCGTGTCGCCGAAAGCTCCATGTTGGACGGCTCACTGCCGTTCTTGTCCTTGAGCATCTTGGAGACTTCCGACCGCTGCTTCTCGTCGTCGTGACTGTTGAACTCTGCGCAGGTGGTGTCGCCGCCTTTGTTGATGACCTTGCTGACGGACGAGCAGCCACCGAGCACGAACATCCCGGCGACCAGGACGGCGGCCGGGACGCCGGCTACGGCGAGACTGAATCGCTTCATAGGCTTCACAAGCAGGGCCACCCTTCTGGTGTCGGTTCGCGCAAGCGAGCCTACGTCAGCAACGCCTTCTTGAGTACCTTTCCCATTGCGTTGCGCGGCAGCGCATCCACCATCCGCACCTCGCGCGGTCGCTTGTGTGCCGACAGCTGTTGGGTGACATACTCGATCAGGTCATCGGGTTGCGCCCCGCCGTCCGGGGAGGCGACCACGAACGCGACGATGCGCTGGCCCAGGTCCTCATCGGGCAGGCCGACGACGGCCACCTCGGCCACCCCGGGATGGCCGAGCAGGGTGGTCTCGATCTCGCCGGCGCCGACCCGGAAACCTCCGGACTTGATCAGGTCAACCGATTCGCGGCCGACGATCCGGTGCATCCCGCCGGCGTCGATGACCGCGACATCCCCGGTCCGATACCAGCCGTCGGCGTCGAAGGCCGCCGCGGTCGCCTCCGGGAGGTTGAGGTAGCCGTCGAACAGTGTCGGTCCGCGCACCGCGAGTCGCCCGATGGTCTCTCCGTCGTGCGGCACCGGCCCGCCGTCCTCGCCGACCAGACGGGTCTGCACGCCCGACAGCGGCACGCCCACCCAGCCGGCCCTGCGCTCACCGTCGACGCGGGTACTCAACGTGATCAGCGATTCGGTGCTGCCGTACCGTTCGATGGGCGCATGACCGGTGAGTGCGCGCAGTCGCTCGAACACCGGAACCGGAAGCGCCGCACTGCCCGACACCAGCAGCCGCGCCGGCCGCAGCGCTTCGGCCGCAGCGGCGTCGGCCACCACGCGCGACCACACGGTGGGCACCCCGAAATACAGCGAACCCCCGGCGGCCGCATAGCCCTGCGGAGTCGGCTTACCGGTGTGCACGAACCGGTTGCCGACCCGCAGCGATCCCAGCAGGCCCAGCACCAGACCGTGGACGTGATACAGCGGCAGACCGTGCACCAGGACGTCGTCGGGGCTCCACTGCCAGGCTTCGGCCAGCGCGTCGAGATCCGCCGCCAGCGCCCGCCGGCTCAACTGCACGCCCTTGGGCGGCCCGGTGGTTCCCGAGGTGTAGATCACCAGCGCGGTGTCGTCTTCACCCGGCGGTTCAGCGAGGCTCGACGCAGGAGAGCCGGAACCGCCGAATGAACCCTGTTCGCGCGGGTGCTGCGACGATCCGGCGCCCCGCCGGGCCGGGATGTGCGGCAGGCCGGCGAGATCGTCGGGCCGCTCCCCCAGCCACGCCTGCGCACCCGAGTCACGCAGGATGTGCGCGCGTTCGGCGACACCGACGTCGGCGGGGACCGGCACTACCGGCAACCCGGCCAGCAGGCAACCGGCGACGGCCAGCACGGTCGACGCCGTCGGGGTGGCCAGCACGGCGACCCGGCTTATGCCGCCGAGGTCTTCGAGCACGGTGGCCGCGGCAGCGCTCAAGTCGGCCCGGCTAAGCACGGTGTTGTCGATGCGCACCGCATCGGCGATATCGTCGGCGGCGGTGTCCAGCGAGCTCAGCAACACCTGAGCGACGTTACCGCGTACCGGTCCCGCCGGCCGCCACCGATTCGCCGAGCAACTCCGCGCCGCCGCACTGGTATCAACGAATTTGTTCCATTAAATTTGCGGACAAAGGTCAACGAGAGGTACACCGATGCACGACCAGTCCGGCCCGCGGCGCGGTGCCACTCGCAGTCAGCGGTTGCCACGGAATCAGCAGCGCGAACGAGTGCTGCGGTTGGTCTCCTGTGCTACCGGCGCGGTGGATGCCACCGAGATCGCCCGGCAGATGGGCTTGCACGTCACCACGGTGCGGTTCCACCTCGACGCGCTGTGCGAGGACGGTTCCGTCGCACGCACCCGGATCAAGCGGGACGGCGTCGGGCGCCCCCGCACCGGATACGTCGCCGTGCGCGACCGGTTGAACTACCGCAGCCTCGCCGAGATCCTCGCCATGGAGCTCGGCGATACCGCCGCCGAGCGCCGGCAGCGTGCCGAACGGGCCGGCCGGCGCTGGGCCGGCAGGATCCTGGCCCACGACGAGTCCGCCGATTCCGCCGAGTCGACCGGGACGGCTGCCGAGCCCGGCGTCGACGACCTCGCCGACCAGATCGCCTTGGTCTTCGAGCGCATGGGCTTCGGTCCGCAGCTCAGCGAGGCGGCCGACGCCGGCGAGGGCCGGCGCGAGCGCGCGATTCGGCTGCATGCCTGCCCGGTCCGTGACTTAGCGCGGTCGCACCCGGAAGTCAGCTGCGCCATGCATCTGGGCCTGCTACGCGGACTGCTCAATGCCGAGGCAACCGAAGGCCGACAAGCCGCTCTGCGCGCCGAGTTGGAACCGTTCGTCGAGCCGGAACTGTGCATTGCCAAGGTCATCGGCCGATAGCCGCGCTCGGCGGCGCCGCCGTCACCCGGTGACGTCCTCCCGGCGCCGAATGTGGAGTTCATCGCGCAGCCGGGGCACCATGTGCGGGTAGTGGAGTTCGAAAGCGGGCCGCTCCGAACGGATCCGGGGCAGCTCGGTGAAGTTGTGCCGCGGCGGCGGGCAGCTGGTCGCCCACTCCAGCGCGTTGCCGTGGCCCCATGGGTCGTCGACGGTGACGACCTCACCGTAGCGCCAGCTGCGAAAGACGTTCCACAAGAACGGCAGTACCGACGCGGCGAGGATGAAGGCTCCCACGGTGGAGACGATGTTCAACGGCTGGAATCCGTCGGTGGGCAGGTAGTCGGCGTAACGGCGCGGCATGCCCATGTTGCCCAGCCAGTGCTGCACCAGGAACGCGGTGTGAAACCCGATGAACGTCAGCCAGAAGTGCAGCTTGCCCAGTGGCTCGTCGAGCAACCGACCGGTCATCTTCGGGAACCAGAAATAGATGCCGGCGAACGTCGAGAACACGATGGTGCCGAACAGCACGTAGTGGAAGTGCGCCACCACGAAATAGGTGTCGTGGACGTGGAAGTCCAGCGGCGGGCTGGCCAGCATCACCCCGGTCAGGCCGCCGGCCAAAAATGTCACCGCGAACCCGAGCGAGAACAGCATCGGCGTCTCAAACGTCAACTGGCCCTTCCACATCGTGCCGATCCAGTTGAAGAATTTCAGCCCGGTCGGCACCGCGATCATGAAGCTCATCGCCGCGAAGAACGGCAGCAGCACCGCGCCGGTGGCGAACATGTGGTGCGCCCACACCGCCGTTGACAGTCCCGCGATACTCATCGTCGCGTACACCATCTGGGTGTAGCCGAACAGCGGCTTGCGAGAGAACACCGGGAAGATCTCGGTGACGATGCCGAAGAACGGCAGCGCGACGATGTACACCTCGGGATGGCCGAAGTACCAGAACAGGTGCTGCCACAGCAGCGCTCCACCGTTCGCGGCCTCGTAGAGGTGCGCGCCCAGGTGACGATCGACCGCTAGGCCGAGCAGGGCCGCGGTCAGCAGCGGAAACACGATCAGCACCATGATCGAGGTGATCAGGACGTTCCAGGTGAAGATCGGCATCCGAAACATCGTCATCCCCGGGGCGCGCATGCAGATCACGGTGGTGATCATGTTGACCCCACCCAGGATGGTGCCCAGCCCCGAGACCGCCAGGCCCATGATCCACAGGTCGGCCCCGGCCCCCGGCGAGTGGGCCAGGCCGCTCAGCGGGGCGTAGGCGGTCCAGCCGAAATCGGCGGCGCCGCCCGGCGTCAGGAACCCGGCCACGACGATCAACCCGCCGAACAGAAACAGCCAATAGGCGAAGGCGTTGAGCCGCGGGAAGGCCACGTCGGGGGCACCGATCTGCAATGGCAGCACCAGGTTGGCGAAACCGAACACGATCGGGGTCGCATACAGCAGCAACATGATGGTGCCGTGCATGGTGAACAACTGGTTGTACTGCTCGTTGGAGAGGAACTGCAGTCCCGGCGCGGCCAATTCGGTGCGCATCAGCAACGCCATCAGACCACCGGTCAGAAAGAAGCTGAACGTGGTCACCATGTACAAGATGCCGATCAGCTTGTGGTCGGTGGTGGTGATGACCCGGTAGACCCAGGCCCCGCGCGGCCCACGTCTGGGCGGGAACGGGCGCACCGGCGACAGCGGCTTGCCGGGAACGCCCGTCACTCTCCAGTCGGTCACGTCAGCCATCGGCCGCCTCCCGCCGAAGTCCTAGCCCGGTCGGCAGCAAACGTGCCGGCCAGACCAGCGCTTATAACGGCCTATGCTACGCGGAATCGGTGCGACGGTCAGAGGTTCAGCCGGCCGCGTAGGCGACGGCGATCTCCCCGGCCAGCCGCGCATTGGCCAGCACGAGTGCGACATTGGCGGCAACGGAGGCGCCCCTGGTTGCGCGGTGAAAATGTTCCAGCAGAAACGGTGTGACGTCCTTGCCGCGCACTCCCGCCGCCTCGGCCGCGGCCAGCCCGTCGGCGAGCACCCGATCATGCAGGGCACGGTCCAGTTCGGCGTCGGCGGCGATCGGGTTGGCCAGCACCAGCCCGTAGCCGTCGGTGCCCAGCCGGTCTCGGGCGCGCAGCACCGCGGCGGCCTGCTTGGGGGTCTGGACCCACCAGTCCAGGGGGTGACCGGAGTCGGCGAGGTAGAAGGCCGGGAAGCGGTCGGTGCGGTAGCCGATCACCGCCACCCCGAGCGTCTCCAACCGCTCCAGCGTCGCGCCGATGTCCAGAATCGACTTGACGCCCGAACAGACCACCAGCACCGGGGTGCGCGACAGCGTCGCCAGGTCCGCGGACTCGTCCCAGCTCTCGCGTGCACCGCGGTGCACCCCGCCCAACCCGCCGGTCGCGAACACCGTGATGCCGGCCGCCGCCGCCAGATGCGCGGTCGAGGCGACCGTGGTCGCACCGTCGCCGCCCACGGCGGCCAGCATCGCGATGTCGCGGACACTGACCTTGAGCGCTGTGCCGCCGGTCGCCAGATGGTGCAGCGCATCCGCGTCGAGACCGATGTGCGGTTGGCCCCCGAGGATCGCGATGGTGGCCGGCACCGCGCCTGCCGAGCGCACCGCGTCCTCGATCTCGCCGGCGATGCGCAGGTTCTCCGGCCGCGGCAGGCCGTGCGTGATGATCGTGCTCTCCAGCGCCACCACGGCCCGCCCGGCGGCGAGCGCATCGGCGACTTCGGGATGGACGCGCACCAACTCACCTTATTGCGCCCGGCAAGCGCCCGCCGCTGCTGTCGGCGCGGGCTGATACCGTCCGGGCCAGCACACCAAGACAGCGGAGGTGGCCGTGGGCGACCAGCGACGCAAGCGGCGGGGGTATGCCGCGGCGGCGGTCGCGTTGTCGCTCGTCGCGCCGGTCGCTCCCGCGCCCGCCGACCCGGTTGCGGTCGGCGCCGCCGACGTCTCGGTCGAACTGGCCAAGCTCGACGCCCTGCCGATCAAGGGCCGCGCCCCCAAGACCGGCTATGAACGCGCACTGTTCGGCCAGGCCTGGAGCGACGACGTGTCGGTGCCCGACGGGCACAACGGCTGCGACACCCGCAACGACATCCTGCGCCGCGACCTGGTCGACATCGAGATCAAGCCGGGCACAAACGATTGCGTGGTGGCCTCCGGTGTGTTGAACGATCCCTACACCGGCACCGCGATCGCCTTCCAGCGCGGTCGGGGCACCTCCCGGGCGGTGCAGATCGACCATGTGGTGGCGTTGTCGGATGCCTGGCAGAAAGGCGCGCAGGCCTGGGACGAACTCACCCGGCGCAACTTCGCCAATGATCCGCTGAACCTGCAGGCCACCAGCGGGCCGATCAACGAGCAGAAAGGCGACGGCGACGCGGCAACCTGGTTGCCGCCCAACAAGTCCTACCGCTGCGCCTATGTCTCCCGCATCGTCGAGGTGAAGTCCGGTTATGGCCTGTGGGTCACCCAGGCCGAACACGATGCGATCGCGCGGATTCTGACCGGTGGCTGCGGGGCGTCACCGGCCGAGCCTTAGCCGGTCAGCCGGCGGAGAACGGGCGGGCCATGACCTTGGGCGCAAAGCCGTAGCGGGGGCCGGATCCCCGTCCTCCGGCGCCGGCACCGGCCAGCGGCATCCCGCCCATCAGATTTCCGGACCCTTCGACATCCGGGCTGATGGCCGAGACGGTGCTGACCGGTATCGGCGCGACCGGCCCCGCCGCCGGGCCGGCCGCCGCCCAGCTGGCCGGCACCGACAGGCGCCCGGCCGCCACGGCGTTGCCGACGCCCGCGGCCACCGGCGCGGCGCCGCCGAGCTGGGCGCCCAAGCCGGCCGCCGGCAGCGCCGCCGGAACGGCCCCGGCGGCCGCCTTGGCGCCATCACCGGCAGCCTTCGCCGCGGCAGTAGCCGGCGCCAGCGCCTTCGACAAGGCGACCCCACTGTTGACGGCGCCGGTGGAGAAGTGCGCGATCGCGATGCTGCTCTGCGTCGGCGCGACATAGGACGTCCAGGGGGCCAGCAGGTTGGCGATCGGACTGCCGGGGGTGTACTTCAGACCCACCATCGTGTAGAGGTCGCTGAGCATGCTGTCCAGCGGCGACGTCGACGAGTCCGCTGCCGACGACGCCGGCGATGCCAGGCTCGCCAGCGCCGATTGGACGGCGGAGACCAGTTGCGCGGTCGGCGATTCGTTTGCGGTCATCGGGTCGGGCGTGCTGAACGGGGCCACCTGCGACGCGGACGCCGACTGGCCGGCATACCCGTACATGGCGGCGCTATCGCGTGCCCACATCTCTCCGTAGTCCGCCTCGGTCACCGCGATCGCAGGCGTGTTCTGGCCCAGCACGTTCGTGGACACCAGGGACGACAATCGACTGCGATTGGCATCGACGTCGGCCGGGTGCACGGTGGCGGCCAGCGCGGTCTCGTAGGCGGTGGCGGCCCGCCGGGCCCGGGTTGCGGCCTGCTCGGCCCGCGCGGCGGTGGCGTTCATCCATTCCACATACGGCGCAACGGCCTGTGCCATCGACGCCGACGCCGGTCCGAGCCAATCCTCGCCGGTCAGGCCGGTGACGATCTGCTCATAGCCGGTGGCGGCCGAGTTCAGCTCGGCGGCGAGCTTGCTCCACGCCGTGGCAGCGGCGACCAGCGGCGAGGAGCCGGCACCGGAATACATGCGCGCGGAGTTGACCTCCGGCGGCAACGACCCGAAATCCATTGCCGCGCGCTAACTCGCCACGGCGGCGTTGACCGCTTCGGTCACCGCATACGAGTCGGAGCTCAGTGCCAAGGTTCGGACGAACGCCTCGTGGATCGCGGCGGCCTGTGCGCTGACCTCTTGATAGGCCTGGGCATGAGCGGCGAACAACGCTGCGGTCAACGCCGATACCTCGTCGGCCGCGGCCGGCGGCAGCACCGTGGTCGGGCCTGCCGCAGCCGCGTTCTGCGCGGCCACCACCGAGCCGATACCGCGCAAGCCACTGGCAGCGACCGCCAATGCTTCAGGTTGTGTGTTGACGAACGACATCCTTGTGCTCCTAATTGCTTTCAGCGCCATCGCACTTCACCGGATCTGTTACCTGGCAGACTAAGCGGATTCGTGGCTACCGTCGCCTACCGGAGCTGCCGACGCGACGCTCCGCTCCCGCGCCACGCCCCGTTAAGCGAAAGTCCACGCAGCCACCCTGACCAGTGCAAACACCCCGGAAGGGTGGCGCAATCCGCATCATGCAAACAGCGCAACTGAGAAAGAATCCCAACGCGGGTAATGTCTTTGGCGCAATCAGCTAGCTAGCCACCGGCCGGGTGGTGCGGTAACACGTTGTACCGGAACCCGTATCGGTTGACGTAGCCTTCGCTGCGCCGGGGAACGCCGGCGCTCATCGGCATCCCGCGCAGCAGGCCCTTGGGTTGGTTCTCGACAGCAGTGGACGCCGGAACCGGCTGCGGCGCGATGGTCTCCGGACCTGGCGCGGGCGCCGCGCCGGCCCAGCTGGCGGGCACCGACAACTTGCCGACGGTTCCGGCTCGACCCAAGCCGGCCGACGGCGCGCCCGCCGGCCCGGCCGCGCCGACCGCCGCCGGAAGCGCCGGGACGACCGGTGCAGCCACCGGCGGCGCCGGGGACGGCGCTGGTGGCACAAGCCCTTTCGAGATGCCGAGGATGTTGGCCGGGGTGGAGGCGAGACGCTGCACAATCTGTTCGCTGGTGGTGAAGTTCTTCAGAATCTGCGGCAGGTTTGCCTTGAGCTCGTCCCATGTCGCCGAATGCGACGGCGACACCGACAGCCTCTCCAACACGTCGCGGATCGTGGCTACCAGATCCGTCCAGGCCCGCTGCTGGGCCGCCGACCCGACGGCCCGCGTTACGGCTGTCTGCTGACGGTCTTCGCCGCCCGCCGCGGTGGTCACCGGCGGTGTGTCGAACGGGGTGACCATCGACGCGATGCGCGAGGCTCCGGCATACCCGTACATCACCGCGGCGTCTTGTGCCCACATCTCGGCGTACTGCGCTTCGGTGGCCGCGATCGCAGAGGTGTTCTGCCCCAGCCAATTTGTGGCGACGAGAAGACTCAGCAGGCTGCGATTCGCAGCCACCTCCGCCGGCGGAACGGTGGCGGCGTAGGCCAGCTCGTAGGCGCCGACCACGGCTCGGGCGTAGTCGCCCGCCTGCTCGGCAAGGGTGGCTGTCGCACTCATCCACGACACGTAGGGACCGACGGCGGTCAGCATCGCCATCGCCGACGGACCCCACCACGAGGCATCGGCGATCTCGGAGACCAGCGACTGGTAAACCTCCGCCGCCGAATGCAATTCCTCGGCAAGAGCCCCCCAGGCGGATGCGGCGCCCAGCAACGGTGCCGACCCGGCACCGGAATACATCCGCGCCGAATTGATCTCAGGCGGCAACGCTCCGAAATCCATCACCACAAACCCCTCGCGCCTGTCGCCGGACCGAAACCCCGCCGCGCTCGAGAACTCTGTGTCGCCGTCTGCGGCGGTCGATTTGTGCTGACGCTAATACGATCGGCGCACCCCGACGGCCGCCAGCGGTGCACCTGGCCCGAACGCCCGCCGGCGCCGCCGCACAGCGGCGAGTGGCTCTCCGCGCCGCCGAACAGGCCCACCCCACAGCTATCACCTGCGCGAATCCGCCGACACGGCGGCGCTCCGGTTCCCGGGGAGCACTCCCCGGCGGAGCAGTTGGCGCCGCCAGCCGGAAGATAGAATCTCGCGGTGCGGTAAACCCGGGCCACATATCCGGTAGGTCGCCGAATCGATTCCATTCACGGCAATTCAAACCATTGTCAGTTTCGGGACCTCAACCATAACCTCGTCTTCGACTGTGCCGCAGTGTTGCTGGCGCGTTCATGCCGGCGAACACGTAGAGGATGCCCGTTGAACCAGACCTTGACGCCCATCGCGGCGCCGCGATCAGCCTGGGCGGCCTGGGCCGTCGCCGAGGAATTGCTGAGCGAGCTGTCGCCGGATCAGATCGCGAAATCCACTGCACTGCATGCCCGTTCCGAGGGGCAGCGACGAATGCCGGCACTGCACGGCGGCCGGACCGACAGACTGGAGATCTACCCGAATCTGTGGGCGGGTGTGGGCCTGGTCTGGGGCTGCGCAGGAACCGCGCCGGTGCGCAGCCACCAGGAAGTCGCGAATCTGATCTGGGAGTACTACTCGCTGGGATTCGACGAGTTCATTCTGTCGGGCTACCCGCTCTGGAGGAGGCCTATTGGTTCGCCGAGGGGGTGCTACCGATTCTGCGCCGCAAAGCCGTGGCTTAGCGAGCCGACCGCAGCCGGTCGGCCGCCGCGGCGATCCGCTCGTCGGTGGCGGTCAACGCCACCCGGACGTGCTCGGCGCCGGCTGGGCCGTAGAACTCCCCCGGCGCCACCAGGATTCCGCGCTCGGCCAGCCAGCCGACGGTGCGCCGGCACGCCTCGCCGCGGGTGGCCCACAGATACAGCCCGCCGTGGGAGTGGTCGATGCGGAAGCCGGCCGCGCGCATCGCCGGCAGCAGCACCTCACGGCGGCGGGCATAGCGGTCGCGCTGTTCACGCTCGTGTGCGTCGTCGTCGAGGGCGGCGACCATCGCCGCCTGCACCGGGGTCGGCACCATCATCCCGGCGTGTTTGCGCACCGCGAGCAGTTCGGCCACCACGGTTTCGTCGCCGGCGACGAAACCGGCCCGATAGCCGGCCAGTGAGGAGGTCTTGGACAGTGAGTGCACGGCCAGCAGGCCGCGGTGGTCGCCGTCGCAGACCTGCGGGTGCAGCACCGAACGCGGTTCGGCGTCCCAACCGAGCCCCAGGTAGCACTCGTCGGAGACCAGCAGCACCCGGTGCTGGCGGGCCCAGCCGACCAGGGCACGGAGCTCGTCGGCTCTCAGGATGGCCCCGGTGGGATTACTGGGTGAGTTCAGATACACCAGGGCCGGCGGCGCACCGCCGAGGCGGTCCGGGGCGTCACTGCGCACCCACACCGCCCCGGCCAGCCGGGCGCCCACCTCGTAGGTCGGGTAGGCCAGTTCCGGAACGACGACCATGTCGTCGCCGCCGAGACCCAGCAGGGTCGGCAGCCAGGCGATGAGCTCCTTGGTGCCGATCACCGGCAGTACCGCCGACTCGGCGACTCCGGTGATCCCGTAGCGGCGGTCAAGTGCGGCGATCGCCGACGCCCGCAGCTGAGCAGTGCCGGCGGTGGTCGGATATCCCGGCGCCGACGAAGCCGCCGCCAAGGCCGCTCGGATGACCGGCGCCACGGGATCGACGGGGGTGCCCACCGACAGGTCGACGATGCCGTCGGGATGCGCCTTGGCCCGCGCCGTCACCTCGGCCAACGTATCCCACGGGAAGGTCGGCAGCGCGGCTGATCTGCCGCCGTGCACGGGGCTCACGGGGCGACGGCGGAACGCGGCGGATTCATCGGTTCCTGATAGTAACCGCGCCGGCACCGCCGCTGGCACGACCCACCTGCCTATGCGCCCAGTTGCAGTGCAACAAGTTGCATAGGGCCGGGCGCCGTGCTTATGCTCGCGCCCGTGGCGCTTCCCCACGCGATCCTGGTGTCGCTGAGCGAGCAGGCCGGCTCCGGCTATGAGCTGGCCCACCGATTCGACCGCTCGATCGGCTA
The DNA here is from genome assembly GCF_059813225.1 of Mycobacterium sp. NGS16. Taxonomy (NCBI): domain Bacteria; kingdom Bacillati; phylum Actinomycetota; class Actinomycetes; order Mycobacteriales; family Mycobacteriaceae; genus Mycobacterium; species Mycobacterium sp. NGS16. The sequence goes on from NZ_JCALEE010000004.1 coordinate 138,612, forward strand.
CTTCTGGAGCGCCACCCACCAGCAGATCTACCGCACGCTGCGCACCATGGAGGCCGAGGGCTGGGTGCGCGCCACCGAGGTGAGCCAGCATGGCCGTCCCGACAAGAAGGTCTACACCGTCGCCGACGCGGGCCGGGCCGAGTTGGCCCGCTGGCTCGCTGCACCGCTCGCCGGTCGCGGGAGCTCAGTGGTGGACAACCGTCTCCGCGAGCTGGCGGTCAAGGTCCGCGGCGCCTGCTACGGCGACGCCGCCGCGGTCCGCGAGCAGGCGGTCACCTTGCGCGCCGAGCGCGCCACGCGGCTGGACGTCTACCGAGCCCTGGAAAAGAAGCAATTCCCGGACCCCGGCTCGCTGACCGGGTCCGCCCTGCACCAGTACCTGGTGCTGCGCGGCGGAATTCAGGCGGAGCAAAGCGCAATCGACTGGCTCGATGAAGTCCAGGAGGCACTGTGACAACTCCCTACCCGATTCTGTTGTCCCCGTTGGACCTCGGGTTCACCACCTTGAACAACCGGGTGGTGATGGGTTCGATGCACACCGGCCTGGAGGACCGCGCTTCCGACATCGGCAAACTGGCCACCTACTTCGCCGAGCGGGCTCGCGGCGGCGTCGGTTTGATCATCACCGGCGGCTATGCACCGAACCGGACGGGTTGGCTGCTGCCATTCGCCTCGGCGATGATCACCGCCGCCGACGCACGCCGCCACCGGCGCGTCACCGACGCGGTGCACGAGGCGGGCGGCAAGATCCTGCTGCAGATCCTGCACGCGGGACGCTATGCCTACCATCCGTTTTCGGTCAGCGCATCGGCGATCAAAGCGCCGATCAACCCGTTCCGGCCACGTGCGCTGTCGCTGCGGGGCGTGGAATCGACCATCGCCGACTTCGCCCGGGCGGCCGAGCTGGCCCGTGCAGCCGGGTACGACGGCGTCGAGATCATGGGCAGCGAAGGATATCTGCTGAACCAGTTCCTCGCGCCGCGTACCAACAACCGCACCGACCGTTACGGCGGCACCGCGGCCAACCGGCGCAGGTTCCCGGTGCAGATTGTGGCCCGCACCCGCGCGGCGGTGGGACCGGATTTCATCATCTGCTACCGGCTGTCGATGGCCGACTACGTCGAGGGGGGCCAGCGCTGGGATGAGATCCTCGCGCTGGCCACCGAAGTCGAAGCGGCCGGGGCCACCCTGATCAACTCCGGCTTCGGCTGGCATGAGGCGCGGGTGCCGACCATCGTGACGTCGGTGCCCAGCGGCGCCTTCGTCGACATCTCCCACGCGGTCGCCGACCACGTCAGCATCCCGGTGGTGGCCTCCAACCGGATCAACATGCCGCAGGCGGGCGAGCAGATCCTCGCCGAGACCTCGGTCCAGCTGATCTCGATGGCCCGCCCGATGCTGGCCGACCCCGACTGGGTGCGCAAGGCCGCTGCCGACCGGGCCGACGAGATCAACACTTGCATCGCCTGCAACCAGGCCTGTTTGGACCATGCCTTCGTGCACAAGAAGGTCTCGTGTCTGGTCAATCCCCGGGCCGGCCACGAGACCACGCTGGTGCTCAGCCCGACCCGGCGCCGTCGGCGCATCGCGGTGGTGGGCGCCGGGCCAGCCGGGCTGTCGGCGGCGGTGACGGCCGCCGAGCGCGGCCACCAGGTGACACTGTTCGAGGCGAACGAGTTCATCGGCGGCCAATTCGATCTGGCCAAGCGGATTCCGGGCAAAGAGGAGTTCGCCGGGACGATTCGCTACTACACCACCATGCTCGACAAGTATGCGGTGACGGTGCGGCTGAGCTGCCGCGCCCACGTCGACGAATTGACCGGCTTCGACGAGGTGATCCTGGCCACCGGCGTCAAGCCGCGGATCCCGCAGATCCCCGGCATCGAGCATCCGATGGTGTTGACCTACGCCGAGGCCATCACCGGTCGGCCGGTCGGAGCGTCGGTGGCGGTGATCGGCGCCGGCGGAATCGGCTTCGACGTCAGCGAATTCCTGGTCGTGGAGAACCCGGAGTCCTCACCGACGCGCAACCTCAAGGAGTGGAAGACCGAGTGGGGCGCCGCCAACCCCTGGGACGCCCCCGGGGCACTGCTGCCGCCGGATCCGGCGCCGGCGGCGCGACAGGTCTACCTGTTGGCCCGCACCGCGGGAGCCCAAGGCCGCAAGCTGGGCAAGACCAGCGGCTGGGTGCACCGGGCATCGCTGAAAGCCAAAGGCGTCCAACAGCTCTCGGGGGTGAACTATGAGCGGATCGACGACGACGGGCTGCACATCAGCTACGGCCCGAAGAGGGCGCGCCGCCAGGTGCTGGCCGTGCACAACGTGGTGATCTGCGCCGGGCAGGAGTCGGTGCGCGACCTCGAGGACGGACTGCGTCAACGCGGCGTGCACCCGCACGTGATCGGCGGGGCGGCGCTGGCGGCCGAGCTGGACGCCAAGCGGGCCATCAAGCAGGGCACCGAGTTGGCGGCGCGCCTGTAGGCCCCTCAGTGCGCGAGCTGGGGGTCCCCCGCTTGCGGGGACGTGCCCCCGTCGAGCGCAGGAATGGGCGCGTAGTCGGTGGTGCGCTGCCGAGCCGGGCGGCCGATGCCCTCGGCGATCGCAACCAACTCGGCGATGGTCTTGGCCGACCCGTGCTCGGAGCCGGCCATCCGGGAGATGGTCTCCTCCATCAAGGTGCCGCCCAGATCGTTGGCCCCACCGTTGAGCATCACCTGGGTGCGTTCCACGCCCAGCTTGACCCAGCTGGTCTGGATGTTGGGGATGCGGCCGTGCAGCATGATCCGCGCCAGCGCGTGCACCGCACGGTTGTCCCGGTGGCTCGGCCCGGGCCGCGCCCCACCGGCCAGATACAGCGGGGAACTCTGGTGCACGAACGGCAGCGGGACGAATTCGGTGAAACCGCCGGTGCGGTCCTGGATGTCGCGCAGCACCCGGAAGTGGCCGATCCAGTGCCGCGGCGAATCGATGTGGCCGTACATCATCGTCGAGCTGGACCGCAGTCCGACCTCATGCGCGGTGGTGATCACCTCGACCCACATCGAGGTCGGCAGCTTGCCCTTGGTCAGCACCCAGCGGATCTCGTCGTCGAGGATCTCCGCGGCGGTGCCCGGGATGCTGCCCAGGCCGGCCTCGCGCAGGCTGATCAGCCACTCACGAATACTCAAGCCGCTCTTGGACACCCCGTTGGTGATCTCCATCGGACTGAACGCATGCACGTGCATCGACGGCACCCGTGCTTTGACCGCGCGCACCAGATCGGCATAACCGGTGACCGGCAGCTCGGGGTCGATCCCGCCCTGCATGCAGACCTCGGTGGCGCCGGCCAGGTGCGCTTCGTAGGCCCGTTCCCCGACCTCTGCGTTGGACAGCGAAAAGGCGTCGGCATCACCTTTGCGTTGGGCGAATGCACAGAACCGGCAGCCGACGTAGCAGACGTTGGTGAAGTTGATGTTGCGGTTGACCACATAGGTCACGTCATCGCCGACGGCGTCGCGGCGCAGTGAATCCGCCAGTGCCGCAACGGCGTCCAGGGCCGGACCGTCCGCGGTGGCCAGGGCAAGATATTCGGCGTCGGTGCAGCCGGCCGGGTCGCGTTCCGCCGAGCGCAGCGCGGCCAGCACATCGGTGTCGACACGTTCCGGCGCCCTTGCCGCCAACTCGTGAATCTGTTCGCGGATCGACTCCCAGTCCCCGAAGGCACTACCGAGATCGCTGCGGGTCTCGGTCGCCCGCCCGTCGACGTCGATCGCGGTGTGCAGGTCCACCCGGCCGGTGGACTGCACGTCATCGGGTTCCTGCCACGCCAGCCCGACCGGGTTGACGTCGCGCGCCCACCCGGTGTCCGGGTCGGCCAGCGCCGCGACGTGCGGGCGCACCCGGGGGTCGATCCACGCCGCACCGGCCTGCACGTAATCGGGTTGAGCGGTGAGCCGCTGCACCAGGTCATAGCCGGCGCGCTGCGTGATCGCGGCCAGGTCGTCTAACGCCGGCCAGGGCCGCTCCGGATTGACATGGTCCGGGGTCAGCGGCGACACCCCGCCCCAGTCGTCGACCCCGGCGCCGATCAATGCCAGACATTCGTCGGCCGACACCAGGTTGGGCGGCGCCTGCACCCGCATCTTGGGGCCCAGCACCAGCCTGGTCGCGGCTACCGTGGCCAGGAAATCCTCGAAGCCGGCGTCGGGCGTCGAGGCCATCGCCGTGTGCTCCTTGGCCCGGAAGTTCTGCACGATCACTTCCTGGATGTGCCCGAACTCCTTGTGCACCTTGCGGATCGCGTGCACGGTGTCGGCACGTTCCGCCAGGGTCTCACCGATGCCGACCAGCAGGCCCGTGGTGAACGGGATCGAGAGCCGGCCCGCGTCGGCCAGCGTGCGCAGCCGCACCGCCGGCTCTTTGTCGGGGCTGCCGTAGTGCGCCATGCCCTTGGTCTCGAACAGCCGCCGCGACGTGGTCTCCAGCATCATGCCCATCGACGGCGCCACCGGCTTGAGCCGCGACATCTCCGACCAGCTCATCACCCCGGGGTTCAGATGCGGCAGCAGACCGGTCTCCTCCAGCACCCGGATGGCCATCGCACGTACATAGGCCAGCGTGCTGTCGTAGCCGCGCTCGTCGAGCCACTGCCGCGCTTCGGGCCACCGCTCCTCGGGCCGGTCACCCAGGGTGAACAGCGCCTCCTTGCATCCCAATTCGGAGCCGCGGCGGGCGATCTCGAGGATTTCGTCGGGCCCCAGGTACATCTGCTTGCCTTGTGCTCGCAGCACCCCCGGCACCGTGACGAAGGTGCAGTAATGGCAGGTGTCGCGGCACAAGTGGGTGACCGGGATGAACACCTTGCGCGAGTAACTGACCGGCAGCCGGCCACCCGGCCCGCGCCGGCCGCCGGACACCAGGCCGGCGTCTCGCACCCGCGCGGCGCTGGCACACAGGTCAGCCAGGTCGGTACCGCGCGCACTCATCGCGATGGCGGTTTCCTCGACGTTGAGCAGGACGCCGTCGCGGGCCCGCCGCAGGACACGTCGCAGCGCCGACGGGTGCGTCATCCGCGCTCCGCCCGCATCCGGAATCTCGCGCATGCCATACGCGCCACAGTAGCCGCCGCGCCAACCGCCCCGACGAGCGCAGGTCGCGTCGGCCCGGTCCTCAGGGTTCGCCGGCCGGCCGGCGCGCGGTCAGCGCCTGGCGGCGCCGCCACAGCAGCCACCCGGGCGGTGCACTGCCCAGCACGATCATCAATAACACGCCGTAGGCCATCACACCGCGGTCGGCGAAGATCAGGTCGTCACCGGGGCCGCCGAACGTCATCAGCGCGATCGTCAGCAGCCAGGCCCACAGCGGCAGCGCGGCCAACCGCAGCGACGACGTGCAGCGCAGCGCGACCCACACCAGTCCGGTGTTGACCAGGCCCCCGACCAGGGCGCTGAGCGGGAACGGGACGGCGCCGATGTGCGCGGGTAGCAGCAGGGCGGTCGACACTGCACAGAGGACGCCGTCGACGGCCAGCAGAGCCAGTACCGGGTAGTTGACGGGCGAACCCGGCGTATCGGTATTCCTCGCGGGCTCGGTGAGCGGCGCGACGGGGCTCAAGTGGGGATGCTGTCCAGCTGGCTGACCATCGAACCGACCATCCACTGGAAGCTGTCCAGCCACCACTGCCAGTGCTCCAAGTTCGGGTCCAGATCGGGATCCATGCCTATGCCCTTTACCTCTACGTGGGAGATGGTTCAGCAGGAGCTTACCCCGTGCCCGGCGGCGCTGAGCTCAAGTCCGGCCAGCAGGTCGGTTTCCCAGCCCCGCCCATCCCGCGGACCGGCGCTGCCGGCGGCCAGCACGTAGTGTTCGGCGTCCACGATCGGCTGAGCCACGTTGTTGGACAACGCAAACGCCCGGCCGGTGGGCCCGACGGTGACCTGGGTGGCGTGCGCCGCCATGGCCGCCACCTTGGCCGGGCGCGATGCGGCAGCCTCGATGACGGCGTCGATCCGGTCGTCGGGAAACTCCCCGGCGGGGCCGGGCTCCCCGGGCAGCGTCCAGTGCGGCAAGCAGTCGCTGTCCCGCAGGGCCCGCCGGGCCGCCCGCGATGCACTGGCGGCGGTCACCGTCCAATAGAACTTCGGCGTGGCCCAGGCCGGGCCGGATCCGGCGGTGTCGCCTGCTGCGGCTGCGACGGCCGCGGTGGTGATGTGGTGGGCGTGCACATGGTCGGGATGGCCGTATCCGCCGCTGGGGTCGTAACTCACCACCACGTGCGGACGCACCCGCCGGATGACGGCGGCCAGCGTCGCGACCGTCTCGGCGTCGTCGGCGTCGATGAACCGCTGCTGTCGCCGGGCCGGGGTGCCGTCCATGCCGGAATCCCGCCAGCGTCCGGCGCCGCCGAGGAATTGCGGCGGGCCGACGCCCAGTTCGCGCAGCGCGGCGGCGAGTTCGCCAATCCGGTAACCGCCGAGCTGGTCGGCGTGATCCACCGCCAGCTGCGCCCAGCGGTCCCCGATGACCTCGCCCTCCTCGCCGAGAGTGCAGGTGACGACGTGCACCTCGGCGCCACGGGCGGCGTAGTGGGCAATCGTTGCCCCGGTGGTCAGCGTCTCGTCGTCGGGATGGGCGTGCACGAACAACAGCCGGGGGGTCAGTTCTGACACCGGCCGAACCCTACCGTGCAGATCAGAAGAGGCCGGCGAACAGGCTTGCCCAGTCGATGTTGCCCAACAGCAGCCAGAGGTTGTCGGCCTGGATGGCGTTGACGATCTCGTTGAAATCGTCCGGGCTGAACTGCAGCAGGGTGCTCCAGTCGGCCTCGGCGAGGCCCGGGTCCATGTTGCCGAGCAGGGCGCTGTGGGGGTCGTAGTCGATGCCGAACAGGCTGTTGAACGCGGCTTCGTTGTGCGCCAGCACCGTGTTGTTGAGGGTGAAGATCCAGTTCACGGCGTCACTGACTTCAGGGTTGTCACCGAACAGCTTTTCCGCGGCAGCCTCCTGGGCAGCGACCAGCGAGTTGTTCAGTTCTTGTTCGATTGCCACCACGCCGGCGTTGAACGTCTGCTGCAGCGCCGGCAGGCCGGTCATCAGCGCCCAGATGGCGGTGGAGGTGGTGGCCACCGCGCTGTTGACAGCCTGTTCGCTTCCGCCGACCGCACCACCGACCGACGGGGTCACGGCACCGAGGTCGACCACGGGCACGGCGCCCAGCACGGTCTGCGGATCCAGTCCCCCGCCTGCGCTGAGGATGGCGCTCAACTCATGCTCGAGGTCACCGGTGTTGAACTCCGAGCCGGTACCGAGGTCATCCTCGCCGCGGCTGTAGAGCACATCGCCCAGGTTGATCTGCTGTGGGTCGAAGTCGGCGGCGCTGACGCTACTAGGGCCGTAGTGGTTCTCGGCCACATCGATCCCCGCGCCCGGATCCACGTGCCCGGTGGGCAGTCCGGCCAGGGCGAAGTCGCGAATCTGCACGTCAGGCAGGGACGGGGTCGTCGGAGTCAGCACGGCGACCAACCCGCCGACGGCCAGGGCCGCAGCCGCTACGGTCGCGCACCGGTAAGCGAGGTGTTCCATCAACCATCCTCTCCAGGTGTCCGGCGCAAGCTGCTTAATAATAACCAAGCGTTATCTGTGCGCAAGACGCGGATCGGTTCGATTGCGGGCCGGACGACGGCTCGCTGGCACCCCTCATGATGAACCTCCCCGACTTGCGACCCTAGCCCTGTCGACCGGCCGCGCGGCCACTACGGAGCCGATCTCTCAGCAAACCGGAAGTATTTGCTTCGGCTAATCTTTGGCGACGGCCGTCAGGGCCGCTTCACCCAGATTCCGGCGTCACCGACGATGCCTACCGGCACCGCGCCGGACAGGCTGACGTTGGTCACGCTCGGGCCGACGGCCACGATCGTGGTGTCCTGCAGGATCGGCAACACCGTCGCCATGTTCCACAGCCGGGGTTCGACGGCCGTGATCACCTCACCGATGGGCTTGCTGCCGTCGAGTGCCGCATCGATCTCGTCCTGGATGCTGTGGTCGCAGACGCCGGTGATGTTCGACGGTGCCTGCACCAGCGCCCCCGAACCGGCCGGGCGCGGCGGAGCCTTCGACGTCGGCGTGGTCGGCGCGGCGACCGGTGGTGGTGGCGACTTCGGCGCCGGCGACGGGGACGGGGTGCCGGACGTCGGCACGGTGGTGGTCTCCAGCGCAATACAGCCGTATCGCGAAGCCAGCAGCGTGGCCAGGTCGCCGCCGGCCTGCTGCCAGCCGACGATGGCGTCGACCTGATGGGTTACCAGCGCCTCGCGGTAGAGCTTGACCGGGTCCAGCGGCAGCACGGTGGCCGCGATGCCCACGTTGCGCAGTTGGTCGGCGGCGGTGTTGGCCACGGCCACCGACGTCGGATCGTTGGCCGCCACGCCGATGACCAGTGTCAGCTGTTCGCCGCCCTTGCTGATTCGCCCCCGGGTGACTTCCGGCGGGTGCGCCACGGGGGGCTGGGCACCGGCGGGTGGAACCAGCGCGGACGGGGGCGCATCCTTCTCGACCCGGTAGCCGGCCGCCTGCAGCAGCGCGAGCGCCGCCGAGTCGGACATGGCCGGCGGCGCAGTCGGCACGTAACCGGGGTCGCTGGGCGTGCGGATCTGGGCCTGGGCCAGGGTGACGGTGTTGTCGCTGCCGGCACCCACGGTGGCCAACAGCCCGACGTCCAGCAGCCCCAGCAGCGCCCGGCGGACCCGCACGTCCGCCAGCTTGGGTTCGGCGGCCCGCAGCGTCAGCTGCATCACCCGCGGGGTCACGACGCGGGAGGTCTGCACTCCCGGGATCACCGACAGTTGGGCGAAGGCGGCCGAGCCGCCGTGCACCTGGGCCACCTGGGTGTCACCGTTGCGCATGGAGTCGGCCAGGGCGGCCGGCGACCCGGCCCGGCGGAACAGGACCAGATCCGGCTTGGCCGGTGGGCCCCAGTAGCGGTCGTTTCGGGCGAGCAGGATCGCGTCGCGCTGCGGGTCGATGTTCTCCACCCGGAACTGGCCGCCGGTGACCGGCAGCGCCCGGGCCAGTCCGGCCGGGAAGCCGCCGGGCACGTCCTTGACGATGTGCGCCGGCAGGATATTGGAGAACAGCTCCCGCCAGGCCGGATACGGCTTGGCAAAGGTGACCACCACCTGCTTGCCGCCGTCGACGGAGTGGACCCCGGTGATCAGGTCATAACCGGCCGGGTCGACGACGCCCGGCTGGCTGACCATCTGCTGCCACAGGTACCAGAAGTCGTCGGCGGCAATCGGTGCGTTGTCGGTCCAGGACGCCTCGGGCCGAATCCGGTAGGTGACGGTGAACGGCGCGTCATCGGTCACCTTGGCCGACACCAACAACGTCGGGTCCATCTCCCAGCGGGAGCCGGTGGGCGTGCCGGGATCCGGGATCGGCCGGAAGGCGCTGGGTAACACCAGTGCACTGATGGCCGCGGTGACCGGCGACAGATCGGAGCGCAGATGCGGGTTGAAGCCGGCACCGATCGAGTCGATGCCCATGATGATCTGGCTGATCCGTGGCGGCGGTGGCGCGGTGCTTTTCGGGGTCTCGGTGCTCTGCGGCGCCGGCGGCGGGTTGACCGTGCAGGCCTGCGTCGAGACCAGCAGCATCGCCGAGAGCAGGGCGCCCGCCGTCAGTTGAGCGCGGCGGACGGATTTCGGCACGGCCACCAGGGTATCCGGGCAGCCCACACCTACAGGTTCTTGGCTCGGGCGCGGCTGCGCGCCCGCAGCGTCGAGTCCAGCTCGACCTTGCGCACCCGCACCACCTCGGGGGTGACCTCGACGCACTCGTCGGCGGCGCAGAACTCCATCGCCTGCTCCAGGTCCAGCTCGATCGGCCGGGCCAACGTCTCCATCACGTCGGCGGTCGACGAGCGCATGTTGGTCAGCTTCTTCTCTTTGGTGACGTTGATGTCGAGGTCTTCGGCACGGGGATTGATCCCGACCACCATGCCCTGATAGGTGTCCTGCCCCGGCTCGACGAAGAACTGTCCGCGATCGGCCAGCTGGATCAGTGCGAAGGGCGTGATGGTGCCGGCCCGGTCGGAAACCAGCGAGCCGGTGTGCCGGGCGCGGATCTCACCGGCCCACGGCTGGTAGCCCTCGAAGACCGCGTTGGCGATGCCGGTGCCGCGGGTCTCGGTGAGAAAGTCGGTGCGCCAGCCGATCAGGCCGCGGCTGGGAATGATGAACTCCATCCGCACCCACCCGGTGGTGTGGTTGGCCATCTCGGTCATCCGGCCCTTGCGTGCCGCCGCCAGCTGGGTGATGGCGCCGACGTACTCCTCGGGGCAGTCGACGGTCAGGTGCTCGAACGGCTCGTGCACCTTGCCGTCGATCTTGCGGGTCACCACCTGCGGTTTGCCGACGGTCAGCTCGAAGCCTTCCCGGCGCATCTGCTCGACCAGGATGGCCAGCGCCAGTTCGCCACGGCCCTGCACCTCCCAGGCGTCGGGACGGCCGATGTCGACGACCCGGACCGAGACGTTGCCGATCAGCTCGGTGTCCAGGCGGGTCTTGACCATGCGCGCGGTCAGTTTGTGGCCGGAGACCTTGCCGGCCAGCGGGGAGGTGTTGGTGCCGATCGTCACCGAGATCGCTGGCTCGTCGACGGTGATGCGCGGCAGTGCGACCGGAGCAGCCGGATCGGCCAGGGTGTCACCGATCATGATGTCGCTGATGCCGGCGACGGCGACGATGTCACCGGCGCACGCCTCGTCGGTCGGGGTGCGTTCAACCCCCTCGGTGACCAGCAGCTCGGTGATCTTCGCCGTCGTGGTGACCGGCTCGCCGTCCACCTCGCGCATCCAGGCGACCTGCTGTCCTTTGCGGATGCGGCCGTTGTAGACCCGGATCAGCGCGAGCCGGCCCAGGAATGCCGAGGCGTCGAGGTTGGTGACCAGCGCCTGCAGCGGCGCGTCCGGGTCGCCCGACGGCGGCGGCACGTGCTCGAGCAGCACGTCGAACAGCGGGTCGAGGTTCTCGCCGTCGGGCACCTGGCCGTCGGCGGGCGCGGTGGTGCTGGCGACCCCGGCGCGCCCGGAGGCGTACAGCGTGGGAAGACCCAGCGCGTGCTCGGCCGCGGCTTGCGCCTCGTCGTCGAGGTCGCTGGCCACGTCCAGCAGCAGATCGTGGCTAGCGTCGACCACCTCGGCGATGCGTGCGTCGGGACGGTCGGTCTTGTTGACCACCAGGATCACCGGCAGGTGCGCGGCCAGCGCCTTGCGCAGCACGAACCGGGTCTGCGGCAGCGGCCCTTCGGACGCATCGACCAGCAGCAGTACCCCGTCGACCATGGACAGCCCGCGCTCCACCTCCCCGCCGAAGTCGGCGTGGCCCGGGGTGTCGATCACGTTGATGACGGTGACGGTTCCGTCGGCGTGGTGGCGGTGCACGGCCGTGTTCTTGGCAAGGATCGTGATGCCTTTTTCCCGCTCCAGGTCACCGGAGTCCATTACCCGCTCTTGCGCCTCGCCGCGTTCGGCCAGGGCGCCGGACTGGCGGAGCATGGCGTCGACCAGAGTCGTCTTACCGTGGTCTACGTGCGCGACGATGGCGACGTTACGAAAGTTCACCGGGCGATTCTGCCAGCGCACCCCGTCAATCGCGAAAACCGGAAGCCTAGAGCAATCAAGGTCACAGCCCCAGCGGGGACTCGGCGCTGAACCGTTCCAGCTCCTGCAGGTGCAGCTCGGTCAGCGATTGCAGGCGTTCCGCCGCCGCCTCGGTGAGCTGCAGCCGGATCACCCGCTGGTCTTCGCTGTCACGGACCCGGGTGACCAGGCCCGCCGCTTCGGCACGCTGAATCAATTCGCCGGCACTGTGGTGGCGCAGCAGCAGGTATTCCGCGACGTCACCGACCGTGGGCCCCCGCGAATCGCTGTGTCCGCGGACCGCCAGCAGCAGCTGGTGCTGCGCCGGGGTGAGCCCGGCGGCCTGCGCCTGGTCAGCGCTCCAGCGCTCGAAGCGCCGCAACCGGGTCCGGAACATCAGCAGCCGGGTGTACACGTCGTCAGGCAGGGCCACGCCGGTAACTTTATGCCGACGCTGCCGGCAGCGCGGCAATCAGCGCAGGCGTGCGGTGATCTGAATTTCGACCGCGGCACCCGGCGAGGCCAGTTCGGAGATCCCCACGGCGGTCCAGGCTGGATAGGGCGCCGACATGAAGGCATCCTTGACCGCGCAGAACTGCTCGATGTGCGCCGCGAGGCCGACGTGGTAGCTCGTCATCTCGGTCACGTCAGCAAAGCCGAGTCCCGCCTCCGCCAGCAGTTCGCGGAGGTTCTCAAAGGCCTGGGTGAATTGCTCCGTCAAGTCCTCCGAGACGGTCAGGTCGGGACGCAGGCCGATCATGCCCGAGCAACGCAGGTGTTCGCCGTCGATGACCGCCGGGCTGAAGTGATAGGTGTCGTGCATCGGTTGCATCCACGCCGGAACGATGGTGCGGGTCATCAGATCTCCTTCGGGGCTCAGCGCAGCTGGGCGAAGTACTCGGGGTGGTACGGGTCGCCCGGTGTCAGCGTCGGGTCGTTGAGTCCGCTGATGTCATGGCCGAAATCGGGCTTGGTGGACGGTAGCGGCCGGTAGAACAGCTTGTCGCCGAAGAACCGGAATACCAGCGTGTGGCGGTCGGGGCAGTCCGGTGTCACCGGGGCGCCGCCGTGCAGGATGCCGGAGTGAAAGACCAGCGCATCACCGGGTTCCAGGTCCCAGGAGATGACGTCCCAGGACGCGGGATCCTGCGCACGGTCGGCCTCGATGTCGGGCAGGCGGGGCCAGCTCCCATCACCCCACAGCGGTTTGGTGGGATCGGTCGGATCGGTGTAGGACGTGCCGTCGTACTGGGCGCCCAGATGAGAGCCGCGGACGAATTCCAGCGCGTTGCGTTTGGGGAGCTTCTCGAAGCTGATCCAGATATTGAGCAGATGCGGCCCGTTGGCCGGCATGTAGGACGTGTCCTGATGCCACGGTGAGCGACCGGCCTTGCCGCCCTTCTTCATGAACAGCTCCTCGCCCAGGAACCACACGTGCTCAGAACCCCACAGCGCCGCCGCGAAGTCGGCCAGGCCCAGCTCCTTGATCAGCATGAGGTACTGCTCGATGTTGTCCGGGTTGCCGTACTCGTTGAAGTGCTCATCAGCGGTGCCCGGGAAGACCCGTTTGGCCTGCGGGCTCGGGTGGGCGATCCCGTAGTCGTAGCCTTCCCGGACCCCGCGGAGCTGGTCTGTATCGAAAAGACCACGGGCGACGACGGCGCCGTCGGTGGCCAAATCCTGTTTGAGCTGCTCGGTTACCAGCATGACGCGTACCTCATAACAGTTGTGATGTCCGTAACGAGTGTTATGCTCGTTGACGCTCAGCAGGTTGTCAAGCCCCCCGGAGGAGTCGGATGCCCGCCAACGGAACCGCCTCGCGGCATTCGGCGCCGGTAGCCGACGACCGGCGGGCAGAGGTCGTCGACGCAGCCGTGCGGGTGATCGCCCGCGACGGGCTGTCCAGTGCGTCGCTGCGCTCGATCGCTCGCGAGATCGGCTACACCACCGGCGTGGTGATGCATCACTTCACCGGCAAGCAAGAGCTGCTGGTGGCGGCGGCCGATGCGGTGCTCGCCCCGTTCGAGGAGCTGCTCGCCCAAGCCTCGTCGATGGCCGACACCTTCGAGGGGCTGCGCCGGATGTGCGTGATCCCGTTACCGACGACCGAGGCCAAGCAGGTGATGCCGCGCTTTTACGCGCAGGTGCTCGCCGCCGCGGAGACCGAGCCCGCGTTTGCGGAGGCCTTCCAGGCCCGCTACAGCGCGATCCGCAGCGGCATCAAGTCCCTGCTCGCCAAGGGCCAGCAGAACGGCTCGTTGCGGGCCGACTTCGATCCCGCCGCGCAATGCGATGTCTTTTGCGCGCTGATCGACGGGCTGGCGCTGCACGCGGTCAGCGAACCCTCCCGGTTTCCGGCCGCCCGGCTCGAGGCACTCGTCACCGACGAGCTGAACAAGCTGCGGCCCTAGCAGCCGTCACAACCGCTTACTGCGCGCCCCCGGCACCGTTCTGCACCAACTGGTCCGGGCAGTACGACCGTGCGGCGATCCCGACGAACATGGTCCCGTGCTCGGTCGTCAGACCCGGGTTGCGGGCCTTGAGGCCGTCGAGCACCTCCGGGCTCGGCTTGCCCTCGGCGATGAACCCGCACACCATTCTCGCGGTGACGATGGCCTGATCGGCGCGGTTGTAGGTGATACCGGCCGCCTGCAGCGCAGCGAGGAAATCGCTGTCGGTGCTGGCCGGATCGGCCTGGGCGGGCCCGGCCAGGCCGATCGTCACGAGCGCGGCGGGCAGCGCCGCGAGGAGCCTCACCAGCCCCGCCGTTGCGGCCGAGAGCCCATCGGCTGATTCTTCTTCGCCACGTCGCGGCTGCGGTAGACGATGTAGGGCCGGAACAAATAGCCGATCGGCGCGCTGAACGCGTGCACCAGGCGGGTGAACGGCCAGAGCGCAAACAGGGTCAGGGCGATCAAAACGTGCACCTGGAAGTAGACCGGCGCCTGCAACATCAGGTCACCGCGGGGGTCGAGGGTGAAAATCGACCGGAACCAGACCGAGACCGTCTGCCGGTAGTCGTGCTCCTCCCCGTAGGCGGTGGTGCCCATCAGCGTGCAGCTCATACCGGCCACCAGTGCACACACCAGCACCGCGTACATCAACTTGTCGTTGACGCTGGTGGCCTTGAACACGTACCGCTCGGTGCGCCGGCGGTAGATCAGCAATCCGACCCCGATCAGGGTGGCGATACCGGCGGGAAGGCCCAGGATCAGCGCCTGCAAGTGATAGAGCCGGTCACTCATGCCCAGGGCTTCGGTCCAGGACTCCGGGACGAACAGGCCCATGATGTGGCCGGCGATCACCACGAAGCTGCCGAAGTGGAACATCGGGCTGCCGATCCGGAGCAGCTTGGACTCATACAGCTGCGACGAGCGGGTGGTCCAGCCGAACTTGTCGTATTTGTACCGCCACCAGGTGGCGACACCGGCGATGGCGAACACGAAGTAGGGCACGATGTCCCACCACAGCTCCGCGGGGCTGATGACGGTGACTTCGGTCATCGCGTCGGCACCTTCGGCATCCCCAGCGACACGGTCGCCGAGTAGGGCTGCAGCCCAACGGCTTCGGCCGGCGGACCGGACGCCATCAGCTCTCTCACGTTCCGCACCTCCTGATCGGTTGCCGCCGGTAGTGTCTCGCACACCGCGGCCAGCGTGTAGGCATATGGCGACTCTGCGTCGCTGAGGGACTTATGCAGGACGTCGATCGGCGTCCGATGGGCCAGCAGCAGCCGGCGCCCGGCCTCGGGGTCGACCGTCGCGGCGAACTCCAGCACCACCGGCAGGTGATCGGGCGCCTCCCCGGCGGGCGGCTCGGCGCCGGCGTCGCGGTAGGCGGTGGCGAAGGCTAGCATCTGCATTCCCCGGTTGCGGGTGTCCCCGCCGGTCCAGTAGGTGAGAAACATCGTCGAACGCCGCCGCATGTCGAAGGTTTCCACATAGTCGGCGGCCGCCGTCATCGGGTCCGCGGCGCGCAGCGCGGACACCGTGCGCCGCAACAGCTCTGCCGGCGCCGCATCGGCGTGGGCGAGCAGCGCTTCGACGGTGTCCAGCCGCTGCTGCAGCTGCTCGTCGGGGTAGGCCAGCAGCAGCGACGCCGCCTGCCACACCGCCCGGTCGCCCGGTCCGCCCGGTGGGCGCCGCCGGGAACGAAAGAATCGCTTCACTGGGGCTCCGGGAACATCTCAGGCACCGCCCGATCGCCGCCACCCCAGTTGAGCAGGTTGGTCCGGCCCCGCGGCCGCTGGGCGTGCCCGTTCTCGACCAGATGAAACGACGACTTCGCGACGTCATCGGAGCCGACGAATGGATCCTCTTCGTAACCATTGGGGCCACCGGTGATCGAGCAGCCCATGTGTTCGAGCTCGTGCGCCTTCTGGCTGTAGGCGGTCGGAATCACATAGCGCTCTTCGTATTTCGCGATGGCCAGCAACCGGTACATGGAGTACATCTCCTCCTCGGTCATGCCGACCGAGGCGGGGATGTGCGGCTGGGTCTCGCGGCCCAGGCTGATATCGCGCATGTAGGAGCGCATCGCCGCCAGCCGCCGCAGCACGTCTTCGATGACGGTCGTGTCGCCGGCGGTGAACAGTTCGGCGAGGTAGGCCATCGGGATGCGCAGCGCTTCCAGGGCGCCGAACAGGTTGCCGAGGTCTTCACCGTCGTGCCCGTCGCGGCTGACGGCGTCGACGACCGGGGACAGCGGCGGGACGTACCAGACCATCGGCATGGTGCGGTACTCCGGGTGCAGCGGCAACGCCACCTTGTAGGTGTTGATCAGCGCGTAGATCGGCGAGCGCTGCGCGGCCTCGATCCAGGTGTCGGAGATCCCCTCGGCGCGCGCACCGGCGATCACCTCGGGATCGGTCGGATCCAGGAACACCCCGCGCTGCGCCTCGTACAAGTCGGTGTCTTTTTCGACCGACGCCGCTTCGAGCACCTTGTCGGCGTCGTAGAGCACCAGCCCGATGTAGCGCAGCCGCCCGACACACGTCTCCGAGCAGACCGTCGGCAGGCCGACTTCGATTCGGGGATAACAGAAGTGGCACTTCTCGGCCTTGCCGGTCTTGTGGTTGAAGTACACCTTCTTGTACGGGCACCCCGACACGCACAGCCGCCAGCCACGACAGCGGTCCTGGTCGACCAGCACGATGCCGTCTTCTTCACGCTTGTAGATCGCCCCGGTCGGACACGACGCCACACACGACGGATTCAAGCAGTGCTCGCAGATCCGCGGCAGGTAGAACATGAAGGTTTCTTCGAGCGTCGCTTTGACCTCTTGATTGACCTGGCTGACCTTCGCCAGGATCGGGTCGTTGACCAGGTTCTCCGGCGCACCGGCGAGGTTGTCATCCCAGTTGGGTCCCCACTCGATCTTCATCGAATCGCCGGTGATCGAACTGCGCGGCGCGGCGACCGGGATGGTGTCGCCCAGCGGCGCCGAGGTGAGGTTGTCGTAGTCGTAGGTCCACGGTTCGTAGTAGTCCTTCAACCCGGGCAGGTTGGGGTTGGCGAAGATGTTCAGCAGCTTGTGGACGCGTCCGCCGGCCAGCAGCCGCAGCCGGCCCTTCTTGTCGAGCGTCCAGCCGCCCTTCCAGCGGCTCTGGTCTTCGTAGGTGCGCGGATACCCTCCGCCCGGGCGGGTTTCGACGTTGTTGAACCACACATACTCGGTGCCCTCGCGGTTGGTCCAGGCCTGCTTGCAGGTCACCGAGCAGGTGTGGCACCCGATACATTTGTCCAGGTTCATCACCATGGCCATCTGCGCCATTACTTTCATGTCAGTACCTCACGTCCTGGTTCCGGCGGCGGCGCACCACCGTCACCTCGTCGCGCTGGTTGCCCGTCGGCCCCAGGTAGTTGATCGCGAACGCGTGCTGGCCGTAGCCGCCGGCGAGATGGCTGGGCTTGACCCGGATGCGGGTCAGCGAGTTGTGGGTGCCTCCGCGCTTGTTGTTGGTCTCGGCCCGCGGGGTGTCGACCGTGCGCTCTTGGACGTGGTAGACGAACACCACCCCTTCGGGCATCCGCTGGCTCACGATCGCCCGGCCGACGAAAATGCCGTTGACGTTGACGGCCTCGATCCAATCGTTGTCCTTCACACCGATTTTCGCGGCGTCTCCGGGGCTCATCCACATGGTCGGCCCGCCCCGGGACAGCGACAGCATGTAGAGGTTGTCCTGGTAGGTGGAGTGGAACGACCACTTCGAGTGCGGGGTCAGGTACCGCACGGTGATGCCGATGCCGTCGCCGACCTCGCCGAGTTCGGGCGCGTCGAACAGCCGCGCCATGTCCAGCGGCGGGCGGTAGACCGGCATGTGCTCGCCGAGTTCCTCGATCCAGTCGTGCGCGGTGTAGAAGTGCATCCGGCCGGTCAGGGTGTGGAACGGCTTGAGGCACTCGATGTTGATGGTGAACGGCGCGTAGCGCCGCCCGCCGGTCTCACTGCCGGACCATTCCGGGCTGGTGACCACCGGCACCGGACGGGCCTGGGTGTCGGCGTAGGTGATCCGCTTCTCCTCGCTGCCCTCGGAGAGATGGGCCAGCCGCTGCCCGGTGCGCTTCTCCAGCTCGCGGAAGCCCTCGGTGGCGATCCGCCCGTTGGTGGTGCCCGACAACGCCAGCACGGTGTCGGCCATCCGCGTCGCGGTGGTCAGCGCCGGGCGGCCTGCGCCGGCGCCGGACTTCATCACCCCGAACCTGGCGGCCAGGTCCTCGACTTCTTCGTGCGGAAACACCGTGTAGCCCTTGGTGGTCAGCCCCAAGGTCTCCACCAGCGGGCCGAGCGACTGCCACTTGTCGTGGATCGCCGGGTAATCACGTTCCACCACCGTGACTTTGGGCATCGTCTTGCCTGGGACCGGCGTCTCGCCGGAGTTCAGCCAATCATGTTCGGTGCCCTCGGGATAGGCCATCGCGTCGGCGGTGTCGTGCAGCATCGCGGTGAGCACGACGTCGCTGCGGACGCCCAGGTGCTTTTTGGCGAGCCCGCTGAAGGTCCGGGCGATCGCGCCGAACGCGTCGTAGTCGCTGCGGGTCTCCCACGGCGGGTCGATCGCCGCGCTGAAGGAGTGCACATACGGGTGCATGTCGGTCGAGGACAGGTCGGCCTTCTCATACCAGGTCGCCGCGGGCAGCACGATGTCAGACATCAGCGTCGTCGAGGTCATCCGGAAGTCGATCGACATCAGCAGGTCGAGCTTGCCTTCGGGAATGTCGCTGTCCCAGCGCACCGTTTTGGGTTTGACCCCACCGGCCGGCGGCTCGCCGAGCACGCTGGCGTCGGTGCCCAGCAGATGCTTGAGGAAGTACTCCCCGCCCTTACCGGACGCGCCGATCAGGTTGGCCCGCCACACCGTGAGCACCCGCGGCCAGTTCACCGGATTGTCCGGGTCGGTCACCGACAGCTTCAGCTCCCCGGCAGCGAGTTTCTCGGCGACGTACTCCCCCGCGTCGCGCCCGGCTGCCTCGGCCTCGTCGGCCACCTCCAGGCTGGAGCGGTCGAATTGCGGGTAGAACGGGCTCCAGCCCATCGCGGTGGCCGACGCCAGGATATCCATGGTGTGCTTGCCGTCGAACCGTCCGCGGCCCAGCGGGGTGGTCAGCTTGTCCGCCCCGTAGCCGTCGTAGCGCCACTGGTCGGTGTGCGCATACCAGTAGGAGGTGCCCGGCACCTGCCGCGGTGGCCGCGACCAGTCGTTGCCGGCGGCCATGGTCTGCCACCCGGTCAGCGGGCGCACCTTCTCCTGGCCGACGTAGTGCGCCCAGCCGCCCCCGTTGCGCCCCATCGACCCGGTCAGCATCAGCAGCGCCAGCACCGCGCGGTAGGTGGCGTCGCCGTGGAACCACTGGCAGATCCCGCTGCCCATGATGATCATCGAGCGGCCACCGGATTCCTCTGCGTTGCGGGCGAATTCGCGCGCAATCCGGATCGCCTGGGCGGCCGAGACGCCGGTGATCGGCTCCTGCCAGGCCGGGGTGTTGACCTGGGTGCCGTCGTCGTATCCGGTGGGCCATTCGCCGGGCAGCCCGGGCCGCCCGACCGAGTAGTTGGCCAGCATCAGGTCGAACACCGTGCAGACCAGGTGCTCGCCGACCTGGCGCACCGGGACCCCGCGCTCGATGACGGTGCCGTGGCCGTCCACGGTGTCGAAACCGGGCAGCGACACCAGGGCGGTGCGCCGGTGCCCGTTGCGCTCCGCCAGTTCCAGCACGGTCAACGCCGGCCGGATGTCACCGAGATCGAGGTTCCATTTGCCCATGCCCTCGTCGCCCCAGCGGAAGCCCAACGAGCCGTGCGGCACCACAACGCTGTCGGTGTCTTCATCCAGCAGGGCCGGCTTGAAGGCGGCATTTTCGACCGTCTGACCGAGATCGGCGGCGGTCAGGTTCTTGCCCGGCACCAGCCGGCCGTCGCGCTGCTCCAGCTTGATCAGGAACGGCAGGTCGGTGTAGCGGCGCACGTAGTCGGTGAAGAACGGCACCTCCTGCTTGACGTAGCACTCGGTGAGGATGACGTGGCCCATCGCCATGGCCAGCGCACCGTCGGTGCCGGCCGCGCAGGGCATCCACTCGTCGGCGAATTTGGTGTTGTCGGCGTAGTCCGGGCTGACACTGACCACCTTGGTGCCGCGGTAGCGCACCTCGGCCATCCAGTGCGCGTCCGGTGTGCGGGTGATCGGGACGTTGGAGCCCCACATCATCAGGTACGCGGCGTCCCACCAGTCCCCGGACTCCGGGACGTCGGTCTGGTCACCGAACACCTGCGGAGATGCGACCGGCAGGTCGGCATACCAGTCGTAGAAGGAGGTCATCACCCCGCCGAGCATCTGGATGAACCGGGATCCGGCGGCGAACGACACCATCGACATCGCCGGAATCGGCGAGAAGCCGGCGATGCGGTCGGGCCCGTGGGCCTTGATGGTGTGCACATGCGCGGCCGCGATCATCTCGGTCGCCTCGGCCCAGCTCACCCGAACCAGCCCGCCCATGCCGCGGGCCTGCTGGTAGCGCCGGCGGCGTTCCGGGTCGGCCTGGATATCCGCCCAGGCCAGCACCGGGTCGCCCAGGCGCGCCTTGGCTTCCCGGAACATCTGCACGAGCGGTCCCCGGGCGTAGGGGTAGCGGATCCGGGTCGGCGAGTAGGAGTACCAGGAGAACGAGGCGCCGCGCGGGCAGCCGCGGGGCTCGTACTCGGGGCGGTCCGGACCCACCGAGGGATAGTCGGTCGCCTGGTTCTCCCAGGTGATGATTCCGTCCTTGACGAAGATCTTCCACGAGCACGACCCGGTGCAGTTCACCCCGTGGGTGGACCGGACCACCTTGTCGTGGCTCCAGCGGTCCCGGTAGAAGATGTCGGCCTGGCGGCCACCGCGGCGGGTGACGGTCCGCAGGTCCGCCGAAACCTCACCCGGCGTGAAGAACCGGCCGCTGCGTTCCAGCAGCTCCTCGAGCGGACCGCCGATCCGGGCCGCAGAGGGTGATGCGGGCGGCATTGCGCGTGTCATCGGGGTACTCCTTAGAGGGTCGCCGCACTCCGGCGGTTCAGGTAGCAGGCCGGGCGGCCGCAGCACACCGTCTCAGGCTCAAAATCCCAGCGTAGCGGGGTATATCGCCACGCGACTCAATTCATCGGCAGAATTTACAGAGCTGTTTCACTACAGTGCCCGAGCCAGCTCGGCCAGCCAAGCTCGATCGGCAGGTACCCAGTCAACGTCAAACAAGTCCACAGCGGTCACCCAGCGAAGGGCCTGGTGATCGTGCGGGCGAGGTTCGCCGCGCGCCAGGCTGACCCGGTAGGCGCGCAACGTCAGGCCGGAGTCGAGCACGACGTCGGCGCCGAGGCGCTCGCCCACCGTCATCGCCGCGGCGTCGAGGCCCAGCTCCTCGGCGAGCTCGCGGGCCAGCGCAGCCGGTTCGGTCTCGCCGGGCATGACCTTGCCGCCAGGCAGTTCCCAACGCCCGGCCAGCTCCGGCGGGCGGCGTCGCTGAGCGATGAGCACTGCCGGCCCGACGATCACGGCGCCGGCGACGACGATCTGGTTGGGCATGGCGTGTGAGGCTATACCGTCCTACCGTCGGGTATGGCTTTGTTGACCGATGACCAGGTGGACGCCGCACTGGGCGGCCTCGAGGGTTGGGAACACTCCGGCGGCGCGCTGCGCCGCTCGATCAAGTTCGGCTCGTTTCTGGCCGGCATTGAGGCGGTCCGGCAGGTCGCCGAGCGCGCCGAGGCGGCCGATCACCACCCCGATATCGACATTCGCTGGCGCACGGTGACGTTCGCGTTGGTGACGCACTCCGAAGGGGGCATCACCGACAAGGACGTGGCGATGGCCGGCGAGATCAACCGGGTGCTGGCGGCCTGACCTGGGTGCGCGCCATCCAGCCCAGGGTGGCCACCGCACCGGCGATATAGACCAGACCGGCCCACGCCAGATACCACGGCCGGCCGTCCTGCCAGATCGTCGGCTGGGCGAAGCTCAGCAGCCAGGGCACCCCGATCAGGGTCAGTGCCAGCCAGCCCCAGCCCAGCACTCGGGCGCCCCGGCGATCCGCGTGCGGGCCGTGCAGCAGCCAGATCATCAGCGGCACCAGCCACACCCAGTGGTGGGTCCAGGAGATCGGCGAGGCCAAGAGCCCGAAGAGCTCCACCACCAGCAGCAGGCCGAGCGGGTCGGGCCGGGCGGGGTTGCTGCTCAGGGCGCGCCAGGCCAGCACGGCCAGCACCGCGGTCACGGCGACCGCGATCAGCACCGGCGGCCCGTAGCCGGCGTCGTGGCCGAGGATCCGCGAGATTCCGCCACGCCAGGACTGGTTGAACGAGGTGCCGATCGGCCCCACCCGGTGGGCGTCGCCGAGCAGCTCGGTGAAGTACCGGCGCGCCTGGTCCCCGGTCACCCACACCGAGACCGCGACCGTGGCGGCGAACACCGCCGCCGAGAACACCGCGGCGGCCCAGCGCCGCACCCCGGCCAGGTACAGCCCGGCGATCGCCGGGGTCAGCTTCACCCCGGCGGCCAGGCCCACCAGCAGCCCCGACACCCACCAGCGGCTGCTGTAGACCGCGTAGAGCACCGCCAACACCAGGATCACGTTGATCTGGCCGTAGTCGAAGGTGCTGCGCAACGGTTCGGTCCAGATCCCCACCGCCGTCCAGGCCATCGCCACCCGCCGGCCGGCGCCGCCCGCGGCCCCGAGCAGCCGCTGGCTGAGCCGGACCACCCCGTAGAGGGCGGCCATGGTGCCGATCTGCCAGAGCAAGGCGACCAGCCCGAAGGGCAGCAGGTGCAGCGGATAGAACACCACCGCGGCGAACGGCGGGTAGGTGAACGGCAGCGGGAAGTCGGGCGTCTGGTCGGCGTAGACGTAGTCATACAGCCCGCCCGGCCGGCCCAGCGCGGCCGCACCGCTGATGTAGACGTGCAGGTCGACGAAGTTGGCGCCGCGCGGGGTCAGGTAGGTCCAGGCGAGGCGGGCCAGGACGCTGGCCGCCAGCAGTAGCGGGGCCGAGGCGGTCACTCGGTTCGCCCAGGTGCGCGCGGCCGGGGTGTCGAGGGTGGTGTCTACGCCGACGACTTTAGCGAACAGCGGGGCCGATCACCGTCGCGGCTCGGGTCCGTAACGGTCCCATAAATGACACTCGTGTCACTTGAGCCTCACCAGCAACAAGATAGCTTCGGGTTTCGTAGCTGCCACCGCCGAGGAATTGGGGATCCCATGTCGCGCTTCCGGACACTGTTCAGCACGACGAGTGCCGTCGCCACTGCGACCGTCGCGGCCGGCTCGTCGGCCGCACTGCTCTTCGGCGGTTTGCTGCCGGTCGCCGCTGCCGACCCGGCCGTGCCGGCCCTGCCGCTGCCCACCGCTGGGTTCCCCGGCTTGCCCGCCATCGAGCAGTTGAGCCCGGTGATCCAACAGGCAGCCGCCGACCCGGCCGGGGCCACCTCGCTGCTGGCTGCTGCCGCCGCGGCGTTCGCCGGAAACTCCTCGGCGCCGGCTGGTTCCCGGCAGGTGGCCGATTCGGTGGCTCAGTTCGTGCAGTCGCCGCCGGAGGCTCCAGCCGTGCTGCCCAGCGAGCACGTGCCGACGGCCGGCTCGGCACCGGGCTTGGTGGCCCACCTGCCCAGCGGCGTAGACCCCGCCAAGTCGGTCGGGCCGGTTCCGCAGGCCGCACCCAGCGCTCCGGAAGCCGTGCCGGCTCCGCCGGAAGCCGCTGCCGTGGTCGCACCGCCGGCCCAAGCCGTCCCGGCCGAGGCCCCGGCGCCCGACGCGGCACCGGCCGCCAACCCCGGATTCGGCCCGGATGCCCCGCCGACCCAGGACTTCATGTACCCGTCAATCGGCCAGAACTGCCTGGCCGACGGCGGCAACGTCATCGCCACCGCCCTGTCGGTGGCCGGCCCGGCCACTATTCCCACCCCGGGCCCCAAGGCCGGCCAGACCGCGTACGTCTTCACCGCTGTGGGCACCCCCGGGCCGGCCGAGACCCAGAAGCTGCCATTGAACGTAACCTGGGTCAACCTGACCACCGGGAAGTCCGGCAGCGCCACCTTGCAGCCGCGCTCGGACATCAACGCCGACGGGCCTACCACGCTGACCGCGATCGTCGACACCGGCTCGGGCAGCATCTTGTCGACGATCTTCGGTCAGGTCAGCACCAAGGACCACCAGTGCAACTTCCTGCCGACCATCGGCTCGACGGTGGTGCCCTGAGGCGTCAGTAGGCCATGAACAAGATGGCGTCCCGGTCGTAGCTCATACCGGGATGCGCATCGGCGAGATGTTTCTGGGTCAGGTCGACCAGGTCGTCCTCGTCCTTACCGACGATGGCCTCACCGCACGGACAGTTCAGATGGGTCTTCACGTCGCCGCCTTTCCCTTGCTCTCCCGGGCTTGTTTCGCAGCCTGTTTCTGGGCCTTCTTGGTGGACCGTACCTGCTGCAGCGACGCCGCATCGACGACATCGGCGATCGACAGGTGGGTGCCGGCGCCGCCGTAGGCTCCGGCGGCCTCGCGCCACCCCGGCGGGGTCACGCCGTACTGCTTGCCGAGCAATGCCAGAAAGATCCGCGCCTTCTGCTCACCGAAGCCGGGCAACGCCTTGAGCCGCTGGTACACCTGCGCCCCGTCGGGCTCACCGACCGTCCACAGCGCGGCCGTGTCACCGCCGTACTGGTCGACGATGGCCCGGGCCAACGCCTGCACCCGGGCCGCCATCGATCCTGGAAACCGGTGCACCGCAGGCTTTTCCGCACACAGGGCGGCGAACTCTTCGGGGTCGCGGCCGGCGATCTCGTGCGGGTCGAGCCCGCCCATCCGGTCGGCGATCTTCTTGGGCCCGGCGAACGCGACTTCCATAGGGATTTGCTGATCGAGCAGCATGCCGACCAATAACGCGAACGGGTCGGCGCTCAGCAGGGCGTCGGCGGCCGGGTCTCCCACCAGCTGCAGCTTCGGCACGGAGGTCAGTCTAGAACCACCCGAGTTCGCCGGTACCAGCGTCCGTGTCGGTGGAATGTGCAACCGTAGAGCCGACAACCGGCGTACGCAGTTCCAGGAGACAGCCATGAAACGTGTAGCGGCAGCACTTCTCGCAGCGACGGTGACCGCTGTCGCCTTCGCGGCCACGGCCGGTGCCATACCGGACCAGGGCACGCCGGAATTCGACACCTACATGCAGGGCCTGGAACGCAACGGGTTCCACCTGAATCCGGACACCGCATGGCGGGTTGCCCACCAGGCCTGTGAAGGCGGCCTGCCCGGGTTGATCGGGTGGGAACTGGTCGCACAGGGGGTGGTGGGCCCGGGAGCCGACCAGCGGTTGATGGACGTGGCCCGAAAGTACGCCTGCCCGGTGCAGTAACTAGCCGCTTTTGCGGCGGAACTCGCGGCGGCTCTCCAGCGGCCCGTGCGATCGGGTCTGTTTGGCGCCGGCGTCCTTGTGGTCGGAGCCGCCCGCCGACTTCGCGTTCTTGCGCTCGAGGGCCTCGCGGAACTTGCGCTTGGTCTCGTCTGCGGCGGAATCTGGTTCGGGCATGACCCGGAGCCTAACTCAGCGCATCCCCGGCGGCATGCCGTACAGGTGCGTGATCGGCAACGTCAGCAGCACGCGGCGATCGGTCACCATCGCCTCGCGGTACTCGTCCCAATCCGGGTGCTCCCCGGCGATGTTGCGGTACAACGCCACCAGCGCCTCGACGGTGTCGTCGCCGGGAGCGGCGGCCGGCGGCGTCAGCTGAGCATCCCCTTCGGCGACGGCATAAGACCATCCGTCATCGGAACTGACCAACAGCGACGCCCGCGGATCGCGCCGCAGGTTGCGGGTCTTGGCCCGCGGCTCGGTGACCGACACCTGCACCGCGACCGCGCGCGGGTCGAAGTGGTACTGCACATTGGACAGCTGAGGGCGCCCGTCGCGTTTGATAGTGGCCAGCACGCCCAGTGAATTCCCACTGATCACGGCCAGCAACTTGTCGTCGAAGACCTGGCGTCCCATCCCCGAAGCGTACCGATTGAAGCCGGTGTGCGCGGTCGTTACCATCGCGCAGATGACCCGGTACGCGGCGTTCTTGCGGGGCGTCAACGTCGGCGGCGTCAACCTCAAGATGGCCGATGTCGCTGCCGCCCTGGCCGACGCCGGATTGTCCGAGGTGCGCACCATACTCGCCAGCGGCAACGTCTTGATCGACTCGCCCAACGATGCCGCGGCGGTGCGCGCCACCACCGAAGCCGCGCTGCGGGAGCGCTTCGGCTACCCGGCCCGGGTGCTGGTGTATGACCTCGACACGGTGCGCAGCATCATCGCGGCCTATCCCTTCGAGCCGGAGGTGCCCGAGCACCACTCCTATGTCACCTTCGTCGCTGACCCGGCGGTGCTCGCCGAGCTGTCCGGACTCAGTACCAGCGCCGGCAACGGCGAGAAGATCGCGCCCGGCCACGGAGTGATCTACTGGCAGATCCCCAAGGGCAACACCCTCGACAGCACCGTCGGCAAGACCATGGGCAACAAGCGGTACGCGGCGTCAACCACCACGCGCAACCTGCGCACGCTGAGCAAGATGCTGCGCTGAGCCGCCCACCGGTAAGGTCGCACAGGTGAGCCAGGCACAGAAGGTCACCCTGACCGGCGTCTCCGAGACGGCGCTGCTGACGTTGAACGCGCGGGCGACCGAAGCCCGCCGTTCCGACCGAATCCTCAACGATCCGATGGCGGTCCGGCTGGCGGACTCGATCGACTTCGACTTCGCCAAGTTCGGCTCGACCCGCCAGGACATCGCGGTGCGCGCGCTGGGCATCGACACCGAGGCGCTGCGCTTCCTTCGGCAGCACCCGACGGGCACCGTGGTGGCACTGGCCGAAGGCTTGCAGACCAGCTTCTGGCGGCTCAGCCAGGCAGTTGCCGATCCGCAATTCCGTTGGCTCACCGTGGATCTGCCTCCGATCATCGAGATCCGTCAGCGGTTGCTGCCGGCGGAATCACGGGTCTCGGTGTGCGCCCAGTCCGCGCTGGACTACAGCTGGATGGACCGGGTCGATCCGTCCGACGGGGTGTTCATCAGCGCCGAGGGCCTGCTGATGTATCTGCAGCCCGAGCAGTCCCTGGGCCTGATCGCCGAGTGCGCCCGCCGCTTTCCGGGCGGCCGGATGATCTTCGACCTTCCGCCGGCCTGGATCGGCTGGCTGATCCGCCACGGCGTGCCGACGTCGCTGCGCTACCGGGCACCGGCCATGCCGTTCACGCTGTCCGCCGCCGCGACCGCCCAGCTGGTGGACACCGTGCCGGGCGTCCGGGCCGTGCACGACCTGCAGTTGCCGCGGGGCCGCGGGTGGCTGTTCAACACCGTGCTGCCGACCATCTACGGACTGCGCGCTCTCGCCGACGCTCGCCCGTCGCTGACCCTTCTCGAATTCGGCTAAAGCGTGCCGAAGGCCGCATCCAGGTAACGCAGCGCATCGGCCTTGCCCAGGCCCACAGCGCGGGCGGCCGCGACGAAGGCGCCCGCCGCCTCGGTCATCGCCGCATCGACCGGATCGCTGCTCGCCACGAAAGTACCGAGCCGACCCCGGGTCTCGACGATCCCGGCGGCCTCCAACTCCCGGTACGCCCGGGCCACGGTGTTGACCGCCAGGCCCAGCTGGCCCGCCAAGTCACGCACCGTCGGCAGCCGGGTTCCCGGCGGGAGGACGCCGTCCCGGACCGCTGCGATCATCCGAGTCCTGACCTGCTCGAATAACGGCGCATCCGGCCGCATGTCGGCCCCCAGCAGCTCGGTGAAGTCCATCGGCCCAGTATCCCGCTATGTTGGTGGCGTGCAGGTGGCGGTGTTCAGCGGCGCGGGCATCTCAGCGGAGAGCGGGGTGCCGACCTTCCGTGACGACGAGAACGGTTTGTGGGCGCGCTACGACCCCTACGAGGTGTCCAGCATCGACGGCTGGAACCGGCACCCCGAACTGATCTGGGGCTGGTACCTGTGGCGCCACCACCTGGCCCGCCGGGTCGGACCGAACGCCGGCCATCGGGCGGTCGCGGACTGGGAGCAGCACGCCGACGTCAAGGTCATCACCCAGAACGTCGACAATCTGCACGAGCGCGGCGGCAGCTCCACGGTCCACCATCTGCACGGCAGCATGTTCGAATTCCGTTGCGCCGATTGCAGTCACCCCTACACCGAGAAGCTGCCCGAGATGGCAGAGCCACAGCTGGAAGTGCCGCCGCCGGTGTGCGGCTGCGGCGGGCTGATCCGCCCGGATATCGTTTGGTTCGGCGAAAACCTGCCGCAAGGGCCGTGGAACGCCGCGGTCGAAGCCATCGACGCCGCCGATGTGCTGGTGGTGGTGGGCACCTCGGCGGTGGTCTATCCGGCGGCCAGCCTGCCCGAGCTGGCACTGGAGCAGGGCAAGACCGTCATCGAGGTCAACCCCGAGCCGACGCCGCTGTCGGCTAGAGCCACGCTGTGCATGCGCGACACCGCTTCGGCGGCCCTACCCGGACTGCTTCAGCGGCTGCCCTCGCTGTTGGGCTGACGTGGCTCAGGCCGGGCGGCTGGCGCGTCCGAGCGCAAACTCCGACACCGGTACCGGCGCCCACGCCGGGAACTGATGCCCGCGCCGCGACGTCCCGACGGTGAAGCCGGCGTCGATGATCATCTGCTCGGTGTCGCGGTGGGTGTGACAGTTGCCGAACAACTTCGGCCAGATGGTGGCATCGGCCAGGCGCTGCAGCCCGCCGCGCGCCCCACCGCTGGCGACGTGTTCGAAGTAGCGCAGTTCTCCGCCGGGCTTGAGCAGGGCGAACAGTTGGCGCAGCACGTCCCGAGGCTGCTCCACCGAGCACAACACCAGTGAGCAGACGATCGCGTCGAACGGTTCGCGGGCATCCAAGGCTTCGACGGTGCTCGCCACGACCGTCACCGGCACCGGCGCCACCGCGGCCGCTTGCCCGGCGGCCTCCCGCAGCAGCGATTCCGGCTCGGGGGCGACCACCTCGGTGACGGTGTCGGGGTAGAAACCGAAGTTGCTTCCGGTACCCGCGCCCACCTCGAGCACCCGTCCCGACAGGCCTTCCAGATTCTCCCGGCGCCGATCCCGCAGCCAGTCGGTCTCGCGGCTCGACATGAACCTCCAGATCCGGGCGAACAGCGGGTTGTCCAGAGTCGCAGGCGAGGTCATGGGGCCACCATAGCGTCCCCCCGGGTTCACCCCCGATCGCGCCATCGGTCGGCTAAAGCGGCTGGTCTCCGCCGGAACGTCCGGCAAACGCTACCCGTCGGTAAGATTGCCACCATTTCCCGAAACGTGACTCAAAGATCCCTTAATAGTGACCCATACGCTCAGTGTCATGTGGATCGACGACTCAAGTGCCGACGTCATCAAGGTCGACTTCGAGGCCCTGTACCACGGCGATGTCCTGGTCGAGGGCGACACCTCGGAGCAGCTTGACGACTGGCATCCGCTGGCCAGCTGATTGATTGGCGCCGCGGCAGCGGCGCCTTTCCCAATCGCGTCCTGTCGCGACGGCGGCCGCCCACATCCGGGCAGTCCGCAACCGGTGAGTCACCCCATTTCTCTTGCATTCAGGTTGAGCTACCTGGCGTCCTCCGCGCCGCTCCAGCTACCTAGCCACTCAGCAACGCCGCCGGGGTCCTCGAGCGCAGAGGTCGCGAAGTTCTCGCACTGCGTACACCCTCGGCGCGGCAGGGGAACCAGACCTTAGGCGACGTTCTCCTCGTCGTCGGCCTCGAGCATGTCGGCCAGCCGCCCCGAGATCAGCTCCTCGGCCTCGGCCACGATCCGCGACACCAGCTCCCCCACGGTCGGGATGTCGTTGATCAGCCCCATCGCGGTGCCCACCGACCAGATCCCGGCCTCGACATCGCCGTCCTCGAAGACCTTGCGGCCCCGGACTCCGGCCACCAACTCCTGTACGTCGGGGAACTGGCCGCCCTGGTTCAGAATCTCGACGACTTCGCGTGAGACGGTGTTGGACGCCACCCGGGCGGTGTTGCGCAGCGGCCGGAAGATCAGCTCGGTGCCGCGCTCGTCACCGGCGACGATGGCTTCCTTGACGTTCTGGTGGATGCAGGACTCGACGGTGCACATGAACCGCGAGCCCATGTTGATGCCGTCGGCGCCCAGGGCCAGCGCGGCGACCAGGCCGCGGGCGTCGGCGAAGCCGCCGGAGGCGATCATCGGGATCTCGATCTGCGCCGCCGCGGCCGGGATCAGCACCAGGCCCGGGATGTCGTCCTCGCCGGGATGCCCGGCGCATTCGAAGCCGTCGATGCTGATGCCGTCGACGCCGAGGCTCTGCGCCTTGACCGCGTGCCGTACCGAGGTGCACTTGTGCAGCACCTTGATCCCGTTGTCGTGAAACATCGGCAGGTGCGGCGCCGGGTTGGAGCCGGCGGTCTCGACGATTTTGATGCCGGCGTCGACGATGACCTGCCGGTACTCGTCATAAGGCGGCGGGTTGATCGTCGGCAGGATGGTCAGATTGACGCCGAACGGCTTGTCGGTCAGGTCCCGGGTCTTGGCGATCTCGTTGGCCAGATCCGCCGGAGTGGGCTGGGTCAGCGCGGTCAAGAACCCCAGCGCCCCCGAGTTAGCCACCGCCGCAACAAGTTCCGCGCGGCCCACCCACTGCATACCGCCTTGGGCGATGGGGTGCTCGACACCGAACACCTCGGTGAACTTCGTGGTAATACTCATCGTCTCTCCTACCTCGGGGCCATTCGGATCGCGCCGTCGAGGCGGATCACCTCACCGTTGAGCATCGGGTTGCTGATGATGTGTTCGGCCAGCGCGCCGTACTCGTCGGGGTCACCGAGCCGGGCCGGGTGCGGCACCTGCCCGCCGAGCGAGCGCTGCGCCTCCTCGGGCAGCGAACCGAGCAGCGGGGTCTTGAACAGACCTGGCGCGATGGTGCAGACCCGGATCAGCTCGCGGGACAGGTCCCGCGCGATCGGCAGGGTCATGCCGACCACGCCGCCCTTGGATGCCGAGTAGGCGGCCTGCCCGATCTGGCCGTCGAACGCCGCCACCGATGCGGTGTTGATGATGACGCCGCGCTCCTCACCGATCGGCTCGGTCTTGGCGATGCGCTCGGCGGCCAGCCGCAGCACGTTGAACGTGCCGATCAGGTTGACCTGCACGACCTTGGTGAACTCCTCCAGCGGGAAGGCGCCGCTTTTGCTCAGTGTCTTGATCGCGTTGCCGATGCCCGCGCAGTTGACGTTGATCCGCACCGGGCCCAGGGACTCGGCGACATCCAGCGCGGCGCCGACGGCCTCGGGGTCGGTGACGTTGGCTTCGGCGAACCGGGCCCGGTCGCCCAGCTCCGCCACCGCGTCGGCGCCCCGCAGGTCGATCACCACCACCTGCGCGCCGGCGTCCAGCAGGCGTTTCGTCGTCGCCAGGCCCAGTCCCGAGGCGCCACCGGTGACGACCGCCACCGCATCCTTGATCTGCACTGCGTCATCCCTTCGTCAACCAACCAGCCGGTTGGTCGGGACTATACCCAGTCGCTCAGGATGGTCTCGTTGTCGGCCCCCAGTACCGCCGGCGGCGTCGGGACGTCGGGCACGCTGCGGGAGAACCGCGGCGCCGGCATGGGCTGCAGGGAACCGTCGGCGTCATAGAAGGTGTTGCGCTGCGCGACGTGCGGATCCGAGAGCACCTCGCCGAACGCCAGCACCGGCGCCACGCAGGCGTCGGAGTCGGCGAACACCTTCGCCCAGTGGTCCCGGTCGTGCGCCGCGAACGCCTTGGTGAACACCTCGCGCAGCTCCGGCCAGCGGCTCTTGTCGTTCTGCGCGGGCAGCTCGGCGGGGTCCAGGCCCAGTTTGGCCAGCAGTTCGGCGAAGAACTGCGGTTCGATCGATCCCACCGAGACGTAGCGCCCGTCGGCGCATTCGTAGGTGTCGTAATAGGGCGCACCGGTGTCGAGCATGTTGACGCCCCGCTCGTCGCTCCACAGCCCTTGCGCGCGGAAGCTCCACATCATCGCCCCGAGCATGCTCGAACCGTCGACCATGGCCGCATCGATCACCTGTCCCTTACCGGAGGACTGCCGCTCCCACAGCGCGGACAAGATGCCGACCAGCAGGAACATCGACCCGCCCCCGAAATCGCCGGCAAGGTTCAGCGGCGGCACCGGGCGCTCGCCCTGGCGGCCGATCGAATGCAGAGTGCCATTGAGCGAGATGTAGTTGATGTCGTGGCCGGCCTGCTGAGCGCGCGGCCCGGTCTGCCCCCAACCGGTCATCCGGCCATAGATGAGCTTGTCGTTGATCTTGGCGCAGTCCTCGGGCCCCAGGCCGAGCCGCTCGGTGACGCCGGGGCGGAAACCCTCGATCAGCACGTCGGCCTTGGCCACCAGGGCCAGCACCAGGTCGCGACCCTCCGGCGACTTCAGGTCGGCGGTCACCGACCGCCGGTTGCGCAGCATGGTGTCCTTCGGCGCGCCGCCACCGAATTTCGGCGGACGGTCCACCCGGACCACGTCGGCACCCAGGTCGCCGAGGATCATCGCCGCGTGCGGCCCCGGTCCGATGCCGGCCAGTTCGATGACCCGCAACCCCGCCAACGGTCCCGCCATGTCTGCCTCCTCGTCGTCTGCGTGTGATGTGCATCCTATGGTGGACACTCATGACCGCAATCGACTCCGGCATCGACGCCCTGGCCCCGGTGGACGGCCTGTCCGTGACCCTGGCCGACGGGGTGCTCTCGGTGACCATCGACCGCCCCGACAGCCTCAACTCGGTGACCACCGGCGTGCTCGCCGGTATCGCCGACGCCATGGAAGGCGCCGCCCACGACCCGCGGGTGCGCGCGGTGCGACTCGGCGGGGCCGGTCGCGGGTTCAGCTCGGGTGCGGGGATCAGCGCCGAGGACGCCTCCGACGGGGTGCCGACGGAGATCATCGTCGAGGCCAACCGGGCGATCCGGGCGATCGTGGCGCTGCCGCATCCGGTGGTGGCCGTGGTGCAGGGCCCAGCCGCCGGCGTCGGAGTGTCGCTGGCGCTGGCCTGCGACCTGGTGCTGGCCTCGGATAAGGCGTTTTTTCTGTTGGCGTTCACCAAGATTGGGCTGATGCCCGACGGCGGCGCCTCGGCGCTGGTGGCGGCGGCGATCGGCCGGATCCGGGCCATGCGGCTGGCGCTGCTGGCCGAACGCCTACCGGCCGCCGACGCGTTGGCGTGGGGCTTGATCAGTGCGGTGTACCCGGCCGAGGACTTCGACGCCGAGGTGGACAAGGTGCTGGCCGCGTTGCTGGCCGGTCCGGCGGCGGCCTTCGCCAAGACCAAACACGCCATCAACGCCGCGACGTTGACCGAGCTGGACGCGACGCTGGACCGCGAATACGTCGGCCAGTCAATTCTGTTGAACGCCCACGACTTCCGCGAAGGCACCCGGGCGTTTCAGGATCGGCGCCCGCCGAAGTTCACCGACTCCTGAGCGGCTACCTGCCGAAGATCGGGGGCAGCGCGAGCACCATCATCAGCCCCCACACCAGATGCGTCAGCACCGGCGCCAGCACCCCGCCGGTTGCCCGGCGTTCGATGGCGCAGACGGTGCCGAGCACCAGCGCGGCGACACCGATCATCAGGTTGCCGGCGGCCATCATCGCGGCAATGTAGAGCAGCGTCGACAACACCAGCGGATAGCGGCGGCCGAACGCACTGAACAGCGCCCCGCGGAAAAACATCTCTTCGGCGACCGCATTGACGATGGCGATCAGCACCACCAGTCGCCAGGACACCTGGGTGGTGTAGTCCAGGATCGCGGTCACCTGGCCGGCCAGCGGCGGGATCTGCTGCACCGCCAGCCCGCCCAGCAGAAACACCCCGCCGAGTAGCAGGCCGACCCCGGTGCCGGTGAACACCGGCCGCTCGTTGCGGCCACGGAAGCGCACCGCACCCAGGTGCAGCGGACCCGCCACGACCGCCCCCACCGACCAGACCGCGGCCAGCGCCAACGACAGCCAGTAGAACGCCGCGTCACCGGGGTTCTTGGTGTGCATCGAGGCCAGCACGGCGGCGCCGAGCAGCACCACCACCGCGACCACGACCCGACGCCGGTGCACGACCGCCCGCGGCTCGTGGTACGGGGCGGAGACCTTGGAGAAGATGCCGGTGAACTCGCGCAGCAGGCCGGGCCGGGCCGAACTGGTCTGGGTCATGCCCTAAAACGGTAGCGGCCGAACCGCAGTCGGTGGCCTGATTGCGTCAGTTCGCCCGATGGACTTCGATCAGCCGGCGGTAGGCCGCGGCGTTGTGCCGATTATTGCGGACTTCGGCCTCGCTGAGCTCCCGCCGCACCCGGCCCGGCACCCCCGACACCAGCGACCGGGGCGGCACCACCATGCCCTGCGGGATGACGGCACCGGCCGCTACCAGAGAGCCCGCCCCCACGACCGCGCCGTTGAGGATGATCGCGCCCATCCCGATCAACGAGTCGTCTTCGACGGTGCAGCCGTGCAGCACCGCGTTGTGCCCGACGCTGACCCGGGCGCCGACCCGGGCGGGGAACTCCTTGTCGACGTGGATGGTCACGCCGTCTTGGACGTTGGTGTCGACGCCGATCTCGATGGGCTCGGCCTCGGCGCGCAGCGTGGCCGAGTACCAGACACTGGCCCGGGCGGCCAGGTGAACCTGACCGATGAGGCTGGCGTTGGGCGCCACCCACGACTCCGGATGCAGCTGCGGCGCACGACCGCGAATGGGAATGATCAGCGGCTCGGGCACGTCGCTCAACGCGCCTTCCACACCGGTGCGCGCTTCTCGGCGAACGCCCGCGGTCCCTCCTTGGCGTCCTCGGTCCGAAGCAGCGCGGAGAACTCCCGGCCGGTGCGAGCCCAACCGGTCGCCTCGCCGGGGATGGCGCCGTCGTCGACGCCGTAGGCGATCCGCTTGCTGGCCTGCACCGACAGCGGCGCGTTACCGGTGATCTGCTCGGCGAGCTCGAGTGCGGCCTCCAGTGCGCCGCCGTCCTCGACCACCCGGTTGACCAGGCCCCAGCGGGCGGCCTCGGCGGCCGAGATCGGCTCCCCGGTGTAGAGCAGCTCCAGGGCGACCTTGCGGGGCAGCTGGTCGATGATGCGGAAAACGCCGCCGGCACCGGCGATCAGGCCGCGCTTGACCTCCGGCAGCCCGAACTGCGCCCGCTGCTCGGCGACCACCAGATCGCTGGCCAGGGCGATCTCGGTGCCGCCGCCGAGCGCGGTGCCGTTGACCGCCGCGATGGTCGGCTTGTCGATGAAGTGCTGCACATAGCCGGCGAAACCCCACTCCGGGTGGTCGGAGTGGTAGATGTTCTCCCGGTTGGCGATCGCCTTGAGATCGGCTCCGGCAGAAAACGACTTGTCGCCGGCGCCGGTGAGCACCACCGCGCGCACCTCATCGTCGTCTTGGGCCTGCGCCAACGCGTCACCGATGCCGGTACTGACGGCACCGTTGATGGCGTTGCGGGCTTCGGGCCGGTTGATCGTGATCAGCAGAACGTTGCCGCGCCGCTCGACGAGAACGGCCGCCTCACTCACAGCAGCTCCAGGATGGTGGCGTTGGCCTGGCCGCCGCCCTCACACATGGTCTGCAGCCCGTAGCGAATCCCGTTGGCGCGCATGTGGTGCAGCATGGTGGTCATGATCCGGGCGCCGGATCCGCCGAGCGGGTGGCCCAGCGCGATCGCCCCGCCGTTGGGGTTGAGCTTCTTCGGGTCGGCGCCGATGTCGGCGAGCCAGGCCATCGGCACCGGGGCGAAGGCCTCGTTGACCTCGAACACCCCGATGTCGTCGATGCTCAAACCGCTGCGCTGCAGCGCTTTTTCGGTGGCCGGGATCGGCGCGGACAGCATCATCACCGGGTCGGCGCCGGCCAGCGTCGCGGTGTGCACCCGTGCCAGCGGGGTCAGCCCCAGTTCGCGTGCCTTGGCCGCCGACATGAACAGCAGCGCCGCCGCGCCGTCGGAGATCTGGCTGGAGTTGCCGGCGTGGATGACGCCGTCCTCCTTGAACGCCGGCTTGAGCTGGGCCATCTTCTCGATGGTGGTGCCGCGGCGGATGCCCTCGTCGGCACTGATCACGTTGCCCTCGGCGTCCTTGATCCCGACGATCTCGTCGGTGAAGGCCCCGGAATCCTGGGCGGCGGCGGCTTTTTCATGCGAAGCCAGGGCGAACTCGTCCAGCGTGGTGCGGTCCAGTCCCCACTTCTCGGCCATCATCTCCGCACCGATCCCCTGGTTGGGGGT
This sequence comes from Mycobacterium sp. NGS16, assembly GCF_059813225.1. Taxonomy (NCBI): domain Bacteria; kingdom Bacillati; phylum Actinomycetota; class Actinomycetes; order Mycobacteriales; family Mycobacteriaceae; genus Mycobacterium; species Mycobacterium sp. NGS16. The sequence continues at coordinate 174,975 of NZ_JCALEE010000004.1, forward strand.
CTGGCTGTAGCGGGTACGGAACGCCTCCGGGTAGGGGTGCCCGCCGTTGGCCAGCGACGAGCCCATCGGAGTGCGCGACATCGACTCGACGCCCCCGGCGACCACGACGTCGTAGTGCCCGGCGACCACACCGGCGGCGGCGAAATGCACCGACTGCTGACTGGAGCCGCACTGGCGGTCCACCGTCACCCCGGGCACGGTCTCGGGCCAGCCGGCGGCCAGCAGCGCGGTCCGGCCGATGTCCAGGGCCTGTTCACCGGCCTGCATGACGCAGCCCCAGATCACGTCGTCAACCAGCGCCGGGTCCACCCCGGCGCGACCGACCAGCCCGTTGAGTACCTGGGCGGACAGTTCGGCCGGGTGCACCCCGGACAGTCCGCCGTTGCGCTTGCCGATCGGCGAGCGCACCGCTTCTACGATGACGGCTTCGGCCATGGGTGCTCTCCTTCATCAACGAGGGTCCTTGACGACGATTGTCAACCGGGCCTATCTGCTGACGGCAACGGGGGTGCTCCCAGCACTCGCGTAGCGTCGAATCCATGGCGCGGATTGTGATCGTCGGCGGCCACGGCAAGGTCGCCCTACTGCTCAGCCCCATCCTGACCGAACGCGGCGACGAGGTGAGTTCGATCTTCCGCAATCCCGACCACGCCGAGGAGGTCGCGGTGACCGGGGCGATCCCGGTGGTGGCCGACATCGAGCAGCTCGACACCGACGGGCTGGCCGAGCTGGTGGCCGGCCACGACGCGGTGGTGTTCTCCGCCGGCGCCGGCGGCGGCAATCCGGCGCGCACCTACGCGGTGGACCGCGATGCCGCCATCCGGGTGATCAACGCCGCCGGCCAGGCCGGGGTTCGCCGGTTCGTGATGGTGTCCTACTTCGGCGCCGGCCCCGGACACGGTGTGCCCGAAGACGATCCGTTCTTCCCGTACGCCCAGGCCAAGGCCGCCGCGGACGCTCACCTGCGGGCCACCGACCTGGATTGGACGGTGCTGGGCCCGAGCCGGCTGACCCTAGAGCCGGCCACGGGCCGCATCGAGACCCGCGCCGACGCCGACAAAACGCAGGCGTCGCGCGGCAATGTCGCCCAGGTGATCGCGGCCTGCCTCACCGAGGACGCGACGATTGGCCGCACCATCGATTTCAACGACGGCGAGACGCCCATTGCGGAAGCCCTGCGGGCGCTTCGGGGGCGACCGACCGGGTAATCTCGATCACGCAACTGGTTTGCCGACACCGCCGGTAGCGGCGGCGTCGGCATCGAGCGTGACGCGGTTTTCCGTGGAGCGCGAGAGGGAACCCGGTGAGAATCCGGGACTGTCCCGCAGCGGTATGCAGGAACGACCGCCGTCACAGGCACTGGTCTCGGGTTCGGGACTGGGAAGCGACGGCCATTAGGTGCACCCCCGGTGCGCGCCTGCGAGTCCGAAGACCTGCCCGTTGTGCCGGGCGCGCCGCGCTCGGCGGATCAACGCCTCGCGGAATGGGCGTCTGGTTTTCCAGCGTTATCGTGCGTTAAATTGCATGAGACCGGATGGGCTGGACGTCCGCCGGCGGTGATCCACCCCTCTGGAGTGAAGGATCGCATCGTGACCGCTCAACCGTTTACCGCCACCGTTCTCGGCTCCCCCCGGATCGGGCCGCGCCGCGAACTCAAGCGCGCCACCGAGAGTTACTGGGCCGGCCGGATCGGGCAGGACGAACTGCAGAAGGTGGCCGCCGGCCTGCGCCGTGACACCTGGGCTCAGTTGGCCGCTGCCGGCCTGGATTCGGTGCCGGTGAACACGTTCTCCTACTACGACCAGATGCTCGACACCGCGGTGCTGCTCGGTGCGCTCCCGGCGCGGGCGGCCGGGGTGGCCGACGAACTGGACCGCTACTTCGCCGCCGCCCGCGGTAACGCCGACATCGCCCCGTTGGAGATGACGAAGTGGTTCGACACCAACTACCACTACATCGTTCCCGAGATCGGCCCGGACACCACGTTCGCGCTGAATCCGGCCAAGGTGCTTGCTGAGCTCAAAGAAGCTGTTGAGCAAGGGATTCCGGCCCGCCCGGTGGTCATCGGCCCCATCACCTTCCTGTTGCTGAGCAAGGCCGTCGACGGGTCGCCGGCGCCGATCTTCCGCCTCGACGAGCTCACCGACGTCTACGCCCAGCTGCTGTCCGCGCTGGCTGAGGCCGGGGCCGAGTGGGTGCAGATCGACGAGCCGGTGCTGGTGACCGACGTCGCCGCCGATGCCCCCGCGCTGGCCGAGCAGGTCTACGCCCGCCTGGGCGGGTTGAGTAACCGGCCGTCGATCCTCGTCGCCACCTATTTCGGCGACCCGGGCGCAGCCCTGTCGTCACTGGCCGCCACGCCGGTCGAGGCGATCGGCGTCGATCTGGTCTACGGCTCGACGGATTCGATTGCCGCGGTGCCGGAACTGGCCTCCAAGGTTCTGGTCGCCGGGGTGGTCGACGGCCGCAACATCTGGCGCACCGACCTGGAAGCTGCGCTGGCCAAGCTGGCTACGGTGCTGGGATCGGCGGCCGCGGTCGCGGTATCGACGTCGTGCTCGACGCTGCATGTGCCCTACTCGCTGGAGCCCGAGACCGGCCTGGACGACGCGCTGCGCAGCTGGCTGGCGTTCGGCGCCGAGAAGGTGACCGAGGTGGTCAGTTTGGCCCGCGCCCTGGCCGAGGGCCGCGAGGCGGTCGCCGAGCAGATCCACGCATCGAACGCCGCAGTCGCGTCACGCAAATCCGACCCGCGGCTCAACAACGCCGATGTCCGCAGCCGGATCGCGACGATCACCGCCGCCGGTACCCACCGGGGCAGCGCCGAGACCCGGCGGGCAGCTCAGGCCGACCGACTGCACCTGCCGCCGCTGCCCACCACCACCATCGGGTCGTTCCCGCAGACCGTCGACATCCGCAAGGCCAGGGCGGCGCTGGCCGCCGGGGAGATCGACTCCGCGGAGTACACCCGCCGGATGAAGGCGGAGATCGCCGACGTCATCGCACTGCAGGAGCAACTCGGGCTGGACGTGTTGGTGCACGGCGAGCCGGAGCGCAACGACATGGTGCAGTACTTCGCCGAGCAACTGGAGGGGTTCTTCGCCACCGCCAACGGCTGGGTGCAGTCCTACGGCAGCCGCTGCGTGCGCCCCCCGGTGCTGTTCGGCGATGTCGCCCGGCCGCACCCGGTGACCACTGCATGGGCCACCTACGCCCAGTCGCTGACCGACAAACCGGTCAAGGGCATGCTCACCGGCCCGGTCACCATCCTGGCCTGGTCGTTCGTCCGCGACGACCAGCCGCTGGCCGATACCGCCAACCAGGTGGCGCTGGCGATCCGTGACGAGACGCTGGATCTGGAGAAAGCCGGCATCGCGGTGATCCAGGTCGACGAGCCGGCGCTGCGGGAACTGCTGCCGCTGCGCAAGGCCGACCAGCAGGCCTACCTGGACTGGGCGGTCGGCGCCTTCCGGCTGTCGACGTCGGGAGTGAGCGACGCGACCCAGATCCACACCCACCTGTGCTACTCGGAGTTCGGTGAGGTGATCGGTGCGATCGCCGACCTGGACGCCGACGTCACTTCCCTGGAGGCGGCGCGCTCGCACATGGAGGTGCTCGACGACCTCAACGCGATCGGGTTCGCAGGCGGTGTGGGGCCGGGCGTCTACGACATCCACTCGCCGCGGGTGCCGTCCACCGATGAGATGGCGGCGTCGCTGCGTGAGGCACTGAATGCCGTTCCGGCGCAACGCCTCTGGGTGAATCCGGACTGCGGCCTGAAGACCCGCAAGACCGACGAGGTGACCGCCTCGCTGGCCAACATGGTCGCCGCGGCCCGAAAAACCCGAGCAACCCACGCTGGGATCAAGTCCTGACCCTGAGCCGCGCGTGCGCCGGCACCGCCCGACCCGCTGGAATTCGCAGTAATTCACCGGCATTTCAGGTCGGGTCCCGCCGGCGTTCAGCCGGCCGCTGCTTACCGGCCCTACCTTCGGTCGCGAAGGGGAGTAGTTCCTACCCGCCACGCCTGTGGCGGATGTGGATGGTCGTCAGTACGGCGGGCCAACCCGCCCGGTCATTCAGCGGACCCAGGACTTTCGCGAGCGAGACCTTCGGACGATTGACCATGTCGACCGAAGCTCTCTGGGAATTCAGCAGATTCGGTCGCCGAGCGAAGGAGACCGATGCCCCCCTCGATGCCCGCTCTCATCGACGAAGCCGAACCGGCACCTGATGAGGTACTCGACGCGATCACCGACGTAGTGGGTGAGGCGCCCGGCGACGACGGCGACGACGTCGCCGACGGGCGACGACCTCGTCCATCCCCCGCGCCCGGCGACGGCTTGCTGGCGATGACCACCGCGGCGATGGCAGGCGTCAGCGCCGTCGGCCTGGGCATCGCGCTGGCCGGACGCGTCCTGCGGTTCCCACGTTTGCCGGCGAGTGTCCAAGGCGCCGTAGTCGCCCTGGACCACCAGCCGCGGCTGCGCCGGCTGCTCGAGGAACGAATCGGCAAGCGCGCGACCGACACGGCGTTGGGTGCGGCCTCCACCGCCGCCAACGCGCTGGCCGTGGCGCCGTCGATCCTGGCGGTGGACCTGGCGATCAACACCTTCAAAGCCGCCGAAGCGCGCGCCGTCGCCCGGGCCTGGTCCCGGCGCGAACCGGAACTGGGCCGCCCCGCCACCGGATCGGCCGCCCCGTCGGCCTCCCGCCTGGTGCCGTCGCCGGCCGGGCCCGTCGAAAACCACCTGCAGCGCAGCACCTGGGTCCAGGCGATCGGCGCTACCGTGGTCGGCGCGGCCAGTCGCGACCCGAACCTGGCCGGCACCGCCGCGTTGGTCGCCGTGCCGAAAGCCGCGCGATCCACCCAGGAATCGTTCACGGCGACGCTGGGCCGTGGGCTGGCCAACAACGATGAAGCGCTGCAAGTCGACCCGGACAGCCTGCGCCGACTGGATCGGATCGATGTGGTGATTCTCGATCCGCGAATACTGCGCAGTGCAGCGCTGCGGTTGGTGCGGCTTCGCGGTGCCGGCGAGAAGGACCTGACCACCTGGGAGCGCGCCCAGGCCATGCTGGCGGCCGGCGACCTGCAGCCCGGGTGGCACCGCGTCGCCGGCACCCGCCGCGGCAAGGCACGTCCCACTACCGAGGCGCTGTTCGCACCGGCACCCCATCCGCTGGCGGCCGCCACACTCGCCGAGACACAGCGCGCCGACGTGCAGACCATTACCGTCGATGACTCCGCCGGTCTGGGCGAGTTGCGGCCCGCGTTCGACGAAATCGCGCCGATGCCAGGCGATTCGGTCGACGACGCGCTGCTCGACGCGGTGCACAAGTATCAGCAGGAAGGCCACACCGTCGCGGTGGTCTCCTCGGCGGCTGCCCAGGCATTGTCGGCTGCCGATCTCGGGGTGGGCATCCGGTCTGAGGCCGGGCCGGCTTTCGAAGACCAGCCGCAACCGCTGGACGCGGACCTGATCGTCGATGATCTGGCCGGGGTGTGGCGGGTTCTGCACGCGCTGCCGGCGGCCAAGGAAGCCAGCCGCCGCGGTGTCGAACTGTCCATCGGCGCTTCGGCGTTGGGTTCTCTGCTGCTGATCCCGACCGTGCGGGGCCGCGGTCCTGGACCGGTGGTGTTGGGCGCGGCAGCGGGTCTGCTGTCTGGCTACTGGTCGGCCCGCAAAGTGGTCAACGCGCCGCTGCCCCGACCGGTTCCGGTCGACGAGTGGCATGCCATGTCGGTTGAGCAGGTGCGTGCCGCGTTGGCGTCGTCTGCGGAGCCCACCTTCGCGCCGCGCGCTGCCGACAACGCCGGGCGCCACACGATCTGGCAGTTTTTCGACGCGGTGCGCGACGAGTTGTCCGACCCGCTGACCCCGGTGCTGGGACTGGGCGCCACGGCCACCGCGATACTGGGTTCACCGATCGACGCGTTGCTGGTGGGCTCGGTACTGGCCAGCAACGCCGTCCTGGCCGCCGGCCAACGGCTCAGCGCCGAGCTGCGGCTGAATCGACTGCTCGCCGACCAGATCCCACCCGCCTGGAAGGTGACGATCCGGCCGGACGGCACCCGGGAACGGGTTCAGGTGCTTCCCGAGCAGTTGCAGCGTGGCGATCTGATCGAGGTGGGTCCCGACGACGTGGTGCCGGCCGATGCCCGCGTCATCGAGCAGGAGAAACTGGAAGTGGACGAGGCATCACTGACCGGTGAGTCGCTGCCGGTGACCAAACAGATCGACGCCACCCCGGGCGCGGAACTGGCCGAGCGTCGCTGCATGCTCTTCGCCGGCACCACCGTGGCAGCCGGGACCGGCCTGGCATTGGTGACCGCGGTGGGGCCCGACACCGAGGTGCGCCGCGCCGCCGATCTGGTCACCAGTCGGCACGGCGACATCGGGCTCGGGCATCAGCTCGGCCAGATCACCAACCGGACCTGGCCGCTGAGCCTGGTCGCCGGCGGATTGGTCAGCGCCCTGGGGGTGCTGCGCGGTACCCGGCTGCAGCAGGCGGTGGCGCACGGCGTTTCAGTAGCTGTGGCCGCCGTCCCCGAGGGCATGCCGGTGGTGGCGACCCTGGCTCAGCACGCCTCGGCGCAGCGGCTCACCAAATCCGGTGTGCTGGTGCGGGTGCCGCGCTCGGTGGAGGCTCTGGGCCGGGTCGACGTGGTGTGCTTCGACAAGACCGGAACCCTCAGCGAAAACCGGTTGCGGGTCACCGAGGTGCGCACGGTTTCCGATCATTCCCGCGATGAGGTACTGCGTTGCGCGGTCCGCGCGACACCGTCGACGAAGGGTCAAAGCCACGTCGACGCCACCGACGCCGCGATCGTGACGGCGGCTGCACCGGTGCCCGGCGCCGTCGCATCCGAGGGGCCCGATGCCCATCTGCCGTTCCGTTCCGGACGGCCGTTCGCGGCATCGGTGTTCGGGCCCGAGTTGACCATCAAGGGCGCCCCCGAGGTGGTGCTCGCCGCCTGCGAAAGCGTCCCGGCCGATATCAACGACGTGGTGGAGCAGCTGGCCGACGACGGCCTGCGGGTGCTCGCGGTAGCACGCCGTGAGCTCAGTCCCGCTCAACTGCAATCACTTTCGGCCGACCCTGACGATCCCGAAGCCCAGCTGGCGGCGATGGCGCGCCAGTGCGCCGACGGTTTGACCTTGGTCGGCTTCGTCGGCATCTCCGACACCCCGCGCGCCGGGTCGGCCGGGCTGCTGGCCGAGCTGCACCGCCGGCAGGTGCCCGTTCGGATGATCACCGGCGATCACCCGACCACCGGCCGCGCGATCGCCCGCAAGATGGGATTGCAGATCACCGCGGAGCAGGTCATCACCGGCACGGAATGGGAGACGTTGTCGGGTAAGGAGCAGGAGCGGGCAGTAGCCGAGAAGGTGGTATTCGCCCGGATGTCCCCGGCGAACAAGGTGCAGGTGGTGCAGGCGCTGGAACGCAGCGGCAAGGTGTCGGCGATGGTCGGCGACGGCGCCAACGACGCCGCCGCGATCCGGGCCGCCACGGTGGGGATCGGGATCGTCGCCCAGGGCAGCGACGCCGCCCACACCGCCGCCGACGTGGTGCTGCTGGACGGTCGCATCGAGACCCTGCTGGATGCCCTCAACGAGGGCAGCCAACTGTGGCAGCGGGTGCAGGCCGCGGTAGCGGTGCTGTTGGGCGGCAACGCCAGCGGCGCGCTGTTCGCGATCGTCGGCAGCGCGCTGACCGGTCAGGCCCCGCTGAACACCCGCCAGCTGCTACTGGTCAACATCGTGACCGACGCGTTCCCGGCCACCGCGCTGGCGATCAGCCAACCCCGGCGCCCGATGCCCTTCGGAGGGCGTGGGCCCGACGAGAAAGCACTGCTGCGCGCAGTGACGCTGCGTGGCACGACCACGGCCAGCGCCACGCTTGCAGCGTGGTTCATGGCGCGAGTCACCGGGTTTCCCCGGCGCGCCTCCACGGTGGCGCTGGTCGCGCTGGTGACCACCCAGTTGGGACAGACCCTGCTGGAGTCGCGCTCACCGCTAGTGCTGGCCACCGCGGGCGGCTCGTTCGCGGCGATGGCACTGTTGATCAGCCTTCCCGGTATCAGCCAGTTCATGGGATGCACGCCGCTCGGCCCGATCGGCTGGGCTCAGGCACTGGGATCAGCGGCGGTCGCGATCACCGCGGCGGGCATCGCGCCCCGCTTCTTCTCGCGTGCCGAGGCGGCGTGAGGATGGTGAGGCGAATCTCCCCCCAAGGGCAGAGTCAACAGATCGGTGCAACTAGCCTCGGCGTCATGGACTTCACCACGCTCCGCCATGAGGTCGAAGACGGCATTCTCACCGTGTACCTGGACCGACCGGACAATCTCAACGCGTTCACCGTCGAAATGGCCGAAGAGTTGGAGCGCACCTTCGTCGAGGTCAACGACGACGACGCCGTCCGCGCGGTGATCGTCACCGGCGCCGGGCGTGCGTTCTGCGCGGGCATGGACCTGTCCAGCTCGGGCAACGTGTTCGGCCTCGACGAGTCCAAGTCGCCGTCCCTGGCCGACATGGCCGACCTCGACGATCCGGAGCTAGCCCGGGTGCGCGACACCGGCGGGCGGGTGACGTTGGCGATCTATGGCTGCCGCAAGCCGGTGATCGCCGCGGTCAACGGTGCCGCGGTCGGGATCGGCGCCACCATGATGCTGGCGATGGACGCCCGGCTGTTTTCGACCAAGGCGCGGTTCGGTCTGGTGTTCGGGAAGCTGGGCATCACCCCGGAAGCCTGCTCGACGTGGTTCCTGCCCCGCATCGTCGGTATGCCAACGGCTTTGGATCTGCTCTACCGCGCCGACATTCTCGACGCCGAGGCTGCTCAGGCCTGCGGGCTGGCGAAAGCGGTCTACGAGCCGGACGCACTGCTGGCCGAGGCGCGCGCGCTGGCCGACGCCTGGACCAAGGGCCGCTCACCGGTATCGTTCGCGCTGATCCGCCAGATGCTCTACCGCAACTCCGCGCAGCCCGACCCGGTCGAGGCGCACCGGGTGGATTCGCTGGCCATGTTCTACACCAGCATCGGCGACGGCGCCGACGGCGTGCGGGCTTTCCTGGAAAAACGCGACCCCCGGTTCACCTCCCGGGCATCGGAGATGCCGCCGTTCTACGCCGAGTGGGTCAACCCCGCGTAACCGCGTCGCTCGACTCGACGTGCACCGGCACGTCGTCGTCCCACGGCTGGCGGGTCACCATGTCGGCCACCCGCACATAGCCGCGCTCGAACTCCCCGGTGGCGGCGTCCACCAGCCGGTAGCGCTGGGTCTGCCGGTGGATCGGCTGCGCATCGAGGATCACCACCCGCACCTCCCCCGGCTCGAACCCGCACCGCTTTTGCAATGCGGCGATCAGCTGCTCGTTGCTGAAGTGTCCGTCGCCGAAGTTCCAGCCGATCGCGGTGCTGGTGATCCGCTCGCCGTCGGTGAGGACGTAGTCGTCCTCGTTCTGGTCGGCCATCGCGCGATGCGCCAAGGTGAACAGCGCCCGGCCGTGAGTGTTGAAGGCCCGGAACGCATACCCCATGTACATCGGGATCTGGGCAGCCTCCTTGCTGCCGTAGAACTTCTCCAGCTGGGCGGCGGGCATGCTGGCGATCGCCACGATCCCGTTGGCGATCTTCGCGTCGGCGGACGGCTTGATGCACCACAGCGTGGTGTCCCAGTTGCCCGCGTAGTAGCGCATGCCGGGCAAGAAGGACACCTTGCGGGGGAACAGGTTTCCGAGCACCACGGTTCCGGCGACGACGGCGAACAGCAGTATCGGCAGCGGCGTCGTCAGATCACCCAGGCCGATCGAGGAGTGGCCGACGAACAGGGCCAGCACCGAAAACATCATGAAGACGTTCCATTCCAGCGGCACGCCCATCGGAATCGCCGACAGGATGCCGAAGTGGAAGCACAGCATGACGAACGCAGCGATCGCGGTAGGCCAGCCGCCGTGGCTGAAGAACAGCACCAGCGGCACCAGCCCCTCGATGAACGTCGAAAAATGCGCCAGCCAGCGCGAGCGCCGGCCCGGCCGCAAATCGTCCGGGAAGTGTTCGAAGAATTTGCGTTTGATCGACCGCGCCCGAAACAGCGGGTTGTTGCTCATCATGGTGGAGATGACGAACGGGAAGTGCTTGTTCAGTTTCGACGTCGCGGCACCCAGCCAGATGACCAGGCACACCAGCTTGGCACCCAGGATCATGTCCACGCCGTAGCCGGTGAACAGGAAGGCGACGGTGAAGGAGGCGTACACCTCGCCGCGGGCGGCCAAGAAGATGACCTTGTCACGCAGGCCCAGCACCGCCAGCACGCCCAGCACCGCCCAGATCTGCCACGTTGGCAGCACCCCGACCGTCGTGCCCAGCGCCGGGACGGGTCCGGTGCCGTCGGAGAAGATCGCGATCAGCAACAGCACCAGCAGCGCGCCGTAGAGCAGCGCGTCGATCGGGGTGCGCCGGTCACCGGCGGTCAGCGGTATCCGGTTCGGCCACGGCGGCAGCCGGATGGTGTTGGGCCGCAGCCAGTACAGGATCGAGCCCATCGGCGGGAAGAACCGATTGTTCAGCGGGCCGAACCCGCAACCCAGGCCGATCACCTCGAACAGCATGGTGTAGAGCACGACCTTCTCGAACACGATCGGCTCGGCGTACCAGTGCGCGACATCGGTGAAGCCGTCGATGCCGGCGGTGCTCAGCGCGATCAACCACGCGCCCAGGATGTACAGCCCGATCTTGACCACGTAGAACAGGTGCAGCAGCACCGGGGTGCCGAAGCCGACCTCGGCCCAGTGCCGGGCCATCGGGACGATCCGCTCCGCCCGAGTGCCCTTGCTCCACTCCTCGAAGTCGATCTGCGGGGTGTCTTGTTTGAGAAATCCCATGATCGTCAGATTAGAACGTGTTCTAGATGCCCGCGCGGAAACCGGCTCTTGACTGCTACTACGCACAGTAGTAGTAAGGGTGGTACGGGCCCTCCCCATCCGTACCTACCTCAGGACGGTGACCATGATGAGTGATCAGACATCGGATCGGCTTCTCCGGTGGGCCGCAGTTGCTTTCGCGATCGGCTTCGCCGTCCACGGGCTGGACCATCTGCGCCGCGGCATGTCGGCGTCACCACCGGCGGTCATGGTCGGCGGCACGGTGCAGGGCGTGTTCGTCGTGGCCGCGGTCGCGATGGTGCTTCGGCGTCACCCGCTGGCGCCACGGCTGGCCGCCTTCGTCGGCTTCGGCAGTGCGCTTCTGTTCACCTACGCACACCTGCTGCCGACGTTCTGGCCGGCTTTTCAGGACAGCTTCATCTCCCTGCCGCACATCAATGTCATGTGGTTCTCCTGGTTCAGCGCTGTCGCCGAGATCGGCACCGGCATCGTCGTCGGTGGCGCCGGCATTCGGGCCGCGCGTGGCAGCCGACTGGCCGGAATGCCAGCGTTTTGCGACCTGGCCGGACCGTCGTCCGGACTCAGCCGACTTTGAGTGCGCGCTGCTCCTGGCCGGTATAGGCGCTCAACGGGCGGATCAGCGCGTTGGCGGCGGTCTGCTCGATGATGTGCGCGGTCCACCCGACCACCCGGCTCATCACGAACAGCGGGGTGAACATCGCGATGTCGAACCCCATCAGGTGGTACGCCGGGCCGGTGGGGAAATCGAGATTGGGCTTGAGCCCGGTCGCGGCGAACATCTCGGTTTCCAGCACCTGGTAGATCTCCATCCAGCGCCCGCCGTCCCGAGCTGCGGCGACCCGGTCCAACGCCCGCTTCATCGTCGGCACCCGCGAGTCGCCGTGCTTGTACACGCGGTGGCCGAATCCCATCACCTTCTCCTTGCGGGCCAGCTTGCCGTGCAGCCACTGTGCGGCCTTGGCCGGCTCACCGATCTCGATCATGTCGTGCATGACCGCCTCGTTGGCGCCGCCGTGCAGGGAACCCTTGAGGGCACCGATCGCGGCGGTGACCGCGCTGTAGATGTCGGACTGGGTCGAGGTGACCACCCGGGCGGCGAACGTCGACGCATTGAACCCGTGTTCGGCGTAGAGGATCATCGACTGCTCGAACGCCGAGACGATCAGTTGGTCGGGGACCTCCCCGAAGCACATCCGCAGGAAGTTCTCGGCGTAGCCGAGGTGGCTGTGCGGCGCCACCGGGGCCAGGCCGCGCCGGCGGCGCAGGTCCACCGCGACGATCGTCGGCAACACCGCGAACATCCGCAGGGCCTTGGCGGCATTGGCCGCCTCGGCGCTGTCGTCCTCGGCGGGGTCCTCGGCGCCGAGGTAGCTGATCACGGTGCGCACCACGTCCATCGGGTGGCAGTTGTCGGGGAGTTTGGCCACCAGCGACAGCAGTGACTGGTCCACCCGGCGAGCGGCCCGCTCCCGTTGACAGAACAGCGCCAATTCGGCATCGGTCGGCAGCTCACCGTGCCACAACAGGTAGGCGACCTGCTCGAAGCTCACACGCGCGGCCAGGTCCTGCACGGGGTAGCCGCGGTAGGTCAGGGAGTTGGTCTCCGTCACCACCTTCGAGATAGCGGTGGTGTCGACGACGACGCCGGCCAGTCCCTTGTGGATCTCTGCGGTGGTCACCGGTGGCCTCCTTGGACGGTGAAATTGAAGATCTCGGAGTCGAACTCGTTGTAGTCGGCGTAGCGCAGCAACTCGTAGAGCCGGCTGCGCTGTTGCATCCGGTCCAGCAGACCGGTTTGCGTCCCCTGCGTGTCGATCGCACGCAACCCGGATTCGACGGCAAACATCGCCAGGCGCAGCGTCGTGACCGGGTAGATGACGACGTTGTAACCGATCTCGTCCAGTCGCCGTGCGGTCAGCAACTCCGACTTGCCGAACTCGGTCATGTTGGCCAGCAACGGGATGTCCACCGCGGCCCGGAACCGCTCGAATTCACCTGGCCCGCACAGCGCTTCGGTGAAGATCAGATCCGCCCCGGCGTCGGCGTAGGCCTTGGCGCGATCGATCGCGGCCGGCAGCCCCTCGATGGCGGCCGCATCGGTGCGCGCGCAGATGATGAAGTTCGGGTCTCGGCGCGCGGCTACCGCAGCGCGCAGGCGCTTGACCATCTGCGCGGGCGGCACCACCGCTTTGCCGTCGAGGTGTCCGCACCGTTTCGGGTTGACCTGGTCTTCAAGGTGGCAACCGGCCAGGCCGGCGTCTTCGAGCACGGTGACGGTGCGCGCAGCACTCATCGGCTCGCCGAACCCCGTGTCGGCATCGACCAGCGTCGGCAGGTCGGTGACTGCCGCGACCTGCGCTCCGCGGCCCGCGACCTCGGTCAGTGTGGTCAGCCCGATGTCCGGCAGCCCCAGGTCGGCGGAGAGCACCGCGCCGGAGACATAAACCCCCTCGAACCCGATCTCGGCGATCAGTTTGGCCACCAGCGGCGAGAACGCCCCCGGAAACCGTTGCAGCCGACCAGAATCGAGTCCGGCGCGAAACGCCGCACGCTTGGCGGCGGGCGAGGTCATCGCGCCGAGCAGCCCACTCACCGGAAGATTCCCTTCGGTGTGTCCGGCGCCTTGTCGAGCACCAGCGGATCGATCAGGATGTTCAGCGCGCCCAATTCGCCGCCACCGAGCCCCACCAGACCTTCGACCGCCCCCAGGAAGCGGTTCTGCTCGGCGGGTTCGACCACTCCCTCGGCGAGTTCGGTGAACTTGGCGGTGTACTGCTTGCGGCCGAACGGCCGCGCCCCCAACGGATGCGCGTCGGCGACCGCCAACTCGTCGATGATCACCTCGCCGCTGGTCAAGGTCACCTCGGCGCGTGCCCCGTAGGCCTTCGCGCGCGGGTCGCTCGAGTGGTACCGGCGCGTCCACTCCGGGTCTTCGACGGTGGAGATCTTGTGCCATAGCGCGATGGTGTCCGGGCGGTGTGCCCGCTCCGGGGCGTAGGAACGTTCGTGGTGCCAGGTGCCGTCCTGCAGCGCGACGGCGAAGATATACATCACCGAGTGATCGAGGGTCTCCCGCGAGGCGTCCGGATCGAACTTCTGCGGGTCGCCAGAGCCGGTCCCGATCACGTAGTGGGTGTGGTGGCTGGTGTGCAGCACGATCGTTGCGACCTGCCCCAGATCGCCGATGCGCTCACGCAGGCGGCGGGCCAGATCGATCAGCGCCTGGCTCTGGTATTCGGCCGAGTGCTCCTTGGTGTAGCTGTCCAAGATGGCGCGCTTTGCTTCACCGGGGCCGGGCAGTGGCACCTGGTAGGTGTGCTCGGGCCCGGACAGCAGCCAGGCGATGACGCCGTCTTCGCCCTCCCAGATCGGTGCCGGGGATCCCTCGCCGCGCATCGCCCGGTCGACCGCCTCGATGGCCACCTTGCCCGCGTAGGCCGGTGCGTAGGCCTTCCAGCTGGAGATCAGACCCTTGCGGGACTGCCGGGTCGCGGTGGTCAGGTGCAGCGCCTGGCCGATCGCGGAGTAGATGGCCTCGGGGCCCAGTCGCAGCATGGTGCCGATGCCGGCGGCCACCGACGGGCCCAGGTGCGCGACGTGGTCGATCTTGTGCTCGTGCAAGCAGATTCCCTTGGCCAGGTCGATCTGGACCTCGTACGCAGTGGCCAGGCCGCGGATCAGATCGGCGCCGGAGACGCCGAGCTGTTGGGCGACGGCGACCAGCGGCGGGATGTTGTCACCCGGGTGGGAGTATTCGGCGGCCAGGAAGGTGTCGTGGAAGTCCAGTTCGCGCACCGCGACCCCGTTCGCCCAGGCCGCCCACTCCGCCGAGAAACTGCCCGGCACACCGAACACCTGCGCCCCCGGCTGCGCCGGGTAGGCCGGATGGGCGAGTGCCTGACGGCGGGCAACCGTCACCGGCCGGCGCAACACCGAGGCGGCGCTGACGGCGGCGTTGTCGATGATCCGGTTGATCACCATCTCGGTGGTGTCGTCAGGGACCGCGACCGGATCGGCCGCTAGCTCCGCGAGCTTCCAGGCCAGGTGTTCGGTGCGGGGAAAGTCCTCGGCGCTGCGGTGGGTTCGGACGTTGTGTACCTGCATATTCCACATGCTACGCAGTGGCTGTAGCTGGCGGAACCTGCTGCTACTGCGTATTTGTGCATCCCGGAGGGAGTGTTTTTGCAAACCTTGCGAATACCGCAGGCGCTAAGCTGCATGCCATGGCACCCTCCACCACCCGGACCTTCGCCGGGGCTCGGCTGCGTCGCCTGCGCGAGGAACGCGGCCTGACCCAGGTGGCGCTGGCGCGGGAGCTGAACCTGTCCACCAGCTACGTCAACCAACTCGAGAACGACCAACGGCCGCTCACCGTGTCGGTGCTGCTGACGCTGACCGACCGGTTCGGCCTGCCGGCGCAGTACTTCTCGGGCGACTCCGACGCCCGGCTGGTCGCCGACCTGCGCGAGATGTTCACCGCGGCAGCAGGCGAACACGCCGCGAGCGACAGCCAGATCGAGGAGCTTGTCGCGCGCATGCCCGAGATCGGCAACAGCCTGGTGACCCTGCACCGTCGGTTGCGCGGCGCCACTGAGGAATTGGAGTCCTATCGGTCGCGGGTGTCCGGCGACGCGGCGCAGGCTGTGGCTCGTCCGATGCCGTTCGAGGAGGTCCGGGATTTCTTCTACGACCGCAACAACTACATCGCCGAGCTCGACGACGCCGCGGAGCGACTCTTTGCCGATGCTGGAATGCGGTTCGGCGGCTTGGACGTTCAGCTGTCGGAACTGATGTCCGAACGGTTCGGCATCACGGTCGCAGTCGTCGACGACCTGCCGGCGGGAACCAAGCGCATCTTCGATCCGGCGAACCGGGTGCTACGCATCGCGCACTGGCTGTTGGCGGGCCAACGCGCCTTCCAGCTCGCCACCCAGCTGGCTCTGCTGACCCAGGCCGAGCTGTTGTCCGAGATCGTGGCACAGGAACCGTTATTGAGCCCGGAAGCGCGCGGCCTGGCCAGGATCGGGTTGGCCAACTACTTCGCCGGTGCGTTCCTGTTGCCCTATCGGCAGTTTCATCGATCGGCAACAGAGTTGCATTACGACATCGACCTGCTGGGCCGCCGCTTCGGGGTCGGGTTCGAAACCGTGTGCCACCGACTGTCGACGCTGCAAAAACCCGGCCGGCGCGGGGTACCGTTCATCTTCGTGCGCACGGACAAGGCCGGCAACATCTCGAAACGGCAGTCGGCCACTGCGTTTCATTTCAGCCGGGTCGGCGGCAGCTGCCCGTTGTGGGTGGTGCACGATGCGTTCAGCCAGCCGGGCCGGATCATCACCCAGGTCGCGCAGATGCCCGACGGCCGCAAGTACTTCTGGATCGCGACCACTACGCCGCCCGAGGGACGCGGCTACCTGGGACAGCACAAGACTTTCGCGGTCGGGCTGGGCTGCGATCTGGCGCACGCCGACAAACTTGTGTACTCCACCGGAATCGCCCTCGACGATGAGGCCACCGTGGTGCCGATCGGAGCGGGCTGCAAGATCTGCGACCGCGCGGCATGCTCGCAGCGGGCCTTTCCGTACCTGGGCCGGCGCGTCGTGGTCGACGAGAACGCCGGCAGCGGATTGCCCTACTCGCCGGTCACGGCCGGCGGCCGGTAGAACAGGAGCAGCTGGCCGACCGCACCGGCCAGTCCCAGCCCGAGCGAGATCGCCAGACCCGCCCAGCCGTTGAGCCAACAGCGGCAGAAGATCTGGTGATCCAGGCTCAGCCGGCCCGGCCCGAGCATCGCCACCACGACGGCGCCGGTGGCCAGCACCAGGTTGTACTCCCAGCCCTCGCTGAGCACGAAGAAGCCGTTGGCGCGGTGCACGGTCCACACCGCGACCGACATCAGCGCGACGAACCCGGCGGCCGCGATCGGGGTGAGCAGCCCGGCGGCCAATCCCAGCCCGGCCGCGACCTCGGCACTGGCCGCCGTTACCGCCTGGAATTTGCCGAACTTCATCCCGATGCTCTCGAACCACCCTGCGGTGCCCGGGATGCGGCCCCCGCCGAAGAACTTGTTGAAACCGTGCGCCGCCAGGGTCACGCCCAGCACCAGGCGCAGGATCAGCAGGGCAACATCAGCAGCAGTAACCATGAGCCCGAACCTACAATGACGCATCCAGTAATCGTAGGTATACGTCGATTTCGCTGATCGCCGATTCGGCGGCGTGCACGCTGATCACCACCGTGTCGCCGATGCCGTGGACGCCGTGGGTGAGACCCATCGCCGGGGACAGCGCGGGAAACCCGGCGGTCAACAGCACCGGCGCGGTACCGAAGCGCAGGTCCGCCGCACCCCGGTACACGCTGGACACCACGGTGTTGCCGGTTACCCGCACCGGCCGGGCCTGCGCGTCGAACTTTTCGACACCCCAGCGCAGCAGCGCCGCCGGGGTCGCCGCGAACGCCCGGTCGGCGGCCGCCGTGGCCGGATGCGCCGCCCGACGCCGGCCGCCGGCAAGGTCGGCACAGATCCGTTCACGGCGGGCCTCGCCGCCCAGATCCGGATACAGCCCGACCGGGATGTTGCCGAAATGGTTATGCGCCAGCCGAATACCCGCCTTGGCCATCGGCACCTCGGCGCCCAGGGCATCGCATTGCCCATCGAGATACTGCGACAGCGCCGCGGACACCGCCGACAGCACCGCCACGGTGACGGTGGGCCCACCCAGTTCGTCACGGCGGCGCACCAGGGTGCGCACTGCGCGGGCCCCGGCGGGCCGGTTGTTGGTGGCCAGCAGCGGCCGGTCTCCGACCGGAGGCGGCAACAGCCCGGCTGCGGTGTCGTCGACGCGTGCGCGGTGCGTACGGGCCGCGGCGACAGCGCGCCAGGGCAGAAAACCGCGCACCGGGGCGTCCACCGCGCTCACCGGCGTTGCGCGCCCGAACAGCCACGCCGCCAGCGCCGAGGCCCGGCCACCGTCGGCGAGGGCATGGGCGATCTGCAGCACCGCCACCGTGCCCGCTTCGCGGTGGCCGGGGATGTCGTGCACCGGAGCGAACACGTGCAGTCGCCACGGTGCCGCCCGGGCGTCGAGCTGGTCGTCGATGAGCTGCACCACCGCGTCCAGGCAACCGGCCCAGCTGTCGTCGCGGGCCCGATGCCGCACTGCGCCAAGGTGGTCCAGCGTCGGCACCCACCGCGGGTAGCGCAGTGCACCGGCGTCCTGGACCCGCATGCTCAGGTCCGGGCTCTGCCGGGCCCGGGCGAGCAGTTCCGCGATGGCGCCGTCGAGGTCGGCCGGCACCCCGGCGAAGGCGTAGAGCAGGAACTGGTCGCTGGGGATCTTCGCCGACATCCAGTAGAACTGCGCGTCGACCGCGGCCATCCGGCGCCCGCGCATCAGGTCAAGAATTGCAGCACCCGCTCGGCCACCTCGTCGGGCTGCTCGAGTTGCAGGAAATGCCCGGCATGCTCGATCACGGCCGCGGTACTGCCGTCCGCCAGTGCCGGGCCCACCCATCGGGTGAAGGCCGGTGACATGCAGCCGTCGGTGCGCCCGTGCAGGTACAGGATCGGCAACCGCGGCAGCTGCAGCCAGTGCCGGTGCAGATCGGCGTAGCGATCCGGCACCTGCACACTGCGCAGGGCCCGGTACGGTCCCAGCGCCGCCCGCCAGCCCTCCGGCGTCCCGATCGCCGCGTCGACGTGCCGCAGATCCTCCTCGGCGTCATAACCGGGTGACCAGCGCCGCCATAGCCGCGGCAGCACCCACGAGGCGGACCGATCCGGCAGCCACGGCAGTTGGAAGTAGCCGATGTACCAGCTACGCACCAGCTGCGCCGGCAGATGGCCGGCCAGAACGATCCCGTCCGCTGCCCCCACCGCGCGAAGCGCCGCCGGCGGGGGCACCGACATGATCACCGCCTTGGCGAACGGGCTGTCGGGCAGGGCGGCCAAACCGGTGGCCGTGAGCGCGCCCCAGTCGTGACCGATCACCACATCGCGTCCGGTCCCGCCCACGGTGTCGTAGACCCGCAGCGCGTCGTCCATCAACGCCCCGACGTGGTAGCTGCCGTCGTCGGGGATCGACGACGGGGCGTACCCCCGCATGAACGGCGCCACCACATGCCAACCGGCCGCGGCCAGTCGGGGCGCCACCCGCCGCCAGCCGTAGGGGGTGTCGGGAAATCCGTGCAGACACAACGCGACCGGGTTGCCCGGCTCTCCCCAGCTCAGCGCCTTGAGTGCCACCGGGGGTACCGTCACGTCGATCCACCGCGGTTCACTCATCGTCCACCCCTCAGACCGGCTCGAAATCCGCGACGAGCCACCGGCCGTCGACTTTGTCCAATGCCACCCGGTAGCTCGATGCGACCTCGGCCGGCTCGGCCGATCCCACCGTGACGACGCGGTCGGCGAAGACCAGCACCGCGGCGTGATCGCGGGTGGCCCATACCGACGCCGCTCCGGGAACTTCGGCTATCGCGGTGACCTTGCGCGCCTGGGCGTCGGGGATGATCTGCTCGCGGGCCCGCGCCGCGAACTCCGCCCGGAAGCCGGCGGTCATCGACTGCTGCGCACCGGCCAGGTCGCGCTCGATGGTGTCGGGGGTAAACGACAGTATCCGGATCGTGTATTCGGTTGCTGCCCTGATGGTTTCGGCATTGGCTGCTTCGTCGGCGCGGATTGACCCCTCGTACCACTTCAACCACCCGGCCGCTGCCGTCATGGCCAGGATCAGCCCCGGCAGCACCCCGTAGACCAGCCGCCTCATGTCACGTACTCGACGTCGGAAACCTTGGCCTGCTTGCCCATCCGCTGCACCGTCAGCCGCATCCGCAGCTCATGCGGCCGCAGATCGAGACCGCCCAGATGCTTTGACGCGACGCTGATGGCCACCAGCACCTGCGCCTCGTCCCCGGACTGCCATTCCAGACCCGCCTCGCTCACCGCGCTGACCGCCTGCGAGCGCTCCCGGGTGACCGTCTCGATCAGCAACGGGGCCCGCTTGGCAAACCGCTCGTAGAACTCGCCGGTCGCCGAATCCAGGACGCGCTGCACATCACCCTGGGGGTCTTGGTAGTCGACCGTGGTGAGGTCGAGCGCCGTCCGGCGGGCCGCCTGGAGGAACATCTCCCGCTGCGTGGCGGCGCTGTGGGCCGCCTCGGCACGGAAACCGAGCCAGCCGAGCAGGCCCGCCGAAATCACCACCCCGATCAGACCCGCAATCAGTGCCCGACGCTGCCCGGCGTCGGCGATGTCTTCACCCTCCATGATTCACTCTGTCTACCATCTCCTGATGAGCACAGCCCAGACCGTCGAATTCGACGGCGTCGGCGGCGTCACGCTGGTCGCCGACGAATGGAACCGGGGTGTCGCTGCTGACACCGCCCCGACGATCGTGATGCTGCACGGGGGCGGCCAGAATCGGCACTCCTGGCATAAGACCGGTCAGATCCTGGCCGACCGGGGCTATCACGTTGTCGCGCTCGACACCCGCGGCCACGGCGACAGCGACCGCGCGCCCGGCGCCGACTACGCCATCGAGATGCTGGCCGCCGATGCGGGCGCGGTGATCGACGCGATCGGCCGGCCGGTGGTGCTGATCGGGGCGAGCATGGGCGGGTTGACCGGGATCCTGGTCGCCGATCAGCTCGGCCCGCAGCGGGTGGTCAAGCTGGTGCTGGTCGATGTGGTGCCGCGCTACGAGAAGCAGGGCAGCGCTCGGATCCGCGACTTCATGTTCAGCCACATCGACGGCTTCGACTCGCTTGAGCAGGCCGCCGACGCGGTGGCGGAGTACCTGCCGCACCGGACCAAACCGCGCAGTCCCGAAGGGCTGAAGAAGAACCTACGATTCCGGGAGGGCCGCTGGTACTGGCACTGGGATCCGGCGTTGATGACCAAACCCGGGGACGATCCGGCGCTGCGCACCGAGAAGATCGAGGCGGCCGCTATCGGCCTGCAGATCCCGATCCTGCTGATCCGGGGCAAGCTCTCCGACGTGGTCAGCGCCCACGGTGTTCAAGACTTCCTGGCCAAGGTTCCTCATGCGCGTTTCGTCGAATTGTCCGAGGCCGGGCACACCGCGGCCGGTGACGACAACGATGCCTTCAGCGCGGCCGTCGTCGAGTTCGTGTCCGGCTGAATGTTCGGGATCGGGTGGCTGACGCCGACGCTGCTCGTGGTCGGTGCGCTGGCGGCGGTGGTCGTCGGCGAAGCCGTCGCTGTGGTGGTGCTGAGCCGACAGTTGCGCGGGGCCCGCGCCGAGGCCGAGGCGTTGCGACAGCGGGTCGACACTCGCAACCTGCTCTTGACCGGCGGTCGGGAGGCCGTCAAAACCGTATGGCAGACCGCGAACCTGGTGCGCAAGCAGGGATTCGGGGCGGCCGTACGCTCATCGATCGAGGACCTCGCCGACTGGGCCGAGGTGGAACGCCCCGACCTGGCCCGGCTCACCCCGGACGGGCACGTGGTGATCTTGTTCACCGACATCGAGGAGTCCACCGCGCTGAACGAACGCATCGGCGATCGGGCCTGGGTGAAGCTGATCGCTCGGCACGACGAGATGGTGCAACGCACGGTCCGCGTGCGCGGCGGTCATGTGGTCAAGAACCAGGGCGACGGCTACATGATCGCGTTCGCGGAGCCCGAGCAGGCGGTGCGCTGCGCCATCGATATCCAACGGGCACTGCAGCAGCGGCGCGGCCGCAAACCGGCGCACCCGATCCGGGTCCGCATCGGAGTGCACATGGGCCGCTCGGTGCGCCGCGGCGACGACTTGTTCGGGCGTAACGTGGCGATGGCCGCGCGGGTGGCCGCCGCCGCCGACGGCGCCCAGATCCTCATCAGCGGCCCAGTTCGCGAGGCGGTCAAGGAGTGCGACGACATCGCTGTCGGCGCCGGCCGCGACGCCGAGTTGAAGGGCTTCGCCGGCACCCACCGCCTCTACGCGGTCGACGTCGCCGACTAGACCGAGTCGCCGGCCTCGGCCAGCCGCTGATGCAGCCGGGCGCGGACCTCGTCGGGGGTGTAGGCCCGTCGGCGGCGCTGATCCCGCGCCACCAGCACTCCCCCGGCGGCCACCCCGACCACGCCCGCCAGGCCGATCCATTTCCAGATGCTGCGCACGCTCACACTTTATGGTGCTGAGCGTGGACGAACACTCCGTGACGTTGGAGCGTGCGCTGGCCGAAACCCGCACCGGCGACATCTGGCTGTTCCGCGGCCGCTCCGGCCCCGACCGCGCCATCCAGACCGTGTCCAACGCCCCGGTGAACCACGTCGGCATGACGGTCGCCCTCGACGACCTGCCCCCACTGCTCTGGCATGCCGAACTCGGCGACAAGCTGCTCGACTTCTGGACCGCCACCTTCCACCGAGGGGTGCAGCTCAACGATGCCCGGGCCGCGGTCGAACAGTGGATGGGCCGCTATCAGCAGCGCTGCTGGTTCCGTCAGCTCAGTGGAACCGTCACCCGCGAACAAGAAGACCGACTGCTGCAGGTTATCGCCCGGATGGACGGCACCGCGTTTCCTACCACGGCCCGGCTGACCGGCCGCTGGCTCCGCGGCCGCTTGCCGACCGCGGCGGACTGGACCCGCGGAATTCCGGTGCTGGACCGCAAGGTCCGCGAAGCCACCCGGCGCCGCAAGGCGCACCGAAGCAAGGTCGCGCTGCAAACCGCCTACTGCGCCGAGACGGTGGCCATCACCTACCAGGAGATGGGACTGCTGTCGACCGACAAGAGCTCGAACTGGTTCGACCCGGGGTCGTTTTGGAGCGGCGACATCCTGCCGCTGACCCGCGGCTACCACCTGGGCCGCGAGATCGTCGTCGTGGCCTAGTCGACGGTCAGTTCGCCCATCCGCGACCAGTCCGTGGCGTCGAGTTGCTGGCTGATGATCTTCGGCGTCGACACCAGCGCCTGCGGCATGACGGCCATCGCCCGTGTGAAGTGCTCACTGTTGACGTGCGCACTGCCGGCGTCGCCGTCGCGGAACGCTTCGACCAGCACGTATTCGCATGGGTTGTCCAGGCTGCGGGACCACTCGAACCACAGGTTGCCTTCTTCGGCCCGGGTGGCTTCAGTGAACTCCGCGACCAGCTGCGGCCAGCGCTCGGCCCACTCCGGTTTGGTCTGGAATTTGACCACGATGAAGATCACCCTTGCTCCCTACCGCCTGGCGCTGATTCACCGGCGAGCGTAGCAACGCTGCGGCCAGACCTCGCCGATCCAGACCAGTGTGCCGAGGACCGGGAAGACGGCGCCGAGCACGCAGACCGCCCCCCAGCCCCACGCCCCGTAGACGACGGCCGACGCCACGCTGCCCAGCGAGCCGGCGGTGAAGTAGCCGGTCATGTAGGCCGTGTTGAGCCGGCTGCGTGCCGTCGGCCGCAGCGGATAGAACACACTCTGGTTGCTGATGTGCGTGCCCTGGATACCCAAGTCCAACAACGCCACCCCGACGGCGAGCAGGGCGACCCGGCTCTGGCCGGCCCACAGCAGCAGGAAGCTCAGCGCGGTCACGGCGGTGAAAACCCCGGTCTGCCAACGGGCATAGCCCTGGTCGGCGAACGCGCCGGCGAATTTGGCGGCTAGCGCCCCGGCCACCCCGAAGAAGGTGAACAGCCCGATCTGCCCGTCGGACCAGTGGTAGATCCCGCCGGCGAGCATGAACCCGACGCTGGTCCAGAACACCCCGAAGGACGCGTAGGTGAGCATCCCGTAGGCCATCCGCAGCCGCAGCACCGGCTCCTCGCGGATGATCGCGACGACCGAGCCGAGCAACCGGCCATAGCTCATCGTGACGGCGGGCGGGTGCACCGGCAGCGCGCGGACCAGTGCGCACGCGACCAGCATCAGGGCGGCCGCGACGACGAACACCGCCCGCCATCCGGCCACCGCGGCGATCAACCCGGCTACCACCCGAGACAGCAGGATGCCCAGCAGCAGTCCGGTCATCACGCTGCCGATGACCTGGCCGCGTTCGTCGTCGCGGGCCAGGGTAGCGGCGAACGGCACCAGCACCTGGCCCACCACCGAGCCCAAGCCGACCAGCACCGCGGCGACGGCCAGCACCGGCCAGCTCGGCGCAAACGCCATCCCGAGCAGGCATACGCAGGTGCCGGCCAGCATCCAGGTGAGCAACCGGCGTCGCTCCAGCAAGTCACCGAGCGGCACCAGCAGCGCCAGGCCGATCGCATAGCCGACCTGGCTTGCGGTGACGATCAGCCCGACGCGGGTAGTCGAGGCGTGGAAGTGGCCGGCGATGGTGTCGACCAGCGGTTGCGCGTAGTAACTGTTGGCCACCACCAGGCCGGACGTCAGGGCCATGACGAGCACCAGACGACGGTCCAGCCGCGCCGGTGCGGACTCAGTGGTGAGGGTCATTTGTTCATGGTCACCCCGCACGACTCTGATGTAAAACAAGACAATTAAGTCGATCTCATCGCTAAAATCGATAGATGGAGATCAGGCAGTTGCAGCACTTCGTGGCGGTGGCCGAATCCGGCCACTTCACCCACGCCGCCGAGGCACTGCACATCTCCCAGTCGGGCCTGAGCGCATCGATTCGGGCCCTGGAAAAGAGCGTGTCCACGCCCGTGTTCGAGCGCACCACCCGTTCGGTGGTGCTCACCGCGGCCGGTCGCGCGCTACTGGGACCCGCCCGGCGCATCCTGCGTGAAGTGGCCGCCGCGGAGTCCGCGGTGGCCTCGATCCGCGATGCCGAGGCGGGCCAGCTGGCACTCGGGGTTGTGCAGACGTTCACCGCCGTCGACCTGCCGGCCACCATCGCGCGGTTGCATGCCCGGCATCGCGGGATCCAAGTGCTGCTGCGGGAGGCACCCACCTCCGATCTGCTGGCCTCGGTCGACGACGGCGAGTTGGACCTGGCGTTCGTGGCCCTGGATGCCGCACCGCTGCCGGCGGGGCTGGCCGCGTTGCGCGACTACCCCGAAACACTGGTGCTGGTGGTCGGCGCCGGACACCCGCTGGCCCGGCGCACCACGGTGCGGATCGCGGACTTGGCCGAGCAGTCCTTCGTGGAGTTTGCCGCCGGGCTGGGTCTGCAGACGGTGGTGGCCGCGTTGTTCCGCGACGCGGGTGTGCAGCGGCGGATCGCGTTTCGCACCAGTCAGATGGACCAGGCGCTGAGCCTGGTCGAGCACGGCCTCGGGGTGGCCGTGGTCCCCGAGCCGGTCGCCCGTCCCAGTGGGCTGCACATCGTGCGGTTGCGGCCGATCAGCGGCGCCAAGCCGCCCACCCGCCGGCTGGCGCTCGTCGGTCGCACCGCGGTGCCGACCAATCCGGCCGCTCGGGCGTTTATGGACCTGCTGCCCGCTGCCTAACCGACCTCGAGGCGAGTGCGCACCGGAGTCGGATTGGTGGTGAGATCCAGTACCGGGCAATGAGATTCGACGATCCGATGCAGTTCGGCGTAGCGCTCCTCGGTTTCCGGGCCGGTCACCGTGATGACGACCCGTACCTCGCTGAAACCGGGCCGGACGGAGTCGTCCAGGCCGAAGAACCCGCGCACGTCGAGGTCGCCCTCGGCGCGTCCGGTGATCTCGTCGACGGTGATGCCCAGCTTCTCGGCCCAGTACCGCCAGGTGACGATCTGGCACGACAGCAGCGAGCCCAGGTAGTACTCCACCGGATTCGGGGCGGTGTTCTCACCGCCGAGCGTCGGCGGTTCGTCGACTTCGACGCTGTAGCGACCCATGGTGATCGTGCTGGCAACCGCGTCGTGGGCGACTGCGGAGGCCCGGAACACGACCTGGGAACTGGCCGGATCGGCCGCGGCCGGGTCGCTGGTGGCAGCGACAACGGCGGCCAGGCGGGTGGTCGATGAGGTCATGCCGGTCAACAGTAGTGGGCCGCGCAGCTACCGGGGCTTGGCCGGTGCCCACGGCAGGGGCTAGCCTGAGCACCGTGGAGGTACTACGGCACGTAATAGTTCTGCTGCACATTGTGGGCTTCGCGGTGACGTTCGGGGCACTGGTCGCCGAGGCCGCAGCGCGGCGCTTCCAACTCACCCCGGTGATGGACTACGGCGTGGTGCTCTCGCTGCTGACCGGCTTGGCGCTGGCCGCTCCTTGGCCCGCCGACGTGGTGCTCAACTACCCCAAGATCAGTACCAAGCTGGTGCTGCTGATCGCCCTAGGCGCCGTGCTCGGGATCGGCCGGGCCCGGCAACGCCGCTCCGGTGAAGCGCCGCGCGCCCTGTTCTATGCCGCGGGCGCATTGGCTCTGACCGCCGCGGGAATCGCCGTCATCTGGTAGCCCTCAGAGCCCGAATTTGGCGCGGGCGGCGTCGGTGACCGGGGTGAACAGATTGACCAGGTTGCCGTCGGGGTCGCGGAACAGCAGCGCGCGGTTGCCCCACGGCATGGTCGTCGGCTCGGTCACGACCTCGGACACGTGCCCGCGGAGGCGCTCGAACTCGGCGTCCACGTCGTCCACGATGAACTCCAGGATCGCGCTGCGATTGGCGCTCGGCTCGGCGGAGCCGGCGCCGAACAGCGGAACCGTCTTGTCGCTGCCGATGGCCAGCGTGCCGACCGGTGTCGGGATCTCGGCGAACAGCTCGTTGCCCCAGACCGCCGAGACGCCGGTGACCAACTCGTAGAAGGCGACCAGGCGCTGGACGTCGGCGGTGATGATGCGAGTCGAAATGAACTTCATGCCGGGCAGGCTAACCGCGACCCCCGACATGGCCCCGCCCGCGCCTACCGCCGTCCTCTCGATGCGGAAAGGACCGGCCGTGCCACGGCTCGGTACGGGCGCATGGCGCGCTCGATGGATAAGCGCACACCGTCGATCAACCCGTTCATGCGGCGCCTCCTGGCGCGGAGCTTCAGGAAGTACCGGGCTCCGATGCACACCGCTGCGGTCACCACGAGAATCCACAGCGTCGCCGCCACCAGGTAAATCACCTCAACAACCGCCATGAGGACGAGCGTCCTCTGCCTCCGTTGCGGTCAGGTCACCGGCGAGCCACACGTCGGCGACTTTCGTTCCCGCGAAATTGAAGCTGCGCAGGTGATTCGGCCAATGCTCCAGCGTGGCTGCAATCTCGCGGGAGATCACGCCCGGTAACCTGTCGCGGTGGATCCGGTGCTCGACGAAGGTCCGTTCTACCACGGAACAAAGGCCGAACTAGGCGTCGGAGACCTGCTCACCGCAGGCTTCCGTTCCAACTACCGGCCCGAAATCGTCATGAACCACATCTATTTCACCGCCCTGCGCGACGGTGCCGGACTGGCGGCCGAACTCGCCGCCGGCGACCGCCCGCCGCGGGTGTATCTCGTCGAACCGACCGGTGCGTTCGAGAACGATCCGAACGTCACCGACAAGAAGTTCCCCGGCAACCCGACCCGCTCCTACCGCAGCACCGAACCGCTCCGGGTCATCGAAGAAGTCGACGACTGGCCACGGCTGACGCCTGAAGCCCTCCAGGAGTGGCGCGACCGGCTGGCTACGCTCCGGGCGGAGGAGCGCGACGAGATCATCAACTAAAGCCTTCGTCTCACCGTCCGGGTTAGCCTCCAGAAGTGGGTAACGACATCGTCGTGGTGACGGGCCCGCCGGGAGCGGGCAAATCGACCACCGCCCGAGCACTGGCCCAGACGTTCCCTCAAGCCGTGCATCTGCATACCGACGACTTCTGGCACGACATCGTCGCCGGCGGGATCCCGCCTTACCTTCCCGAAGCCGACCAGCAGAACCAGACGGTGCTTCGGGTGATCGTGAACGCGGCATTCACCTTCGCCGCGGGCGGATACACCGTCGTCGTCGACGGGGTCGTCGGACCGTGGATGCTGCACCACTTTCGGGACGGCGCAGCAGGCCACCCGAATTCGCGGCTGCACTACATCGTGCTGAGGCCAAACCGTGTGGTCACCCTGACCCGGGCCAAAGGGCGCACCGCCCCCAACGCCCTGCTCGACGCGGAGCCGATCCTCGCGATGTGGGATCAGTTCGCCGACCTGAACGATCTCGAGCACCACGTCATCGACACGAGCCAGCAGTCAGCCGACGACACGCTGAAAGCCGTCGCTACTGCGGTTCCAACTGGGCGATTCGTCTTGTCGCCCACCGGACGCACCTACACGTTGAACCGGAACTCCACCACGTCCCCGTCGGCCATCACGTAGTCCTTGCCCTCCATGCGCACCTTGCCGGCGGACTTGGCGGCGGCCATCGAGCCGGCCTCGACTAGGTCGTCGAAGGAGACCACTTCGGCCTTGATGAAGCCCTTCTCGAAGTCGGTGTGAATCACCCCGGCCGCCTTCGGGGCGGTGTCGCCCTGGTGGATGGTCCAGGCCCGCGCCTCCTTCGGCCCGGCAGTCAGGTAGGTCTGCAACTTAAGGGTGTGAAAACCCGCCCGCGCCAAGGCATCCAGGCCACGCTCGCTCTGCCCGATCGACTCCAGCAGCTCCATCGCCGACTCGTCGTCCAACTCGACGAGCTCGGCTTCGATCTTGGCGTCGAGGAACACCGCATCGGCCGGGGCCACCAGCTCGCGCAGCGCGGCCACCCGGGCCGCATCGGTGAGCACCGACTCGTCGGCGTTGAACACGTACAGGAACGGCTTGGTGGTCAGCAGGTTGAGCTCGCGCAGCGGAGCGGGATCAACACCGGCGGCGAACAGCGTCTTGCCGCTGTCGAGGATCTGCTGCGCGGCCACCGCTGCCTCGAGCATGGGCTTGCGGTCCTTGTTGTTGCGGGCTTCTTTCTCCAGCCGCGGTATCGCCTTCTCCAGGGTCTGCATGTCGGCCAGGATCAGCTCGGTGGCGATCACCTCGATGTCGGCCTCGGGATCCACCTTGCCGTCGACATGCACCACGTCGTCGTCGGAGAACACCCGCACCACCTGGCAGATGGCGTCGCATTCGCGGATGTTGGCCAGGAACTTGTTGCCCAGCCCGGCCCCCTCCGAGGCGCCCTTGACGATGCCGGCGATGTCGACGAACGTCACCGGCGCCGGCAGGATCCGCTCGGAACCAAAGATCTCCGCCAGCTTGGCCAGCCGGGGGTCGGGCAGCGGTACCACGCCTTCGTTCGGCTCGATCGTCGCGAACGGGTAGTTGGCGGCCAACACGTCGTTGCGGGTCAGCGCGTTGAACAGGGTCGACTTACCGACGTTGGGCAACCCCACGATTCCCAGGCTCAGGCTCACAGGGAGCCAAGTCTAGAGCGCGAAGCGTCCCGCCGTACGCGCCCGCCGACGCCAGCCGGTACCGTCAGTGTGTGGCAGCACAGCGGGAAAGGTCGGCGGTGGCGGCCGAGCACCGTTCGATTCTGCCCAATGCGGCCGGTTTTCCGTGGTGGGGCGCCGTAGCGGTGGCCGTGGTGGCGACCGCCATCGGGGTCGCCTTCGACGCCGGCTCCGGCGAGAAGGAACTGAGCACCGTCTTCTCCGCCTTGTATGTGATGGGCTGCCTGGCGGCGGTGCTCATGGTGCAGCAGTCGGCGGTGTTCACCGCGGTCATTCAGCCTCCGCTGATCCTGTTCTGCACGGTGCCGGCCGCCTACTGGCTGTTCCACGGCGCCGGTTTCCCCGGGCTCAAGGCCATCGTCATCAACTGCGGATATCCGCTGATCGAGCGATTCCCGCTGATGCTGTTCACTGCGGCCGCCGTGCTACTGCTCGGGATGATCCGCTGGTATCTGGGAATGCTGAGCGGCGCGGCGGCCCCCGCGGCCGACGACGACGGCACGCCTCGGCGGCCCGCGCTCCTCGTCAAGCTCAGCACCATGCTCACCGCGGCACTCAACCGCAACCCCGCCCACGCCATCGAGCCGTCGGCCTCGCGGACCCAACGCGAACGGCGCTCGGGCAGCCGTCCCCGGCGGGCGACCCCGGAAGCACGTCGCGCCGCCCGGAAGGCCACGTCGGACCGGTCGGCCGCCCGCTCCGGCGAGCGGCGCCGTGCCGCCAACGGCTCCGTCCCGAGCCGCTCACGCCACATCCGGCCGCCGCTGGACGACGTGTCGGGGACAGAGCACCCACGGCGACGGCGCCCGGCGCCGGAGCTGCGCGACGAACCACTGCCCCGCCGGCGGCGTCCGGCGCCCGACTGGCAGGACGAGCCGCCGCGGCGACGCAGTCAACCGACACCGCGGACGGAGCCCCGCGCCCGCAGTTATCGCCCCACCGAGGCGCCCGAATCGCTACCCCGGCGCCGGCCGCCGGCCGGCCGCAGCAACGGCGCCGGCACCACGCATCACCCGGTCTCCCGGGTGCGTTATCGCAAGAGCGCCGGCGACGAGGCCGACGACTAACGGCGGTCCGGCCGGATCTCCCGCGGCAACGCGAACACCAGCGTCTCGTTGGCGGTTGTCACCGGGAACACCGTGTCGTAGCCGTGGTCGGCCAGCCGCTCCAGCACGCCGCGGACCAGAATCTCCGGGACCGATGCCCCCGAGGTGACGCCGATGGTCTGCACTTCGCCCGATTCGGGGTGCAGCCACGACGGGTCGATGTCCTCGGCGTAGTCGACTAGATGGGCGGCGTCGGCGCCGGCACCCAGCGCCACCTCGACCAGCCGGTTGGAATTCGACGAGTTGCGGGATCCGACGACGATCACCAGCTCGCATTCCGGGGCCATCGCCTTGACCGCGGTCTGCCGGTTCTGGGTGGCGTAGCAGATGTCGTCGCTGGGCGGATCCTGCAGGTTGGGGAACCGTTCGCGCAGCTTGACCACGGTCTGCATCGTCTCGTCGACGCTGAGCGTGGTCTGCGAGAGCCACACCACCTTGTTCTCGTCGCGCACCTGCACCGAGGCCACAGCATCTAAGCCGTCCACCAGCTGGACGTCATCGGGTGCCTCACCGATGATCCCGATGACCTCTTCGTGGCCGGCGTGGCCGATCAGCAGGATGTCGTAGCCGTCCCGGGCGAACCGCTTGGCCTCGTTGTGCACCTTGTTCACCAGCGGGCAGGTCGCGTCGATCACCCGCAGGCCACGATCAGCAGCCAGCTCGTGGACATTCGGGGCCACCCCGTGCGCGGAGAACACCACCATCGCGCCTTCGGGCACCTCGTCGGCCTCGTGCACGAACACCACGCCCTTGTTTGTCAGGGTCTCCACCACGTGCTTGTTGTGCACGATCTCGTGGCGGACATACACCGGTGCCCCGTGCTTCTCGAGCGCGCGCTCCACCGTCTCGACGGCCCGGTCGACGCCCGCGCAGTAGCCGCGGGGTTCGGCCAGCAACACCCGCTTGCCGGTGGAGGCGGCGGCAACCGGCGCCCCTGAGCTGTCGGAAGTCTCCATATCGAGGGTCGGCATGGCACCCAGGGTACGGTCTGGCGACACGGGACCGCCAGCTCGCGGCGAGGCGCTCAATACTTGGAGATGACCGGTAGTTAAGGCAGTCTGGTGGCCATGGCTACTGCACCATTCGGAGTCCGCCTTCTGGTCGGCGCGGCAACCGTCGCCGTCGAGGAGACGATGAAGCTGCCGCAAACCATCCTGACCTACCCGATGACGCTGGCCAGCCAGGCCGCGCACGCCGTGATGCGCTGGCAGCAGGGCATCGCTGAGCTGGTCAACAAGGGCGATTCCACCCTCGAGTCACTCTTCCCGCCGAAGGACGAACAGCCGGAGTGGGCCACCTTCGACGAAGACATCGAGGACGGCTTCAACGGAGCCGGCTACGCCGACACCGTGAATTTCGACGGTTCCGATGACGCCGCTTCGGCCCCGCGCACCGACGGACGCTTCGCGCTGTACTCGTTCACCGAGGGCGCCGACGACCAGCCCGCGCCGCCCACCGAAACCGGCGCCACATCGGACAACCGCGGAGCGGCGGACGCGAAAGTTCCCACTCCTGACCTGGTCGACGAGCTCGACTACGGCACGCTGACCCTGGCCCAGCTGCGGGCCCGCCTGGCCTCGCTCAGCGTCGACGAGCTGGAGACCCTCCTCGCTTACGAGGAGGCCACCAAGGCGCGAGCACCTTTCCAGACGCTGCTGGCCAACAGGATCACCCGCGCAACCACGAAGTGACCGCCCCCGCACCGGGCAGTTCTGCCGAGAACCCGTTCCCGGTCCGCGCGGTCGCCATTCGGGTCAAGGGCTGGATCGACCGGCTCGGATCGGTCTGGGTGGAGGGCCAGCTCACCCAGATCAACCTGCGCCCGGGGGTCCGGACGGTGTTCATGGTGCTGCGTGATCCCGCCGCCGACATGTCGCTGACGGTGAC
This sequence comes from Mycobacterium sp. NGS16, assembly GCF_059813225.1. Classification (NCBI taxonomy): domain Bacteria; kingdom Bacillati; phylum Actinomycetota; class Actinomycetes; order Mycobacteriales; family Mycobacteriaceae; genus Mycobacterium; species Mycobacterium sp. NGS16. The sequence goes on from NZ_JCALEE010000004.1 coordinate 207,100, forward strand.
GTGCAGCCCCGAACTGGTGGCCGGTGCCCCGGTCAAGCTGACCGAGGGCACCCAGGTGGTGGTCTGCGGGAAACCCAACTTCTACACCGCCCGCGGCACCTTCTCGTTGCGGCTGTCCGAGATTCGCGCTGTCGGGATCGGTGAACTGCTGGCCCGCATCGAGCGGCTGCGCCGGTTGCTGGACGCCGAGGGGCTGTTCGACCCGCGGCTCAAACGGCCGCTGCCCTTCCTGCCGACCACGATCGGCCTGATCACCGGCCGGGCCAGCGCCGCGGAGCGGGATGTGATGACGGTCGCCGGCGCCCGTTGGCCGGCGGTGCGCTTCGCGGTGCGCAACACCGCCGTGCAGGGGCCCAACGCGGTTGCCGAGATCATCGAGGCGCTCCGCGACCTGGACGCCGACCCGGACGTCGACGTGATCGTGCTGGCCCGCGGCGGCGGCAGTGTGGAGGATCTGCTGCCGTTCTCCGACGAGACGCTGTGCCGGGCGATCTCGGCGTGCGGTACCCCGGTGGTCAGCGCAGTGGGCCACGAGCCCGACAATCCGCTGTGCGACCTGGTCGCCGACCTGCGGGCCGCTACTCCCACCGATGCGGCGAAGAAGATCGTGCCGGACGCCGCCGCCGAGCAGGCACTTGTCGACGACCTGCGCCGGCGCAGCGCCCAGGCCGTGCGCAACTGGGTGGTGCGCGAGGAACGCGTGCTGGCCCAGTTACGCAACCGCCCCGTGCTCGCCGACCCGCTGCGTGCACTGACCGAGCGCGCCGAGGAAGTGGGACGCGCCCTGGCGGCGGTGCGCCGCGACATCACCCGACTGATTACCGTGCAGACCGAACGGGTCGAGCACCTGTCGGCCCGGCTGGCTACCCTGGGCCCGGCCGCCACCCTGGCCCGCGGCTACGCGGTCGTGCAGACGGTGCGCACTGATGGCCCGGCGCATGTCCTGCGCTCGGTGCACGAGGCACCGGAAGGCACCCACTTGCGGATCCGCGTCGCCGACGGAGCGATCGCCGCTACCAGTGAAGGACGTACCGATGGCACCAACGACCAGTGACGAACCCGGATCGACGAGGCCCGTTAGTGACCTCGGGTACGAGCATTGCCGCGACGAGCTGATCGAGGTCGTGCAGCGGCTCGAGCAGGGCGGCTTGGATCTCGACGCTTCGCTGAGCCTTTGGGAACGGGGCGAGCAGCTGGCTAAGCGGTGCGAAGAGCACCTGGCCGGCGCCCGCCAGCGGGTTCAAGAAGCGTTGTCCGCCGACAGCGACGACGACCGCCGGGCGTGACTTCGCGCCGAAGAACTGGAACACGTTCAGTTATGCTCACCCGATGGGTGATCCAGCACTGACAACCGAACTCGGCCGGGTATTGGTCACCGGCGGTTCGGGCTTCGTCGGAACCAATTTCGTCAGAACACTGCTCGAGCGCGGCTATCAGGTGCGGTCGTTCGACCGGGCGCCGTCGCCGCTGGCGCACCACCCCAACCTCGAGACGGTGCAAGGCGACATCTGCGATCGGCAGACGGTGGCCGCCGCCGTCGCCGGCATCGACACGGTGTTTCACACCGCGGCGATCATCGATCTGCAGGGCGGGGCGAAGGTCACCGATGAGATCCGTCGTCGTAGCTTCGCGGTCAATGTCGACGGCACCAAGAATCTGGTTCAGGCCGGCCAGCACGCCGGGCTGAAGCGGTTCGTCTACACCGCATCCAACAGCGTGGTGATGGGCGGTAAGGCCATCTCCGGTGGCAACGAAACCATGCCCTACACCACCAAGTACAACGACCTCTACACCGAGACGAAGGTGGTCGCCGAGAAGTTCGTGCTGGGCGAGAACGGCATCGGCGACATGCTGACCTGTTCGATCCGCCCGTCGGGGATCTGGGGCGACGGCGACCAGACCATGTTCCGCAAGCTGTTCGAAAGCGTGGTCGCCGGGCACGTCAAGGTGCTCATCGGCAGCAAACGCGCCAAGCTCGATAACTCCTACGTGCACAACCTGATTCACGGTTTCATCCTGGCCGCCGAGCACCTGGTGCCGGGCGGAACGGCGCCGGGGCAGGCCTATTTCATCAACGACGGCGAACCGATCAACATGTTCGAATTCGCCCGCCCGGTCATTGAGGCGTGCGGCCAGCACTGGCCGCGGTTCCGGGTTTCCGGCCGGATGGTGCGTGACGTGATGGCGGCATGGCAGTGGCTGCACTTCCGGTTCGGGCTGCCCCAGCCATTGCTGGAACCCGGTGCGGTGGAACGGCTTTACCTCAACAACTACTTCTCGATCGACAAAGCCCGCCGCGATCTCGGCTATCGGCCGCTGTTCACCACCGAGCAGGCGATGGCCGACTGCCTGCCCTACTACAAACAGCTCTTCGAACAGGTCAAGGCCGAGGCGCATCCGCACCTGGCGACGGTGGTCGCCGAGCCGCATCCGGAATAGCCGTCACGGCAACGACATCAGCGGAAACACCTCGCCGGTGGCACTGTTGACCAGCGCCGCCCGGTCCAACCGCGCCTGAAACGGCACCACATTGAACACCTCGACCGCTACCAACGGCAGCTGGTCCAGCCTAGCGCGCGGGGCAAGCGAGCAGTGCGGCAGCCAGATGCCCGGCCGATAGTGCTTGTGCAACTGCGCACCGGTGCTCGTGACAGCGTCCACAACGCGCTGTTGACGCGCCACGAAATCGGCGCTGACCCCGGCGAGCAGCCAAGCCCGCCCACGACGGAACAGCCCTAGCCCGTCGAAGCTGAGGTCCACCGGCGTGCCGTCGTCCAGCTCGGCCAACGCCGCTGCCACCGCGGCGCGGTCCCAGCTGCGCAGCACCGCGTAGGAGACGTGCGGCACGTGCCGGCGATGGGTATGCGAACGCAGACTAGCCACACCGCGCGCTTCGATGCGGTCCCACAGGGCCCGCATCGCCCGCTCGGATCGCCGGTCGAACAGCAGGCAGACGGCCAGGGCCATGGGGCCAGTTTGTTCCGAACGGCTATCGCAGATCACGCTTTCACGGAAAGATCGCGCTAATTGAGGAGGTGCTCGTGGGCACGGTGTTGGTGACCGGCGCATTCGGTCTGGTCGGGTCGGCGGTGGTCCGTCAATTGGTCGCGGACGGCCGAAGCGTTGCGGCAACCGATCTCGACATCCCGGCGAACCGCAAAGCGGCCGCCGAACTGCCGAAATCGGTCCAGCTGCGATATGCCGACCTCACCGACCCGGCAGCGGTCGATGAGCTGCTCAGCGCCGTCACACCCGCCGCGATCATCCATCTGGCCGCGGTGATCCCACCATTGATCTATCAGCGCCGCAAGCTGGCTTACCAGGTCAACGTCGAGGCGACCGGGCACCTGCTGGCCGCCGCCGCCGGACAACCCGACCCGCCCCGTTTCGTGCAGGCCTCCAGCATCGCGGTATACGGCTCCCGCAACCCGCACACGGTCTCCGGGGTGCTGACCGCCGACACCCCGACCAATCCCGCCGACGTCTACGGCGACCACAAAGTGCAGGCCGAACAACTGGTTCGCACCTCCGGTCTGGACTGGGTGATCCTGCGACTCGGCGGAGTACTCACCGTTGACCCGGGCCCCTACATCAAGCTGGACAACCTGTACTTCGAGCAGCTGCTGCCGGCCGACGGCCGGCTGCAAACAGTCGACGTGCGTGACGTCGCCTCGGCATTCGTCGCGGCCACCACGGCACCCGTGCTCGGCGAGACGCTGCTGATCGGCGGCGACGACACCCACCGCCGCCTGCAGGGTGACGTCGCGCCGGCGATGGCCGCAGCCATGGGGTTGGTCAACGGCCTGCCCGCCGGCCTGCCCGGCAACCCCGACAGCGACGACGACTGGTTCAACACCGACTGGATGGACTCCAGCCGCGCCCAGGATGCGCTGGGCTTCCAGCACCACTCGTGGCCGCAGATGCTGGCGGAGACCGCCGCCCAGGCCGGCGCGAAGCGGTACCTGTTGGCCATGATCGCGCCGTTGGCCCGGGTGGTGCTGCGGTGGCGCGCCCCCTACTACCGCTCCGGCAAGAAGTTCGCCGACCCGTGGCGAGCCATCGCCGACAAATGGGACGAGCCGCGTCCGTGAACTCCGACTTCTCCCCTGCCCAGCGGCGCGCGCTGGCGGTCTTCACCGTGATCGCGCTGCTGTTCGGGGCGTACTTCTTGCGCACCTTCTTCGTGCTGATCGTGGTGGCGGCGGTGGGCGCCTACCTGTTCACCCCGCTGTTCCGTGCCCTCGGCAGACGCCTGCCCACCGGACTGGCGGCCACCGGCACACTGCTGGCCGCGCTGATCGCCGTCATCGTCCCGGTCGGGCTGATCATCTTCCTGGCCGTCATCCAGATCACCCGCACGGCCAGCGACGTGGCGGAGTGGGTCCAGGCCACCGATCCCAACGCGCTCGGCGACAAGGTGCTGAAATTCGTCAACGGCCTGCTCGAGCGGATTCCGTTCGTGCACGTCGAGCTGACCATGGATTCGCTGCGGGGGGCGATGGTCAACGTGGCCCAGCGCGGCGGCGAACTGCTGCTGCACGGTTTGCAGGGCGCCGTCGGCGGTGTCGTCGGGGCGATCACCGCGGCGATCATCTTCTTGTACGTGTTCCTGGCGCTGCTGACCCACCGCGAAGAACTGCACACCCTGATCCGCCAACTCAACCCGCTCGGCGCCGAAGTCACCGATCTCTACCTAGCAAAGATGGGATCGATGGTCCGCGGCACCGTCGGCGGCCAGTTCGTCATCGCGTTCTGCCAAGGGGTGGCCGGAGCGGCCTCCATCTACATCGGTGGCTTCCACCAAGCGTTCTTCATCTTCGCGATCGTGCTGACGGCGCTATCGGTCATCCCGCTCGGCGGGGGCATCGTCACCATGCCGTTCGGCGTTGGCATGGCACTGTTCGGCAACGTCGTCGGCGGGGTGTTCGTGGTGGCATTCCACCTGATCGTGGTCACCAACATCGACAACTTCCTGCGGCCGATCCTGGTGCCGCGCGACGCCCGGCTCAACTCGGCGTTGATGCTGCTGGCCGTCTTCGCCGGGATCGGCATGTTCGGCTTCTGGGGCATCGTGATCGGCCCGGTGGTGATGATCATCATCGTCACCACCATCGACGTTTACCTGGCGGTGTATCACGGCGTGGAGATGCAGACCCACGATGAGGAGCCCAAACCTCGTCGTTGGCGCGTCCTTCTACCGGCTCGTCGGTAGCGGCGGCTGCGACTGGGTGGCCGCCGCCAGCACCCGGAACTGCTCGGCACCGGCCGCCCCGGTGATCGCCAGCTGCGCCGACCCGCCCGTGCCGGCCAACCGGGTGGTCCACACCGGCTCGCCGTCACCCTGGTAGACCACCCAGCGGGTGCCGTCGACGTCCTCGGTACCGGTGGGATGCAGCCCGGGGTGAATCGCGGTGACCAGCGCGGTCTCGTCGGCGTTGCTCTGGGTCAGGCTGACATACATCCCGGTCGGGCTGATGTAGCCGACCCGCGAGGTGACCGCGCGCAGCCGCTGACCGGACGGGTCGCTGCGCCCGTCGGTGATGCTGTCGCGGCTGCCGGAGTTGGGTTGCCAGCCTTCGGGCAGCTGCGGCAGCCGGACGGGGAATCCCAGGGTCTGGGCATCGGCGTTCAGCGCGGCGACAGCGTCGTAGGAGGGCACCGGCCCGGCCGACATGCCCCCGGGCCGAAACGAGCACGTCCCAGCCAACCCGGCCAGCACGATGCAGGCCAGGACCAGCGGCGCGATCGACCAGAACATGTCGCGGCCGTCCTGCAGCAGGCGCGGTTTGGCAGGCCGCGGGGCCGGGAGGGTCGGCTGCGAAGGTTCGGTGCTCACGCAAGTCAGTATCCCAGCTCCGGGCCGCCCATCCTGTTCTGGGAGAATCAGCAACCATGACCGCACCTCCTCGCCGTGAACCCCCAGACCGCAACCTGGCCTTGGAGCTGGTGCGGGTAACCGAGGCCGGCGCCATGGCCGCCGGCCGATGGGTCGGGCGCGGCGACAAGGAGGGCGGCGACGGCGCGGCCGTCGACGCGATGCGCGAGTTGGTGAACTCGGTGTCGATGCGCGGCGTGGTGGTGATCGGCGAGGGCGAGAAGGACCACGCGCCGATGCTCTACAACGGCGAAGAGGTCGGCAACGGCGACGGGCCCGACTGCGACTTCGCCGTCGACCCGATCGACGGCACCACCCTGATGAGCAAGGGCATGCCCAACGCCATCTCGGTGCTGGCGGTGGCCGAGCGCGGCGCGATGTTCGACCCGTCCGCGGTGTTCTACATGAACAAGATCGCGGTCGGCCCGGACGCCGCTGATGTCCTGGACATCACCAAGCCGATCGCCGAGAACATCAAGGCGGTCGCCAAGGTCAAGGGTCTGTCCCCCCGTGACATGACGGTCTGCATCCTGGACCGGCCCCGGCACGCGCAGCTCGTCCACGACGTGCGGGCTGCCGGCGCGCGGATTCGGCTGATCACCGACGGCGACGTCGCCGGGGCCATCGCGGCGTGCCGGCCGGACTCGGGAACCGACATGTTGGCCGGGATCGGCGGCACCCCGGAAGGCATCATCGCCGCCGCGGCGATCCGCTGCATGGGCGGAGAGATCCAGGCCCAGTTGGCGCCCACCGACGACGCCGAGCGGCAGAAGGCCCTGGACGCCGGTTACGACCTGGATGAGGTGCTGACCACCGAGCACCTGGTCTCCGGCGAGAACGTGTTCTTCTGCGCCACCGGCGTCACCGACGGCGACCTGCTCAAGGGAGTGCGCTACTACCCCGGCGGCTGCACCACGCAATCGATCGTGATGCGCTCGAAGTCCGGCACCGTCCGAATGATCGAGGCATATCACCGCCTGTCGAAGCTCAACGAGTATTCGGCGGTCGACTTCACCGGCGACGCACACGCCGCCTATCCCCTGCCCTGACCTTCAAGCGAGGACGAAAACACCTATGAGCGAGACCGAATACCGCATCGAACACGACACCATGGGCGAAGTCCGGGTGCCGGTGAGTGCGCTGTGGCGCGCGCAGACCCAGCGCGCGGTGGAGAACTTCCCGATCTCCGGGCGCGGGCTGGAGCGCACCCAGATTCGGGCGCTCGGCCTGCTGAAGGGCGCGTGTGCGCAGGTGAACGCCGACCTGGGCCTACTGGCGCGCGAGAAGGCCGACGCGATCAAGGCCGCCGCCGCGGAGATCGCCGACGGCAAGCACGACGACCAGTTCCCCATCGACGTGTTCCAGACCGGGTCGGGCACCAGCTCGAACATGAACACCAACGAGGTGATCGCGTCGATCGCGGCCGCCAACGGGGTGACGGTGCACCCCAACGACGACGTGAACATGTCGCAGTCGTCCAACGACACCTTCCCGACCGCCACCCACATCGCGGCCACCGAAGCCGCAGTGCGCCACCTGATTCCGGCGCTGCAGGTACTGCACGACGCGCTGGCCGCCAAGGCCACCGAATGGCGCACCGTGGTCAAGTCCGGCCGCACCCACCTGATGGACGCCGTTCCGGTGACCCTCGGCCAGGAGTTCTCCGGCTACGCCCGCCAGGTCGCCGCGGGCATCGAGCGGGTGCAGTCGACGCTGCCCCGCCTGGGTGAGCTGGCGATCGGCGGCACCGCCGTCGGCACCGGACTGAACGCCCCGGAGGGCTTCGGCGCCAAGGTGGTCGAGGTGCTGGTCAAAGAGACCGGGATCACCGAGCTGCGCACCGCGGCGAACTCGTTCGAAGCCCAGGCGGCGCGGGACGGCCTGGTCGAGGCGTCCGGGGCGCTGCGCACCATCGCGGTGTCGCTGACCAAGATCGCCAACGACATCCGCTGGATGGGCTCGGGCCCGCTGACCGGGCTGGCCGAGATTCAGCTTCCCGACCTGCAGCCAGGCAGCTCGATCATGCCGGGCAAGGTGAACCCCGTTCTGCCCGAGGCGGTCACCCAGGTGGCGGCGCAGGTGATCGGCAACGACGCGGCGATCGCCTGGGGCGGCGGCAACGGCGCCTTCGAACTCAACGTCTACATCCCGATGATGGCCCGCAACATGCTGGAGTCCTTCAAGCTGCTGACCAACGTCTCGCGGCTGTTCGCCGAGCGCTGCATCGTCGGGCTGGTGGCCAATGAGGAGCACCTGCGCGAGCTCGCCGAGTCCAGCCCGTCGATTGTGACGCCGCTGAACTCCGCGATCGGCTACGAGGAGGCCGCCGCGGTGGCCAAGCAGGCCCTCAAGGAGCGCAAGACGATTCGCCAGACGGTGATCGACCGCGGGCTGATCGGTGAGAAGCTGTCCGAGGCCGAGCTGGACCGCCGTCTCGACGTGCTGGCGATGGCCAAGGTGGACAAGGGCTAAGCCACGGCGATGACCGCCGATCCCGCTGCCTTGCGGACGGGCAGATCGGCGATGGCGAAGGTGACTCGTCGCCTCGTCCCCTTCCTGGGGCTGCTGTACTTCGTCAACTACCTCGACCGGGTCAATATCGGGTTCGCCGGGCCCAACGGCATGAACGACGAACTCGGGATGACGGCGACGATGTTCGGGTTCGCCTCGGGGATCTTCTTCTTCGGCTACTTGTTCCTGGAGATCCCCAGCAACATCGCCCTGCACAGGTTCGGCGGCCGACGCTGGCTGGCACGCATCATGCTGACCTGGGGAATCGTCAGCACCGCAATCGCTTTCGCTCCCAACGCACAAACGCTGGTCGCCTTGCGGTTCTTGCTCGGCGTGGCCGAGGCCGGATTCTTCCCAGGCATCATCCTCTATCTCACGTTCTGGTTCCCCCAGCGGCAGCGGTCCCGGGCGATCTCGCTGTTCATGGTGGCGGTGCCGGTGTCGACGGCGATCGGCTCCACCTTGTCCTCATTCGTCATTGCCTGGGGCCACGGCGTTCTCGGCCTTTCCGGGTGGCGTTTCATGTTCCTCGTCGAGGGCCTGCCCGCGATTGCGCTGGCGTTCGCGTGCTGGTTCTATCTGACCGATCGGCCGGGGCAGGCCCACTGGCTGTCCGCCGAGGAGAGGCAGTGGCTGGAAGCGACGTTGGCTTCTGAGCGGGCGGCGGCCGGGGCGGGTGGGCATTGGCCGCTGAGGAAGGCGCTCAGCCATCCCAGGATGCTGGCGCTGGCGTTCGTCTACTTCGGAATCGTCTACGGGCTCTACGCCGTCGGGTTCTTCTTGCCGACGATCGTCGCCGGATTTCAGCAGCAGTACGGCAGTCAGCTCAGCATCATCGGGCGCGGCGTCGTGACCGCGATCCCGTGGGCCGTCGCAGCGGTCGCGATGGTGCCGTGGGCGCGCCACGCCGACCGGACGGGAGAACGCGTCTGGCATGTGGCGATTCCCGCGATCGCTGGGGGCGTGAGCATCCCGGCAGCGCTGTACATGGCCAACCCGTACCTGGCGATGCTCGCGGTCACCGTCTCGACGTGCTCGATCATGTGCGCCATGCCGGTCTTCTGGGCGCTCCCCTCGACGTTCCTCACCGGAGCCGCGGCGGCCGGCGGCATCGCCTTGATCAATTCACTGGGCAACCTGAGCGGCTTCGGCGGCCCCTACGTCACGGGCTGGCTGACCGATCTCACCGGCAGCAACAAGGCCGCACTGTGGGTGATCGGTGGGATGTCGCTCGCCGCGGCGGGCTTGGTGATCCTCCTGGGTGCCGCTCCGAAACCGGAGCGCGACAGTCTCGTTGAGGCCTAGCTGCGGCTAGAACGGTGGTGGGTCGTCCTCGCCGCTGCCGGGTGCGACTTTGGGGAACATGGTGGCTTGGCGGGCGGCGCGGCGGGCTTCGCGGGCGTTGCGGTTCTGATTGCGTTCGGTGTTGATGCGTGCGGCCCGGTTCTGCGCCCGGGAGCGCCGGCGCCGCGGCATCATCGCGGTGCGCTCCCCGCACGGTCCCTCCGGTTGCCGGTCAGGTGGCCGTAATTCCCCGGTGGGCCGACACAGGTTGGGAAACAGCAGCGCACTGCCCGGGGTGGTGACATAAGTCTGCCCCGAAGGTGCCGACAAGATCACCGTGCCATCCGGCAACTGGACATCGCGCCAGCCCCAAAACGTCTTCACCAGATGATGGGTGCGGCAATAACACTTCAGGTTCGAGGCATGTGTCGGCCCGCCGTCGCCATAGGGAATCGTATGGTCGATATCGCAGTCGGTTGCGGGGCGGTCACAACCGGGCCAGCGGCACGTCAGATCCCGGCAGCGCACAAAGGCCGCCAACGCCGCCGAGGGCACATAGCCCTTTTCCGGAGGGGCATCGCCGGGATGGACCAGTGATACCAACCGCGCCGATTTGGCGAGCTCTTCGACCATCTCCGGTGGCACCAGCCCGTCAGCGTCCACCAGCCAGCCCGGCTGGTCACCGGTGCCCTCGATGGTGGCCTGCTCGGCGATGACATGAATGATCACCGGCGACGCACCCGGGCGTTTCCCTGCCGCGCAGTCGGCCCGGCCGCAGCGGCATCCCAGCCGATCCGCACGCGCGGCCAGTGCGCCCACCGCATCAGCGCGGCGCTCCTCACGACTGCGCGGATCGTGCTCGCACACCGTGGCCGCCAACGCATCCAACGCCTTCCCCAGAGCACGGGCATCGGTGGTGAACACGCTGCCGTAAATCTCAGAAAGCCCGCCCTCCTGATCGCTGAACCCGATCTGGCGCTGCGCCGCCCGTTCTTTGCGCCGGCGCACCGCATCGGCATCGGCCTTCGCCACGATCTTGTCGACCCGCCCGGCTAGCCGGGCCGCGCTCAGCGACGGCCAGCGGGCCACCGTGAGCGCCAACTCGGCATCCACGGCCGCCAGCACCTCACGATCGGTGATCAACTCGGTGCGATAGACGATGGTCTGAAACAACCGCACATCGATATCGCCGGCCTGAAACACCTCGGCCACTTTCGGCAGCTGCTCCTGCATCGCCCGGGCATACCGCAACCGGCTGCCGGCTCGCGCCTGGCTGATCCGCAACGCCGCCGCGACCTCGGCGGTCACCGCCGCGGTGGTGTCGATCGCCCAGTCCTCGGTCTCGCGGCATCGGCTCAACCGCAGCGCGAACAACTCCCCGATCGCCACCAGGTGTGCCGCCGCGGCCCGATTCTCCGCCCGCGCCGAGGCAGCGATGCGATCCACCAATGCCGCCGACTCCGGCGTGGTGGGCGGGTGACGCTGCACAAACCACGCATTGAACTCCGCCACCGACCCCGGTGCCGGCATCCGCGCCACCAACGATTCGAACATGTGTTCGATTATACGCGGACCTACGACACCTCGCCGCCCCCGATCAAGGGGTGACGATGTTGAACCAGAAGGGGAAGGTGTCGAGCAGCCCCATGAACTCATCGAAGGCGCCCCGGTTGCCGTCGATCGTGATCCGCTTCGACGAGATGGCGTCATCCAATGTGATGTTCTTGAGCTCGATGTCATCCAGCGTCGCCTTCGTGAGGGTCAGGCTCGCGTCGGCACCGGGAACCGGCTCGGGCGCGTAGTTCAGCACCGCGTTCTCCACGGTCAGGCCGTATTCGGACTTCAGATCGGTGAATTTCATGTTCAGGGTGATCTTCTTGCCCGCGGCTTTCGGGCCGTTGAGCCGCACCGCGAGGTAGTCGAAGAGCTTCTCCGGGGGCATGGCTCGGATGGTGTCGGGGCTGGCGGTGTCGGTAGCGGCGACATTCGGCACCCCGTTGCGCAATTCGTATGCCCCTTGCAGGTACTCCGAACGCCACGGACCCGACTCGGCCTGATAGCCCAGCTGCTCGTAGCAGTCGGCCAGCAGGTTCTTGCCGTCGACGCTGTCCGGATTGGCGAAGACAACGTGCTTGAGCACCATCGCGGCCCAGCGGTAGTTGCCGGCGTCGAAGTCGCCCTTGGCCTTCCGCAGCACGGCAGGTTCCCCACCCATGTACTCGATGTATTTCGTGGCGGCGTCGGCCGGCGGGAGGTCGTCGAGATCCGATGGATTGCCGTCGTACCAGCCCATGTAGCGCTGGTAGACGGCCCGGGAATTGTGTCGCAGGGTGCCGTAATAGCCACGGTCCGGCCAGAAGTCGTTCAGCTCGTGCGGCAGCGTGATCTCTTCGGCGATCTCGGAGCCGATGTAGCCCTGGTTCATCAATCGCACCGACTGATCGTGGGTGTACTTGTACAGGTCGCGCTGGCGCTTGAAGTAGTCGATGATCTTGGCGTTGCCCCACATCGGCCAGTGGTGGCTTTGGAATTTCACCTCGATCTGGGGGCCGTAGAGCCGGATGGTTTCGTCGATGAACGCCGCCCAGGTGAGCGGGTTGCGCACCTGTGCGCCGCGCAGCGTGAGCAGGTTGTGCATGGTGTTGGTGGTGTTCTCCGCCATCCACATTGCCTTGAACTGTGGGAAGAACGCGTTCATCTCGGTCGGCGCCTCAGTGCCGGGCGTCATCTGGAACACCATCTCGACACCGTCGACGGTCAGCTTCGTCCCGGTTGTGCCGATGATGTCGGTCGGTATGACCAAGGTCGGTTTACCGGTCGAAACCGTCTGCCCCAGACCGGCGTTCACGCTGCCCTGCGGATCGCGCGGCAGCAGCGCGCCGTACATGTAGACCGCACGGCGGGACATCGCGTTGCCGGCGAGCACGTTCTCGTCGACGACGTCCTCCACGAAGTTCACCGGCGCGATCACCTTGACCTTGCCGGAGTCGACGTCCTGTTGCGCGATGATGCCGCGTACCCCGCCGTAGTGATCGGTGTGGGAGTGGCTGTGCACGACGGCGACGATCGGCTTCTCCCCCAGATGCTGGTTCACCAAATCCAGCGCGGCCCTAGCGGTCTCGGGCGAGATCAGGGTATCGAACACGATCCACCCGGTGTCGCCCTGAACGAAGGTGATGTTCGACAGGTCGTAGCCGCGCACCTGGTAGATGCGGTCGACGACCTTGAATAGGCCATAGTTCATGCACAGCTGCGCGTTGCGCCACAGGCTCGGGTTGACGGTGTCAGGTGCCGGCAAGGCGTCACCGATGAACGTCTTGTAGCTCTCCAGATCCCAGACGACCTTGCCGTCGGCGTCTTTGATGGTCAGGGTCTCGGGTTTGGCGATGAGGTTGTGTTGGGCGTCCTCGAAGTCGCTGCGATCGTTGAACGGTAGCGCGTCGAGCACCTTGTTGTTGGCGGCCTTGGTGGCGTCGGTGGCCGGCTTGACCTTGTTGTCGGTCTGCACGGAGCCGCCCTCTGCGGGCTTCCCTTCGCACGCCGATGCCAGAGCCGATGCCGCTGTGGCACTGACACCAACAGCAGCAAAACGACCGAGAATCGCACGTCTGGTGAAGTCTGTCATGCGTGCCGATTCTGTCACGCCCCGTTGTTCGGACCCCCCGAATTCGCCCCGGGGATGTCGGTGATCGGAAAGTTCGGCATCGGCGGCGGCGACGGCGTGGCGGGCAGCGCCGGGGTGTCACCCGCCGGAATGTCGTGCAGATCGTTTACCGGGGGGCCGTTGTCCCGGCTCCCGTACACGCTGCCCGGCGCGCGCGGCCCGAGCAGCTCGCTGACCGTAACCATGTGGTAGCCATTGGCTTTCAGCACCGGCAGGAACTGGTACACCAGATCGACGGTCGACGAGTAGGTGTCGTGGAACAGCACCACCGAGCCGGGTTTGATCTGGGTCATCAGCATGTAGCGGGTGGCGGCGGTGTCGGCGTCGTTGATCCAGTCGAACGGGATGACATCCCACAGGATCGCGGCCTGCCCGACTTTGGCGGCCTGCTCATTCACCGCGTCGTCGGTCAGCCCACCCGGCGGGCGCCACAGCGTCGGCGTGGCCCCGGTCGCCGAGGCGATCGCGTCATTGGCCCGGCTGAACTGCGCAGGCACCTCCGCTGCCGGGATCGTGGTCATGTTGGGGTGTTCCCAGGTGTGGCTGCCGATCTCCATCCCAGCCTCGGCAATCCGCTTGGCGCCCGCCGGGTCGGCAGCCACCTTGTTGCCGATCAGGAAGAACGTGGCGCGCGCGTCGGCGTCACGCAGGACCCGCAGCAACCGGTCTGTGTAGGGCGACGGCCCGTCGTCGAAGGTCAGCGCCACACACTTGACCACAGCGCAGTCCACCGGGCCGGCGGCCGCGTGGTGTGCCGGGGCGGCACAGGCGCCCACCACCGCGATGGCGATCAGACCGGCAAGTATTCGCAGACACTGCACGCAGGCAGCCTACCGGGGCTCAGCGCAGATCGGGGCCGCTGATCTCCTCGAGCATCTCGGTGACCAGCGCGGCGATCGGCGAACGCTCACTGCGCAGCAACGTGATGTGGGCGAACAGCGGGTGACCCTTGAGCTTCTCGATGACCGCCGCGATACCGTCGTGCCGGCCGACCCGAAGGTTGTCGCGTTGGGCGACGTCGTGGGTGAGCACCACCCGCGACCCGGTGCCCAGCCGCGACAGCACGGTCAGCAGTACGTTGCGCTCCAGCGACTGGGCCTCGTCGACGATCACGAAGGAGTCGTGGAGCGACCGGCCCCGGATGTGGGTCAGCGGCAGCACTTCGAGCATGCCCCGCGAGAGCACCTCTTCGAGCACCGCCGGGCTGGCCAGGCCTTCCAGGGTGTCGAACACCGCTTGGGCCCACGGCCCCATCTTCTCGTTCTCGCTACCTGGCAGGTAACCGAGTTCCTGGCCGCCGACGGCGTAGAGCGGCCGGAACACCACCACCTTGCGCTGGGTCCGCCGCTCCAAGACCGCCTCCAGTCCGGCGCAGAGCGCCAAGGCGGACTTGCCGGTGCCGGCCTTCCCGCCGAGTGAGACGATGCCCACCGAGTCGTCGAGCAGCAGATCCAGCGCCACCCGCTGCTCGGCGGAGCGACCGCGCAGCCCGAAGGCCTCCCGGTCACCCCGGACCAGCTGCACCCGCTTGGCCGCATTGACCCGGCCCAACGCGTGCGAGCTCCCACCGAGGAGGCGTATCCCGGTGTGGCACGGGAGATCCCGCGCCGCAGCCAAGTCGATCTCGCCCTCGTCGAACAGCACGTCGATGTCGTCGACGGACGCCTCGACCTCGTCCATCCCGGTCCAGCCGGAGACGATGACGTCCTGGGCGTGGTATTCGTCAGCGGCCAGGCCAACTGCGGCGGCCTTGACCCGCAAGGGAATGTCCTTGCTCACCAACGTGACTCGCCGTCCCTCCGCCGCCAGGTTGGCGGCACAGGTCAGGATCCGGGAGTCGTTGCTGTCCGTGCGAAAACCGGTCGGCAGCACCGCGGGGTCGCTGTGGTTGAGCTCGACATGCAGCGTGCCGCCCTGTGTCCCAACGGGAATCGGCTGATCAAGACGGCCATGCTCCAACCGCATGTCGTCGAAGAGGCGCAGCGCCTGGCGGGCGAACCAGCCGAGCTCGTGATGGTGGCGTTTGGCCTCCAGCTCGCTGATCACCACTAGCGGGACGACGACCTCATGCTCGGCGAACCGGGTACAAGCCCACGGGTCCGATAGCAGCACGGAGGTGTCGAGCACATACGTCCGGATATCAGGCACTAAGCGCTCCAGCGGGTGCGGGCCCGCGCGGCCCCGCGCGAGCAATTCGACGGGGCGGTGGCACCAGAACCGGAGCCGGTCCTGTCGTGGTCATGACCGGAGGTGCCGCCTAGACAGCAGAGCGTGTGGCTAGCCATCGCTTGCGACGGTACCCCCGTCGGCGCGAGCCTGCCGGGCAGGCGCGCCGGAGCTCATCAGCCGATGACGAACCGCTTGAGATCGGGGTGCGCGGCCAGGCCCCAGGCACTGATCCGATCCGAGATCACCCGGCGCAACTGGTCGGGACCGAAGATGCCCGCTTCGGCGATTCCGGCCTGCCGGTCGGCGTAGGCGTCGATGTCAGCGCCGACGACCTTCAGCTCGGCGGCCCGGGCGGCGATGGCGGCCACCGTCTCGTCGTGGGTGTAGTCCAGGCAGTGGCCGACCAGGTTGGCGAAGAACTCCTCGTGGCGTTCCTCGTCGCCGGCGATCCGGCCGATCAGGCCCTTGAGCACCGGCTCGTCGGTGCGGTCGGCCAGGTTACGGCAGAACTCGGCGCACGCGCGTTCGTAGAAGGCCATGAACACCAGCGTCTCGACCTGGCTGTAGCGGTCGGCGCGGTAGCCCTTCTGCACGTGCTCCATGCGGACCCGCTCATTGGCGTCCGGGTCGATCTCCCGGGTCACCACCAGGTATTCCCGCAACGCGATGGCGTGCAGGTGCTCCTCGGCGGTCCATCGGCCGATCCAGCGCCCCCACTTGTCCTCGAGGATGAAGTGCTCGACGAACTCACGGTGGTAGCCGGCCAGGCTGTCCTTCTCGATGAGCAGGATCTCGCAGGCGTCGGTGATCACCTTGGGCAGCGTGACCTGCGACGGGTCCCAGTCCTTGCCGCCGAGGAAGGCGAAGTTCTGGCCCTGCTCGAACGGCACGTAGTCGTGCGCGTACCACGGGTCCACGGTGTCGATGTGCCGGACCATGTTCGCGGCAACCACCGGTTCGAGCTCGCGGATCAGTGCGTTAGCAACGGGACGTTCAGCCATGAAAGTAACTGTAACCCGAATTCACACTATCCTGTCAACTCGGGGTACGGCGTGTTCGCCCGGTTAGGCGAGCTTCCAGTCCTCCAGGCCGTCATAGAGCGGGAAGTCCTGCGCCAGCTTGGCGACCCGGGCCCGCAGCGCCGGCACGTCGGCCGACGAGCCGGCCGCCAGCGCGGTGGCGATGACGTCGGCGACCTCGGTGAACTCGGCGTCGCCGAATCCACGAGCGGCCAACGCCGGAGTGCCGACCCGAAGCCCGGAGGTGACCATCGGCGGCCGCGGGTCGTTGGGGACGGCGTTGCGGTTGACGGTGATGCCGACCTCGTGCAGCAGATCCTCGGCCATCTGCCCGTCCAGCGGCGAGTCCCGCAGGTCCACCAGCACCAGGTGCACGTCGGTGCCGCCGCTGACCACCGACACACCGGCCTTGGCGACGTCAGCGGCCAGCAGGCGCTCGGCGATGATCTTGGCGCCGGAGAGCACCCGCTGCTGACGCTCGGCGAACTCCGGCGTGCCGGCGATCTTCAGCGCGACGGCCTTGGCGGCGATCACGTGCATCAGCGGCCCACCCTGCTGGCCCGGGAAGACCGCCGAGTTGATCTGCTTGGCGAACTCCTTCTTGCCGACGATCAGCCCGGACCGCGGGCCGCCGAGGGTCTTGTGGACGGTGGTGGACACCACCTGCGCGTGTGGCACCGGCGACGGGTGCAGGCCGGCAGCCACCAGCCCGGCGAAGTGCGCCATGTCCACCCACAGCGTCGCGTCCACCTCGTCGGCGATGGACGCAAAGGCTTCAAAGTCAAGGATGCGCGGGTACGCCGACCAGCCGGCGATGATCACCTTCGGCTTGAACTCGAGCGCCTGAGCGCGAACCACGTCCATATCGATGCGGTGGGTGACCGGGTCGACGCCGTAGAAGGCGTTCTCGTAGAGCTTGCCGGAGAAGTTCAGGCGCATCCCGTGGGTCAGGTGCCCCCCATTGGCCAGGTCCAGGCCGAGCAGCCGGTCGCCGGGCTCCATCAGCGCCTGCAGTACGGCGGCGTTGGCCTGCGCACCGGAGTGCGGCTGCACATTGGCGAATTCGGCGCCGAACAGTTCCTTGGCGCGGTCGCGGGCGATGTTCTCCACGACGTCGACATGCTCACAGCCGCCGTAGTAGCGCCGGCCGGGCAGGCCCTCGGCGTACTTGTTGGTCAGCACGCTGCCGTGGGCCTGCAGCACCGCGCGCGGCACGAAGTTCTCCGACGCGATCATCTCCAGGGTGTCGCGCTGGCGTCCCAGCTCCTTACCGAGCAGCTCGGCGATATCGGGGTCGAGCTCGCGCAACGGGGCCGACAACACAGCGGAGGCGGGGCGGGATTCGGGCATCGCAGTCACGCCGGCCAGTCTATAGAGCCAGCTCGGCCCGCAGCGATGACGGGATCAGCGGCTCGTCGAGCAGCCGACCGAACCGCTCGGTGAGACTCACGCCGGCCGGCCGGGCGTCCAGCCAGGAACGCAGCAGCCGGTAGCCCTCCACGTAGGTCGAGGTGTAGGCCCGCCACAGCGGCGAGGACAGGAACCGCAGCGTCTGGCGGGCCCGGTCCTCCGGAACCAGCAACCACCGGCGCAGGTAATCGGTGACCTCGTCGGTGTCGCGGTGCTCGTCGTGCAGCATCAGCGCTGCATCTTGGCGCACGTCGGCCAGCGCCGCCGCGGCCTCCGAGATCGCCTCGGCTCGTTCGCCGTCGAACCGCAGCCCCAGGTCGGCGTAGATCTCCGCGGCCCAGCCGCCCCAGCCAGGCCCCACCGCGGCGTACAGCGCCAGGTCGGCCAGGCCCTCGGCCATCAGGCACTGCGGGGTGTTGACCAGGAAAATGGTCTGCTCGGCCTGGCCCAGCCGGGCGACCAGCCCGGCCTCCTTGCGGCAGTGCTCGGTGTGGTGGCCCGGGTAGGACTCGTGGGCCACCAGCCTCGGCAGATTCGACATCAGCTGTTTGAGGTCGGCGTTGACCGCCACCGTGGAGCGGTAGTCACCGCGGTAGTAGTTGAACCCTGACCACGGCTTGTCCGTGACGACCTCGTAGGTGATGGTCTCGGTCTCCGGCAGCGGGAACTGCGCGCGCACCCGGTCGCGCAGCGCCGAGGAGAACGCGTGAATGGCCGCCTCGAGCCGCCCCGGCGGAATCTCCTCGGCCCGGCGGTGCGCCGACATCCGGTCGGCCAGCGGGCCGGCGCCACCCAACAGCTCACTGAGTCGGGCATGCGCCTGCCGGTAGCGGTCGGGGTCACCCTTGGTGATCTCGACGTCGAAGTAGTCACGCACCTCGTCGATGAAACCGACCTGTTCCCCGGTGAATTTGCGGCCCGCGCACGCCAGCGCCCGCAGGTGCACCCGCAGGTAGTCGGCGCGCGCCGCCTCCAGGCCGGCCGGGAGCGCCGCGAGCAGCTTCTCGGCCTGCCGGGCCAGCAGCGCCGGGTCGGGCATCGGCTCGTCCTCGACCAGTCGTTGCAGCGCCGGATCACCGGTGAAGGCGTCGACATAGCCCCGCTCGATCCGGTCGAAGCGCAGACCGAGCAGCAGGTATTCGCGGATCAATTCGGCGGGCTCCATACCCGATCAGGCTAACCGGCGAGCCTGCTGCAAGACTGTATGGTCATGCGGCGGCTTAGCGAGCCGAGTCCCTATGTGGAGTTCGACCGACGTCAATGGCGGACGCTGCGCATGTCGACGCCGCTTCCGTTGACCGAAGAAGAGGTCGTGGCCTTGCGCGGCCTCGGCGAGCAGGTCGACCTGCTCGAGGTCGAAGAGGTCTATCTGCCGCTGGCACGTCTTCTGCACCTGCAGGTCGCCGCCCGTCAGCGGCTCTTCGCCGCCACCGCGGAGTTCCTCGGCGAGAACGATAAGAACCCGGACCGGCCGGTGCCGTTCATCATCGGCGTGGCCGGCAGTGTGGCCGTCGGCAAGTCGACGACGGCCCGCGTGCTGCAGGCGCTGTTGGCCCGCTGGGACCACCACCCGCGGGTGGATCTGGTCACCACCGACGGGTTCCTCTATCCCAACCAGGAGCTGGAACGCCGGAACCTGATGCACCGCAAAGGGTTTCCGGAGAGCTACAACAGGCGCGCGCTGATGCGCTTTGTCACCTCGGTGAAATCGGGCGCCGACTACGCGTGCGCACCGGTGTACTCCCACCTGAGCTACGACATCGTCCCCGGCGCCAAACAAGTAGTCCGCCACCCCGACATCTTGATCCTCGAGGGCCTCAACGTGCTGCAGACCGGGCCCACGCTGATGGTCTCGGACCTGTTCGACTTTTCGCTCTACGTCGACGCCCGGGTGGAAGACATCGAGCACTGGTACATCTCGCGGTTCCTGGCGATGCGCTCCACCTCGTTCGCCAATCCGGAGTCGCACTTCCACCACTACGCAGCGCTCAACGATCAGCAGGCGGTGACGGCTGCGCGCGACATCTGGCGCTCCATCAACCGGCCGAATCTGGTCGAGAACATCCTGCCCACCCGGCCGCGGGCCACCCTGGTGCTGCGCAAGGACGCCGACCACTCCATCAACCGGCTGCGGCTGCGCAAGCTCTAACTCGCGGCGATCTAGGGCTGCGTTGCGGTCCCCGGCTGGGGCTGGGGTCCCGGCGGTTCCGGTGCCGGCGGGGGCGGCGGTGGCTCGGGAGCCGGCGGTGGCGGCGGGAACTCAGGCGGCGGCGGGAAGCCGGGCGGCGGCGGGAACTCAGGCGGCGGCGGGAAGCCGGGCGGCGGCGGGAAGCCGGGCGGCGGCGGTTCGGGGGCACCCGGCGGCGGCGTCACCGGCGTCGGGGTCGCGGCAGCGGCCAAGGTCTCCGGGCACATCTCGTTCTGCGCGGCGTCGACCACGACTTTGGGAATGCCGTCAGCGATCTTCTTGTCGAACCGGTCCCGGGCGGGACGGCCGCGGCGCAAGTTCTGGCAGATGATCTCGCCGAACGTCACCGCGCCGGACGGCGTGCTGAGCCCCGGACTGTTCTGGTACTTGAAGCCGTGCGACTCCAGGTAACCGAGGTAGCCCTTCTCGTCGGCCTGTGCCGGCGCGGCGGCGAAAATCAGCGTTCCGGGAATCAGCGTCATCGCCGCCAGCCGCCACATCATGGGAGAGAACTGTAGACGGTGACGGCCGGGGCGACACGCTCCCGGGCCCCAAGTCAGCGCAGGCGGCGCAGCCCGCGGTACTGCGCGACGGCGAAGGACGCGGTGTAGGCGGCGCTGGCCAGCATTGCTGCGACGCCGACCCCGGTCAACGGCAGCACGCCAGCCTCGAGCACCGCGACGGCGGCCACCGTGCACGCCAGGTTGGCGGCGATCACGCCGATACCGGCCCGGCGCACCTCCGGCAGCGCGGCCAGGACGTAGACCACCGCGCCGTAGAGCACACAGAAGGCGGCCAGCGCGTATTCGTGGGCCGGGGTCAGCCCGGTCAGCGCCGCCATCGGGCGGGCGGCGAACAGACCCGCCAGGCCGATGACTCCGGTCACGGCGGCGTCGGCTCGCAGGGCAAAGCGCAGCAGAGAGTCGGTCGAGTCGGACAAGACCCGGGTGGTGATGGCGGTCATGGGGAACTCCCTTCGGGGGTCGACGAGGACGGCTAGGTACACCCCCGACGTTGCTCGCCGGCCACTGCCACATCGACCCGCGACACTGCCAAGCACTGCCAACCGCAGGTCAGCGGCCCGACGACACCGTGACCCGGCCGCGCAAGTCGGCGGCGATCACCCGGGCGGCAGCGTTCTGCCAGTTGTGCAGCGAGCGCTGCGGCACCTCGGTGACCAACCACTGCCAGGCTTGGCGGGCGGTCGGATCCAACCCGGCCGCGGTGGCGTTCTGCGCATAGGCGCGCACCCCGACCACATACGGGAAATACAGGGCGTTGTAGTGGCGCCACTGTTCGGTGGTGCCGAACTCGCCGCAGTCGCGCGGTTTGAGCGCCGCGATGCGGTCGGCCAGCAGCGCCTTGAGCTCGTTGGCGCGTTCCAGCGGCGCGTCCGGGACACCGCGGGCGGCCAACCGCTCGTCGATGGCCGGCAGCGCGGTCAGTGGGCTGGCGACGAGCTTCGACAGGTCCCCGTAGTGGGCCAACGCCCGCCGGGTCAGCCGGACAAAGGTCTCCTCGTCGACGTCGTCGAGCGGGCCGGTCGAGCGCAGCGCCAGCGCGGCCTCGGTGTCGCGCAAGGCGGCGCGGTCGGCGCGCAATGCCGGGGACCGCCAGAACGCCAGCCGGTCCCAGAACCCGGCCAGCCGGTCGACGAACACCTGGACTTCGATGCCGACCGCGATCGTGGTGAACAGCAGCACCGTCAGCGCGGTCTGCGCGGCGGGTTCGCCTCGGGTCATCGCCAACCCGATCAGCACCTGCCCACCGAGCAGCGCCGCCATCGCGACCGCGGCCAGAAATGAGCGCAGCATGTCCAGCCGCAGGGCCTGGCCTTCGTCGAAGGCATCCCACAGCGCGACCGCCAGCCCCAGCAGCAGCACGTCGAAGCCGGTGCCGGCCAGCGCGATCCCGCTGGGCACCACGCCGAGCGGAATGATCAGGATCGCGTTGGCCAGGGCGAAGAACAACGTCGCAACGATCACCACGCCGAGCACCGAGCCGGGCTGGGCGGGCCGGATGAGGGCCTTGACCATCGCCCCCAGCGTGGACACCGAAACCACGGCGAACAGCAGCCAGTGCCCGGGGCGCAACGGGCCGTCGACGGTGCCGGCCCACGCCGCCCCGGCCAGGGCCGCGGCGGCGACCCCACCGATGAGCAGGGTGTCGCGACGGCGGTGAGACCAGCGGTCGCACGGCCGGCTCAGCTCCAGCAGCACCGCGAACCAGGCCACCCCCGGCACCACGGCCAGATAGATCTCCAGCCGGCCGAGCAGCACCGGCTGCCACACCGCGCGCACGGCGTCGGCGGCGACCACCGCCGCGAAACCGCACAGCCCGGCGGCAGCCAGCACCAGTACCGGCTTGCGCGGGTCGCGGGCCAGCAGGTACATCCCGAGCCACCAGCTCAGGGTGAAAACCAGCGCCGAGAGCACCACCACGGCCGCGCTACCTCCCGAATCGCCGGTGCCGCACGGTGTAGTCGCGCAGCGCCCGCAGGAAGTCGACCCGACGGAAAGCCGGCCAATGCGCCTCGGTGAACCACATCTCCGAGTAGGCGCTCTGCCACAGCAGGAATCCCGACAGCCGCTGTTCCCCGGAGGTGCGGATCACCAGGTCCGGGTCCGGCTGGCCCGAGGTGTAGAGATTCTCCGAGATGCCGTCGGCGGTGACCGCCTCGACGAGCTCCTCGGCGGTGGCACCGTTGGCCAATTCCTTGCTGAGCAGGCCGCGCACGGCGTCGACGATCTCCTGGCGCCCGCCGTAGCCGACGGCGACGTTGACATGGAGGGTGGAGTAGCCACCGTCCTTGTTCGTGGAGTCCACGGCCTCCCGTAGCCGGCGGGCCGGCTCCTCGCCCAACAGCTCCAGGTCCCCGACGGTGCGCACGCTCCACCGGTTGGCGGGCGCACAGATCTCCTCCACCACGTCGGTGATGATCTCGATCAGCGCGGCGAGCTCTGCGGGGTCGCGCTGCAGGTTCTCGGTGGACAGCAGGTAGACGGTGGCCATCTCGATGCCGGCGTCGGCACACCAGCGCAGCATCTCGGCGATCTTGGCCGCACCCATCCGGTAGCCGTAGCTGACGTCGTCGTAGCCGGCATCGCGCGCCCAGCGCCGGTTGCCGTCGCAGAGCACGGCGATATGCCGCGGCAACGCCGGCCGGGAGGCCGCGAGCCCCTGCCGGAGGCGCATTTCATAGAGCCGGTACAGCGGCTCTTTCAGGCGCGCCGGGATGATCGCCACAAAAACCCAGACTACTGTGATCGGCAGAAGTTGCCGCGAATCGCATCCGCCGAATCCCCTGGAGGAAAGGTTCATGAGCACGCACGCCGACACCATCGCCGAACCGAACCCGAGTGAGCTGCCCACAGACGTCCTTGCGGCACACACCAAGCCGCGAGCACGCGGATGGATTCACCTGGTGGCGGCCATCGTGGCGGTCATCGCCGGGGCCACCTTGATCGGGGTGACCTGGCCGCTGGCCGGCGCCGAGGCAGGTCTGGCGACGTTGGCCTACACCATCTCGGTGGTCGGCATGTTCGCCGTCAGCGCCACCTATCACCGGGTGACCTGGAAATCGGTCGCCACCCGGGTCAGGATGAAGCGGCTCGACCACGCGATGATCTTCATCTTCATCGCCGGCACCTACACCCCGTTCGCGCTGCTGGCGATGGACCACGACGCCCAGGAGCGGCTGGTGATGACCATCGTGTGGGGCGGCGCGCTGGCCGGGGTGGTGCTGAAGCTGTGCTGGCCGACCGCCCCGAAGTGGGTCGGTGTACCGCTGTATCTGCTGCTGGGCTGGGTGTCAGCGTTTTTCATCGCGACGATCATGCACAACGCCGGGGTGGCGGCGATGGTGCTGCTGACCGTCGGCGGCATGCTCTACAGCATCGGGGCGATCATGTACGCCCTGAAGTGGCCGGACCCGTGGCCGCAGACCTTCGGTTACCACGAGTTCTTCCACGCCTGCACCGCGGTGGCGGCGATCTGCCAGTACATCGCGATCTGGTTCGCCGCGCTGTCGTGAGCGCGGCTTACAGCTGGGTGATGTTCTCCGCCGACCAGTAGGCCTTCATCCCGGCGATCTTGCCGTCACCGTCGAACACCATCACGTCGATCGGCTCGATGCGCATCCGGTGATCGCCGTTGGTAATGGTCAGCGCGAAGTGGAACGCCGCCTCGTTGCCGGCCACGCGCAGCGTGACCAGCTCGGACTTGCGGTCCAGACCGGTGATGGCCGAGTAGAAGTTGCGGATGGCCTGATGCCCGATGTGCACCTCGCCACCGACCGGGTCCTCCAGGGTGGCGTCGGCCGCGTACAGCCCGACCAGATCGTCAGCGTCACCGCTGCCGACCAACTCGATGTAGCGGTGGACGGTCTCGGTGATGGCCTGTGCCTTGTCGGGTGCGCTCGTCATGTGCCGCACGTTACACCCGGCGCTGGCCCGCCGGGCACCTCGAGGGCCACGGCCAGCTCCGCGGCGCTGCCCACCGGCAGGTCACAGACCGGGCCGCGGCAGACGTAGGCGGCATCGGCGCCGTCGACCCGGTCTCGCCCGATCAGAAGCTCCGACGAGCCGGGCGCACCGCCGACCACGATCGTGCCGCCGGGCGCCAGGCGGCGCGCCTCGGCCAGCAGCGCCGAGTCGGTGCTCTGGCAGGCCACGGCGATCTGCAGCGGGCCCCGGATGTAGGCCTCGGCGACGGCCAGCCAATGCCCGACCGAGCGCGGCGCGCGGGCCAGCAGCGCACTGTGCGCCGCCAGCGCGTCGGCGGCGGCCTGCCGATAACGCTCGCTGCGGTCGGCCTCGACCAGGTGCGCCGCGGTCAGCAGCGCCTCGGTGATCAGCGCCGCCCCCGACGGGGTGGCCCCGTCCAGCGGGTCGCCGGGACGCAGCACCAGCACTTCGGCGTCGTCGGCGCTGTCGAACCAGCGCCCGGGCTGCGCCGGGTCGGTGAAGTGGGCCAGCGCGGTGTCCAGCAGACCCGCGGCGGTATCCCGCCACCTCGGGTCGCCGTCCAGCTGATAGATGCTGAGCAGTCCGGTGGCCAGCGCGCCGTAGTCCTCCAGGATGCCTGCGCTGTGCCCGGCCCGGCCGCCCAGACTGGCTCGCCGCAGCCGCCCGTCCACCAGGTGCACGTCGAGCAACGCTGCCGCGCAGTCTTGAGCCGCGGAGATCAGACCCGAATCGCCCAGTGCCACAGCGGCTTCGGTCAGAGCTGTGATCGCCATACCGTTCCAGGCGGTGACCACCTTGTCATCACGTGCGGGTTGGGCGCGGGACCGCCGGGCGACCAGCAACCGCTGCCGCACCCGCTCCAGCCGCTCCGGATCGTCGGGATCGACCGGAAGTTGCAGCACCGACGTGCCGGATTCAAATGTGCCGCTCGCCGTCACCCCGAAAACGTCTGCCGCCCAACGTCCGTCGTCATCGCCGAGCACCTCGGTCAGCTGCTGGCGCGTCCAGACATACGTCGAGCCCTCTCGGCCGTCAGCGTCGGCATCCAGCGACGAGACGAACATGGCGCCCGCGGAAAGTTCCTCGAGCAAAAACCGGGCGGTCTGCTCGGCGACCCTGCGGGCCAGCGGGTCGCCGGTGCGCCGCGCCCAGTGCGCATAGGCCCGCAACAGCAACGCATTGTCGTACAGCATCTTCTCGAAATGCGGGACCACCCAAGCGTTGTCGACGCTGTAGCGGGCAAAGCCGCCGGCGAGCTGGTCGTAGATCCCACCGCGCGCCATCGCCGCGCCGACGCGCGCCACCGCCTCCAGCGCCGGGCGGCCCGCGGTCCGTTCGTAGTGGCGCAGCAGGGTTTCCATCATCGCCGACGGCGGGAACTTCGGTGCGCCGCCGAAACCTCCGTGGGCGGTGTCCTCGTCACGCAGCACCGCCGCCACGGCGCCGTCGCAGAGCATGGCGTCGATGGGCGGTCCGTCTCCGGGCAACCGGGCAGCCATCGAGCGCAGTTCACCGGCGATGCGGTCCGAGGCGTCCTCGACTTCGTCACGGCGCTGGCGCCAGGTCTCCGAGATCGCCGAAAGCAGGTTCAAGAACGTGTCTTTCGGGTAGTAGGTGCCGCAATAGAACGGCCGGCCGTCCGGAGTCAGGAAACACGTCATCGGCCAGCCGCCCCGCCCGGTGAGCGCCATGGTGGCGTTCATGTAGATCGCGTCGATGTCCGGGCGCTCCTCCCGGTCGACTTTGATGCACACAAAGCCCTCGTTCATCACCGCGGCGACGTCTGCGTCCTCGAAGGACCCGTGCGCCATCACGTGACACCAGTGGCAGGCTGCGTAGCCGACCGACAGCAGGATCGGTACGTCGCGTTCGGCGGCTTCGGCCAACGCCTCGGGGGTCCACTCCTGCCAGTGCACCGGGTTGTCGGCGTGTTGGCGCAGATACGGGCTGGCGGACGTTGCGAGACGATTGGCCATGAACGAACCCTGTCTAACCCGCCGAGTCCGGTCCCGGGTCCAGCGTGCCTTCGTCGGCGGCCTGATCGGCGGCCGGATCCTCCCGGTCGAAGGATTCCGGCACCTTCTTCAGCTGCCGGTTCATCGACCACACCAGGAAGAACGTGCCGAGCAGCAGTAGCACGATGACCAGCAGCCCGACCGGGCTCGCCTTGCCGAAGTCCGGCCCGGTGTCGCGGGGCACGTCGTCGGCCAAGACCCAAAGTGCGGTGAGCACAACATGATTCATGACTCATCCTCGATCCCGGCGAACAGGTCGGTCTCCGGCAGCGTCACCGGCACCCGAGACCGGGCCAGCTCGAACTCCTCGGTCGGCCACAGGCGTTGCTGCCACTCGATCGGAGCCGCGAAGAAATCGCCGTTCGGGTCGATCTGAGTGGCGTGCGCGCGCAGGGCATCGTCGCGCTGGCTGAAGTACTCGGCGCACTGGATCCGGCTGGTCACCCGCTCGGCGAACACGTCGTGATCGGGCCGCCAGTGCTCCAGCCACTTCGCGAACGGACCGACCTCGCCGTGCTTGGCGAACTCGTCCTGCAGCAACTGCATCCGCTGACGCAGGAATCCGTGGTTGTAGTACAGCTTCGAGACCGTCCAGGGGGCGCCGGCCTGCGGGTAGCGGCGGTAGTCCCCGGCAGCCTCGAATGCGGCCACCGAGACCTGGTGGCAGCGGATGTGGTCGGGGTGCGGGTAGCCGCCGTTCTCGTCGTAGGTGGTCATCACATGCGGACGGAAGTCCCGAACGATTTCCACGAGCCGCTCGGTCGACACCTCCAGGGGCACCAGGGCGAAGCAGTCCTCGGGCAGCGGCGGCAACGGGTCACCCTTGGGCAGGCCGGAGTCGATGAAACCCAGCCAGTGATGCTCGACGCCGAGGATCTCGGCGGCCTTGGCCATCTCGTCGCGGCGAATCTCGGCGATGTGGCCGTGGACCTCGGGCAGATCCATGGCGGGGTTGAGGATGTCGCCGCGTTCACCGCCGGTCAGTGTCACCACCATGACCCGGTGGCCGGCGGCGGCGTAGCGGGCCAACGTCGCCGCGCCCTTGCTGGACTCGTCGTCGGGGTGCGCGTGCACCGCCATCAACCGCAGTCCGCTCATGTGCAAAGTCCCCTATAGTTCCTGTTGGTTTCCGGCCCCCATCGTTCCACCATCTGCGGCGGGCGCGGTAACCGATCCCGACTCACGACCATGGAACACACCGCGACGATGACCGACTCCGAGCCGGCCCGCTACCCGAGCACCCGCGGCCGCGCCCTGCCCCGGCGCCTGCTGGCGATCATGCTGGGTGCACTGGCTGTCGCGACGGCCGCTGGCGTCGCCGTGCTGGGCTATCAGCGGTTGACCACCGCCGACGTGAAGGGCGAGCTGTACGGGTATGAGGTGATCGACGACCAGACGGTGTCGGTAAAGATCAGCGTGACCCGATCCGATCCGTCCCAGCCGGCGGTGTGCATCGTGCGGGTGCGAGCCGGCGACGGCAGCGAGGCGGGCCGCCGTGAAGTGCTGATTCCGCCGTCGCAGTCGGCGACCGTCCAGGTGACGACGATCGTCAAATCCTCCCAGCCGCCGGTGATGGGCGACATCTACGGCTGCGGCACCGACGTGCCCGGTTACCTGAAGTCACCGTGACTTCGCGGTGGTACCCTCGACGGATACACGGTTCCAGCTGGGACCGTGTATTGCTGCATTAGAACGACGTCGACCCCGCTGGCTGGATCGCCGGGTCCGACGACACGAGGAGCACACTGAGATGACGGACACCCAGGTGACCTGGTTGACGCAGGAGTCGCACGACCGGCTCAAGGCCGAGCTCGACCAGCTGATCGCGAACCGTCCGGTGATCGCTGCGGAGATCAACGACCGCCGCGAAGAGGGCGACCTGCGGGAGAACGGCGGCTACCACGCCGCCCGCGAGGAGCAGGGTCAGCAAGAAGCCCGCATCCGCCAGCTGCAGGAGCTGCTCAACAACGCCAAGGTCGGCGAGGCGCCCACCCAGTCCGGGGTGGCGCTGCCCGGATCGGTGGTCAAGGTCTACTACGACGGCGACAAGTCCGACACCGAGACCTTCCTGATCGCCACCCGCCAGGAGGGCGTCAATGACGACAAGCTTGAGGTGTACTCACCGAACTCACCGCTTGGTCACGCGCTGCTCGGCGCCAAGGAGGGCGAAGAGCGCAGCTACACCGTGCCCAGCGGCAAGACCGTCACGGTGACCCTGATCAGCGCGGAGCCCTACCACTCCTGAGCCGGGCGCTCAGCCCAGCGCCTGCTTGAGATCATCGAGCAGGTCGTCGATGTCCTCGATGCCCACCGACAGGCGCACCAGGTCGTCGGGAACCTCCAGTTGCGAGCCGGCCGTCGACGCATGCGTCATCGCGCCGGGGTGCTCGATCAGTGATTCCACCCCGCCCAGGGACTCGGCCAGGATGAAGATCTCGGTTGCGGCGCAGAGCTTCTCGGCGGCTGCCCGCCCGCCGCGCATCCGCACCGAGACCATGCCGCCGAACCCGCGCATCTGGCGTGCGGCTACGTCGTGGCCGGGGTGGCCGGACAGGCCCGGGTAGAGCACACGCTCCACCGCTGGGTGCCCGGTGAGGAACTCCGCCACCGCGGTCGCATTCTCGCTGTGCCGCTGCATCCGCAGCACCAGCGTCTTGAGGCCCCGCAGGGTCAGGTAGGCGTCGAAGGGGCCGGGCACCGCGCCGGCGCCGTTCTGCAGGAACGCGAAGGCGGCGTCGAGTTCCTCGTCGTCGGTGATCAGCGCGCCGCCGACCACGTCGGAGTGACCGCCGATGTATTTGGTGGTCGAATGCAGCACCACGTCGGCGCCCAGCGTCAGCGGCTGTTGCAGCGCCGGCGAAGCGAAGGTGTTGTCCACCAGCACCTTTGCGCCGGATTTGCGACCGATTGCCGCAATGCCTTCGATGTCACTGATCGACAACAACGGGTTGGTGGGGGTCTCCACCCAGATCAGCCGGGTCTTGTCGGTGAGCACGGCGCGCACCGCGTCCAGGTCGGCCAACGCGACCGGGGTGTGGGCCACACCCCAGTGGGTGAACACCTTGTCGATCAGCCGGAAGGTGCCCCCATAGGCATCGTCCGGGATGATCAGGTGGTCGCCCGGGCGCAGCATCGCCCGCAGCGCGCAGTCCGTCGCGGCCATCCCGGAGGAGAACGCGCGTCCGAAACTGCCGTGCTCGACCGCGGCCAGAGCGGTCTCCAGCGCGGCCCGGGTCGGGTTTCCGGTGCGGGCGTACTCGTACCCGCCGCGCAGGCCGCCGACACCGTCCTGGGCGAAGGTACTACTGGCGTAGATCGGGGCGTTGACCGCGCCGGTCGCCGGGTCGGGACGGAATCCGGCGTGGATCGCCTTGGTGGACAGGCCCTTTAGGCCGTGTCCTTGACCCTGGCTCACCGGATCGGCAGGCAGACGGTGGTCATGATCTTGTCGGCGAGCGTCTGCCGTTTGGCGTCCCAGAGCGGGAACAGGTAGCCGATACACAAGATGGCGCCGTCGATGATGTGAGCCAGCTGCCGCACGACCGACATGCCGAACCCGATCGGCTGGCCGGTGGCCTCGGAGACGACCTTGAACTTCATCACCGATTTGCCGATGCTCGACCCAGTGACCCCTTGCCGGTAACCGAAGTTCCAGATTCCGTAACCGAGCGCCGCCACCCAACCGACGAACATCAGCATCGCGCCGGCGCCGGACGGGCTGACGGTGCAGGCGAACCCCGTCGACGTGGTGATGCACTCCTTCTTCGCCGTAGATCCGGCGATCATCGACGGGATTCCGTAGAGCACCAGGATGGGGATGAAGTCGATGAAGTAGGCGCCCACCCGGGTCAGCCACGACGTGTAGGCCTCCTGCGGAAGCTGGCCGACCGGGCTTCCGGCCGAGGCGTATCCCGGCGGCGGGGGCGGGTAGTTGCCGGGCGGCGGCGGCGGGTAGTTACCCGGCGGCGGGGGCGGGTAGTTACCGGGCGGCGGCGGGTAGTTACCCGGCGGCGGCGGGTAGTTACCCGGGGGCGGGTAGTCGCCGGGCGGGGGCGGGTAATTGCCCTGGGGCGGCTGCGGGAAGTCAGTCATGGGCAACCCTTCTGGCGAATCGATTGGTGCGGATTGCCACGCTACCGCAAGGCACCCTCGCCGTGGCTACCTGCGACGCGGCCCGTCGGAGAGGAAACCCAACAGGTCGTGGCGGGTGATCACCCCGACCGGCTTGCCGTCTTCGACCACCATCACCGCGTCCACCTCTCGCAGCGTGGTGGCGGCGACGCCGACCACTTCACCCGAGCCGATCAGCGGCAGCGGCGGACCCATGTGCTGCGACACCGCGTCGGCCAGCTTGGCGCGGCCTTCGAAGACCGCCGAGAGCAGTTCGCGCTCGGACACGCTGCCGGCCACCTCCCCCGCCATCACCGGTGGCTCGGCGCCGACGACGGGCATCTGCGACACTCCGTACTCCCGCAGGATCCCGATGGCGTCGCGCAGGGTCTCCGACGGGTGGGTGTGCACCAGGTCCGGCAACACCCCGGACTTGGCGCGCAGCACGTCGGCGACGGTGGGCTGCACGGTCGAGCCGTCCAGCCGGGAGCGCAGGAACCCGTAGGACGACATCCAGGCGTCGTTGAAGATCTTCGACATGTAGCCGCGGCCGCCGTCCGGCAACAGCACCACCACGAGCGCATCGGGCCCGGCTTTGACGGCCGCTTCCACCGCGGCCACCACGGCCATTCCGCAGGACCCGCCGACCAGCAGCGCTTCCTCGCGGGCCAGGCGCCGGGTCATGTCGAACGAGTCGGCGTCGGACACCGCGATGATCTCGTCAGGGATGCTCGGGTCGTAGGCGGCCGGCCAGAAGTCCTCACCGACGCCTTCCACCAGATACGGCCGCCCGGTACCGCCGGAGTACACCGAGCCTTCCGGGTCGGCGCCGATGATCCGCACCCGGCCGCCCGACACCTCCTTGAGGTAGCGGCCGGTGCCGGTGATGGTGCCGCCGGTGCCGATCCCGGCGACGAAGTGGGTGACCTGGCCGTCGGTGTCGGCCCAGACCTCCGGACCGGTGGTCTCGTAGTGACTCTCCGGGCCGGCCGGGTTGGAGTACTGGTCGGGCTTCCAGGCGCCGTCGATCTCTTCGACCAGCCGGTTGGACACGCTGTAGTAGCTGGCCGGATCGTCGGGCGGCACCGCAGTCGGGCACACCACGACCTCGGCGCCGTAGGCCCGCAACACGTTCTGCTTGTCCTCGCTGACCTTGTCCGGGCAGACGAATACGCACTTGTAGCCGCGGCGCTGCGCGACCAGCGCCAAGCCGACACCGGTGTTGCCGGAGGTGGGTTCGACGATGGTGCCGCCGGGCTTGAGCGCCCCGCTGGCCTCGGCCGCGTCGATCATCTTCACCGCGATGCGGTCCTTGGAGCTCGCGCCCGGGTTGAGGTATTCGATCTTGGCCACCACCCGTCCCGCGCCGGCGGGAACGATCGAACCCAGCTCGACCAGGGGGGTGTTGCCGATGAGATCACTGATGTGGCGCGCTATCCGCATGTCTGCCATCGTCTCAGGTTGTTGGTCCCTCCGGGTCAGCCGGTGGCTTCGCGGATGTATTCGCCGATCTGGCGCAGCGACCGGGTGGCCTCCGGCACGAACGGTGCGGTGATCTGGAAGACGTGGATCTGGCCGGGCCACACCCGCAGTTCGACCGGGACGCCGGCTGCGGCCAGCACCTTGGCGCCCAACCGCGCGTCGTGCAGCAGCACTTCGGAGCCGGAGACGTGGATCAGGGTGCGCGGCAGCCCCGGCTTGACGTGCTGCAGTGGTTCGAGGATGTCACCGCCGTGGACGCGGTCCCGCCGTGCCGCATCTTCGATCAGCTCGACGAACGCGTCGAACGCCTTGGGCGGGAACATCGCATCGACGTGGATGTTCCGGTGGGCCTTCTTGGCTTCCTTGGCGATCTCCAGCAGCGGCGACATCGCGACGATCGCCGCCGGGGCTTCGTCGCCCTGCTCCAACAGCTTTTCCGCCAGCGCCAGCGACAGGTAGCCGCCGGCTGAGTCGCCGGCCAGCACGATCTGGTCCGGTGTGTAGCCCTGGCGGCGCAGCCACCGGTAGGCGTCGTAGCAGTCGTCGATCGCGTCGGCGATGGAGTGCTTGGGGATCATCCGGTACTCGACCACCAACACCGGGCTGTCGGCGTACTTCGACAGCTTGGTGACCAGCCGGCCGTGGGTGTTGGCCCCGCAGGTCAGAAAGGCCCCGCCGTGCATGTACAGCACCACCCGGCGGGTGCCGTCGGGCGGCAAAACACCGGCGGCCCGCACCATCTGGGCGGTGCAGCGCGGCAGCCGGATGGTGGCGCGCACGGTACCCGGCGCCGGCAGCACCGCCTTGGCGGCGAAGTCCAGCAGGCCGAACGGCCACGGCATGCGCGGAAGGTAGCTGCCGACCGAGAGCACCGTCCGGATCGTGGGCCGGGCCGCCAGCCACGCCAGCCGTCCTTCGACGCTGGGAGGGTCCTCGACGACCTCGACGGGCAGGCCGTCATTGCGGGGGAAGCGGTGGGTTCGCGGTCCGGGCCGCAGACCGCTGAATGTGCGCGGCGAGCTGGCAATCTTGCTGGGCGCGGTCATGGTGCACACTCCCTCCAGCCGGCCCCGGCCGGCACAGCCAACGCGGTAGCTCGTATCGTCACACGGCCGCGTTTGTGAAGAGATCCTAAGAGTCGTTCCGATACGGCTTCGGGTCCGCATCGTGATCATTTGTGTTTGCTACACCCGGTCCCCGGGGTGCTTGCTCGCCTAAACTTGCGGCATGGGGATCCGGGTGGCGCGGCGGTCGGCGATCACGCTGGCCACCGCCGGCGCGCTCGCCTCCAGCGGAACCCTCTACCTGGGTGTGCGCAATCTGTTGGCCGGTCAGGCCGACCTGGCCCGCCAAACCATCCCTAGGGCATGCCAGATCCCACCGCGCGCCGATGGCATATACGTTGCTGGCGAGACCACCGTGCAGCGCTTTCAGCGTGGCCTGGGCGTCGATCTGCACCTGATGATGTTCGGCGACTCGACCGGGACCGGCTACGGCTGCTGTTCGGCCGAGGAGGTCCCCGGCGCGCTGATCGCCAGGGCGCTGGCGGAGCGGACCGGTAAACGGGTTCGGCTGAGCACCAAGGCGATCGTGGGCGCCACCTCCAAGGGCCTCGCCGGGCAAGTCGACGCGATGTTCGTCGCCGGGCCGCCACCGGACGCGGCGGTGATCATGATCGGCGCGAACGACGTCACCACGCTCAACGGGATCGCCGGCGCGGCGCAGCGGCTGCACGCGGCGGTAAGGCGGCTGCGCTGCAGCGGTGCGGTGGTGGTCGTCGGCACCTGCCCCGATTTCTCGGTGATCAGCGTGATCCCCCAACCGCTGCGCTGGGTCGCGCACACCCGGGCGCGGCAGCTGGCCCGGGCCCAGACCCAGGCGGTCAAGGCCGCCGGCGGTATCGCCGTCCCGTTCGCCGACTTGCGCACGCCGGCGTTTCGCAACTCCCCCGGCTTGCTGTTCGCCCAGGACCAGTACCACCCGTCGGCGGCGGGTTATGCGCTGGCGGCGAGTCAACTGATCCCGGCACTGTGCGCCGCGCTGGACGAGGCCGATTCACGCGTGATGGCCTGAGCGGACTAGATTTCCCTGGAGTACCCGACCAGAGGAGCCAGAAGTGCCCGAAGCTGTCATCGTCTCAACTGCTCGTTCGCCGATCGGCCGGGCCGGCAAGGGATCGCTGGTCACCATGCGGCCCGATGACCTGGCCGCCCAGATGGTGCGCGCCGCGCTGGACAAGGTGCCCGAGCTGAACCCGCACCAGATCGACGACCTGATGATGGGCTGCGGCCAGCCGGGCGGCGCATCCGGCTACAACATCGCGCGCGTCGTCGCGGTGCTGCTCGGCTACGACTTCCTGCCGGGCACCACGGTGAACCGCTACTGCTCGTCGTCGCTGCAGACCACCCGGATGGCGTTCCATGCGATCAAGGCCGGCGAGGGCGACGCCTTCATCTCCGCTGGGGTGGAGACCGTTTCCCAGTTCGGTATCGGCGCCGCCGATGGCGCTCCGAACAGCAAGAATCCGCTGTTCAACGACGCGGTGGCCCGCACCGAGGCCGCCGCGGCCGGCGCTACCGAGTGGCACGACCCGCGCGCCGACGGCAACCTGCCCGACATCTACATCGCGATGGGCCAGACCGCCGAGAACGTCGTGCTGCACACCGGGATCAGCCGCGAAGACCAGGACCACTGGGGCGTGCGCAGCCAGAACCGGGCCGAGGAAGCCATCAAGAGCGGCTTCTTCGCCCGCGAGATCTCCCCGGTCACGCTGCCGGACGGCACCGTGGTCAGCACCGACGACGGCCCGCGCGCCGGCACCACCTACGAGAAGATCAGCCAGCTCAAGCCGGTATTCCGGGAAAACGGCACGGTGACCGCCGGCAACGCCTGCCCGCTGAATGACGGCGCGGCCGCGGTGGTCATCACCAGCGACACCAAGGCCAAGCAGCTGGGCCTCAAGCCGCTGGCCCGGATCGTGTCCACTGGGGTGTCGGGCCTGTCGCCGGAGATCATGGGCCTGGGCCCGATCGAGGCGGTTAAGAAGGCACTGGCCAACGCCAAGATGTCGGTCTCCGACATCGACCTGTTCGAGATCAACGAGGCCTTCGCCGTGCAGGTGCTCGGCTCGGCCCGCGAGCTCGGTATCGACGAGGACAAGCTGAACGTGTCCGGCGGTGCGATCGCCCTGGGCCACCCGTTCGGCATGACCGGCGCCCGCATCACCGCCACCCTGCTGAACAACCTGGCCACCCACGACAAGACCTTCGGCGTGGAGACCATGTGTGTGGGCGGCGGCCAGGGCATGGCGATGGTGGTGGAGCGCCTCTCCTAATTTCTCCGTTGCCGTCTTGGGGCGTCCCAAGCCCGCTTGACGCGGCGAATCACGTCGCAGCCCCGGTGCTCGGCGAGCACTCTGATATGCGTCCAGCCGACCTGCTGGATGTACTCGAGGCGTTCGGCGTCCTTGACGAACCGGGGGCGGCTGGTGCGGTGTTGTTCGCCGTCGTATTCGACCGTGAGCATGAGGTCCTGCCACCCCGTGTCCAGGAAGTATTCGGGTAGCCGTCATTGATCAACAGCAGCCGCAGCCAGGACTCTTTCAGCGACTGCGCTCCGGCGTCGACGAGATCGAGGGCAGCTTCCAATTGCCGCAGGCCGCGGGTGTGCCGATGCCGGGCGGCGAGATCCGCCACCTGCTCGACCTTGAGGCCGGTGGCATGCGCCAACGCGTCGAGCCTGGCGACCGCCTGCCCGATACTGCCCCGCCTGCCCAGGTCGCCAACGCCTCACTGCCGATGAAGGGCTCCGCCATGCCCAGAGGGTGACAGGCCGATCGCCGAACCGCGGGCCGTCAGCCACAGCAGAAATGACTCTGCGCTGAGGGCAGGTGCTACTCGCACTTTTGCGCCCTCAGCGCAGAGTCAACGGGGAAAGACGAAGGTCACTCGTTCTGGAAGTAGCTGAGCAGGCGCAGGATCTCCAGGTACAGCCAGACCAGCGTCACGGTCAGACCGAGTGCGATACCCCAGGCCGCCTTCTCCGGCGCCCCGGCCCGGATCAGCTGATCCGCCGCGTCGAAGTCGATCAGGAAGCTGAACGCGGCGATGCCGATGCACACCAGCGAGAACACGATCGACAGGGTCCCGCCGCTGCGCAGGCCCAGACCCTCACCACCACTGACGCCGAACAGCGACAGCACCAGGTTGCCGATCATCAGGGCCAGCACCCCGAACATCGCGCCCACCAGCATCCGGGTGAACTTCGGGGTGACGCGGATGGCGCCGGTCTTGTAGACCACCAGCATGCCGCCGAACACCCCGAAGGTGCCCATCACGGCCTGACCGATCATCGAGCCGGCATTGCTGGTCCCCACCGTGACCGCGGTCAGCACGAAGGAGATGGCACCGAGGAACAGCCCCTCGAGCACCGCGTAGCTGAGCACCAGCGCC
The DNA here is from genome assembly GCF_059813225.1 of Mycobacterium sp. NGS16. Classification (NCBI taxonomy): domain Bacteria; kingdom Bacillati; phylum Actinomycetota; class Actinomycetes; order Mycobacteriales; family Mycobacteriaceae; genus Mycobacterium; species Mycobacterium sp. NGS16. The sequence goes on from NZ_JCALEE010000004.1 coordinate 243,744, forward strand.
TTGCTGTCCTGCTTGCGGGCGAACATGCCGACCATGACCAGCGCCAGCCCGCCGAACGCGCCGATGAAGGTCAGCGGGCCGGCAAGCGCCTGGTTGGCCGACACCAAGAAGAAGGACACGATCGCGGCGACGCTGAGCACCCCCAGCGTGATACCGGTCTTGGTGACGACGTCGTCGATGGTGAGCGGGCGACTGACCTCCCGCCGATAGTCGGTCTGCGGGCCCTGCAGGCCGGGATAACCCGGGGTCATCTGCTGGGCTGCGCCGGCGGTGGCCTGACCGAAGCCGGTTCCGAACTGCGCGTAACCGCCCTGTTTGGGCAACGAACGAAATACCGGGTTGCTGGTCTCCCGCACCTTCCCGATCCTCTCTAATGCTGTCTTGTGCTCTGACACGAAGATGTGCGAACAACTGATCAACGATCCGCGGCCCGCCGGAGTTCCCGGCGTCCGGCCGTTCTTCCGCCAAACCTTACCCGCGGATGGACGACCGCGGGTAGGGATCTACATTGCGAAGGCGTGACAGGTGAATCTGACGAGGTACTGGCCCGCGTCGATAGCGGGGTCGGGCTGCTGACCCTGAACCGTCCGCAGGCGATCAACTCCCTGACCCTGCCGATGGTGACCGCGATGACGACGGCGCTATCCACCTGGGCTGATGATCCGTCAGTGCGTGCCGTGGTGCTGTCGGGGGCCGGGGAGCGCGGGCTGTGCGCAGGCGGAGACGTGGTCGCGATCTATCACAGCGCCAAAGCCGACGGCGCCGACGCGCGGCGCTTCTGGCACGACGAGTACCTGCTCAATGCCCAGATCGGTGCGTTCGGCAAGCCGTACGTGTCCTTGATGGACGGCATCGTGATGGGCGGCGGCGTCGGGGTGGGCGCGCACGCCAACACGCGTGTGGTCACCGACACCACGAAGATGGCGATGCCCGAAGTGGGTATCGGCTTCATCCCCGATGTGGGCGGCACCTATCTGTTGTCGCGTGCACCCGGTCACCTGGGCCTGCATGCGGCGCTGACGGGCGCACCGTTCTCCGGCGCGGATGCCATCGCGCTGGGCTTCGCCGACCACTTCGTACCGCACGACGCGTTGGGCGACTTCACCGCGACGATCGTCGCCGACGGGGTCGCTGAGGCACTGCAGCGCCACGCGGTCGAACCGCCACCGAGCCCGCTTGCCGCGCAACGCGAGTGGATCGACGAGTGTTATGCCCACGACACCGTCGCCGAAATCACCGCGGCGCTGGCCGGCCACGGCAGCCCCGGCGCCACCGCCGCCGCAGAGCTGATCGGCACCCGCTCGCCGATCGCGTGTGCGGTGACGCTGGAGTCGGTGCGCCGGGCAGGCAGTCTGGCCACTCTGGAAGACGTTCTGGTCCAGGAATTCCGGGTGTCGACCGCCTCACTGCGCTCCCACGACCTGGTGGAGGGCATCCGCGCCCAGTTGGTCGACAAGGACCGCAACCCGCAGTGGTCGCCGGCAACCCTGGCCGAGGTGAGCGCCGCCGACATCGAGACCTACTTCGCCCCCGCCGAACCCGATCTAGCCTTTTAAGGAGTCTTTCCCATGGCGCAGAACACATACGAAACGATTCTCGTCGACCGCGACGGGCGCGTCGGAACCATCACCTTGAACCGGCCGCAGGCCCTCAACGCGCTCAACAGCCAGGTGATGAACGAAGTCACCACCGCCGCAGCTGAATTCGACGCCGATCCGGGAATCGGCGCGATCATCATCACCGGGAGCGCCAAAGCGTTCGCCGCCGGGGCGGACATCAAGGAGATGGCGAACTTGACTTTCGCCGAGGTGTTCGCCGCCGACTTCTTCGCCGCCTGGTCCAAGCTGGCCGCGGTGCGCACCCCGACCATCGCGGCGGTCGCCGGGCACGCCCTGGGCGGCGGTTGCGAACTGGCGATGATGTGCGATCTGCTGATCGCCGCCGACACCGCCAAATTCGGCCAGCCGGAGATCAAACTCGGCGTGCTGCCCGGCATGGGCGGCTCCCAGCGGCTGACCCGCGCCATCGGCAAGGCCAAGGCGATGGACCTGATCCTGACCGGCCGCACCATCGACGCGGCCGAGGCCGAACGCAGCGGGCTGGTGTCCCGCGTGGTGCCGGCCGACGACCTGCTCGCCGAAGCTCACAAGGTCGCCGCCACCATCGCGGGAATGAGCTTGTCGGCGGCCCGGATGGCCAAGGAGGCCGTCAACCGGGCGTTCGAATCCACCCTGGCCGAGGGGCTGCTCTATGAGCGCCGGCTGTTCCATTCGGCGTTCGCTACCGAGGACCAGACCGAGGGCATGGCGGCGTTCACCGAGAAGCGCGCACCGAACTTCACCCACCGCTAAGCGATGGCCGGGTCGCCCGAACGGCCTTGGTGGATACGGCATTACACCTTCACCGGTACCGCGACCGGACTGGTGTTCATCTGGCTGTCGATGACGCCGTCGCTGCTGCCCCGCGGACCGCTGTTCCAGGGGCTGGTCAGCGGCGCGTCCGGGGCCGCCGGGTATGGAATCGGCGTGTTCATCGTGTGGCTGGTGCGCTACATGCGGTCGGCGGAAACCAGCCCGCCGGCGCCGGGCTGGGCCTGGGCGGTGCTGATCCCGGTCGCCGTCGTCATCCATGTGGTGATGATCGTCCGCGTCCACGACTGGCAGCGGGATGTCCGTTCGCTGATGGGCGTACCGCAGCTGAGTTGGTACTGCTTCCCGATGGCGGCCGGGCTGGCGGTGCTGACCCTGTTCGTGCTGGTCGAACTCGGACAGTTGGTGCGCATCGTGGTCCGCACATCGGTGCGTCAACTCAACCGCATTGCGCCGCCACGGGTTTCGCTGGTCGTGGTGGTGGCGCTGCTGGCCGGGCTGACCATCGCGCTGCTCAACGGTGTGGTGGTGAAGTTCACCATGCGCACGCTGAACAACTCCTTCGCCGGAGTCAACAACGAGCTGGACCCCGATCGGGCGGCGCCGTCGACCGGGCTGCGTTCGGGCGGCCCTGAGTCGCTGGTCTCCTGGGAGTCGCTGGGCCATCAGGGCCGCATCTTCGTGGCCGGCGGACCGACCGTCGCGCAGCTCACCGCCTTCAACGCCACCCCGGCGGTCGAGCCGATCCGCGCCTACGCCGGCCTGAACTCCGCTGACGGGATCCAGGCGACCGCCGAACTGGCCGCCGCGGAACTGGCCCGCACCGGCGGGCTGACCCGTGCGGTGGTGGCGGTGGCGACCACGACCGGCACCGGCTGGATCAATGAGGCCGAAGCCTCTGCCCTGGAGTACATGTTCAACGGTGACACCGCGATCGTGAGCATGCAGTATTCGTTCCTGCCGAGCTGGCTGTCCTTCCTGGTCGACAAGGAGAACGCCCGCCAGGCCGGACAGGCCTTGTTCGAGGCGGTCGACAAGCGGGTACGGGCCATGCCAGAGTCCCGGCGCCCCAAGCTGGTGGTGTTCGGTGAGAGCCTCGGGTCCTTCGGCGGCGAGGCACCGTTTATGAACCTCAACAACGTGCTGGCACGCACCGACGGCGCGCTGTTCTCCGGGCCGACGTTTCAGAACACCATCTGGAAAGACCTGACCGTCAACCGCGATCCCGGTTCGCCGCAATGGCTGCCGATCTACGACCACGGCCGCAACGCGCGGTTCGTTGCCCGCCGGACCGACCTGACGCGCCCAGACGATCCCTGGGATACCCCGCGCGTGGTGTACCTACAGCACGCATCTGACCCGATCGCCTGGTGGAACCCGGATCTGCTGTTCCACAAGCCGGACTGGCTGTCCGAGCCGCGCGGCTATGACGTACTGCCGCAAGTGCATTGGAAGCCGATCGTGACGTTCCTGCAGGTCTCCGCCGACATGGCGGTAGCAGTCGACGTGCCCGACGGCCACGGACACTGCTATGTCGCCGAGGTAGCCGACGCCTGGGCGGCGATATTACATCCAGCGGCGTGGACCCCGGACAAAACCGAGCGGCTCCGACCGCTGCTGCACTCCAATGCCTAGCCGGTTGAGCCCCCGGGACCCTTTCGGCTCCACCAGCACCCCGGCGGCGGCCAGGGCGTGATAGCCGCCGATGACATCGGTGGCGCGATGCAGGCCCAGGTCCACCAGAGCGGCGGCGGCCAGACTCGAGGTGTAGCCCTCCGAGCACAGGATCACCCACTGCACGTCGTCGTCGAGGGCCTGCGGCAGCCGGGCGTCGCTGGTCGGGTCGCAGCGCCACTCCAGCACATTGCGCTCGATCACGAGGGCGGCGGGGACGTGTCCTTCCCGGGCGCGCTGGGCCGCCGGACGGATGTCGACCAAGATCGCGCCGTCGCGCAGCGCTGCGGGTAGCTCCTCGGCGGTCAACCGGTGCAGCCTTGCCCGTGCCGCGGCGAGCATCCCGTCGATACGACTGGTCACCTGCGTCGCGGTCATGATGCCTCCGGGTGTTCGGTGAGTTCGGTGCGTTGCCGGCGCAACGTGTTGTCGCTCGCGACGTCGTAGTAGGACATCTCGACCAGCGGCGGGGAGTAGGCGTGCACGCTCAGCGTCGGTCCGGGACGTGACGGCGCCCAGACGACGTCATGCACCCAGCCCCGCGAAAATGCGGCCTGGTCGCCGGCTTCGAGACGGCGCCGCGCCAATCCGGCGCCGTCCCAGTGGTATTCGTCCAGGGAGCCGGACAGCACCGTCAAGGCGCCGAGCGAGTCGCCGTGGTCGTGCAGTTCGGTGGGGTGTCCGGGCACCCAGCTGATCAGCCAGATGTCGAGCCGCTCGTCACCGTGGATCCGGGTGAACCAGCGACTGTCTTCAGGCAGCCCGGCGGCGGGCAGCAGGTGCTCGTAGCGGCCGGCCAGCACCGCGTCGGCGGCCAGGTCGGTGGTCTGCAGGAGGTCGGGCAGGCGCAGCGAGCGGGGCCGGGAGCCCGAACGCCGCAACGCAACAGGATCAGCGATAACCATGGTGGAAAACTCCAGAACGGATGGGGTGGATGTCAGGGGTCGGCGGCAGCGATCAGCTGCGGCAACAACAACCCGGGAATCCGACGTACTCCATCACGACGGCCATGCTAGGCGGTCGGCGGCGCCAGGCGCATCCGCCCACGACGGGTGGCCGCGCGGCGTCCGGCCTACGCGCCGCCGGGTCACCCACCGTGAGCTGGGCATTTGAGCCGGAAGTGCGGTTGCAATCACGGTGAGGAAAAAAGCCGGGCCGGCGCTGCCCGCAAAATGGTGGGCATGACCTCTACAACTGCACCGCGGGTGTCGGTGGTCCTGGGCAGCGGCAGTGCACGCGGCTACGCCCACATCGGGGTGATCTCCGAGTTGCGCGAACGCGGGTACGACATCGTCGGGATCTCAGGGTCGTCGATGGGCGCGCTGGTCGGCGGCCTGCAGGCGGCCGGGCGGCTCGACGACTTCGCCGAATGGGCCAAGTCGCTGACCCAGGGGGCGGTGTTGCGGCTGTTGGACCCGTCGTTCACCGCGGCCGGTGTGCTGCGGGCCGGGAAGATCCTCGAGGTCGTCCGGGACATCTTGGGCGACATCGACATCGAGCGGCTACCGATCCCCTACACCGCCGTCGCCACCGACCTGATCGCGGGCCGGTCGGTGTGGCTGCAGCACGGTCCGGTCGACACCGCCATCCGCGCCTCGATCGCGATCCCCGGGGTGATCGCACCGCATGTGGTCGACGGGCGGCTGCTCGCCGACGGCGGCATCCTCGACCCGCTCCCGATGGCGCCGCTGTGTGCCGTCAACGCCGACCTGACCGTGGCGGTGAGCCTCAACGGTGGCGATCCGACGGCCGCCGGGCCGGCTGCCGACGATTCCGAGCGCGGCGCGCCGGCCGGGCGGCTCAACCGCATGCTGCGCAGCACCTCAGCCCTGCTGGATACCAGCGGGGCGCGTTCGCTGCTGGATCGGCCCACCGCACGGGCGATCCTGGACCGGTTCAGCAGCGGCGAATCCGAGCACGCTGACGCCGATCCCACTGAGGCCGCGGCCGAGGCACCCAAGCTGGGCAGCTTCGAGGTGATGAACCGCACGATCGACATCGCCCAGGCGGCGCTGACCCGCCATCAGCTGGCGTCCCACCCGCCGGATCTGCTCATCGAAGTGCCTCGCGCCGCCTGCCGCAGCCTGGACTTCCATCGCGCCGCAGAGTTGATCGACGTCGGCCGCGAACTCACGCGCCGCGCCCTGGACAGCATTTAGCCGGTGAGGAATTCGGCGATCGCGGCGGCATGCCGGCGACCCTGCTCGCGTCCCGCGCGCGCCGACGGCACCCGGCACGCCGGGTCCAGCGGGTTGCTGCCGAAGGCGCGCAGCGCGGCGGAGTCGGCGAACACCGCGTACACCCGCCCGCCGAACGCCGCGATCTCGGTGGCCGCGCCGGCGCTGAACGGCGACGGCGCCGATTCCCCGGAGGGCACCAGCACGACGGCCACGGCGCAATCGTCGGCGACGTCGAGGTTGATCGAGCTGCGCATCCCACCGTCCATGTAGCGCCGTCCGCCGATCACCACCGGCGGCCACACGCCCGGGACCGCGCAGCTGGCCGCCACCGCGTCGACGAGATCCACGCCCGAGTCCCGGTCGAACACCATCAGCTCACCGGTGTCGATGTCGATGGCGGTGATCCGCAGGCAGCGCTCCGGCCAGTGGTGGGAGGGCAGCCGGCGTTCGATCACCTGCCGGCGCACCGGGGCGGGGACGGTCTCGGCAGCCAGCGCGACCGCACCGATTCGCTGCATCTTCTGCGCGGCAGAGGTGTTCGGTTCGGTCATCGCGGCCAGGAACAGCTCGGCGATCCCCTCCACCCCTACCCCGGGGTCTAGCTCCGGCGAGGTTTCGGCGACCTGGCGGGCGTAGAGCTCATCGAGGCTGGTTCCGCTGCTGATCTGTCCGCTCACCGCGGAACCGGCCGAAGTCCCGACCAGTACGTCGGAGTCCAGCAGCGCCGCCGCGGTGGCCGGCGACTCGTCGGCGATGCCGCACAGCACACCGGTCTCCCAGGCGATGCCCGCCACTCCCCCGCCGGCCAATACCAGGGCACGTTTACCTGTCACAGCCGTTCTTTCCAAGGGTGTTGAGCCTCCTGCGCCGCGGTGGTCAGTTCGTCGCGGCGCAGTTGCCGGGCGGGGGGATCGGGGAAGGCCAGCTCGGTGGTGAGCTGCAGCTCGGCGTCGACGTGGATCAGTTCGCCCGGGGCCAGCAGCCGCCAGCGCGGGTCGGTGTCCATCGGTTCACTGGCGAACACCACCGCACGGCGGCCGCGCAGCTGTTCGGACTGTGCCCGGATCCGCTGGGTGTACAGATCCACCCCGAACGGTTCGGCGCCGTCACGGCGGTCCAGCAGGTGCAGTTGGTGGGTGTCGGGATAGCGCAGCGCCCACATATCGGTGGCGGTGCTCAGCAAGATGTTGAGCGCATAGATCGGCACGTGGGCCGCTAGCCAGCCGACCGCGTCGCGCAGGCCGGCGCCGACATCGCCGTCGCGCGCCCGGATCGACCCGGTGATCAGCGCGAAGACGCGCTCGGAATCAGTCTGTCCCGCAACGAGTTCAGCGGCGTCCAGCTCACCGAGGCGCTGTTCGACGGCGTCGAGACCGCGTAACACTCCGTTGTGGGCGAAGATCCGGCCGTCCTGCAGAAACGGGTGGGTGTTGGCCATGTCGCGAGCGCCGGTGGTGGCGTAGCGCACGTGCGCGACGAACGTGGTGCCGGCCATTTCGTGTGCCTCGGTGGCGAATTCGGTGTCCTGCCACGCCGCGACCGGCTCCTTGCGCAGCCGCGGGCGGCCGTCGTGGCCGAACACGCCCAGGCCGGTACCGTCCGGGTTGCGCCGGCTCTGGGCGGCGAGGTTGTCCGGAGCGTTGAGCAACCAGAACGTGGCGGTGACGGCATCGGTCCCGGCATGCAGTCCGAACAGTCGGCACACGGGTGCCTCAGCCCTCCAGCAGTGTGGCCAACTGCGCCAGGGCCCGCTGGGCGTAGCCCTTCCACAGCCGCCCGAGCACCGGCATCGCGGGGGCCGCCAGCGCGGACCGCGGGTGGATGATCCACCGCCAGGTGACCGTGGTGCCCGTTGCCGTCGGGCTGAATTGCCACCGGCCCTCGACGAATCGCACCAACGGCGCCAACGGGCCGGTGATCTCAGTGAGCCGGTAGCCGAACGACTGCGGCGGCTCGATGCTGGTCAGCTCCTCGCGCATGCTGCCGCCGCCGGTCAGCCGCACGATCCTGGTCTGGCCGGCCGCCTCCCATGCGCCGGTCTGGCCCAGCACCTCTTTGATCGGGGGAATCGGCCCGTACCAGTGCCGGAACAGCTGCGGCAACGGCAGCGGCATCGTGCCGGCGAAGGCGTCCTCGACCGGAACTGCTATCACCCGGGATTGCTCGACTGCGTAGGCCACGGTTTTCAGGTTAACGTTCAGCGCGCCAGGTGCGGGGCGGCCCGGCCGGTGATCAGCGGCAGGTCGAAGAACCCGGCGAACCCGGCCGGGGCCGCACAGGTCGCCGGAATCGCGTTGACGCAGTGCGCCGCGGTCGCCACGACACCGGGGTTGCTGATCAGGCCGGCCTCGACGGTCTCGGGCTGCCAGCCCTTGACGGTGACGAACGTGTCGGGGTTTCCCCGCACCTCCATCTCGTAGCGCTCCCCTGCGGGACCGAACGTCCAGGGCGGGTCGAGGTTCTCCTGGCCCATCTGCCAGTTGACCGTGACCCGCGCGACCACCTCGTCGCCGACGGTGGCCTCCCAGTGAAACCGGCGCCCGGCCACCTGACCGGGTTCGATGGAACCGATCGGCGAGTCGATCGGGGCGGTGGCCACCGCGACCTCCTGCCGAGAGCGGATCTGCTCGTCGGCGGCGAAGCCCAGCCGGTCGACGCACAGGCGTACCGATTGGCGGAACCCGCCGTCAAGCAGCTTCTGCATCGGGCCGCTCAACGCCTGATCCGGGGTGCCGCCGAAGCCCATCACATGGCGCAGCACATCCGGCGCGTCGTAAGTGCGCAGATCCGAATACTCTTCGCCGCGAATGAATGTCACGCCGGTGGACATCACCGACAGCAGCAGCGGGAACAACTCGAAGGCCGCGCCCGGCCCGATGCCGGCGCCGTGCAGGGTCACGCCACCTTCGCGCGCTGCCGCCTCCAACGGTCCCACCTCCTTCTCGGACGGGTAGAACCAGCCGACCGGGGTGACGACGTTCTTGCCGGAGCGCAGCAGCGCGGCGACCTCATCGGGGTTGGGCAGCAGGGGCGCGTAGATCACCGCATCGGCGTGAAGCGCCAAGATCTCGTCGACGCTGTCGGTGGCCGTCACGCCCAGCGGCTCGGCGCCGATGATCTCGCCGACGTCCTTGCCGCTCTTGGCTTTCGAGTGCACCCAACAGCCGACCAGCTCGAGGTCGGGGTGTTCGAGCACTCCTTTGATCGCGGCCACGCCGACCGAGCCGGTCGCCCACTGGATCACCCGCAGACTCATCAGTCACGCACCTCGCTCACTTGGTATTGGCCGTCGGAGTATCGGGCCCGGATGGTCTTCTTGTCGTACTTGCCGACGCTGGTGCGCGGAATCTCCTCGACGAATGTCCACCGTTCCGGCAGCCACCAGCGGGCGACCTTGTCGGACAGGAACGTTCGCAGCTCGCCAGGGCTGACCGAGGCGCCGTTGCGCGCCACGACGACGGCCAGCGGACGTTCCTGCCAGCGCTCGTCGGGCACCCCGACGACGGCGGCTTCGACCACGTCGGGATGGGCGATCAGGTCGTTCTCCAGCTCCACCGAGGAGATCCACTCCCCGCCGGACTTGATCACATCCTTGGCCCGATCGGTCAAGGTGATGAAGCCTTGGGCGTCGATGCGGCCCACGTCGCCGGTGCGCAGCCAGCCGGAGGAGAACTTCGACTCGTCCTGGCCGCGGTAGTAGGCGCCGGTGATCCACGGGCCGCGCACCTCCAGCTCGCCGACCGCTTCGCCGTCGTTGGGCAGCACCGCGCCGTCGTCGTCGACGATGCGGGCCTGCACACCGCACACCGGCTGCCCTTGGGTGCCGCGCAGCGACCAGCGCTCCTCGGGCGGGGTGCCCGGCGGTGGCCAGGCCATGGTGGCCAGCGGCGAAGTCTCGGTCATGCCCCACAGTTGCCGCACCTGCACGCCGTAGCGCTCTTCGAACGCGCGCATCAGCGACACCGGGACCGCCGAACCGCCGCACGCCACCAGCCGTAGCGACGAGATGTCATGGCCGGGTTCACGATCCAGGTAGTGCATGACGTCGTTCCAGATCGTCGGCACCGCGCCGGCCACCGTGGGTCGCTGCGTTTCGATAAGGGCGACCAGCGACGCGGCGTCCAGATGCCGGTCGGGCATCGCCAGATCCGCACCGGCCATCAGCGCCGAATAAGGCAGCCCCCACGCGTTGGCGTGAAACATCGGCACGATCGGCAGGACGCAGTCGCTTGCGCCGACTCCGATGCCGTTCGTGGTGCATCCCGCCATGGTGTGCAGATAGCTGGACCGGTGGCTGTACACCACGCCCTTGGGGTTGCCGGTGGTGCCGCTGGTGTAGCACATGGCGGCCGCCGAGTTCTCGTCGACGACCGGCCAGTCGAACTCTTGCGACTCGGCCGCCAGCAGCTCGGCGTAGCGCAGCACGGTCTTGCCGGAGGCCTCCAGCGCCGCGATATCACCCTCACCGACCGCGATTACGGTGTGCACGGTGTCGAGTTGCGCCAGCACCGGCGCCAGCAGCGGTATCAGCGACGTGTCGATCAGGATGACGCGGTCCTCGGCCTCGTTGGCGACGAAGACGATCTGCTCGGCGAACAGCCGGATGTTGAGGGTGTGCAGCACCGCGCCCATCGCCGGCACCGCCAGGTAGGCGGCCAGGTGTTCGGTGTTGTTCCACATGAACGTGGCAACCCGCTCGTCGCCGGTGATGCCGATCCGCCGCAGGGCGTTGGCCAGCCGGGCCACCTGCCCGCCCAACTCCCGGTAGGTGGTGGTGCGAAAACCGTCGTCGGTCATGGTGGTCACGGTGCGGGCGCCGTGAATGCCGGTGGCGTGGTGCAGGATGGCACCGATCGTCAGCGGCCAGTTCTGCATGGTGCTGCGCATCGACATATTCGACCATGCCGACGCGAGCCGCGTGGCGTTGGCTACAGAGCGGGTTCGAGTTGGAGCATCCGGCTGACAGCGTCGTCGAGCGCCAGTTGCTCATGCAGCGACGCCGACGGCGCCGGCAGGTCGGCCAGCGAGGCGACGGTCACGGTGCCGTCGAAGCCGGCGATGTACAGGCGGCTGCCGTCCGGGCTCTCGGCTGCGCAGGACGGCGCCGTGGTCGCGGTCAGGGTGCCGAGGGCCTCGTTGGTGCGGGCGCACATCACCAGGACGCCTGCCGCGGTGACCAGGTAGGCGCGCTCGCCGTCGCGGCTCACGATCAGCTGGATCAGCTGGGTGTCGACGACGAAGCCGGCCCCGACGGCGTGGGTGCGGGCGTCGACGGCATGGACTGCTCCGCGACCATCGGCACCGCAGGTCGCGACGAACAGCCGGGCACCGTCCGGGCTGACGGCGACGTCGATGACGGTCGAGCCGACCTTGATGACGTCGACGACGTTCAGTTCCCGGTCCAGGACGGTGACGGTGTCGCCCCCGGGTTGGCGGACCGCCACGTAGAGGCGGCGGCCGTCGGGGCTGATCCGCAGACAGGCCGCCACCGCGGCGGGGCTGCTGGAGACGCTGACGACCCCGGCCGGGCGCATGGTCGCGTCCAGCGCGAGCACCTCGATACCGGCCGAACCGGTGCGGGTGACATAGACGCGGCTGCCCATCGGGTCGGCGACCAGCTCACCGAGATCCATCGCCACCGGGTAGCACCCGGTGACCTCGGCGGCGTCGACGTCGATCGCCAGCACGGCGTCCAGCGCCGTCGAGCCGCCGGTGACGTACGCCCGAGCGGTACCGGCCGGGCCGACGGCGACCGAGAACGGCTCGTCAGCGTGGAACACGGTGGCCACGATGCTGCAGCTGGCGGTGTCGATGACGGAGACGGTGTCGTCGCCGTAGTTGGTGGCCAGCAACCGGGTGCCGTCCGCGGTGACCGCGAGGCCGCCGATCGGGCCGCGGTCCAGCGCCACGGTGTCGACGATCCGAGCTCTCGGGCTGGTCAATCCGTAAGCCACCACGTCGTCCACATCGCTCCCATCGATCACACTTCGCTCGTCTTTGCGCCCACGCCCGCGTAGCTGCCGCAGCGGCGCGGCCAGTACGACCGGGGTGCCAGGACGGGGTGTTCGTTCGATCCTAGCGGTGAATTCCAGGTGAAAGGAAAATGTCCTAATTATTGTGATAGACGTCGCAGCTTAATCCCGCGCCGCCTGGGTACCCGTGGGCAAAACCGTCGGTCGCGACGACCGCCAGCAAACATAGACGGTTGCATCGCCAGGCATTTCAGGCGGTTGGGCTAACTTGTGATCTGCATCGCAATTAGTGTCGAATAAGAAATTAAGAAGACTCGCCGGGACGAATTCGGCGGTTCTGGTCACAGGCCCTTGCAAAACGCTCGGCGGCCGGGTATGGGCGGCCGCGGAAGTCTCGCGCGACAGGAAGCCTGCCAGACGTGTTCCCAGGAATCCGAGGCGGCTCGGCCGGCGGGGAACTAATCTCGCCTCAGCTCTCGTCCACAGTGATGCCCTGGAGGCCCTGAATGGTCCGTGCACTGTTGTTCTCCCTGGCGTTCGCGGCCGGCTTGCCGGTCCTGACGATCCCCGCCATGCCCACGGCCCACGCCGACGTCCCGTACCGCAACTGCACCGAAGCAAGGGCAAACGGGGACTGCGACATTCCGGCAACATCCGACAAATACCAGTCCAAACTCGACCGCGACGGCGATGGCATCGGCTGTGAGTGCTAACTAGCCCTCCCAGCACAGCTGTTGGGTCATTCGCTGCGCGGGATCGGCAGTTCGGCGTTCCGGCAGACCGCTAAGCGGGGCGCCACCGGCCCAACCACCGTGTGCCCCCAGTCGGACTCGAACCGACACTGGGCGGATTTTAAGTCCGCTGCCTCTGCCAATTGGGCTATGGGGGCTCGCGGCGAATCTAACGCGGCGAGGCCAGCGACAGCCCACCGGGACAGTGGTAACGGGTGCTCAGCGACTCAGGCGTGCTCGGGGCAGTAGTTCTGGGCAGCGATGCGGGCGAACTCCGCGGCGCGCTGCAAGGTGAAGCCGGGATTGGTGGTCTGCACCGCAACGACGGTGTCCATCGGGGTCAGGCCGGCGTCCATCAGCTGACACACCGAGTGACCGGCGGAGATCGCCACCTCGTCGGAGCCGCGGTGACTCAGGCCGGCTCCGGTCAGCTGGGTCAGGAAGGCGGCATCGCTCCCGACCGGCTCGGCATGCGCGGGCGCCGCCAGACCGACCATGGCGGTCAGGCCCGCCAGCAGCAGAAACCGTTTCATAGCTCGTAGTGTGCTGAGCGTTGGTTAAAAGCGTGTTACGCACCGTTTACTCCGCCGGATCGTCATGTTAATTCGGCGTTACCGCGCGCTCACACCGTCGGCGTGCCGTGCCACGGCCGCCACAACCCGCCCGCCTTCGCCTCCCCAAAACCCTTGCGTGCCACCATCTTTAGCGACTCAGCCCGCGATGCAGCAAGGCTGCCCTACGCACGTTGTCAAAGTCGTTGTGTGCTGGGCCACTTCCGGTGTGGCGACGAAAGTTCTTCACCGGCCGCCGCTGGCCTCTTGCACGGCTTTTCACTCCGCGGCTGTCGGCGCGGCCTGGGGCGACACCGGCCAGCTGCCCTTCGGGAGCGCCGCGAAGGTGCTCGTAAAAAGTTCGGACACCCGGGTTAAGAAGCGGTTAACCAGCTTTCACAATCGCCCAGTGATACGGGACCGTAGTCGCAGGAGCCGATAACCATCCGTTCCGTGAGGAGATACCCATGTCTTTCGTGACTACGCAGCCGGAGGCCTTGGCCGCTGCCGCCGGCAGCCTGCAGTCGATCGGTTCAGCGCTCAACGCCCAAAACGCCGCCGCGTCCGCTCCGACCACCGGCGTCGTTCCCGCGGCGGCCGACGAGGTTTCGGCGCTGACCGCTGCGCAGTTCGCCGCGCACGCAAGCATGTACCAGTCGGTTGCCGCGCAGGCCGCGGCTATTCACGAGATGTTCGTGGCCACCTTGAACGGCAGTGCCGAGTCGTACGCCGCCACCGAAGCCGCCAACGCGCTCGCCGCGGGTTAGGCGGATTTGATGCTGGATTACGGAGCCTTGCCCCCCGAGATCAACTCCGGGCGCATGTACGCCGGTCCGGGATCGGCACCGATGATGTCCGCCGCCTCGGCCTGGCGCGCGATGGCCGCCGAACTGGCGTCGGCCGCACACTCCTACGAGACCGTGGTGTCGCAACTGTCCAGTGAAGACTGGCTCGGCCCGGGATCGGCGTCGATGTACGCCGCGGCGACCCCCTACATCGCCTGGATGAACGCCACCGCTGCGCTGGCCGAGCAGGCCGCCACGCAGGCCACCGCTGCCGCGACCGCGTTCGAGACGGCCCGGGCCGCAACGGTGCCCCCGGCGGCCGTCACGACCAACCGGGTGCAGCAGGCGGCGCTGGTCGCCACCAACATCCTGGGCATCAACACCCCGGCCATCGCCGCCCTCGATGCCCTGTACGCCGAGATGTGGGCGCAGGACGCCGCCGCGATGTACGGCTACGCCGCTGGATCGGCCGCCGCCTCGCAGGTGACCCCGTTCAGCGAACCCGCCCAGACCACCAACCCGGCCGGCCAAGGCAGCCAGGCCGCCGCGGTCGCTCAGGCCGCCGGAACCGGTGCCGCGAACAACGCTCAAGTGGCGCAGATGATTTCGTCGGTGCCGAACGCGATACAGGGCCTGTCCTCCCCGGCCGCCGCCACCCCGCCGGGTGACTGGATCACCTGGCTGGAGTCGATACTGAGCAACAATGAGCTCAACGGCTTCGCGTACTTGATCGGCAACCCGCTGTACAACTTCGCCAACACGATGGGCACCGGCGCGGCCTTCATCCCGTCCAGCCTGCTGCCGAGCCTCATCGGTTACCTCACCGGCGGCGGTTTCAACGCCGCCGGCGGCGGTGCGCTCGGAAGCGGCCTGGGGGCAGCGCTGAGTCCCGGTGGCGCGCTGGGCGCCCTGGGTGCGCTCGGCGGCGGGGTGAGCAGCGCATTCGGGGTGAGCTCGGTGACTCCGAGCGTCACCGCCAGCATGGGCCAGGCATCGCTGGTGGGGACGTCGTTCTCGGCGCCGGCGAGC
Source organism: Mycobacterium sp. NGS16 (assembly GCF_059813225.1). Taxonomy (NCBI): domain Bacteria; kingdom Bacillati; phylum Actinomycetota; class Actinomycetes; order Mycobacteriales; family Mycobacteriaceae; genus Mycobacterium; species Mycobacterium sp. NGS16. Next base: position 259,035 of record NZ_JCALEE010000004.1, read on the forward strand.
TGGTCGGCGGCCACCCCGGCCGGCGCCGCGTCCCTTGCCCCCTCCGGGTGGGCGGTCCCCGCCGAAACCCACAACAACATGGCCTCCATGCCGCCGCCGGTTCCCACCGGTGCCGCACGGCCCGGCATGCACTACGGCACGCCGCGGTACGGCTTCCGTCCAAAAGTCATGCCGAAGCCGATGGTGGTCTGACCATGTTGCGGCCCAACGTTTGTCAGGAGCAACGATGATCGACTACGCCCTGCTGTCTCCTGAGGTCAATTCGGGGCGGCTGTACTCCGGGCCTGGTTCGGCGCCGATGATGGCCGTCGCCTCCGCCTGGCGCGGACTCGCCGCGGAGATCACCTCGGCCCTGACGTCCTACGAGACGACGCTGTCCCAACTCGTGGACGACGAGTGGATGGGCCCGGCATCGGCGGCGATGTCCGCCGCCGCCAAGCCCTTCCTGGCCTGGATGGCCGAGACCGCGGCGAACGCCGAGCAGACCGCTACCCAGGCCACCGCCGCCGCGGCGGCGTTCGAAGCGGCCCATGCGGCCACCCCGCCGCCCGCGGTGATCACCGCCAACCGCATCCAGCAGAAGCAACTGGTGGCCACCAACGTCGTCGGCCAGAACTCCGCCGCGATCATGGCCAGCGACGCCCAGTATCTCCAGATGTGGGCCCAGGCCGCCGAAGTCATGTACAGCTACGCCGCGTCCTCGGCAGCGGCGACCAATGTGACCCCGTTCTCCGAACCGAGCCAGACCACGAATCCCGCCGGGACGGCCAACCAGGCTTCGGCGGTCGGTCAAGCCGGCAGCACGGCGGCCGGCAACACCGCACAAACGGCACAGATGATTTCGTCGCTGCCGAACGCGGTGCAAAGTCTCGCCTCGCCGGCGGCGGCCAGTCAGCCCGCAGCCGCAGGAGACCTGTCCGGACTGTGGTCGGCCTTCTTGAACAACGCCTCGGTGAACGGCATCGCCTCGCTGCTGTCCGATCCGCTCAACGGCGTGGTGAGCTTCGCGGGAACGTCCCTGGCCTTCACGCCGTCGAGCCTGATCCCCACCATGACCAGCTTCTTCTCCGGCGGGGGTTTCAACGCCTTCGGCGGTGGTTCGGCAGGTGCCGGTATCGGCGCCCTGCTGGCTCCCGGCGGCCCGCTGAGCAGCCTGGGCGCGCTGGGTGGTGGCACCACCGGTGCCGCGTCCGCGGCGGCCGGCGCCTTTACCGCGAGCGCAACCACACCGGCGGTCTCGGCGGGCGTGGGCCAGGCCACACTGGTCGGCGAGTTGTCCGCACCGCCGGCGTGGGCCGCGGCCGCCCCGGCCAGCACCGCCGAGGCCGCCAGTGCTCTGCAGGCCAGCAGCTGGGCGGCCGCCCCAGAAGAAATCGAATCGATGGCCGCGATGCCTGGCGGAATGCCGGTCGGCGCCGACCGGGGCGGCTTCGGTCTGAGCACCCCCCGCTACGGGTTCAAGCCGACCGTGATGGCCCGGCCGGTCGTTGCCGGATAAAGCAGATTAACGCTACGCCAACCAACTTCAGGTGAGGAGACACGACAATGGCAACACGTTTTATGACCGATCCGGACGCGATGCGGGCGATGGCGGGGCGTTTTGACGTGCACGCCCAGACGGTCGAGGATGAGGCCCGGCGGATGTGGGCGTCGTCGACCAACATCTCCGGTGCGGGCTGGGGTGGTCTGGCCGAGCGGACGTCTTACGACACGATGGGGCAGATGCAGACGGCGTTTCGCAACATCGTGAACATGTTGCACGGGGTGCGCGATGGTCTGATTCGCGACGCGAACCACTACGAGCAGCAGGAAGCTGCTTCCCAGCAGATCCTGTCGAGCTAGGAGGAGAACCACAGATGAGCATTAACTACCAGTTCGGTGATGTGGATGCCCACGGTGCGTTGATCCGCGCCCAGGCCGCTTCGTTGGAGGCCGAGCACCAGGCGATCGTGCATGACGTGTTGGCTGCCGGGGACTTCTGGGGTGGCGCGGGTTCGATGGCCTGCCAGGAGTTCGTGGCCCAGCTCGGCCGCAACTTCCAGGTCATCTACTCCCAGGCCAACGCCCACGGCCAGAAGGTGCAGACCGCCGGCAACAACATGGCCAACACCGACGCCTCCGTCGGCTCCAGCTGGGCCTGACAAAGCCCCGATCAAGCAAACCGGCGCAGCGGAGGGGGCTGCGCCGGTTTGTTTGTCTTCTGCGACATCAAGGACCCGTCAAGGTTCGATCCGGCGCCGTTAAGAGCGCGTAAGGGTCACTACTAACCGAGCATCGTTGCGGCACGGTGGATCTCGGCCGGCAAGGCGCCGGCTGGTTCGGTTAGGGGACAGCGATGTCGTTCGTGAGCGCTCAGCCTGCAGAGCTGACGGCCGCGGCCGGCGAATTGACCGGTATCGGCTCGGCGATGGCCGCCCAGAATGCGGCTGCCGCCGCGGTGACCACCAGTGTGGTTCCCGCAGCGGCGGACCCGGTGTCGGCGTTGACCGCCGCGCAGTTCGTGGCGCACGCCGGCCTGTACCAGGCGGTCAGTGCCCAGGCGAATGCGATTCACCAGATGTTCGTCACCACGCTGATCACCAGCGCTAGATCGTACGCGGCCACCGAGGCCGCCAACGCGATCGCGGCCCGGTAAGCCCAGCCAGACAAAGGGATTCAAGACATGATGGATTTCGGGGCATTGCCGCCGGAAGTCAACTCGGCCTGGATGTACACCGGGCCTGGGGCGGGCCCGCTCTTGGCAGCCGCCGCAGCCTGGCGCGGTCTGGCCGCCGAATTGGGCTCGACCGCGGCCGCCTACCAGGCGGTGATAGCACGGATGGCCGGGGAACTGTGGGCCGGTCCGGCGTCGGCATCGATGGCCGCCGCGGCGGCTCCCTACGTGGCGTGGATGAACACCACCGCCGCCCAGGCCGAGCAGGCCGCCGGTCAGGCCACCGCGGCGGCCGCCGCGTTCGAGACGGCGTTCGCGATGACGGTTCCCCCACCGGTGATCGTGGCCAACCGCAGCCTGCTGATGACCTTGGTCGCAACCAACCTGCTGGGGCAGAACACCCCGGCGATCACGGCCACCGAGGCGCACTACGCCGAGATGTGGGCCCAGGACGCCGCTGCGATGTACGGCTACGCGGGCGGATCGGCGGCTGCCTCGCAGCTGACGCCGTTCGCCGAGCCCAGCCAGACCACCAACCCCGCCGGGTTGGCCGGCCAGGCCGCCGCGACCGGCCAGGCCGCCGGCGCCGCCGCTGCGGACAACAGCCAGACCAGCCAGCTGATCTCCACGCTGCCCGTCGTGCTGCAAAGCCTGGCCTCGCCGGCACAGGGCGGTTCGTCGTCGACGTCGTCCGGCTTGTCGGGGCTGCTGGGCAGTCTGTTCGACAACAGCCAGATCACCGACAGCATCAACGGAATGGTCAACACCGGGGCCTGGAATGTGGCCAGCACGCTGTCGACCGCCGTCGGGTTCTTGAGCAGCCTCGGCAGCAGTGCGGGCTCCTCGGTGGGAACAGCGGGCTCCGCGGCCGCCGGCGGGCTGGGTTCGGCCGTCGGTGCGGTGGCACCGGTGGCTTCGCTGGGCTCGGCGGGCTTCGCCGGCCTCGGCGGGCTCGGCACGTTCGGCGGCGCGCCAGTTTCCGCGGCCCTCGGACAGGCCAGCTCGGTCGGCATGCTGTCGGTACCGCAGAACTGGCTTGCCGGAACCACCTCCGGCACCGTCGCCGCGGCGCCCGGCGCCGGTTTGAGCGCGACCGCCGCAAACGGGGCTTCGGCCATACCGGCAGGAATGCCGATCGGTGGCCTCGGCGGACGCGGCGGACCCACCGGCAATGTGCCCCAGTACGGGTTCAAGCCAAACGTTGTCGCGCACCCGGTCCTGGCCGGCTGACCCGGCACGAACAATTCACGAAGGAGACACACCCATGACCACACGCTTTATGACCGACCCGGACGCGATGCGTTCCATGGCGGCCCGGTTCGACACTCATGCGCAGACGGTGGAGGACGAGGCCCGGCGGATGTGGGCGTCCTCGACCAGCATCTCCGGCTCCGGCTGGGGCGGTCTGTCCGAGCGGACGTCCTACGACACCATGGGCCAGATGCAGACCGCGTTCCGCAACATCGTCAACATGCTCCACGGCGTACGCGACGGTCTGATTCGCGACGCGAACCACTACGAACAGCAGGAAGCTGCCTCGCAGCAGACCCTGAGCAGCTAACCAAGGAAAGGAAACCCGACGATGTCCATCAACTACCAGTTCGGTGATGTCGACGCCCACGGCGCACTGATCCGCGCCCAGGCCGCCTCGTTGGAGGCCGAACACCAGGCGATCGTGCACGACGTGCTGGCCGCCGGGGACTTCTGGGGCGGCGCCGGTTCGGTGGCCTGCCAGGAATTCATCACCCAACTCGGACGAAACTTCCAGGTCATCTACTCCCAGGCCAACGCCCACGGCCAGAAGGTGCAGGCCGCCGGCAACAACATGGCCAGCACCGATGCAGCGGTGGGGTCCAGCTGGGCCTGAGCCGGGCCACCTGACCGCTGTGAAGTGCCTGTGCGAATAAACCGTCAAGAATTCTGGCAGGGGCGTTAAGAACCCGTAAACGACTTCTGCAATCCGGCGTTCGAACGGAAACAGTGGACCCTGCACTCGGCCGACGGCCGGCCCGTTTTCCATCAGGAGAAGTCATGTCCTTCGTGACCACCCATCCCGAGGCGATGGCGGCGACCGCCAGCAACCTGCAAGCGATCGGCTCGGCGATGACCGCGCAGAATGCCGCGGCGGCCACACCCACCACCAGCATCGCCCCGGCCGGGGCCGACGAGGTCTCGATCCTGCAGGCGACCCAGTTCGCCGCCTACGGGCAGCTGTACCAGCAGATCAGCGCCCAGGCCGCGGCGATCCAGGAGATGTTCGTCAACACGCTGCGCACCAGCGGCGACTCCTACGGCTACACCGAGACGGCCAACTCGGCAGCCGCCGGGCTGGGCACGGCAACCGCAGGACTGGGCGCCGGCTCGGGGGCCGCCGACCCGACATACGGGCTGGGCGGGATCGCCAGCAACAGCTCCATCCTGGCCGCCATGCAGGCCGGCACCATCGGCTCGGCCGCCTCGGAGTTCACCGGGTTGGGCAAGGGTTACATCACGTCGCCCTCGGGGGTCGTTCACCAGGTCGCACCCGAATCGCTGCTGCCCTCAGCGGGCCTCACCAGCCAGACCGCGCCGGCCGGCGCGGCAGCACCGGTCCCGGCGAGCGCGGGCCCGGCCGCGGCGCGGCCCCTCGGCACGCCGGTGCCACCGAGCTGGGCCGGCGAGGCCGCTCCGGCGGGGACCGCACCGGCGGCACTCTCCGGCACCAGCACCGCGGCCGCGGCACCCCGTGCCTCGACGGCGGCCGTACCCGCCGGACTGCCGGCGTCCACGAGCGACCAGGGCAGCCGCGGCCGGTTGCGGTACGGCATCAAGCCGAAGGTGATGCCCCGCCCGCCGGTGGGCTGACGGGGAGACAATCGGTGACCAGCGATCGGAATTGACGAAGATGGACTTTGGCGCGTTACCCCCGGAGATCAACTCCGGCCTGATGTATGCCGGTGCCGGAGCGGCACCGATGATGGCCGCCGCGGCGGCATGGAACAGTCTGGGCGCCGAGCTTGCGACGACCGCGACGTCCTACCAGTCGGCGGTCGCGGCGCTGACCGGCGAGGAGTGGCAGGGCCCGGCTTCGGCGTCGATGGCGGCGGCCGTGACGCCCTACATCAACTGGCTCAACACCACCGCGGCCGCCGCCGAGCACGCAGCCGCCCAGGCCACCGCGTCGGCCGCCGCCTTCGAAGCGGCGTTCGCGATGATGGTGCCGCCGCCGGTGATCGCCGCCAACCGAGCGCAGCTGGTCGCGCTGGTCGCCTCGAACTTCCTGGGCATCAACACGCCCGCGATTGCCGCCACCGAAGCCCAGTACGCCGAGATGTGGGCGCAGGACGCCATCGCCATGTACGGCTACGCGGCCTCCTCTGCGAGCGCTGGAACCTTGCAGCCCCTGTCTTCCCCCAACGCGATCGCCAACCCGCTCGGCACGGCGGGTCAGGCTGCCGCGGTCGGCCAGGCCTCGGCCAGCGGAACCCAGAACGGGTTGTCCCAGCTGATTTCCGGGCTGCCCAACACCGTGCAGAGCCTGTCCTCCCCGTTGAGCGCGGCGGCCGGGCCGGCCCAGGCCGGCGATTTCCTGTCGGATTTCATCGGCTCGACGCAGAACATCGGGATCTGGAACGCGATTCAGACCTACAGCACCTACGCGGTGACCGCCGGCTCGTGGCACCTGTTCGCCGGCATCGCCAGCGCCATCGCCATCGCCTCGCCCGGCGTGGGCGCCGCCACCGGCCCGATCCTGGTGGATTCTGTGGACGCCCCGGGCGGCGCGGCCGCCTCCGGCGCTGCAGCGGCCGGCCGGGCGCCGGTGCTGGCCAGCGTGGCCCAGGCCGCCCCGGTCGGTGGGCTCTCGGTGCCGACGAGCTGGCCGGGGGCGCTGCCGTCCGAGGCCGGTGCGGCACCGCTGATCACCTCGGAATGGATTCCCGGTGCGGTCGAGGAAGGGCAATCGGTGTCGGCGGTTCCAGCCGCGATGGGTGCCGCCGGGGCGGCCGCAGCACGTGGCGGCCGCGGTTTCAGCGATCCGCGCTACGGATTCAAGCCCACCGTGATGTCGCGACCGGTCGCCGCTGGCTGACGACGCGGCTTGCCGGGATGATGGTCGGGTGAGCGTCATGAGGCAGCGTGGCCGGCGGGGCGAACTGCGGATCTATCTGGGTGCATCGCCCGGGGTCGGCAAAACCTACGCGATGCTCGGCGAAGCCCACCGCCGGGCCGAACGCGGCACCGATGTGGTCGCCGCCGCGATCGAGACCCACGGCCGCACCAAGACCGCCGAACTGCTTGAGGGCATTGAGATAATCGGCGCTGTGGGCGGCGAACTCGACGTCTCCGCGGTGTTGGCCCGGCACCCTGAAGTGGTCCTGGTCGACGATCTGGCGCACACCAACGCCCCGGGCAGCCGTAATCCCAAGCGCTGGCAGGACGTCGAGGAGCTGCTCGACGCCGGAATCACGGTGATCTCCACCGTCAACGTGCAGCAGTTGGAGAGCCTCAGCGACGTCGTCACCAAGATCACCGGCACCACCCAGGCCGACACCGTTCCGGACGCGGTCGTGCGTCAGGCGACGCAGATCGAACTCATCGACGTCGCCCCGGAGGCGTTGCGCCGCAGACTCTCCCACGGCAACGTCTACCCGCCGGAGAAGGTTGACGCGGCATTGGCCAACTACTTTCGCGGCGAAACCCTAACCGCGCTGCGCGAACTGGCGCTGCTGTGGCTGGCCGGCCAGGTGGACGCCGCGCTGACGAAATACCGTGCCGACAAGAAGATCACCGAGACCTGGGAGGCGCGCGAACGCATCGTGGCGGCGGTGACCGGAGGCCCGGAGTCCGAAACACTGGTGCGGCGGGCCTCCCGGATCGCATCCAAGGCCGGCGGCGAACTGCTGGTGCTGCACGTGCTGCGCGACGGCGATTCCGTTGCGCCGGCGCCGCGCGTGGGCCAGATCCGCCAACTGGCGGTCAGCCTGGGCGCGTCCCTGCACACCGTGATCGGCGATGACGTGCCAGCCGCGTTGCTCGACTTCGCCCGTGACGTCAACGCCACACAACTGGTGATCGGCAGCTCGCGGCGTTCGCGCTGGGCCCGCATCCTCGACGAGGGCGTCGGTGCGGCGGTGGTGCAGCAATCCGGCGATATCGACGTGCACATCGTCACCGACGAGGACACCAAGCCGAACTTCCGGGCGGTGTCGATCTCCCCGCGGGAGCGGCGCGCGGCGTCCTGGCTAGCCGCGATCGCAGTCCCGTGCCTGGTCTGCGCGATCGTGGTCGGCTGGCTGGATCACTACCTCAACAGCGGGCAAAGCGCCCTGTTCGTGGTCGGGGTGCTGGTGGTGGCGCTGCTCGGCGGTATCGCGCCGGCCGTGCTGTCGGCATTGCTGTCGGGCGTGCTGCTCAACTATTTCCTGCTCGCGCCGCGCGGCGATTTCGCCATCGCCGAACACGACGCCGCGGTGACCGAAGTGGTGCTGCTGCTGGTGGCGGTCGCGGTGGCGGCACTGGTCGACAGCACGGCCAAACGATCCCGCGAGGCCGGCCGCGCCTCGCGGGAAGCCGAGTTGATGACACTGTTCGCCGGATCGGTGCTGCGCGGAGCGGATCTGGACAGCCTGCTGGAACGGGTGCGCGAGACCTACACGCAACGCTCGGTGAGCCTGGTACGGGTGCCGAGCGGAGCCGCGGCCCCCGAACAGCCCGAGGTCGTCGCTTCGGTCGGCGAGAACCCCTGCATGTCGGTGGCTCTCGCCGACACCGCGATCGATGTCGGCGACAACGAGTTTTGGATGTTGATGGCCGGCCGCCAGTTGGCCTCCCGGGACCGCCGGGTGCTGTCGGTGGTGGCCCGGCAGGCCGCGGGACTGGTACGCCAGGAGGAATTGGCGGTCGAAGCGGGGAGGGCCGACGCCGTGATGCGCACCGACGAACTGCGCCGCTCCCTGCTGTCGGCGGTCAGCCACGACCTGCGTACCCCGCTGGCGGCGGCCAAGGCGGCAGTGTCGAGTCTGCGCGCCGACGACGTCGCGTTCTCACCGGATGACACCGCCGAACTGCTGGCCACCGTCGAGGAATCCGTCGACCAGCTCACCGGTTTGGTGGGCAACCTGCTGGACTCCTCACGACTGGCCGCGGGCGTCATTCGACCGGAGCTCACCAAGGTGTACCTGGAGGAGGTCGTGCAGCGCTCCTTGATCGGAATCGGTAAGCGCAGCAACATCTTCCGGCGGAACGGCCTGGACCAGGTGAAGGTGGAGGTGGGTCCGACGGTGGCAATGGCCGACGCCGGCCTGTTAGAACGAGTGCTGGCCAACGTGATCGACAATGCCCTGCGCTACGCCTCGGACAGCGTGGTGCGGGTGACGGCAGGTCAAGTCGGTGACCGGGTTTTGATCAACGTCGCCGACGAGGGCCGCGGGCTGCCCCGCGGCGGCGAGTTACACGTGTTCGACCCCTTCCAGCGCCTCGGCGATCGCGACAACACCAGCGGTGTGGGGCTGGGACTCTCGGTGGCACGGGGTTTCACCGAGGCGATGGGGGGCACCATCTCGGCGACGGAGACACCAGGTGGCGGGTTGACCATGGTGGTGGACCTGGCCGCACCGTCAGGAGAGAGCTGATGAGCACACGGGTGCTGGTAGTCGACGACGAGCCGCAGATCTTACGTGCACTGAAAATCAACCTGTCGGTGCGCGGCTATGAGGTCGTCACCGCGGCAACCGGCGCCGGTGCGCTGCGAGCCGCCGCCGAACAACGTCCCGACGTGGTGATCCTGGATCTGGGGCTACCCGACATCTCCGGCATCGAGGTGCTGGACGGGCTGCGGGGCTGGCTGACGGTGCCGGTCATCGTGTTGTCGGCCCGCACCGATTCCGCGGACAAGGTGGAGGCCCTCGACGCCGGCGCCGACGACTACGTGACCAAGCCGTTCGGGATGGACGAATTTTTGGCCCGGCTACGTGCCGCGGTGCGCCGCAATGCCGCCACCGCCGAAATCGACCAACCGATCGTCGAAACCTCCTCGTTCACCGTTGACCTCGCCGCCAAGAAGGTCACCAAAAACGACGGCGAGGTACATCTGACCCCCACCGAGTGGGGCATGTTGGAGATGCTGGTGCGCAACCGCGGCAAGCTGGTCGGCCGCGATGAGCTGCTCACCCAGGTGTGGGGGCCGGCCTACGCCAAGGAAACGCAGTACCTGCGGGTTTACCTGGCGCAGTTGCGGCGCAAACTCGAAGACGATCCGTCGAATCCCAAGCATTTGCTGACCGAAGCGGGCATGGGTTACCGCTTCGAGGTTTGAAAACCGTCAACGCGGATATGTATTTGGAGACCTAGCGGAAGGAGTTTTACCGTGATGTTCTCCCAGATCGCCAAAAAGACGGCGGTGACAGCGGTCGGCCTAACGACGGCAGGAATGCTGGCGGTGGCACCGGCTTCTGCGGATCCAACGGTCGTCGGGTTCGGTCAAACACAGGAGATTCAGAGTCCAGGCGGGGCCATCGACTACACCGTCAAAAACCTGCAACCCAGCGGCCACAACGACGGTATCTGGTACTCCGATGTGACTGCCACGGCGGTAAACGGTTCTCCTACCCCGAACATTGCTGACTTCAATGCCCGCGCCGTCAACAGTTCGACGTATGCCGTTATGAAGGGCAATGAGGTCGACGGCCTGCCCAACGGTCCGATCGCACAGGGCAGCCAGACCAGCGGGCGGCTGTACTTCGATGTCAAGAACGGCACTGCGCCCGACAGCGTCGTCTACCGCGACGCCGCCGGCGTCGACAAGGTCGTCTGGAAGGCCGCCGGCTAACCTGCAACCGACGCCATCTCGGCGGCCAGTTGCGCCGTCGGGTAACCGCTTTCGGCGCGACTGGTTCCCCGGCACCGCCCCGGGCGGGAACGACGTAGTGGTCGGCCGCGACCCGCTCGATCTGGCCGATCCAGCTCTTGCCGGTGCCGCCCAGGCCCGATATCAACAACACCGGCGGGTCGGACGGGATCACCGTATGTTTCGTAGTGCAACGCGATTTCGTGAGTGCGCAAGGTAGCCACGGTCATCGTTCCGATCGATGCCTTCACAGCACGGCGTCGGCGAGGCGCTCAAGCTGGTCCAGCGATGCGACGCTGGGGTGAAACAGCAGCCCGTCGAATCCGAGGTCGCGGTAGGCGCGCACGGTGGCCACCGCGTCGTGCGGCGTGGCCAGCATGTCGGCCACGTTGAGTTCGGCGTACTCCGGCACGAAGCCGTAGTAGTTGCGCAGGTTCGCCTGCCCGGCGTACACCGTTTCGGGGTCGCCGAACGCGAAATTCACGCTGGCATTCAGCCAAGGCGTGCCCGCCCGGCCGGCCTGCTGCCAGGCCGCCCGCACCCGGTCGGCAAACGACGACTGGTTCGCGTAGTCGCGGACGGCGCCGGCCGCCCAGCCATCTCCCACCGTGGCCACGCGTCGCAAGGTGACTGGCGACGCCCCGCCGAACAGCACCGGAATCTGCACCGGCGCAGGGCATAGCGGGACGTCACCGGTGACCACGTCGGCCTGCCACGCCTGCCGCATCAGATCGATGGTCTGGTCGATAACCCGCCCCCGCTGGTGGAAGTCCGCGCCGGTGGCCGCGTAGTCGTCGGTGCGCCGGCCCACTCCCAGCCCCAGCGTGAGCCGATTACCGGAAATATCGGCCAGACTGGCCAATTGCTTGGCCAGCAGTGCGGCGGGGTACAGCGGTGCCAGCAGCACATTGGTGATCAGCCTGAGATCGCGGGTGGCGCCGGCGGCAACGGATAGGGCGACGATCGAGTCGAGGCTGGGGTAGACCAACCGGTCGATGGTCGTGACTCCGGCGAAGCCGTATTGTTCGGCCCGCCGCGCCCACTCGGCGATCAGTGAACCATCTACTCGGGCAATGTGGTTGGGCAGGCCGATAACGACGCGCATGGCTATCCCTTCGAGTTGATGATGGCGTGGAGCTCGCGGTAGCTGTCGGCGTGGGCGGCCAGCCGGCACGGCTCGGCCTGCGCCACCACGATCTCGGTGGCCTGCGGCTGGGCGCGTAGCAGCGTCATCGTCTCGGCGACAAAGACATCCAGCGGCATCGTGGTGGGGTCGTCGGCGAGCGTGACGTGCATGTCGGTCTGCACCCGCGGCGGCACGATCTCGATCACCTCAACCGGGGTGTTGCGTAACTGGAAACGCAGCGACTCGGTGTAGGAGTGCAGCGCCGCCTTCGTTGCGCAGTAGGCGGGGGTGATCGCTTTCGGCACGAACGCCAGCGCGGAGGTGACGTTGATGATCGCCGCGTGGGGCTGGGCGAGCAGCGCCGGCAGCACCGCGGCGGTCAGCCGGATCGGCCCCAGCAGATTGGTCGCCACCACCGCCTCCGCCGCGGCAACATCACCGGCGGTGAGGTCCTCCACGCGCATGACGGCGGCGTTGTTGATCACGACGTTCAGGCTTGGGTAGCGGTCGGCGAGTTCGGCGGCGAATCGCCGGACGTCGCCTGGATCGCCCTGATCCAGCGGCAGCTGGCCGATGCCTGGGTTGGCGTCGACGACGGCTCTTAGCGGCTCGCGCCGTCGCCCCGCCACGACGACCTGGTTCCCCAGTCGGTGCAGCGACTCGGCCAGGCCGCGGCCGATGCCGGTGCCGCCGCCGGTCACCAGGATGGTGTTGCCCGTCCAGTGCATGGCATTGCCTTTCTCTCGTTCCCTGCAGCCCAGCGTCGCAGCCAGCGCTCTAAAATTCCTACGGCTAGCCGTGGAATGGCTATAAACCGCTATAGATACAGGCAGTGACTGCATACTTTCCTCATGACAGACCGGCTTGACGCACAGATCCTCCATGCGTTGGAGCTCTCGCCGCGGGTGTCGTTTCGGCGTCTCGCCACCGTCGTCGACGCATCCGAGCAAACCGTCGCCCGCCGCTACCAGCGGTTGCGTCGCGAGGGTGTGCTGCGGGTCGTCGGCCTGGTCAACCCGCGGGTGCACGGGGAGGCGCAGTGGGTGGCGCGCATCCGCGCCAAACCCGACCGGATCTCGCAACTGGGCGACGCGCTGGCGCGACGGTCCGATGTCACCCACGCCAACATCCTGTCGGGGTGGACCGAATTGGTCTGTGTCATCCGCGCGCCGGTCCGCGAGAGTCGGGAAAGCCCGCTGCTGCAACAGCTCCCGCGGACCACGTCGGTGCTCGACATCAGCGTTGAGTTGGTGCTGCACGCGTTCGGCGAACCGGCGACCGCGCAGTGGGCTGGCTATGGCCACAAACTCAGTGCCGAGCAAACCAACCAGATCCTCGACGCCCCGGTAGGCCAGGCCGGGTCCGGTCCCCTCATCACCCCCACCGCGCACGACCAGCCGCTGCTGGACGCGCTCGCCGACGATGGCCGCGCCACTCAGGCGTACCTGGCCGAACGGACCGGATGGTCGGCCGCACGGGTAGCTCGGCGGGTGGCCGCCCTGGAAGCCTCGGGCACCCTGGTCTATGACGTCGACGTGCTCGGGGAACGGCTCGGATTCCAGCTCAACGCGATGTTGTGGCTCAACGTCGTGCCGCGGCACCTGCACCGGGTGGGCGAACGGATCGCCGCCCACGACGAGGTCGCGTTCGTCGCCGCGGTCAGCGGCCAGCACAACCTCATGGCGGTGCTCATCTGCCGCGACGCCGACGACCTGTACCGCTATCTCACCGCAAACCTCGCGGCCATCGCCGAGGTGCACGGATATGACATCAGCGTCCGGGCCCAGCGGCTCAAACAATCGGCGTCGCTGGTCGCCGGCGGCCGCCTGGTCACCCCACGCCGCGGGTGAGTCCGCGAGAAGGGTCAGGCGATGGACAGCGCGATGCCATCCAGGATGTCGTGTTCGCTGACCACCAGTTCCTCGATCCCGGCGCGCTCGGCCAAGGTCTGCGCGAGTTCCTGCACGACTATCGCCCCGCCGCCGATCACGTCGACGCGACCGGGGTGCATGGGCCCCAGCGCGGCCCGCTGTTCGCGGCTCATGCCGATCAATCGATCGCAGACCGTCCACAGGTCGCGCAAACCCACCCGGGACAGGTGAATTGCCCCCGCGTCGTATTCGGTCAGGCCATGCGCCAGCGCCGAGAGCGTCGTCATGGTGCCCGCCACTCCCACCCAGGTCTTCGCGTGCTGCACCGGCACCGCGCGCAGGGCTTCGCCCAGCAGTTCGCGGGCGACGCCGCGGGCCGTGGCGACCTCAGCGGGGGTCGGCGGGTCCGAGTGCAGACAGCGTTCGGTCAGCCGGACACAGCCGATGTCCGCCGAGAAACTGGCCGACACCCCGTTGTCGGGATCGCCCAGCACCACCTCGGTGGAACCACCACCGAGGTCGACGACCACGAACGGCCCAGCGGCAGCGGCCAATTCGCCTACCGCGCCGCGAAAGGACAGTTCCGCCTCCTGGTGGCCGGTGATCACCTCGGCTACCGCGCCGGGAACGGCCGCACCCAGCACCTGTGCGGTCATGGCGAAGAACTCGTCACGATTGGCCGCATCGCGGGTAGCCGAGGTCGCCACCATCCGCACCCGTGAAACATCATGGGCGCTCAGCAATTCGGTGTAATCCGCCAGGGCCGCCCGGGTGCGCTCCAAGGCGCCCGAGGCGAACCGTCCGGTCGCGTCGACGCCTTCGCCCAGCCGCACCACCCGCATCTCGCGGTGTACGTCGTACAGGCGTCCCTCGCGCGCGTCGGCGATCAGCAGACGAATCGAATTGGTGCCGCAATCGATTCCGGCGACGCGCGTCATAGCCACTCCTCCGGCACCAGAATCCCGGCCATCCCCGGCTCGGCGGCCAGGATCGCCAACGCCTCGTCGCCGAACGGGTTGACCCCGCGGCCCTTGGCCAGCGCATGGGCGATCAGCACATGCAGGCACTTCACCCGGTCGGGCATCCCGCCGCCGGAAAACGTGGTCCCCAGCGGCTCGATCGCATCCCGTTCGGCGAGAAAGGACTCGTGGGCGGCCCGGTAGCGGGCGGCCAGAGCCGGGTCGTGCTGCAGCCGGTCGGTCATGTCGGCCATCAGACCCGAGGACTCCAGCCGGCTGGCCGCGGCGGTCAACACCGGGTGAGTCAGGTAGTACAGCGTCGGAAACGGTGTCCCGTCAGGCAGTTTCGGCGCTGTCTTCACCACGGCGGGCTCGCCGTTGGGGCAGCGGTAAGAGATCTCCAGGACGCCGCGCGGCTCTCGGCCCAGTTGCCGGCCCACCACGTCCAGGTCGGCGGGGTCAACCACCGGGCGCAACCGGAACGGGAACGGCGGGAGGCCCCGGCGGTGGCGCCGGCAATCCCGGCGCCACCGCGGGACCGGGCGGAGGGTGCGGCACATCGGCGATGGTGTGCCACAGCGCGGTGTACCAGGGGTCACCGCTGGGACCGATGTTCCCGGGCTCGACACCCGGCTCGCCCGGCACCTCGGCGGTCGCGGGCAGCTGGACCTGATAGGGAATCTCGCCGGGCATGACGAAGCCGAGCCGCTCCCGCGCCTGCGCCCGGATATGCGCTGGGTCATCCATGTTGGCCTTCTGCTGTTGCAGGTCGTTGATCTGGCGGTGCAGCGTGGCTTCCAGCTGGGACTGCTGTTTCATCTCCGCGTGCTGGGCGAAGAACGTGCGGACCGGTCCGGCGAGGGTCAAGGTGAGCACGCACATCACCGCCGCCAGGATGACCGCACGCCGCGCGGTGAAACCGACCCGCAGCTCCGAGCGCAGATCCGCTGCCGCCGAGGCGGATCGCTTGATCGGCTGGGCTGGTGATTCCGGCGCGCTGCGCGAGGAGCCCGGTCCGCGGCGTACCACCGGTGAGCGGCGCGGGCGGGCGCGTGCGGTTTCACCGGCCCGACCCGGCCGCGACGTCGCGGTGCGCCGCTT
Organism: Mycobacterium sp. NGS16; assembly: GCF_059813225.1. Taxonomy (NCBI): domain Bacteria; kingdom Bacillati; phylum Actinomycetota; class Actinomycetes; order Mycobacteriales; family Mycobacteriaceae; genus Mycobacterium; species Mycobacterium sp. NGS16. Next base: position 274,570 of record NZ_JCALEE010000004.1, read on the forward strand.
CTCGGGCCGTTTCGGATCGGACATGGCAGCGGCCCCGAGGAGCTATTTGCTCTCCGGCGCGTAGCGGGGGAAGGCCAGCTCGCCGGCGTAGCGGGCGGCGTCACCGAGCTCCTCCTCGATCCGCAGCAGCTGGTTGTACTTGGCCACCCGCTCACTGCGGGCCGGGGCACCGGTCTTGATCTGTCCGCTGCTGACGGCCACCGCCAGGTCGGCGATGGTGGTGTCCTCGGTCTCGCCGCTGCGGTGGCTCATCATGGTGCGGTAGCCGCTGTGGTGGGCCAGCGTCACCGCATCCAGGGTTTCGGTCAGGGTGCCGATCTGGTTGACCTTGACCAGCAGCGCGTTCGCGGCGCCCCGCTCGATGCCCTCTTCGAGGCGTTCGGGGTTGGTGACGAACAGGTCGTCGCCGACGAGCTGCACCCGGTCTCCGATCGCCGAGGTCAGCGCCACCCAGCCGTCCCAGTCGTCCTCGGACAGCGGGTCTTCGATCGACACCAGCGGGTAGCTGTCGAGCAGCTTGGCGTAGAACTCGGCCAGCTGGGCCGCGGTGCGGGTCTGCTTCTCGAAGGCGTATCCGCTGCCCTCGGTGTAGAACTCGGTGGCCGCCACATCGAGGGCCAGCGCGACATCGGTGCCCAGCTTGAGGCCGGTCGACTCGATCGCGCTGCTGATCAGGTCCAGGGCGGCGGTGGTGCCGGCGACGTCGGGCGCGAAACCGCCCTCGTCTCCCAGCCCGGTGGACAGCCCGTGCTTCTTGAGCACCGCCTTCAACGAGTGGTAGACCTCGGCACCCCAGCGCAGCGCCTCGGCGAAGTTGGGGGCGCCGATCGGGGCGACCATGAACTCCTGGACGTCGACACCGGTGTCGGCGTGCGCGCCGCCGTTGAGGATGTTCATCATCGGCACCGGCAGGATGTGGGCGTTGGGACCGCCGAGGTAGCGGTACAGCGGCAGCGCCGCGGAGTCCGCGGCGGCCTTGGCCACTGCCAGCGACACCCCGAGCATGGCGTTGGCGCCCAGCCGGGACTTGTCCGGGGTGCCGTCGAGATCCACCAGGGCCTGGTCCACCAGCCGCTGGTCATCGGCGCTGATCCCGATGACCGCCGGTGCGATCTGGTCGAGTACCGCGGTGACCGCCTTCTGCACACCCTTGCCGCCGTACCGCGTGCCGCCGTCGCGCAGCTCGACGGCCTCGTGCTCACCGGTCGACGCGCCGGAGGGCACCGCGGCCCGGGCGAACGTCCCGTCCTCCAGCGCCACCTCGACCTCGACCGTGGGGTTGCCGCGGGAATCGAGGATCTCGCGGGCGCCGACCTGCTGGATGATGGGCACTGACTTCTCCTTGAGCTGGGTGGGGCTGGCCTTGATAAGCCTATGGGGGCCTCTTGGGAGCCTAACGGTGCTCCCCAACACCTACGTCACAACGGGCGGCCAGCCGCGTACGCGGCGGCCCAGTCCCGCACGGCGCGGGCGTAGATCTCCGATTCGTTGTAGGCCATCAGCGCCGTCATCCAGCCCTTCGGCGTGGCCAGATCTTTGCCCCGCCAGCACAGGTAGCCGGCCGCCGACAGCGCAGCGTCGTCGATGTTGTCCGGGCTGACGATGCCGTCGTTGTTGGCGTCGACGCCGTACAGCCGCCAGGTCTCCGGGATGAACTGCATGGGGCCCATCGCGCGGACCACGCCGTCGTCGTCGGCCAGGTCCGGCTGCAGGTTCTCGACGATGTGCAGCGTGCCGCCGGTGCCATCGAGACGCACGCCCCGGATCTTCGGCCGCACGTCACCGTTGCGGGCCACCGTGGCGTGGTTGTAGCGGCCGTGATGACTCTCGATCTGGCCGATGCCGGCCAGCGTCGTCCAGCCGAGGTGGCAGTTGGGGTTCTCCACCTCCGCGACCCGTGCGGCGTAGGCGTACGCCTCCAGCGCGGTGACCGGGATATCGAGCATCGCGGCCCGCTCGGCGGCCCAGTGGTAGAGCTGATCGGCCGGACGGCCCGCCACCAGTTCGGTATTCACCGGCGGGACCGGGTCCCCGGGCGGTGGCGGCACGCCCTGCGGGATGGGGTTACCGAGCTGCCAGCTGCAGCTGGACGCCAGCAGCACGGCCGTCGCAGCCACGACGGCGGTCGTCCGCAGCCAACGATGCGCCGACACCGCTCTCCCCAACCTCGAAACCGTGATCTTTGTCCATCGTTCCATGACCCCAGCGCCAGGGACGGCCTTCAGTAGCCCCGCATTCCGGAAAAACCCGGCCTGCCAGCGCGGATACTGGTCGGGCTAACCGGTCAGCTCGTCGCGTTCCGGATCGGCGAGCAGCGCGTCACGGGCGCGGGCGACCCGGGAGCGGATGGTGCCCACCGGGCAGCCGCACACCGCGGCGGCGTCGTGGTAGGACAGCCCGAACAGCTGGGTCAGCAGCAGCGCCTCACGCTGCTCGGCCGACAGGCCGGCGATCAGGCTGGTGACTTCGACAACGTCCTCGAAGCCACGGCTGGGCCGGTCGCGGTCGAGCAGCAGTTCGGGGTCGGCGCCGGGAGCGGTGCGTGGACGCGACCGCAGGTACCGGATGTGGTCGGCGACCACCCGGCGCGCAATGGCCAGCAGCCAGGTCCGGGCACTGGAGCGTCCGGAGAACCGGCCGATCGCGCCGATCGCCCGCAGGAAGGTCTCCTGGGTCAGGTCATCAGCGCTGACGCCGTCGAAGAGGTAGGCCACGAACCGCCAGACATCGCGCTGGGTGGCCTTGATGAACGCCTCCAGAGCCCGGGTGTCGCCGGCTGCCGCCGCCAGCGCGAGCGCGGTGACAACGTCATCGTCGACCCGGTCCGCGCTCGCCATGGAAAACCACCCTAGACCCGGCCCTGCGGCGCCACTACGACGCATGGTCGTAGGGATGGTCGACTGGTTGACCGACCGCAGATGGCGGCCCTTCCGGCCGCGGCTGGAATCGACCGGCGGAGACGCATCGCGGGAGTCGTCTGCGGCTCGGCGCGAGCCGGTGCCACCGGTACGTTCGCGGGCCACCAGCAACGCGAACAGCAAACCCACCAGGACCGGCAGATGGCTGGCGATCCGCTCGACCGTCACCTGCCCGTGGTAGGTGTCGATCGCGACGTAGCCGGTCAGCGCCAGCGCATAAACCCCGGTGATTGCGGCAACACCCAGCGCGACCGCCGGCCAGATACCCGCGGCGATCATCGCGCCGCCGAGCGCCAACAGCCACGCGGTGGATTCGTGCAGCAAATGCGCCCCGGTGGCCGCGCCGTGCCCGTGCGCCGACACCATCCCGAAGTCCACGCCGGCGATCTGGGCCAGTGCCATCGCCACCTGCAGCATCCCGACCACGATCAGGGACAGCCGCCGATAGCCCCAGCGCGTCCACCGCGTGCCGGCGGTGATCTCGCCGGTGACCGATGTCACGCCGGCTGCCGCCAGAATCTGCGCGGCCAGGTCAGGGCCCGCCGCGGCGTCGGCCCCGGACTCGATCTCGGTCAGCCGGCGGGCCTGGGCGGCAGCACCGACCAGCCAGCGTCGGCAGCTGCGGCACGATGCCAGGTGCGCGTCGACCTGCTGCGCCGGCAGCTCCTGCTGTTCGCCGTCGAGCAGGGCCGACAGGGTTTCGCGCACCACCTCGCACCGCATGCCGACATAGTCGCTCATTCGGTGCGTGAAGACAAAGATTCGAGAGCCGGGAACCAAACCGGGCGGCGAGGCGACCACTGGTTGACCGAACAAGATCACGATCGCTGGAAGTGGTGGTGTTTCATGACCGCACCGGTCTGGCTGGCGTCGCCGCCGGAGGTGCACTCGGCGCTGCTGAGCGCCGGCCCGGGACCCGGTCCGATGCTGGAGGCGGCATCGGCCTGGTCAGCGATGAGCGCCGAGTACACCGAGGTCGCCGCCGAGCTCGATGCGGTGCTGGCCGGCGTGGAAGCCGGCGCCTGGCAGGGCCCGAGCGCCCAGCAGTACGCGGCCGCGCACGCACCCTATCTGAGCTGGCTGGCTGAGAGCGCCGCCAAGAGCGCAGGCGCGGCCGCCCTGCACGAGACGGCGGCCGCCGCCTACAGCACCGCGCTGGCCGGTATGCCCACGCTGGCCGAGCTTGCCGCCAACCACGCCGTGCACGCGACGCTGGTCGCAACGAACTTCTTCGGCATCAACACCATCCCGATCGCGCTGAACGAAGCCGACTACGCCCGGATGTGGGTCCAGGCCGCGGAGATGATGACCGTCTACCAGGGTGTTGCGGGAGCGGCGCTGGCCTCGGTTCCGCCTGCCACGCCCGCGCCGCCGATCGTGGCCCCGGGCGCTGCTGAGGCCACCGCGGGGACGAGCTGGGAACAACAAGTCGCCGACTGGCTCACGCAGTTCAACATGGGTTTTGCCGACCCGATCGCCAAGTGGCTGTGGGCGCAACTGGGTGTCGACGGGTATCCGATCGAGGCGTTTCCGTTTGCCAGCGCGGTGGGCCAGATGCTGGCGCAGATCCCGGGGATGTCCCCGATTCTGGCGGCGTCGCTGGGATGGACCACTTTCCACACGTTGATGCTGTTGTGGCCGATGGGACAGATCGCCGTGCAGATGGCGATCCCGATCGTCATGGCCGCGGCGCCCGGCCTCGCCGCTGCCGCCGCCGGGCTCGGTGCGCTCGGCGCGATCGGCGCGGCGGGCGGGGTCGAGCAGGCGGTCGAGCCGACTCCGCCACTGCCGGTGGCGGGCGGCGCCGGCGTCCCGGTCTCCGCGGGCGCCGTGGTACCGGCCGGCGCGGAGGTGTGCGCCTGCGCGGATCCGATCTCGTCGGCCGGCCCGACTGCTCCGGGCACCGTGAGCGGCGGGATGCCGGCCGGCGGCGGCGCAGCGGGCGGCGGTCCGGGTGTCGGTTTCGGGCCGACCTCGTGTCTGTACCTGGTCAGCAGCGCCTCGTCGGCGGCGCGCAGCTCCAGCGGTGCGCGGCGTTCCCGCAGCGCCGAAGAAGAGGCGTCCGAAAGCCAGGGCGCCCCAGCAGAATCTGCGGCGCAGGCGCTGGCCGCCAAACGCCGGCGCCGCCACCGCGCCCAGCAGCACGGGTTCGGCGACGAATACATGGACATGAACGTCGGCGTGACCCCGGACTGGGGCCAGCCGGGACCCTCGGATTCCGGCGCGGGCCCGTTGGGCTTCGCCGGCACCGCCACCGAGGCGCGCCGCCGCGCGGCGGGAATCACCGTGCTCGCCGGCGAGGGGCTCGACACCGAGCCGCGGATGCCGATGCTGCCGGGCGGCTGGGGCGAGGGCTCCGATTCTCATAACTAGCGCAAGCGTCCGCAGACGTCGTCGCACAGGACCGCCGCGAGGAGGTACGCGCCTGGATCCACGTCTGGGCGCGATCCGCTCTCGTGGCCCACGCTGTCCGCACGCGAAAAGCGCAGTCGGACCTGCCGTCAACGTTGGAACGGCAGGCGCCGCAATATCCTCCTAATTAAGCCTGATCCACCCAGTAAGCGCGCCACTCCTGCTCGCTGATCTCGCCCAGCGGGGCGGGATCGTCGAGGACGTCCACGCCGCCGCCGCGCGCCACCGCGATCTCCTTCTCCACGGCACGGACGGTGTCCATGAATTCCAAAACCGCTGAGCGCAGCTGGTTTTCGACATCGACGTCGGCGGTGACGGTGACTGTGGTGATGGTATCGGGGATCAGCTCGGCGGGCAGGCCGGCGCGGGTGACGCGCTGCAGCACCTTGCTCGTCAACGCCAACGCCGGCTGGGCGGTGGACAGGTCGTCCATGATCGAGTTCCGGGAGCGCTTTTCGAGCGCTTTACGTTCTTCCCACTGCGCCACCTGGTCTTCGAGCGAGATCTCCTCACCGGCGAGCACCGCCGGCACCCGGTTGCCCAGCTTGCGCAGCAGTGCGTCGGCGACGTCGTCGATGCCGAAGGGATGCTCCGGGGCGTCCTCGGCGATGCGGGCGTGGAACAGCACCTGCAACAGCACGTCGCCGAGTTCCTCACGCAGTTCCTCGGCATCCCCGCTGCGCACCGCGTCGAACAACTCGTAGGTCTCCTCGAGCAGGAACCGGCGCAGCGAGTCGTGGGTCTGCTCGCTCTCCCACGGTCCGGCGGTGCGCAACCGGTCCATGATCGCGACCGCATCGATCAACCGCTCCCCCGGCGGCGCATCCGGCGCGGCGATCAGCGTCTCGCCGGCCGCCAGGCGCGCGACGACGGCGGGATGATCGCGATCTGAGGACAGCAGCACCGGGGCCTGCCCCTCGAAGGCACCGGAGAGCACCGACTGGGCAGACGGCAGCGACCACGGCACCGCGATCGGCAGCTCCTCGGTGTAGACGACGTCGCCGGTCAGCAACGCCAAAGCCTCCACCGGCACCAGTGCGGGCCGGCGGGGGTCGACCAGGACGACGGTCATCGTCGGCCGGCCGGCGCGGCGGCGTTGTCAACGGCTGCCGGGCCGGTCACATCGACGTGGCCTTGCGGTTTGCCCTCCAGCGCTGAGATCAGGTCGGCCACCATCTGGACGAGTTCGACGTCGCGGATGCGGGGGGCACCGACCGAGGAGCCGGCGCGCGGGATCGGGACCTGGATGGTGGCGGTGGTGGCGCGGTAACTGGCGGCCGGGTGCAGCCGCTTGAGCCGCAACTGGGCGGAGTCGGCGAGCGTCATCGGGGCCAGCCGCAACGTCGTCGCCGACGGCGCCGAAACCTCGGTGATCCCGACGCTGCGGCACAGCAGCCGCAGCCGGGCCACCGCCACCAGCCGGCCCGCCGGCTCGGGCAGCGGCCCGTACCGGTCGGTCAGCTCCTCTACCACCGCGCCCACGGCCTCATCATCGGGGGCGGCGGCCAGCCGGCGGTAGGCCTCCAGCCGCAGCCGGTCGGAGTTGATGTACTCCGGCGGCAGGTGGGCGTCGACGGGCAGGTCGATGCGGACGTCCTTGGTCTCCTCGCTGGTGACGGTCTCTCCGTTGAACGCCGCCCGGTACGCCTCGACGGCTTCGCCGACCAGCCGCACATACAGGTCGAAGCCCACCCCGGCGACGTGCCCGGACTGCTCCACCCCCAACACGTTGCCGGCACCCCGGATCTCCAGGTCCTTCATCGCCACCGCCATCCCGGCGCCGAGTTCATTGTTCTGGGCGATGGTGGCCAGCCGGTCGTGGGCCGTCTCGGTCAGCGGCGTTTCCTTCGGGTACAGGAAGTAGGCGTAGCCGCGTTCCCGGCTGCGCCCCACCCGGCCGCGCAGCTGGTGCAGCTGGGAGAGCCCGAAGGTGTCGGCACGTTCGACGATCAAGGTGTTGGCGTTGGAGATGTCCAGGCCGGTTTCGATGATCGTGGTGCACACCAGGATGTCGTATTCGCGGTTCCAGAAGCCCTGCACGGTGGTCTCCAGCAGTTCCTCGGGCATCTGGCCGTGCGCCACGACGACCCGGGCCTCGGGCACCAGCGCGCGCACCCGGGCGGCGGCCGCGTCGATGGAGCTGACCCGGTTGTGCACGTAGAACACCTGGCCGTCGCGCAGCAGCTCTCGCCGCAGCGCCGCCGCGACCTGCTTGTCGTCGTGCGGGCCGACATAGGTCAGCACCGGGTAGCGATCCTCCGGTGGGGTCAGGATCGTCGACATCTCCCGGATGCCGGCCAGGCTCATCTCCAGCGTGCGCGGGATCGGGGTGGCACTCATGGTGAGCACGTCGACGTGCGTGCGCAGCGCCTTGATGTGCTCCTTGTGCTCGACACCGAACCGTTGCTCCTCGTCGACGATCACCAGACCGAGGTCCTTCCAGCGCACCCCGGTCTGCAGCAGCCGATGGGTACCGATCACGACGTCGACGGCACCGTCGGCCAGCCCGTCGATCACCGCCTTGGACTCTTTCGGGTCGGTGAACCGGGACAATCCCTTGACCGTGACCGGGAACCCTGCCATGCGGGAGCTGAACGTCTGCAGGTGCTGATCGGCCAGCAGCGTGGTGGGCACCAGCACCGCGACCTGCTTACCATCCTGGACGGCCTTGAACGCCGCGCGCACCGCGATCTCGGTCTTGCCATAGCCGACATCGCCGCAGATCACCCGGTCCATCGGGACCGGTTTTTCCATGTCGGCTTTGACCTCGCTGATCGCGGTGAGCTGGTCGACGGTCTCGGTGAACCCGAAGGCGTCCTCCATCTCGGCCTGCCAGGGGGTGTCCGGGGCGAACGCATGTCCGGGCGCGGCTTGGCGTTTGGCGTAGAGCGCCACTAGTTCGTCGGCGATCTCCCGCACCGCCTTGCGGGCTTTGGTCTTGGTCTGGCTCCAGTCGCTGCCGCCGAGCCTGCTCAATGCGGGGGCCTGCCCGCCGACGTAGCGGGACAACTGGTCCAGCGCGTCCATCGGCACGTAGAGCTTGTCGGTTTTGTTCGCCGTACCGCCGCGTTTGCCGGAGGCGTATTCCAGCACCAGGTATTCGCGGCGCGCCCCGCCCACGGTGCGCTCGGTCATCTCCACAAATTTGCCGATGCCGTGCTGATCGTGCACCACCAGGTCGCCGGCGGTCAGTGCCAGCGGGTCGACGGCGTTGCGGCGCTTGGCCGCCAGCCGCTTGCCCTCCGGTCCGGCGACCCGGTTGCCGGTCAGGTCGGTCTCGGTGACGATGACCAGGTTGGCGCCGGCGACCACCAGTCCCTCGTGCAGCGGGCCGGCCAGCACCCCGACCACCCCGGACTTGGGCGCGGCACCGGGCTCCAACATGGTTGCCGGGGTGTCGGATTCGGCGAGCTGCTCCACCAGCCGCCTTGCCGTGCCCACGCCGGGCGCCACGACCGCCGCGGCGCCGCCGGTCGAGGTGTGCGCGCGCAGCATGGCGAAGATCTCGTCGATATCGCGTTGCCGGCCCCGCGCCGACGGCGACGGGCGCACGTCGAGCTGGATCGCGGACTCGTCGGAGAGCTGGCTCAGCGTCCACCACGGATGTCCGGCGGCTACCGCGGCCTCGGCAACCTCGTCGAGCTCCCGGAATCCCGACCCGCCCAGCTGCTCGATGTCGATCGGCGCGTCACCGCCGATCGCCGCGACCGACCAGGACGCCTCCAGAAACTCGCGGCCGGTCTTGATCAGGTCGGCGCCGCGGGCGCGGACCTTCTCCGGGTCGCAGACCAGCACCGGGGTGCCGGCGCCGAGCTGATCGGTCAGCAGCGCCTGCGGGCCGGGACGCAGCACCGGACCCAGCGCCTCCATGCCGTCGACCGGGATACCCTCGGCGAGCTTCGCCAGCATGTCGCCGACGGTGCCGGTGACGGTGCTGCCCTCGCCGTGCGGCTGCTCGCGTGCCAGCGCCGACATTTCCATGGCCCGCGCCCGCACCTCGTCGGTGAGCAGTAACTCCCGGCAGGGCATCGCCACCACGGTGCCCGCCTCGATCTCGGGGATGGAGCGCTGGTCGGCCACCGAGAACGGCCGCATCTCGGTGATCTCGTCGCCCCAGAACTCGATGCGCACCGGGTGCTCCGCGGTCGGCGGGAAGACGTCGAGGATCCCGCCGCGCACCGCGAACTCGCCGCGTTTGCCGACCAGGTCGACTCGGGTGTAGGCCAGCTCGACCAGCCGCGCGATCACCGCGTCGAACGGTGTCTCGTCGCCGACGGCCAGCATGACCGGTTCGATGGTCTCCAGTTGCGGGGTCATCGGCTGCAGCAGCGACCGGGCCGTGGTCACCACCACTCGCAGCGGCGGGCCCAGCCGTGCGTCGTCGGGCCGCGCCAGCCGGCGCAGCAGCAGCATCCGGGCCCCCACGGTGTCCACCCCGGGGGAGAGCCGCTCGTGCGGCAGCGTCTCCCAGGACGGGAACAGCGCCACCGTGTCGCCGTAAACCCCGCGCAGTTCGCTGGTCAGGTCCTCGGCCTCGTGGCCGGTGGCAGTGACCACCAGCAGCGCGCTGTTGCGGGCCAGCGCGGCGGCGACGAAGGGCCGCGCCGCGACCGGGCCGACCAGTTTGAGCTCGGCGGGCCGGTCACCGGCGCGCTCGATGAGATCGGCGAAGGTCGGCGCGCTCAGTGCGGCTTCGACGAGCCCCGCGATCGGGGTGGCTGGGCTGGCGTGCCCCGGTGCGGTCATGATGCGGGCAATTGTAGGCGGTGGTGCTGCGGGCGCTGATTTGTGTTGCGGTGCATGCCTTATACGTCGTGCAAGGTCGGATCGGCCTCCAGGTGCGTCAGGCCGTTCCAGCACAGGTTGACCAAGTGCGCGGCCACCACTTCTTTCTTGGGCTCACGCACATCCAGCCACCACTGGGCCGTCATCGACACCGAGCCCACCAACGCCTGGGCGTACAACGGGGCGGTCTCGGGATCCAGGCCGCGCCGGGAGAAGTCCCCGGCCAGGATCGACGACACCTGGCCGATCGCATCGTTGAGCAGGGTCGAATACGTGCCGGAGCTGATCGAGGCCGGGGAGTCGCGGATCAGGATCCGGAAACCGTCGGTGTGCTCGTCGACGTAGGTCAGCAATGCCAGCGCGACCCGTTCGACCCGCAGCCGGGACTGGTTGTTGGTCGACTTGGTCAGCGAGGTGGTGATGCCGTCCAGCAACGCTGACATCTCCCGGTCGACCACCACGGCGTAGAGCCCCTCTTTGCCGCCGAAATGCTCGTAGACGACCGGTTTGGACACGTTGGCCCGCAGCGCGATCTCCTCGATGGAGGTGCCTTCGTAGCCCCGTTCGGCGAACAGCGACCGGGCGACGTCGATGAGTTGGTGCCGGCGTTCGCTGCCGGTCATCCGGGCTCGCGGCGCCCGGCCGTCCTTGTCCAGACCAGCCACGCAACCAGCGTAGCCGTTTGGACTAGAGTCACTGCCGAGCACCGATCCGTCGTGGTGTAATCGGCAGCACCTCTGATTTTGGTTCAGATAGTTCAGGTTCGAGTCCTGGCGACGGAGCTTGTATCCGCATTTGGCGCATTTCCGGCCGCGACGAACGCCAGTGTTGCGCGCTTACAGCTGATAGCGTGCGGTGATGCGTTTCCCGCATCGCTTCGGCCGTTCGCGCAAGGAACCGAAGGGTGAGCACCCAGCCTCGCGCTGATGACCCCGGGTCCATGCCGGTTTTCAGCATCCTCGTGCCGTCCTTTAATACGGCGCCATTCGCCGAGACCGCATTTCGCAGCGCGCTCGATCAGATGGGCCCCGACGACGAATTGCTGATCCAAGACGCGGGATCCACCGACGGCACGCAGGAGATCATCGCCGAGCTCGCACGGGCCGATCCGCGGGTCAAGCCGGTGATCGAACCGGACCGCGGGCAATCCGATGCCCTCAACCGCGCGCTGGCACGCGCTAAACCGTCCTGGACGATTTGGCTGAACTCCGACGACGTACTCCTTCCTGATGCCCTCGACGGGCTGCGCAAAGCCGTCGTGGAGCACCCCGACGCCGACCTCTTCTACGGGGGCAGCTGCATGATCCGTGAGGACGGCACGTCGGTCGATTTCTTCCCCGGGCGCAAGATGGAGTTCGAAAAGCTGCTGCTCCTCGGCCCCACGGCGTTCTCCGGGTCGATCGTGATGCGCGACAGCACGCTGCGGGAACTGGGCGGCATCGACGAGAGCCTGCACTGCTCGATGGACTTCGAACTGCAGGTCCGGATCGCGCAGAGCACTTTGCGCCAAGTCGGCGTGCCGTTCGGGATAGGGGCGCTGCGCTTCCACGACGCAACCAAAGCCGCCAAGATGTGGCCGACGTTCGTCAAGGAGTCCTACGACATCCGGATGCGTTACGCGCATACCCCGGTCCAGAAGCTGTACGGGTTGGGTGGCGCCGCGTTTCATCTGGCCCAGATACCGGTGTTCAAACTCCGGCTCAGCCCGACCTACCGAAAACTCCGGCGGCGGCTGTCGGCGCAGCTGCGCTAGCCCGCACGGGTCGCGGATGGACACCGGACCGGCCACCGATCGGCCAGCGCACACGGCGCGCAGCGTGGCGTGGCGCTTCTCATCGCGCATCGTGAGCTCGGTGGGGCTGGGCGCCACCCTGCTCTTGCTCGCGCGGATCTCGCCAGTGCGTTCCTACGGCGAGTTCATGGTGGCCGGCGCGGTGACCACTATCGCCGGGATCGTGTTCGGGTTCGGCGCACCAGCGCGGGTGTTGCGGGTGGCGGCCGAACACCAGCCGGGGCAGCAGTGCCAAGGTCTCACACCAGTCAGCCTCATCCGCGCGCTTTACCTCATGCACCTCGGTAGCAACGTCGCGCTGGTCACGGTGATGCTGGCCGGCGCAGCGCTGCTCAACCACCCCGCCACGGTGGTCGCCGGCATCGTCTGGGGTGCCGGCGACACGTTGCAAACGTATGCGCAGAACCACTTCGCCGGCATCGGCAGTCATCGGCTCTCGAGCTGGCTGGTCGCCACCCAGCGCATCGTCCCGTGCGCAGCCGTCGTGGCATACCTGGTGACGGGCCGATCGGCGAACTACCCGTTGATCGCGGCCGCGTTCGCGATCCCCCTGCTGATCGCGGCGGCCACGCCACTGACCTCGGTGGCGGGCGCCCGGGGCGACTTCATCGGCGCCGCCCGAGGCGCGCTGGGCTGGTGGGGCCTTTCGCTGTCCAACATATTGTTCCAGCTTCAGGTACCGGTCGTGGCCGCCGTGGCCAGCACCGCCGTTGCCGGCCTGTACGGGGTCGCCACCAAGGTGACCGGCCCGGTGCTACTGCTGCCGGCATCGATGGCGACCGTGGTGATTCCCGAGCTGTCGCGCCGTCTGCACACCGGGCACGCCTGGGAGCTCTACCACAAGCTCTCACGAGTGTGCCTGGCCTACATGGGCGTCGCCGTGGCGTGCGCGTGGCCGGTCGGCATCATCGTGACACACGTCGCCGGCCGGGCCTACGCTGCGGCACTTCCGTTGGTGGCCGGAATGGTCGCCGCCGCAGGCCTTTCCGCGTACTCACAGTCGTTCGCGGCAATGCTGGTGGCGGCGGGTTACCCCAATCAGGCAACCGCCTGCATCGCAGGGGGAAACGGCGTGGCGTTGGCTCTTCTGGCCGCCCTGGCGGCATGGGGACCCATCGAGTCGCTGGCCATAGTGCAACCGCTGGCCGAACTGGTGGTGCTACCCGGATTGATGCTGGCGGTGCGACGTCTTCGCGCTGCTAATGTGGTGCCATGACGCGGTCCGTGTCGGTACGGTCGGCGCTGTGTTTCTCAGCCGCTGTTCTGACCGCCGCGTGCGCCGGCCAAACCGCGCCGCGGCAGCAGCCGCAGGTGGCAGCGCCGTCGCCGCCCGCCGAAACACCATCGCGCACTGAGGCTGAGGCCCTGCAGGCTGTGGTGGTCGGCGACGAATTCGCTTCCGGCACCATTTCGGGCGGGTTCGGCAGCAAGAACTGGACTGCCGACCTGCAACGGCGGGCCGGGCGGTCCGGAATCGATGTGTATGTCCGCAACTTCAGCCGCGGCGGCGCCGGATACACCGCCACCAATCCGGACTCCCCCACGTTCGGCGAGCAGGTGGCTCGGGGCGTCAACCCCGATACCAACTTGGTGCTGCTGGCGGGCGGAACCAACGATGTCGACTCGCTGCCGTCCTTGCACGATGCCGCCGTCGGCACCCTCGACCAGGTGAAGGCCATTGCGCCCCGGGCGGGCATGCTGGTAGTCGGGCCGAGCTGGTATCGGCGCGAGCCCCCCGACAGTGCGATCCTGGCTGCCCGCAACATCATTCGTGACGCCGCCGACGAAGCCGGTGCCCCATTCATCGACCCGATCGCCGATGGCTGGTTCGCCGGGCGCGACGACCTGGTGTCGCCTGATCATCTTCAGCTCAACCACGCCGGCCAGCAGGTCGTCGCCGATCGTCTCGCCCCGCCGGTGATCGCCGCGTTGCGTCAACAACATCCGGCGCCAGGGCGCTCCCGGTGAGGCCGGAGCTGGCAGCGGCCCCGGTCAGGACTGCACCAACATTTTGATCGCGTCGACGGCGGGCTTGGGTGCGTAGTCGACCGCGTAGAGGCCGAAGTTGAAGTCCGCGTTCGCGGTATCGGGGCTCAGGTCGCGGCTAGTGAACAAGAACGGCGGCCCCAGATAGTCAAGGGGGCTCGCCCATTGCAAGAAATCCACCAGGATCTCGGCTTGGCGTTCACCGGAAACCGCAAACTGCGACGTGCCGGTGGCTTGGCCATACTCAGTGACCCAGATCTTCTTGCGGTCGTCGCCGTGCGCGGCCATCAGCTGATGCACCTGCGCCACGGCGTCACCTCGATGCAGCGGGTCCTCGGTGATCGAATACGGATAGGTATAGGGGTGCAGGGCGACGGCGTCCAGCGTGGCGCCTGCCCCGGCGGCGTAGAGCTGGCGGACGAAATCCACCGAGTCGATCCCGCTGATCGTCGATGACAACCCACCGGACATCACGATCGACTGTGGCGCGGCGGCGTGGATGTTCACATAGGCCTGCCGCAACAGGGCGGCGTAGCGGCCGACGTCGACCGGCGTGAAGAACTCCGGCGCGTTGGGCTCGTTCCAGATCTCCCAGGCACCCACCGCGGACTTGTACCGGTCAGCGATGAGACGGGTGATCTCGCCGAAGGCCGCCGGATCCGCCGGCGGACTGCCGACCGCGTTGGGATCGGCGCCCGGCGCCTGTGCCCACACCGGCGCCGGACCGGATATGCACAGCAAAATGCTGAGTCCGGCCTCGCGGGCGGCCTGCACCGCGTTGTCGCCGGTCGACCAGTCGTAATTGCCAATGGAGGGCTCAATTTTGTGCCACTGCACCATAATTCGGATCCAGCCCGCACCAGCGATGCGGATCGCGTGTGCCTCGTCGAGGTAACCCTGCGGGGAATCGCTCCACATGGTGGCAACGCTGGCCACCCCGAAAGGCACCACAGCCGCACGCACCCGCTGGGAAAGCGGCAACTCCGACGCGAACAGCATCAAGGTCAACACCACCGGCGCCACCGCGATGAGCAGCCGACGACTCGCGTTCATCAGCTGCGCGGCTGGACGAGCTCTCCGCGCGCGGCACGGAGATCCGGGAGTAAACGGCGCTTGACGGCCAACGCCACCGCGAGGCCGACGATCAACCCGGCGATGGCGCCGACGGCGACCCATACCGGGTTGAGCTTCGCCTGCAATGTGGCAGCAGACGCGGCCGCGCGCTGCACCACCGTCACGCCGACCGGTGGCGGGCCACCGCCGAGCGGACGTTCCAGCTCGTTGATCGTCGCGATCAGTTCGTCGGCCACCGCGTTAGCCAGCGTGGCGGCCGAGCCGGAATCGGTGTCATCGACGCCGATGTCCAAGATGATGGTGGCAGGCGGCACGTCGACATGCAGATGCTGATCCAATACGACCGGGTTGGTGTTCACCCCGGCCCGGCGAACCGCATTGGAGAGGACCTTCGGATCCGATGCCAGCACCTTGTAGGTCAGCACACGTTGCTGGCCGGCCAGCGTCGCCTGGTACACGTCGCTGACGTCGACCGCGTTGGTGGTGACGAACAGCCGGGTGGTTGCACGGTATTCATTGGCGCCCGTCCAGCTGTACAGGGCGCCGGCGCCGGCGCCAACAATCGTTGCCGCAATCAGCAGGACCATATACGGCCTGAGCACAGCCTCTAATCCTACCCACCCGAGACCGTCACCAGTCGAGTTTTCTGTTCACAAGGGTGGCTTGGCGGCGCACAATAACAAGATCTCAACACCACGTCGAAGGCAGGTGGGGTGTGCAGCGCAGCGTCTTCGGCCGAGTCCTCCTGGACAGCAGACGCGCAGTCGCCGTCGCCCTCGTGCTCGGTGCCCTGGCCGGGCTGGCGTATTCGCTGCGCCAGCAGCCGGTCTACACCACAACCGCCCGCGTCATCGTGGTGGCCGATCCCGACCAGAGACCCTTCGGTGATCTCGCCGCACTCTTTCTTTCCCAACGGCGCGCGCGTGACCACCTGTCCCTACTGACCAGCCCGGCCCTGCTGCAGCGGGCGGTCGTCGTTTATGGCCTGCCCACCACCGCAGAATCTCTCAAGGACAATCTGACGATCACGTCGCCGCGGGATACCGCGCTGATCGATATCACGGTCACCGCCCCCACCAGCCAGCTCGCCACCGACTACGTCAACGCCATCGCGCAGGAGTTCGTCACGGCAGCTTCGGAATTGGAAAAGCAGGGGGCCGTTCATGTCCGAGTCGTCGACACCGCCGCCGTCCCGCCGTACCGCTCACGTCCGCGAACGGCCAAGAACATGGTCAACGCCGCGCTGGCGCTGGCGTGGGTGGCGGTCGTAACGAGTTTCTACCGCGCACGGCGCAACCCCAAACTGGGTTGCCTGCCCGGCATCCGCACTGTTGGCGGCGTGCCGGTGATCGGAGCTATCACGGTCGGCGGCCGCGCCCGCCTGGCGGGGCGGCGGTCCAGGCGTCAGCAGGCAGCCCAGCTCAGCCAGGGGGTGGATCGCATCGCCGAGCGGCTGGTCGCGGCGGGAACGTCCGTGGAGCTCGATCTCCCGGAGCACGAAGCCACCCGTCCGCTGCCGGCACGTCCAGCACTGCGATACCTGCGGGCTTGCTTCGGCGACGCTGAGGGCTGGCTCATCGTCGCCGTGAGTCGAGAACCGGACATCGGCAAATACCAGCACAGCCGCTGGGAGGTGCTGCTGAGTGATTTGCTGGCCCTCCGGATCAGCGAATCACGGTTGGCGGCGCACGCGGCGATGTCGTTGGCTGCGGTGGGCACCGCAGCGCGCCCGATGCACGTCGGCATGATCTCGGCGGAATCGCGATGGGACGAAGCACGGCGATTCGCCGACGAACTCAATGAGAACGGCCGACAGGCGGTCTTGGTGATCGTCCACGGGGTGAAGGTCATCGAACGCATGAGCGCCGACGGCCAGAGCGTGGATAGTGCGCCCATCAGGTCACGGTCGACGGTGGGATGACAAGGCGACGCGATGACGCTCCTGATTCTTCTGGCCGCAACAGCGGCGATCTGGATGGCGGTCGGCGACCCGCGCGTCCTACTGCGAGGCGAAGATCGGTTCACCGTCGCGTGGGTGTTCCTCGTCGCTGCCTGGCCCTTCATCACCGTTTATGTTGTGGGCCCGCTGATTTGGGCGTCACCCGACCAGGCCGGTCGACTCTTTCCGGCGCTGCAGTACACACCGGGGGCGATCTGCTCCGTGGTGGGGGTGGTGCGCGGGCTGCGTGATTCGCGCACCCAAGTCAGCCTGCCCGCAGTGCTCACCGGCACCACACTGCTGTTCGCGGCCGTTTCGGTGTGGTTCTCGGGGCGGGTACAGGTGCTCAATTTCCTGATGGCCGGAGCGCTGTTCATGGGCGTCGTCCTCAAACGCGGCGTGACGCCGGTGCGCACGCTGAGCGTGGCCGCCCTGGTGTCGCTCTCCACGATGTCGGCCGCCGTCACCTTCGCCGTTGTCGTCAACCCCGGGCGCGTCTTGACCCATTGCCGCCTCGACAAGTGCGGCGTCGTCACTCAGGTGCTGACGTCATCGTTGTCCGCGAACGGCAATGTGCTGGGGATAGCGACGGTGCTGCTCATCCCGTTCGCGTGCGCGAGCCTGACGCTGCGGCGCTGCTTGGTGCTGCTGACCGGCGTCGGGGCCTTTCAACTGCTGACCATGAGCAGGACCGCGATCTTCGCGCTCATGACGGCCTCCGTCGCGCTGTTGCTCATCAAGTCGAGGCAGAGCTTGCGGTGGCAGCTTGCGGTGGCGTCCACCGCCCTGGCCGTCGGGTTCTGCGCATCGTTCTTTCCGCTCGTGGTCAACTTCAGCGGCTCGTCGTACGCCGAACGCGGCTACGTCTGGCAGGCGGGGCGCGAGGCGATCGGGCAGGCACCGCTCTTCGGTCATGGACCCAGCTACTGGTGGCTGATCGCCCAGAATGCACTTTTTGACGTCAACTATTCGCCGCACAACGGGTGGTACGACATCGTGATCTCGGTGGGCGCCTGGGGAGTGCTGGTCATCGTCGTCGGCGTGATCGTGCAGCTTGCTACGACGGCGAGTGCCGCGCTGCCGTACCTTTTCACCTATTACGCGTGTGTCTTGTCGATCAACGTGTTCGAATCTGTCTACGTTCCATACTTTTTGGGCATTATGCCGATTGCGGCGCTACTTCCGTTGATGCTCTACGAATCCAAGCCGGCCGCCGATCGAGAACGCGAAGCCGCCCTGACGGACGCGTTCGACCATCAGACGTGACGGCGCTTAGAGTAGCGCCCGAGCTGAATTAGAGCAGTCCACCACGCTTGTGGTGCGGGTAGCGGCGCTCAACAATTTGCGGATGGTACGCATACCCGCGACGGCACCCCTGGCGATGCCGCGCAGCCACGCTGCGGCGCCATGAACGCACCACAGCTGCCCCGCTCGTCCGCGCCTGCGCCGAGTCCGAGGAGGGCCTCCGGCCCCCGGTGGTCAAGCACCGCAAGGCATGTAGGTTTGATCGCCGCAGTTCTTGTCTTCGTGGCTCTGTACGCAACCGGCTGCGGCAACAGCAACACGCAGGTCCACACCGAGAAAATCAGCAAGTCCACGTTCAAAGGCACGTGGCCGCTGATCCCGGACTCCGGAGTCCTGGCATGCGAGAGCGGTGCCGTCACCTTCACCTCCACCGCCACCCACGACACCTACGCGGTGAACGCGCTTGCCGCCAAAGCTGCAGGTAAGAACTGGCAGCCGAATCCCGAGCATGTCTGGTTGACCTCGGCCGGTGGACGCCCCGGCACTCGTGCCGCGCTGCGAGCATCGATGTCCGACTTCATCAACGAGGGGCTCCGGTTGTGCGGGCCGCCGTGGGACACCTCGGCAGCAACCGACCAGCCCGAACCGGAGCCGCCGTCGGCCGCGGTCGCCTCCAAGGCCGCCGCCGTGCAGCCTGGCCGTGAGACGACGCAGGTCGAATTACCGTTCACCGACCTGAACAGCCCAGGCGGTCTGGCGGTGGACAAGACCGGCAACGTCTACGTCACCGACAGCGGTAACGCCCGGGTGCTGAAACTGCCGGTGGGGTCGAATAGCCAAGTCACCCTACCGTTCACCGGCTTGCTCAATCCGGACAGCGTGGCGGTGGACACCGCCGGCAACGTCTACGTCACCGACTACGGAAACAACTCGGTGCTGAAGCTGCGGGCCGGGACGGCCACCCAGACCAAGCTGCCGTTCACCGGGCTGAAAGCTCCCACCGGGATCGCCGTGGACACGGCCGGCAGGGTCTACGTCACCGACTACGGCAACCATCGGGCGCTGAGCCTGGCGGCCGGTTCGAAGGCGCCGGTCGAACTGAAGCTGCCGTTCATCGGGCTGAAAGCTCCCACCGGCATCACAGTGGACTACGCCGGCAACATCTATGTCACTGGTTACGGCGCCGCCCAGGTGCTGAAACTGCCGGCCGGATCGCATACCCCGGTTGCGCTGCCGTTCACCGGCTTCACCGGCCCGCACCCACCCAACGGCGTAGCGGTCGATTCCGCGGGTGACGTCTACGTGGTCGACGGTCTTCACCAGCGCGTGGTCGAGCTTCCAGCCAAGTCGACCCGCCAGGTGGAGCGGGTGTTCGGCACCGCCGCCGGCAATTCCCGCGGTGGCGTGGCGGTCGATACCGCCGGCAACGTTTACGTCGCCGACCACTATCGGGTGCTCAAACTACCGGCGCGGTAAACGTGGGGCCGCGGCCTGTTCGGTGGCGGACCGATCGCGGCGCGCGACTCGGCGGATCCTGATCGCCTGACCGAGTGCGAGAACCACTGCCACGCAAGACAACAAGTTCGACATTGTTATCCCCGTCGTGCTGTTGATCGCCAGCAGGACATCGCCTTCCAGGGCCGCGTCGGCGAGTGGCCAAATCAACGCAAACACCAAGACCGCCAGTATCGACCAGCGATCCGGCTTAGCGGCGCACCACGCCATGGACGAGAAGAGCGCATTCATTGCCACGATGCTGTAGAACAGCTGCTGGTCGTTGGAGAAGAGCGAAGCGACGGCAGCAGACATGGCTCATCCTTCTCGGTGGATTCGGCGCAGGTGCGCATCCGTCTCGCGCAGACCCGCCAGCGAGCCGATTTCGTAGAAGCGTTGGCACACCTCGAAACCCGCCACGGCGTCCTGGTGAACGAGCGTGCACAACACGTCGGCCAGATCGGACTTCTCCCCGGCCGGCACCGCCTCGAGTGCCTGGCGGCGCAACAGCAGCAGTCCGAAGTCGATGTGCTTCATGGCGGGGTCGGCGCTCTTCTTGTCGTAGGCGAGGATGCGGCCGTCCCGGAACAGCACGTTGCTCTTGTCCCACCTGTCCTCGTTGCGGCACACAGTCATCAGCGCCGGTCTTGCGTCCGACTCGAACGACGCCCAGATCGGACGCAGATCCAGGTCGAGGTAGGAGTCCCCGTAGGTGACAAAGAAGACATCGCCCAGCCGCGCGCTCGCGTTCTTGAGGGCGCCCGCGGTGCCCAGGAGCCGCTGTCCGTCGAAGGACGTGGCAACCGACAAACCGAACGCCGATCCGTCCCCGACGAAGTCCTGCACGGCCACGCCCAGATGCCCAAGGCACAGCACGACCTGCGAGAGCCCCTGTCGTTTGAACAGCCGAAGTTGGTGGGCGATGAAAGGCTCACCGGCCACCTCCAGCATCGACTTGGGCACCGACCCGGTCAGAGGCCGCATGCGCGTGGCCAGACCGCCGGCCAGGACCGCCACCGGGGGAAGGCCGGTCATGACGCCACGACGATCTTCGTGCCCTCGAAGTCGAACCGGAACCGCACCTCCTGCATGCCCGCGCCCATCAAGGCGTGCCGCAGGCGAACCTTGTCCTCGGCGTAGAACATCAGGAATCCGCCGCCACCGGCGCCGATCAGCTTCCCCCCCACGGCGCCGTTGCGGAGAGCCAGTTCGTACCAGTCGTTGATCGTGGTGTTCGACATCGAGCCGGACCGCCGCTTCTTGAATTCCCAGTGCGTGTTCATCAGACGGCCGAACTCGTGGAGGTCCCCGCTCTCCAGGGCGTCGCGGCTCTTGAAGCCGAGCTCCTTGACGAAGTGCAGGTTCTGGAGCATGTCGTCGGCCTTCTTCTTGCTCTGATCATCCTGCTCTTTGAGGATCGACGACGCGGCGCGGGAGTAGCCGGTGAAGAACAGCAGCAGGTTGTCTTCCAGGTTGTACAAGGTCTCCGTCGACACCTTCAGTGGGGCGGCCTCCACCTTGCCGTCCCGGCGGAAGGTGAAGCACGTCAAGCCTCCATAGGCCGCGATGTACTGGTCCTGCTTGCCTATCGGGTCCTTCAGGAGGTCCAACTCGATGTGGCAGGCCTGCTCGGCCAGCTCCTCGGGATGCACCAGGTTCTTCTGGTAGGTGTGCAGCGTCTTCAGCAGCGCCGTGGTGAAGCTGCCCGACGAGCCCAGGCCGGTGCCGGCCGGTATGTCGGCCATACTGGTCAGCTCCAGGTTGGTTTCGTTGATTCCCAACATCTTTAGCGCCTCACGGATGATGGGGTGCTGGATCTGGTCAGCCGACGGCACCAGCTCCATCTGGGAGTACTTGATGATGATGTCGTGCCCGAAGGTCTGGTGCAGCGTCAGGTAAACGTACTTGTCGATGGCCGCGGCCACCAGGAAGCCTTCATGATCCCGGTAATACGACGGCAGGTCGGTGCCACCGCCACCGAGGGAGATACGCAAGGGACTTCGGCTGATGATCACGGCGTGTTCGCCCGGTAGATCGCGTCGACCACGTCCAGCGCCTTCAAGGCATCCTCCACGCCGCCGCAGCCGGCCCCGCCCGTCTCGACGGAGCGGGCGAAATCGGCGAATTCCAGCGCCCAGGACTGGTCCGGGCCCGGGAACTCATGGATGACGGTCTCGGGCGGCCCCATCTGCGGCGACATCCGGTAATAGGACAGTCGCTCGGTGCCGTAGCTGCCGCCCAAGCCTTCCACGTGCAACTTGCCGGTCTTGCCGTACAACTCGAACGAGAAGGTGTTCTTCCACTCCGTCCAGCTCACGTGCAGCCAGGCCATCTGCTGCGCCGCCGTGCGCAGCGCCATGAAGCTGTTGTCCTCGACGGGCATGTCCCAGAAATAGGTGTGGGTGAAGCCCTCCACCCGGGTGAAATCGCCCAGGAACCACCGCGACAGATCGATCAGGTGCATTCCTTGGTCCAGTAGCTCACCTCCGCCTGCGATGCGCGGGTCCGCGCGCCACTCCTTGTCATAGCCGACGCGGCCGCCGTGGCCATAGCGCGCGCGCACAAACATCAGCTCCCCCACGGCGCCGCCATCGACGTACTCCCGTGCCTTCCGGAACGCTGGGTGGAACCGGTGGTTGAAGCCCACCTTGACCACGACCTGCTTGCGTTGAGCCGCCGCCGCCAGCGGCGCCAGCTCGGCGGCGCTCCGCGCGCCCGGCTTCTCGACCAGAACGTGCTTGCCTTCCTCGGCCGCGGCGGTGGCAACCGGCGCCAGAAGGTGGTGCGGTGTGGAGACGAGCACCGCATCCACGTCCGCGCGGGCTACCGCGGCCCGCCAATCGGTCAGCGCAGTGGCCCCGGGGTGCAGCGCTGCTAGTCCCTGGGCCTTGTCGGGATCAGCGTCGACGGCGGCGGTCAGGCGGTGAGCACCCAGCAGCTTCGCGCGCTTGTGCCCGATCAATCCACAGCCGACGATCGCGACGTCCATCTCAACCCCAGTCCTCGCCACGGTCTTGGGGCACGATGCGGCGCAGCGTGTAGATGTCGCTCTCGCCCAGCACCGCCGCGTGCGCGGGCAAGGTGTCCCACGGGTCCCACACGGCGCTGATCAGCTTGCCGGTCAGCCCGTCGGAGGCCGCGGACGCCAGAAACACACACAGCGCCGCGGCCCGGTCCATCGATGCCCCACCTTCCTCCTTCTGCTTCACCGACTTCCGGTAGTAATCCGCCCCCACCTTGTCCGCGCCGGCGGACAAGACCTGTTCCAACAGCCGCGTGTTGAGGGCCCCTGGCGCCACGGCGTTCACGTCGATGCCCTCCTGACGGACCTCCTCGGCCAGGGTCTCGGTGAACCGGACCACCGCGGCTTTGGATGCCGCGTAGGCGCTGATGCGCGGCATCGGCGCTGTGGCGCCGCCGCCCGACAAATTGACGATCTTCCCCCGCCCGGCGCTCTTCATGTGCGGCAACGCGGCCCGGCACGGAAGCACCGTGCCCAACAGGTTGATCTCGACTGCCCGGGCCCATTCGCCCCAGTCCACATCTTCGAGCAGGCCCATCGGCCCGTACACGCCCGCGTTGTTGACCAGTACGTCCAAGCGCCCAAAAGCGTTGAGGGCAGCGCTCACCAAGCGCTCGGCGTCGTCGGGCCGGGATACATCCGCCACGGCAGCCAGAACCCTGCAACCGGTGCCGGCAGACAGTGATGCACGAGCATTCTCCAGGGCTTCTTCCCCGCGGCCGCAGATCAGCACGTCGGCCCCCTCGGCCGCGAAAGCCCGAGCCACGGCCAGCCCCAGCCCCTGGCTGCCCCCGGTCACCACGGCCGCGCGCCCGTCCAGCCTCATTGCGACATTCCCGGACGACCGGTCGTCACGATGAGCGCCTTTCCAGCACCCAGCGGTTGGCCTCGAGATAGGTCAGGGTGCGCAAGACGGCCTCCCGGATGGTGAGCGCTGGCGCCCAACCCAAGGAGCGAATCTTCGTCGTGTCCAAGAAGATGAACGGATTGTCGCCGACCCAGCCTCTGTCGCCGCCAGCATATACGCGCTGGGGTGACAGCCCCAGGGATTCGGTGATCCAGCCGATGGAGTCGTTCACCTCGCAGTACTGGTCCGTCCCGAGGTTGAAGACATTGACGTTGTCGCGTGCCCGCTGCAGCGCGGTGAACATGGCCGAGATGCAGTCTTGGATATAGAGGTACGACTTCCGCTGCTTGCCGTCGCCCAGCACCGGCAGCTGGCCGGGGTTGTCCAGCAGGCTTTTGTAGAAGTCGAACACGTGACCGTGGGTGTAGCGCTCGCCGAGGATGGAGACGAAACGGAAGATCCAGCCCTGGAACCCGAAGCCTTCGCAATACGCCGAGATCAACCCCTCGCCGGCCAGTTTGGAGGCGGCGTAAAGCGAGGTTTGCACGGGAAACGGACAGGCTTCGGGCGTAGGGATCACCGCGGCCTCCCCGTAGACGGAGCCGGTGGAGCTGAAGACGATCTTCTTGATGCCGTTGGCCCGCATGGCTTCCAGCACATTGTGGGTGGCGATGGTGTTCTGTTCCAAGTCCTTTCGGGGGTGCCGGGTGCCGAAGCGCACATCGGCGTTGGCGGCCAGGTGAAAGACGATGTCCATCCCGCTCATGGCCCGGGTCAGGGTCGTCTCGTCCAGCACGTCGCCCTGCACGAAGGAAAACTTTGCCGACTTCCGCGCCTCGGACAGGAACTCGTCGATCCCGGTGGACAGGTTGTCGTAGGCCACCACTTCGTCTCCGCGCTGCAGTAACCGGTCCACCAGGCTGCTGCCGATGAATCCCGCTCCGCCGGTCACGAAGGCCTTCATTCGCCGGTCCCTTGCCGGTTAACTTCCAGCATTTCGCTGAGCCGCCACTGTTTCCAGGATCTTCAGAGTCTTTTGGGCAGTCGTCGTCCACGAGAACGCGTTCACGCGGGCTTTGCCCAAGCGGACCAGCTCAGCCCGGCGACCGGGAACGGTAAGGACGTCGGCCAGCCCGCGGGCGATCGAGGCCGGGCTGGTGGGATCTACCAGCTCGGCGGCGTCACCGACCACCTCCGGCAGGCTGGACGCGTGGGCCGCCACCACAGGACAACCCAGCGCCATGGCTTCCAGCACCGGATGCCCGAACGTTTCGTAGAGCGACGGCATGACGAAGACGTCGGCCCCGGCGTAAAGATTCTCCAAGTCGTCCCGCGGCACTCGGCCTGGAAGCCGCAGCGCATCGCCCACGCCGAAAGACCGGGCGTGGCGGGACAAGTCATCGCGCGTCATTCCCGGGGTCTCGCTGCCGACGATCACCAGCTCGTGCGGAAATCCGTCCTGCCGCAACACGCTGAACGCCTCGATGAGGCGCAACGGGTTCTTGTAGGGATAGAAAGCCCCGACAGACAGGATGTAAGGCCGGTGGGAGTTCGGCGCCGGGCAGCCCATCTCTTTCGGGGGGAAGATGAGGCCATGGTGGACCGCATGGACCTTCCCGGGACCCGCGTCAAGCCAACGGATCACGTCCTGTCGGGAATGCTCCGATACGGTGATCACCGCATCCGCCTGGCGTACCGCCCTGGCCACGCTCCAGCGCAGGTAGTTCCGCTGCAAGAAGCCGTACGACTCCGGGACGAACTGGAATTGCGTCGACTGAATCACCACCGCCGAGGGCATGCCCACCGCCGGCGGCAGGGTGTTGCACAGACCCAGGTAGACATCGCCACCCGTGCGGCGAATGACGGAAGGGTAGGCAGTCCGTTCGTAGAGAACCCGACCGAGCCGGCGTCGCGGCACCGAACGCAGATGCACAATCTCAAGACGCGGATCCGGGGGAAGGTCGAAGATGGCGTTCCAGTCGGGTGTCAAGAGCACAAAGTGATGCTGACCGGCAACCTGCAACATCGCCGTCAGCAAACTCTCCAGATACGTCCGCATCCCGCCGATAGTGCCGGCAGACGTGGAGTCCCCCGGGGAAACATTATCGATGACGATTCTCATCCCAACATATGCTAACCGGCGCCCACAGTTTCCGAAACAATTCACCCATTATGGGTGGCTCCTTGCCGTGATCGCTACCATGGGGCAGAAAGGACAGCTGATGCGCGCAATTCGAGCTGCCGCGCCGCTGACCAAAACGCGCGGCTGCGGCCGCCAATGAGCGACCGGTACGTCGCCGGTGCGGCGCGGTTGAACTTCCACGGTGTTCCGGATGGCCCGGCACCTGAAAACTTCGGTCCCGGCCCAGCCTTGCTGACCACCAACCCACCCGATGACCGGCCGACGGAACTGCGAGTCATAGACGGCAAGCTGACGAACGAGTCCACGGTCGATGGTCGCGCGGCCGGCTACTACACGTCGGCGAGCTTGGGTGCGCCGATCACCACCATCGGTGCTCGCTGGGCTTTCACCCCACGGGGCGGGACTTCGGGCGCACTGGCATTGTTGGTCTCTCAGCACCGGCTGCGCCCGGGGTTTCCGGTGCATCTGGTCATCACGCCGGAGGTGTGGACCTTCGGTATCTGGCCGCCCGATCGCGCGGCGCCCGACGGGCTACAGACCCTGCAATGGCAGCATTTCCCGGTGCCGCTCAAACAGGACGGCGAGCACATCTACGAGACGCAGGTCGAGCTGCGGGGCCAGCGAGCGATCATCGATCTACCGGACGGCCGGCAGCAGATTATCCGGGATCGCCGCATCGCCGACTGGGCGGGACCGTTCGCCACATTCGAAATATCCCTGGAGCACGGCTTGACGGATTCACGGGTCGGATTCACCGAAATCTGGGCAGACAGCATTCGGCCTCGGTGAGCACCCAGGCCGGCTGAGAAAATTCACGACTAGCGTTTTCTGATGTAAATGAAAAGTGTTGGTTGCAGCACCGCCGGCAAAAATTTATGCGCCCACTTGAACGACCGATACAGGGAGGGGCTACCGAAGTGGTAGCACGGCTCAGAGGCCCAGCCTGCGGTGAAGACCTCCGCGCCGCCGCCGAATGCTCTCCGAAGGGCCCGCCGCGTGTTCAGGCGATAGCGCGTGGGGAAGACATCTTGCGACTTGCGCTCCGGCTGCACCCTTTTCAGCGCACGTACGTGTAACCGGTTGGGTACCAGGCGTGCTCCCAGTGCGATGTAGCCCAGCTTGTTCGGTGTGACAGCTGTGATCCAACCCCCCGGCTTGACGATTCGCAACAACTCGTGCGCAACATGATCCGGGTCGTCGACATGCTCGAAGACGTGTCGAGCCACGATGAGGTCGAACTGGTTATCGGGGTACGGCAACGCCCCCTCGGGGCGTATCACCTCGGCGTGGTCCAGATAGGGGTTGTCGAGGACGACGTCATCGACATCGCACCCGTATAGCTGGGCGCATCGCCCCTTCAGATTGCTCAGGTAACGCCGATATGGCACCGTGTCATCCACGATCGGCTCGCCGCGCCCAGCGCCGAAGTCAAGTACCCGATCGGTTGGCCGGAGCAACGCAGCAATCTGGGTGAAGAATACGACCGTGCCATCGACATGGCTGAAGCCGCCGACATTGCATTCCGGATAAAAGCGCTCCAGCAATTCTTCGGTCGTCGCCATCGCGCCAGTCTAGGACCCAGCCACTAGCACGATCCCTCGTTTGATGAGCATCCTGCGCAGCCGCAAATAACTACGCTTACGGGCTGGACATCATTGCGGCGCACCGTGCTGCCGGTCTGGACTCCTCTTGAACAACATGTCGGTCTGGATGGTTCGGCCACGCTCATCGCTGACGGCTCCGTAGCTGCGGACGAGCGCGTAACCGCGCGCACCCAACCAGCTCACCAGGTCATCGGCCAGCACCTGCCCTGCGTAGAGCTCCATGAACGAGCCCTCGGCGCAGATGTAGGCGAACTTCTCCAGCAGCTCTCCGCACGCGCGCAACGCCTCCAGCTCGTAGCCCTGGACGTCGAGCTTCAGCAATGCCGGCGCCACGATGGAGTTGCCGTCAAGGAACTCATGCAGCGGACCGGTCCGGACCGTCTCGGTGCGTACTTCGTTGGTGCCCCGGAAAATCCGCCCCTGTGTGGCGGTGATCGGCAGCAGAGAAGACGAATCATCGTGGCCCGACACGTGCATGGTGGACCGTCCGCTCTCCGGAGCCAGCGCGGCGTGATGAAGCGTGACCCGGCGCTCCCCGGCAAAGACCCGGCGAAAGCGGGCTGCCGGCACCGCAAGCGGCTCCAGCGCGACGATTGTCGCGGCCGGAAAGGCGTGCAGGGCAAAGAGCGAAAACTGGCCGCGATTGGCGCCGACATCGATCACGGTACGCAGCTTGAGCCCACCCAGCGCCGCGGCGTGTTCAACGGCCGCCGCAACCCCATGCCGCAACAACGCCGCGCGATAAGTCCGCACCCGCAGGATGGCAATCAGCTTCGCCGAGCGCCTCATACAGCGCCGCCTTTCCCGATCGCCCCGGCTGCCGCCGGCCAACGCCGAGCCCATCGACGCGGCCCGCCGAGGTCACCGCAGTTTTGGCGATGAATTCCTGCGACGCTACCACCACCGCAACGCGCACAAAGCTGCATCGGACGCGATGGTTCGGTGCCGGTCAAGGCTCCTTCGAGCGCTCAACGAATTCGGGTAGCGGAATCGCGGAGGCCAATAGCGCTGCGGTCCCGTTTTGACCGCGAAAACTGCGCACAGAGTAGCGCAAGGGAACCATTGTGGCGATTGTGACGATTGGGATATCACGGTCAACAACTGGGTCGCCGCGCGCTGCTCAACGCGGACCTTTCTAAGGGAACAATTCAGCAAATCTGATTACCGCGAAAGAATCAACGCACAGTATCAATCCGAGCCACAGGTCGGGGGAGGTCTGATGACGGCTCTGCGACAGCATTCGCCGGTTACCGCTCCGGTGGCGGCGGCGTGCACTGTCGCGCTCGGGCTGACGTCGATGCCGACGTCGGCGTTCATGGTCGGGGCGCAACGGCTCATCGCCGACGTCGAACTGGTGGCCGGTGCCGGCTTCATCATGGGCGGCACCGGCAACCCGGAGCCGGACCCGGTCTATCAGGGTGATGTGGCGAGTCTTTACCTGCAGCCCACCTCGCCGTTGTTTTCCGGTCAACCGGTCTTCGATACGTACAGCTTCCAAGGCCTCAGCACCCCGGAACAAGCTTGTCCGACCGCCTGTTTGCCCCCGCCGAACCCGCAGCTGAATTTGGTCGACTCGCTGACCCAGGGCCAGACCCAATTGACCAACGCACTCGTGCCGCACCTGCAGGCCGGCGAGAACGTGGCGGTGTTGGGCTATTCGCAGAGCGCTGTCCTCGCCACCCAGGTCATGAACAGCCTCATCAGCAATCCCGCGGGGGCCGGCCTGACCACCGGCGAGCTGAACAACCTGCACGTTGTGCTGCTCGGCGACCCCAATAGTCCGGTTGGCGGCGTCCTGGACCGCTTCCAATTCCCTGACAGCAGCCACGCTTTCGGCTCAAACCCTGCGCCGCAAATCCTTCCGTTCGCGGGTATCCCGCTCAGCATTCCGCCGACCCCCACCGATACCATCCCGACAGTTATCTACACCGGCGAGTACGACGGTTACGCCAATTTCCCGCAGGACCAGCTGAACTTCCTGGGCGGCATCAACGCCATGATCGGCATTCAAACCGTGCACAGCTTCTACCCGAGCTATACGCCGGAGCAGGTTGCAGCGGCCATTGATATCGGCACGATCGGCGACACGAACTTCTACATAATTCCCCAGAACCTGCCGATCCTGCAGCTGGTGTATGCCGAGGGGCCCGCCGGGCAGGCCCTCGGCGATTTCTTGTCGCCGTGGGCCAGGTTGTTCATCGACTGGGGCTACGGCAACGCCGGCGATCCGGCGGTCGACGGGCTCTACCCCATCCCGGCCGGGCCCGGTATCTCGGGCGGCAGCCCCTTCCAGCAGGACTTCGGGGTGGCCGGGGGACCTTGGGCCGAAACACCGCTCGGCGAGCTCTATGGCTCCGACGGCACGCTGCCCGCCGGGACCGACGTCGCCGGCTTCGGCATCGCCGGGTTCTTCGAGAAGATGGATCCGCTGCAGATGCTGGCCGGGCTGGACAACGCTTTCATCCAGAGCATCGTCGGCCCCTGGGTGGACGCCGAGGTGGCCGCCGGCGGCCCGCTGTCACCAAGCGAGATCGACACAATCAACGGCGTCATCGACACATTGCAGAACATCACCGGCTACACCCTGATCAATTCGATCGACCACGCGCTGCTCACGGCATGGAACGACGCGGCGAATGCGATGGGGCTGGGTGACGTCATCGGACCGGACGCCGTGCTCGATGGGCCGTTGATACCCGGCCAGGGCCTGATCGACCTGACGGGAGCCGCATTTGACGTCTTCCACTTGTTCGGGGCATAGCCGAGCCGCCCCAACGGATGAAGGGAGCCTCAGTTAAGCGCAAAGAATTCTGCCCGCTATCGCTACCGCCGCGTGTAGCCACAATGATATTCTGGTCAGATTGAAGAAGCCCGAAAATTGGAGGAGGCCGTGCGAGATCGTCGGCCCAACAAATTACTCTCGTTGCTTACCTGGCTGTTACCGAACAGCGGCTTCAAACTGTGGGCTTTGAGGGCTTTGGGCAACCACATCGGACATAATGTCGTCCTCGGGCCCAACCTCGTCCTCAATTGCGGGCGCTTCTCGATTGCGGACGGCGCGGCGATCATGAACTTCAACATCTTCAAGCAGCTCTCAAGTGTCGAGCTGGGCCCGCAGAGTTCCATCGGTCGATTCAATCAATTCACCGCGGCCCCCGACTATCAGCGGTACAGCCCATGGGTGGGCAAGCTCTCCCTCGGTGGGTCGTGCCTGATTACGAACCGTCATTATGTCGACTGCTCGGGTCAGGTCATTCTCGAGCCATTCTCAGGCATTGGCGGAATCAAGAGCATAATTCAAAGCCACGAGGTCGATCTCGCCGACAACACGACCAACCCCGGGCGGATCGTCCTGCACCGGAATGCGGTAACCGCGACCGGTTGCATCCTGCTCAAGGACTCGTGCCTGCCGGAGCGGTCGGTGCTGGCGGCAGGTTCGGTGCTTACCAAGGCGAAGGAGGGCCACGACATGCCGGCCTCCAGCCTCTACGGCGGTGCGCCCGCGCGTTTCATTCGCGAGCTCAACGAAATCGACTGGTGGGATCGTGCCGAGACCAATACTGCGGTCGCCCCGTTCGACGACGCAAAACTTCAACTTCGCGCGGAGTAATGTAAGCGAGCGAGTCATTGCGAATTTTTGACCGATCCGATAGAAAGCTCGCGCCGCGGCCCAGGCTCCGCGCGGACGAAATAGTGCAGACAACTTCTCCTGCCACACGCACAGTGCTACGGTCATCGCATCGACCGGCGGGGATCGGAGGGGCCGTGTCAGATCATCGACCTAACAAGTGGCTTTCGCTACTGGCCTGGCTCTTGCCGAGCAGTGGTTTCAAAATGTGGGCGTTGAGGGCTTTGGGCAACACTATCGGCCACGATGTGGTTCTCGGGCCCACCGTGGTGCTCAATTGTGGCCGCTTCACGATCGCCGATGGCGCAGCGATCATGAGCTTCAACATTTTCAAACAGCTCTCCGGCGTCGAGCTGGGTCCGCAGAGCGTGATCGGCAGATTCAACCAATTCACCGCGGCCCCCGACTATCAGCGATACAGCGCACTCGTGGGTAAGCTCATCGTCGGCGAATTCGGATACATCACGAACCGGCACTACATCGATTGCTCCGGGCAAGTCATCCTTCGGCCATATGCCGTCGTGGGCGGGATCAAGAGCACCATCCAGAGTCACGAGGCCGATCTTGTCGAGAACACATCGAAGCCGGGCCGGATCATCTTGGGGCGCAACGCGATGACCGGGACGGGTTGCATCCTGCTCAAGGACTCATATCTGCCCGAGCGATCGATCCTCGCGGCGGGTTCGGTGCTCTCGAGGGCAAAAGACCGCGACAGCATGGCGGTCTCCGCGCTTTACGGTGGCGCCCCCGCGCGTTTCCTGCGAGAGATCAAAGACTTGGAGTTCTGGCATCGCGCTTACAACTACACGCCGGTGGTCGCTTTCGACGACGAAGAGTTTCGTCTGGCATAGCCACCGGGCTTGCCGGCACTCAGCGGCCGGCGATCAGCTGGTCACCGAGCCGGGAGGCCAGCGAGAAGATCCCTCCACCGCGGCTCAGTTCCAGTGTCGAGATGCCCAGGTCCAATGTGACATTGATCCGGGCGCGCAACTCCACAGCCGACAGCGAGTCCAGTCCGAGGTCGGGTAACGGCGTGTGCCGGTCGATCGAGTCGGCCGGGATCGCGAGCACCTTGCCCACCTGTTCGGCCAGTAGGTCGGTGAGCGTCTCGACTCGCTGGTCGTCGGGCATTGCGGCAAGCTGGGCGCGCACCGAATCGGTTGCCGCCGTGGAACCTTTGGCGGCGTTCACCTGGCCGGCAAACCTCGGGGTGCTTGCCGATGCCGGGTGCATCGCCCCCCACACCGCCCAGTCGATGTCGACGATGCTCACCTGGGTCGGTTTCAATCCGATCGCCACGTCCAGGTACTCGTTGGCGGCGTCCAGCGGGAGCAGGCGCAGACCGTTCAGCGCCAGGGAGGTCGAGATCTCCTCGGTGGAGGTGGCCATCCCGCCGGCGAGCGCTCCCCAGTTCACCGATAGCGCGGCCCGCCCCGCGCGGACCAGGTAGTGGGCCAAAGTGTCCAGCACGGCACTGGCCGCGGCGTAGCTCAGCTGCGGCACCAGACCGACCTGGCTGCTCACCGAGCTGTACAGGACGAAGTGGTCGAGTTCGGTTTCGGCCAGGGCCTCGCTGAGAATCAACGCCCCTCGCGCCTTCGGACACAGCACCGAGTTCAGGCCGTGCGGGCTGAGCTCGCCGACCGGTTCATCAGCCAGGACGCCGGCGGCGTGGTGCACGCCCCGCAGCGGCGGGCCATCGGACAGCCGTTCGAGCAGGGCGACAACGCTGGCCATGTCTGCCACGTCGACCCGTTCCACCCGTACGTCGCAACCGGTGGCGCGCAGGGCGGCCACCGCAGCCTGCTGGTCGGCGCTGGACACCCCGCGGCGGCCGGCCAACACGATCCGGCCGGCGCCTTTGGCAGCCAGCCACCTGGCGGTGGCCAGCCCCAGCGCCCCGAGACCCCCGGTAACCAGATAGGTCGCGTCGGGCCGGATGCCGGCGGCCGGCCGCGCCGGCTTGATCGGCGGTGCCGGCTCGGCAAAGTCCAGCACGATCCGGCCGAGGTGGGTAGACCGGGCAACCTGGTCGAAGGCATCGGCCACCTGTGAGACCGGCATGATCCGGGTGGGCAGGAGCTCGTATTCCCCGAGGCGCAGCAGGCCGAGCACTTCCCGGTGTACCTGGCGCAGCAGATCCCTGCGGTGCGCCATCATCCGATCCAGATCGATGGAGGTCACCGAGAGGTTCTTGTTGAAGACCGCCAGGTCGACAAGCCGGCCCGCGAAGATCTCGGTCTTGCCGATCTCGACCACCCGGCCGAACTCGGCGGCCACCTCCAAGTTGGCCACCACCGCCTCACCCGGGGCGCAGTTCACCACGATGTCGGCGCCGTGTCCGCCGGTGATTGCGCGCACCTCATCGATCGCCGAGAGCGCGCGGGAGTCGACGACGTATTTGGCTCCGAGCGTTCGAAGCAGTTCGGCTCGTTCCGGGGTGGACGCGGTCGCGATCACCCGAGCACCCGCCTTGGCAGCGATCTGCACCGCGGCCATCCCGACACCGCCCGCGCCGGCAGACACCAATACCCAGTCGTCGGGTCCAAGGTGGGCGGCGTGCCGGAGCGCGTAATGGGCCGTCATCAGTACCACCACCGACCCGCAGGCGGCGATGGGCAAGCCGTCGGCGGGTTCCATCGACCCGGCGTCCACCGAGGTGGTGACGTAGCGGCTCGCCATCCCCGGGATGGAGACCAACAGCGACGTGCCGGCGGTGACGTCATCGACGCCGGCACCGACCCGGGTGACGACCCCGATACCCTCCATCCCCACGCCCAGCCCGAAGTGGGTGCCGGCCAGCTCGTTCGCGCCGAGCACACCGAGCACCTTCATCGGATCCTTGAAGTTGAGCCCGATGCCGTCGATGCGCAGTTCGATCTCACCTGGCCCGGGGGCCCGCCGCGGGATCGCCCGCAGCGCCAGGTCGGCGAGTTGCGCGGATTGCGGCACGTCGATCTCGAAGTTGGCCTCCGCGTCATGCAGCAGTCGGGCTTCTTCGAGCGCTTGCAGCCGACGGGGAAGGCTGGCCTGGTTGACGATCACCATCCGTCGGTCATGGCGCAGCGCGACCTCGTCCGCGTCATCGTGTGCGTGGGCACCGCTGACCAACGACTCCAAAACCACGGTGGTGAGCTGACTGTCGTGGTCGACGTCGATCAGTCGCCAATTCAGCAGCGCCTGCTCGTTGCGCAGTACCCGGCGCGCACCGACGAGCGCCGCGGCCGCCACATCCAGCGGCTGCTGGTCACCCGGCACCGGCAACGCCCCCCGGGTGATCACCAACCCGTGTAACGGCAGCTCCCGGTCCTCGCGCATCGCCTCGTCGTACACGTTCTGCATCGCACGGGCTGCGCCGGCGAGCATCGCCGGCAACTCGCCAACCCGCAGCATCGTGTTGGGCGACGGTTCGCCGTCGCCGGTTGCCGTCGCCGCGATCACGGTGACCACCATTGGGCGGGTGTCGTCGCGGTCGTCAGCCAGCACTCGGCGCAGTTCGGCTTCGGTATCAGTGCAGATGCGTTCCGGGTCGCCGCCGCGGATGACGAGTACTTGCTGGGCGCCGCGTGCGGTCGCGTAGTCCAGGGCCCACCGGGCCGACTCCTGGCCCGCCGCGACCACCAGCACCCGCTCGGCGGCCGCGGTCTGGTCCTGGCCGCTGCAGTCGCGGCCCTTGCGCGGCTCGAAAACCGGCTCAACCCAATGCCGTTCGAGTTCGCTGAGCACCGGTGGACGCGGACTGATCGGCCGGAACTGGGCTCGGTGCAGCTCGAGCACCACGTGGCCTTCGGGATCGGTGAGCACAACATCGGCGACCAGGTCCGCCTCGCCCGGCTGTGGCGCAACGCGGGTGACGCCGACGATGACCTGGTCGGGGATAGCGGCGAACTGGCGAACATGCTGGATCGCGGCGGGCACCACCGCCCCGCCGGCGGCGGCCGCACCGGCATCGGCCAAAAGGGCGACGGACTGCAGGGCGGCGTCGAGCACGACCGGATGAGCCTGGTGGTTGGAGGTCGCGACACCGGCCCCGTCCGCGTCGATACGCGCCACCACCTGCGTGCCGTTCGCCCAGACTTCCACGATTCGCCGGAACGACTGCCCGTAGCTCAGGCCGCGGTCGGCCAGCTGCGCATAGACCTCGTCGGCGGTGACGGCGGCCGCGCCGGCGGCCTCGGTCACCGCAAGGGTCGGCCGCAGCAGGGCGTCGATGATGCGTCCACTGGCATTACGGGTCCAGCTGGTGGCCGAACCGCTTCGCGAGCTGACCGCAAACCGGCCGCTGGATGACTCCACCGTCAGCCGGATGGTCGGGATCTCGGTGTCTTCCACCACCAGCGGCGCGATGAACCGGACGCCATCCAACGCCGGTGCAGCCCGGCCCGTGGTGTGGGCCGCCGCGGCCAGCGCGGCATCGAGGTAGGCCGCTCCCGGCAACACCACCATGCCGGCGACGACATGGTCACGCAGCCAGGGCAACCGAGCGCTTGCCAACTCGGTCCGCCATTCGGGCTGACCGGCGTCGGTGAGATCACCGGGCAGCACCCGGGCGCCACCGGTGCCCAGGTAGCCGTCGACGACCGGCTGTTCCATCGACCACAAACGCTGCCGCTGGAACCGGTGCGCCGGCAGCGGACGATGCGCGGGGAGGCCATCGCAGGCCCCGGGAGCACGCTCGGTGCTCAGGGCGCCCGCAACGTAGAGCTCGGCCAGGGTGGTGCGGATGCTGACCGCGTCCTCGGTGTCGCGGCTGAGCGTCCCGATCGAGGTTCCGGTGACACCCTCGTGAAGCAGGATCTCCCGGATGTTGCCCGACAGCACCGGATGCGGGCCGACCTCCACAAACACCCGCGCGCCGGAGTCGCTCATCGCAGCGATCGTGTCGGCGAATCGCACCGGCCGGCGAACATTCTCCCGCCAGTACTCGGTCCCCCAGTCCGGTCCCGTTACCTGGGTGGACGTCACCGTCGAATACAACGCGATACTCGGCGTCTTCGGTGCCAGGCCCGCCAGGTCCCGACTCAGCTGCGGCAGCAGCGGATCCAGCAGGTGCGAGTGGTAGGGCACGTCGACCCGGAGCTGCCGGGCGAACACACCCAGATCGGTCAGCTTCTCCCCCAATTCCCCGATCGCCGACTGGGTTCCGGCCAGCGTCACCCCCGACGGGCTGTTCACGGCGGCGATGCACACCTCGGCGCGGTCGGTGATCCACTCCAGCACCTCCGCTTCGCTGAGCCCGACGGCGAGCATCCCTCCCAAACCGGCGGCCTGCGTGGCCAGGCAGGAGCGGTAGTAGCTGACCTTGACCGCGTCGTCCAGGCTGAGCATGCCGCTGACGTAGGCCGCGCTGACCTCGCCGACACTGTGCCCGACGACGGCCTGCGGGTGGACCCCGTAGTGCGCGAGTTCCGCGGCCAGGCCGATCTGTACGAGAAAGTTCGCCGATTGCGCGACAGCGGTGCTGGTCACCCGGGAATCGGCCTCATCCCGGCGCAGTTCGTCGATCAGCGACCAGCCGGACAGGTCGGTGAACAACTCGTCGATCTCGGCTGCGGCGCAAGCGAAAGGTCCACCGGCGGCGAGTAAGTCGCGGCCCATCCGCCACCACTGCGGGCCCATCCCGCTGAACACGAAGACCGGGGCGGTGCCCTCGGTGACGGTGCGGCCACCGGTCGCCGAGCCGTCGACCACCGACGCCAGCTGGGCAAGCAGGTCGTCACGATCGCCGAACGGTACGGCGAACCGGTAATGGTGGTGCGATCGACGCGACCACATGGTGTCCGCCAAGGTAACCGGGTCCACGGTGGGATCGGCGACCAGCGGCAGCAATTCCTCGGCCAGCCGACGGGCACTGTCGGCGTTACGCCCCGACACCGGCAATACCCGGGCCGGCGGCGTCCGGACGATCGCCTGGGTTCGGTTGGCTGCCTCCACCAACACCGCGTGCGCGTTCGTGCCGCCGTAGCCGAAGCCGTTCACCGACGCCGCCGCTATCGCGTAGTCGGCCGGGAAGGGTTCGGCCTCGGTGATCACCCGCAGCCGGTGCTCGGCGAACGGTATGGCCGGATTCAGCCGGTTCAGGCTGGCCTGAGGCGCCAGCTGGCGGTGGTGCAGGATGAGTGCGGCCTTGATCACGCCGGCGACTCCGGCCGCGGCTTCAAGATGGCCGATCGAGTTCTTGATCGATCCGACGACCAGGTCGGTGGTGCGGCCCTCGACGCGCCCCAGGGTCTCGCCAAGAGCAGCCATCTCCAGCGGATCGCCGACGGCGGTGCCGGTACCGTGCGCCTCGACGTAGCCGATTTGCTCGGGGCGCAGACCTGCCGCGGCGGTCACCCGCCGGATGAGCTCAGCCTGCGCGGTCGGGTTGGGCACCGTGATGCCCGACGTGCGTCCGTCCTGATTGACACCGGTGGCCCGGACAACGGCGTAGACCCGGTCGTGATCGCGGGTCGCGTCCGCAAGCGGCTTGAGCACGATGATCGCGGCTCCTTCGCCCCGCGCGTAGCCGTCGGCCGCGGCATCAAAGGTTTTGCAGTGGCCGTCAGCGGAGAGGAACCGGCCCTTGCACATCTCGACGAATGTCTCCGGGGTCAGCATCGCGTTGACCCCTCCGACCAGAGCCAACTCGATCTCGCCGCGAGCGATCGCCTGGGTGGCTTCATGCAAGGCGACCAACGAAGACGAGCAGGCGGTGTCGATCGTCATGCTCGGCCCGCGCAGGTCATACACGTAGGAGATCCGGTTGGACAGCATGGTGAACGAGCCTGCGGTGGCGGTGTGGGAATTGATCGCCGTCCGGCTGATCGACTGGCGGCGGAGTGTCATGTTGTCGGCGGTGAAGCCGCCGACGTAAACGCCGACGGGCCGGCCGGCCACTCGGCCGGACACCCCGGCATCGTCCATCGCTTCCTGGCTGACCTCGAGGAGCAGCCGCTGCTGCGGGTCCATGATCGCGGCCTCGCGCGGCGAGATCCCGAAGAATTCGGGATCGAAGTCCCACAACGATTCCTGCAGAAACCCGCCGCTGCGAACGTACATCCGGCCGGGCATGTCCGGCTCGGGGTCGTAGTAGCGGTCCAGCCGCCACCGATCCGCGGGTACCTCGATGATCCCGTCGCCACGGGCGAGCAGGAATTCCCAGAGCTGGTTGGGACCACTCACTTTGCCCGGCAACCGACAACCGATGCCCACGATGGCCACGTCAATCATTTCGATTCCTCTCGCTGCTGAAAGGGGCTTCAGCGTGAATGCCTTTGCGTCAATGCCGACTTGGGCTTCCCGACGGCTGTTCGAAGCGACGCGTCACCGGATTGCGCTCAACCCCCCACGCCGGTAATACCGTCTGCCGGCGCACGGGTCGCGTCATGGGAAGGGGGGCGTCGCTGCGGCGAGCCGGCGCCGCCGCGCGCGGACCTTCGGTCAACCGGTGGCACCAAGCTTCGTAAGCGTCCAGCGCTCGTTCCCGACCCAGCAGACGCTGAGCGTAGCGCTGGCCGCAGAGACCAAGCCCTACCCCGACTTCCACGCTGTCAGCCAAACGAACAGCGGTATCGAGCAGCACCGCCGGATCGCCGGCCGAGATCACGACGCCCGCCCCCGAGTCCCGGACCTCGGCAGCGGTCACACCGTTGGCGTCGGTTGCCGCCAGGACCGGCCGGCCCGCGGAGAAGTAGGACGTCAACTTGCTCGGTACAGCCATCTGACCCACGCCCGGACGTTCGTTGACCAAGAGAACATCGGCGCACGACAACAGCTGACGATATTCATCAGCCGGTAACGGGTCCTTGAATTCAAGCCGCTGCACATCTTTGGCCGACTGTTGCAGAAGCTTGCGCTGGTTGCCGTCGCCCAACAGCACGAACCGGATGTCAACCCCGCGTTCGTCGGCCAATCGGGCCGCCGCGACCACGTTTTCCAGGCCTTGCTTCAAACCCATGTTCCCGCTGTGCAAAACGATGCGTTCCCGCGGCTGCCAACCGTGCCTCCGGCGCACCTCCGCCGGGTTCACCGCCTGTGCTGATCCGATGTGCACCCAGTTCCGTATGACGGCGATACGCCTCGGTCGCACACCCATCCTGATCGCCGCGTCCGCGAAACGGTCGTGGACGACGGCCGCGCCCGTTGCGTGGTTGAGGACAGCAGCTTCAAACCGCACCGCCAGCGCAGCCATCCGGGCGGGCATGGCACCGGTCTCGACCACGCCCATTCCGTAGAGGTCTTGGACGATAAGTCCCACCGGGATGTTGGCCGTCCTCGACCGGGCGATGACCATCGCGCTCGCGATCAGTGACGGACTCACGGTGAGAACGAGTTCCGGTTTGTTCCAGCCCGCCGACACCGCCCGCACACCGAAGGTGGCTTCCAACTTCAGCCGGTTGCGCAGTGTCGATTCGGCGGGAACGTAGTGCGCGAAACGCCGCACGACAACGCCGTCCATTGCTTTCACGGTTCCGGACAGGCCGCGGTACGCCGGGTTGACGCGCCACTGGGGATAATGCGGCAGTCCGGTGAGAACCTCGACGTCATGCCCACGCGCCGCCAGGCCGACAGCCATACCGGTCGTGTACGGAGCGATACCGGACTCCTCCGGCTCGTAATTGATACTGGCAATACAGATGCGCATGGTCATCTCCTCGCCATGTCGGCGTTTTCGCGGTACCACGCCACGGTTGCCCGGATCCCCTCACGCAGCCGGATTTCCGGTCGCCACCCGGCGTCGGTCAGCACAGAGACGTCCAACCGTTTGCACTGCATCCCGTCCGGCTTGCTGGTGTCCCACCGGGTTTGACCGCCATAGCCCACCGCGTCGGCGACGACGGCGGCGATCTCGGCGATGGTGTGGTCGACGCCGGTGCCCACATTGACGTGGTTGGGGCCGTCGAAGTGTTCCAGCAGGTACAGGCACGCACTCGCCAGGTCGTCGGCATGCAGCAGCTCCCGCCGTGGGTTTCCGCTGCCCCAGTTCGTCACCTCCGGAGCACCACTGGCTCGGGCTTCTTCATACCGGCGAATGAGGGCCGGCACCAGATGTGAGCTGACGCGGGAGAAGTTGTCGCCGGGGCCATAGAGGTTGGTCGGCATCGCCGAGATCCACGACAGGCCGTATTGACGTCTGACGGCCTGCACCTGAAGGATTCCGGCGATCTTGGCGATTGCGTAGGCGTCGTTGGTCGGCTCCAGGGGCCCGGTGAGCAGCGCGCTCTCGGTGATGGGCTGCCGGGTGTGTTTCGGGTAGATGCAGGAGGAGCCGAGAAACAGCAGGCGCGGCACCCGCGCGGCGACTGCTGCGTCGAGCAGGTTGAGCTGGATCTGCAGGTTCTCCGATAGGAAGTCGGCGGGATAGGTGTTGTTCGCCATGATGCCACCGACTTTGGCCGCGGCGGCGATGACGAGTTGAGGCTTTGACCCGACGATGAAGTCAAATGTCGCGGCCCGATTCGTCAGGTCGAGTTCGTCGTGCGATCGCAGGACAATGTTGGTGAATCCCGCTTTTTGGAACCTGCGCAACAGGGCGGAGCCCGCCAGCCCACGGTGCCCGGCGATGTAAACCGGGGAAGCACGGTCGAGGGGACGCGGTGATGTACTCATTGGGCTGCTCATGTCCGCAGGGCGAGCGTAGGCTTGTCAATCCATGGCTGGCCCGCGCACTCCAGGGCGGCAATGTCGGCATCCACCATGATCTGTGCCAGCTCGGCGGTGTGTGTGGAGGCCGTCCACCCCAGCGTTTTCGCCGCCTTGGTGGGGTCACCGATCAGCGAATCCACCTCGCTGGGCCGCAGGTAGCGTTCGTCGAATCTGACGTGCTTCTGCCAATCGAGTCCGGCGTAGTCGAATGCGGCCTGAATGAAATCGCTTACGCTGTAGCCGAACCCGGTGGCGAGAACGTAGTCGTCGGGGGTGGGGGCCTGCAGCATCCGCCACATTCCTTCGACATATTCCGGGGCGTACCCCCAGTCACGAACAGCGGAGAGGTTGCCCATGTAGAGGTGGGACTGTATGCCGGCTTTGATGCACGCGGCGGCTCGGGTGATCTTGCGGGTCACGAAGGTCTCGCCGCGCCGGGGTGACTCGTGGTTGAACAAGATGCCGTTGACTGCGAACAGGCCGTACGCTTCCCGGTAGTTGCGGGTCACCCAGTACGAGTACACCTTTGCTGCGCCGTATGGTGACCGCGGATAGAAGGGGGTTTCCTCGTTCTGTGGTGGCGGCGATGCGCCGAACATCTCCGATGAGGACGCCTGGTAGAAGCGGCATCCCACTTTCGAAATGCGGACGGCTTCCAGTAGTCGCATGGACCCCATACCCGTGGTGTCGCCGGTGTGCACCGGTTCGTCGAAGCTGACTCGCACGTGGGACTGCGCCGCGAGGTTGTACACCTCGTCCGGCTCGATGGTGGTCAGCAAGGTCACCAGGCGGGCACCGTCGGTGAGATCGCTGTAGTGCAAGAACAGCCTTGCGCCAGGCTCGTGCGGATCCACGTAGAGGTGGTCGATCCGCGACGTGTTGAGCGTCGAGGACCGACGGACGAGCCCGTGGACTTCGTAACCTTTGCTCAACAGCAATTCGGCGAGATAGGAGCCGTCTTGACCGGTGATCCCGGTGATCAGCGCTCGCTTCACGGGATTGCCACCTCCTTCGCGCGCCGGATATTCGAGGTCTCCGAGGGGGGCGGGGCCTCAGATGTAGACATCGCTGTGCGTCCGCAGCGAGAACCCGGCCTGTTGGGCGTCGTTGTAGAACATCTGGACCGTTTCCAGGGACAGCTGCGCCAGGTCCTTGCCGAGCATCGGCAGCTTCTTGAGGATGTCGGGCGTCACGGTGATGACGTGGCAACCCATCTGGTCGGCCTGAACGAGATTGAGCAGCTCACGCGGACTCGCCCACAGCAGCTTCGCTTTAGGCCGGTGCTTGAGGATCTGCAATGCCTCCTTCATCAGCGGCACCGGGTCCACGCCGGTGTCCGCGATGCGCCCGGCGAAGACGGACACGATGGCCGGCACGTCCGGGTGCAGCTCGCCGGCGATCTCCCACACCTGGTCTACGGTCAACAGCGCAGTCACGTTCAGCTTGATGTGGTCCATCGCCAAGGTGCGGATGAGCCCGGCCGCGGAGACGCCTGCTGTATTGGTGACAGGGATCTTGACGTAAACGTTGGGCCCCCACGAGGCGATGGAACGCGCTTGCCGGTCCATCTCATCGAAATCGTCGGAGAACACCTCGAAGGAGATCGGCAGGTGCTTGATGTGTGCCAGCACATTTGACGCGAAGGCTTCGTAGTCCGTCACACCGGCCTTGCGCATCAGCGTCGGGTTGGTCGTGAAGCCTTTGATGTAGGGCTGCTCGAGCGCGGCCAGCATCTCGTTCACATCGGCGCCATCAGCGTAGATGTCAATCGTCAGTGGGGCCATTGTCCCCACCCCCCTTCCAATGGATGATCAGGTCCACAGCTTGTGACAATGCGGACACGGTGATGTCGGGCCGTGAACAACCTCGCTTCGCAGCCGAATGAGCGTTCATCACAAGCGCGGTCTTGCAGCCGACACTGCGGCCGCATTCCACGTCGGTGTCCTGATCCCCCACCATCCACGACGCGGCCAAATCGACGCCGCGCTCGCGGGCGGCCTTCAGCAGAAAGTATGGCATTGGCTTGCGGCACAGGCAGTTTCCCGAATACCCCGGTACAATTCCGTGCGGGTGGTGGTAGCAGTAGAAGTACTCGCCGAAGGCGATTCCGTTCGCGCTCAGCGATCCCTCCAGCCGGCGGTGGACGCCCTGGATGTTCTCTAGTGTGGTCTTACCCTTGGCATAGCTGGGCTGGTTCGACACCACGAACAGCGCGAATCCGGCGCCCGCCAAACGTCGCAGCGCCGGAATAACGCCGTCGATCATGACCAGGTCCTCTGGAGCGTGCGGGGACTCGTACTCGCCCGTTTTCGGGTTGAAGATCAACTCGTTCAACACTCCGTCGCGGTCCAGGAAGACGGCCGCGGTCATCTGGTCGACTCCCACTTCATTTCGTAGGCCTTCATGCCCGGGTGGGAGACGATCAGGTGCCAGACCACCGCTTGCCAGGACTCGGCATGAGGCGTCACGGTTTCGGGGCTCATGGTGGGGATAACCAGGCAGGCGTCGGCCTGCTGCGCGGTGTATCCACCGTCGCGGCCCACGATGCCCAGGACTGTTGCGCCGGTTTCTTTGGCGTGCCGCACCGCGTGGACGATGTTGCCGCTGATGTTCTTTTCCAGATCGCCGCCACCGACGGAGAACACCAATACCGCGTCGCCGGCGCCAAGGCGGCTGCCCTTCAGCCAATTGACGAAGCAGCTGTCCCAGCCGTCGTCGTTGACCCGAGCGGTCAACTCCGACACGTTGTCGGTGGGTGCATAGGCTTCCATGCCGCAGATCTTGCGAAAGTCATTGACTGCATGTCCGGCGTTACCGGCGCTGCCGCCCACGCCCAGGATGAACAACCGTCCCCTGCCTTCCCGGACGCCGCGCAGCAACTCGATCATCTGGTCGATCTTGGCCGGATCAACCAGTGCGGCAATCTTGTTCACCTCCTCCAGATACTGGGTGGTGTAGGCGGAAGCGACGGTACTCATGATCGGCGCGCCTTAGCCTGGCGAAGAGCACGGTTACGGTTCACCTGACACCTCGATTCCTTGTGTTTCCAATGCGGTGCTCAATATGCGCCCGACGCACGGCCGATCGCGCTGACGGTCTTCACAGCGATCACCAGATCGCTGAGCATCGACCAGTTCTCCACGTAGGAAAGGTCCAACCGCACCGAATCCTCCCAAGACAGGTCGGATCGACCGCTTATCTGCCACAGTCCGGTGATGCCCGGACGCACCAGAAGCCGGCGACGAACCCGCTGGTCGTAGGTGGCGACCTCGCGGGGCAACGGCGGCCGGGGGCCGACTACGCTCATCTCTCCCCGCAGCACGTTGATGAACTGCGGGAGTTCGTCGATGCTGTACCGGCGCAGGACCCTGCCTACCCGGGTGACTCTGGGATCGTTACGGATTTTGAACAGCACGCCGCCCACGCTGTCGTTGAGGTCGACCAACTGCGCCAGCTGGCGGTCTGCATCGACAACCATGGTGCGGAACTTGATCATTCGGAATGGCAAACCGTCCAGACCGGTCCGCTCGGAAAGATAGAAGACCGGCCCGGGGCTGGTCACCTTCACGGCCACGGCGGCAACGATCAGGATCGGCCCGGCGGCAAGCAGCGCCAGCAGAGCGAAGCACACGTCGAATAGGCGCTTCTGAAATCGCTTGGCGCCCTGGTACTGCGGCTTGTCGACGTGGATCAGCGGGAGGTCGGCCACGGGGCGCACCGTCAGTCGTGGGCCGGCCACATCGACGATCCCCGGCGAGACGACCAGGTCGACGTCGAGCTTCTCCAATTGCCACGACAGGTCGCGGATCCCGTCCGGCCCCAGCACTGCCGCCGAGGTCAACGCGACGGTGTCAGCCTGCGACGCCGCGATCGCGTGGCGGATGTCGTCTTCGTAGGGAAACACCCGCAGCCGCCCGAGATCCGGGACGACGAGTTCACCGCCTTGCGGGCCGCCGGGTGTACAAACCCCGACCACGGCGTAGCCATCGGCCGGATGCCGCGTCAGCGACCGTGCGAGGGCGGTGACCGATCGAAGCTCTCCGACCGCGAGCACGGCAGTCAGGAAGCGCCCGCGGCGACGCTGCGCCGACACGTACGCGCGGGCCAGCCGGCGGTTGACGGACAGCGCGACAAAACCGAGCGGAAACGCGATCGCCAGATAACCGCGGGCAATGTCCAGCTTGAACAGGGTGGAGACGACGGCGAGGACTCCGAAAACCGACAAGGTGGCCGTCCACA
This sequence comes from Mycobacterium sp. NGS16, assembly GCF_059813225.1. Classification (NCBI taxonomy): domain Bacteria; kingdom Bacillati; phylum Actinomycetota; class Actinomycetes; order Mycobacteriales; family Mycobacteriaceae; genus Mycobacterium; species Mycobacterium sp. NGS16. The sequence continues at coordinate 319,325 of NZ_JCALEE010000004.1, forward strand.
CCCGGCGGAACTCCTCGGGCCCGGCTCCGATCACTTGCGGCGCACGGGTGTGATAGATCGCCAGACCCACAGCCCACGCGAAGACGATCAGTACCGAGACCCCCGAGTAAGCCACGGAACCGTAGCCCGCCCACAAACTCCCGCTCGTCACCGTTCCGAACCGCACGATCTGTGCCAGCGCTACGACGCCGCTCAACACGCTGACGTCAGAAGCCAGAAGCCAATCGGCGTAACGATGTTGCCACCGCGCACGAAGGGACCTCGGCGTCGCAGGCAGCGTCGCAATCGGGTCGGAGACCGCTACCGGTGCCGAGCGGAGTGCGGTTACCTGAGCGGTCATGGCATGCCTGCGCTTCCACCGGTGATGCTCTCAGGCCCAGCTGGACCCGACGGCGGAGTCGGTGGCGGCCATGTTGTTGCCTGCCGTCTGCACCTTTTGGCCGTGGGCGTTGGCCTGCTCGTAGATCACCTGGAAGTTGCGCCCGAGCTGGGTGATGAACTCCTGGCAAGCCACCGAACCCGCACCGCCCCAGAAATCCCCGGCCGCCAATACATCATGGATGATTGCTTGGTGTTCGGCCTCCAAGGACGCCGCCTGGGCACGAATCAACGCCCCATGGGCATCGACGTCACCGAATTGGTAGTTGATAGACATCGCTCGACGCCCTTTCCTAGCTGCTCAAGATCTGCTGCGAGGCCGCTTCTTGCGTCTCGTAGTGGTTTGCATCGCGAATCAATCCGTCGCGCACGCCGTGCAGCATGGTCACGATGTTGCGAAACGCGGTCTGCATCTGGCCCATGGTGTCGTAAGAGGTGCGCTCGGCGAGCCCTCCCCACCCGACGCCGGAGATGTTGGTCGACGACGCCCACATCCTGCGAGCCTCGTCCTCCACAGTCGCAGCGTGCACATCGAACCGACCCGCCATGTCCCGCATGGCGTTCGGGTCCGTCATAAAACGACTAGGCATTTTCGGTGACCTCCGTGTTGAATACTTGCGCTGGGGCCAAAGGCCTTGGCCCGTTATATGACCGCCGGTTCGTGTCCATTGACCGGCAAATACACGACCGCACACCGGTATCCAGGTGGCGGCTTGCCGTATCCGGCGGGAACCGGAGTTTCGGCGGCCAACGCTTCGACCGGCTCAGCCGGGTACCCCGCGGCCGGTGAACCGCCGAGCACCTTCAGGCGTGGCATGTATTTGGCAGCGACCGGGTCGGTGCCGGCCGCAGCGCCCACGGTTCCGGCCCGTGGTAGCCCGCCGAAGATGAGCGGCGCACCCATGCCGCCCATACCGCCGCCGAATTCGCCAGCCGACAACGCCATCGGGGCTGTGGCGGAAGCCAATGTCCCCACCGGAGCCGCCGCGGCCCAGCCCCAGGTCTGCGGCACCGACAACGCCCCGATCGAGGCCGCTCGACCGATGCCCGCCAAAGTCCCCAGGCTTGCACCGAACCCGGACCCCATCACGCCCCCGGCGGCCGCCGCCCCCATCGCCGCACCTGCCGACGCACCCGCCGATGCGCCCGCTGCGGTCGCCGCGTCCGCTAGTGAGGCCAAAGAGGGCAGTCCCCCAGCGCCCGCAGCGCCGGTTAGGGAGGCCAGGGCTGCCGGATTCATCATCGGGCCCAACGCCTGAACCGCCATAAACAGGCCGAAAAACCCTGGCAGGTAAGCATACTCGGAGAACAGCGTGCCCATGATGCTTCCCGCGTCAAGCCCGCCGAAGGGCGAGGTCACGGTCGAGGCCGTGGTCGACGCAGTAGACCCGCCCGAACCCAACGCATTCGCCAACTGGGTCAGCAGCCCCGACAACCCCGAGCCGGACGACGCCGTGGACGCTGCAGGAGATGCGAGGCTTTGCAGCGTGGTGGGCACCAGTTGGGACAGCGTCCCCTGTGCGGTACCGGCAGAGACACCGGCGGCCTGGGCGACCGAGGCGCTTTGCAGGCCCGGCCCCGCCGGGTTGGCCGGCGACGGCGGTGAGGTGAACGTCGTCAACCTCGTAGCGGCAGCTGAGCTTCCGGCGTAGCCGTACATCGCCGCGGCATCCTGCGCCCACATCTCGGCATACTGGGCTTCAGTGGCCGCGATCGCCGGCGTGTTCTGGCCGAAGAAATTCGTTGCGACCAGCGCCATCAGCAACGCCCGGTTGGCCGCGATCACCGGCGGTGGCACCGTCATCGCGAACGCCGCCGCATGGGCTGCTGCGGCCGCCTTTGCCTGAGTGGCCGCCTCTTCGGCCTGCAGGGAAGTGGCGTTCATCCATGTGACATACGGCGCGGTCGCCGCCGCCATCGCCATCGCTGACGGACCCAGCCATTGCCCGTCGGTCAACTCCGAGACCATTGATCCGTAAGCCGAGCCGGCCGACTGCAATTCGACGGCCAAACCATCCCAAGCCGACGCGGCGGCCAGCATCGATCCCGACCCCGGTCCGGCATACATGCGCGCGGAATTGAACTCCGGCGGGAACGCTCCGTAATCCATGGCTGGGCCTCGCGCATGCTTAGGTCGACGCGGCCGCGTTGGCCGCCTCGGTGAGGGCATAGGAATCGGCGCTGATACCCAGTGTGTGCACGAGCATTTCGTGGATCGCTGCGGCCTGGGCACTGACCGCCTGGTACATCTCCGCGTGTGCAGCGAACTGAGCGGCCGTCAGCGCCGATACCTCGTCGGCGGCCGCGGGCACCACCCCGGTCGTGGGTGCGGCTGCGGCGGCATTTTCGGCCCTCATCGCCGAGCCGACGTTCTGCAAGTTGCCGGCCGCGAACGCCAGCGCCTCCGGCTGTGTGGTCACAAACGACATGTGCTTCTCCTAACGGTTCCTAACGGTTCTGCCGTTGCACGCCTTTGTGTTGCGCAGGACAAAATCTCAAGAAGCTGGTTCAGTGAGCGGGCAGGAACGCGCACACGGCGGGTACCTGGCCGCCTTGAGCGTCTGCCGCGGCCCGGGCAAGCAGGGGCGTCTCCCCGCGTGGTCGCCAGGTCCGCGTAAACAGCGCATTGGCCATGGATGATTTCTAGACCCGACAGCGCCGAGGCGCTAGGGTACTCGGCTACGCTAATGACTCCGGAGCGGTACTCGACCAACGCGGTAGCACTACTCGGCCCAGTCGATCCGCCACCTCTGTCGCTGAGCACGACAGGTGCGGCGACGACTTTGCTACGACGGTACGGCGATGAAACGCTTAGCGAGGTGGCGCCGTACCAACGCGCACCGCAATCATGCATAGTCGCGGCGAAGAGGTGGGGCTCGATGGAATCACACGACGACACCGTGGTCCTGGTGCTGGCCGCCGGCGCCGGCACGCGGATGGTCTCCGATACCCCCAAGGTGCTGCACACCCTCGGCGGGCGCAGCATGCTGTCGCACTGCCTGCGTGCAGCCGCCGGGATCAGTCCCCGCCACCTGGTGGTGGTGCTGGGCCACGCCCACGAACGCATCGCCGGTACGGTCGCCGAGCTGGCGCAGGCCCTGGATTGCCGCATCGACATCGCCCGGCAAGACCAGCAGCTGGGCACCGGGCACGCGGTGCTGTGCGGCCTGTCGGCCCTGCCGCAAGACTTCGCCGGCACCGTCGTCGTCACCTCCGGTGACATTCCGTTGCTGGACAGCGCCACGTTGGCGGCGCTGGTGGACAGCCACCGCAGCGCCCCGGCCGCGGTCACGGTGCTGACCACGACGCTGGCCGACCCCACGGGTTACGGGCGCATCCTGCGGGAGCGCGACGGCGCGGAGAACCCCGTGACCGCGATCGTCGAACAGGCCGACGCCACCGAATCCCAGCGCGAGATCCGCGAGGTCAACGCCGGGGTGTACGCGTTCGACATCACCGCACTGCGCTCAGCGCTGGGCCGGCTCGGCTCGGACAACGCCCAGCATGAGCTGTACCTGACCGACGTGATCGGCATCGTGCGCGGCGACGGCCAGGCGGTGCACGCCCGTCACGTCGACGACGCCGCCTTGGTGGCCGGGGTCAACGACCGGGTGCAGCTGGCCGAGTTGGCCGCCGAACTCAACCGCCGGCTGATCGCCGCCCATCAGCGGGCCGGTGTCACGATCCTCGACCCCGCCACCACCTGGATCGACATGGACGTGACCATCGGGCGCGACACCACCGTCGCACCCGGAACCCAGCTGCTGGGCAATACCCGCATCGGCACGCACTGCGCAATCGGGCCGGACAGCACGCTGACCGACGTCACGGTGGGCGACGGCGCCTCGGTGATCCGCAGCCACGCCGCCTCGTCGTCGATCGGGGCTGGGGCGACGGTCGGCCCGTTCAGCTATCTGCGGCCCGGCACCGCGCTGGGCGCCGACGCCAAACTGGGCGCGTTCGTCGAGACCAAGAACTCCACCATCGGCACCGGGACCAAGGTCCCGCACCTGACCTACGTCGGCGACGCCGACATCGGCGAGCACTCCAACATCGGCGCCTCCAGTGTCTTCGTCAACTACGACGGCCAGACCAAGCGGCGGACCAGGGTCGGCTCGCACGTGCGCACCGGCTCGGACACCATGTTCGTGGCGCCGGTCACCATCGGCGACGGCGCCTACACCGGCGCCGGGACCGTGGTGCGCGACGATGTGCCGCCGGGTGCGCTGGCGGTGTCGGCCGGCCCGCAGCGCAATATCGAGAACTGGGTACAGCACAAGCGGCCCGGCAGCCCGGCCGCCGCGGCGGCCGAGAAAGCCCAGGCGGCCGGTGGTCCCGGCGCAGCTCAGCCGCTGGAACCGCCGGACGAACCCGGCGAACCATCGTGAGGTTGGTCGCGTTGAGGCAGCCCGAGGCGAAATCACACGTCGGGCTACGTACCATAAGGCCCGAGTTAACTCGACCATTTTCCAAAATCTCCGACGGCGGGGGCAGCACGTGAGCCACGAGTGGACAGACAACCGCAAAAACCTGATGCTCTTCGCTGGTCGCTCGCACCCGGAGTTGGCTGATCAGGTCGCCAAAGAACTGGACGTCCCGGTCACCGCGCAGACCGCCCGTGACTTTGCCAACGGCGAGATCTTCGTGCGTTTCGAGGAGTCGGTACGCGGCTGCGATGCCTTCGTGCTGCAGTCGCATCCGGCGCCGCTGAACCAGTGGCTGATGGAACAGCTGATCATGATCGACGCGCTCAAGCGAGGCAGCGCCAAGCGGATCACCGCGATCCTGCCCTTCTACCCCTACGCTCGCCAGGACAAGAAACACCGTGGCCGCGAGCCGATTTCGGCTCGCCTGGTGGCCGACCTGCTCAAGACGGCCGGCGCTGACCGGATCGTCACGGTGGACTTGCACACTGACCAGATCCAGGGGTTCTTCGACGGCCCGGTCGATCACATGCGCGCCCAGCCGCTGCTGATCGGCTATATCAAGGAAAACTACGGCAACTCCGACGTCGTGGTGGTCTCCCCCGACTCCGGCCGGGTGCGCATCGCCGAGAAGTGGGCGGACTCCCTGGGCGGGGTGCCGCTGGCCTTCATTCACAAGACCCGCGACCCGCTGGTGCCCAACCAGGTGAAGTCCAACCGTGTCGTCGGTGAAGTGCAGGGCAAGACCTGCGTGCTGATCGACGACATGATCGACACCGGCGGCACCATCGCGGCGGCGGTGAACCTGCTGCGTGAGGACGGCGCCAAGGACGTCGTCATCGCCGCCACCCACGGGGTGTTGAGCGACCCGGCGGCCGAGCGACTGGCGGCCTCCGGCGCCTGCGAGGTGATCGTCACCAACACCTTGCCGATCACCGAGGACAAGGTGTTCCCGCAGCTGACCGTGCTCTCGATCGCCCCGCTGCTGGCCAGCACTATCCGGGCGGTATTCGAAAACGGCTCGGTCACTGGACTTTTCGACGGAGACGCCTAAATGACCGACGGGACCATCTACCACAACCCGCGCTGCTCCACCTCCCGCAAGACGCTGGAACTGCTGCGCGACAACGGTATCGAGCCGACGATCGTGGAGTACCTGAAGACCCCGCCGTCGCGCGCGGAGCTGGCGGAGATGATCCGCGCTGCAGGCATTGGTGTGCGCGACGCGGTGCGCACCGGCGAGGCGGTGTATGCCGAACTGAACCTGGCTGACGCTTCTGACGACGAGCTGCTCGACGCGATGGCCGCCCATCCCATTCTGATCCAGCGGCCGTTCGTCGTCACCGACAACGGAACCCGGCTGGCTCGCCCGATAGACGCGGTCCGCGAGATCCTGTGATCCGCCGGTGGGCCCTGGCGTGCACCGCGGCGCTGGCGTGCACGGCACTGGCGGGTGCGGCGACCGGATGCGGCACCAAAACACCTGACTACCAGTCGATCTGGGCCAACGGCAGCACCGCCACCACATCGGAGGAGCCGCAGGCCCCGGTGACGGTGGGACGTTATCTGGAAGATCAGGGGGTGGCCGCCGAGGCGGTGGCGCCCAACGCCCCGACCGACCTGACCGTGTCGATTCCGACACCACCGGGCTGGACGAAAAAGGAGAGTCCGACGTTGCCGCCGACCACACTGGTTATCGGCAAAGGCGAGAAGTTTCCGCGGGCGATTTTGAGCGTGGTCAAGCTCACCGGGAACTTCGATTCACACGAGGCCATCAAGCATGGGGTGGTCGACGCCCAACTCTCACCGAACTTCCGGCTGCTGGACGCCTCCAACGAGGACTACCAGGGCTTTCCGTCGTCGATGGTGCAGGGCACCTACGACATGAACGGTCAGCGGCTGCACAGCTGGTTCCGGATGGTCATCGCCACCGGGTCGGCGCCGGCCGACCAACGCTACCTGGTGCAGCTGGCGGTCACCGGTCTCAATGACGAGGCGCCCAAACAGGCCGCCGACGTCGAGGCGATCATGAACGGATTCACCGTCGCGGCCAAGTGATCCCGCACCGGCGCCGGGTCTTGCTAGAGTGCGACGCACCCGCTGAAGGGAGTTCGGCCATGTCCCTTGTCCCCCTGTCATCGCTGGGCCTTACGGGCGTCGGCGTCGCTGCCGTCGCTACCAGCCTGCTGGCGCCGGCCACGGCGCTGGCAGACCCGCAGCCGGGCTGCACGGCCGCCGATATGGCCAACGTGGCCACCGGCGTCGCCGCCTCGACGTCGGGTTACCTCTACGCCCATCCGGACGTCAACGAGTTCTACACCGGCCTGCACAACCGGCCCGACGACGAGGTGCCCGAAGCGGTCCGCAGCTTCTTCGCCGACAACCCGCAGGCCCACTCCGACCTGCTGGGGCTGCGCCAGCCGCTGACCGACTTCCGCGCCCGCTGCGGATTGCCCCAGCCCGAGCGCCCGCTGCTGGACCAGTGATGGCTCGCCGGATCTGGGCCGTCGCGGCGCTGGCCCTGACCAGCCTGCCCGGCACCGTGGTCGTGTTCACACCGGCCGGAACCGCCGGCGCCCAGGGTTGCATCGGCGTGGGCCGCCGCGTGTATGTCAGCGGATGCGCCGACCCGGCTCCCCCGCCGGCCTACTACGCGCCGCTGCCCGAGGACGTGCCACCACCCCCACCGCCGCCGATCAATACCTGCGTGGGCTACAACGGCCGTTGGGTGCACGCCAACAACTGCAACTAAGCCTGCGCGGCTAGCTCCTCACCGCCTTCGGCGGTGTCCCTCGGGGCGGGCTGCCCGTTGGATTTCTGGCCCGCGCGGGGGGCTGGTTCTGCACCGAGACGGTGATTCCGCCGTCGAGGTCGCGGGTCAGCTCCGGCGAGTTGACCGGCGGCGAGTCCAGCATGGGCAAGCTGGCGGGGTCGGGCGCCTCGTTAGAGTGTCAGCCATGCCCTCCTGGTCCGCCACCGATCTGCCGTCGTTCGCCGGCCGGTCCGTCATCGTCACCGGCGCCAACAGCGGCTTGGGTGCGGTGACCGCACGCGAATTGGCCCGAGCCGGCGCCAGCGTCACCTTGGCGGTGCGCGACACCGCCAAGGGCCGGGCCGCGGCGGCGGGCATGCCCGGCGACGTGACTGTTCGTGCCCTGGATTTGGCGGACCTGTCCTCGGTGCGGCGGTTCGCCGAGGACACCGCGCGAGTTGATGTGCTGATCAACAACGCAGGCATCATGGCGGTGCCCTACACCAAGACCGTCGACGGTTTCGAGAGTCAGATCGGCACCAATCACCTGGGTCATTTCGCGCTGACCAACCTGCTGTTGCCCAAAATCACCGACCGGGTGGTGACGGTGTCGTCGGCCATGCACCGGATGGGCTACCTCAGCCTCGAGGACCTGAACTGGGAGTCCCGGCGGTATTCGGCGTGGTCGGCCTACGGCCAGTCCAAGCTGGCCAATCTGCTGTTCACCAGCGAACTGCAACGCCGGCTCGTGGCGGCGGGTTCACCCCTGCGCGCGCTGGCCGCCCATCCGGGGTATTCGAGCACCAACCTGCAGGGCCAGACCGGCAAGCGGATCGGCGACCTGGTGATGCGCACCTTCGGCAACGGCCTGTTGGCCACCAGCCCCGATTTCGGGGCGCGCCAGACCCTGTACGCGGCGTCGCAGGACCTGTCCGGCAACACCTTCATCGGTCCGCGCTTCGGCATCGTCGGCCGCAGCGGGCCGGTGGGTCGCAGTCGGCCGGCCAAGCGCGGCTCCACCGCTGCCGGGCTGTGGGAGCGCTCCGAGCAGCTCACCGGGGTGCAATTTCCGCTCTGAGGTGCTGATGCGCTAGCCTGACCAGGCGTCACGGCGAGGGTGGCCCGTTCCGGCCGCCGTTATCGGCGAGGACCTCCTAGATGGTTGTCGCGATCTGGCCGTGCCTCATGCATGCCGTAGCAACCGTAGGAGTAACAATGGCCAAGGCCCCGACCAGCAACCAGCTCACCGTCTCGGTGCGGACCGAGACCGGCAAGGGCGCCTCCCGGCGGGCCCGTCGTCAGGGCAAGGTCCCCGCGGTCCTCTACGGTCACGGCACCGAGCCGCAGCACCTGGAGCTGCCGGCCCACGACTACGCGGCCGTGTTGCGGCACTCCGGCACCAACGCGGTGCTCGCCCTCGACATCGACGGCAAGGAGCAGCTGGCGCTGACCAAGGCGCTGGACATCCACCCGATCCGTCGCACCATCCAGCACGCCGACCTGCTGGTCGTCAAGCGCGGTGAGAAGGTCGTCGTCGAGGTCAACGTCGTCGTCGAGGGCGAACCGTTCCCCGGGACCCTCGTCACCCAGGATGCCACCGCGGTGGAGATCGAGGCCGAGGCGCTGTCGATTCCCGAACAGCTGACGCTGTCGATCGAGGGCGCCGAAGCCGGCACCCAGTTCACCGCCGGCGGCCTCGAGCTGCCCAAGGGCGTGAGCCTGATCTCGGACCCGGAGCTGCTGCTGGTCAACGTGATCGAGGCGCCGGCCGCCGAGGAGCCGGCCGAGGCGGCGGGTGAGGAAGCCGGCGCGGAGGCCGGCGAGGGCGCGGCCGCCGAGGCCGAGTAGACCGAGCGCGGCGTGGCCGAGTCACCGCCGATACTGGTGGTCGGCCTGGGCAACCCGGGCCCCAACTATGCCCGCACCCGACACAACGTGGGCTTCATGGTCGTCGACCTGCTCGCCGAGCGGATCGGGTCCGCGTTCAAGCTGCACAAGAAGTCGGGTGCCGACATCGCCACCGGGCGGCTCAGCGGGCAGCCGGTGGTGCTGGCCCGCCCGCGCTGCTACATGAACGAATCCGGGCGCCAGGTGGGGCCGTTGGCCAAGTTCTATTCGGTGCCGCCGGGCGGCCTGGTGGTGATCCACGACGATCTCGACTTGGATTTCGGCCGGATCCGGCTCAAGCAGGGCGGCGGCGAAGGCGGCCACAACGGGCTGCGTTCGATCGCAACGGTGTTGGGCAGCAAGGATTTTCAGCGGGTTCGCCTGGGCATCGGCCGGCCGCCCGGACGTCAGGATCCAGCAGCGTTCGTGCTGCAGGCGTTCGGTGCGCGAGAGCGCGAGCAGGTGCCGACGATCTGTGAGCAGGCGGCCGACGCCACCGAGTTGCTGATCGAGTTGGGATTGGAGCCGGCGCAGAACCTCGTGCACGCTTGGGGCTAACCCTTTTCCGCCGAGCGTGAAGTTGCGTTCACGTTCGGGCGCGAGCGTGAACCCAACTTCACGCTCGCGGGGCGGGGGAAGCCGGGGCTAGGTGACCAGGGCCACCGAGTTGGCCCGGCGCAGCTTGCCCGACGGGGTCTTGGGGATGCTGCCCGGCCCGAGCACCACCACATTGCGGGGCCGCATGTCAACTTCGGTGACCACCTCGTGGGCCACCTGATGCTCGATCCGGCGTACCTCGGCCGGATCCTGCCAGGCATTGGACTCCACCGCGACCGCGAACGTCTCTCGCGAGTGCCCGGCGTCCAGGCGCACCGCCACCGCACAGCCCGGCCGCACGCCTTCCACGCGGCCCGCGGCCCGTTCGATGTCGGTCGGGTAGATGTTGCGGCCGGCCATGATGATGACGTCCTTGACCCGGCCGCACACCACGACGTGACCGTTCTCCATCTGGTAGCCCAGGTCGCCCGTGTCGTACCAGCCGTGCTCGTCCTGCGCCGGCAGGAAGCCGGCCATGGTCAGATAACCCGGGGTCACCGGCTCGCCGCGCAGTTGGATCACGCCGACGCCGCGCGGCGGCAGCGAATTGCCGTGCTCGTCGACGATCCGGATCTCGATGCCCTCCAGCAGCGGCCCCAGGGAGGCCAGCCGCCGGGTGTTGCCCTTGGTGGCCGGCACCGCGCGGCGCAGGGCGGCCAGCAGGTCGGCATCGACCTCGTCGACCACCAGTCCCGCGCCGCATTTGGAGAACGACACCGCCAGCACCGTCTCGGCCATACCGTAGGCCGGCAGGATCGCCGACGGCTTGAGGCCGAACGGCCTACCCGCGTCGATGAGGTCCTCGACGTCGGCCGGCTCGACCGGTTCCGCGCCCGACAGCGCGAACCGCAGCGTGGACAGGTCGAACTGCCCCGGTGTGGCCTGCTTGCGCAGCCGCTTGGCGAACAGCGCGTAGGCGAAGTTCGGGGCCGCGGTCATGGTGCCCTTGTACTTGTCGATCAGCTTGGCCCACAGCAGCGTGTCGCGCAGGAAGTCCATCGGGGTGATCTTGACCAGCTCGGCGCCGAAGTACATCGGCACCGTCAAAAAGCCGATCATGCCCATGTCGTGGAAGCACGGCAGCCAGCTCACCATGACGTCCTTCTCGACGTCGTACTCGGCGCTGACGAACATCGCCTCGGCGTTGGAGTAGATGTTGCGGTGGGTGATCTGCACGGCCTTCGGAGACCCGGTGGAACCGGACGTCAGCTGCATCAGCGCCAGATCGTCCTCACCGGCCTCCACGGGGTCGATCGGGTCGGCGGCCAGCAGCTCGGCGACGGTCAGGACCTTGAGCCCCTTCTCCTGCAGCACCGGCATCGCGGCCAGGAACGGATCGGAGATGATCACCGCCTCGGCGTCGATCATGTCGACGACGGTCATGGTGTCTTCGGCCCAGACCGCCAAGTCGGTGCGCGGGGTGGGCTGGTGCAGCATGGTCAGGCTAGCGGCGCGGATCCACACGCCCTGCGCGGTGGGGGCGATTTCGACCGGGGCGCCGGCCAGCACACCGACCGCGTCGCCCGGCCCGACGCCGGCCGCGGCCAAACCGCCGGCGATGCGGCGCGCGCGCTCGTGGACCTCGCCCCAGGTGTGCCGGACCGGGTGGTGCGGCTCACCGGTGACCATGCCCTTGGTGGATTCGCGGGCGCTGCGGAACATGTTGTCGGTAAACCTGCTCACGACGGCCTCCTAGCCGGCACCGGTACTTTGCCAACGGGCTGAAATTTCATGTTCCACCTGCTGGAGACCACTTGGCGAGAGGCGCGCGACACAAATAGGTGGCGGTTGCATCTCGATACCGTAATGTGCGGCCCACCAGCTCGGCGTTGCGTCTGGTTGGCGGGAACGTCCTGGCCGCGATTAGTCACCGCGCTGTATCTTAAACTCCTCTTAATCGAGGGGCAAATCCGGCGCCCGATTGGGGTCGCCGTCACACTCCGGTCACCGATGACGGCACCACCCGGGCGCCGTAGACCGGGCCGCTGGCCACCCGCACCGCGCGCCCGGCCCCCACCGCAGCCAGCTCGACGGCCACGTCAGCCGCCGAGGCCGCCGAGGCGCACAGAAACGCACACGTGGGCCCGGAACCGGTCACGATGCCCGACAGTGCACCGGCCTCCACACCGGCACGCAGCGTGCGCCGCAACGCGGGGTTGAGGCTGACCGCGGCCGCCTGCAGGTCATTGCCGAGCAGGCCGGCCAACCGCTGGGGATCACCGGCGGCCAACGCCGCCAGCACCGGCTCGGACTCACCCAGCTCCGGCAGGGCGCGCCCGGTGTCGCGCAGCCGGTCCAGCTCGGCGAAGACCGCGGGCGTGGATAAGCCGCCCTCGGCGAAGACCAGCACCCAGTGGAACGTCTCGCGGGTGAGCACCGTCGCCAGTTCTTCGCCGCGGCCGGTGCCCAATGCGGTACCGCCGTGCAGCGCGAACGGCACGTCGCTGCCCAGCCGGGCGGCCAGGGCGTGCAGGTCGCGGCGCGGCACGCCCAGTTCCCAGAGCACGTTCATCCCGACCAGGACCGCCGCCGCGTCGGCGCTCCCGCCGGCCATACCGCCGGCCACCGGGATGGACTTGTCGACCGTGATCGCCACGTCGGGGGCCCGCCCGACGTGCTCGGCCATCAGCTCGGCGGCGCGCCAGGCCAAGTTGCGGTCATCGGTGGGCAGCACGTCGGCGCCTTCACCGGCGATCCGCAACGACAGCACGTCGGCGTCGCGGACCGTCACCTCATCGACCAGGGAAACCGCGTGAAAGACGGTGGTCAGCTCGTGGTAACCGTCGTCGCGGCGGTCGCCGACCGCCAGGTAGAGGTTGAGCTTGCCCGGCACCCGCACGGTGACCGACCCGGTCGGGGACCACTCGGCGGCGGCATTTCCGTCGGATGCGGTCACGCCGATGAGACTAACGGGTACATCCGTGCGGGTGGCTACCCGAACAGGTCGGCGAAGTCCGCTTGGATCGAGCTCAGCGCGCTGCTCATCACCATGAACTCGAAGCCGGCCGCCATGGTGACCAGCCCGGTGCTGGCCGCCAGCGGCAGACCGATCGCGTTGAGCAGGTCACCAGAGGCCAGCTCCTGGGCGAACAACGTCGCGCTGTAGGCCGGCAGAGTGGTGACCAAGGCGTTGAGGATGTCGGCGGTCGGCAGCAGCGTGCTGTACAGGGTCGCGCCGGCACTGGTGAACGTGTTGACGATGTCGGTCAGGCTGGGCATGACGAACTCGGAGCTGCCGGTGCCGAAATCCCAGAGGTCCGCCGCGCTGCCCGACGACAGGTGCTGCAGGTCCTCGGTGAAGTCGGTCCAGCCCTGCTGCGCACCGTTGACCAGGGCGGTGAATACGTCGGTGAGACTGACATCCGGGAACACCCCGAACGGGGTGGACACATCGGCGGGCCCCTGCGACCAGCCGTGCTCGATGTCCCCGTAGCCGAGGTTGACCAGCACCCGCAGGCTCGGCTGCAGCAGGTCGGCGATCGCATTGCCGAATCCACTGCCCCGCAACGGCTGCAGCAGCGGCAGGTCCTCGGTGGGAATCATGAAGTAGTGGGTGTTGCCGGTGTAGCCCTCGCTGACCGGCAGCTCGATGGCCGTCGCCAGCTGGGCGTCGGTCAGCGTCGGGTAAGTGCCATGCACGTACATGATGCCCATGAAGGCGTTGAGGTCCGACAAGAAGTTCAGCGGGTACTTGGGGAAGTCGGCGAAGCCGTCATACTCCTGCGTGTAAAACGCGGTCTCCCAAGGGGTGTCGGCCGGGGTTCCGCCGCTGAACGTGACGCCCAGGCTGGGCAGTGTCAGCTCCGGCAGGTTCGGGTTGATGCTGGTCAGGTCGAAGCGGGACAGCAGGCCGCCGTCGGGGGTGCTGGGGCTGCCCAGCATCACGAAGGACAGTTGGTCGGCGTCCGGCCGCTGGTCCTCGGGCAGGCTCAGCAGCTGCTTGATCTCCAGCGCGTTGATGACACCGCTCTGCGAATAGCCCAGCACGACAAGGTTATTGCCGGCGGCGGTCTCTTCCATGATCTTCTGGTGCAGGATCTCCACGCCCTGGTCCAGCGAGGTGTCCAGTGGCAGCGACTTCACGCCGGTGAGCGGGTACAGCCCCTCCGGGGTGAACAGCGGGTTGGTGACGTCCACCGGGAAGAGCGGCTGGCCGGCGAACTTGGGCGTCGCGGGGTCCAGGAACCGGTCGGTGAGGGCGGTCAGGTACTGCGGGGGCGGGATGGGCAGCCCGCTGCCGCCCATGATCCACGACTCGGTGTCCAGCAAGCTCGCCTGGGCCACCACGGTTTTCGCGCTCCCGGCCACCCCGGGTGCTACCGCAGGCACCACCCCGAGCGCCAGGGCGCCGGCTACAGCCAGGGGCACGGCGCCCAACGTTCGCAGGTTAGGACCGGACAGCGTGGTCATGGCGAACCTCCCAGGATGACGACCGGATGATTATCACTCTGTGCCAGCGAAATGTCATTCGATTTTTGCTATTCAATCATCTGATTCTTAGTTTTGCGGCATCGGCGCGCCACCGGCGTGCTTCGCGGCCGAGAACGGTGCCGTCGCCATAACCTGGTGAGCATGGGTGAGGCCGGCGGGGACTTCGGCGGCTACCTGATCGATCGAGAGGTCGGGCGCGGGGGGCACGCCACGGTGTATCAGGCTCATCCTGCGAACTCCGGGGCCGGCCCGGCTCCGCTGGTGGCACTGAAGGTCCTCGACGAATCGCACCGCACCCCCGCTCAGCAGGCCCGGCTGGACCGCGAGTTCGAGTTCGCCCGCGCGCTCGACCACCCCAACATCGTGACGGTCTACCGCCACGGGCCCTTCTGGCTGGCGATGCAGTTCGTCGACGGCGGCAAGTCGACCGGCCTGCAGACGGTGCCGGATCGCCTGGCTGCCCTGGCCCAGATCGCCTCAGCCCTGGACTATGCCCACCACAGCGGCATCGTGCACTGCGACGTCAAACCGGCCAACATCCTGATCCCCGCGGACTTCCCCCGCGCCGGGGCGGTGCTGACCGACTTCGGCTCGGCCCACGCCGTCGTCGAGGACGTCTGGTCACGGCCCCGGAGACCGGGCAGTCCCGAGGTCTCACTGCCCTACACCGCTCCGGAGATCCTGTGCGGCAAGGCCCCGTCGGCCGCCACCGACGAATACGCACTGGCCTGTACCGCGGTCGAATTGCTCACCGGGGCGCCACCCTTCCCCGCCGCGAGCGCAGCCGAACTCGTGGATGCGCACCTGCGGCGACTGCCGCCGCCGGTCTCGGGGGCGTTCGGTCCGGCTGCCCGGGCGCTCGACGTGGTGGTGGAACGGGCCCTGGCGAAGTTCCCGGCGCGGCGCTACGGCTCCTGCACCGAGTTCGTCGAACGGCTGTCCCGGGCGCTGTCGGGTTGATGCGGCGGTACCAGCTTCGCCTCTCCTCCGTCGAGCCTCGCTGAACCGCCGGAAACCTGAAGCAGCCGCACGAAATCGTCGATCGACAGGGTCTCACCGCGTCGGGCCGGGTCGATACCGGCCGCCTCCAGCAACGCGGCGGCCTGCGCGCCCGATCCCGCCCAGTCGGCGAAGGCGTTGCGGGAGGTCTTACGCCGCTGGGCGAACGCGATGTCGATCAGCGCGAAGACCTCCCGGCGAAACGCCTCGTCGACCGGCCACGGCGCGGGGTCGTAGCGGTCGATGCGGACCAGACCGGAGTTCACCCGCGGCACCGGCCAGAACACGCTCGGCGGCACCGTGCCGCAGCGCCGTACCCCTCCGAAGAACCGCGCCTTGGCGCTGGGCACCCCGTACTCCTTGCCGCCCGGCTCGGCGGCCAGCCGCTCGGCGACCTCCAACTGCACCATGACCGTCACGGTGCGGATGGAGGCGAACTCGGCCAGCAGGTGCAGCAGGGCCGGGACGGCCACGTTGTAGGGCAGGTTTGCGACCACCGCCGTCGGCTCGGTGGCCACCTCGCCGTGGCGCAAGGTCAGTACATCGCGGCCCAGCACCACCAAGCGGTCGGCGTAGGTGGGAGCGTGCTCGGCGACGGTTGTCGGCAGGCGCTGGGCCAACACCGGATCCTTCTCGACCGCGACAACGCCGACGCCGTGCTCCAGCAAGGCCAGCGTCAGCGAGCCCAGTCCGGGCCCGACTTCCAGCACGTAATCGGCGGGGGTGATACCGGCGCCAGCGACGATCCGGCGCACCGTGTTGGCGTCGTGAACGAAGTTCTGCCCCAGCGCTTTACGGGGCCGCAGGTCGAGTTCTTTCGCCAGGGCTCTGATGTCACCGGCCCCGAGCAGCCCGATGGTCAGCGTCTCCCGCTGCACACCGGCCAGGCGCCCCAACCCTGCCGCGCCTGGGTGACCTCGGCGATCGCGATCTGCTCTTCGCGGGTGGCCAGGTCCGCACGCGGGGCATACTTCAGCCCGCCGTTGGCGATCCAGGTGCCGTAGTCGAACTGCACGCCGCCGTAGAAGCCGTTGCCGGTGTTGATCGCCCAGTTTCCGTGGGATTCACAGTTGGCGATGCGGTCCCACGCCGCGCCGTAAACCGACGGCGGCACCTCGGTGCCCGGCTTGGCGCCGACTCGCAGCACCGAGTCGCGGGCCGGGGCCACCACGGCGTTGGACACCGGAAGCCGGCCGGTCTCGGCGCCGTTGACCGTGGCCACCGAGTAGGTCACGTCCTGGGTGCCCGGGGTGCCGGGGTCCTCGACGACCTGCCGACTCATATTCATCGTGGGGTCCTCGACGCGCCGGGCAGCCGGGGGAAGCGGCACCCGCTCGGTGACCTGCTTGACCCGGATGCGGGTCACCTGGATCTCCATGCCCTCGGTGATCGGGGTCGACGCCGGGGGGCTGACCTTGTCGGCCTGTTCCAGCGGTGCGCCGTCGGCGGCCAGCAGTTCGGCAACGTTCCGCGCGGCCAGCCGCACCGTGCGCACCACGCCGCCATCGTCGATCCGGACGTTCTTGGCGCTTAGGACCGGCAGCGCCATGCCGGCCAGCGGCACCCGGCTGCCGCGGGACGCCGCGGCCGGGGCGGTGTCGGTCATCGACAGCTGCGCCAGGGCCTCGTCGACCGAGAGGGCCGTCGTCCACACCTGCTTGGGCTCGCGGCCGTCCAGGGACAGCTGCAGCGGCCGGCTGCGGCGCACCACGATCGTGTCGGCGTCGTGCACCCGGGCGTCGCGGGCGGGGGTCACGTCGTCGCGCTCGCCGATGTCGAACCCGTTCTCGGCGACGACGTCGATCACCCGCGACCGCATCGTGGTCACCGTTACCGGGGTGCCGTCGACATCCAGCGTCAGCGTCTTCGCGCTGGCGACTGCGAAGCCGCCGGCGAAGGTCAGCACCAGCAAGAGCGCGCCGACCAGCATCCGCAGCATCGGCGAGGGGGCCTGATGCAGCCTGGTCAAAGTGTTCAAGCCAAAAACCTAACGACGTTGAAGGCACGGCAAAGGGGCCCTTGCGGTGCCCCTGTTTGATAACGAGACGGTAACGAACCGATCAGCGTTCGGGCAACCGAATGTGACCTGCTCGACTTTCACGGCAAGTCGTAGACCCGACGGGCGTTGCGGCTCGTGACCCGCGCCAGCTCGGCCGCCGACCCCCCCAGCAGCTCAGCTAGCGCGTGGACAGTGTAGGGCAGGCAGTACGGCTCGTTGGGCGCGCCGCGATAGGGATGCGGGGTCAGAAACGGTGCGTCGGTCTCCACCAGCAGCTGTTCGGCCGGGATCGACGGCACGGCTTCCCGCAGGTCACGAGCATTCTTGAAGCTGACGGTGCCGGACAGGCTCAGCATCCACCCGGCGTCGACGCAGGTGTGAGCCATCTCGGGCGCCGACGAAAAACAGTGGAAGATCACCGTCTCGGGTGCGCCCTCGGCGCGCAAGACGTCGAGGACGGCGTCATCGGCGTCACGGTTGTGGATCATCAGCGGCTTGCGGGTCCGTTTGGCCAAGTCGATGTGCCAGGCGAACGCCTCTTTTTGGGTGGCTGGCTCCGCACAGCCGTCCAGGCGGCCCGGCCAGTACAGATCCAGCCCGGTCTCGCCGATCGCCACCACCCGCGGGTGGGCGGCCAGCGCCTCGATCTCGGTGCGGGCGTCGTCGGTCAGGCTGCCGGCACGGGTGGGGTGCAGCGCCACCGCGGCGAAGACCCGCTCGTCGGCCTCGGCGGCCCGGGTCACCCAGCGCGCCGAGGCCAGGTCGTCGGCGACGGTGACCACGGCCTGCACCCCGACGGCGGCGGCCCGGTCCATGATCGCGTGCAGCATCGTGTCGTCTTCGGCGCCGCAGGCATCCAGGTGGGTGTGCGCGTCGACCAGCGGACTCAGCGGCTCCGGCGCGGGCGGTGGAGTTTTGGCTGACCGTTTCGAACTCACTGGCACACCATAAGGTGAACGATGATGAAGCCCTTCTACGTCACGACCGCGATCACCTACCCCAACGGTGACCCGCACATCGGTCACGCCTACGAGTACATCGCCACCGACGCGATCGCCCGGTTCCACCGGCTCGACGGGTTCGACGTGCGGTATCTGACCGGCACCGACGAGCATGGGCTCAAGATGGCCGAAACCGCGGCTGCCGAAGGGATTCCGACCGCGGAGCTGGCACGGCGCAACTCCGATGTGTTCCAGCGCCTGCAGGAAAAGCTCAACATCTCCTTCGACCGGTTCATCCGCACCACCGACGCCGATCACCTGGAGGCGTCCAAGGCGATCTGGCAGCGCATGGTCGACGCCGGCGACATCTACCTGGACGCCTACAGCGGCTGGTACTCGGTGCGCGACGAGCGGTTCTTCACCGAGGGCGAGACCCGGGTGTCCGAAGACGGCTCACGGGTGGCCGCCGAGACCGGGGCACCGGTGACCTGGACCGAGGAGCAGACCTACTTCTTCCGGCTGTCGGCCTATACCGACAGGCTGCTGGCGCACTACCAGGCCCACCCGGAGTTCATCGCCCCGGAGGTGCGCCGCAACGAGGTGATCAGCTTCGTCTCCGGCGGGCTGCGCGACCTGTCGATCTCCCGCACCTCGTTCGACTGGGGGGTGCCGGTGCCCGGCCACCCCGACCACGTGATGTACGTCTGGGTGGACGCCCTGACCAATTACCTGACCGGCGTCGGCTACCCCGACACCGACTCCGAGCCCTTCCGCCGCTACTGGCCGGCCGATCTGCACATGATCGGCAAGGACATCATCCGGTTCCACACCGTGTACTGGCCGGCGTTTCTGATGTCGGCGGGGATCGAACTGCCGCGCAAGGTTTTCGCGCACGGTTTCCTGCTCAACAGCGGCGAGAAGATGAGCAAGTCGGTCGGCAACGTGATCGACCCGGTCGAGTTCGTGGACCGGTTCGGCGTCGACCAGGTGCGGTACTTCCTGCTGCGCGAGATCCCGTTCGGGCAGGACGGCAGCATCTCCGAGGAGGCGATGATCAGCCGCGTCAACGCCGACTTGGCCAACGAGCTGGGCAACCTGGCGCAGCGGTCGCTGTCGATGGTGGCCAAGAACCTGGGCGGGGTGGTGCCCGAGCCGACCGCACCGACCGGCGACGACGCCGAGCTGCTGGCGACCGCCGACGGGCTGCTGGAGAAGGCACGCGCGGCGTTCGGCGCCCAGGCCATGCACCTGGGCTTGGAGGCGATCTGGCTGATGCTGGGCGCGGCCAACAGGTATTTCTCCGCCCAGGAACCGTGGAAGCTCGCCAAGAGCGAGTCCGCGGCCGATCAGGCCCGCTTCGGCACCGTTTTGTACACCACGCTGGAGTCGGTGCGGATCGCCGCGCTGCTGGTGCAGCCGGTGATGCCCGATTCCGCGGCCAAGCTGCTGGACCTGCTGGGTCAGCCCAGCGACCAGCGGATGTTCACTGCGGTGGCCGAGCGCCTGAGGCCGGGGCTTTCCCTACCGCCGCCGTCCGGGGTGTTTCCGCGCTACCAGTGACGGCTCGGCGTCGCTGACTGCTGGCGCTGGCGCCGGCCCCGGGGCCCCGCTGGCCGCGATTCGGAATTTCACGACGCGACACGCCGGTGTCACGTCGCCGAATTCCGATTGGCGAGCCGCCAACTGCTCACATCGCCGTGACTTAGCTCACGCCGTGTCACATCGGGGCCGTCCGCGGTGTCTTGAGGGCATAACCACCTTCACAGACAGGAGCAACTGATGACTCGCATACAGGTCGTGATTGTCGGCGGCGGCTACGCCGGCACCATGGCAGCCAACCGGCTGCGCCAGCACCCCAGTGTGGACGTCACCCTGGTCAACCCGCGGCCGCAGTTCGTCGAACGGATCCGGCTGCACCAGCACGTGGCCGGAAACTACCGGGCCGACCGGGACTACCGCGACCTGCTCGGCGACGGCGTCCGGCTGCTGGTCGACTCCGCCGAGCGGGTCGACGCCGCCGACCGCCGCATCCAGCTGGCGTCGGGCACCGTGCTGCGCTACGACTACCTCATCTACGCGGTCGGCAGCACCGGCGCCATCACCACCGCCGTGCCCGGAGCCGCCCAATTCGCCCATTCCGTCAGTGAATTCGAGTCCGCCGAACTACTGCTGGCGCAGCTCGACGAACTGGCGCCGGACGCTCCGGTGACCGTGGTCGGCGGAGGACTGACCGGGATCGAGGCGGCCGCCGAACTGGCCGGGCGGGGCCGGACCGTCACGCTGGTCTGCGGTGGAACGCTGGGCCCCTCACTGAACGAATCGGGTCGCCGGTCGGTGGCCAAGGCGATGCGCAAGCTGGGCGTCGAACTGCTGGAGGCCGCCGCGGTCGTCGCCGTGCGCCCCGATGCGGTGGTGCTGCACGACGCGCGCGTACTGCCCAGCGCGCTGACCGTGTGGACGGCGGGCTTCGGTGTCCCGGAGCTGGCTGCGGTCAGTGGGCTGGCCACCGACGCACTGGGCCGGCTGCTCACCGACGAGACCCTGACCAGCGTCGACAACCCGTGGATCGTGGCGGCCGGGGACGCGGCGGCGCCGTCGGGCCGGCCCCTGCGGATGAGCTGCCAGGCGGCCATACCGCTGGGCGCCCAGGCCGCCGACACCGTGCTGGCCCGCATCGCCGGCACCTCGCCGACCGCCCTGGACCAGGCGTTCACCGGCCAGTGCATCAGCGTGGGCCGCAGCTACGCCACGGTCCAGCTGGCCCGCCGCGACGACACCCCGGTCAAGGCGTATCTCGGGGGTCGCCTCGCTGCGGCGGTCAAGGAGGCGATCTGCAAGGCCACCGTTTGGGGGATTCGCCGCGAGGGCGCCAAGCCCGGCTCGTACCGTTGGCTCAAGGGCGGCAACCGGGCGGCCCAGATCGCGCAAGGGCAGGCCGAGCAGGAGGCGGCGGTGTGAGCAACGAACACGCCCAGCGGTTCAGCGAGCCTCGACGAAGGAGAGGCGAAGCTGGGACCGCTGCTAAAGCCGAGCGGTTCAGCGAGCCTCGACGAAGGAGAGGCGAAGCTGGGACCGCTGCTAAAGCCGAGCGGTTCACCGAGCTGCGGCCGCTGTTGTTCACCATCGCCTACGAAATCCTCGGTTCGGCAATCGAATCCGATGATGTCCTGCAGGACAGCTATCTGCGGTGGGCGGAGGTGGAGCTGGCCGAGGTTCGCGACGCCAAGTCCTATCTGGCCCAGCTGGTCACCCGCCAGGCGCTCAACGCGCTGCGGGCGGGTGCCCGCCGCCGCGAGGAGTACATCGGCCCGTGGCTGCCCGAGCCGCTGCTGCTCGACGAGCAGGATCCCTCCGACGACGTCGTGCTCGCCGAATCGGTGTCGATGGCGATGCTGGTGGTGCTGGAGACGCTCAGCCCTGACGAACGCGCGGTGTTCGTGCTGCGCGAGGTGTTCGGGTTCGACTACGACGAGATCGCCGCCGCGGTGGGCAAATCACCCACCGCGGCGCGTCAGGTCGCACATCGGGCCCGCGGCCACGTTCAGGCCCGGCGACCTCGCTTCACCCCGGCGGACCCGGCGGAGAACGCGCGCATCACGCAGCAGTTCATGACGGCGGCGGCGGGCGGAGACATCGCGACCGTCCTGTCGATGCTCTCCCCCGACGTGGTGTGGACCGCCGACAGCGGCGGCAAGGCGAGCGCGGCGCGCCGGCCGATCGTCGGCGCCGACAAGGTCGCCCGGGCCGTCATCGGGCTGTTGCGGCAAGGGGCGCAGTTACCCGACGTCCGGGTGGATCTGGGGGTCTGCAACTCCGCGCCCGCGGTGCTGCTCTACAGCGCCGACCGCCTCGAGGGCGTGTTCACCGTCGAGATCGTCGACGGCCTGATCACCAACTTCTACGCGATGCGCAACCCGGACAAGCTGGTGGCGCTGGCGGCCGCCCGGGAGATCACCCGCAGCGCCAACGTCTGACAAGCTAGTGCGGTGCGAATCGAGCGGCTCGGCGGCCTGGGTACGGCACCGGAGGTGCTGCGCGCGCTCGGCGACGCCGCCGGGCGGTGCGGGCTGCCGCCGCCGGCCGCGCTGACCGGCGAATGGTTCGACGCGCGGGCGGTGATCGCGCCCAGCGTGGCGGTCGAACCGGTGGACGCGGCGGCCGTCTTCGATGTGCCCACCGGTGCGGGGTGCGATGCGGTGGGCGGCGGCTGGATCGGCTACCTGGCCTACCCCGATCCCGGCGCCGACGGCCGGGCTTCCCGGATCCCGGAGGCGGCCGGGGGCTGGACCGACTGTGTGCTGCGTCAGGACGCCGGCGGACAGTGGTGGTTCGAGAGCCTGTCCGGCGCGCCGATGCCGGGTTGGCTGACCGAGGCGCTCACGACGCCCGCGCCGGCCCGCGGCTGTCGCATCTTCTGGGAGACCCCGGATCGACGGGCGCACCGCGCCGGCGTGCTGGCCTGCCTGGAGGCCATCCGGGCCGGTGAGGTCTATCAGGCGTGCGTGTGCACCCGCTTCACCGGAACCGTCACCGGTGCCCCGCTGGACTTCTTCGCCGACGCGGTGGCCCGCACCGGTCCCGCGCGGGCGGCCTATCTGGGCGGTGACTGGGGCGCGGTGGCCTCGTTGTCCCCGGAGCTGTTCTTGCGCCGGCGCGGCGAGGTGGTGGCCTCCAGCCCGATCAAGGGCACGCTGCCGGCCGATGCCCGCCCGTCGGCGCTGCGCGCCTCGACCAAGGACGTCGCGGAGAACATCATGATCGTGGACCTGGTGCGCAACGATCTGGGCCGGGTGGCGATCACCGGCACCGTCACGGTGCCCGAACTGTTGGCGGTGCGGCCCGCGCCAGGGGTGTGGCATCTGGTGTCGACGGTGTCGGCCCGGGTGCCGCCGCAGCTGGGTATGGCGGCCCTGCTGGATGCGGCGTTCCCGCCCGCATCGGTGACAGGGACCCCCAAACTCCGTGCCCGCCAGCTGCTTTCGCAGTGGGAGCCGAGTCGTCGCGGAATCTACTGCGGAACCGTTGGTTTGGCGTCCCCGGTGGCCGGTTGTGAGCTCAACGTGGCGATCCGCACCGTGGAGTTCGACGCCGACGGCGGCGCGGTTCTCGGGGTGGGCGGCGGGATTACCGCGGACTCCGACGTCGACGCCGAATGGCAGGAGTGCCTACACAAGGCCGCGTCGATCGTCGCCGCCGATCAGTCCCGGGAACGCAGCACCGCGTCGTAGAGCTCCCGGCGGGACACCGCACCCGAAGTTTTAACACGGTAAAGTCGAGCACCAAACCACAGGCGCACACCGACACGGGAGGGCCGGGCGATGACGTTTTCGATGCAGCCCGCGGTGGTGGCAGCGTCGGCCAATGCTGAGTCGGGACTGGCCTCGGTCATGGGGGCAGGCACCGCAGCGGGTGCGCCGGGGTTGCTGGGAGCTATCCCGATGGGCGCTGATGCGGATTCTGTGGAATTCGCCGCAGTATTGGACGCACTGGGTGCGGCGTTCCTGGCCGCTGCCGCCGAACATGGCATAAGTCGCGAGATGTTTGCGGCAAGCCAGTCGACCGCAGTGGCGGCGACCGTGGTGAGCGAGGCTGCGAGAGCAGCGGCGGTGGCGCTGTAGCGGATCTCTCGTGTCGCATTTGTGGCCGGCTTTCAGCCCAGAGGAAAACCATGCGGTGTTGACCTCGGGAGCGGGTTCAACACCGACGGTGGCACACGCCGAGCAATTGAGCGCACATGCCGAACGGTTGCAGGCTGTCGTGGCGACATCACGGGCGAACGCGACTGCCACCTTCGGCACGGCCTGGGCGGGATCGGGCGCGACGGCTGCCCAAGGTTCGCATCAGCGGATGAATACGGACCTGGCGGCGCTGGCTGACTGGGCCGCGGAGAAACCGCCGATCATCATGGCGGCGGTGCAGGCCTACCACAGTGCGGTGAGCACGATGGTTCCGGCGAAGGACGCGCTGGCCAACCGTCAGCAGGAGGCCAGCGACGTGGAGGCCAATCCACGATGCTTCGGTGCGCTGACCCCGCGGATCGCGGCGCTCAACGGCGACTACTTCGGGCACATGTGGCCCACCAACGCCGCAGCGGGCGCAAGCTACGGCACCGTGCTGCGGTCAAGCATGGCGGCGCTGGCGACTCCGCCCCCGACGGCCACCACGGCGACCTCGCCGGAGGCAGCGGTTCCCGACGACGACGGAGTCACAGGAGCCGCGATGCGCCTGGCTCACCGATCGGCAACCGACACGATGAGCCAAGCCGCCCACCTGAAACCCACCCCGCCGGTGCAGCCCGCACCACCGAAACAGTTGCAAGAATTGCGACCGCCATCCCCAACATCACCGCATCCGCCGCCGGTGGGGATGTATCAACAGCCGCCACCAACCGCTGTTATCAACGGCCCGGCGAATACGACTGCCCTGGCACCACAGACCGCGTCGGCACCAGCCACAGCGGTTGCGCGGCCCGCGATGGGCATCGGGCCGAGTTCCGGCGGCACCCCGGCGCCGGCTTGACACAATTTGCCCGTCCCGCCCAGCCGTTCTCGATGCCGGCGACCGTGGGCGGATTGCCACAAATGCTCAGTGCCGCTGCCTTGCAGCAACATCCGCTCCCCCAGCCCAGCCCGACCGAACTGCAACCGCTCAACCCGCCACCGCAGCCGTCCCCTCCGCCGACTCCGCAGTCACCAGCTCCGGCCCCCGCACTGGCTACCCCCGCACCGGCATCGCCCGCCACACCCAGTCCACCACCGCGGCCCAGCCCGCCGTTGCCGGAATCGCCTCCTCCTCCGCTCTCCTACACCTACCCGGCTCCTGGCGCGCTGCTGACCCCCGGTGGGTCAGGCAGTAGCCCGATACCCGGCTTCGGCACGCCTGGACCGGTTCCGCAAGCCCTGGTTGTGCCGCCGGCTGAGGCGCCACAGCCACCACCGCCACCGCCACCGCCACCCCCAAGCGAGCCTCCGCACACCATCGACCCCTCGGAAGGCTCTGTGCATGGGCTGTCGGTACATAACGCCGACGACGTACACAGCCGGGTAGATCCGCTCCCGCCCGGCAGAAACCCGAAAATTTCAAAACAACTTAATACGCCCGCAGAAATTTGGGAGCTTTATCGGGAATTAACCGAGAATGCGACACCGCTTCCCCTCAAACCCGGATATAAAGGAGAATGGCAAATCCTTGAAGATGGGACCAGGATCGGCATTCGCACCGAGAGTGGTTCCGGAGGTGTGACGATTGACATCGTTTACCCAGATGGCGAAAAAATGAAGGTCCACCTACCGATGGAGAAGAGGCCTCCACCACCAGCTTCGGCTCCCGCGCCGGCGCCGGCACCCGCACCCATACCGGTGCAGCCAGATCCCGGAGGCCCCGTCGTTCGTCTGCCGACGGTAGAGCCCCCGCCGCCGCAACAAACCCTCACCATCTGGGCGATCCTCGGCCTGCTCGCTGCGGCGGCACTATCACCGGCATAGCTTCACCGAGAATCTTGCCCTGTGACATCAGGGCGCGCTGGCTGCAGCGGTGAATACCTGGCGAACGGTATGGCCGAGGTAGGCGATGTCGGCGGCCAGCGATTTTTGCAGTGTCGAATCAACGTACAGCACCTGCTGAAGCATACGACTCTGGCCAGCTGCGGCCGAGCAAGCGATATAGGTGTTGAATTGCGCCCACATCCAGCGCTGACAGAATACGAAGGATCCGCTCGTGCGCACGGCGATCATGTCCGGTGGGAAACCGTTACTCAGCGGCTCGGTAATTGTGGGCTCAAGAAAGCTCAACGCATCTCCCAGCGGCGCTCTGAGATCTCGCAGCGTGCAGGCAGAATTGTCGTAGACGACTTGTGCCGGTGGGCAACCGGTGAAGCTGAACAGGGCAAGTGTTTCACAAGCACTCCAGCGACCGTCAGCCTGCGGGCCGTAAACCGCAAACCGGGCGGGGCCGACGCCATCGTAGTCAGCTCGGGCAAACTGCCACCTCGCGGGAAGATCCAATTGTGTCAACCACATAGGTACCGCGCCGGCATCGATTACGCTCAAATCGTCAACATAGTCTGCCAAGACGCCGACCAAGGACGCTGCTGAAGCAAGTCGCTGCTGCTCGCTGTGTATTTCTTCGGCTGAGGGTGGCGCGAAATATCCGGCATTTTCTCCAAGCCCCTCAGCGACCTGTTCGCCCTTGACAGTGGGCTTTAGCCTACTGAAGAAATACCATGCATCTTGATCATCAAATTGGCCGACGTAGACGTCGCGGATCCGCCGAATGGCCTCGTCCACCGACAAATCCCAGACGACAAAAAGCCCATTGCCTTCGTCGCCGATTTCAAATAACCCATCGTCGACCAGCGAGCGAATCAATCCCAAGGTCTTCTCCTGGACGACTGACAGGACCTCGTCCGGGTTGGCCTGCGCGACGCATTCATGGACCAGACCGAGCTCAACCGTGTCATCAAGGCTCCGGAGCAGCACCTCCTCACGTGCCGAGAATGCTCGCTCCCCGTCTGTCGCAGTCACACAGCCATCGTAGGCTGCTGGCGGATTCGGGTGAGCAGGCGATGTGGGTGTTACACCAACCACAGCTATAAAGCCGGGTCGGCCTACCATTCATTTGCCGTCGGTAGAGGCACCCAAGCCGGAACAGACCCTCACTGTCTCGACAACCCCTCGGTCTGCTCGCCGGGGTGGCGCTATCAGCCCGCGATGGCCGCGGCAATGAACGACTCGCGCGCCGTATCAGTCAGAGCAGCGAGGTCCGCGGCCAGCGGCTCTTCCAAGGTCGAATCCAAGATCAAGAATCTGGGCCCTCCAGCAGGACCTCCTGCCCTTCCGGCAACGTGAGCTCATCCTGCCAATATGCTGCCATCGTAGAGACCGATGTCGAGCAGAACGAGCGAGTACAAGTCGCGCATTTGTCCGGACTGCTGATTTCCAGCCACTACAGTGGATTTCGGCTGGCAACGCGGTGACGACAACGAGCAAACGATTGTGCTGACAACGACTATTGACGGCCTGTGGGTGCTGCAGGTCCTGGCAGGTGTCGAGTCGCTGCCCCCGGAGTTGGCACTGCGGCCGACACTGCCGGACATCGAGACCGCACGGATGGCTATGGCGCATCCCGTGGCCCACGAGTTGTGTACCCAGGGCGTGATCGACGCTGCAGGCAACGTGGATCCGATTGTGCGGGAATGGCTCACGGTGCTGGCCCGCAGAGACATTGCGGTCCTACTACAGACACTGTCTCCGAACGCCAGCACGACTGCACAATGCATGCTGACCCGATTCGACCAGTGGTGGGTCAGCATCGAACGATTCGGTCCGATGGTGCGACTGGCAGGCGCAGGCACCTCGCATGACGAGGCCGGGGCTCGCGCTCTGCTGCAGGCCCAAATCGAGCGACTATGCGGCACCGCGGCACCGGCGGATTTCCGGCCGATCTCCTTGGACGCGGCCGAGGTGAGAGCCGCAGCGGCCAGTCCGGACAGCCTCCACACGTTTCTCACGAAGCAACCGATGGGCGCTGCGCAGTTGCGGATTCTGCAGAGCGCCGCGGACCCCGAGCAGTCGAACCAGACATCGATCGTCGCGCTGCAAGCGGGCGTTGAAACCGGCCGCCCCACGCGAACCCACGTTGAACCCGGTGCAGTGACCATCATCGACACCCCGGAGGGCCGCGTGGTCGTCGAGCACACCGCTTCAGCGGGCGGGCAATGGATGGTCGTAGCTCCGGGAACCGCAGACAATATCGCAACCGCGGTGAACCGGATGGTCGCGCGCCTCCCGGCAGCGGACGACTGGCACTCCTACCGGCGCAGCTTCTAACCCCGCCGATCAGTCCCGGGAACGCAGCACCGCGTCGTAGAGTGCGCGGCGTGACACCGCCCCCGGCGCTGCGGAGATCACCTGCGCGCAGGCGTCTTTGACCCGCATGCCGTCACCCGCCAGCCGGTTGACCTCGTCCACCAGCGTGTCCAGATCGGCGCGCAGGGTCGCCCCGGCCAGCACCACGGTGATCTCCCCCAGCACGCCGCCGAGGGCCCACTCGGCCAGCTCGGCCAGCGTCCCGCGTAGCACCTCCTCGTGGGTCTTGGTCAGCTCCCGGCACACCACCACCCGCCGGTCGCCGCCGAGTTCGTCGACCGCATCACGCAGGCAGTCGGCCAGCCGCCGCGGCGATTCGAAGAACACACAGGTGCGCCGTTCGTCACCCAGCGACGCCAGCCACGCCCGCCGCGCCGCCGGCTTGCGCGGGGCGAATCCCTCGAAGCAGAACCGCTCCGAGGCCAGGCCGGACACCGCCAGCGCCGTCGTCACCGCCGACGGGCCGGGCAGGCAGCTCACCGGCAGGCCGGCGTCGACGCAGGCGACCACCAGGCGATACCCCGGGTCGCTGATCAGCGGCATCCCGGCGTCGCTGACCACCAGCACGGTGGCACCGGCCTCGATGTCGGCGAGCAGCGTCGGCACCCGCGTCGCCTCGTTGGCGTCGAACAGGCTGACCACCCGGCCGCCGATCTGCACATCGAGGGCCTTGGCCAGCGTCCGCACCCGCCGGGTGTCCTCGGCGGCCACCACGTCGGCGGTGCTCAGTGCCGCGATCAGCCGGGGCGACGCGTCGGCGGGCTGCCCGAGCGGAGTGGCACCGAGCAGCAATCGACCATCGGGCATGGCGCACAGCCTACGATCGTGGGGATGAGCGCTCCGACCGCTACCAGCTCCGCGGCCGTGCTGGAGCGCACCGCCCCCGTGATCAGCCCCGGACTGCTGGTGCCGGTGGCCGATTTCGGGCCGACCGACCGCGCCCGCGGCTGGGCGGTGACCGCGGCGGTCACCACGTTGGCGGCGGTGACCCGGTTCGCCAACCTCTACACCCCGACCGACGCCGGCACACCGATCTTCGACGAGAAGCACTATGCGCCGCAGGCCTGGCAGATGCTGCACAACCACGGCGTCGAGGACAACCCCGGCTACGGCCTGGTGGTCCACCCGCCGGTCGGCAAGCAGCTGATCGCGATCGGCGAAGCACTGTTCGGCTATAACGGGCTGGGCTGGCGATTCACCAGTGCCCTGCTCGGGGTGCTCGCGATAGCACTGCTGGTGCGGATCGTGCGGCGGATGACCCGTTCGACGCTGGCCGGCGGGGTCGCCGGGCTGCTGCTGGTCGGCGACGGGGTCAGTTTCGTCGCCGCGCGCACCGCGCTGCTGGACGGCTTCTTGACGTTCTTCGTGGTGGCGGCGTTCGGGGCGCTGATCGTCGACCGCGACCAGGTGCGGATGCGGATGCACGCCGTGCTGACCGAGGGCCGTTGCGGCGCAACGCCTTGGGGCCCGCGGCTGGGCGTGCGCTGGTGGCGCTTCGGCGCCGGGGTGCTGCTCGGATTGGCCTGCGCCACCAAGTGGTCCGGGCTGTATTTCGTGGTGTTCTTCGCGGCGATGTCGCTGGCGTTCGACGTCGCCGCCCGCCGGCAGTACCGGGTGCGCCGGCCGTGGCTGGGGACGTTGCGCCGTGATGTCGTGCCCACCGTCTATGCCATGGCGCTGATTCCCCTCGGGGTGTACCTGGCGTCGTATGCGGCGTGGTTCGCCTCCGAGACCGGGGTGGATCGCCACGAGGAAGGCCAGTCGATCGGGTTGGAGAGCCGGTTCCCGGTGCCGGACGCGCTGCGCTCGCTGTGGCACTACACCTATCAGGCGTATCACTTCCACGCCGGCCTGACGAACGCCGCCGGCAACCACCACCCGTGGGAGTCCAAGCCGTGGGCGTGGCCGATGTCGCTGCGCCCGGTGCTCTATGCGATCGACCAGCACGACGTTCCCGGCTGCGGCGCCCAGTCCTGCGTCAAGGCGGTGATGCTGGTGGGCACGCCGGCGATGTGGTGGCTCGCCGTGCCGGTGCTGGGCTACGCGTTGTGGCGGACGCTGGTGCGGCATGACTGGCGCTACGCCGCCGCGCTGGTCGGCTACTGCGCCGGCTGGCTGCCGTGGTTCGCCGACATCGACCGGCAGATGTACTTCTTTTACGCGGTGCCGATGGCGCCGTTCCTGGCGGTGCTGCTGGCGCTGATCTGCAGCGACATCATCCAAGACGGGCGCAGCGGCACGCCGGAGCGCTGGACCCTCGGGCTGCTCGCGGTGAGCTGTTACGTCGCTGTCGTGCTGACCAACTTCGCCTGGCTGTACCCGATATTGACCGGAGTGCCGATCTCACCGGCCACCTGGAACATGGAGATCTGGCTGCCCAGCTGGTCGTAGCCGCTCGCCAATCGAACTGGTGTGCGATAGACTGCGGGTCGTGGCGATACCGGTACAGGAGTCGCTGTTCGACCTGAGCGAACGCCGGCAGCTGGGTGACGGCGCCTGGCTCGACGTCCGCCCGGGCTGGCTCTCCGAGGCCGACGCCGACTTGGTCAACGAACTGGGGAAAGCCATCCCCTGGCGGGCCGAGCGCCGCCGGATGTATGACCGGGTGCTCGACGTGCCCCGGCTGGTCAGCTTCCACGACTTGGCCGCCGAGGAAGCGCCGCATCCCGCGATCGCCAGGCTGCGCCGCCGGCTCAACGACATCTACGCCGGGGAACTCGGCGAGCCGTTCACCACGGTGGGGCTGTGCCTGTACCGCGACGGCGCCGACAGCGTGGCCTGGCACGGCGACACCCTCGGCCGCGGCGCCCACCACGACACCATGGTGGCGATCGTCAGCATCGGTGCCACCCGCACGTTGGCGCTGCGCCCCCGCGGCGGAGGTGTTGCGCTGCGGTTACCTCAGCGCCACGGCGACCTGCTGGTGATGGGCGGCTCGTGCCAGCGGACCTGGGAGCATTCCATTCCGAAGACGGCTACCCCGACCGGCCCGCGGATCAGCATCCAGTTCCGACCACGCGGCGTGCGCTGACCGCCTAGCCCCGGATCGCGTTCACCGCGGCCACCAGCAGGTCGCGGGCGCGTTGGGTGTCCACGGGGATGACGGGCTTGTCGGGCGCCACCAGCGGGTTGGCGGTGACGAGCACCTGGTAGGGGCCGAAATACGCCGAGTAGTTGTAGAGCTCACCGATCCGTGCCTTGCCGCCGGCCACGGCCTCAACCACCCGGTGCACCCCCAGGGTCTGCACCCCGTCGATGCGCGGCGCCTCGACCGTTTCGACCAAGCCGCGCATCCGGTCCCCGGCGAACCCGATCCGGCGACAGGATCGTCCCGGCTCGCTGAGCGAGACCGGCTCAGAGGTCTCCAACGCGATGGTGATGAAGCGGTTTCCGTTGCCCTCAGCGGCCACGGCGGCCATGTTGCCCTGCACACCCTGCGGCAACTGTTGGCTGACCGCGAACCGCGAGCAGTCGGCGGGTTCGAACTTCAGGCCCGGCGGCAAGGTGTTGCCCGCCAGCAACTTTGGGTCGAGCCCGGTGCGCGCGATGTTCTTCACCTGGAACTCCGGGCCGAAGGAGGACTTGATGTCGGCCACCT
This sequence comes from Mycobacterium sp. NGS16, assembly GCF_059813225.1. Classification (NCBI taxonomy): domain Bacteria; kingdom Bacillati; phylum Actinomycetota; class Actinomycetes; order Mycobacteriales; family Mycobacteriaceae; genus Mycobacterium; species Mycobacterium sp. NGS16. The sequence goes on from NZ_JCALEE010000004.1 coordinate 351,197, forward strand.
TGCTGATGTCGGCGGTCACCTCACCGGGGCCGGAGCTGCAGGCGGCGAGCAAACTGACACAACCGATTGCCAGCACCGCGCGAAGGTTCAACATCGCAGCTAATCTACCCAACGCCCGACCTGCCCAGGGGCGACGGTCACCCCACGGCCTGGATCGCTTGGCGGCCAACCTCTTTGATCTGGTCGGCGACATCGGGACCGAATGGCAGCTGATCGTTGCCGGGTACGTCGATCACGGTGGTGACGATGCCGGGGTCGTCGCGTACCCAGTAGGCGCCGAAATGATCCAGGATGGCGCGCATCGGGGCGTTCTCCGACAGCACCCGCGCGCTGAACTTCTCGATGCCCTCCAACCGGGCGATGACAGCCACCGCCCCCATCAGATAGGTGCCGATCCCCCGGCCCTGATAGCTGTCGCCGACGGTGAACGCGATCTCCGCGACGGTCGGGTTCTCGGTGTCCCGGACGAAACGCGCGTCGGCGACGATCGAGCCGTCCGGCTCGGTGACCACCCAGACGAAGTGGTCGACGTAGTCGACCTCGAACAAGTAGTGCATGAGCGCCGGACTCGGGATGCGGGTGGACATGAACCGGCGGTAGAGCGTCTCACTGGAGAACTTGACATGGCCGGCGACGGTGCGCGCCCGTCGCCGGGCAACACCGGCCGCAGCAACAACTCGCTGCCATCGCGGGCCCGGATCGGCACGGCCTCGATGTAGGCGACCAGCCGTTGGCGCGCGGTGCGCACCAGCCGGTCCATCACCTGCGGGATCTGCACCATGGCGTGGAAGGCCCGCTCGTCACCGATCCAGCCGGTCAGCGGTGTCGAGGTGGTGACCGTCGCGGTTCGGCGGCCTTTGCGCAGCAGGGCGATCTCCCCGACCACCATCCCGGCCGAGACCTCGTTGACGACCACCGCGCCGTCGTCTCCCAGGTGTTTGACCTGGGCAGAACCGGACGAGATCAGCAGGAACGACACGGCCCGCTCGCCTTGCCGCATCAGTTCGATTCCGGCGGTGGCCTGCAGCGGCTGCAGGTCGGTGGCCAGCGGCCTCAGGTCTGCGTCGGTGCATCCGGCGAAGATCTCCATCGCCGCGAGCTCGATGACGGGTAGCGTCTTAATCACCCGGTCTCGCCGCGACATCACCATGGATTGCTCCGCCTTTGTTCGCCAATCCAGGCTAACCGGTGCACCGGGACCGGTAATGATTTAACAGCGACGTAACGGACAGGATTCGGCGTTCGCGATTTTGGCGGCTAGCCTGTGCCCGCTGACAGCGACACGCGAGGAAGAGATCACAAAATATGAGCGAACTGAATCCGAAGCTGCACGACATCTATGACGAGGTGCTGCGGCGCAACCCCGGTGAGGCGGAATTCCACCAGGCGGTCTTCGAGGTGCTCAGCAGCCTCGGGCCGGTGGTTTCCAAGCACCCCGATTATGTCGACAGCGCGGTCATCCGCCGGATGTGCGAACCCGAACGCCAGATCATCTTCCGGGTGCCCTGGCTCGACGACGCCGGCAATGTGCAGATCAACCGCGGATTCCGGGTGGAGTTCAACTCGGCCCTGGGCCCGTACAAGGGCGGGCTGCGCTTCCACCCGTCGGTGTACCTGGGGATCATCAAGTTCCTCGGTTTCGAGCAGATCTTCAAGAACTCGCTGACCGGCCTGCCGATCGGCGGCGGCAAGGGCGGCTCGGACTTCGACCCCAAGGGCCGCTCGGACAACGAGATCATGCGGTTCTGCCAGTCGTTCATGACCGAGCTGTACCGGCACCTGGGTGAATACACCGACGTCCCGGCCGGTGACATCGGCGTCGGCGGCCGCGAGATCGGTTACCTGTTCGGCCAGTACAAGCGCATCACCAACCGCTACGAGTCCGGAGTGCTGACCGGCAAGGGCCTGAGCTGGGGCGGTTCGCAGGTCCGCACCGAGGCGACCGGTTATGGCGCGGTGTTCTTCGCCGACGAGATTCTCAAGACGGCCAAGGACTCGTTTGAGGGCAAGCGGGCCGTGGTCTCCGGTTCGGGCAACGTGGCGATCTACGCGATCGAGAAGATCCACCAGCTGGGCGGCACCGTGGTGGCCTGCTCGGACTCCAGCGGCTACATCGTCGACGAGAAGGGCATCGACCTGGAGCTGCTCAAGGAGATCAAGGAGGTCAAGCGCGAGCGGATCGAGGCCTACGCCACCGCCCGCGGCGGCGCGACGCAGTTCGTCAACGGCGGCTCCATCTGGGACGTGCCCTGCCAGATCGCGGTGCCCTCGGCCACCCAGAACGAGCTCGACGGCAGCCACGCCGCCACGCTGGCCAAGAACGGCTGCAAGATCGTCGCCGAGGGTGCCAACATGCCGTGCACCCCGGAGGCCGTCAAGCTGTTCACCGAAGCCGGCGTGACGGTGGCCCCGGGCAAGGCGGCCAACGCCGGTGGGGTGGCCACCAGCGCGCTGGAGATGCAGCAGAACGCCTCGCGGGACTCCTGGAGCTTCGAGTACACCGAGCAGCGCCTGGCCGCGATCATGCAGAGCATCCACCACCGCTGCCTGGTGACCGCCGACGAGTACGGTGCGCCCGGCAACTACGTGGTCGGCGCCAACATCGCCGGCTTCATCCAGGTTGCCGACGCGATGACCGCGCTCGGCCTGATTTAACCCTGTTGACTCTGCGTCCATGGCGCGGTGCACTCGCACTTTTGCGCCATGGACGCAGAGTCAACGTCGTTTCGCCTAGCATCGCCGGTATGAATCGGATTCTGGTTGCGGCCGTGTTCGTCGGGAGCGCCGCCATCGCCTTGCTCGGCAGCGCACCGGCCTACGCCGACGACGCCAGCTATCTCGCGGCCCTCGACGCCAACGGGGTCTTCCGGTCCGGTCCGCCCAACGCACGCCTGTCGGCCGGACACCGGTTCTGCAACCAGTTGCGTAGCGGCGCCACCGTCGACCAGGTCGTCGACGCTTATGTCCGCCGCCCGTCCTTCGGCGGGCCCTCCATGGTCGATGACCTCACGGTGAATCTGCGCCCGGTGATCGACATCGCCCAGCACGAACTGTGCCCTGACACCCTGCACTGATTCGTCGGTCTAGCGGTCCGCGCGTTCGGCCGCGGCGACGAGCTTGCGCGTCAGCGTTCCGAGCACCAGCCGCAGGACCAGCCAGTAAGCTCCACCCACTGCGCGCCAACGGGTCTCGTAGCGTCCGCGCCAGGTAACCCGCGTCCCGTCGGCATCCCCGGCGAATGACACCTCCGCCTGATAGTCGTGGATGGGGCCGTCGGTGAGCATGGTGTAGCCGTGCCGGTGGCCCGGTTCGTGGATGGTGACCATCTCGCGGGTCGGCCGTTTGCGCCGTCCCACCGCCCGGATGGCGCCCACGCCGCCATCGCCGGCCGGGCTCAGACGCTCCCATTTCGAGTAAGGGATCAGCGGCGCCGCCCACTGCGACCATCGGGATCCATCGGCGACGATTTCGAACAGGGCCTGCGGTGATGCCGCGCTGCGGCGGCGGATGACGCATTCGTATCGGTGGGCCATGGCTGGCAACGTAACAGAACGCCGTTCTATTATCGACGGATGTCGGTAACGCCCCCTGCTTTGCCATTCGCCCGCGCCCGTAGCGAGGCGCAGCGCCAGGACCGGCTGGCGCAGCTGATCACCGCCACGCGTGAGCTGCTGACACGCATCCCGGTGGCGGCACTGACCTTGGGCGATGTGGCAGCGGCGGCCGGCCTGGCCAAGTCGGGCGTCCTGCGCTACGCCGGTTCGCGCGAGGCGCTGTTGCTGCGGGCGATGTACGCCGAACACGTGGCTTGGATCGAGTCGCTGACCGAGGAACTCTCCGGCACCGCCCCGGCGGCAGCCCTGGCCCGCACGCTCGCGGCGCGCCCGGTGCTATGCGACCTCATTGCGGCGTCGCCCGCGCTCATCAGCCGGCTCTGCGCCGACGAGATGCAGCTCCTGGTGTCTCAGGCCAACGACGCGCAGCGGCGCCTCGGCGCCGTGCTGCGGCCATCGCTTCCGCTTTCCGACGGCCAGCTCGGTGCGCTGACGGCGGCCGTGCACGCCTTCACCGGCACCGCGTGGGCCTGGACGAACCCGGACGCGGTCCAGCCGATAGTCACCGACTTCGAAGCGACGGTGCTACGGCTACTGGAGATCTTCATCGCCGGGCTGCAGTCCACGCGCTGAGGCCTCCAGCACCTCGTCGACCAAGGGGATGTCGATGATGTCCTCCGAATCCACCACCGGCGCCCAGTGACTGGCGTCCAGGTCGTGCTTTTCGGTGAGGAACCGCAACCGGTAGGCCAGTTGGGCCCGCTCGAACGTCCGATGCGCGATACGGGCGTTGAGTCCGCCGTTAACGACCGCACCTAAGACCGGAACCGCCTGCGCCAGCTTGTGTTTGGCCATCCGGAATCCCAACGCCACCGAGATCTGCTGGATCACGATGTCGGCTTGCTGCGGCTGGAGATGGCGCCACGACGTTTGATGCATCATCTGCTGTGTCAAGCGCGACAGCGAAGCCAACGCGGCGGCCTGCTCCGCAGAGTTGCCGGCGGCGGAGTAGGCGATGACGCCGGAGGCGAACGCCTGCTCGTCTGGCTTGCGGACGTCGTAGCCGTAATGCGCCGCAACCAACGCCACGATGCGGCCCATGCCGACCAACACCGCGGTCACGTCAGCCACGACGGCCGACGCTGCGACCGTCACGCTCGTGCCGCCGGTGACCGCGCTCGATACCACCGAACCGGTGACTGCAAACGATGACGCCGCGCCTTCGGCCACCGCCAACGCGATGTAGCGTTCCTTGCGCCGCGGGAGCGAACGGTCGCAGTGTTTCAGGTCGAGATCTTTGACCTCGTCGTAGGTCTGGACCGCGACGCCTTCATCGGCGAACATCGCAAATACGTTGGCCGGCTTGACCGAATTGAGTCCTCGCTCCACCAGCACGGTGTGCAGGGCCGCCATGGCCTTGGCGGTGAGCGCGTCAACCTTGCCGAGGGCGGCGGTTGCACCCGGGAGTTGTTCGACGGTGGACCGGGCTTGGGCGGCCACCTGTTGTGCGCGTTGCCTGATGCCCTGGCTCAGGCTTTCGAACCGGCCGGATCGCTCAGCCCTGGTGGCCGCATCGACCAGCGCATCCCAGGCCGTGCGCTCGTAGTCGGACATGCCGGGCGGAACGGTATCTGCCACGGAGGCAGCCTACCGACGAAAATTCGCGCCTGGACCGACCTTTTGCCGTGCCGGAACTGACGGCCGGGCTGGACCATCAGACGTATCTCGTCGCCCACCCGTGAGGCGGCGGCGTCAGCGGAGGTTGAGCTCCAGCCGTTCGAGTCGGCGCACCAAGATGCTGGGCAGCCACGGGCCGACCTCGGCCGCGTCGATCCAGGTGGTCTGCTCGAGCAGCGTTCGAAGGACGATCTGAGCCTCCAGGCGGGCCAGCGGGGTGCCGACGCAGAAGTGCGCGCCCTTGCCGAAGGCCACATGGCCCCGCCCGGCGCTGCGGTCGAGCCGGAACTCCTCGGGGGTCTCGAAGTGCTCGGGATCACGATTGGCCGCGCCCCAGACCAACAGCAGGCGCGAACCAGCGGGCAACTCAACGCCGGCCAGGATGGTGTCGTTGACCACGTGGCGATAGTGGCCGCGAAACGGCGACTCACAGCGCAGGGTCTCCTCGATGAACGCACCCAGCAGCTCGGGGCGGGTTCGGAGTTGCTCTTGCACGTCGGGGCGCTCGGCCAGAATCCATGCGGCGCTACCGAGCAACGAGGCGGTGGACTCACCGGCTGCGCTGAACAGGGTGACCATGATGGCCAGCGCCGGGAGCTGTTCCAACTCACCGGATCTGGTGCGCGCGGCAAGATCGCCGATCAGGCCCGGCCGGGGGTTTTCGGTGGCCTTTTCGAAGTGCTCGAGAACGTAGGCGGACAGCTCCATGGCCGCGATGCCGGCGGCGGTGAGCTGGTCTTCGCTGATGATTCCGTCGAGCAGGGTGGTGGTCGCATATCCCAGCCGGATCAACTCGTCGACGTCGTCGCCGGGGAGCCCGAGCAAGTGGGCGACGACCATCATGGGCAGTCGGTTGGCCATGGCGCTCATCCATTCGATGCGCCCGTCAGCGGTGGCCTCGGACCAGAGCCGCTTCACGGTAGCCTCGGCGAACTCCTCGATCACCCGCACCCGCTTCGCGGAAAGATGCGGCAGCAGCAACTTCCGGTGCTGCGCGTGCAGCGGGTCGTCTGCGGTGGCCAGCACTTGCATCGGCCCACCGAGCGTGCCGATCTCGAACGGCGTCACGGTCCCGTCGTCGTGGTAAACCATGGTCGCGGTCAGGTTCGACGAGAAGTCCTCGACGCGGTTGACGGCCTCCACCACGGCGTCCCAGCCGCACACCGCATAGAACACCGACTCGCCGATCCGATTCACCCCGCCGCGGCGGCGCATCGCGTCGTACAACGGGTAGGGGTCTTGGATTGCGGCGCTGCCGAAGAAGTCGGTCGGGTTTACCACAGCACGCATGACCCAAGGCTCTACTTGGCCGGTGAGCTGCGTCAACGGTGTGCGCCGAACTTGCAAGGCGGGTCAAGTACCGAGGGGTGTGGACGTTCTCAGCCCACGGTGTTGACCAGCAGCGCCGGTGAGAGAAAGCCTCAAATTATTCTCACTGTGATAAAACGACTTCAGTTGATTTCGCCACAAGAAAGGCGGGCGGTCGGTGGCGGCAAACGACTGGCTGATCGGCCGGGACCGGCACAGCGAGGGCGCTGAACGGATTTACGCAGCAGCCGCTGACCTGATGTCACGTCAGGGCTACGACGCTCTCACCATCGATGCCCTGGCTGCCGCCGTTCACTGTTCACCGGCGACCATTTACCGCCATGCCGGAGGCAAGGCGGCGATCCGTGATGCCGTGCTGAGCCGGCAAGCAGAACGCATTCTCGACTCGGTGCGCGAAGCCATCGCGGGGCTAACGGGTGCTGAACGCATCGTCACCGCCACCACGGTGGCCTTACAGCGCATGCGCGCGGACCCGCTCGCGCAGATCATGCGCTCGATGACCGGCCCGCCCGGCACGGCCTGGCTGACCGACTCTCCGGTCATCGCCCGCTTCGCCACGGAGATGGTCGGCGCCGACAATCCCGATCCGCTGGCCGCTCAGTGGCTGATCCGGGTGTTCCTGGCGCTCTGGCATTGGCCACTGCCGGACGGCGCAACCGAAGAGGCTGCGGTACACCGGTTCCTCGGACCGTCCTACACGGTCCCCAAACAGGCCTGACCTGTTCAAACTCTGTGGTCCTTCGTCAAGCGTTTTCAAAACAAAACACGCCATTTGTCAAATTACCTAGCCTCTCTAATAATACAGCGTTAAGCACGGTTCGTCCAGCATCACCGCAGGTCAGACGCCAATACCGCATGACCCGTCGCCTGACCCCCGCTGAACTGGACCAAGTCGTGGAGCTCTATCGCATGGGCTTGTCGACGTACAAGCTGGCCAAGCAATTCGGCACCGACCGCCACACCATCACTGGGCATCTCCGTCGTGGCGGTGTTGAGCTCCGATCCAGCCACATACTGACACCCAAACTCATTGCCCAAGCGGCCCAGGACTACCGCGAGGGCCGATCCCTTGCAACTATCGGTGAGCGGTTCGGTGTCAGTCCCACGACCATCGGCACCGCACTTAGAAAAGCCGGCGTTCGGCTACGTGACAGCCATGGCCGCCCAACTTAGGCGGCTAGCCGGTTCTCCCGCGCTTCCTCTATGTCTTGCGTGGCCATCTGCAGAAAGACCTTCGCCAGCGTGCGGGCATCTGATTCCGGCTGCTCCTCGGCCCAGATGGCTTTAAGTTGATAGTGGCGGAATAGGTAGGTGGGTGTAGTAAGTCTTGGCATAACCTTACTGTACAAATCAGCCAAAGAATAGGATCATTCAGTCGTCGAATCCAAGGTGATCCCATGCTTTATCTGCTAAACGGTGTACTTCTTCCCGGGTCCATGACGACCCGCGGAACAGGTAGTGTAGGCCATGAACCTCTTCCCAGTCATTCCAGTTCCCGGCAGGCAATGTCTCGTTAAATATATGCGCAAGCACTGAGCGCATGTCATCGAAATATGTTGAATGATTGAACTTATCATTCGGTACGTTATACACGATACACTCTATAAGATACGAAGGAAGCTCCGCGTCGAGAATCCCTTCGTTAACAAGCTTAGTCTGCAACTTCTTCAGGGCCCGAACCATTCGTTTGTAGCGACGGCTCGTCGCCTGCGTCTTCCGTCTTCCACTGCTGAGTTGTAGAGCGGGGAAGTTATTCTTATATCCCCCACTCTTCGGATATACGCGCGAACCTATGTGAAACTCAGGAACGCCGTTAACGATCCGATCGTAACGACGATACTCCCAACTCGGTACAACATCGGCAGGCAAGGTCGTCTTGCGTTCGCGCACGCGGTAAGCGATGTTACCTTCTGTCACGGCTTGTTTTCCGAATGCTTGTTGAAGCGCACCGAGGATGTCTTGTTTAAATTCGTCACGGGTGTACGGGTCGGTTGAATCTACAAAATGGACTACCGATTTATCCTGATCTTTGAGATCGAATGCGAGGTCGGAATAGAAATAACCGGCGTATTCGACAGCGATGTCGACATCGAAGTTAAGGCGCACATTCGTGTTGTTAGCGTAGGACCCTTTCACATAGATACGGTACGGGCGCCCTTGCAGAGGCTCGTACTCAGAAAGTGCATCGCGAATCTCCTGTTCAGTACGGTCACGCTTTTGCGTCTCGTTATCACTCGGCCGTCGTGCGGCAGCCCGTAGCCAGCTTTCCCAGTCCATCAGCGCCCCTTCTTGGGAGTCATCGCCGGCAACTTGTTTCCTTCATCAAAGGATCCGACAACCTTGCGTGTCGCGAGCTGAAGGGTAAAGGTGCCCTTCGTGTCGCGATTTGTCCAATACTCAGATTCCAACCGCGTTGGCGCCGGTCCCTGAACCTCAGCCGCAGTAGTGCCACGGTGGACGTTGCTTCGATCCCGGAATTCAACTTTTGGCGTATTGTCATAACTATATAACAACGTGTAGTCATTATTCCCATGGCGAATAAACTCAGCTGCCAGCGATCGAGACTTACTTTCGGCAGTCATTAGTACAGTCCGGATACTCGTAAAGGTCTGTTCAACGGTGAGAACAACTGGGTGTTCTGAGGAAATCTTAACGCCACTTGTCCCATCGACCCTGTATGAGGTAAGTGCGCCGCGCCACGTTCCTCCGAGCCAGGGCCGTCGTACGACGGATAACACAACAGGTGCCCGCCATATCCACTTATCGAAACACGCAAAGAGCACTGTTATTGCCAATGGAAAGCTGGTAAGCACCTTTGTCCACGTATTGGCAAGCTGAACACCTGACAAGAACAGAATGAGAGATATGACCCCCAGCATCAGGTAAGATGTCAGCTTTGCTCGATTACCAGTTTCCATTGCACTCCTCTCTCATGTATATTCTATTTTAACGGCCCAATGGCCGAAGTCATATTGCAAACATTACAACGTCAACAGAGCTGGCTTTGATGGGGTTTAACCCCAATTTTCGCGCTGGAGGCAAATGTTTCTGAATTTGCAGCTCGATAATCCTCAGGCCTTCCCCCTTGGAGATTCGCCGGATTCTTAGTCCGGAGGCTCTTCTGGCGTTACCACTGGCGTGTGGCCGCCGAACACGGTGGCGATCATCGGGCCGATGTCGTTGGCAACGGCTGCGACCGACTGACCCGCCTGTGCGAGAGACCGACGATCGACGGTGTGTGCAAGCATCGACTGCTCAACCATGACCGATCCGCCATACCAGTAGACGCGCGTAGTCCGACACCGAGCGTTCAGTTCGTTCAGCTCGGTGAGTAGCTTCCCCGACTTCTTAACCTCCACGGCGGCGCATGCCGTCGCGCGTACGAGCGGAGGGTCGCCGGGATCGATGCCAATCCAGCAGCTGGCGCTGCCGGACTTGTACGGGTAGTCACCGTCGCTGTCGGGGCAGACGTCGGGCTTATCCCACAGATCCTGGAGACAGCGCTCAACGTGCGAGCGTGCGAGGTCAATGTCAGACACCTAGTGATCCCTTCTCTGGATGCGGCTCCCATGCGGTGAGACGCGACCGACAACCGAGCTAATTTGCCCGGTACCCCTAAAGGGGGTGCGAGATTGGCGAAAGTTGCAACGGGGCTCGACGACGACAGCTCATGGCGACAGTTCGGACAATCGGCAACGAGATTTGAGCCCTCGACGCACAGATGTCTCCGCATTCACCAAAGCTTCGCCCGCTTTGTCGTCGTGCGCTGCTATACAAGGTGACGCAGCACTTGAAGGGGGCCTGAGCAGCGCGATGACCAGTGATTTGACGTCCGACGAAGTATGCCCGCGGACCTGGGCCGATGCTTTCCCATGGCTCGAAGGAGCCTCAGGCATCGGTGCCGTCGATTGGTGGAATGAACCGATCGAGAGCGCGGACCCAAGTACACGGCGGTCACGGCTCTCCACCATCTCAACCCTGGCAATGGAGCGGCTGACGCGTTGGACCATCGGTGAGATTTTTCCGGGTTTGCCGACTGATGTTGAGATAACTGGGCTCGACCTGCCGGTGCGGGCGCGCAACGTGCTGGGGAAGTACGGGCGTTCGAAACCAGGTCGTCTTCAGGCGACGACCCTCGACGAGATGCTCGACTGGTATCAGATGGGAGCCGGCACCGCCGACGCCATATTGCAAACTCTGGCGGACGTATCGACGTCCACAGCGACACCGACAATCAGAGCCTTTGCTCCTTTGCCACGGCACGCCGAAGAATCGGCGGTCATCGGGTTGGATCCACCTGGCTGGGTCGGGTCACTGGTCGAGGACCTCACAAGTATTGCCACTTGGTACAGCACCATCGGGTCTGTTGACCAACCATTGTTCGGCGGAAACGTTGGGCGCGGCACTCCCGATGAGGTCGTCAAAGCACAGCAGCGCGTCAAGGCGCTGTGCGTCAGCGACATTCTCACCGAGCAAGAGATCGAACGCGACATCGCAGCCCTGTTCGACGACGCCCTGAGCGTGCTCGATCCACGGGCGACGGAGGTTCTTGGGGCGCGTCTTTTCGCAGACGATCCTCCGACCCTTGACCAGCTTGGGCAGAAATATGACGTCACCCGCGAGCGGATTCGCCAGATCGAGGGCAAAGCTCGCGGCACGATGATGACAGTGATCTCGGAGGAAGGCCCGCTGGCGATGGCCGCGCAGAGCGCGCGCGACCTCATCGGAACCATTCGTCCACTCGACGATCTCTTAGAGATGATTCCGGCGCTCGGCAAGACAGTCGAACGCGTCGGTCAACCTGCCTGGCGAGTGCTCGACCGACTCGATGACGCCTACGAAATCGAAGACGGCTGGTGTGTCGTACCTACGATGAGCGCGGCAACAGAGTTCACGCGTACTCAACTTGCAGAGCGAGCGAATCAGTACGGCGTAATCCGGCTCGACGAGTTGGAACTGGTTGAGTCAGGGCAACCCGACAGGAAGGCTGCCATCACCGCGGCGTGGCTGACTCACTGCGGCTTCGTCATAAGCGGGGAGTACGTGCTGACAAGGACGTCGTCAGTTGGCGACTATGCAGCGGCCGTTCTGTTCTTGGAGGGCTCGCCGCTGAGTTCCCAGGAGATTGTCGACCGATTCGTCTTCGATCGAAGCGCGCGTTCGCTGGGAAACTCACTTGGCGCCGACGACCGTTTCGATCGCGTTGACCGTGACCGCTGGGCTCTGAAGGAATGGGGCCTGGAGGCATACACGGGAATTCGTTCGATGATCCGTGAACTCGTGGCCCGTGGCGGCGGACGGGCACACCTGGAAGACGTCGTCGAGTACATCACTGGCCGGTATAGCGTGAGCGCTAGTAGCGTCATCGCGTATTCGGCCGCGGCACCATTTACGACGAAGGATGGAATCGTTCAGTTGGGCGGCGAGCGGACCGCCCGCAAATCTCCGCGGCAGACGCGGCGACTATTCCGGCGTCCCGACGCATGGGCATACCGCGTTCGCATAACCACCGACCACCTCCGCGGCAGCGGTTCCGTTGCGCCGATGGCGATTACGACGATTCTCGACCTCAATGAGGGACAGACGAAACAACTAGACTCTCCGCTCGGACCGCAGTCGATCGCCTGGACCGGCATCCAGCCGCAGTTCGGCACGATTCGTCGGTTTCTCATGAACGAGGACGTTGCAGCCGGCACCGAGGCGTTCCTTGTCATTCATGACGACCACAGCTTTAGCTTTGAGCAGGCGCGTGACATCGTCGACGAACCGCTCACGGACGCCCTAACTCTTATCGGAGCGCGCCCGACCGCCGATTCCGCCGAAGCACGCGTCGCTCTGGCGTCTGCAATCGAGCTGCCCGAGAATTCTCCAGTGTCCAGCATCATCGGGGACTACCGTGCGCGCGGCGACGATGACATTGCCGACCTGCTCCTAGCGGTTCGAGAGCAGCTTGAGACGGGCCATTCGTCCGCGGGACGTACCCATAACGCCGACGTAGACGAGATTCTGGATCTTTTGTGACCGATACACCACGAGGACTCCGCTCCCTAACTCTGAACGACCGGTATCGGAGCGACCGAGAAGACGTGGTCCGCAACTTCTTCGTCCCAGCGTTCACCGTTGCAACGAGCTACAGCAGGGCGGTCGGCTACTTCACCTCCACCAGCCTTGCGCTGTACGCACGCGGCATCGAGATCTTTGCTGAACGCGGCGGATCGATGCGGCTCATCGCGTCTCCTCATCTCAACGAAGATGACATCGTTGATATCGAGCGTGGCTACGACGTTCGCGCAGTACTAGAACGAGCGACCCTGCGCGAATTGGACGACGAGGATCAGCCGGACACGGTTCTCGACGGACTTGGTCTGCTGGGGCGACTCATTGCCGACGGACGCCTCGACATCAAACTCGCGTTCGTCGAGCAAGAGGGCCGGGTCGGCATCTACCACGAGAAAATCGGCGTCTTCAGGGACGGGCTCGGTGACCTGGTCGGGTTCACCGGCAGTAGCAACGAGACCTATGGCGGCCTGATGGCCAATTTCGAATCGCTCGAGGTTTACCGAGGATGGGTGTCCGGAGATGGCACCCGCGCCCTCCGACTGGAAGCCGATTTCCAATCCCTTTGGTCTAACCAGACACCGAATCTCAGCGTCGAACGGTTCCCGGATATCGCACGAGAACGGCTCATCAAACTTGGCAGCGACCGGCCATCGCGCCCATTGCCCGCCACCGACAACGCGTTAACGCCAAACCCGGCAGAAGTGAATGAACCCACGCGACTGAGCATCCCGTCGAACCTTGAGGTCCGTGATTACCAACGGAAGGCGGTCATGGCATGGCTTGGACAGCAAGGTCGCGGCATCCTCAAGATGGCGACCGGCACCGGTAAGACCAAGACCTCCCTGATAGCCGCCACTAAGCTTGGCGATCTGCTGCGTGAGCGCGAAGAGCCGCTGATCCTCTTAGTTCTGGCGCCGCTGACGCATCTGGTTGACCAATGGATTACCGAAGTCGAAGACTTCGGTGTACGACCGATCGCCGTGTACGAATCGAGTGAGAAGTGGCTCCCGATCGTCGAAGAGCAACTGGCAGCAGCGCGCATGGGTCAACGCCCCGTCGTAGCGATGATCGCAACGAACGACTCCTTCTCCGGTCAGCGCTTCCAATCGATCCTGTCGCGGATTACACAACCACTGCTAGTCATCGCTGACGAAGCACATAACCTCGGTTCCGCAACATACCGTTCGGCCCTGCCGCAGAACGCAACCTACCGTCTCGGACTCTCAGCGACACCCGAGCGGTGGTTCGACGATGAAGGGACCGATGCCCTCACTGATTACTTCGGACTAGTGTGCTTCGAACTCGGTCTCGGCGAGGCAATCGAGATGGGTGCGCTGACGCGTTACCTCTACGTTCCTCGTCTGATAGAGCTCAATGCCGCCGAGACCAATCTCTATGTGGACCTTTCGGCTCAGATTGCCAAGCGCATCGCCTCCGGCGACAACCTGAAGGATTCGGACCCGAACTCGCCACTCGGCTTCTTGCTCCGTCAGCGGGCCGGGGTCCTCGGACATGCCGAAGGCAAAATCGCCGCACTGCGAGCCGATTTGGATGCGCGGCGCGATGAGTGGTTCCAACTCATCTACTGCGCCGAAGGGCGGCGGCCGACTGAGCCTGGAGAGCCGCCAGGACCGAGACAGGTCGACGAGGTTATGCACCTGGTGGGCAACGAACTTCGTCTGTCGGGACATACCTATGTTTCGGAGACGCCGCGCGGCGAACGCAAGGTTCTGCTACGACGATTCGGCAGCGGCAGCGACCTTCGCACATTGATCGCGATGCGCTGCCTGGACGAGGGAGTAGATATACCCGACGCCCGAGTGGGTTATCTCCTTGCCAGTAGCAGTAATCCACGCCAGTTCATCCAACGGCGCGGCCGTCTGCTTCGCCGCGCACCTGGGAAGGAACGCGCCGAGATCCTCGATTATTTGGTTGTTCCTCCGGCGGGAGCTCCGGTCAATTTCACCGTAGAGCGGGCTCTTCTCATACGAGAATTAGAGAGGGCCAACGAATTTGGGAAGCTGTCGGAAAACTATGAAACGACTTTACGGGCCTTGCGTCCCCTTAAGGAGCCCTATCAACTCATGGATATGTAGTAGACGAATAACCAACGGGCAGGACCCAACGATGAAGGAAACGGTGTGACGGATAAGCGGACAGAGCGGCAGGTGCTGGAGGAGCTGACGCCGGAGCAGCTAGCACTGTTGAAGCGGGTGTTGGAGATTGAGCGCGCGAAACTTCATATCACGGCGTACGACGCAACCGAGGATTTACTCGCGGCCGTGAAGGAGATAATTCCGTGAAGCTGCATTCCATCACGCTGACGAACTTCCGGCAGTTCAAGGGAACACAGACCCTCGACCTCACATCGGATGCCATCAAGCCGGTGACGCTGGTCTTCGGTGCCAACGGCGCCGGCAAGACGACACTCCTCAACGCCTTCACATGGGGCCTGTACGGCAACATGTCCGAAGACGTTGAGCAGCAACACCGAATGATCACTGACAGCGTCTGGCGAGCGCTCCCCATCGGCGATTCAGTTGAGGTCGCCGTGGAGATCCGGTTCGACCACGAAGGTCAGGACTACCGCCTGCGTAGGAGCGCGCACCTTCGTAAGGAGTCTGACGACCAAGGCCCGTTGTCCCCCACCTTGCAACTCTGGACGACCAGAGCGGATGGATCATCCGAAGTGGTCGAGGTCCCGCAGGAGAAGATCCACACGATCCTGCCCGTCGGCGTCAGCCGGTTCTTCTTCTTCAACGGTGAGCGGATCGAGAACCTGGTGAAGAAGGGCGCCTACGCCGAAGTGCAGAAGGACATCAAGGTACTGCTCGACTTGGAGCAGGTCGAGCGGGCCATCACCCACCTGCCAAAAGTGAATCGCAAGCTCACCGACGAACTCAAGAAACATGGTGGCGAAACAGCAAGTGCGATACAGGATGCAATCGATTCACTCACGGACCGGCAGACCAAAGCGAAGGACGATCTCAAGCTGATCGAGGGCGACATCGCCAGCCTGACCGAGGAGCGCGACGCAACCTTGGAACTCCTGCGGCAACACAATGAAGCCGCGCCCATCCAAGCCGAACGCGACGCGGTCTCAACCGAACTGAATGAGGCGCGTACGGCCCACACCGCGGCACGTACCGAGCGCTCGTTGCTAATCGGGACTAAAGGATTCTTGGCGTTTACCGAGGAGCTAGGTGAGAAGACGAAGGCGATGGCCGACAACCTGTACCAAAAGGGAGCGTTGCCGGCGCCGCTAAAGCGCGAGTTCGTTGACCAGTTGCTCGAAGAAGGGGCGTGCATCTGTGGGACACCGCTGACAGAACATAGCGCTCCATGGGACCACGTCAAGGAATGGCGCCAACGTGCAGGGCTGCAGGCGGTAGAGACCGCGTGGCAGCGCCTCAGCGGCCAGATTGATCCGCTGGCGGACGCCCGAGTGAGCCTTCGGGATACGCTGAGCAGCTTGCTTGATCGGATTCAGACTGAGCGAGAACGAGTTTCGCGCCTTGAGGCGCGTAAGTCGGAGCTAGACCTCAAGCTCAAAGACAGCCGACTGGAGGACGTACAGCAGCTGGAAGCAAAACGAATCGATCTGGACGGCCGCATCGCAGTCAAGAATCAGCGTAAGGGATCGTTGCTTGCAGAGCTTGAATCCATTGAGAAAGAGATCGATCAGAAATCGCGAGAGCGTTCGCGGGCGGAGGTAACTGACGAGCTGGCCCAAAAGGCCCGTTCGCGATCAGAGATGGTCCTTGCAGTGAAGAAGGCGCTGGAGGAGATTCTTGCCTTCCGCGAGGAAGACATGCGACAGCGACTCGACGCCGAGGTTAAGGAGGTGTTCAAGGGCATCACCTTCAAGCCGTATGTCCCGACCCTCAACGAGGGTTTCGAGCTGACGCTGCATCAGAACGTCAATGGTGTGGAACTGCCTGTTCCGAAATCGACTGGCGAGAACCAAATTCTGAGTCTCAGTTTTGTGGCCGCAGTTTCCAAGCTGGCGCGTGAAATCCGCAAAGGCGGACGGGCTGAAGGCGAAGCTGCGGTCGATGCAGGCACCTTCCCGATCGTCATGGACGCGGCATTTGGCTCACTTGATCAGGACTACCAGGAAGCGGTGTCGCGAGCGCTCGCGCAGATGGCGCCACAGTTGGTGGTTCTCGTGAGCAAGAGCCAAGGACTCGGCAAGGTGGTCACGGAGTTGCTTCCTTATGTAAGCCATCTCGGCGTCATCGAGGCCCACACCACCGCGACAGGCGGTATCGCCGAGGACATCGAGCTTGAAGGTTCGTCGTATCCCTACATACGATCCGACGATTCCGACCACTCCGAACTGAAGGAGATCAAGTGACAGCCGCGCAGGGCGAGGTCCGGGTTCGTCGGCCGCAACAGCACGAGGTGCTGATCCAGGAGATGCAGAATGAGGCCAAGTTTCCGACCTACCGCGACATTCTCTTGTTTGCGGCCGCGGTCGGATTTCACCAGCAGCGCCGCGTTCCGTTCACCGCCAGCTCCGGCGATCCGATTCGATACGGGGTGCTGACCGATCCGGGCTTCAGCGAGGCGCTCATCAACATGATCGCCGCGAACGTTGTCTCGGACGACCCGGAGATCATGGACGGCTCGCGACTGGAGGAACGGATCAAGATCTTCGAGGAGTTCGCCAATGGCGGTCTCGAATACATCCAGGAGCAGATTAACGTCCGCCACCAGCCGGTCGACCTCGTCGTTATCGACCTCGTGACCGATATCTTGGCCGAAAGCGGTGGAGCAAAGCCACTTCCAGTCCAGGAGCTGCTCGGCGGAGTGTCTTGGGGCTAAACCGCCCCCATTCGGAACATCCCCGTTGGCTGAGTCATTAACTCGGCCAACGGGAATGTGTCCAATAGATTTGCCTAGTCTTTCTTGATCACCTCGCCCAGATATGCCTTCGCAAATGTGCCCCAGTACGTGCGCAGTTGTTCGAATTGCGTATCTGGATCCACGTGGAGGTTCTCGGCTTTCGCATACGCAAGCACCAGCACCTCGATCGCCGCGCTCGCTTTACGGATCAGCGCGACCAACTCCTGCTCGGTGCTCCCGGCACCACCGTCATCTGCAACCTTCTTGAGGGGGTCGAATACATCTCGCCATACTGGATGTCGATGGTTGATCTCCACGATGGCACGACCGTTGAGATGGCGAATCCTAAATAAGTCCGAACCCGGCCATTGCGCATCGACCAGGTTGATCGGCTTCTCGTCGAGACGCTTTCGGACACTATCGATGGATTCTTGATCCTCCGAGCCGGCAACTTTGAGATCCTCGAGAATCTCATCGATGATTCTGGTCGTCTCCTCATCGCTGACATCCCTTCCGGCTTGACCGCGGGGGCTGGTTTTCTCGACATGCGCCACGGCGTCGGTGACCTTTTCGTACGAGTCGGTGTTCGCACGCTCCCTCGTCTCCACCTCACCCCAGTGCTCGCGGATTTCGCGCCGTGCCTGCCGAACCGGCCGCTCCAGCCATCCCCTGAGTTCCTCTCGGAGCTTCCTTACCGGGACAGCGCCGCGCTTGACGTTTCGCACCTGGAAGAACTCGTCCAGCTCAGCAGGGAACTTCACTTCGATACCGATGTAACGATCAACTTTGTCGATGCCAGCCGGCAACAGACGGGGCACGATGTCGTAATTGATCTCGCGGCCATTGCGAACCATGCTGATCTTTCCAGCGCTCTCAGCGATCTGAAACTCCCTGATGTCACGGCCGAGGTGGTCGGTATTACCGCCATCACCAGAACGGTGACGAAACTCTGGAGGCGCAAGGGTCACTGTGACGTAGATGCTCTGCTTGTTTGCGATCTCGATCTCGCCTTCGTCAATGACGACGCCTCGAACATCAGCCGGCTTGTACCGCTTGATGATCCGCGGATTGTCCAGACGGAACAGCGGGTCGAGCAGCGTGACCGGCTTCCCGTCTAATTCGATGTGCAGTCCCTTATCGAGAAAGAAGCGGTACGTACGGGCAATGAAGGTCCGCAGCTCGCTCAGCTTCTCGTCGAGTGCGGTGCCGTAGTGTCCTCCGCTCGTCAGGCGATCGATCTTGCCGAACACGACCAACGTCCCGGACTCGAAGGGCTGGCCATCGGATCCCGCCATTAGCTGGGCATGGTCCTCAGGCCATGCGGTCACAACCCGTGACTCAATGTGGGTCTGCTTCCCGTCCCTGATCTCGTTCAGGTCTATGTAGGCGTGCCAGATATCCTCGCTGTCGCGCCGCTTTGTAAAGACATCGATGCGTCGGCCAAGGCTTAGGCCGGCCAGCTTCATGCCGACGCCGAACCGACCGAGCCCGGCGCGTTGCCCGTACCGAGAGCTAAACCCCATCGAAAGCGAGCGCGCCATGATGTTGGGGCTAATCCCCATGCCGTTATCGGCGAAGGCGATCTCATTAATCGCACGCTTGCCTTCGCCGTAAGCGGTCTGCACCCGGATCAACGACGCATCCGCCTCGATGCTGTTATCAATGGGCTCACCAGCTGCCGCCGTCAAATCGAATCCTGAGTCGCGCATGGACTCCAGCGCAGTGTCGATCTGAATGATGTCAGCGTGTGTACCGTCTGACGTGTTGGCGGCACCTCGTGGTGTCTTCCCTGAACTATCGGGTACGATGAAAACTGGGTTGTCAGTCATTTTGATCTTCCTTTCTTAAGGAGCGAGGCACGGTGTCGCCTGTTACGCCGCATGGCTTGGGTAATTTCGGAAGTTGATTCGTTCCGAGAGCGCAGCGACTGCGACAACTCGACAGAACGGACAGATTGCGCCGGAGTGCGCGGGCGCCGCAGGGTGGATCTGGTTGGTGACCTCCCCTGCCAGGATGTGAAACAGCGCGCTCTCCACTTCGTAAGCCTGCACAGATGTCCTGTGCAGGTCATAGGTGAAAAAGTCGGCCCGATCTGACGCCGCGTGGACGATCAACCGTCGTCGAAGGTCGTCACTGCGCCCGATGTAGGTAACGCCACCGCCGCGACGGAGTGCGTACGTTCCAATATGGCCAGCCGGAATCACGGCTCGAACCATCCATGGCACCAGCCGCAACGGGCGCATGGAGAGATGCAGGGCGGTCATGCGGCCACCACCGACGACTGGTAGTCGGCGTACCCGACACGTCGGGCGCGTGAGATGCGCTCACGGAGCCGCTGCACCGGCACCCCCGCATCGTCGGCGAGCGCTTCGGCATCGGCACCACCGGCAAGACTGCGCAGAACATTCCGATCCGACGCGGACACCGCCGCGTGGTCCAGCCAGTCGAGAATGTCGACGGTGTCATAGGCTCCATCAGCCTCGGCGACCTGGAGACCGGGTGTATCGAGGGACAGCTGGGGCACGATCCGGCGCCGGTTATCGAGCACCTTTCCGGCGTTTGCCCACGCGCTGCGGACCTGGTGACCTGCAGGTTTGGCGTTCCCGGGATTCCGGAGGATCTCATCGAGAGCACGCTCGGCCCGATTGAGGGTGTAGTTGTCCTTGGCCGACATGGCCATGGACTGGAGGGTGAGGTAGGCAGACTGCGCCTGTGAACTAAACATGCTGTATTCCTGTCCTGACTACGGCCCCCATTCGGTGGGACGCGGTCGCTACGGAGTTGTTGGTATTTAGTTGTCGGGTGAGAGCCATTCTACCGCCGACCTCCGACACCCAAGCCAGATTGCTGGCGTTGTCGTGCGGTGAGCCTCAGCGGTAGCTGCTCTCACATACCTAGGGGGTCTGAGAAGGCCGATTGTTGCAGCGCTCCACCAAATGAGTTGATCGCTGCGACGCGCACCGGCAACTCTTGGACCTTCGCGCGGACCGCCGTCAGCTGCTCTCTGGCTGAACCGCGTCGGAGTCCGTGGCCTCTATTGTCACCATGGCCATCAGCTCAGATGGCTCATAGCCGAGATTGGCGCCGTGTTCTAGCACGTCCCGAATGGTCTCGGCGAGCCGCTCACGGGTCGGGCGAAAGTCGAATGTCGAAGCGTCACGCTTTCCCCGATTGCATCGGGAGCACAGGGCCTGAAGGTTGCGCAGGTCGTCGACCGGAACACGACAGCCGTCCCTCAGCGTCACGAACCCTTTGACCGAGTGACTACGGGGCACGATGTGATCGACATCGATCGGTCGTACGGAACCGGGCACACCGCACGCCTGGCAGCGTCCGCCAGCCGCTTCGATCACGCTGAAGAATCGTGATACTGCCCTGGGTGATTCCTTTTGCTGCCAGCCGCGGATCGCCAAATCACACTCAGTAACGATCTGTTCCCGAACCGTACTGTCCTCGAGGTCAACGAGTAACTGGAATGTGCGACTCTTTCGATCGTACGCAATAATTCCATGCTTCTCCAAAGTGCTTTTCGGCCAACGCATTAACGTCCGGACTGCCTTCTCGACCGCAAACCGGTCTTCGAGGAGAAGCTCCTTCGCGAGCTCCTCCTGCGAAAGACTGCCGCCGGCAGTTATGAGTGCACGGATCACAAGTGGTTGGTAGTAGGACGACTGTCGCATCCGCCTGCGGACGAAATCGAGTATCTCAGCAGCAGTCATCGCACCATGCCCGCTTGCCCGAGCATTTGTTGAACGAAGACAACCGGCTGCTCAACGACGTGCCAATCGATGCCCCCGAAGCGACATACCGGCCGCGTCCAGGGTGGCCAGCCAACCCTTGAGCGTGCCGATGTGCTCGGGGTGCTCGTAGAGCCCGGCCTTCGTCTCTGCCCGCGTCAGGCGTTCGTACAGTGAGCGTTTCGGATGATCTGGTCCGACAAACTCCTCCTTGCGGTGAAGCAATGGGGGATTTTGCGAGCGGCTGTAGTCACGCCAATCGACACTGAGCCTCCGGAGATTCACGGTTATAGCCGATCGCAGGGTGGGGTGCGGGTCGCGGTCGAAGTCGGGGTAGGTGAGGTAGGACACTTGCGGCTCGGTGACCGACAGCTTCACGAGGTTAGCGTGTTCCACGGTGCCCGCAAGGACGCGACCGCAACCCTCATACACGCGCAGGACCGGCGGCAGTAGCCCGAGTGCAGATCGGTGTACGTACAGCGCGGACGGTGTCTGCTTACCGACGCCGCTGCTTCGGGCTGAGACGAGCACTATCGCGGGGTCACCGGTCGCGAGCAGCAGCCGGTCAGCTTGGAGGCACGCGTCGCTATACTTGCCGAAGTGAGCTTTGATATCTGCCGCAAGGGTTTTCGCTAGTTCACTGTATCGCGGGCGCCGACCAAATCGTGACATCGCGATGTAAACGAGTAGCTCCTGGCGCCGCTGCAGCGCGACCTGTTCCCAATATCCGTCATCGGTAACCTGCCGAATAAGGTTGGTAGCACGGGCAATACTCATGAACTGCTCCCGAATGCGAGCCGCGGCCTCCCCCAGTTCGTCGGCACGGGGCGGTCGAGCGTGGACGCGAAGGAAGTCAAGCAACGGTGCCAAAGTCTCTTGATGGGCTTCGTACACCGCGTGCGGATCGACGTGCACACGAGGCCGGTAGGTGTATGCCCGTGTCGCGAGGAACTCGTGAGCGAGGGTGGTGTCGCGGAAGACGTAGAAGATGCCTGGTGCCGCGGCGATGGGTTTGACCCCGAGCGTCTCTTCGATCCATGTTGCCAATTCGGCTTGCTCATAGAACTTTTGGAAGGTGCCGGTCCTCGTCACGACCCCATCGGCGTGGGGCCGACCTTCAAGGTCTCTCGCTTCCCATACCAGCCTGGCAGAAACGATCAGCACCTGCGCAGCGAGATTCCAAGCGCGCTGCAATGTCTCGCGGCGCTCGACCCGGTCCTCAATGACGTTCACGACGTAGCCCAGGTTTACGACATCGGCGGAGCGGAGGGCAGTCCCCGGTCGGTGGCCCGGGTCCCACCCATCACTCCGATATCCGAGCGCGCTGAGGTTCCGCAGATCATCGCCCCGCCCGCAGCCGTAATCGAACACGGACAAAGAGGTATT
Organism: Mycobacterium sp. NGS16; assembly: GCF_059813225.1. Lineage (NCBI taxonomy): Bacteria > Bacillati > Actinomycetota > Actinomycetes > Mycobacteriales > Mycobacteriaceae > Mycobacterium > Mycobacterium sp. NGS16. The sequence continues at coordinate 373,788 of NZ_JCALEE010000004.1, forward strand.
CAGAACACCGTCGGCCACGGCCAGCGCAATCGGACGGGACAACGCCGCGCGCGTCATCGCTGTCCGGTGACGCGCGACCTGCTGCGTCATGCGGCTGGCGGCTGGTCCAGTGCGACAGTCGCGAGCCCGGCGATGTTGGTTACACGGGGATCTCCGACGAGGTAGCCGATGCCTCGATGAAGGTGCAGGCGCAGCTGTTGGCTCACGGTGTCCTCATCGGTCGGGAGACCATCGACGTGGCACCGGTAGCGCACGAGCGCGAGTAGCTCGTCGCCATACTCACCGGCGAATACCCGCCACGTCATTTCGACATTGCTGTCGAAGACAAGCTTCGCTGATGGGGGCGGTGCTGCCTCGGCTAACGAACGGCACAACGCCCACCGGCACAACACATTCCATTGCGTGATGCCTGTACGACGCTTCAGAGTGACCAGCTGGTCGCGTCCCGTCGTTGTCAGCCTGATGTGTTCGATACCCATACTTACTCCCAGAAATAGCCGGGTCGGATCGTGGTGGCGTTGGTGGTGCCATCGAAATCCAGCTGATACATCCGCCCTACAAACGGCCGCAACGTCTTCAACGCCGCTTCATCGACCTCGGTATCGGTCGAAAGCAGTACTACCTGGTGCGCAGCATGAGGGAAGTACCGTTCAACGAGTCGACCACGGTGTTCTCCGTCGAGGCGGCCGAGCGGCGTATCAATGACCATCGGTAGCGGCTGCCCAGCGGCTTGCGCAAGGCCCCAGAGCAGCGCGACCGCGAGTAATTGACGTTCACCCGCCGACAACTCCGTGGCCGCAAGACTCTGACCGTCCGACCCGACAAGCTCCACCGCGTACGTGGTGGGATCGATCCGAACGTCAGTGACTAGACGATCCTTTCGTAGCAGCCGCCCGAGGGCTTCAAGCACCAGCCTCGATATCTGACCGACATGGCGTTCAGCCGCTTTGATCTTCAAGGCGTCCAGGGTTTTTCGTGCGCGTTCGGCGTGCTCCACGAGGCGACGGTCATCGTCGGCGTCGAGTGTGGCCCGCGCCGCCTGGTCCATGGCGGCCTCGTACGTGGTGTCAGCGCGAGCACGCTCCTGCCGTGCCGCCTCCAACCGGTCTTCAGCCTGAATGAGCAAGGCATGGCAGCGCACCGCGTGCTGCGAGGCCTCGTCGAGTTCTTGCTTGATCGTCGCCAGCGCCTCCGGGTCTGGAATGGCGACGAGAGTCCGCTCGGCCTGCTCCAGCTCTCCCGTGAGCTTGTCCCGCCGGTCCACGAGCGATAACAGTCGCTTGCGCGATGATGGCAGGATGCTCGACTGCAATGCGTCAACCGTGCGGCCGTCAGTAAGCCCGCTGATCATCGGGACTCGCGCCGACGCCTCCTGGCGCTCGGCGACGTCAGTCGACATAAATGATTTCAGTGCTGTCAGCGCCGCCCCGCGTACTTTCGCTTTCTGCAATTGGTCTAGCAGTACCTGATCTCGTGCCGCAACGACATCGATCACGAGTGACTCACGGTGTGCATCCTGTTCCAACGCAACCTGATTCGCGAGTGAAGCCAGCAGGTGGGTCGCCTGCAGAAGAGGAGCCGCTTCGGCCGCCTCGGCGCGTAGCTCTTCGTCAACATCAGTAATCTGCTGACGAACCAGCATCAGACGCGCCTCTGCCGCCTCACGTTGCTCGAGTAACCCACCGCCAGCGGCTCGATATTGCTCGGTGACTGCATTCAGGCGCTTATCGGCCCGCTCCGCCTCCACCTTCGCAGTGCCGACCTGCTCTTGGGCGAGTTCCGCGGCTTGGCGCGCGTAGGTGACGGCGGTCCGGTTTGCCTCGACAAGTTGGCGCAGCTCCTCAGGCACCTCGGCGCCACGGTGGCGACGACGGATCACGGCCAAATCCATTGCCAGGCGGTCGATCAGATCCAGCCCAAGCAGAGCGGCAAGCGCGGATTGCAGCACACGTTGTGACTGTTCCAGATCAGCCAGCGCTTCAATTTGCTCGCCATCGAAGAAGAACAGGCCAGCGATACCGCGTGGGATAAAGCTCTCGACATACTCGCTCCAGGCCGATGCAAGGGCTTCATCGAACTTCCCATCGACCCATACCAGAACGAATTCGCGGAGAGCAGCACCGCCGCCTTGCCACCGACGCCTGATCCGATAACTGTGCTTCACTCCCTGCTGGAAGACGTGGAAGGTCAGCTCGACGGCGGCGCCTTCGGAAGCAGGAATGCCGTGGTGGATAAGGCTTCTGAGGTAGCTGTCGTAGCTACCGGTGCGCCGGCGACGCGCTTGGGACAGCACCCCGTAGAGGGCCAGATGGATGGCTTCGAGGATCGTCGTCTTACCAGCACCGTTCAAACCGCCGATGAGAACAACGGGCTTCTTCGAAGATGGTGGTGTCAGCCGGATTTCGTTCTTTCCTCGATACGTGCCGACGTTCTCCAAGATGAGCGAGTCAAGAATCACTGAGCGACCTCCTCCCCTGACTTCTGCCGCACGTATCCATCGATGATGTCGAGAGGGTCAGGTTCGTCCGTCGGATCGCCGTTTCGCTCCATGGCGGCTTTGCGTCGGTGCGCACGGAGGGTGGCGTCAGTCTCGTCGTCGTAGAAATTCCGTCGAATCGCACCTTCGAGCGAATCGAACAGTCCGGCACGACGAGCCTGAGACTGGTATCGCTGTTCGATATCGAGTAGTTCGCGGACGAGTTCAAAGTGCAATCGATCACCATCGGCTACTTCCCGCAGCGTCTCAATCAGTTCCGGGCCCAAAGGCAGATGCTCGTCGAGCGGTCCGCCGGGGTAGGGCCTGCACATGGCTTGTTCGTAGATGCCTGGAAGGTGGTCCTCGAACTCGTGCTTTTCCACAACCCAGATCCGGCGGATCTCCTCGAGCTCAGCTTGTGTAATCAGGTCAAGGGACCGGACGTACTCGGGTCCCTCTTCCCGGATGTACGCCTGTGCCTCAAGCAATCTGCGCAGCCAGTCCTCACGTGAGGCTTGGGTGTACGGTCCGGGAATCGGCTTGCCGTGGAAGAGCTGGACCGCCCCGTTCATCCGCCGGAAGTCACGGAGGTGCCGGTCGTCGGCGACATCGAGTGCGTTTCGGAGATCAAGCAGCGGCAGCATCCACTCCTTCTCCTCGTCGTTCTGAATCATCGCCGACATCGACTTGTCTTTATCGACGAGTGTGCACGTCCAGCAACCGAATCGACTGTCGCCGCAACTCGGCGTGCTGGAGTCGACAACCAGCGGGCATTCGCCGTCCGGCGAGGCGCCCTGGTACATGGTGAGTAGCTCTTTGTTGGAATAGCCCCACGGATTCGCTTCTTGCATCAGGAAGGTCCACACGTCATCGTTGGACCAGTCCTCAATCGGCGAATAGACGAGGCAGTTCGGCAGGGAATTGTTCGGGCTCAGGAGATCTCGCACCCGGCGCGCTTGCAGTTCGGTCATTCGATGGGACCGCCCCGAACTCTCGGCCTTGCGCGTTCCTAGTACGAGGATGGCCTCCCCGTGTGCTTTCACCATCTCGCGGATGAATGAGTTCGACGGCTTGATCTTCAGGCGTTCGGTGCACCACCGAAACTTCGGCCGAGGTGCGGGGTAGCCCCGACCGATCAGGTTGACCCAGAATGTATCCGCCACCGCCGGAGTCAAACGATGGGGTGCGATGGGAAGTCCACCCTCACGCGCCGCACTCTCTATTACCTCCAACGAATGCGTCACCCACGCGGCGACAACCGGGTTCTCGACCAACGTGTCGGTACTAATCACATGGACGGGCTTGTGGCGCTGCTTCTCCGAAAGTCCTTTCAGCGCAAGCCATACGATCTGCAGAACGGCAGTCGAGTCCTTGCCACCCGAGTAGCCGACCACCCATGGCACGTCGTCAGCCGCATAAAGTTCCTGCGTCTTGTTGACGACCGTTTCGATGGTCGCCGCGAATCCCAGTTCGTCGAACGCCGATCGCCGCTTCGGCGAGATAGGCAGACTCCGCTTCATCTAACCCCTCCTTGAAATGCGTCTTCTGCCCGTTGTTCGTCTGGTGGCAACGGCAGCCCCATTACAGCGCGCACCGCCGCCGTAGTGAGGAGGACGTTGGCGGCGCTCTTCGATACGCGCCCGCCGATGACGGCGCGGCCCTCCCACATGCTGCTTGACCGGTGCCAGTCCAGTTCGCGCAGCTTCTTGAGGGCTGTCGACCATGCCCGGACACCCTTGCTTTGGCTTAAGAGACTGTTGCCGACCTTGCCTAATGCGTGCAGGACGATGCCATGTGTGTGAATGAAGTCCTGCCTCACTTCGCCGGCCGTGATCTCCCGGTTGAATACCTGCTCCCACTCCGGGAACTGATCAGCCACCAACTCCCAGTACTTTGCCGTGAGGTCAACCTGGCGCTCGAAGTCTTCCTCGATCCCATCGAGCAGCGCTTTCGTCGCTGTGTAGAACGCCGACAGCGTGAACAGCTTTCGTGACCGCTGCGCAAGGTTTGACGTCTCCATCTCGGTGAGATCGCGCAGAAATGGCGAGCGCATGACGACAAGCCTTGTTAGCGCTGATATCTCGTCCCGATGGTCGTAGAGCACGCCTATCGATTTGGCGGGCCGTACCGCGTACCGGTTGAGATCGGCGAACATTTGTTGGCAGCGCTCTAAGCCAACGTCGAGGAACATGACAATCGCAATGCTCTCGTCGCCTAGAGCGGGGTTCTCGGCCAACGCCTGCTGAATGCCTGCACGTCGGTGCTGACCGTCGTTGATGACGAAGCGGGCCGACATCGGGATGGTGAGCGTGCCGACCCGCTCACTGGGCCCATCGCTCGCAATCGGCTCGAAATGAACATCGGCATCCACGGAAGCGGTCAGGGCAGAGAAGACGTAGCTGTCACTGTTCTCCACGATGTATCGCGCGATCTCCGGCACCCGCCCTTTGTTGAGGGTGCGTTGCGCGCGCAGCTCCGGCGTCAGCTCTTCCTCATCGAACAGAAACATCCGAGGGATGAGCCGCAACGGGCACATCGTTACGTAGTACTCGCGACCGGCCTGAACCCCTCTGATAGCTGGGAAGACGTACTCAAATCCGGCAGCACGGGGTCGACCTGCGGTTTCGGGCGAATGATGCGGGGCAGCGGTGGTTTGCGTCACCTCTCATCCTCCTACCGTATTTGTTCGGAAAACGCAATCCGTACACGTGGCCGCGTTTCTCCGAACGCATGTCAGAACCTACGCGTACCGTCTTGGATCATGACGGTAGACACGCCCACCGACAGATCCGCCGCACCGGGTTCTCCGGTCTCAGAAACCGCTGGCCGCCCCATCTATCTGGATTGCAATGCCACGACACCGGTGGACCCACGGGTATCGGCGGAGGTGATGACCTACATGGCGCACGAGTTCGGCAATTCGGGCAGCCGTACGCACGGATATGGGCAGATCGCCAAAGAACGCGTGGCCCTCTCCCGAGAGCAGGTAGCCGCAGTAGTCACCGCCCGTCCCGATGAGGTGACATTTACGAGCGGCGCAACGGAGAGTAACAACCTGGCGATCCTCGGCTTGGCGCCCTCAGGTGAGGCGGCTGGCAGGCGCCACATCGTGTCGACCCAGATCGAACACAAAGCGGTGTTGGAACCGCTCGCTGCGCTCGTGGATCGTGGTTTCGACGTCACGCTGGTGCCGCCAACTCGCGGCGGATGGGTCGATCCGACCGCTATTGCCGACGCCATCCGCCCGGACACGCTCCTTGTATCGGTCATGGCCGTCAACAACGAGACCGGCGTCATTCAACCAATCGCCGACATCGCCGCGGCGCTGGACCAGCATGACGCCTACTTCCACGTGGACGCGGCCCAAGCATTCGGCAAGCTCATCGAGCCCCTGCGGTCTCCACGGATCGACATGCTCAGCGTCTCCGGACACAAAGTCTTTGCGCCCAAAGGCATTGGCGCGCTTGTGACCCGGCGCCGCGGTTTCCGGCGCATCCCATTAGCACCACTGATGTTCGGTGGCGGGCAGGAGCGAGGACTCAGGCCCGGCACGCTTCCGGTTGCGCTGATTGCCGGCCTTGGCCTTGCCGCCGAGCTGGCGCTTCGTGAATACGACACCCGATCCGAGCGCGTTGCGGCGATCAAACGGGAAGCACTGGCCGCATTGTCGCCGCTCGAAATTCAACTCAACGGTGACGAAGCGCGCACGGTGCCGCACACTCTCAACTTCTCAGTGCCGGGCGTCGACGCCGAAGCCGCCATCGTCGCCCTCAAGGACGTCGTTGCGGTGTCGAACGGATCGGCATGCACCTCTCAGAAGTACGAACCGAGTCATGTTCTCGTCGCCGCAGAACTTCCGAAGGAGCGTATCGACGGTGCGCTCCGATTCTCTTGGAGCCATCTCAATAATGACGTGCCGTGGAGCACTGTCGCACAACGACTCTCACGATTAAGAGGGTGAGAAACCGAGGCGACACTACCCAGCCGTGTCTACCTTGATCGTCCGCACAACGTAATCGATCGCAGCGTTGACATCGTCTAAGTCGTTCTGCTCATGCGTGATTTGGTCGGTGGAGCGGTCTGAAATCTGCACGGCGACACCATGGTAGGTGACGTTGATCAGTATGTCGTACTCATCCGGAAGCATGATGACGCTGTTCCTTTTCTGTTCCGTAGTGACGCTTTCCAGTTCCATAGAGACATTTATGGCTTCCTATCCCTCATGCTCGATCGACAGCCAGTCGTCGAGGCTGATGCCGAACGCGTGCGCTTGGCAGAGTTCGGCGTCGCGTAATTGGGCAACCTGCGGATCCACCCACTCGACGAACTCACGCTCGGGGTGGCTGGCGTCGCGCATGTGAATGAAGTAGTCGTACTTGCCATACCCCCGCTTACGGTCGCGGGCCATGCGCGGCGGCAGTTCCAAGCGGTACAGGGAGGTGCCGCGGACGCCGCGGTCGATGAGCGTTGCATCAGAATCAATCACCAGCTGTTCAAAGGTGAGGTACTGCAAGGCAACCGCCCGTTGATCGGCGTCGGCGAGCGCGGCGATGTCCTGGATGAGCAGCTCGTGGTTGATCACTTGGAAGTACAACCGCCTGTCGAAGTGGACGCCGTGGAGGAAGTGGTAGCCGTGGCCATCGGGCCAGACGATCGCCATGCGGACGCTGTCGTCGTGAAGGACATCTGTTCGCCCCTCGGCGAGCCGCACGACTGGTGTTGGCACAATGATCGCCATCCGATCGGCGGCGATCAGCCAGCCCAAGCCACTACAGCTTGCTTCACCGATCGCGCTCTTCAAACCGACAGCATTGTCGGCGGAGATGACGACGAGGTCACTCAGCCAGAAGATGCGGCGGCTCGCGACGTATCGCCGTGCCCCATGTCCAAAGACCAGCCGCTGGATGCCGCCCAGGCGTCGGCGGTCCTCGTCCAAATCCTCGAGTGTGCGTGCACTCTGCCGAAGCGGATGGTCCGCCAGCCGCGCGTCGACCCGGTGCGCCGCCGCCAATCGCAGCGCTTCATCGAGATTGGCCACCACGACGTACTTGGTGCCGGTGTGCGCGCCGAGGGATCGATAGAACGCGGCGACGAGCTCAACGACTCGGGTCCGGCTGAAGGCCATGGTCAGTCGGCGACGACACGCCGCGGCGCGACTGACGATCGGACGTCGAACTCGGTTTTGCGAATGACCTTCCATGCGCCCGCCGGAACAACAATCTCTCGGTGCTGCTGGTGGGTCTTGTGGTGGCGAAGCGGGGTAGGCCGGTCGAGGTCGACGAACAGGTCACCGTTCGCCGCGACGATCTGCTCGAAGACGTCATCGCTCTCGAGTACGTGGTGATGACCCGATTCACTGTGCCCGACAATGCAACTCGTCACCTGTGCACTGGTGCCGTTCGGCGTGGCATCGATCGGCAGCAGCAGAATCTCGCCGTGGCGGATAGGAGTGCGGTGAGCCATCGGTGACACCTTTCGATGGGAGTTCGGCGGGACAGCCGCGCGGCACGCGATCAGAAATCACCCACGCGACATGGCCACTGATCGTACAATTGTTCGAACATCGGCGCAAGGTGTGGGCAACGCCACATCTACTGGATGTGCTACGTATTTTGTTTAGCTGCAAGCTATTTCGCATCGGCGATCTCAGCCAGCAAATACTAAGGGCTAGGCCACACCACCTTGGCCCGGTAGCGATCCGGGTACAGGCCAACGACTGCTTTCTTCTTCAGGAGTTGCGGTGTCTCATTCTTCGACCACTCAAGCCAGTCCCGGACAGCCTCAATTGGATCGGCGTCAGGGCCGACCGGCAGGGCTCCCACGAGCAGGTCGACGGCCCGGCCGACGAACTGCTTGCCTCGAATCTCTAAATCCGCTGGACGGTACCCGAATTCAGACGGTCCGAAGTCCGCTTCCGTATGGCGGAATGGGTGCATGCGCACGGCCGGATGCCTGGCATAGAAGCTATACACGTCAATGTCTTTGACCCCGTTCTTGCCGTCAAGGTAGTGAAGCGCACCACCTTGGCAGAGTGCGATCAGTAGCAAACGGTCGCGATACACCGACAGATTAGGACTGCGAGCGAACATGGCGGCCTGGTCATCGAGCGCAATCTTGACCAGCCGGTCGAGGTGTTCGCCGGTGAACGGCTCATAGCTTCGCTCGGATGGCCGGCCCACTGACATTGCGCTGAGCTTACGGACCATATCGCAACTCATCGTTGCTTCGATCGCGGGTTGTCGGTGCCAGCTGGAAGCATCGAAGGCGTGGAAGACGAGCGTGAACAACCCGACGGCCGGAAGGAACGGATCACCCAGCGCACGGTGGACAACGTCGACGACCACAACGAGTGTCCGTTCTGTCTGGGTCGCGCCGCCGCACATCGTGGTGACGGTGACAACTGCAACCCGTTCCCGAAGGTTGATTTTTCCGAAGGTTCGCCAGATCGGTACGAAGACGATCACTGGCTATGGGCGATGGGTCACGCGGTCGGGTCCGAGGAGCCGGGCGGACTGCTGTGGTTTGAACAACCCAATCGCGGTCATGACGCATGAGTAGTTCGCTTTTCCGATTTGCTGTCGCTGATACGTTGGTGGAATGAGCACGGTATACCGCAGGGCGCGGGACTCGGTGGAGACACCGCAGCCCCTGTCCGTCCTCATCCGGGGGTAGCGGGCAGGGGCCAGTAGTCCCCTGGAGGCACTGCCTTGTCCCGCACCGACGCCCACGATCCGTTATGGGTTCGACTTGCCCGCGGCGATCTCACCGCCGACGCGCAGCACGCATCCGATCACGCCGTCTGCGATCTTCCCGAACGCCCTCCCACCAATTGGGATGGGTGGTTGCCAATGACTCACTGTCACTGGACTTTCCGCTACACCGGGATCAATGTCTGCTCGTGCTGGATGTGCCATGGGGGTCCGCAGCATCGACAGGAGAATCGCAATCAGCGACATCGCGATCGCATGGCACTGCGCTCCGCGCTTCGCCGGTGGCGTCTCGGTGATGAGTCAGCGTTCGACGATCTCGCTCCGCCATCACGCGTGTACTACTGGTAGCCGGCCGAGGCCTGGCGTGTGGGTGATCACCAATAGCCAGAACCAAACCCCAGCCGCGTCCTGAACTCCTGCACCTCGGCGTACCCCGGCGGCTTGATCTTCGGCTGATGGATCGGCTTCGACAATGGGTCGCGCTTGGCCGTGTACTGCTTGCACCACTGCAGCCATTCGACCGCTGCCACGCGTTCATCATCGTCGGTGAGGTGCTCAATGCGGTCAGCCATGTCCGCGAGGTAGTGACGCAGCCTACCGACCAGCTCCCAATCGTTGAGGTCGGCAATCAGCCGTTCGCTGAGCGCGTGCTGCACGTATGCCTGGCGGGCGAGCTCATTTTCACGCTCGATCCGCTTCTGCTTCTCGACCTCGGCGAGGCGTTCGGCTTCGGTACGTTCGGTGTGGATGAGCGCCCAGCGCTCGAACAAGGTCATGACGTCCGGCAGCCGCGACTCCAGTGAAATTGTCTTGGTATCCGACCACGACACCTCTGACGAGTAGCGACTGTCGGTGTTCAGCGTGATTGACAGGCGCCCTGACGGTACATAGTCGTGGGTCGGGATCCGGTACCACGATTCGCGATTGGCGCGTTCGAGTTCCTTGCTCGTCGCTTCGTGCGGTACTTTGTCTTTCAGCTGAGCGATCCCGACCGAGCACTTGATCGGCGTCACGCCGACTATCACGCAGCCGGACAGCCGGTCACGGTCGTGGTAGCCGTACCCGCGAGGCTCCCGTCTCGGCCGCTCCTGCACGGTGTAACCGCGAGCTTCGGCCTCTCGTGCCAGGGCGTGCAACAAGCGCAGCGCTCGCTGGCGCTGCGGTGATCCAATCGAACTCAGCCGATTCTCACTGCGCAGCGCTGCCACCGCGGGGTGCCAGCGCCCGATGCGTTCGGCAGCTACGACCTCGGCTGGCGGTTGCGTCTTCCACTCCGCTACCGACGACAGCCGCAGCACCTTGTGGTAGTAGTCGACGCCATCCATCAGGATCACTTGCTGGCCGTCTGGTGCCATCTGCCGCCGGTTGATAATCGCGACCAGGCTCCCGTAGTTGGTGTCATCGTCACGGGTGTTGAGCTCCAGGACGCCACCCTCCTCGATGATGTCCTGCAGCAGTTTTCGGGTTGGGGTCGGTTCATCGGGCGCTGGCTTGGTGAGCGGTCGTTGCGGCCTACCTTGCTCCGAATGCGCCAACCGCATAATCCGGCTATACGATCGCCGCTTATTTGGGAAGTGATCAGTCGGATAGTCGCCGTGCTTCAGATAGTAGGCACCCGCAGGCTCGATCGTCGCCTTCCAGCCGCCTTTCTTGGTGACACTGGCAAGCCGCCGATTCTGCAAGGCCGCGGCAGTTGCTTTGTACGAAGAGCTTGTCCACCGGCCATCTGGACAACCCTCGTTGATCCAACTGAGTACATCGAGCTGGCGGGTGTTGAGTGGAGTATCAAGGGCCACAGGGTATTTCATCACTCCCCGGGCCAGCGTGCTCGTTTCGGTGGACACCGATCAATAAGACTGATCGGCACTCACCTCGAGCTGGCCGAAAACGACGACCACTCCTGAGTCGAAGTGCCGATGCGTTCCGCCGAGCACGCCGGGGCGACACGCGACACGCCGGACAACGCCGACATCCCGAGGCTTTGTCCACAGCAAACTACACTGTTGTGATTCGGGATCGGCTGGCCTGACCTGCGGAAATCGTACGTTCTCCACAGACGCAGCCCGTCTGAACGGACCGTATCCCCAACGCCGCCGATTTGTTGCGACATCGAGATACCAGACGGCAAACTCACCCTGCGCGTCAACGGAAAACTCCACCACATCGGCATGGGCCGAACCCTCGCCCGAACCCCCGTCCTCCTGCTCATCCACAACCTCGACGTCCGCATCATCGACGCCACCACCGGCGAACTACTCCGAGAACTCACCATCGACCCCACCCGCGACTACCAACCCACAGGCAAAGACCGCTACGCACGATGGCACCAAAAACGAAAACAGGCCGAACAATGAGGGTTCAGCCTGTCCGGGATCTCCCGAGAGATCACATGGTGGAGCTAA